>NZ_MLCL01000052.1 GCF_001942625.1 Mycobacterium syngnathidarum
GCACCGCGGCGGCCTTCTCCTCCGGGCTGTAACGACGCGCCGTGGGCTTCCCGGCACACTGTTCCTTCGGCATACCTGCATCCTCGTTTCCAAGGTCAGGAGCCTCCGGGATTTCCAGGGCGATTCAGATTCACCAACTTCACCATGGTGGAAAAGGCTGCAGACATCGGCGGCGTCTGGCGCGACAACACCTATCCAGGAGCGGCTTGCGACGTGCCGTCAGCGTTGTACTCACTCTCGGACAAGCCCAACACTCGTTGGTCGAGACGTTATGCAGAACAGCCCGAGATACTCCAATATCTTCGCCGACTCGTCCTGGCCGACGGAATGGACCTGCATTTGCGCACGCGGACCGAAGTCGTCGAGATGACCTTCGATGAACAGGCCGGCCGTTGGCGTTTGGTGACCGGATCCAGCGAGACGATCTGGTGCGATGTCGTGATTTCGGCCGTGGGGCAGCTCTCGCGACCTCATACGCCGAATATTGCCGGCGAAGACACCTTCGAGGGGCCGCGTTTTCATTCGGCGCGTTGGGACCATTCGGTATCGCTGCGCGGCAAGGAAGTAGCCGTCATCGGGACAGGCGCAAGCGCGATACAGTTTGTGCCACGGATCGCACACGAGGCACAGCGCGTAACGCTGTATCAGCGCACGGCGCCTTGGATTTTGCCGAAGTGGGACAGCAGGTACGGACGTCTTCACCAACAGCTGATTAAGGTTCTGCCGCTGTGGCTGCGTCTTGAGCGTTTCGCGGTATGGCTGATTTTTGAAGTGCTCGCAGTGACGTTGGTCGACGCGAAGCCCTTGTCACGCATTCTCGGCGCGGTCGCCCGCTACCACCTCCATCGGCAGGTTGCCGATCCAATGCTGCGCCGGCAACTCACGCCATCAGATGCGCCGGGGTGCAAGCGGGTGTTGTTCTCGAATGATTACTACCCCGCGATTGCCAACGGTGAAGTCTCGTTGGTGACCAACGCGGTTGCGAAGCTTTGCGACAAGGGAGTCGTGACCGACGATGGCGTACTCCATCGCGCGGATGTCGTCATTTACGGAACAGGTTTCCGCGCTACCGACTTCCTCGCCCCGATGCGTGTTCGCGGCTGGGGCGGAGTGACTCTGGACGAGGTGTGGGGGACGCAGGCGCACGCATACCTGGGCATTACAGTCCCGATGTTCCCGAATCTCTTTCTCCTCTATGGCCCGAACACGAATGTCGGTTCCGGGTCGATCATTTACATGATCGAGTCTCAGGTCCGCTATGTCGGTGCCCTCATCAAGATTTTGGCGAGTGACCCAGGGCGTACGGTCGACGTCAGGCCAGACATCGAGCAAAGCTACAACACACGATTGAGCCGGCGGCTGCGAAGGTCGGTGTGGGCGCTTTGCGCGAGCTGGTACACGACCTCGAGTGGCGCGATCCCGACGAACTGGCCTGGGCCTACATTTGCCTACCGGATCCTCACCCGCAAACCACGCAGTCACGATTATCTATTCAGGCACGTTGAACGCCTTCAGTTAGACGGCCCGAGTGAGAACCGCGCGAGGCTGCGCAGATGATCCGGGTCGCAGGCGGTGTCTAACATTTCACTGTTAACTGTTCGAATATTGACATTCAGCACATCTATGTAAACTATTACCAGATACCCGTGCAGCAGAGCGCCCAGGAGGCATCGTGGCTAATCAGCTTCTCGCAATCACGCGTCACCCCAAGGAGCGGTTGACGTCTGTCCTGTTGGCGCCCGCCCCCCGCGTCGTCGATGACAAATGGCGACAGTGGAGTCGGGACTGGAGAGTCCGGGAACTTGCGCCGGCCCCCGCCGGATCTGGGCTGAGAGCCGTCCTAGGGGACGCTGGACTCCCGTTGCTGGGGCACACTGTCGACTACATCCGATTTGGTTCAGAATTCAGTCGGGAGCGTTACGAACGTTTGGGCTCGGTGTCGTGGATGGGCGCATTCGGTACCAAAATGGTGGTCATCGCCGGTCCAGACGCAACGCGTGAGGCGTTCACAAGCGAAGCCAAGGCCTTTTCTCAAGATGGCTGGTCCTTCCTGATCGATGCTTTCTTCCATCGCGGGTTGATGCTCATGAGCTTCGACGAACATTTGATGCACCGGCGCATCATGCAGGAGGCGTTCACGCGTCCTCGCCTGACCGGATATGTCGGGCAGGTGGCCCCGTGCGTTCGCGCAGCCGTGCCCGCGTGGCCGACCGGTCCGTCGGTCCGGATCTACCCGTTGTTGAAGAATCTCACCCTCGATATTGCCACGGATGTCTTCATGGGTGGCCGCGGCAAGGACGAGAGCGCTGCTGTCAACGAGGCGTTCGTGTCCACTGTTCGCGCGGCGAGTTCCTTTGTGCGAGTTCCACTCCCGGGCACCAGGTTCCGCGCCGGCGTGCATGGGCGGCGCGTGTTGGAGGACTACTTCTCCCGACACCTGCCGGCCGCGCGTGCAGGCGAGACCGACGATCTATTCGCCGCCCTCTGCCAGGCGACCACAGAAGACGGTGAACGGTTCTCCGACGAGGATGTGATCAACCACATGATCTTTCTCATGATGGCCGCCCATGACACCTCCACGATCACCACCACTGCTGTCACCTACTTCCTCGCTAAACATCCTGAGTGGCAGGAGAAGGCAGCGGCGGAGGCGCGGTCCTTCGGTCACGATTCGCCAGATATCGACGAACTGGAGCGGATGACGGTCCTCGATCTGATCCTCAAAGAAGCTCTGCGTCTGCTGGCGCCCGTTCCGCTGGTGATGCGCAAGACCGTCCGCGATGTCGCCATCGACGGCTATCACATCCCCCGTGAAACCTTGTGCGCAATCACACCCGCCGTAAATCACTTCGACCGCAGAATATGGAGCGACCCGGACCGTTTCGATCCGTCGCGCTTCGATGAGCCCCGGCGCGAGGACCAACAGCACCGATTCGCCTGGGTGCCGTTCGGCGGGGGGGCGCACAAATGCATTGGGATGCAGTTCGGCACACTCGAGGTGAAGGCAATCCTGCACCAGATGTTGCGTACCTACACTTGGACGGTCCCAAACGACTATCACGTGCGTTGGGACAACACCTCGCTGCCCATTCCCGTGGACGGACTGCCTGTGACGTTGCGGCACCGATGAGCGGTGAGAACTCGCCTTACCTGGAGCCCACGGAGTTCCTCGATTGGCAACATGAATCGGTACGCGACTTCGTTGCATCGGCGACCCGCGGCGCGGTCGACGACACCACGAAGGCCATAGCCATCTTCACTGCGGTCCGCGACTCGATTTGGTATGACCCCTACACCGTGACCGATGACCCGCATGCGTATCGCGCCAGCACCATCGCAACTGCAGACCGCGCTTACTGCGTCCCGAAGGCGGTGCTCTTGACGGCGGCCTGCCGAGCAGCAGGCATCCCAGCGCGGCTGGGGTTCGCCGATGTCCGAAACCACCTTCAGACCGAGACATTGCGTGAGCGGATGGGCGGTACCGACGTCTTCGTCTACCACGGATACAGCCTCATGCATCTCTGCGGTGTCTGGGTCAAGGCAACTCCGGCGTTCAATCGCGAGCTATGCGCACGGTTCGGCGTCCCGCCAATTGATTTCGACGGGCGCACAGACGCCCTGCTGCACGGGTTCGCCGGTGACGGCACACAACACATGGAATATCTGAGGGATCGAGGCGCCTTCGACGATCTACCGCTGGCAGAGATCCTGCAAGCGCTCAGAACCCACTACGGGACGCTCATAGGCGATGCGAGTCGCCATCCAGACCTGTTCGCCTGAAGGGCCGATGCGTAATGCACAGCACGATGCAAGACGTCCAGCTCACAATCTCGGCAATTGTCCGCCATGCCGCCTCCATTCACGGAAACAGCGAGGTGATCACCCCCGACGGAATTGGATACCGAAGTATGTCCTACCGTAGCGTCCTGGGGCGAGCGGGCCGACTTGCCAATGCGTTGCGCGGGCTCGGAATAACGGCAGATCAACGGGTGGCCACTTTTCAGTGGAGTAACCAAGAACATCTCGAGGCCTACTGCGCGGTTCCCTCCATGGGCGCGGTGCTGCACACCCTCAACATTCGTTTGGCTCCAGAGCAACTCGCGTACATCGCCAACCATGCCAGCGATCAGATCATCCTGGTGGATGCGTCGGTTGCGCCATTGTTGGCTAGTGCGCTACCAGCGATGGAGTCGGTGCATACGGTCATCGCCACCGGGGGCGGCGACCTCGCTCCGCTGCAGCGATGCGGGAAGACGGTGTTGCGTTACGAGGAGATCCTGGCGCAGCAACCGGAGACTTTCGATTGGCCCGAGATCGATGAGCGTTCCGCCGCGGCCATGTGCTACACCAGCGGGACTACTGGAAATCCCAAAGGTGTTGTCTACAGCCACCGTTCGACCTACCTACATGCACTGACCGCCTGCACGTCGAACGCCCTGGCAGTGAGCGAGGCCGACCGTATCCTGGCCATTGTCCCGATGTTTCACGCCAATGCGTGGGGACTGATCTACGCGGCGTTGATGTCTGGTGCGGACTTGGTATTACCCGATCGCCATCTGCAAGCCGCGCCGCTGGTGTCGATCATCGAAGAGACTCAGCCGACTATCGCCGGTGCAGTGCCGACGATCTGGAACGATGTCGATCGATACCTGGAATCGAATCCCGCCCGGGACATCTCCTCACTTCGGCTGGTTGCCTGCGGGGGATCGGCAGTCCCCGTCTCGCTGATGCGGGCATTCGAAGACAAGTACAACGTGCCTATCGTGCAGGCATGGGGCATGACCGAAACCTCGCCGCTGGCTACCGTCGCACGCGCAGCGCACGGAGTAGGCGAGACCCGTGCGTGGGAGATGCGCGAAAGCCAGGGTCGGCCGATGTGCGGTGTCGAGATCCGGTTGCGTGACGACCACAAGAAGACAGTGCCGTGGGACGGTCGATCAGCGGGTGAAATACAGGCGCGAGGCCCGTGGATCACCGGCGCCTACTTCGGCGACGATGATCCGGACAAGTTCGACGGAGGGTGGCTGCGCACCGGCGACGTCGGCCGGATCGACCCGGACGGGTATCTCACGCTGACCGATCGTGCGAAGGACGTCATCAAGTCAGGTGGAGAATGGATCTCCTCAGTCGAGCTGGAAAACACGCTGATTGGTCACCCGGCGATCTACGAGGCTGCGGTGGTGGCAGTTCCCGACGACAAATGGCAGGAAAGACCGCTCGCCCTGGTCGTGGTTCACCGTGGAGCCGAGGTCGACATCGACCGACTGCGCGCGTTTCTGTTGGACAAGGTCGCCAAGTGGTGGATCCCGGAGCGGTGGAGCTTCGTGTCTGAGATTCCCCGAACAAGCGTCGGGAAATACGACAAGAAGGCCATACGCGCGCGTCACTCCGCCGGCGAGTATCAGATCGAAACGTCCTAAGAAATCAAACCCATTGATATTGAACAGCCGAGAGGGAATCCTGTGACAGCATCAATTTCTCCCTGGATGAGCGCCGAATTGCTCGAGCTTCGTGACCTTGCCGCGAAGTTCTTCTCGACCGAATTGGCCCCACATGCGCAACGTTTCGCAGACCAGCACCAAGTTGACCGAGAATTGTGGCACAAAGCCGGCGAACTAGGCCTGCTCTGCATGTCCATACCCGAAGAATACGGCGGGGGAGGCGGCACATTCGCGCACGAAGCCGTCGTACTCGAAGAGCAAGCCCGAGTCGGGGACAGCTCATGGGGCGCAGGGCTGCACAGCGGAATCGTCGCGCACTACATCCTCCAGTATGCGGCCGAAGAACTACGGAGGCAGTGGCTGCCCAAGATGGCCTCAGGCGAAATGATCGGTGCTATCGCCATGACGGAGCCAGGGACCGGTTCTGATCTGCAGAGTGTCAAGACCAAAGCAATTCTTGACGGTGACGAGTACGTGATCACCGGCGCAAAGACCTTCATCACCAACGGTCAGCAAGCCGACCTGATCATCGTCGTCGCCAAGACAGATCCAAGTCAGGGCGCCGCCGGCATCTCGCTGATCGTCGCCGAAGCCGATCGACCCGGATTCCGGCGCGGCAAGGTCCTCGACAAAATCGGCCAACGCGGACAAGACACCTCCGAGTTGTTCTTCGACGACGTAAGAGTGCCCCGCTCGCACCTCCTGGGCGAGACCGAGGGTCAGGGTTTCATTCAGCTGATGACGCAGCTACCTCAAGAGCGGCTCATCGTCGCGGTTGGGGCGGTCGCGGCGATGGAACTTGCCGTGGAGCAGACACTCAAATACACCCGTGAGCGGGAAGCGTTCGGACGGCCCGTCTTCGGCTTCCAGAACACGAAATTCATCTTGGCCGAAGCTGCAACCGAAACGCGCATCGCACGAGTATTTTTGGACTACTGCATCGACCTACACCTCGCGGGCCAACTCGACGTCCAGACCGTCGCCATGGCGAAATGGTGGACCACTGAGCGAGCGATGAAGGTGCTCGATGACTGTTTGCAGCTCCACGGCGGATATGGGTACATGACCGAGTACCCCATCTCGAGATTGTGGGTGGACCAGCGCGTGCAGAAAATCTACGCCGGCACAAATGAGGTGATGAAGGAAATCATCTCGCGTTCCCTATGACCCTGAACGATTAGCCACCTGCACATTACTCACCTGGGAGGATTGATGGCATCTACAGAGGTGCCATATCGCCACGAAATGGGTGGACATTGCGGATCGGGTGCCCTTCGGGAGTTGATACCAGATGCTCCTATCTTCAGGCAATGAGTTCTTCAGGCAATGAGTTCGTTGGTTCTTCTGCTGGGTTGGCGGAGGGCGTGGTAGATCTCGCGGGCGATGTACGCTTGATGCAGCGCATGATCTCGTTCTTGGTTTTGCCTTCGGCCAGGCGGTGAACGAAGTAGTCGCGGGTGGGCTGGTGACGGCGCATGCGCACCACCAGGATGACGTGCAGGGCACGGTTGGCGTCGCGATTGCCTCCCCAATTGAGCCGGTGGCGGATCGTTTTGCCGCTGGAGGCTTCCAGTGGGCTGACCCCGCAGAGTTTGGCGAAAGCGGCGTCGCTGCCGATCCGAGCGGGGTTGTCGCCGAGGGCGGTCAGCAGCGTGGCAGCGGTGTCGGGCCCGACGCTGTAGCTCGGGTGCGGCGGTGGCGGTGATGGTGTCGACGTGGCGTTCGAGTCGGGCGGCTGCGGTGTCGAGCTGGTGGCAACGTGCCGCCATCGACTTGATAGCAGTAAAGAAAGTTCTCACATCGCAGGCCAGCGGCGGTCAGGCGGGCGTTGGTCGCGCCTGCTGCCCGCGGCGTCTCGATGCGGCGAGGAGCGAGGACAGTCCTGGCTTGTCGTGGTGCCAGGATGCCGTGGCCGTTGAGATGTACAGCGCTCGTCGTCGTGTGCAAGCTTGTGTGGCGGCGGACGGAGGGCGAAGCGTAGCGAGCGGCGCGGACGGGAGCGCCAGCGGACGGGAGCAGAGGGAGTGTAGCGAAGCCCGCAGGTAGCCGCCGGTTCCTCGCGGGCTATGGCGGCCCGGGCTCCGCTGAGCATCAGTTGCGGGTCTGCGCCATGGCGATGGGACTCGTAGGATGGCGGTTGTGAGCGGGATGCTGGCGCAGCGTGCACGGCGAGAGGCCGAGACGCGACTGGTGGGGCAGCTGCGGCGGTTGGCGCATGTGCGGGGTGTCGCGACGACTGCCGAGCGGCTGAGTCGGCGGTTCGATGCCCAGACAGCGGACTCTTTGGTGGCAGCGGCGTGGCTGCACGATATCGGCTACGCACCGTCGTTGCGCCGGACCGGGTTTCATCCGCTCGATGGCGCAGAGTTTGCCCGGGCGGCGGGTTTTCGGGAGCTGGTCGCCTCCCTGGTGGCGTTCCATACTGGGGCGCACGCGGAAGCTGCCGAGCGCGGCTTGTCAGGTTTAGCGGCGTTCAGCGATCCGCCCAGCGATGTTCTGGATGTGTTGACCTTTTGCGATCTGACGACCGGGCCGGACGGGGCGCCGGTATCACCGCGAGATCGATTGATCGAGGTGTTGGGCCGCTATGGACCCGAGGACCCGGTGCACCGCGCGGTCGACGCGGGGCGCGACGAACTGTTGGCGGCGGTCCGACGGGTACGCGATTGGCTGTAAACCCAGCCGGTTAGCCGAGGTAGGGGCTGTCGCGGTGTTGCAGGTAGTGCTCGATGCGCAGTCGCATCGACGGGTGCATGTCCAGATTGGGGATGTCGTCGGGATCGGTCCAGGCGATGTCGGTGCTTTCGTGATCGATGGCCAGGGTACCGCCGAGAACCTTGGTGGTGAAGGACAGAGAGAACTGTTGGCGGACTTCGCCATCGGTGAACGCGACGACATGCTGCGGGTTGGTGTAGACACCGACAAGGCCGGTGACTTCAATGTCGAGCCCGGTTTCCTCTTTGACTTCCCGGACGGCGGTGTCGGCAATCGTTTCGCCGATGTCGTGTCCGCCGCCGGGTAGCGCCCACAGGGTGTTGTCGCGGCGTTTGATCAGCAGGATACGACCCTGTTCGTCGGTGACGATGGCCGAGGCTGACGGAACGACGCTGTTGGGCAGCGGGGCGTTGGGGTCGTTGTAGTAGTCGGTTCGCATAGGGTTCAGCCTTTCGCGCTGAGCGGTCTGGCGCGATCCCAGACCTGGGTGAAAGCGTCTTCGAGGGTGGCCCAGAGCCGTGGTTCGTGGTGGCGCGACAGCACAAGCACGGGGTTGTTGCGCCCGGGTGAGCCGTAGATGTGGAAGTTGACGATCATGGCGTCGTCGACCCGGAAGATCGACGTGTAGAGCGTGGTGTCGTGGGTGCGGATATCCAGCCCCGGGGTATCGGCATGCGGGGCGAGCAACTCCACGGACGTGCGGCAGCGGGCGATGACGGCCTCGCCGATGCCTTCCTCCTTGCCGCGCAGGATCGTGGTGGCAGTGTCAGGATCCCCGACGAGAAACCGCACCGCCACACCGCGGGCGGCGGCGTCGAGCAGAATGTCGAGGAAGCCGTCGAGGGTGTCAAACAGGAACGTGGCCGCCAGGACGAGGATGTCGATGCCGGTGGTGGCGTCGCCGAAATGCTGCTGCCACGTCGTGATCGGCAGCTGGGTGCGGCTGGCATACAGCGTCGCGGTGAACGGACCACCCAGCGACGTCGTCGCCAGCGCGCTCGCGGTAGGGGCAGGATACTGGTTGGGCCACAGGTTGTGCGGTGTGCAGCCAAGCAGCTTAGCGGCGCGGCGGGCGTTGTCCTCGCGGACGTTGTAGTCGATGTTGGCCAGCCAGCGGCGCACCGTCTTGATATCCACGCCCACCGCAGTGGCGAACCTCTGTGGGGAGAGTCCCTTGGCGTGCAGCCGTTGGGTGAGGCGATCGTTGGGGATCGTGGCGGCCTCGGCGTCGCCGTCCTGATCGCCCGTCGTCTCAGCGCACATCTTTCCGTGTCATCCCTGTCCATCCTCAGCGCGTGGTTCCTAGTTTGCCATGCGACTGCCGCCGCCCCGCGGCGGTGATGCCCGTCCGATGCCCACGGGCATGTCCCTGTCGTGTCCGAAATGTCTGCGGCAGTGTCGGCAATGCCTGCCAACGTCCCTCGCTACGTCCGCGATGTCCACGTGAACTGAGCCCAGCGCCGCAACGGGCGCAAACAGATCACGAAAGGAACAGCGGGACAATGCGTTTAAGAATCGACACATCAGGCACACGGTTCATCGTCACCCGAGCGGCCGAGCCGCGGCTGAACTTCGAGACCGGCAGCCCAAAAGTGGACACCGCCACCGGCGTGCCACTGTATGCCGCGCAGCTGTTGGCGTTGGATGACACCGGTGGTGAAGTGCTCAACGTCACCGTCGCCGGGGATCCGAAAGTGACAGTCACCCAACCTGTTTCAGTCGCGGGTCTGGTTGCTATCCCTTGGGCTCAAGGTGATCGCAGCGGCGTGGCGTTCCGTGCCGACGCCATCACCCCCACCAACCCCGCGGCTGCGCCGAGCGATCAAGCGTCCCGCGCGCAGAAATAACCCCATTTGCTGGGGCGCGGCGCTCGTGGGTGTCGCGCCCCAGCACGTGAGCTGCTATCGACCATTCACTCACCAGAGGGACGCCTGTCATGGCATCAAACTACAAAAACAGCAAGAACTCTCAATCCAACGACGACGACTGGATCACCGACCTCATCCTCTCACTGTTCAAAGCGGCCGGGTATCTGCTGTGGTGGGCGGTCCTGTTCCCGGCCATCAGCATCCCGATCATCGCCAGCGTGGCGATGGCCATTACCCATGGCTCACGCGCGGGTCTGATCATCGGTATTGCTTTCGCTGCCGCGTATGCGGGCTGGGCGTGGCTGGACCCGCGATCGTTTCACGGATGGGTCACCGAGCCGGTGCGGCGGCGCTGGTTGACCTGGTCGCGCTACACCCGCACCTGGCAATCGGTGTGCACCCTGCACGGCCTGACCGCCACACTTGGCGAACGCACCTTGGTGCCGACCTTGCAGTCGGTGCGCATCGGCAAGACGACCGACGTCCTGGCGCTGCGAGTGGTCACCGGCCACTCCCTGGCTGATTGGCACAAGCAATCCGAGGCGCTAGCCGCCGCCTGGCGTGCCGACCGGATCGCCATCCGCGCGACCGCGCCCGGAGAGCTACGCATCACCCTGATGCGCGGCGACGTGCTGGCCGACCCGATTGCCCTGCCCATGCCCACGACGGCGACTGCGGTGGATGTGGGGTCGGTGCGGGTCGGGATCACCGAAACCCGCCACTGGTGGCACCTACCTCTGCTTGGCCACCACCTGCTCGTGGCTGGCGCGACCGGCGCGGGGAAAGGTTCAGTGTTGTGGTCACTGATCGCTGGCCTCGCCCCCGCCGTGAAAACCGGACAAGTGCGGCTCTGCGTCATCGACCCGAAAGGCGGCATGGAACTGGGCGCCGGAGCACCCATGTTCACGGTGTTCACCCACGACGCCACTGGCACCACCCTGTACCTGCTGCGGCAACTAGTGGAGGTGATGCACGCCCGCGCCAATCGGTTACGGGGCAAGACGCGCATGCACACCCCGACTCCGACTGAGCCGTTATTCGTGGTGGTGATCGATGAGATCGCCGCGCTGACTGCGTATGTGACCGACCGCAAGGTGCGCAGCGAAATTGAACAGCTGTTGGGCCTGCTGCTCTCCCAAGGCCGGGCCGTCGGCATTTCGGTGGTGGCAGCGGTGCAAGATCCGGCCAAAGACACCCTGCCGGTGCGGCAGCTGTTTACCGTGCGAATCGGGTTGCGGTTGACCGAAGCCACCCAAACCACCATGGTTTTGGGCCAGGGCGCCCGCGACGCGGGGGCCGACTGCGATCACATCCCCGACACCACTCCCGGTGTGGGCTACATGATGATCGATGGCACGGCCCAACCGGTGCGGGTACGGGCATTTCACGTCGCCGACCACGACATCGCCACTCTGGCAGCACGATTCCGGCCACCTCGTGCCGCGACCCGAACCAACCAGTCCAACAGCGGGCGCACCGACACCGCCCGGGGTCAACGGTGACTACTGCAACGACAGCCCCCACGCTGGTGTTGCCCGGGGTTCCCGGCTCGATCGACACCAATGCGGTGGTGGATCAGATGGTGCGCCGCGCGTCCTCGACGGGGTTCGAATCGTGGTGGCGGCGCGCGGAATCTGTTGGCTTCTGCGCCCACCCCATCCAACTCAGAGGTACCGACGAGATAGGCCGCGATCGGGTGGTGTGGACACGGTGCAACAACCGCCGCGCACAGGTATGCCCATCGTGCTCAGACCTGTACGCCCGCGACACGTGGCAGCTCGTGCACGCTGGCACCGCCGGCGGCCACCATAACATCCCCGCAGCAGTGGCCGATCGTCCGCAGGTGTTCGTCACCCTCACCGCACCTAGCTACGGGCCTGTTCACGCCGCCGCGCGTGCAGGCGACAAGAAGCAGCGTGTGTGTCGCGACCACCACCACACTGGCGGCTACCGCCGATGCCCGCATGGAAAACCACTGTGGTGCAGCACAACCCACGGCGAAGGTGATATCTATGCGGGACAGCCGATCTGCGCGGACTGCTACGACTACACCGGGCATGTCCTGTTCACATGGCACCTGCCCGAACTGTGGCGACGCTTCACCATCACCCTGCGACGCACACTGCGCCGAGAGCTACGTGCTTCGGGCGCCGACCCGGATGCGGTGCAGGTCAGCTTCATCAAAGTCGTCGAACTGCAAGCCCGGCTCATCCCGCACATTCATGCCCTGATCCGCCTCGACCCGCCCGACAGCGATGACTCTGGCGGTCATGACTGGCATGCGCCCCTTGCGGCAACCGAACTGGCCACCATCATCCAACAGGCCGTTCGAACCGTGGCCGTGACGGTCACCGACTCATCCTCAAATACAGCGACACGGGTGATCAGGTTCGGCACACAAGTCGACACCCAACCCATCGACAACCGGCACGCCGGCACGGACGGCTCTGCTGTGCAGGAGGATTCACCACACGGCGGGGTTCTTCCAGGCCGCCGCGTAGCTCGCTACCTCGCGAAATACGTCACCAAATCCTTAGCTGACGTCGGGATCAGCGCGCGACGCATCTCCACCGAGGCCATCGCTGACCTCGATGTCTGCGACCACGTTCGGGCGATCCTGACCGCCATCAGCCAACTCGCCGATAAGGGACTGGCCGGTGTCGGTCGGTGGCTGCACACCCTGGGCTACCGGGGCCACATCACCAGCAAATCCCGCCGCTATTCCACCACGATGACCGCGCTGCGCGAACGTCGCGCGGCCTGGACCCGTGAACAACGTTTAAAAAGCACTGCGCACCAACATGATCTCGGCCTCGACTCCACCGATGGCGATGATCTGGTGGCATGGGAATTCGATCGTGCCGGCCCCACCAGCCTCGGCGACCGGACCCTCATCTACTCCGCGGCCGTCCAACACATCCACACCCGCCGCATCGGACTGATCGAAGTCCGTGGCCAAGCCCGCAATCAACAATGGGATCCGCCAGGGGGAAGCGATGGCTGACAGGTCCCGAGCAGCACGTGCTCGCTCCGGGTGTGACGCTCGTCCCGATGCGCCGACGGTGTCAGAGGGGGGTGTTGAAATTGTTGTGCCCAACCAATATCGACTTCCGTCCGAGGCCAACCGCGCGCTGGTACACGTGATAATGGCTGTGCGGGACCGGATGCTTGGATCAGGGAGGGGAGTGGCGTGAGCCTGAGGTTCGCCTTCTATGGCCGAGTGAGCACGGAGGACGCTCAAGACCCGGAGGCGAGCCGCAGCTGGCAGAAGCGGCGTGCCATGGACCTGATCACTCCGCACGGCGGATTCATCGCCGCCGACTACTTCGATGTGGGACAGAGCCGTTCACTGCCGTGGAAGCGCAGGCCAGAGGCGTCACGTCTGCTTGCTGATGTCGCTTGTCGGGACCGTAGCTTTGATGCCGTAGTGATTGGGGAACCCGCCCGTGCGTTCTACGGGCCGCAGTTCGCGCTCACCTTCCCTGTCCTCACGCACTACGGAGTTGGCCTGTGGGTACCCGAGGTCGGCGGAGCGGTCGATCCCGGCTCCGAGGCACACGACCTGGTGATGACTCTGTTCGGCGGCATGAGCAAGGGAGAGCGCGCTCGAATCCAGATGCGCGTCCGTACGGCGATGTCAGCACTCGCGCACGACACCGCCAGATATCTCGGTGGTCGACCACCCTACGGTTACCGGCTCGTCGATGCCGGCCCGCATCCAAACCCTGCCAAGGCCAATCTTGGGCAGCGGCTTCACCGCCTCGAACCCGACCCCGCGACATCTTCGGTCGTCGAGCGGATCTACCGCATGTACGCCGACGGAGCGGGCCTGCGCTATATCGCGCAACGGCTCACCGACGATGGTGTACCGTCACCGAGCCAGTACGACCCGGCACGGAATCGGCATCGTGACCCACGAGGATGGTCCCATTCGGCGATCCGCGCGATACTCGACAACCCGGCGTACCGCGGTATCCGTGTTTGGGGCAAGCAGGAGAAATACGAGGTTCTGGTCAACCCCGATGATGTCGCTGCGGGGTATGAGACTCGTATGCGGTGGCGTGATGAGGCCGACTGGATCGCACCAGAACGCCGCACGCATGAAGCGCTGATCCGTGACGAACTAGCGCAGGCTGTTCGTCTTCGGATGCAGGCGCGGCGGGGTCCCGGTCTTGTTTGCAGCAGAGAGTCAACAGTGCCATATGCACTGCGTGGGCTGCTGTTCTGTGCCGCATGTGGACGGCGGATGCAGGGCGCTGCCCGCGCCGGGAAGCGAACAACACGCATCCTCTACCGTTGTGAGCTCGGTAAGTCGCGTTCGGTACCCGCGGACCTGAGTGATCACCCGCGCACCGTCTACCTCCGTGAAGATGAGGTGACTGCGCGACTTGACGAATGGATCGCCACCCTGGCCGATCCGGCCGACTTGGCACGCGGGCAAGACGCGGACCCGGTAGCAGGGGCTGGCTACGCGGCCTTGCGGCGCCAGCTCAGCGAGGCGAATGCGAAGGTTGCTGCTCTGGTTACCGCCGTGGAGTCTGGTGTGGCCGTTGAGGATTTGACTGTTGCATTGCGCCGCCGCACCGCCGAGCGCGACGAGCTGAAGGTCCGTCTTGAGCAAGCGGAGCGACCTCGCGTCATGACTGCCGCACAAATCAGCGAGTTGGTTGAGGAATTGGGCGGGCTGTCAGCAGTGCTTGGTGAGGCAACCGGGGCGGAACGCGCTCAGGTATACGCAAGCCTGGGCCTGCGCCTCGACTACGACCCGCATCTTCAGCGAGTCACGGCGACTGCCGACTTAAGTCGTGTCGCCGGACGTGTCCGAGGGGGGACTTGAACCCCCACGCCCGTTAATAGGGCACTAGCACCTCAAGCTAGCGCGTCTGCCATTCCGCCACTCGGACCTGCCAGCCTCGCGGGCTGGGCGCCTAAGGTTATCGGATTGGGTGCCCAAGACCCAAACCGGTGCCCCGGAGTGAATCGGTGGTACCAATGGACTCTGTGACGGTCCCCGCCTCCAGCGCGGACGAGGTAGTCGATCTCGTCAGTGCGCTCATCCGATTCGACACCTCCAACACAGGTGACCCGGCAACCACCAAGGGTGAGGCCGAGTGCGCCCACTGGGTGGCCGAGCAGCTGCAGGAGGTCGGCTACCAGACCGAGTATGTCGAGGCCGGTGCGCCCGGCCGGGGCAATGTGTTCGCCCGGTTGCCCGGCGCCGACCCCGGCCGCGGCGCGCTGATGATCCACGGTCACCTCGACGTCGTGCCGGCCGAGCCCGCCGATTGGAGCGTGCACCCGTTCTCCGGTGCGGTCAAGGACGGCTATGTGTGGGGCCGCGGCGCGGTCGACATGAAGGACATGGTCGGCATGGCCATCGCGGTGGCCCGGCACTTCAAGCGTTCGGGCATCGTTCCGCCGCGTGAGTTGGTGTTCGCGTTCGTCTCCGACGAGGAGCACGGTGGTACCTACGGCGCGAACTGGTTGGTGGACAACCGCCCCGATCTGTTCGAGGGCGTCACCGAGGCGATCGGTGAGGTGGGCGGGTTCTCGCTGACCGTGCCCCGCAAGGACGGCGGCGAGCGACGGCTCTACCTGATCGAAACCGCGGAAAAGGGACTCTCCTGGATGCGGCTGACCGCACGCGGCCGGGCCGGGCACGGGTCGATGGTGCACGACGACAACGCCGTCACCGCCATCGCCGGTGCGGTGGACCGGCTGGGCCGGCATCAGTTCCCGCTGGTACTCAACCCGGCCGTGGAGCAGTTCCTCACCGCGGTGGCCGAGGAGACCGGCTACGACTTCGACGTGAACTCGCCGGATTTGGACGGCACCATCGCCAAACTCGGTGGTGTGGCCCGGATCGTCTCGGCCACACTCCGTGACACCGCCAACCCCACCATGCTCAAGGCCGGCTACAAGGCCAACGTCATCCCCGCCTCGGCGGAAGCCGTGATCGACTGCCGGGTGCTGCCTGGTCGCAAGGAGGCCTTCGAGCGCGAGGTCGACTCGTTGATCGGCCCCGATGTCACCCGCAGCTGGGAACGGGACCTGCCGTCGTACGAGACCACGTTCGACGGTGACCTGGTCGACGCGATGAACGCGGCGATCCTGGCGCTGGACCCCGAGGCCCGCACGGTGCCCTACATGCTCTCGGGCGGCACGGATGCGAAGTCCTTCCAGCGGTTGGGGATTCGCTGCTTCGGATTCGCGCCGCTGCGCCTGCCGCCCGATCTGGATTTCGCGGCCCTGTTCCACGGCGTCGATGAGCGGGTACCCGTGGACGCACTGCAGTTCGGGGCCGGCGTTCTGGAACACTTTTTGCGGAACTGCTGACCGCACGACTCACGACGAGAGGGAACCATGAGCACATCTCCGTACGACAGCCTGCCGAAGCTACCGACGTTCACCCTGACCTCCGAATCTGTCACCGACGGGCAGCCGCTGGCCAATGATCAGGTCAGCGGGATCATGGGGGCCGGTGGTTCGGATACCTCGCCGCAGCTGAGCTGGTCCGGTTTTCCGGCCGAAACCAAGAGTTTCGCGGTGACGGTGTACGACCCGGACGCCCCGACGGCCTCGGGTTTCTGGCACTGGGCGGTAGCCGATCTGCCTGCCTCGGTGACCGAGTTGCCCGCCGGCGCCGGTGATGGTGGCGACCTGCCCGGCGGCGCGGTCACGCTGGCCAACGACGCCGGCCTCAAGCGCTACATCGGTGCCGCCCCGCCGGCCGGTCACGGCCCGCACCGCTACTACATCGCCGTGCACGCGCTGCCGGTGGAGTCACTGGAACTGCCCGAGGGGGCCACCCCGGCCTACCTGGGCTTCAACCTCTTCGGGCAGGCCATCGCCCGCGCCGTCATCCACGGCACCTACGAGCAGAACTAGTCCCGAGGGCGCGGTGGAGGTCAGCGGGCAGCTGATCCCACCGCGTCGCTCAGCGATGCGAAGCCGCCGGCGTGCAACCGCTCGGCGATGCCGTCGTGGATCTGTTTGGCCCACAACCCGCCGCCGTAGATGAATCCGGTGTAGCCCTGCAACAGGGTGGCCCCGGAGGTGATCCGTTCCCACGCGTCGTCGGCGGTTTCGATGCCACCGGCGCTGATCAGTACGAGCTTGTCGCCCACCCGCGAGTACAGCTGCCGTAGCACCTGCAGGGATCGGTGTGCCACCGGGCGCCCCGAGATTCCGCCGGTGCCCAGGTCGGCGACACCGGGTGTGGCCAGGCCCTCCCGGGACACGGTGGTGTTGGTGGCGACGATCCCCGCCAGCCCCAATTCGACTGCCAGGTCGGCGATTTCGTCGATATCGGCATCGGAGAGATCGGGGGCGATCTTGACCAGGACGGGCTTGTCGGTCTCGGCCTTGACCGCGGCCAGGATCGGCCGCAGCGACTCTACGGCCTGTAGATCCCGCAGTCCGGGGGTGTTGGGTGAGCTGACGTTGACCACGACATAGGCGGCCAGCGCGCTGACCAGCCGGGTGCTCTCGGCGTAGTCGGCCACCGCGTCGGAGGGCGGGGTCAGCTTGGTCTTGCCGATGTTCACCCCGATCGGGACATCGGGGGTGTGCTGGGCCAGCCGGATGGCCAGGGCGCCGGCGCCCTCGTTGTTGAATCCCATCCGGTTCAGCAGCGCATGGTCTTCGGGCAGCCGGAACAACCGGGGCTCGGGGTTGCCCGGTTGAGGTTGCGCGGTGACGGTGCCGACCTCGGCATACCCGAAGCCCAGGGCACCCCACGCCTCCAGCCCGCGGCCATCCTTGTCGAATCCTGCGGCCAGGCCCATCGGTCCGGGGAACCGGACGCCGAACACCGTGCTGGCCAGTACCGGATCGCTGGGCGCCAAGCGCCGCGCCAGTGCGCGGCGCAGGATCGCGGGGCCGGTGACCGCACGCAGGACGGCGAAGACCCACAGGTGAATCCGTTCCGGCGGGACCAGAAAGAACGCCCGCCGCAAGGTCGCGTAGATCACAGCGCAGGCGCCTGGGGCGTGCCCGGCATGGATGACGCGGTTTTCTTGCGGCGCAACAGCACCCGTCGGCTCCCATCTGTGTATGCCCGCACCCGGGTCAGTTCCCAGCCGCGGTACTCGGCCTCGATCGACAAGCGGATCGAGGCGCTGATCCTGGTGACATCCGGCGGTAGCCGCAGCGGTATCCAGTCGTATTCCTCGGACAGATCCTCTGCGACGACTTTGTCCCATCCGGGAGGCATGCGGCCCTGCTGGATGGTGGTCATCGGCGACCCGATGCGGTGCGGATCACCTGCACACCGGCTCCCGAGCCGGACACCACGTACAGGGTGTCCGTCTTGTCGTCGTAGGCCAGGGAGTTCGGTTGCTGCACGGTTCGATAACGCACCTTTTCCACCGGTATGCCGGTGGAGAGATCGTAACCAATCACGGTGTTGGCCGCGGTCTGCGACACCCAGGCCAACTGGGCGGATCCGGCCAGGCCGTAGGGGGCGGCGGGCACCGGGTAGCGCTGCCGCATGATCAGCGGATCGGCGCCGAACACGAGTAGCTCGTCGCCGCGGGTGTCGGCGACCAGGACGCGTCCGCGCGCATCGGCGGCCATGGTGGTGGCGCCTTCGCCGGCCCGCAAGGCCTGGGCGGCTTTCGTGCCGCCGGCGTTGACGGCCGTCACCGAAGTTTGTCCGCGATCCAGAACTACGGCGGTATTTCCTTGTGTGACAAGTGAATCCACCCGGGCGAAGATCTTTAGCCGGGCAGCCACGGTGTGGTCGCCGGCCAGGGTGTAGACGGCTCCGTCGGCGGTGCCGAGCACCGGATTGCCGTCGGCGCGCAGCGCGATCGCGGTGAAATCCACGCCCTGGGCGCCGTCCACATCGATCTTTGCGGGCTTGGCCGAGGCCACGTCGACCCGGAAGTATCCGCCTCGTGTGGACGCCAGGACGTTGCCCTTGCCGTCGACGCTGAGCGCCGTGGCCGCGGGCAGCAACGTCACGTTGCGCCGCTGTTGCCTCCCGGACAACAGGCTCAGGGTCGACTGACCTTCGGCCCCCGGGGTCAGGACGACGAGCGTTCCGGTTGCTGGGTCGAACACGGCGCCCGCGGCGTGCCCGCTCAATTCCCGGATCTCGCCGTCCGGGGCGGCCGCGACCGGCGGTGAAACTGCGGCCTGAGCGGGCTCGATGGTGGGCGGTGGAGCGTCGGCGGGGTTGGACGTGCAGCCCGCGGTGAGCAGCAGGGCCAGCGCAAAAAGGCCGGCGCGAACTGGCTGACCTGCAGGGATTGGGCGCAACGGATGGCTCTCGATCGGAAACGGATATCGGTGACGTGCAGGTATCCAGTTTAGGCATGGCCGTCGGTCGGAAATGGTCGCGTCTGCAACCAATGCGGCATAAGTCGAGGTATGGTTCGACCATGACCCTCGCCGCAGACCGGGAACTCGACAACCGAGAGTTTGCTATGGAGGATATTTCCACTGGTGTACACGCTAGTGGGTTTGGCCAAGTTGGCGATGGCCGGAGTTTTTCGTTCCACATCGAGCGTCAGCAGCTGATGATCGAGATCTACCGCCCGCGGCTGTCCGGGCCGGTCCCGATCGACGACGATGTCGTTGCCGTGGCCACCCGCAAACTGACCGATATCGACCTGACTGATGAACGCAGTCTGTCGGCAACGGTGCGCGACGCAGTCGCCGACGCGCAGCCGGTTTCGCGCGCCGGTCGCTGAGGCATACCTGAAGCACTTGCCACGGTACGGTCGTCGTCGTGACTGACGTCGGTGCCATGTCCTGGCTGCAAGTTGTCGTGTTGTCGATTGTCCAGGGGCTCACCGAGTTTCTGCCGGTCTCGTCCTCTGGGCACCTGGCGATCACCTCGCGGGTGTTCTTCGACGACGACGCGGGTGCCTCGTTCACCGCGGTCACGCAGTTGGGAACCGAGCTCGCGGTCCTGATGTACTTCGCCAGGGACATCGGGCGCATCATCAAGGCCTGGTTCACCGGTCTGACCAACGCGGCGCACCGGTCGGCCGACTACTGGCTGGGCTGGTGGGTGATCATCGGCAGCATCCCGATCGGTGTGTTCGGCCTGTTGTTCAAAGACGAAATCCGTACCGGCGCACGCAATCTGTGGTTGGTTGCCACGGCGCTCATCGTGTTCTCGGCGGTGATCGCCGTGGCCGAGTACTACGGCAGGCAGGTTCGTCGCGTCGAACAGCTGACCTGGCGTGACAGCATCATCGTCGGCCTGGCCCAGTGTCTGGCCCTGGTGCCTGGCGTGTCCCGATCGGGAGCGACCATCAGTGCCGGCCTGTTTCTGGGGATGGAACGCGAGCTGGCCGCCCGGTTCGGTTTTCTGCTGGCGATCCCCGCGGTCTTCGCCTCGGGCATTTTTTCGCTGCCCGATGCGTTCCACCCGGTCGGGGAGGGGATGAGCGCCAGCGGCGCCCAGCTCCTGGTGGCTACCGTGATCGCGTTCGTCGTCGGCTTCGCGGCCATCGCCTGGTTCCTGAAATTCCTGGTGTCGCACAGCATGTACTGGTTTGTCGGCTACCGGGTGGTGTTGGGCGCGGTGGTGCTGGCGCTGCTGGGGACCGGGGTGGTCGCCGCACAATGACGGAGGAGTCGAAATGACGGTGATTCTGCTGCGACATGGCCGTTCGACGTCGAACACGGCGCATACCCTCGCGGGTCGCAGCCAAGGCGTCGACCTCGACGAGCGCGGCGTCGAGCAGGCGGCCGGCGTGGTCGCGCGGATCGGGGAACTCCCGGTGACCGCGATCGTGCATTCGCCGCTGCTGCGCTGCGAGCGCACGGTGGCACCGCTGGCCCAGGCGCTCGCACTGCAGCCGATCGTCGACGACAGGCTCACCGAGGTGGACTACGGCAGCTGGACCGGTCGGGCGATCGGCGAGCTGGTCAAGGAGCCGCTGTGGGCGGTCGTGCAGCAGCAGCCCAGCGCGGCGGTGTTCCCCGACGGCGAGGGGCTCGCGCAAGTGCAGGCTCGCGCGGTTGCCGCGGTGCGGGAACGGGACCGAGCGCTGGCTCAGCAGCATGGCGCCGACGTTTTGTGGGTCGCCTGCACGCACGGCGACGTGATCAAGGCGGTGCTGGCCGATGCCCTCGGCGTGCACTTGGACGGGTTCCAGCGCATCACCGCGGACCCGGCGTCGATGAGCGTGATCCGCTACACCGAGCTGCGTCCTTTCGTGATGCACATCAACCACACGGGCACCCAGTTGAGCGCCGGGCTGGCGGCCAAACCCGCCACCGACGCGGTGGTGGGTGGGTCCACCAACTGACCAGTGAGACCGCTACCGGTATTTTGGAAGGTGTCATGGCCCGCGCAATTCATGTATTCCGCACTCCCGACCGTTTCGTCGCCGGGACAGTCGGCCAACCCGGCAACCGAACGTTTTACCTGCAGGCTGTCCACGACAAACGGGTGATCTCGGTCATCCTGGAAAAGCAGCAGGTGGCCGTGTTGGCCGAGCGGATCGCTGCCCTGTTGACCGAGATCAATCGCCGCTTCGGCACACCGATCCCGCCGGATACCGGCGAGGTGAGTGATCTGCTGCCGCTGGTCACCCCGGTCGACGCCGAGTTCCGCGTCGGGACGATGGGGCTGGGCTGGGATTCGGAAGCGCAGACGGTCGTGGTCGAGCTACTCGCGGTGTCCGAGGGGGAGTTCGACGCCTCGGTGGTGCTCGACGATGCCGAGGACGGCCCCGACGCGGTGCGGGTGTTCCTCACCCCGGAGTCGGCACGGGAGTTCGCCACCCGGTCCAACCGGGTCATCTCGGCCGGACGTCCACCCTGCCCGCTGTGTGATGAGCCGCTGGACCCCGATGGTCACATCTGCGTGCGTACCAACGGCTATCGGCGCGGTGAGGTGGCCGGGTCCGAAGATGACGCAGATTCCTGACGGCGACGACGGCGCGGTACTGGCCGACGGCGAACTGACGGTGATCGGCCGGATCCGGTCGGCCAGCAACGCCACGTTCCTGTGCGAGGCGACTTCCGGTGAGAATCAGGTGCACTGTGTGTACAAGCCGATCCGGGGCGAGGCGCCGCTGTGGGACTTTCCCGACGGCACCTTGGCCGGCCGTGAGTTGAGTGCATACCTGATCTCGGCCGCCTTGGGCTGGGATATCGTGCCCCGCACGATTATTCGGGATGGCCCAGCCGGTCCGGGGATGCTGCAGCTGTGGGTGGATCAGCCCGGGGACCAGGTGGGCGACGAGCCCGACGCCGGTCCCGATCTGGTGGACCTGCTTCCGGCCGGACACCTCCCGCCGGGTTTCCTGCCGATCCTGCAGGCTTACGACTACGCCGGCGACGAGGTGACACTGGTGCACGCCGACGACCCCCGGTTGTTCCGCATGGCGGTGTTCGATGTGCTGATCAACAACGCCGACCGCAAAGGTGGACACATCCTGGCCGGGCTCGACGGGGCTGTCTACGGGGTGGACCACGGAGTGAGCCTGCATGCCGAGGACAAGCTGCGGACCGTGTTGTGGGGCTGGGCGGGCAAGCCCGTCGACGATGAAACTCTGGCCGATGTCGCCGCACTGCGCGCCGGTTTCGCCGGTCTGGCAGAGCAGTTGTGCGGTCACGTCACCGACGTGGAGATCGCCGCGTTGCGGTCCAGAATCGTTGGGCTACTGCACAATCCGGTGATGCCGACACCCGATCGGCATCGGCCGATCCCGTGGCCGGCCTTCTAGCGGGCCCAGCCGAACCCTTCGAACGGATTCCACGACTGGCTACCGCGCACCGCGTGCAGGTAGTAGGCGTAGTTCGCCGTCGACATCGCCAGCGCGCCGATGGCTATTCCGACGGACCGCCCGATCGTGTCGCTGACATCGAGGACCGTCAGCACCACTCCCGCGGTGATCGCGATTCCCAACAGTGTCAAACCCTTGCGCCACATACCCTTTACGAAGAAATAGAGCGGGCCGAACAGGAACGCCAGGATGTTGGAGGTGAGCCGCAGCTTGGCCATGAAGCTGAGATTGCGGTACGCGGCCTTGGCCTCGGGTGAGGCGCTGGGCAGGCCGTAGGCGTTGAAGAAATCGAACTTCCAGCGCCACGAGTCGGACAGGTTGTCGACAGGGGTCTGCTCGGTCATGGATCTCCTCTGTAGCGGCGGCGGGACCTGACAATACCGGCGCAACCGGCCCCGCCAACGCACCAATTCGGTGCGCCGACGATACTTGGTCGATGCACGCGACCGACGCCGACCTGGCTGCCGCAGTGGCCAAGGAGGCCGGCGAGCTGTTGCTGGCAGTCCGCGAACAAGTCGGTTTCTACGATCCCTATTACCTCGGCGACGAGGGCGACCGCCGCTCGAACGCGCTGATCCTGGACCGCCTCGCCCAGGCTCGCCCCGGTGATTCCGTGCTCAGCGAGGAGGCGGTCGACGACCTGTCCCGCGTCGATGCCGACCGGGTCTGGATCGTCGACCCCGTGGACGGCACGTACGAGTTCTCTCTGCCCGGCCGTGAGGACTGGGCAGTGCACATCGCCCTGTGGCAGCGTTCGGTGAGCGCCGATGGCGGCCTCTCGGATGCGGTGGTGGCCCTGCCCGCCCGCGGCGAGGTGTACCGCAGCGACACGGTCACGCCACCCGGGCCGCGCCGGCCCGGCCCCTTGCTGATCACCGCGAGTTCGAACCGACCTCCGGCAGTGCTGTGGCGGATGCGTGAGCAGCTGGACTTCCGGATGGTGCGCATCGGCTCGGCCGGGGCCAAGGCGATGGCCGTGGTGCGCGGTGACGTCGACGCCTACATTCACGCGGGCGGTCAGTGGGAGTGGGATTCGGCCGCGCCCGCGGGGGTGGTGCTCGCCGCGGGCCTGCACGCGTCCCGGTTGGACGGCTCGGAGTTGCGCTATAACCGCGCCGACCCGTACCTGCCGGACTTCCTCATGTGTCGCAAAGAGCTGGCGCCGATCCTGCTGGAGGCGATCGGGGTGGCTCGATGATGCGGGAATGGAATCCAGGGCGGTGTTGTCTGACTTGGGAGAACTGTGTGGGACCGACCGGCGGGAGGCCGTCCTGAGCGAGCACCTTAGAGTCGAGGCCATGCGATCGTGGTCGGCACCGTCAGTCCCGGTGCTGGAGGGGAGTGGTCCGCAGCTGCGGCTGTACGACAGCGCCGACAGGCAGGTACGCCCGGTGACCCCCGGGTCGACGGCCACGATGTACGTGTGTGGCATCACGCCGTACGACGCCACCCATCTCGGTCACGCCGCGACGTATCTGACTTTCGATCTGGTACATCGGCTCTGGCTGGACGCGGGGCACACGGTGCACTACGTGCAGAACGTCACCGATGTGGACGATCCGCTGTTCGAACGGGCCGACCGCGACGGGATCGACTGGCGTGACCTCGGCGACCGGGAAACCCAGCTCTTCCGCGACGACATGGCCGCCCTGCGCGTGCTGCCGCCGCAGGACTACGTGGCCGCCACCGACGCGATCTCCGAAGTGGTCGAGCTGGTGGAGAAGATGCTGGCCTCCGGCGCGGCCTACGTGGTCGACGACCCTGAGTATCCCGACGTGTACTACCGCGCCGACGCCACCGTCCAGTTCGGTTATGAGTCGGGCTATGACCGCGCGACCATGCTGCGGCTGTTCGGCGAGCGTGGTGGTGACCCGGACCGCGCCGGTAAGGGCGACGAACTCGATGCGCTGTTGTGGCGGGCGCAACGGCCGGGTGAGCCCAGTTGGCCCTCGCCGTTCGGCGCAGGCCGGCCCGGTTGGCACGTCGAGTGCTCGGCCATCGCGCTGACCCGTATCGGCTCGGGCCTGGACATCCAGGGCGGCGGCAGCGACTTGATCTTCCCGCACCACGAGTTCTCCGCCGCGCACGCCGAATCGGTCACCGGGGAGCGGCGTTTCGCCCGCCACTACGTGCACGCGGGCATGATCGGCTGGGACGGTCACAAGATGAGCAAGAGCCGCGGCAACCTGGTGCTGGTGTCGCGCCTGCGCGCCGACGGTGTCGATCCGTCGGCAGTGCGGCTGGGGCTGTTCGCCGGGCACTATCGCAGTGACCGGTTCTGGAGCGACGAAGTTCTCGCCGAGGCCGACGCCCGGCTCAAACGTTGGCGTGCCGCCGCCGCGTTGCCGGCCGGGCCGGATGCCACCGACGTGGTGGCCCGGGTGCGTCAGTACCTGGCCGACGATCTCGATACACCGAAAGTGCTTGCCGCACTGGATGGTTGGTGTAGCGACGCGCTGGCCTACGGTGGTCATGACACCGCCGCGCCGCGACTGGTGGCCGATACCGTGGACGCGCTGCTGGGCGTCGAACTCTAGGGCCTCGTCGCACGCGCCCCGGTGGGGTACGTTGCGGCAATGGGTTCTGTGAACGGCAAAGTCGTCTTCATCACCGGCGGAGCACGCGGTATCGGCGCAGAGGTGGCGCGCCGGCTGCGCACCAGGGGTGCCAAACTGGTGCTCACCGACCTCGACGAGGCACCGCTGAGCGCGTTGGCCGCCGAACTCGGTGCCGAACATGTGCTGACGGCGCTGGCCGATGTGCGCGATCTGGCCGCCATGCAGAAGGCTGCCGACGCCGCGGTCGAGCGATTCGGCGGCATCGACATCGTGATGGCCAACGCCGGGATCGCCAGCTTCGGTTCGGTCATTCAGGTCGATCCCGAGGCGTTCAAGCGGGTCGTCGACATCAACGTGGTGGGGGTGTTCAACACCGTCCGTGCGACCCTGCCTGCGGTGATCAAGCGCCGCGGGTATGTGCTCGTGGTGTCCTCCCTGGCGGCGTTCACCTCGGCGCCCGGACTGGCGGCCTACCACGCCTCCAAGGCCGGCGCCGAGTACTTCGCGAACACCTTGCGCCTGGAGGTGGCCCACCTCGGCGTCGACGTCGGCTCGGCCCACATGAGCTGGATCGACACCCCGTTGGTGCAGGACGCCAAGTCGGATCTGTCGGCATTCCGGGAAATGCTGTCCAAGCTGCCGCCACCGCTGAACCGGACCACCACCGTCGACGCCTGTGGCGCGGCCTTCGTCAAGGGCATCGAGGGGCGCAAGAAGCGCATCTACAGCCCGGCGTGGGTGGGGGCGTTCCGCTGGATCCGGCCGTTCGTCACCACGCCGCTGGCCGAGCGCGACATCCTCAAGTTCACCCCGACGCTGCTGCCCAAACTCGACGCCGAGGCCGCTGCGCTGGGCCGGTCCACCAGTGCCCGCATCGAGGCGCTGGAGAAGGAGAAGGACTAAGCGGCTCCGGCTGAATTGGCCGCTCAGCGGCCGCGACGCCGCAGGTAGCGCTCGAATTCCGCGGCCAGCGCGTCGCCGTCGATCTTGCCGAGCGCCTCGTGCATGTCGACTTCGGCGTCGCCGCGCTGTTCCAACGAGGCGACGTACTCCGCGATCTCCTCGTCCTCGGCGGTCATCTCGGTGACGGCCTGCTCCCACTCCTCGGCGGCCGCCGGCAGGTCGGCCAGCGGCACCTCGACGTCCAGTACGTCCTCGACCCGGCGCAGCAGGGCCACGGTCGCCTTGGGGTTGGGCGGCTGCGAGACGTAGTGCGGTACGGCGGCCCAGAAGGTCACGGCTGGGATGCCGGCCTGCACGCAGGCGTCCTGGAACACCCCGGCGATCCCGGTCGGGCCCTCATAGCGGGTCTCTTCCAGACCGAAGAACTTCGCCGAATCGGCTGAATAGGCCGAGCCCGACACCGGCACGGGCCGGGTGTGGGGCGTGTCGGCCAGCAGCGCGCCCAGGATCACCACGGTCTGCGCGTTGAGTTTGTCGGCGATGGCCAGCAACTCGGCGCAGAAGGTGCGCCAGCGCATGTTGGGTTCGACGCCGTGCATCAACACCACGTCCCGGTTGCTGCCCGGGGGACGGCAGTGCGAGATCCGCATCGACGGCCAAACCAGCTCGCGGGTGACGCCGTCTACCTGGCGGATCACCGGGCGATTCACCTGATAGTCGTAGTACGACTCGTCGTCGATTTCGACGATCGGTTGGGCTTCCCAGATCGCATCCAGGTGGTCCAGCGCGTCACTGGCCGCGTCGCCGGCGTCATTCCAGCCCTCGAAGGCCGCCACGATGGTGGCTTCCTTCAAATCGGGCAGGTTCATCGGCCGGCCGGCGTTCGGATACGACGGGGTCACACCTAAAGCGTAAGCCTTGGCGGGTGTCGATGAGCCCGTTGTACGGGCGGGTCGCGGCGGTGCCGAACAGCGCTGTTCGATAGACCGACTACGCTGTTGATGTGACTGCCGCTGACACGTCTGCCCGCGACACCGACCCGCTCGACACCTTGTCGATGCGCGTTGCGGCCGGTGCCGGCGCGGTCGAGACGAAATACGGTCAGCTGCAATCTGGTTAGCCCTCGGGGTCGGGGTCCATCGCGGCGAGGAGTTGGGCGTCCACATGTCTGTCGAATGACGACGTAGACTCGTCTGGTCGAGAGGCGTTGCAACGGTTCCGGGTTTCTGCCCGTAGCCGCCACGCTCGGCAGAGTCAAGGACGCCTTCCGTTACGGAAGGGACGTACGTGACCATCGTTAAGTCGAACAGCGCGACGACGAACACCTTCGCGCCCAACGTCCGCCCGGACTGCACTGACGAACTGGCAGCTTCTCTGCGCCGGCGGATCATGGTGATCGACGGTGCGATGGGCACGGCCATCCAGCGGGACCGCCCGGACGAGGCGGGTTACCGCGGCGAGCGGTTCAAGGACTGGCCGAATCCCGTCCAGGGCAACAACGACCTGCTCAACCTGACGCAGCCACAGATCATCGAGGACATCCACCGCGAGTACCTCGAGGCGGGTGCCGACATCTTGGAGACCAACACGTTCAACGCGAACGCGGTTTCGCTCTCCGACTACGGCATGGAGGAGCTGAGTTACGAGCTCAACTACGCCGGTGCGGCCCTGGCCCGGGCGGCCTGCGACGAGTACAGCACCGCCGACCAGCCCCGGTACGTGGCCGGGGCGCTGGGGCCGACGACGCGGACCGCATCGATCTCGCCGGACGTCAACGACCCCGGGGCTCGCAACGTCTCTTACGACCAATTGGCCGCCGCCTACCTCGAAGCCGCCAACGGACTGGTCGACGGTGGTTCCGACATCATCATCGTCGAGACGATCTTCGACACGCTGAACGCCAAGGCCGCGGTGTTCGCCATCGAAACGCTGTTCGAGCAGCGCGGACGCCGCTGGCCGGTGATCATCTCGGGCACCATCACCGATGCCTCCGGTCGCACCTTGTCCGGCCAGGTCACCGAGGCGTTCTGGAATTCGATCCGGCACGCCAAGCCGATAGCGGTCGGCCTCAACTGCGCTCTGGGCGCACCTGAGATGCGGCCCTACATCGCCGAGATGTCGCGAATCGCGGACACCTTCGTCTCGTGCTACCCCAACGCGGGCCTGCCCAACGCCTTCGGCGAGTACGACGAGTCCCCGAAGCGGCAGGCCGGCTACGTCGCCGAGTTCGCCGAGGCCGGCCTGGTCAACATAGTCGGTGGTTGCTGCGGAACCGCGCCTGCGCACATCGCCGAAATCGCTAAGGTCGTGGACGGTGTGGCGCCGCGCGCGCTGCCGGAGATCCC
Source organism: Mycobacterium syngnathidarum (assembly GCF_001942625.1). Lineage (GTDB taxonomy): Bacteria > Actinomycetota > Actinomycetes > Mycobacteriales > Mycobacteriaceae > Mycobacterium > Mycobacterium syngnathidarum. The sequence continues at coordinate 28,586 of NZ_MLCL01000052.1, forward strand.
GGCGGCCACGCGGCTGGCGGGGCTGGAGCCGCTCAACATCACCGAGGACTCCCTGTTCGTCAACATCGGCGAGCGCACCAACATCACCGGCTCGGCCCGGTTCCGGAACCTGATCAAAGCCGAGGACTACGACACCGCGCTGTCGGTGGCCCTGCAGCAGGTCGAGGTCGGTGCGCAGGTCATCGACATCAACATGGACGAAGGCATGATCGACGGCGTGGCCGCGATGGACCGGTTCACCAAACTGATCGCGGCCGAGCCGGACATCAGTCGTGTGCCGGTGATGATCGACTCCTCGAAGTGGGAGGTCATCGAGGCGGGCCTGAAGAACGTGCAGGGCAAGCCGATCGTCAACTCGATCTCCATGAAGGAGGGCGAGGAGAAGTTCATCCGCGAGGCCCGGCTGTGCCGCAAGTACGGCGCCGCCGTCGTCGTGATGGCCTTCGACGAGCAGGGACAGGCCGACAACCTGGAACGCCGCATCCAGATCTGCGGGCGCGCCTACCGGATCCTGACCGAAGAGGTCGGCTTCCCGGCCGAGGACATCATCTTCGACCCGAACTGTTTCGCGTTGGCCACCGGCATCGAGGAACACGCCACCTACGGCATCGACTTCATCGAGGCCTGCGCCTGGATCAAGGAAAACCTGCCCGGGGTGCACATCTCCGGCGGCATCTCGAACGTGTCGTTCTCGTTCCGGGGCAACAACCCGGTCCGCGAGGCGATTCACGCGGTGTTCCTATACCACGCCATCAAGGCCGGCCTGGACATGGGCATCGTCAACGCCGGTGCGTTGGTGCCCTACGACTCGATCGACCCCGAGCTGCGGGACCGCATCGAGGACGTCGTCCTGAACCGGCGCGAGGACGCCGCCGAGCGGCTGCTGGAGATCGCCGAGAGGTTCAACACGAAGAACTCCGGTGATGGCGACGATCGCGCCGCGGCCCAGTGGCGCAGCCTGCCCGTCCGCGAGCGGATCACGCACGCTCTGGTCAAGGGCATCGACGCCCACGTCGACGACGACACCGAGGAGCTGCGGGCCGAGATCGCCGCCGCGGGCGGCCGCCCGATCGAGGTGATCGAGGGCCCGTTGATGGACGGCATGAACGTCGTCGGCGACCTGTTCGGTGCGGGCAAGATGTTCCTGCCGCAGGTCGTGAAATCGGCCCGGGTGATGAAGAAGGCCGTCGCCTATCTGTTGCCGTTCATCGAGGCGGAAAAGGCGGACACCGCCGCCTCCGGCGGAACAGCGAGCAAGGACACCAACGGCACGATCATCATGGCGACCGTCAAGGGCGATGTCCACGACATCGGCAAGAACATCGTCGGGGTTGTGCTGCAGTGCAACAACTTCGAGGTGATCGATCTCGGTGTGATGGTGCCCGCCCAGAAGATCCTGGACGCGGCCAGGGACCACAACGCCGACATCATCGGACTGTCCGGCCTGATCACCCCGTCGCTGGACGAGATGGTCAACTTCGCCGTCGAGATGGAACGCGAGGGGCTGGAAATCCCGCTGCTGATCGGTGGCGCGACCACCTCGCGCGCCCACACGGCCGTGAAGGTGGCGCCGCGCCGCAGCGGTCCGGTGGTCTGGGTCAAGGATGCGTCCCGCTCGGTGCCGGTGGCCGCCGCGCTGCTCGACGACAAGCAGCGGCCGGCCCTGCTGGAGACCACCCAGAAAGACTATGCAGCGCTTCGGGAACGGCACGCCCAGAAGAACGAGCGGCCGATGCTGACGCTGGAGAAGGCCCGTGCGAACCGGACCCCGATCGAATGGGACGGCTACACGCCGCCGGTCCCCGCACAAGGTGTGGGAATTCGCGATTTTCATGACTACGATCTCGCCGAACTGCGCGAGTACATCGACTGGCAGCCGTTCTTCAACGCCTGGGAGATGAAGGGGCGGTTCCCCGACATCCTCAACAACCCGGCGTCGGGTGAGGCCGCCCGCAAGCTGTACGACGACGCCCAGGAAATGCTCGACACCCTGATCAAGGAGAAGTGGCTGCGTGCCAACGGGGTGATCGGGTTCTTCCCGGCGAACGCGGTCGGCGACGACATCGAGGTCTACACCGACGAGACCCGGACCGAGGTGCTGACCACGCTGCGAAACCTGCGCCAGCAGGGCGAGCATCGCGACGGTGTCCCGAACCGCAGCCTCGGCGACTTCATCGCGCCCAGAGATACCGGGGCACCGGACTATATCGGCGCTTTCGCCGTCACCGCCGGCCTGGGCAGCCAGGACAAGATCATGGAGTTCAAGGCAGCCCTCGACGACTACAGCGCGATCCTGCTGGAGTCGCTCGCCGACCGGCTGGCCGAGGCGTTCGCCGAACGGATGCACCAACGGGTCCGCGAGGAGTTCTGGGGTTACCAGCCCGACGAGGAGCTGGACAACGAGGAACTCATCGGCGAGAAGTACGTGGGCATCCGCCCGGCCCCCGGCTATCCGGCGTGCCCCGAGCACACCGAGAAGGTGACGCTCTTCCAGTTGCTGGATGTGCAGGAGCGGACCGGAATCGAGCTGACCGACTCGATGGCGATGTGGCCCGGTGCTGCCGTCAGCGGGTGGTATTTCTCGCACCCGCAATCGCAGTACTTCGTCGTCGGCCGGATGGCGCAGGACCAGGTCGCCGACTACGCGAGGCGCAAAGGCTGGACCCTGGCAGAAGCCGAGCGCTGGCTGGCACCGAATCTCGGCTATAACCCGGAGGACTGAGTGCTACGGGTACGAGTAGTGCGCTGAGTCACACGATTTCACCGCCATCACCACGCGGTGGGACAATGAGCTCATGCGTGCGGTGCTGTGGGATATGGACGGCACGCTCGTCGACTCCGAAAAGCTCTGGGACATCGCCATGCACGCGCTCTATGCGCGGATGGGCGGGGTGCTGACCGCTGAGGTGAGGGAATCGACGGTCGGCGGTTCGTCCGAGACCGTCATGCGGATCGTCTATGAGGATCTGGGGCTGGAGCCCGAAGCCGCCGCGATGGCCGCATCGGCCGATTGGTTGCACGACTACACCGGCGAGCTCTTCGAGCAGGGACTACCGTGGCGGCCGGGTGCCCAGGAGATGCTCGACGGCCTTACCGCGGCGGGGGTCCCGATGGCCCTGGTGACCAACACCCGCCGGGATCTGGCTGAACGGGCCTTGAACAGCATTGGCCGCCACTACTTTTCGGTGACGGTCTGCGGTGATGAGGTCGCCAGCGGCAAGCCGGCACCTGACCCGTATCTGCGGGCGGCCGATCTTCTCGGTATTGCCACCACATCCTGTTTGGCGGTCGAGGATTCGGTCACCGGCACGGCATCCGCCGAGGCCGCCGGCTGCCCGGTGTTGGTGGTTCCCAACGATGTGGACGTTCCCGGAGGCCCGTTGCGCCGGCATGTTTCTTCGCTGACGCACCTCGATGTCGACGGCCTTCGCGCGGTGTATCACGAACTGAATTCCCAAGCCGGAGAACGCACCGCCTGATCGAGCCCGTGTGATTCAATGTGAGCCTGATCACGCGTTGCTGCGGAAGGGCGTTCCATGACTCACGGACCGGTCGACGATCCTGCATCGGCCCTGGATTACGAGGAATCCGAGCACAGCGGCCGAGTGGTCCGGATCGCGTCGGTGGCCGCATTGGGCGGGCTGCTTTTCGGGTATGACAGCGCGGTGATCAACGGCGCGGTGGCCGCGCTGCAGGATGAATTCCAGATCAACAACGTAGTTCTGGGTTCAGCGGTGGCTTCGGCGCTGCTCGGGGCCGCGGTGGGCGCGCTGACCGCGGGCCAGCTCGCCGACCGGATCGGCCGGCGGTCGGTCATGAAGCTCGCGGCACTGCTGTTCTTCATCAGCGCGATCGGTACCGCCGTCGCCACCCACATCTGGCTGGTGGTCATCTTCCGCATCATCGGTGGCCTCGGTGTCGGGGTGGCCTCGGTCATCGCGCCGACGTACATTGCGGAGACGGCACCGCCTCGTATCCGTGGGCGACTGGGCTCCCTTCAGCAGCTGGCGATCGTCACCGGAATCTTCCTGTCGTTGTCGATCGACTACCTACTGGCCCATTTGGCCGGCGGCTCCCGCGAGGAACTGTGGTTCGGGCTTGCGGCCTGGCGGTGGATGTTCCTGGTGATGGCGATACCGGCACTGGTGTACGGCTTGCTGGCCTACACCATCCCGGAGTCTCCTCGCTACCTGGTCGCCAAGTTCCGGATTCCGGAGGCACGCAAGGTTCTTTCGATGCTGCTCGGCGAGAAGAACCTGGAGATCACCATTCACCGGATCGAAGACTCGCTGAAATCCGAGAAACCGCCGTCCTGGCAGGATCTGCTCAAGCCGCGGGCCTCCGCGGGCAGGTTCGCCGCCTGGGTTCGGCGCTACGTGTGGCTGTTGCTGTTGCTGTGCATCGTGTTGGCTGTCCTCTCGGTTTCATTGGGCTTGTGGCTGCTGGCGGTGGTCTTCGCCGCGCTCGGCATCGGGGCGGCCGTCATCAGTGGGCTGTACGGAATCGTCTGGATTGGGTTGGGACTGTCCATATTCCAGCAGTTCGTCGGCATCAACGTGATCTTCTACTACTCGAATGTGTTGTGGGAGGCCGTCGGATTCGAGGAGAGCCAGGCCTTCACCATCACGGTGATCACGTCGGTGACCAACATCGTCACCACGTTGATCGCCATCGCGTTGATCGACAAGATCGGGCGCAAGCCGCTGTTGCTGATCGGCTCCACCGGTATGGCGATCACCCTGGGCACCATGGCCGTGATCTTCGGAACCGCCCCGCAGGTCGACGGTCAGCCTCAGCTCGACGGTGCGGCCGGGCCGATCGCGCTGATCGCGGCGAACCTGTTCGTGGTGGCCTTCGGCATGTCGTGGGGCCCGGTGGTCTGGGTACTTCTGGGCGAGATGTTCCCCAACCGCATCCGGGCGGCGGCGCTGGGCTTGGCGGCTGCGGGCCAGTGGGTGGCGAACTGGCTGATCACCGTGTCCTTCCCGGAGTTGCGCAACGTGCTCGGCGTGGCCTACGGCTTCTACGCGCTGTGTGCGTTTCTGTCGTTGCTCTTCGTGTGGAAGTGGGTCGGGGAAACCAAGGGCAAACACCTTGAGGACATGCACGCGGAGGCGTTGAGGGCGTAGTGCTCGCCGGCAGCTCAATCGGCCGGGAGTGGGGGAGGCTCGTAGTCGTCGGAATATGGACCGCAGCCGACGCTGCGGGCGATCTCGACGGCCGCCTCGATCAACTGATCCGGTGCGAGGTCACGGTGGGCCAGATAGACCTCACACCGGCCGACAACCACCCACGTACTGGACAATTGCGGCTGCACCAGGGCGAATTCGTCCGGTGCGGAGCGTTGTGCCGCGTACGTTCCCGGAGTGAGTTCGCCGCCGTAGCGCAGTTCTTCGACTTCGGCGGCGAAGTCGTCGACGGGGTGGATCGACACGGTCAGCCTCGGCGCCGAGGCCACGTCGTCGCCCCAGGACGCGGACAGGCAATCGAGCGGAAGGATCGGGTTGGCCAGACGATTGTTCTGGACCAGGCCGTCCATCGTCAGGTGTTTGGACAGGATCGCCTGGATCGCGGTGACCCGGGCAGTGTAGGTCGGCAGCTCGTCGCCGACTGGTTCGCTCACCCTTCTATTGCACCGCACGAATCGACCCCTGCCGAGCATGAAACAATTCATGCCTGTGAAGACCTTCGAGGCCCTGTTTGCCGAACTCAGCGACAAAGCGCGCACCAGACCTGCCGGTAGCGGCACGGTCGCCGCACTTGACGCCGGTGTCCATGGGCTGGGCAAGAAGATCCTGGAGGAGGCCGGCGAGGTGTGGCTGGCCGCCGAGCACGAGAGCGACGAATCGCTCGCCGAGGAGGTCAGCCAGTTGCTGTACTGGACCCAGGTGCTGCTGATCTCCCGGGGCCTGACCCTTGACGACGTCTACCGGAAGTTGTGAGCCGTGGCCGAACAGATGTTGCGCGTCGCGGTGCCCAACAAGGGCTCGCTCAGCGATGCGGCCGCCGAGATCCTCTCCGAGGCCGGGTACCGGCGCCGGCGTGACCCCAAGGACCTGACCGTCGTCGATCCGGTCAACAACGTCGAGTTCTTCTTTCTGCGGCCCAAGGACATCGCGATCTATGTGGGTTCGGGGCAGCTCGATCTGGGCATCACCGGACGGGACCTGGCCGCGGATTCTGACGCCCCGGTACGCGAGCGCCTGTCACTGGGCTTCGGCAACTCCACCTTCCGGTACGCCGGCCCGGCCGGGCGGGAGTGGACCCCCCAGGATCTGGCCGGCAAGCGGATCGCCACCTCGTTCCCGAACCTGGTGCGCAAGGACCTTGCCGCGCAGGGGATCGAGGCTTCGGTGATCCGATTGGACGGAGCGGTGGAGATCTCGATCCAGCTCGGCGTCGCTGACGTGATCGCCGACGTGGTCGGCTCGGGTCGCACGCTGGGACTGCACGACTTGGTGGCATTCGGTGCACCGCTGTGCGAGTCGGAGGCGGTGCTGATCGAACGCGATGGCCCCGACGGCGACGACAGTGCCTCCGCGCGGGATCAGCTGACGGCCCGGGTGCAGGGCGTGGTGTTCGGCCAGCAGTACCTGATGCTGGATTACGACTGCCCGCGTGCGGTTCTGGAGCGGGCCACCGCGGTGACACCGGGCCTGGAGTCACCGACCATCGCCCCGTTGGCGGACCCGGATTGGGTGGCCGTGCGGGCTCTGGTGCCGCGCCGTGACGTCAACGCCATCATGGATGAGATCGCCGCGATCGGCGCCAAAGCGATACTGGCATCAGATATTCGGTTCTGCCGTCTCTAGCGCGCGGATACCGCACTCCTTGATCGGCGCGTGCTGCGGCACGTTGCGTGTTAGCGTCCGGGTGACAATTTCAGGCCTCGGAGGTCGGCGTGACGCATTTTCTGGTTCTGTTGTTGGCTCTTCTCATCGGCGTGGTGGCCGGGTTGCGGGCGTTCACCGCGCCGGCCGCGGTGGCGTGGGCCGCCGCGCTGGACTGGATCAACCTCGACGGCACCTGGGTCGAATGGTTGGCCCATCCGGTCACGGTGACCGTGTTGACCATTCTCGCTGTGGTGGAGTTGGTGACCGACCAGCTGCCGCGGACGCCAAGCCGTAAGACACCGGTACAGTTCATCGCCCGCCTGATCACCGGTGCGTTCGCCGGTGCGGTGATCGGCACCGCGTGGGGCTACACGTTCACCGCGCTCGGTGCGGCACTCGTCGGTGCCGTGCTCGGCACCCTGGGAGGCTACGAGGCGCGAAAGCGGTTGGTCGGCCGCAACGATGGCCATGATTTGCCGGTCGCCCTGTTCGAAGACGCGGTCGCCGTGCTCGGCGGTTTCGCGATCGCGACCCTGACCTCCGTGCTCTAGCGCATGGCGGCTGCGCAGAGTTTCGACGCAATCGTCATCGGCGCGGGTCAGGCCGGGCCGCCGCTGGCGGGCCGATTGACCGCGGCGGGGCAGACGGTCGCAGTGATCGAGCGCAAGCTGGTCGGTGGCACCTGCGTCAACTACGGCTGCATTCCCACCAAAACCCTTGTGGCCAGTGCGCATGCCGCCCACCTCGCGCGGCGCGGCGCGGATTTCGGTGTGGGCACAGGCGAAATCGACGTCGACATGGCCAAGGTCAAGGCCCGCAAGGACGAGATCATGCTCGCCGATCGCCACGGGGTCGAAGACTGGCTGCAGGACATGGACGGGGCGACGCTGATCCGCGGCCACGCACGTTTCGTCGACCCGCACACCATCGACGTCGACGGCCGGTTGCTGCGAGCTGACCGGATCTTTCTCAATGTCGGTGGCCGGGCGGTGGTCCCGGAGTTCCCCGGTCTGGACGGCATCGACTACCTGACCAACGTCGGCATCTTGGACCTCGACGAGGTGCCCGAGCACCTGGTGATCGTGGGCGGTAGTTACATCGCGCTCGAGTTCGCGCAGATGTACCGCCGGTTCGGGGCCCGGGTCACGGTGATCGAGAAGGGCCCGCGGCTGACCTCCCGCGAGGACGAGGATGTGTCGGCCACCATCGCCGAGATCCTGCGCGCCGAGGGGATCGACGTGGTGCTCAACGCGACCGGTATCCGCTTTGCCAAGCGGGACAGCGGTTTCGAGGTGACGCCCCGCGACGGTGCGGATCCGATCGCGGGGACACACCTGCTGCTCGCGGTGGGACGGGCGCCCAACACCGACGACCTCGCGCTGGAGAACGCCGGTGTGGCTCTCGACGAGCGGGGTTACGTCGTGGTCGACGATCAGCTGCGCACCACAGCCGAACACATTTGGGCGATGGGGGACTGCAACGGCAGGGGCGCGTTCACCCACACGTCCTACAACGACTTCGAGATCGTCGCCGCGAATCTGCTCGACGACGATCCGCGCCGGGTCAGTGATCGCATCCCCACCTATGCGCTCTATATCGACCCGCCGCTGGGCCGGGCCGGGATGACGGTTGATCAGGTGCGGAAGTCCGGCCGAAAAGCGTTGGTGGGCAAGCGCCCGATGACCAGGGTCGGTCGTGCGGTGGAGAAGGGCGAGACCCAGGGCTTCATGAAGGTGGTGGTGGATGCCGAGACCGAGGAGATTCTGGGAGTGGCCATCCTCGGCGTCGGTGGGGATGAGGTGGTGCACTCGGTCCTCGACATCATGACGGCGAAACTGCCCTACACCGCCATATCGCGCACGATGCACATCCACCCCACCGTCAGCGAGCTGGTACCTACGATGCTGCAGGAGCTGAAGCCGCTGGACTGAGCGTGCGGCCGATGTTGAGCTGACGGGTCACCAGCGCCACCCGGTGCCCTAGGTGGCGGCAGGTGCGCACATCTGAGGGGTGCACCTGATCGGGGTTGGCGTCCACGTTGGTCTGAGCGCCGGCGCCCAGAAAGAAGCCGAGCCGGTTGAGATCGTCCTCACTGCTGAACGAGGTGTTCCAGCCGGTGCTCAAACCCAGGTTCACCCAATGCATGTGGTGCTGGGCTGCGAAGACCGCCAGTGAACTGAGCGTGTTGAGCTTGTCGCCGCTCTTGCCGCCGGAGTTCGTGAAACCGGCCGCCACCTTGTCGCGCCACCTGCCTTCCATACACCGGGCGCCGGTCTTCTCGGCGAAGGCCTGAAATCCCGCCGACACGTTGCCCATGTAGGTGGGGCTGCCGAAGATCATGGCGTCCACGTTGTCCAGCACGTCCCAATCCCGCTCGGTCATGGTTTCGACGTGCATGACGGTGGCGTCGGCTCCGGCGTCGGCGGCGCCGGCCGCGACCGCGCCGGCCAGGGTCGCCGTGTGGCCGAATCCGGAATGGTGGACCACCGCGACGGTGGGTGCGGCGATGTCAGTTCCGTTGTGGGGCATCTTCGTTTCCTTTTCGTGGGGTCCATTGGGTGCCGAGTGATTGAGCGACGTCTTGATAGCGCCGGGCCCAGTCGGGGAGGGGAGCGCCGGCGAGGAATGCCTCCAGTCGGTCGAGGTAGGCGTGGGTTCCGGGGTGGAAGCCCTGACCGTCGGAGATCGTCAGGCCGCGGTGGCTGAAGCGGAGCAGGGTGCCGTCGCCGTCAGGGATGAGCTCATAACGCACAACGCCGGGTTCAGGTGCGGACAGGATCGGCTGGTTCCACTCGTGCTCGAAAACCCTTGGCGGGTCCCATACCCGGATCCGTCCGGTCATCGTCTTCTGTTGTGCTGGGATCGGCGGCGAGTGGGGAATCATCTCGATCGTGCCGCCTTCGCCGGCCTCGATCGTCGTTTCACCCATCCACTGGTTGCGTTGTGCCGGATCGGTGATGGCGGCCCACACCGCCTCAACCGGATAGGGCAGGCGCCGTTCGAAGTTCAGCGCGGCCCGGTCGCCCTCGACGGTGAGTTTGCCTTCACGGCTGGTCATTTCGTCTCCTTGTGTGTCGACTTGAGATGACGTTCCAGGGCGTCGAGATGATCGGTCCAGTAGCGCCGATACCGTTCGATCCAGTCATCGATCTGCATCAGGCCGTCGGCGCGCAAGGCGTAGATGCGGCGCTGCGCGTCGGGCCGGACCTCGACCAGGCCGACCTCACGCAGTATCCGCAGGTGTCGGGACACCGTGGGCTGGGTCAGTCCGGGCAAGGTGGCCACCAGCTCACCTGCGGTGCGTTCACCGTCGACCAGGGCGTCGAGCAACGCACGGCGGCTGGGTTCGGCGACGGCTTCGAACACGTCCATGCCTTGAGTATTGCATTGCGTCTATATAGACGCAAGCGAATATATCTGCTGAAGCGTAATACCAGCGCCTACGCGCAACGCGCCAATGCAGGTCGCGTAGATTCTTTGAGGACCAATCCGAGCACCTGACGCAGCAGCATTCAACGAAGGCCATCATGTCCGAGGATCCGAACGCAGACGTTCCACCGAATCACCTCTCCATCGACCCGCGGAGCGCCTTCTACGACGAAGAGGTGCTCCTCCGCGACGTGGGTATCCGCTTCAACGGCGTCGAGAAAACCAATGTCCACGAATACGACGTGGCCGAGGGCTGGGTGCGTGTTGAGGTCCCTACCGCGAAGGATCGCCGCGGAAATCCTATGGTCGTCAAGCTCAGCGGCACGGTTGAACCTTATTTCCGCTCGCCCCAGTAGGGGCGCGGTCTAGTTGCCGGATCGGAGCGCGGCGCGTTGTAGGCGTAGCTGGCCGATCTCCGCGGCGTTCTTGGTCAACTCGACGTTCAACCACAACACCATGTCGGCCACTGACCGGCCCGAGTCGGGTCCCCACGGAAACGTCGCGGGCCCAAGGAGATCCGTGTCGGTCAACGACTCCAGCAGGCTGCGCCACTGAGCGCTGAGCGCATTGATCCGCTGAATGGCAGTTCCGGGCCCGGGCCAGTCGATCTCGGAGCGTGGCAGTGGTGTTCGGCCCTGGGCGTGCGCCACCGCGCTGGTCCACCAAAAGATCATGTGCCAGGTGAGCCAGCCGATGGTCGGTACCGGAATCGGGTCGGGCTCGGTGTCTGCCCAGTCCGGCCACCACCGACCCGCAACGTCCCGGTGCACCGTCCACACCCGAGGGCCGGGCTCCCACAGGTGATCCTCGTCGGTCAGCGCCGACAGGTGCAGGTCGGTCAGCGCCCAGGCCAGGTCGAACTGACGGCGCAGCTCGGTGATCACGGTGCCCGCATCACCAGCAGCGTCTGCGCGGACGTGCCGATAAACCCTTTGCGGTCAAAGATTTCCGCTGTTGTCACGCCGATCCCATCGGGTCCGATGGAGCCGCGGGCCCGCACCGCGAAGTCCGAGCCCTCCGGCAGGCGGTGAAGGTGTACGGCGGTGTCGGTGTTCATGAAGACGAACTTCTCCGGATCCAGCGCCGCGCCGATACCGTTCGCCGAATCCACCACGAGTGCAAGGCGCTGCAAGGCCGTCGTCTCCTCGTCGTCGACCACCGGCGTCAGCGGACTCATCCAGGCCACGGCCGCCTCGCCCTCGGCGGTGCGCTGCCGTCGCCACGACACGCTCTCCAGGTAGCCCGGCGCGCCTTCCCAGTTGTGTGCCACGTCGGCGGCCTCGCCCTCCACCAACGGCGGGAAGCGATCGGTGACCACGTCACTGGTGTCGCTGGGCGCCAGCAACCAGGCGGCCACCCGGGCCACCGCACGCCAGCTGCCGTCGGGCCGGGCCGCCTCCATCTCGGAGACCACCATCGAGATCCGTGATCCCGGCCGGTCCACCCAGGCCCGAACCCGTACCGGCGCAACCGGAATCGCGCCCAGGATGTCCAGCGTCAACCGTCCGACCCGCAGGCCCGAACCCGCGGTCAACTCCTCGATCGCCTTGGTCAACAACGCCAGCGGCGGCGAGCCGTGCTGAATGGCCGGATCCCAGTTGCTCCGGGTGTCGGCGGTGGATTCGAACAGCTGGTACTCACCATCGACGCCGCGCCGATGGTAGTGACACCCGATCATGCAGCTCCTGATTCTGGCCACCCGGGATACGGCGGCGGGGTGCCGCCGAACGCCGGACACAAACTCTGATGCGCGCACCACGAGCACAGCCGCGATGGGTTGGGCCGGAAGTCGCCCGTGGCCCCAGCCACCTGGATGGCCTTCCAGATCGCCATCAACGTGCGTTCGAAGCGCAGCAGCTCGTCGTGTTCGGGGGAGTAGTCGAGCACCTGACCGTCGGCCAGATACAGCAGCCGAAGCCGTGACGGCATCACCCCGCGCGAGCGCAGTAACGCCACCGCATAGAACTTCATCTGGAACATCGCTTTGAACTCGGCCTGCGCCCGCGCCTCCGGCGGGGCCTTGCCGGTTTTGTAGTCGACGACGCGCAACTCGCCTGACGGTGCGACATCGATGCGGTCGACGAAACCACGTAGCAGGGTGCCGTCGGCCAATTCGACCTCGAGGCGATGCTCACAGCACTGCGGATCGAACCGCGTCGGATCCTCCAGTCGGTAGTACCCCGACAGCAGGGCCCGGGCCTCGGCCAGCAGCGTGGCCGGGTATTCGGTGTCGGCCAGCTCGGGCTCGGCCGCCACCACCTGCTCCCACGCCGGCTCGACCAGCGTCAGCGCGGTGTCATGCACCCGCTCGGCCGCGGGCAGGCCGTACAGCTGCTCCAACGCGGCGTGCACCAGCGAACCCCGCAGCTGGGCGGTGGACCGGGGCTCGGGGAGCCGGTCGATGGCGCGGAACCGGTACAGCAACGGGCACTGTTTGAAATCGCCGGCCCGGGACGGTGACAGCGCCGGGCGGCGCGGGCCCGGGGCCGGTTCGTCGTTCACATCCGTAAGCCTAGGACGCAGGCCCGACAATCTTCCGCAGCCCCGCGCACCTGGCGCAGTGGGTGTACTGGCAGGCTGGACGTCCGTGGCAGCGAAGAGACCGACCGGACCGTTTGCCGTTGGCGACCGGGTGCAACTCACCGACGCCAAGGGGCGGCGCTACACGATGGTGCTCAACCCCGGCGGCGAGTTCCACACCCATCGCGGCATCATCGCCTTCGATGACGTGATCGGGCTGCCGGAAGGCAGCGTGGTCAAATCCACCAACGGCGATCAGTTCCTGGTGTTGCGTCCGCTTCTGGTCGACTACGTGATGTCGATGCCGCGCGGCGCACAGGTGATCTACCCGAAGGACGCCGCGCAGATCGTCCACGAGGGCGATATCTTCCCGGGCGCCCGGGTGTTGGAGGCAGGTGCCGGCTCCGGCGCGCTGACCTGCTCGCTGCTGCGCGCGGTCGGCCCCGAGGGGCGCGTGACGTCCTACGAGATCCGCGACGACCACGCCCCGACCGCCGAGAAGAATGTCATCACCTTCTTCGGTGAGCGGCCCGACAACTGGGACCTGGTGATCGGTGACCTGGCCGACTACGACGGCCCGGAGATGGACCGCGTGGTGCTCGACATGCTGGCGCCCTGGGAGGTGCTGCCGGCAGTCTCCAAAGCGTTGGTGGCCGGCGGTGTATTGATCATCTACGTCGCCACTGTCACCCAGCTGTCGCGGGCCGTGGAGGCCCTTCGCGAGCAGCAGTGCTGGACCGAACCTCGGGCCTGGGAGAGCATGCAGCGCGGTTGGCACGTGGTGGGTCTGGCGGTGCGCCCGGAGCACAACATGCGCGGCCACACCGCGTTTCTGATCAGCGCCCGCAAACTCGCACCGGGTGCGGTGGCGCCGGTCCCGCTGCGCAAGAAGCGTCAGCTTGCGGTGGAGTCTCAGATGGCCGGCGAGTCCGAGCCGGACGACTGAGGACCTAATCGTCGCCATTTTCTACGCCAGGGCTGCTCGCCGCCGCGATCACCGCCCAGGTGTAGAAATCGGCGGCAGGTCAGGCACACCCTAGTCGTCGCTGTGGTGCAGGCCCCGCCGGGTTGACAGCAGCTCCAGCTCCGGGCGGCTCGCGACCATCCGTTCGGCGGCGTCGAGCACGTCGATCACGTGCGCCCGATCGGCGGCGACCAGGGCGACCCCGATGCCGGCTCGGCGATGTAGATTCTGAGCGCCGGTCTCGGCGGCCGACACGGCGAGCTTGCGGTGCAGCTCGGCGATCACCGGCCGGATCAGCGAGCGCTTCTGTTTGAGCGAGTGCACGTCACCAAGCAGCAGGTCGAACTCCAGCCAGCCGATCCACATGGCGGCTCAGCGCGTCGGCGTCGGAGCGTCCGGCGAACCCGCCGCCGATCCCATCTCGAGCAGAAGATCGGCGGTGTGCCGGGTCAGCTGCCAGCCGTCGCCGTGCGGGGTGAATTCCATCGGGAAACTGAAGTGGCGGTCCGATTCCTCGCCGCCGGCAGTCACCTTGACGGTCGCCACCACGTTGGCAGGCTCGGTCTGGGACCAGGCCAGGTCGGTGGCTTCGAAGGCCAGGGGGCTGAATCCGTTGTCGGCCAGGGCACGGCCGAACTTGTCCAGCGCGGCGGCGTCATCGGCGGTGCCCTGTTCGACCAGGACGACCTTTTCCGCGCCGGGGACATTGACGTCGGCAAGCCGGTCCAGCACGCCGGTGAGCGCTTCGGGAGCGGGCAGTGGCGCGGCGGGCGGTGCGGCCGGCGCCGTGGTGGTCAGCGCACTCGTCATCGGGTGCGAGGATTTGGCCGGATGGTCGCCGCTGCTGCACCCACAGAGCCCGAGTGCCGCCACGGTCGTGGCGGCACTCAGGACTGCGATGCGGGTGCGGTTCAACTACCTACTCAGCCGACGGAGGACAGCAGGTTGAGCGCGGAGCCCTTGGAGATCTGCCAGCCGGTCGGGCTCGGGCCCGCGACGAACTGGATGTTCTGGGTGGCGGTGCCACCGAGGGCCGAGGTCGCGGTGACGTCGGCGTAGGCCACGCCGCCCTGGTCGTCGATGTTGGCGATGTTGAAGGTCAGCGGGAACTTCCCTTCAGCGGCGGCCCTGTTGTAGGCGCGGTCCGCGGCGATGCTCTCGATGCGGCCGATACCGCCCTGGATGTAGGGGGCCTTGCCGCTGAACGAGCCGCCGCTTGCCAGCGCCTGCAAGGTCTGCACCAGCGGGGCCTCCAACTGCGGCGCGGGGGCGGCCGGCAGCGGCGCATCGAACACCACCGGCTGGACGGCGGGCGCGGCCGACATGCCGCTGGATGCAATAGATGTCACACCCACCGCTGCTCCGCTCACCACGGCTGCGGCTGCGGCTGCGGTGAGAAAGCCGGTAACGAGGGTTTTCGGGGTCACGACTGTCCTTTCGATCGGACCAACTGAACTTAGAGGCTAACAGTGGTGCTGGTGTGTCTCTTTCCTAGAGCACACACAATGGCTGAATCGCCGGTAGCGTTGAAGTTGTTACTGCACCAACTTGCGGTGCGGGAGGGAGCGCAATATGAGTGAGTCAGAGCGTTCGGAGGGCCATGCCGAGAGCTTCTCGGCCGGCTACTCACAGCCCATGTCCAGCGACGATGCCGCCGAGCTGGAATCGCTGCGCCGTGAGGCTGCGCTTCTGCGTGAGCAACTGGAAAACGCGGTAGGGCCCCAGAGCGGGCTGCGCAGTGCCCGCGACGTCCACCAACTCGAGGCGCGGATCGACTCGCTCGCGTCGCGCAACGCCAAGCTCATGGACACCCTCAAGGAAGCCCGCCAGCAGCTGCTCGCCCTGCGCGAGGAGGTGGACCGGCTGGGTCAGCCGCCCAGCGGTTACGGCGTGCTGCTCGGCACCCACGAGGACGAGACCGTCGACGTGTTCACCTCGGGCCGCAAGATGCGACTCACCTGCTCGCCGAACATCGAGACCGCCTCGCTCAAGCAGGGGCAGACGGTCCGGCTCAACGAGGCGCTCACCGTGGTCGAGGCCGGCAATTACGAGGCGGTCGGTGAGATCAGCACGTTGCGGGAGATTCTGGCCGACGGCAACCGCGCCCTGGTGGTCGGTCATGCCGACGAGGAACGCATCGTCTGGCTGGCCGAGCCGCTGATCGTGGCCGAGGATCTGCCCGAGGCCGCCGAGGTTGCGCTCGACGACAGCCGGCCGCGCAAACTGCGCCCCGGTGATTCGCTGCTGGTCGACACCAAGGCCGGATACGCCTTCGAGCGCATCCCGAAGGCCGAGGTCGAGGATCTGGTGCTCGAAGAGGTGCCGGATGTCAGCTACAACGACATCGGCGGCCTGGGCCGGCAGATCGAACAGATCCGCGACGCCGTGGAGCTGCCGTTCTTGCACAAGGAGCTCTACCGCGAGTACTCGCTGCGTCCGCCCAAGGGCGTGCTGCTCTATGGCCCGCCCGGTTGCGGTAAGACGCTGATCGCCAAGGCCGTGGCGAACTCGCTGGCCAAGAAGATGGCCGAGGTCCGTGGCGATGACGCGCGCGAGGCCAAGAGCTACTTCCTCAACATCAAAGGCCCCGAGCTGCTGAACAAGTTCGTCGGTGAGACCGAGCGTCACATCCGGTTGATCTTCCAGCGCGCCCGCGAGAAGGCGTCCGAGGGTACCCCGGTGATCGTGTTCTTCGACGAGATGGACTCGATCTTCCGCACCCGCGGCACCGGCGTCAGCTCCGACGTCGAGACAACGGTTGTGCCGCAGCTGCTTTCGGAGATCGACGGTGTGGAAGGGCTGGAGAACGTCATCGTCATCGGCGCCTCCAACCGCGAGGACATGATCGACCCGGCGATCCTGCGGCCCGGCCGCCTGGATGTCAAGATCAAGATCGAGCGGCCGGACGCCGAATCGGCGCAGGACATCTTCAGCAAGTACCTCACCGAGGCCCTGCCGGTGCACGCCGACGATCTCGCCGAGTTCGGCGGTGACCGCGCGCTGACGATCAAGACGATGATCGAGAAGGTCGTGGACCGGATGTACGCCGAGATCGACGACAACCGGTTCCTGGAGGTCACCTACGCCAACGGTGACAAGGAAGTCATGTACTTCAAGGACTTCAACTCCGGGGCGATGATCCAGAACGTGGTCGACCGCGCGAAGAAGAACGCCATCAAGAGCGTCCTGGAGACCGGTCAGCCCGGCCTGCGCATCCAGCACCTGCTGGATTCGATCGTCGACGAGTTCGCCGAGAACGAGGACCTGCCCAACACCACCAATCCCGATGACTGGGCGCGGATCTCGGGCAAGAAGGGCGAACGGATCGTCTACATCCGCACCCTGGTCACCGGCAAGAGTTCGTCGGCCAGTCGCGCGATTGACACCGAATCCAACCTGGGGCAGTACCTGTAGGCGGTGTCTCGGGCTACCCGCTTCGAGCCCTCAGGGTTGCGCCGTGTGGGTGCGGTACCGGTCGCGGGCCACGAGGGTCAGTCGTAGGTCGTCGAGCAGTGGGTCGAAGAACCGGTTCCGCTGCTCGACGTCCGAGACCGCCCTGGCGCTCAGGTACATGAACGTCAATGCGGCCAGGAACATGGTGGTCTGGATCAGCGCCTGAGGAACCGGGAACGTCATTCCCAGCAGCTGGCCATCTGCGGACCCGTTGCGGGTCCAGGCGGCCAGCAGTTCGGGGCTGAGCACGATCAGGCCCAGCACGAAGAAGATCAGTGCCGTGACGATGGCGACGGTCAAGATCTGCACTATTTGCGAGAGTAAGAGCACGAACACCACGTTGAGTCGTTCCGGCTTCGACAGCCGTACCCGCCGCGGCCGATCGGCCATGTCGGCGAACGGTGTGCCGCTCAGACGCCCGTCGTCTTCGGGTTCTTTGGCATCGGGCCGAAGGATCGGCCGCACTCGCTCCAGCGTGCTGGAGCCCAGGAACACCGTGGCGACCGCGAAGAGGAACGCCAGCGCCAGCCAGAGGCGGGTCCGGCTCAACGTCGATGCCATCACCCACACGTAGGTGTTGAAGAACACCAACACCGTCAGCAGGACCACCGGCAGTGCCCGGACGAACAGGCTGCCCACCGACGCCAGGTTCGAGATCGTCACCTGGGCCGCGAAACTCAGTATCGATCCGATTCCTGTTGCAGTGCAAAGCAATACCGCCGCAATGACCAGCAATTCGATGACGAGGTTGACGCCGCTACGGGCGGTCATCCCACCGTAGAACCCACTGGCCACGGTCAGCAGCACGGCCACCGTGGAGGCCGCACCGGCACTGCGTGAGGTCCCGAGCCGGGCGACCGTCCAGCCGATGATCGCGGCGATGGGCAACACCAGCAACAGCACCGCGAGCACAAACCACTCGGTGCGTGTGGGGCTGCCGTCGATGGCAATGGTGTGCTTGCCGGTCACCGCGACCACCAGCACCGAGCTCAACGTCACCCATGCGTAGGCGGCCAGGGCCGGCGCGGACCGGGCCCACACCGACCGCACCAGCGCGCCGGGACGCAACACCGCGGGAAGCCCGTTGGCCAAGAACCACCGTTCGGCCTCGACGTGGTCGGCGAATTTTGACGTCACCTCGAATACTGCACCAAGCAATCACTGCTTCGGCAAGCACTGGTGCCGAGAGCGGTGCAGTGTGTCGTGGGTCTCACTCTGCTGCTTACGGATCCCATGGTGTTGCCCGGACCACAGCGCGGAGACCGAAGAGAATGAGGTGACGGAAATGGCCATGTGCATTCCCGCGCGCTATCGGAAATGCGCCTGCCAGCGATTATTAAAACTTGATTGGAATTTCTGAGCGGCTCGGTGACTGGACATATCCCGGGCGCGCGCGGTTGGTTTTGCCGGCGCGATCGCCGGTGGTGACCCGAGGGGCCAGGTGCTGTGAGGGTGGTACACGCGCGCCAATGTAACGATCAGATAACAGCGCTAACAATTTTCTGAGATTGACGAATCGCGAAGTTAATGCAGGTCAAAGCGGGTGAATGTAGACGGAATATCGGTCCTGACGCGGTGTCGGCGCTTGATCCCGGCACTGCGGTGTGCTTACGTCGAGGGCACCGATGGCTTGAAACTGACGATGATCGCTGAGAAGTTCGGTGGTGACTTTTAACTCGATATGCGTGTTTTAGAAAGCGTTCCGGGACGCCATTCCCGGGAAGAATTCCTGCGCGCCCCGCGGGGTACCGATGCGATTGGCATCCGTGACCTCGCCGAAGCGACCGGGGTGCTGGATGTGAATTCCACCTACGCCTATCTGTTGCTGGCAACAGATTTTGCTGCGTCGTCAATCGTGGCCGAGCGCGACGGTGAGCTGCACGGATTCATCACGGGCTACCACCCGCCGCCACGGCCGGACGTCCTGTTCGTCTGGCAGGTCGCCGTGGCCCCCTCGGCCCAGGGCGGGGGACTGGCCTCCACGATGCTCGACGCACTCGTGCACCGGGTCCGCACACAGCGCGACGGCCGCCCGATCACCGTCGAGGCGACGGTGGCGCCAGGCAACGCAGCCTCACGCGCGTTCTTCGGGGCCTTCGCGCGCCGGCACGGTGTCCCGCTCGTCGAGGACCCGCACTTCGAGCGCAACCTCCTCGACGCCGACGGGGCGCACGAGGATGAGCCGATTCTGCGGATGGGGCCCATCACCACTCCGCTCTCGCGCTGAAATCAGTTATCTGATAACTAGTTTGATTCGATTGGAAGGATTATCCCTTGCTGCTCGCTACGACAGCTCCGTTGACCGAGTCTGACCTTCCCGACGTGTTCAGCTCGGTCGAGTCCGAGGTCCGCAGCTATTGCCGCAGCTGGCCCACCGTCATGAACCGTGCGGCCGGCTGCTGGGTGACCGATACGGCGGGCCGTACCTACATCGACTTCTTCGCCGGGGCGGGTGCGCTGAACTACGGCCACAACAACCCCGCGCTGAAGGAGCCGTTGCTCGAATACCTGGCCTCCGACGGGATCGTCCACTCGCTGGACATGGCCACTGCGGCCAAGCAGAAGTTCCTGGAGACCTTCGAACAGCTGATCCTGCGCCCGCGCGGGCTGGACTACAAGGTCCAGTTCCCCGGCCCCACCGGCGCGAACTCGGTGGAATCGGCCCTCAAGCTGGCCCGCAAGGTGACCGGCCGCGAGTCGGTTATCAGCTTTACCAACGCATTTCACGGCATGACGCTGGGTGCGTTGTCCGTGACCGGCAACTCGATGAAGCGAGCCGGGGCGGGCATCCCGCTGGTGCACGCCACCCCGATGCCGTACGACAACTATTTCGGCGGGGTCACCGAGGACTTCCAGTGGTTCGAGCGCGTGCTCGACGATTCGGGCAGCGGGTTGAACCGGCCCGCCGCGGTGATCGTCGAAACCGTCCAGGGTGAGGGCGGTCTGAACGTCGCGCGGATCGAATGGCTGCGTGCACTGGCCGAGTTGTGCCGTAAACGCGACATCTTGCTGATCGTCGACGACGTCCAGATGGGGTGTGGCAGGACCGGGCCGTTCTTCAGCTTCGAGGCGGCCGGCATCGTGCCCGATATCGTCACGATATCGAAGTCGGTCAGCGGCTACGGCCTGCCGATGGCGCTTACGCTGTTCCGCCGCGACCTCGACGTGTGGACACCGGGGGAGCACAACGGAACCTTCCGTGGCCACAACCCGGCGTTCGTCACCGCCACTGCGGCGCTCGAGACGTACTGGCAGAACGACGAATTCAGTGCCGAGACGGTGGCGAAGTCTGAGCTGACGCGGGGCCGCCTCGACGAGATCGCGGCCGCTCACGACGGCGTGACCGCTCGTGGCCGCGGGTTGGCCCAGGGCCTCAAGTTCGACCAGACGGAACTGGCCGGGCAGGTGTGCCGGGCGGCGTTCGACCGTGGTGCCCTGATGGAGACCAGCGGACCTTCCGACGAAGTGGTCAAACTGCTACCGCCGCTGACGGCTTCGTCCGCCGAGTTGTCCGAGGGGCTCGACATTCTTGCCGAGTCTGTCGCCGTCACGCTGGCCTGAGGGAGGCATTGACATGATTGTTCGCACCACTGCCGAGATCACCGGGACCGACCGTGATGTGGCCGATGCCACCTGGCGCTCCAAGCGCATCATCCTGGCCGGCGACGGCGTCGGTTTCTCGTTCCACGAGACCACCATCGAGGCCGGTTCGGTCAACGAGTTCCACTACCAGCACCACGTCGAGGCGGTGTGGGTGATCGAGGGCACCGGCACGCTGACCGATCTGGAGACGGGGCAGCAGTATCCGCTGGCCGACGGAACCATGTATCTGCTCAACAACCACGACCGCCACCGCGTCACGTGCGATGAACAGCTCCGGATGTTGTGTGTCTTCAACCCGCCGGTTACCGGGCGGGAGGTGCATGACGAGAACGGCGTTTACCCGGCGCCGCAGTCGGTCGCATGACGGCACAGCAGGACACCGAACTATCGGTGATGAGTGCAGTGACCGAGGATCGGTACCCGACGCGGCTGGAGCATGCGATCGAGCCGATACCGCGCCACGAGCCGGTGGTGTGGGGCAGCGTGGCCGATGGCCCGCTGAGTCAGCCCCATCTCGACGGCTTCTCCGAGTACGGCTATCTCGTTGCGCCCGAGACGGTATCGGATGATTGGCTGCCGCCGCTGCGGCACGAACTCGACCGGATCGCAGCGGATCTCGACACTGATGATCCGCGGGTGATCCGTGAGCCCGGCGGCGGCACGATCCGGTCCATCTTCGAACCGCATCTGTTGAGCGACCTGGTGGCCAAGGTGGTCCGGCTGGACACGGTATTGCCGGTCGCGCGTCAGTTGCTCGGCGGTGATGTGTACATCCACCAGGCGCGGATCAACCTCATGCCGGGGTTCACCGGGACCGGGTTCTACTGGCATTCGGACTTCGAGACCTGGCATGCCGAGGACGGAATGCCGGCGATCCGTGCCGTCTCGTGCTCGATCGCGCTTACCGAGAACTATCCGTACAACGGGTCGCTGATGGTGATCCCGGGGTCGCATCGCACGTTCTATCCGTGCGTCGGTGCCACGCCTGAGGACAATCACGACACCTCTCTGGTGGCGCAGAACATCGGCGTGCCGGATGAGACGACCCTGACCAAGGCCGTCGACGAGCACGACATCCACCAGTTCACCGGCCCGCCCGGAACCGCACTGTGGTTCGACGCGAATCTGCTGCACGGCTCGGGGTCCAACATCACACCCCTGCCGAGGTCGAATGTCTTCCTGGTGTTCAACTCGGTGGACAACGCGCTGACCGAGCCGTTCGCCGCCCCGAAGCCTCGGCCGGAATACCTGGCGGCTCGGAGTACAGACGCCGTCACCTAGGCTGGCCCCATGCAACGGATTATCGGAACAGAGGTCGAATACGGCATCTCATCGCCGTCCGATCCGACCGCCAATCCGATCCTGACCTCGACTCAGGCGGTGCTGGCATATGCGGCGGCCGCCGGCATCCAGCGCGGCAAGCGCACCCGGTGGGACTACGAGGTCGAAAGCCCGCTGCGCGACGCCCGCGGCTTCGACTTGTCGCGGGCGTCCGGACCGGCCCCGATCGTCGATGCCGACGAGGTGGGCGCGGCCAACATGATCCTCACCAACGGTGCCCGGTTGTATGTGGACCATGCGCACCCGGAGTACTCGGCACCCGAGTGCACCGATCCGATGGATGCGGTCATCTGGGACAAGGCCGGTGAGCGGGTGATGGAGGCCGCGGCTCGCCACGTCGCAAGCGTGCCCGGCGCGGTCAAACTGCAGTTGTACAAGAACAACGTGGACGGCAAGGGAGCCTCCTACGGGTCGCACGAGAACTACCTGATGAGCCGGCAGACGCCGTTCTCCGCGGTGATCGCCGGGTTCACGCCGTTCCTGGTGTCCCGGCAGGTGGTGACCGGCTCGGGCCGCGTCGGCATCGGACCCTCCGGCGACGACCCCGGCTTCCAGTTGTCCCAGCGGGCCGACTACATCGAGGTCGAGGTCGGCCTGGAGACCACGCTCAAACGCGGCATCATCAACACCCGTGACGAGCCACATGCCGATGCTGACAAGTACCGGCGGCTGCACGTCATCATCGGTGATGCCAACCTGGCGGAGACGTCGACCTATCTCAAGGTGGGCACCAGCTCGCTGGTGCTCGACCTGATCGAAGAGGGCCCGCAGTTCGGGCTCGATCTGTCCGATCTGGCGCTGGCCCGTCCGGTGCACGCGGTGCACGTGATCAGCCGCGATCCGTCGCTGCGCGCGACGGTGGCGCTGGCCGACGGTCGCGAGATGACCGCCCTGGCGCTGCAGCGGGTGTACCTGGAGCGGGTGGCCAAACTGGTCGACATCAAGGACGCGGATCCGCGGGCCTCGCATGTCGTCGAGACCTGGGCACACGTGCTCGACCTGCTCGAACGCGATCCGATGGAATGTGCCGAGATTCTGGACTGGCCGGCCAAGCTGCGGTTGCTGGAGGGGTTCCGCCAGCGCGAGAACTTGGGCTGGCAGGCGCCGCGGCTGCACTTGGTCGATCTGCAGTACTCCGACGTGCGGCTGGACAAGGGCCTGTACAACCGGCTGGTCGCGCGAGGTTCGATGAAGCGCCTGGTCACCGAACAGCAGGTGATCGACGCGGTGGACAATCCGCCGACCGACACCCGCGCGTACTTCCGGGGCGAATGCCTGCGCCGGTTCGGTTCGGACATCGCCGCGGCCAGCTGGGACTCGGTGATCTTCGACCTCGGCGGCGATTCGCTCGTTCGGATTCCGACGCTGGAGCCACTGCGTGGCAGCAAGGCGCACGTCGGCGCCCTGCTGGACTCGGTGGACAGCGCCGCCGAACTCGTCGAGCAACTCACGAACTGACCATTTCCGGCGGTGAGCTATCCCGGGCAATCCGGGTGCCGACCGGTACTGTGGAAGGACCGGTTGGGCGGTTAGCCCTACCGATGACAATTGCAGGAGGCAGCGATGGCTCAAGAGCAGACCAAGCGTGGCGGTGGCGGCGGCGAGGACGACGACCTCCCGGGTGCATCGGCCGCCGGCCAGGAGCGTCGCGAGAAGCTGGCCGAGGAGACTGACGATCTGCTCGATGAGATCGACGACGTGCTGGAAGAGAACGCAGAAGACTTCGTGCGCGCATACGTTCAAAAGGGCGGCCAGTGACCTGGCGCGAAAACTTGTCTCTGCCCCAACCCCTCTCCGGTACTCCCTCTGTAGCAATGGATCTGTCGTCCTTCTCTGAACTGCTGCGTCGACAGGCCCCCGAACTGTTGCCGGGTAACCGTGTCGCCGACGGCGCGATCAACCCGACCAACGCGGTGCCGCACGGAACGACCATCGTCGCGATCAAGTACCCCGGCGGCGTACTGATCGCCGGTGACCGCCGCGCTACCCAGGGCAACATGATCGCCGGTCGCGATGTGCAGAAGGTCTACATCACCGACGACTACACGGCGACCGGCATCGCGGGCACCGCTGCCATCGCGGTCGAGTTCGCTCGCCTATACGCGGTGGAACTCGAGCACTACGAGAAGCTCGAGGGTGTCGCCCTGACATTCGGCGGCAAGGTGAACCGGCTGGCGATCATGGTGCGCGGCAATCTCGGTGCGGCACTACAAGGTTTCGTGGCGCTCCCGTTGCTGGTGGGCTTCGATACCGACGCGCCCGACGCCGAGAATGCGGGCCAGATCGTGTCGTTCGATGCCGCGGGCGGCTGGAACATCGAGGAGGAGGGTTACCAGTCGGTGGGCTCCGGCTCGATCTTCGCCAAGTCGTCGATCAAGAAGCTCTATCCGCAAGTGGTGGATGTGGATTCCGCGCTTCGGGTGGCCGTCGAGTCGCTCTACGACGCAGCCGACGACGATTCGGCCACCGGTGGTCCCGATCTGGTGCGCGGCATCTATCCGACCGCGGTGACGATCGGTGCCGAGGGCGCCGAGGTGGTCACCGAGGAACGCATCGCCGAGCTGGCCCGCGAGGTCATCGCGCGCCGGACCCGGACGGGCGGTGAGGGGTAAATGAGCTTCCCGTATTTCATCTCGCCCGAGCAGGCGATGCGTGAGCGTTCCGAACTGGCGCGCAAGGGCATTGCCCGCGGTCGCAGCGTGGTGGCGCTGGCCTATGACCGCGGCGTGCTGTTCGTGGCGGAGAACCCGTCGAGGTCGCTGCAGAAGGTCAGCGAGCTCTATGACCGGGTCGGTTTCGCTGCCGTCGGCCGGTTCAACGAGTTCGACAATCTGCGGCGCGGCGGTATCCAGTTCGCCGACACCCGCGGCTACGCCTACGACCGCCGCGACGTTACCGGCCGTCAGCTGGCCAACGTGTACGCGCAGACGCTGGGCACGATCTTCACCGAGCAGGCCAAGCCCTACGAAGTTGAACTGTGTGTGGCCGAGGTGGCGCACTACGGCGAGACGAAAGCTCCGGAGCTGTACCGGATCACCTATGACGGGTCGATCGCCGACGAGCCTCATTTCGTGGTGATGGGCGGAACCACCGAGCCGATCATCACTGCATTGAACGAATCGTACGCGGAGAATGCCGACCTGGGCGCCGCGGTCAAGATCGCGATCGAGGCACTGAGTGCGAGCGGCAACGGCTCCGAGCCGCGCATACTCGGACCCGCAACCCTCGAGGTCGCGGTTCTCGACGCCACGCGGCCGCGCCGCTGCTTCCGCCGGATCACCGGGGCAGCACTGGAAGCTCTTCTGCCTGAACCAGATTCGGCTTCAGATTCGGATTCCGAACCGGCTGAGTAGCCGCGATGGTCGAGCCGGTCAGCCCCGTAGCGCCAGTGCTGACCGGCGCCAGGATTCTGCGCCAGAACTGGGTCGACCTGACTTTTCTGCACTGGCCGGTTGCCCCGGGCCGAATCGCGCACCTCTTTCCGGCCGGAACCGCCCCTGACACCTTCGACGGGGCAAGCTACGTCGGCGTGGTGGCCTTCCGGATGACGGGCACCGGCTTCGGCCATGGGCCCGGACTGCTCGGCAGTTTCCTGGAGACCAATGTGCGGTTGTACTCGGTCGATCGCACCGGGCGTCGCGGCGTCGTGTTCCTGAGCTTGGACACGCCGAGGGTCGATGTCGTGCTTGCGGCCCGTGCCGCGCTGGGAGTCCGCTATCGGTGGGCCCGGATGTCGTACCACCGGGCTGGGAACCGGCACGTCTACACGACGGCGGTGCGTTGGCCGCGAAGCCGGGCCCGTAGCCGCATCGAGGTGGAGGCTGGCGATCTTCTGACGCCGGGGCAGCTCGACCATTTTCTGACTGCGCGCTGGGGTTTACATGTCGCCCATGCCGGACGCACCTGGTACGTGCCCAACGAGCACCCGGCCTGGTCGTTACGGTCTGCAGAGCTGCTGGGGTTCGATGAGTCCGGACTGTTCGCCTCGGTCGGCCTCGACGGGCTGTGCGACGGGCCGCCTGCGCACGTCGCGTTCAGCGACGGCGTGCCTGCCCGGTTCGGGTGGCCGCTGCGGGTCGGCACGTCCAACCGATCCCGTTGACCACGGTTTCGGCGGTGCCGCCAACACCGGTGTCGGCGCAGCGAACCGGGTCGACCGCCGCCTCACGTCGTGCTTTACAACGGATGTCAGCTGGGTCACAATAAAACGAACGCCATTCGTTTTAGGAGACGACAGATGATCACCCTGACTGCCGCCGCGCCTGAGTCGCTGTCCCGAAGCGCCGAGTCGACGCGTCCCCTTCTGCGGGTCGGGCTGGTGCAGCACCGGTGGCGGCCCGATGCGGGCGAACTGGTCAAGGTGCTGCGGAACGGCATCGATCGCGCGGCCGGCGCCGGTGCCGCGCTCGTCTGCCTGGCGGAGATAACCCTGTTGCGGTACCCCGCGGACACCCCGGCCGCATCGAATCCCGGCGCATCGGCGGAGGATCTCACCGAAGGTCCGACCTTCGCCCTGGCCGCTGAGGCGGCCCGCGCCAACGGCGTCTTCGTACACGCCTCTCTGTACGAAAAGGCGCCGGCCGAAGACGGATTGGGCTTCAACACGGCAATCCTGGTGACCCCGTCGGGGGAGTTGGCCGGGCACACCCGCAAGCTGCACATCCCGATCTCGGCCGGCTACTACGAAGACACCTATTTCCGTCCGGGTCCCGGACCGTCCACCGGCGAGGCCGCCCCCTATCCGGTGTACAACCCGGAGGGTCTTGGTGCCCGCATCGGCCTGCCGACCTGCTGGGACGAATGGTTCCCGGAAGTGGCGCGCAGCTATTCACTCGGCGGTGCCGAGATTGTCGTCTACCCGACGGCCATCGGTTCGGAACCGGTGTTCCCGGCCTTCGACACCCAACCGCTGTGGCAGCACGTGATCGTCGCCAACGGCATCAGCAGCGGCCTGTTCATGGTGGTGCCCAACCGCACCGGTGACGAGGGCAAGGTCAGCTTCTACGGCTCGTCGTTCATCTCCGACCCGTTCGGCCGGGTGCTGGTACAGGCTCCTCGTGACGAAGAAGCCGTGCTGGTCGCCGATCTGGATCTGGATCAGCGCCGGGACTGGCTGGAGCTGTTCCCGTTTCTGCTCACCCGGCGGCCGGACACCTACGCCGCGCTGACCGCGCCCGTCGACGCGGCGCATCCGTATGGGCTCGGCCACGAAGCCACGGCGGTAGTGAAATGACCACCTACCGGATGCCGGCCGAGAGTGCACCGCAGGATCGGGTGTGGATGGCGTTCCCGTCCGCAGGCTATTCGCTCGGCGACAGCGTGGCCGAACATCACGAAGCGCGCAGCACCTGGGCGGCAGTCGCGCACGCGGTGCTGGAGTTCGAGCCGGTGACGATGGTGGTGGACCCCGCCGAGATGGCCGCGGCCCGGCGCTACCTGTCCGCTGCTGTCGACATCGTCGAGGCGCCGCTGAACGACGCCTGGATGCGCGACATCGGTCCCACCTTCGTCCATACCGGGGACGGCTCGGTGGCTGCGGTGGACTGGGTGTTCAACGGTTGGGGGGCCCAGGATTGGGCGCAGTGGGATCGGGACTCGAAAATCGGTGCCGCCGTGGCTGACTGGTCTGGCGTGCCGGTGGTCGATTCGCGCCTGGTGAATGAGGGCGGCGGAATCCAGGCCGACGGGCTGGGCACCGTCCTGCTCACCGAAACCGTGCAACTGGATCCCGGCCGCAACCCCGGATCCACCAAGGCCGATGTGGAAGCCGAGTTGGCCCGCACCATCGGTGCCGACCACGCGGTCTGGCTGCCGCGCGGGCTGACCCGCGACTCGCAGCGCTTCGGCACCCGTGGGCACGTCGACATCGTGGCGGCGATCCCCGCGCCCGGGCGGTTGATGCTGCATACGCAACGCGCGGCCTCACATCCGGATCACCTGGTGTGCAAGGAAATTCGGGCAGCGATTGAGCAGACGCACGATGTCGCCGGGCGGCCGTGGGAGATGGTGGAGCTACCCGCGCCCGACCAGTTGACCGATGCCGAAGGGTTCGTCGACTACAGCTACATCAACCACCTGGTGGTCAACGGCGGGGTGATCGCCTGTGCGTTCGGCGATCCGAGGGACGCGGACGCAGTGGCGATACTGGCCGAACAATATCCGGGCCGCCGGGTCCTCAGCGTGGATGCCCGTCCGTTGTTCGAACGTGGCGGTGGCATTCACTGCATCACCCAGCATCAGCCTTCGCCCTTCCGGCGGTGATCAGATTGCCGGCCCGCCGGCGGTGATCAGACGGTGACGGCGCTGACGTCCGGCGTGTGTTCGCGCCGCCGGCCGACGTAGGTCAGCCACAGGCCCATGGCGGTCATCAGCAGGAAGAAGATGCGGGCAGCCATGGCCAGCTCGCGCAGCGCCACGAACCAACCGAACGGGGAGATGAGCGCCGCCGTGACGCGGTACCAGTACTGGTGGAACACGATCACGATCAGACCCATCATCAGCATCACCGCGCGGGCTGTGGTCGCCGACGACAGCCTCGACGCAGTCGCCAGCTGCATGCCTATTTCGGGGCGTCGGCCGCCTGGAAGGCCGACAACCCGGAGATCGTGGCCGTCCCGGACCTGTGGCGGGACGAGAACGCGCCGTTCCGTCAGAAGCCGGCCAAGGAATCCATGCGCACGCGGTCGCGCCGAGGGCGACGGATCCAGTGGTGTCGAGGCCGGCGGTCCGCGCGCAGCGGGTGGTCGGCGCATAGCCGGTCACCCCACGTCGGCCCGGCTCAGATCGGTGATGCCGGTACCGATCAGCCCGAGCATCTGCGATGTCCAGATTTTGCCGCACGGTCACCGCGCGCTTGTCCACCGTTGCGGTGAACCACCCCGTAAGCTCGTTAGCGTGCAGCGACGAATCATGGGTATCGAGACGGAATTCGGTGTGACCTGCACGTTCCATGGCCATCGCCGGCTCAGCCCCGACGAGGTTGCCCGCTATCTGTTCCGGCGGGTGGTGTCGTGGGGCCGCAGTTCCAACGTGTTCCTGCGCAACGGTGCGCGGTTGTATCTCGACGTGGGCAGCCACCCCGAGTACGCGACCGCCGAATGCGACAACCTGACCCAGCTGGTCACCCACGATCGCGCCGGCGAGCGCGTCCTGGAAGACCTGCTGATCGATGCCGAGCAGCGGCTCGCCGACGAGGGTATCGGCGGGGACATCTACCTGTTCAAGAACAACACGGATTCGGCGGGCAACTCCTACGGCTGCCACGAGAACTACCTGATCGTGCGGGCCGGTGAGTTCTCCCGGATCTCCGATGTGCTGCTTCCGTTCCTGGTCACCCGCCAGCTCATCTGCGGTGCGGGCAAGGTGCTGCAGACGCCCAAGGCCGCCACCTACTGCCTGAGCCAACGTGCCGAGCACATCTGGGAGGGCGTCTCCAGCGCGACGACCCGGTCACGTCCGATCATCAACACCCGCGACGAGCCGCACGCCGACGCCGAGAAATACCGTCGGCTGCACGTCATCGTCGGTGACTCGAATATGTGCGAGGCCACCACGATGCTCAAGGTGGGCACCGCCTCGCTGGTGCTGGAGATGATCGAGGCCGGCGTCCCGTTCCGCGACTTCTCCCTCGACAACCCGATCCGCGCCATCCGCGAGGTGAGCCACGACCTCACCGGGCGGCGCCCGGTCCGGCTGGCCGGCGGGCGCCAGGCCAGCGCATTGGATATTCAGCGCGAGTACTACAGCCGGGCCGTGGAGTATCTGCAGACCCGTGAGCCGAGCACCCAGATCGAGCAGGTGGTCGATCTGTGGGGCCGCCAACTGGACGCGGTCGAGAGTCAGGACTTCGCCAAGGTCGACACCGAGATCGACTGGGTGATCAAGCGCAAGCTGTTCCAGCGCTACCAGGATCGCTACAACATGGAGCTGTCGGACCCGAAGATCAGCCAGCTGGATCTGGCCTACCACGACATCAAGCGCGGTCGCGGGGTCTTCGACCTGCTGCAGCGCAAAGGACTGGCCGCCCGCATCACCACCGACGAGGACATCGACGCCGCGGTCGACACCCCGCCGCAGACCACCCGGGCCAAGCTGCGCGGCGAGTTCATCAGCGCCGCACAGGAAGCGGGCCGGGACTTCACCGTCGACTGGGTGCACCTCAAGCTCAACGATCAAGCGCAACGCACCGTGCTGTGCAAGGATCCGTTCCGGTCGGTCGATGAGCGGGTCAAGCGCCTGATCGCCAGCATGTGAGCTCTAAGCTTTCATCTCGTGGCGGTATCCAAAGTCGAGCGGTTGATGAACCTTGTCATCGCCCTGCTGTCCACCGATCGTTTTCTGCCGGCAGAAAAGATCCGCAAAATCGTCCAGGGCTACGACGACAGCGCCAGTGACGAGGCGTTCTCGCGAATGTTCGAGCGCGACAAGAACGAATTGCGCGATCTGGGAATTCCGCTGGAGACCGGTCGGGTGTCGAAGTTCGATGCAGGCGAGGGGTATCGGATCAACCGCGAGGCGTACGCGCTTCCGGCCGTCGAGCTGACCACCGACGAGGCCGCTGCCGTCGCGGTGGCCACGCAGCTGTGGCAGTCACCGGAGTTGATCACCGCGACCCAGGGGGCGGTGCTCAAGTTGCGGGCGGCCGGTGTGGACGTCGAGGGTGGTGATCCGGCGGTCGCGATCACCTCCACCGCGGTGTTGCCCGGCATCCGCGGTTCGGAGAAGGTGCTGGGAACCTTGCTGTCGGCCATCGACACCGGCCGGGTGGTGCAGTTCGAACATCGCTATTCGCGCAGCGATCCCTACACGACGCGCACCGTCGAACCGTGGGGAGTGGTGACGCACCGGGGTCGTTGGTACCTCGTGGGTCATGACCGGCTCCGTGACGACACCCGTACCTTCCGGCTGTCCCGGCTCGGTGAGACGGTCGCCGCGATCGGCGAGGCCGGTGCCGTGCAGAAACCCGACGGCGTCAACCTGCGCGAGGTCGTCGAGCGCGTCGTCGCCGAGTCGCCGACCGGGGAGCAGGCCCGGGTCTGGGTGGCTGACGGGCGGGCCACCGCCTTGCGGCGCCAGGCCACCGCGACCCAGGCGCGAACGCTGGCCGGTCGCACCGGGGAGGAGATCACCGTCGACGTCGGGGGATACGACAGATTGGCCAGGGAGATCGCGAGTTACGGGGCCGACGCCGTGGCGTTGGCGCCGCAATCGCTGCGCGAGGACGTATTGGTGCGGTTGCGGGCGCAGGCGGGCCGCGCATGAGCCAGGTGTCGACCCGGCTGGTCCGGATGCTGAACATGGTGCCGTACTTCCAGTCGAACCCGAAGGTCACGCGCGCGGAGGCGGCCGGGGCGCTGGGGGTGACCCCCAAACAGCTTGACGACGACCTACGGCAGTTGTGGATGTGTGGGCTGCCCGGATACAGCCCCGGCGATCTCATCGACTTCGATTTCGAGGGTGACACCGTCGAAGTCACGTTCAGTGCCGGTGTGGATCGCCCGCTGCGGTTGACCTCTACCGAGGCCACCGGCATCTTGGTCGCGTTGCGGGCTTTGGTCGATGTGCCCGGCATGGTCGATCCGGAGGCCGCACGCAGCGCGATCGCCAAGATCGAATCCGCCGCCGGCAGCAAGCTGGCGGCCGTCGACGAGCCGGCGCCGTCCGAGAGCGTCGCCGCCGCTGCCGTGCGGGCTGCGGTGCGCGACGGGCGGGCGGTGACACTGGAGTACTACTCGGCGTCGCGGGACTCGTTGAGCCGTCGCACTGTCGATCCGATCCGGGTCGCACTCGTGGGCGACAACAGCTATCTGGAGGCGTGGTGCCGCACTGCCGAGGCGGTGCGGTTGTTCCGTTTCGACCGCATCGTCGACGCACAGGTGCTCGACGAGGCGTCGGTACCGCCGCCACCGGCGGTGCAGGCCGGCCCCGACACGTCATTGTTCGACGCCGATCCGGCGCTGCCGTCGGCCAGCCTGCTGGTTGATGCGACTGCGGCGTGGGTGTTCGACTATTACCCGCTGCGGGTGGTCAACGAACTGCCCGGCGGAGCCTGCGAAGCGGCGATGACCTACGCCTCCGACGAGTGGATGGCCAGGTTCGTCCTCGGTTTCGGCTCGGCGGTCACGGTGTTGGCCCCGCAGTCGTTGGCGCAGCGCGTGCGTGACGCGGCCGCTGAGGCGCTGCGTGTCTACGACGCCGACGACGCACGCGGGTAGACTCGGCACGGACGTCTGGAGGTAACCAAATTGGGTGGTCTACAACCCTGGCACTGGGTCATTGTCATCGCGGTGTTCGTGCTGCTTTTCGGCGCCAAGAAGCTGCCGGATGCCGCGCGGTCGCTGGGCAAGTCGATGAGGATCTTCAAGTCGGAGATCAAGGAGATGCAGTCGGATTCCTCCTCCTCGGCCGAGGCCCCGCCGGCCAAGCCGATCGCCTCCGAGCGGGTCGACGCTCCGGCTCCCGAGCAGTCTCCGGACCGCCACACGGCCTGACCGGTCCGGCACCTCATCGCGGCCATCGCCCGCGATGGACGTGCCGTGTCTACGACCAGGCCGCTAGAACACGCCCGTGACCTCCGGATTCATCAAGAAACTCGATCCCCGTCGCCGCCGTTCTCGGGTCAATCCCGACGGCACGATGTCGTTGGTCGACCACCTACACGAGCTGCGCAATCGTCTGTTGATCAGCGTGCTCGCCGTTGTCTTGACGACAATCTTCGGCTTCCTCTGGTACACCAACGGCTTTTTCGGCCTGAACAGTCTGGGGGAATGGCTGCGCGGCCCGTACTGCGCGCTACCTGACTCGGCGCGGGCGACCATCGCACCCGACGGTGAGTGCCGACTACTGGCCACCGGCCCGTTCGACCAGTTCATGCTGCGCCTGAAGGTGGCGCTGGCCACCGGGTTGGTGCTGGCCTGCCCGGTATGGCTCTACCAGTTGTGGGCGTTCATCACCCCAGGCTTGTACAAGAAGGAACGCCGCTTCGCGATGGCGTTCGTCGGTGTCGGCGCGGTGCTGTTCATCGCGGGTGCCATCCTGGCCTACGTGGTCCTGGCGACCGCGCTCGGCTTCCTGCTCACAGTTGGCAGCGATGTGCAGGTCACCGCGCTGTCGGGTGAGCAATACTTCGGGTTCTTGATCAACCTGTTGCTGGTGTTCGGCATCAGCTTCGAGTTCCCACTTCTGATCATCATGCTCAACCTGGTCGGCATGCTCAGCTATGAGCGGCTCAAGGTCTGGCGCCGCGGACTGATCTTCGGCCTGTTCGTGTTCGCGGCGTTCGCTACGCCGGGCTCTGACCCGTTCACCATGCTGGCGCTGGCCTGCGCGCTCAGCCTCCTGCTCGAGTTCGCCATCCAGATCGCGCGGGTCAACGACAAACGCAAGGCCCGGCGCGCGGCGCTGGAGGTGCCCGAGGATGAGGCCGCGCCGATCCCGACGGCGGAATCGATTGGACGGCCCGAACCGGTGACAGAGCCGGATTTGGGGACGGCAAGGATCGACATCGACGACGATGCCACCTGATTCGGGTGACCGACCCGGCGTTGAGCTGACCAGGTTCACCGCCGAATATCCGTTCGCCCTCGACGATTTCCAGCTGCGAGCGTGCCGCGCACTCGAAAACGGCCACGGCGTATTGGTGTGCGCACCGACCGGGGCCGGCAAGACGGTGGTCGGTGAGTTCGCGGTGCACCTGGCGTTGGCGGCGGGCGGCAAATGCTTCTACACCACACCGATCAAGGCGCTGAGCAACCAGAAGCACAACGATCTGGTGGCTCGCTACGGCGCGGAAAAGATCGGGCTCCTCACCGGCGACCAGTCGGTCAACGGTGACGCCGACATCGTGGTGATGACCACCGAAGTGCTGCGCAACATGTTGTATGCGAATTCGCCTGCACTGCAAGGACTTTCCTATGTGGTGATGGATGAGGTGCATTTCCTGGCCGACCGGATGCGCGGTGCGGTGTGGGAAGAGGTCATCCTGCACCTGCCAGAGGACGTGCTGCTGGTCAGCCTGTCGGCGACAGTCAGCAATGCCGAGGAGTTCGGCGGCTGGATCCAGACCGTCCGCGGCGACACCACCGTCGTCGTCGACGAACACCGGCCGGTGCCACTGTCGCAGCACATGCTGGTCGGCCGTCGGCTGTTCGACCTGTTCGAGGGCACCGGAAGCCGTGGCGGAGCCTCCCCGACATCAAGCTTGGTCGACCCGGAGCTGTTGCGTCACATCAGCCATCGCCGCGAGGCCGATCGACTGGCCGACTGGCAACCGCGCGGGCGGGGCCGTGGACGTGGCACCGGAGGCCGCCCGCACCTGTACCGCCCGCCCATCCGGCCCGACGTCATCGCCACCCTCGACGCCGCTGGGCTGCTGCCCGCCATCACTTTCGTGTTCTCGCGTGCCGGTTGCGATGCGGCGGTCCAACAGTGCCTGCGGGCGCCGCTGCGGCTGACCACCGACGAAGAGCGCGCCCGGATCGCCGATATCGTCGAGCGTCGCTGCGCCGACCTGGCCGAATCCGATCTCATCGTCCTCGATTACCACCAGTGGCGCGAAGGCCTGCTGCGCGGGCTGGCCGCCCACCACGCCGGCATGCTTCCGGTGTTCCGGCACACCGTGGAAGAGCTGTTCACCGCAGGCCTGGTCAAGGCGGTGTTCGCCACCGAGACCCTGGCACTCGGCATCAACATGCCCGCCCGCACCGTGGTACTCGAGCGGCTGGTGAAGTTCAACGGCGAGCAGCATGTCCCGTTGACCCCGGGGGAGTACACCCAGCTGACCGGGCGCGCAGGCCGCCGCGGCATCGACGTCGAAGGTCATGCCGTGGTGCTGTGGCGGCCCGACGACAGCAATGCCGAACCCGCCGAGGTCGCCGGGCTGGCCTCCACCCGAACCTTTCCGCTGCGCAGCTCGTTCGCCCCGAGTTACAACATGACCATCAACCTGGTGCAGCAGATGGGTCCCGAACAGGCCCACAAACTGCTGGAGCGTTCCTTCGCCCAGTACCAGGCGGACCGGTCGGTGGTCGGGTTGGTCCGGGGGATCGCGCGCGGCGAGCGGATGATGGGCGAGCTGGCCGCCGAACTCGGTGGGGCCGACGAGCGCTCGCGCGAGGAGCCGTGGACTGAGCCGCCCATCCTTCAATACGTCCGGTTGCGGACCAAGATCGGTGAACGCGAACGCGCGCAGTCGCGGGCATCGAGGCTGCAGCGGCGCAGGGCCGCCACCGACGCCTTGGCCGCGTTGCGGCGCGGCGACATCATCACCATCACCCACGGCCGCCGCGGCGGACTGGCAGTGGTGCTGGAACCTGCCCAACGCGACAGCGACGATCCCCGGCCGCTGGTGCTCACCGAACATCGTTGGGCCGGCCGGATTTCGTCAGCCGACTATTCGGGGGCCTCGGCCCCGCTGGGAACGATGACCCTGCCCAAGCGCGTCGAACATCGGCAACCCCGCGTGCGCCGGGACCTGGCTTCGGCGTTGCGGTCGGCCGCCGCCGAACTTTCGGTGCCTTCCAAGCGCGCGAGCCGGGGCGGCCCGGCCCCGGAACGAGATGTCGACCCCGAGCTTGCCGGACTGCGTGAACAGCTGCGCCGTCACCCGGCGCACCAACTACCCGACCGTGAGGCTCAGGCCAGGATCGCCGAACGCTATCTGCGCATCGAGCGCGACAACGGCCAGATCCAGCAGAAGGTGAACGCGGCGACGAACTCGCTGGCACGCACCTTCGACCGGATCGTGGCGCTGCTCAGCGAACGTGGCTTCATCGGAGTGCACAACGAGGGCGAATCCAAGCCGGATCTCAGGGTCACCGATGCCGGCCGGTTGCTGGCCCGCATCTACAGCGAGAGCGATCTGTTGGTGGCCGAGTGTCTGCGTGCCGGGGTGTGGGACGGTTTGCAGCCCGCCGAACTGGCAGGCGTGCTGTCCGCTGTGCTCTTCGAATCGCGCGGGGACACCGCGGGCGGCACCGTGGGAGTCGACATTCCCACCGCGGGCCTTCGCCGCGCACTGGCCCAGACCCGGCGAGTGTCGGCCGACCTGCGAAGTGACGAACAGCGGCACCGGTTGGCTCCCGGCCGCGAACCCGACGAGGGTTTCGTCACCGCGGTCTACCGCTGGGCTACCACCGGTGACCTGGGCGCCGCGCTCGCGGCCTCCGATGTCGGCGGTTCAGGTTCGGCACTGTCGGCCGGCGATTTCGTCCGGTGGTGCCGGCAGGTAGTCGATCTGCTCGACCAGGTGCGCAACGCCGCGCCCACGCCCGCGCTGCGCAATACCGCGAAACGCGCCGTCAACGATGTTCGTCGCGGCGTTGTTGCTGTTGATGCGGGGTAGGGTGTTTTTGGCTACACACGAACAGGATCAAGGAGAACCATGAGCGGACCGCAGGGACCTGACCAGGGACAGCAATGGCCCGGTCAGCAGCCTGAGCCCGGAGGGGACCAGGCGCAGGGTGCCGAGGCGTGGCAACCGCCCACCCCCGCATCCGAGGACCCCACGCCTCAAGCTCCGGCCTGGCAGCCGCCGGCATACACGCCGCAGCAGTATCCGTCGTACCAACCGCCTGCCCAAGGCGTGCAGCAGCCGGATTACTCGCAGCCCCAGCAGCCGCAGTACCCGGGAACCGAGCAGTACGGCCAGCAGGCGTACCCGGCTCCGGGCCAGCCGCAGTACGGCCAGGTGCCGGGCTACGGTCAGCAGCCGCAGTACGGCCAACCCGGCCAGCCCCCGCAGTTCGGTCAGCCGGGGCCATACGGCCAGCCGGGCCCGTACGGCGCTCCCGGACAGTTCGGGCAATACGGTATGCCGGGTGCCGAGGCGGGCTCCAAGCGCTCGCTGGCGATGGTCGGCGGTATCGTCGGCGGCCTGGTGGGTCTCTTGCTGGTCATCCTCGCGGTGACCGCGTTCTGGCTGCCGGGCTGGGCGATGACGACCAAGCTCGACATCAACAAGGCACAGAGCGGCGTCGAGCAGATCCTGACCGACAAGACCAATGGCTACGGCGCGACGAAGGTCACGGGCGTCAAGTGCAACGACGGTGAGAACCCGACGGTCAAGAAGGATTCGACCTTCGACTGCGAGGTCACCATCGACGGCACCAAGCGCAAGGTCACGGTGACGTTCAAGGACGACAAGGGCACCTACGAGGTCGGTCGACCCCGGTAGCCCTGCGGTCCCGCCGCCGGGCTAGGGGTTGGGCAGTAGGTCCAGGGCCGACTGCAACCGGCTGATCGAGGAGGCCACCCCGTACGCCGCGGCAAGTTCGGCGACCCGCGCCGGGTCCTTGGCGGCCAGCGGCAGCTCATCGGTCGCGCCGGACAGTGTCACCGGCGCATCCGTGGCCACCCGGACCACCGGTTCGGCGGCGGCCACGTAGTCGGCGGCGGCCAGCAGTTTGGCCCGATGCGCTTTGGACAGTGAGGATTTCGGGTCCTCGGCGGCCGCCTGGATACCCCGCAGCGAGCCGTGTTGGGCCAGCAGCGTCGTGGCCGTCTTCTCGCCGATCCCGGGCACCCCGGGCAGTCCGTCGGACGGGTCACCGCGCAGCAAGGCCAGCTCGGCATACGCCGGTCCGGCCCGGTCGACGGGTACGCCGTAGGTCTCGGAGACCTCCGCCGGACCGAACTTCGTCGCCTTGGCCAGTCCACGGCCGATGTAGAGCACACGCACGGCAGGCGCCGGCTCGTCGCGCACCAGTTGCAGCAGGTCACGGTCCCCGCTGACGACCACCACCGGATCGTGCTGTTCGCGCGTGGCCAGCGTGCCGAGCACGTCGTCGGCTTCGAACCCGGGCGCCCCGGCGGTCACGATGCCGAACGCGTCGAGCAAATCCATGATCATCTCGACCTGGGGGGTGAGGTCGTCGGGAACCTCTTCGACATCGGGGAGGCCGTCAGGCTGGGGTTGCTCCACCCGGTGTGCCTTGTACGACGGCACCAGGTCGACCCGCCACTGCGGCCGCCAGTCATCGTCGCGGCACACCACCAGCCGACGCGGCCGCTCCCGGGTGACCAACGTGGCGATCGAGTCCAGGAATCCGCGTACCGCGTTCACCGGTCTGCCGTCGGGTGCCTTGATCGACGACGGCACACCGAAGTACGAGCGGAACCACATGCTGGCACCGTCGAGCAGCAGAACCGGGTCGTTCACTGGATCCTCCCGAACACATATGAGGCAGCGGTGACGGCTTTGTTGCCGGCACCCTCGTCGTACAAGGTGGCCCGCACCGCCATGGTGCCGCCCGCACCAGCCAGCAGCTGCGTGTCGACACGGAACGGTCCGGCCTTGCCGCGCGCCAGAAACATTACGTGAGACGAAATACCTTGCAGCGCATCGGTATCAGCGGCGGCAACCGCTGCCTTCATCGCGGCAGTTTCCAGGATCACGAACTGCGGGCCGATGTGCAGCGCGGCGTCCGGCGAGGCCATTTCGACCGCCAGTTCCGGCAGCGCCCAATGCCCGTCAGATCGCTTCCGGCCGCCGAACACCTGCCACAACGGCGGCAGGTCGGGCCCGTCGGCGATGTCGATCGGGTCGACCGGCATCTTCTCCAGCCCTTCCGGGGGCGTGCCGATCGAGATGCCCTGCCCCTCGGTGAGCGCAATGACCCGCTCCGGGTTGTCGGCGTCGACGATCACCGACCGGCTGTAGGCCAGCTGCCTGCCTTGCTTGAGTACCTCGGTGTCGACCCGGATGCGCGCGACATCCGCGGCCGGGTCCAGCACCTGGCAGGAGTGGATGACCGGGTTGGGTACGGCCTCCAGATCGCTCACGCCACCGCTGTCCGGCGACGAGATGCCCAGCACGGCCAGCAGCACACCGCCTGCCGGGTTGCGCATGTCGCGGCGCAACGTCACCGTGTCGTCGACCGGACCCAGGTCCATGGAGGAATACGAGCGCCCGAGGTAGCGGTAACTCAACAGGCCGCCCCAACGCCTGCGCAGCTCAGCGGCATACGCCTCCGGATCGTCGGTGAGATCCCGGATATCGCGCAACATTCCAGCGACAGTAGTGGACGGGCACCGATTAGCCTCGATGCCATGACCGTCAGCCGATTCAGCACCGATGTCTACGCCCACCGACTTTCCGCAGCCGCCGCAGCCGCGGGTGAGGCCGGTTTGGCCGGGTTGGTCATCACCCCCGGCTACGACCTGCGGTACCTGATCGGCTCGCGTGCGCAGACCTTCGAGCGGTTGACGGCGCTGGTGTTGCCCGCGAAAGGGGACCCCACCATCGTTGTGCCGCGCCTGGAGTTGGCCGCGCTGCGTGAGTCGGCCGCCACCGAACTCGGTGTGGCGGTGCGGGATTGGGTGGACGGCGAGAATCCATACCAGATGGTGGTCGATGCGCTCGGCGGACCGGGTGCCGCGGTCGCGGTGACCGACGCCATGCCCGCGCTGCACCTGCTGCCGCTGGCGAACCTGCTCGGCGTGGTTCCGGTGCTGGCCACCGACGTGCTGCGGCGTCTGCGGATGATCAAAGACCCCGCCGAGATCGACGCGCTGCGCAAGGCCGGTGCGGCGATCGACCGGGTGCACGCCCGGGTTCCGGAGTTTCTGGTGCCCGGCCGCACCGAAGCCGACGTGGCCGCCGACATCGCCGAAGCCATTGTTGCCGAAGGGCATTCAGAGGTGGCGTTCATCATCGTCGGCTCGGGTCCCAACGGTGCCGATCCCCACCACGAATGCTCCGACCGCGAGCTGAGCGCCGGGGACATCGTCGTCGTCGACATCGGTGGCCCGTACGAGCCCGGCTACAACTCCGACTCGACCCGCACGTACTCGATCGGCGAGCCCGATCCCGAGGTGGCGCGTCGCTACGCGGTGCTGCAGCGTGCCCAGCAGGCGGCCGTTGCCGCCGTGCGCCCCGGCGTGACCGCCGAACAGATCGACGCCGCCGCCCGCGACGTGCTGGCCGCCGAGGGCCTGGCCGAGGCGTTCGTCCACCGCACCGGGCACGGGATCGGGCTGTCGGTGCACGAGGAGCCCTACATCGTGGCCGGCAACGATCTCCCGCTGGAGGCCGGGATGGCGTTCAGCGTGGAGCCCGGCGTGTATTTCCCCGGCCAGTGGGGCGCCCGGATCGAGGACATCGTCGTGGTCACCGCCGACGGTGCGGAGTCGGTCAACAACCAGCCGCACGATCTTGTCGTGGTGCCGGTGAGTTAGCCCTCGCTGCGGTCCAGCAGCTCCGACGATCCCAGCACGCGCTCGATGCGTACCTCGATCACGACGCGACGGGGGTTCACCCGCGGGGTGCGGTAGCGCTGGGCGTAGCGCAGCTCGGCGTCACGGACGGCGTCGGGCTCGCTGCTCACCGTCGACTTGCCCTCCAGTGACAGCCAGCGTGCCCCGTCGACCTGGCTGAGCACCGCGATGCCGCGCTCATGCGCATTCACGGCTTTCTGCGAGCCGCCGTTGGTGATGACCCGCGCGATGTGCGTCTTGGGATCGAAGGTGAACCCCACCGCCACGACGTGCGGGGAATTGTCCGAGCGCAGCGTCGTGAGCATCGCCAGGTGGCGTTCGGTGAGGAACGCCAGCGCCTCGTTGGTGAGCTTGGTGGTTGCCTTGCCACGAGATGTAGCCATCGGGGTCCACGCTAGCGCAGGACATAATCGCTGCCATGGATGACACGGCTGGCACGGATCCCCGTGTCGTGGTGATTTTCGGTGGCCGCAGCGAGATCGGTGTCGAACTCGCGGCCCGGCTCGCCTCCGGAGCGGTTGTCGTGCTGGCCGCGCGCCGCACCGATCAGCTCGTCGAGCAGGTCGCGGCGGTGCGGGCGGCCGGTGCCGCCGCCGTCCACACCACCGAGTTCGACGCCGACGACGTTGCCGGCCACGCCCGCGTCGTCGACGCGATCGAAGCCACACACGGACCCGTCGACACCGCGGTGCTGGCCTTCGGGGTGCTGGGAGATCAGGACCGGGCCGAGGTCGACGCCGCCCATGCCGTGGCCGTCGTACACACCGACTACGTGGCCCAGGTCGGCCTGCTCACCGTGCTGGCCCAGCGCATGCGTGCCCGCGGCCGAGGCCGGCTGGTGGTGTTCTCCTCGATCGCCGGGGCCAGGGCCCGACGCGCCAACTACGTCTACGGTTCGGCCAAATCAGGCCTGGACGCATTCGCCACCGGGCTGACCGATGCCCTGCACGGAACCGGGGTGCAGCTGCTGATCGTGCGGCCCGGATTCGTGATCGGCCGGATGACCGAGGGCATGGACCCGGCACCGTTCTCCAGCACACCCGCTCAAGTGGCCGACGCCACGGC
This sequence comes from Mycobacterium syngnathidarum, assembly GCF_001942625.1. Lineage (GTDB taxonomy): Bacteria > Actinomycetota > Actinomycetes > Mycobacteriales > Mycobacteriaceae > Mycobacterium > Mycobacterium syngnathidarum. The sequence goes on from NZ_MLCL01000052.1 coordinate 70,007, forward strand.
CAAGGCCTTGCGCAAGGGCAAGCACGCGGTGTGGGTGCCGTGGGTGATCCGGCCGATGATCTTCGTGACCCGGTTCGTGCCACGGCCGATCTGGCGCAGGATGCCGCGGTGATGAGCGCGCGCGCGAAGATCAGACCGCAGATGAGCGGCACGATCACCGTCGTCGGCATCGGGGCCGACGGGATGGCCGGGTTGTCGCAGACCTCACGCGACGAACTGGCACGTGCCGTCGTCGTGTACGGCGCTCCGCGACAGTTGCAACTGCTCGACGACAGTGTGACGCGCGACCGCCGGGAGTGGCCGTCTCCGATGCTTCCTGCCCTGCCGGAGCTTTTCGGTGACACCGACGTACACGTGGTGGCCAGCGGCGACCCGCTGCTGCACGGCATCGGCGCGACGCTGATCCGATTGTTCGGTGCGCAGCGGGTGCGGGTGCTGCCGCATGTGTCGAGTGTGGCGCTGGCTTGCGCCCGGATGGCCTGGACGGTGCCCGACACCGAAGTGATCAGCCTGGTCGCCGCCGTGCCGCACACCGCGGTGCGCCGTGGTGGGCGGGCGATCGTGCTGTCCCGCGACGCTCAGACCCCGGCAACGCTGGCCCGGCTGCTGAACGAATCCGGCAGGGGCGACTCGGAATTGACCGTGCTGGAGCAGCTGGGCGGTCCGGGGGAGCGGCGCCACGACGGCACCGCCCGGGACTGGGCGACGGCACCACCGACAGGCATCGACGACCTCAACGTGGTCGCGGTGACATACCGTCCCGACGAACGCCGGGCGCAGGCCCTCCCCGATGACGCATTCGCCCACGACGGGCAGCTGACCAAGCAGTACATCCGGGCGGTCACGCTGGCCGCGCTGGGGCCGCGGCCAGGGGAACTGCTGTGGGATGTCGGCTCCGGCTCGGGCAGCATCGCCATCGAATGGTCACGCAGCGCCCCGGGTTGCTCGGCGGTGGCGTTCGAACGCGATGCGCAGCGGCGCGACCGAATCCTGAGCAACGTCACGGCGTTCGGGGTCCAGGTCGACGTCCGCGACGGCGCACCCGAATCCCTTTACGGTGCGCCGGAACCCGCGGCGATCTTCGTCGGCGGAGGCGCGACCCAGCCCGGTTTGCTGCAGGCCTGCTTCGAGCGTCTGCCCTCAGGCGGGCGACTTGTCGTCAATGCGGTCACGTTGGAATCAGAAGCAGTTGTGGCGCAATGGTATTCGAAGGAAGGCGGCGAGGTGCGGCGTTATCAGCACTACCAGGGCGGTGCCATTGGTGGATTCACGGGTTGGCGTCCAGCCCTTCCGGTCACGCAGTGGGCGGTGGTCAAGCGATGACGGTGTACTTCATCGGAGCCGGCCCGGGAGCCGCCGACCTCATCACCGTGCGTGGTGCGAAACTCGTCGGCCGCTGTCCGGTGTGCCTGTACGCCGGGTCGATCATGCCCGACGATCTACTGGCGCTGTGCCCGTCCGACGCCAAGGTCGTCGACACCGGACCGTTGAATCTCGACCAGATCATCGACGAGTTGGTCGCCGCGGACAAAGCGGGTCTGGACGTGGCGCGGCTGCATTCCGGTGACCCGTCGATCTACAGTGCGCTGGCCGAGCAGTGCCGTCGTCTGGACGAGCTGGACATAGAATACGAGATCGTCCCGGGCGTACCGGCATTCGCCGCAGTGGCCGCTGCGCTGGGCCGCGAGCTCACCGTCCCCGGCGTGGCCCAGACCGTCACCCTGTCGCGGGTGGCGACGCTGTCCACCGCGATGCCCGAGGGGGAGGACCTGCGTACGCTGTCGGCGCCGGGAGCGACGTTGGTGCTGCATTTGGCCGCCGCCCAGATCGACAACATCGTCCCGCAACTCATCGACGGTGGATATCTTCCCGAAACCCCTTGCGCTGTGGTCGCATTCGCCAGCTGGCCGCAGGAGATCGTGTTGCGCGGCACGCTGGCCGACATCGCCGAGAAGATGCGTGCCGCCTCGGTGACCAAAACCGCGGTGATCGTCGTCGGCGATGCGCTTGCCGCCCAGGGATTCTCCGACAGCTACCTGTACTCGTCCGGGCGACGCCGCGGAGCCACCCACTGATGAAAGTCCTGCTGCTCGGTGGCACCGGTGAGGCCCGCGCGCTGGCCGTGGCGCTGCATCCGCAGGTCGAGGTGATCAGCTCGCTGGCCGGGCGGGTTCCGGATCCGGCGCTGCCGGTCGGGCCGGTGCGTATCGGCGGGTTCGGCGGAGTGGACGGCATGCGGCAGTGGCTGCAAGATGCCGCCGTGGACGCAGTTGTCGATGCCACCCACCCCTTCGCGGCCACCATCACCGCACATGCGGCGCAGGTGTGCGCCGAACTCGGTCTGCCGCACTTGATCTTGGCCCGGCCGGCCTGGTCGCCGGGAACCGCGATAGTCGTGGCATCGGACACCGAAGCCGCCGAAACCGTGGCGGACAGAGGCTATTCACGGGTGTTTCTGACCACCGGACGTTCCGGTACCCGGGCCTTCAAAGACGTCGACGCCTGGTTCCTGATCCGTGCGGTCACTGCGCCGGATCCAGACACGCTGCCTGCCGATCACCAACTGCTGCTGTCGCGTGGCCCGTACGACTACGGCGGAGAGCTCGCCTTGCTGCGCAAGCACCGGATCGACGCGTTGGTGACCAAGAACAGCGGCGGCGCCATGACCGAGCCCAAGCTGCGGGCCGCCGAGGCAGCGGGGGTGCCGGTGGTGATGGTGGACCGACCGCCACTACCGCCAGGCGCTCACGCGGTAGCCACGGTCGAGGAGGCGGTGGGCTGGGTCAGACGCTGATCAGATCGAGCGTGCCCAGCTCTCGGATCGCCTGACACCCGCGTCGGGCCATCACCACCATCATGTCGTCTCCGCGCTCGGTGGAGCTGGCGAAAGCGGTGCCGAGCACGGTGATCAGCGGCGCCTGCAGCATGCCCAGCCGGTAATCCTGCCAACAGGTTTCGCGATCGTATCCGGTGACGCCATGCGACACCAGCCGGTCATGGTAGGCCGTCACCAGGTCGGCTTCGGCGGCGGCCCGGACGGTCGGATCCAGGCTGGTCGCGGTGAAATACGACAGGTCGCGGGCGGGCAGACCGGATCCGAGGGTTTGCCAGTCCACCACGGTGATCCGGGTGCGGTCGGGGTCGAACAGCATGTTGTCCAGGCGGTAATCGCCGTGCAGGATGGCGAACCGGTCCGGTTCGGCCAGCAGCCACGGGGTGACCACCGACATCGCCGCCCGCATGGTGTCGTGGTCCTCGGCGTCCAGCCGCGCGCCGATCTTGTCCAGGGTGATGTCGGTCGCCATCTTGGCGACATCGCCGAATCCTTTGGCGGAGTCGGGTTCCGGCTTGGGCATCGCGATACCGGGGAAGTTCGCCCACTGCGGGTCGGCCCAGGTCGGCCCGTGCAGATCGGCGAGTGCCAGGACGGCCAACGTGGCTTCCTCCGGTGTGCACCCGGCGATCTGATCGCCTTGTTCGGCGGGCGCCATGTCCGCCAGGAGTAGTACGAAATCTGTTCCGTCACAATCGATCTCACAGTGGTGGCAGCGCGGCACCGGAATCTGAACGTGATCGGCCACCTTGGTGTAGAAGGCGTGCTCCGAACGGTAGCCGATGGTGACGCGGTCACGGACGGTGTCGTCCTGCGACGGTAGCTTGATCGCGAATGTCTGCGGAAGTCCGGTGTTCTCGCGGTAGGTGACCGACACCCGATAGGTGGCACCGGTCTGGCCCGTGCCGATGGGCGCGCTCTGCGCCGAATCCACCTCGGCGCCAAGGATCTGCGACAACCACGCGGCGGTTACCTCGGCGGGTGTGCTCGGAATGGACTTGGGGATCGACCCCGCCGCGGTCATCGAACTGTCCCGTAGATCGATCCCATCCACATTGCCTCAGCACCTTCCGATAGTTGTTGTCGTGACAGCGGCCCACCCAGGATGAACCGTTCCACAAGACGGTCGTTGAATTCGATGAGCAGGCTCGCGAGCACCACCGGGTCGGCGCCGTCGGGCGCACGTCCTGCGGTCCGCTCGTCGGCGATCACCGCCGAGACGGTGGGAACAAAGGACTCGCGCGCCTGGTCCCACAGATCGCGGATGGCCACACTGGAGCCACGCGCCTCTAACATGGCCTGCACCAGGTAGCGGTGATCCTCGGCCGTCTTCAGCACGGCCTCGATGGTGTCGTGGATACGGCTACGTGGTGGACGGGCGGCATCGGCCAGGATGTGGTTGGCGGCGAACAACGCGTCGTACATGGGCTCGAGCAGTGCTGCGACGGCGGCCGCCTTGTTCTCGAAATAGAAATAGAACGCTGAGCGGCCCACCCCGGCCTGACGAGCCACCTCGGCGATGTTCAGCGCGTCGAACCCGGTTCGCCGTAGGTGTTCGTTGAGCGCCTCCAGAATTGCGGTACGGCGCTGATCACTGCGTTGGGGTTGACGCCGGTCAAGGGGCGACCGCGCGGGTGCACCCTGTGGTGCCGTAGGCATGCTGGCCGACCCTCCCATTTGCAACGGGTGTGACGCCGGACACTATCGACCAGTCTGACAACTGTCAACAAAAAGCGACGCGAGTCAGTCGGTGGCCGTCTCAGCCGGGGTACTGGCGCGGCGTGAACACCCGGTCCTCGGTGGTGTCGCCGGCAGCCGAACCCGTGTACCACTGCGTCTGCGACGAGCCGATGATCAGCATCGTGCGCATGTCCACCTGCGTCGGATCCAGGTCTGCCAGCCGCACCACGGTCACCCGCTCACCCGGGCCAGGGTGCGCACCGGAGACGGCGCGGGCGATGACCACCGGGGTGCTCGGATCCCGGTACTCGAGCAGCAGTTCGCGCATGGCGCCCACCTGCCAGGTCCGGCTCTTGGAGGCCGGGTTGTAGATCGCCAGCGCCAGATCGGCTTTGGCCGCCGCGGTGAGACGCTCGACGATCACGTCCCAGGGCTTGAGGCGGTCCGACAGCGAGATCACGGCGTAGTCATGGCCGAGCGGGGCGCCCACCCGGCTTGCGACGGCCTGGGCCGCCGTCATCGCGGGAACCACCCGGACCTGGACGCCGGGCCACTGCTTGGCCTCTTCGAGCACCGCGGTGGCCATCGCGAACACACCCGGATCACCGGAAGACACCACGGCGACCGTCCGGCCCTCCTGAGCCAGCTTGCAGGCCAGCTGAGCGCGGGCCGGCTCGTCGGTGTTGTCGCTGGGGTGGTGGTGCTGCCCGGCGCGGGCCCCGACGCGGTGGAGATAAGGGCCGTAGCCGATCAGGTCGGTGGCCGCGGCGAGTTCGCGGCGGCTCTGCGGGGTCATCCAGTCCGAGTCGCCCGGGCCCAGGCCGACCACCACCACGCTGCCCTGCGGCGAGGTGGACCTGGGCCGGCCGGGAACCATGGCCAGCGAGAAGTACGGCACCTTGATGTCCGCGCCGCCTTCACTGCCCACCTCGCCGGCCGGCGAGACTCGCTGCCGATCCGTGCTGGCACGCTCGACGTAGTAGGCCTCGTCCAGCCGACCGGTCGACTCGAGGGCTTCTCGCACCCGCGTGTAGGACCGGCCGAGCTTGAGCACGACGGCTGCATCGGTGTCGGCCAGGCGCCGTTCCAGCTCCGCCGTGGGCAGCGTGCCGGGCAGGATCGTCAGCACGTCGTCGCCCTGCACCAGCGGGGTGCCCGTGGCGGCCGAGGCCGCGCTCACCGAGGTGACACCGGGGACGATGACGGCGTCGAACCGCTCCGTGAGCCGGGTGTGCATGTGCATGTAGGAGCTGTAGAACAGGGGATCGCCCTCGGCCAGCAGGGCCACGTCGCGGCCGGCCTCCAGGTGCGCGGCGATGCGCTCGGCGGCGGCGGCGTAGAAGTCCTCCATCGCGCCGACGTAGCCGCCCGGATGGTCGGTGGTCTCGGTGGTCACGGGATAGACCAGATGCTCTTCGATCTGGTCCTCGCGCAGGTAGGGCGCGGCGATACCCCTGGCGATGCTGTGCCCGTGCTTGGCGCTGTGATACGCCACCACGTCAGCCGCACCGATCAGCCGGGCCGCCTTGACCGTGACGAGCTCCGGATCGCCCGGGCCGAGCCCGACGCCGTACAGGGTTCCGCGGTTGGTCGACTCGGTGTTCACTCGCGCTCACTTGCAATCGAATTGACGGCGGCCGCGGCCATGGCGCTGCCACCGCGCCGGCCGGTCACCACCAGATAGGACATCCCACGCGGACGCTCGATCAGTTCCTGCTTGGACTGCGCGGACCCGACGAATCCGACCGGCCCGCCCAACACCGCGGCCGGTACGGGCGCGCCCTCGTCGAGCAGCTCCAGCAGCCGGAACAGGGCGGTCGGCGCATTGCCGATCGCGACCACCGCGCCGCCGAGGCGCTCGGCCCACAGATCGACCGCGGCTGCCGAGCGGGTGAACCCCAACTTGGCCGCCAACTCCGGGGCACGCGGATCGGCCACCAGCGAGACGACCTCGTTGTCGGCAGGTAATCGCGAGCGAGTGATTCCGGCCGCGACCATCGACGAGTCGCACAGCACCGGGGCGCCCGCGGCGAGTGCGGTATGCGCCCTGGCCACCACGTCTTCGGTGTAGGAGACATGATCGGCGACGTCGACCTGGCCGCAAGTGTGGATCAGGCGCACCACCACCCGCGACACATCGTCGGGGAAGCGCGACAGGTTCGCCTCGGCGCGGATCGTCGCGAACGACTGCCGGTAGATCTCGGCGGCGTCACGGATGTAGTCGAGCACCCGCATACCCTACGGGGGCGCGATACGCAGCCGGTATCCGTCCTCGCCCGCGACCAGGACCTCCCCGCCGGGAGGGCTGCCGCAGGCCCGCTCACAGCCCACGAAATGCCGGTGCGCGTCCGTGGGGGCGTTGACCGCCTCGGCAGCATCGGCGCGCACATCGGCGGCGGACTTGGCGCATCCGGGGCTGCCGGTGCAGGCGCTGATCCGCAGCCACGGCGAGTTCTCGTCGAACACCAGTCCCAACGGTGCCAGCACGCGCAGCGCGGTGTCCGCGACCCCCTCCGGCACGTCGCACACCAGGACCGAGCGCCATGGGGTGATCACCAGCGGAGCCTCGACGGCGGCCAGGAAGCGGGCCACCCGGGCCTGCAGCACCCCCAGTGGCAGCGCGGCCCCGAGTGCGACGTCGCCATCGCGTTGCTCGATCCAGCCCACCGGCGGGGTCATCGTCGCCGGCCAGGTGGCGCCGGCCGGTGCGGCGGCGGTCAGGCCCTCCAGCAGCGCTGAATGATCGTCAAGTTCGGTTATGCGCCAGGCTTTTCCACGTATCTCGGTGAACCGTCTGGCGATCTCGATCAGGGTGGCCACCACGTCACCGGCATCCAGTCGCACCCCGGTGTCGCGCCCGGCCAGCAGGAGAGCGAATGTGCCGTCATCGTGGGCGTGCACCCCGGCGTCGGCATCGATTCCGGACATGTCGCCGCGGCCGTCGTCCAGGCTGAACCAGAACCTGCCCGGCAAGGACACCAGTGCCTCGTCGGCCTGGATGGCGTGGTCGAGGTCGACGACGAGGGGACGGACATCGCTGACGCCGCCCGAGCGCCCGGACAGGGGCGAGGCGACGATGTTGCGGGCTCGCTCATGGGTCGGTGAGGGCAGCAGGCCCGCTGCCGTCAACGCCGTGGCGGCCCCCTCGGTATCGGTCACCGCGCGGATCTGGATGTTGCCTCGAGAGGTCAGTTCCATTGCGGGAGAGCCGAACTGCTCGGCCACCTGGGCCAATGTCGTCAGCTGGGCCGAGGTGACCATCCCGCCGGGGAGGCGGACCCGCACGAGGGCGCCGTCGGCGGCCTGGTGCACCGTCAGTGCGCCAGGGCAGGCGTCCTGGTCTCGGGTCCTGTTCATCTCGCCCGCCATCTTACTTTCGGGGATGGGTGTGACATCGGTCACTGACCCGGAAACCTGTTCGGTCGCTTACAGATCGGCGATTTTGACCGGCTGAGGACGTACCGTTTACGAGGATTCCCGGAACCGCCGGTACCGGGAACATTGGAAGCAACACCCAAACCTCTGGCGGAAGGAGCGATCCATGCTTGCCTTCGGTGCATTCGCCGCATTCGTCCTTGTGCTCGTCGCAACGGCGGGCTCGCCGTACCGGCAGTCTTGGCACGACCGTTTCGGTGAGACCCAGCCCTGACCCTGATGACCTCGGACCGCACCGACTGCCCCGATCGGGTAGTCCGTGCGGTACGAATGGGGGGTGTTTGCTCCCACTGTCCTGCTGCTGTCGACCTCGGACACCGACCTGATCACTGCCCGCGCCAGCGGGGCCCGGTACCGCTGGGCCAACCCGTCGCGGCTGATCGACGGTGATCTTGAGGAGTTGCTCGAGGGCGCCGACATCGCGGTGATCCGGATCCTCGGTGGCTACCGCGCCTGGCAGGACGGCATCGACAGCGTGGTGGCCAGCGGGGTACCGACGGTCGTGGTCAGCGGTGAGCAGTCGCCGGACGCCGAACTGATGGGGCATTCCACCGCCCCGCAGGGTGCCGCCCTGCAGACGCACATCTACCTGGCCCAGGGCGGGGTCGACAATCTGGCGAACCTGCACTCGTTCCTGTCCGACACCCTGCTGATGACCGGGTTCGGATTCGCGGCACCGGTGACCACGCCGAGTTGGGGAGTGCTGGAGCGGCCCACTGCCACCGTGCCGGATGGGCCGACCATCGCGGTGCTCTACTACCGCGCCCAGCAACTGGCCGGGAACACCGCCTACGTCGAGGCGTTGTGCGACGCCGTCGAGCAGGCCGGAGGGCGCGCGTTGCCGGTGTTCTGCGCTTCCCTGCGTACCGCCGAACCCGAGCTCCTCGAGCTGCTCGGCACCGCCGATGCACTCGTCACCACCGTTCTCGCCGCCGGCGGCGCAACCCCGGCAGCGGTGGGTGCGGGAGGCAGCGACGATTCCTGGAACGTCGCTCACCTTGCCGCACTGGACATTCCGATCCTGCAGGGACTGTGCCTGACCAGTTCGCGGGACCAATGGTCGGATAGCGACGACGGGATGTCGCCGCTGGACGTCGCCACCCAGGTGGCCGTTCCCGAGTTCGACGGCCGCATCATCACCGTGCCCTTCTCGTTCAAGGAGATCGACGCCGAAGGGCTGATCTCCTACGTCGCCGATCCCGAGCGCTGTGCCCGGGTGGCCGGCCTGGCCGTGCGCCACGCCCGGCTGCGCGCCATCCCGGCTGCCGAAAAACGTGTGGCCGTCGTGTTCTCGGCCTACCCCACCAAGCATGCTCGCATCGGAAATGCCGTCGGCCTGGACACACCGGCCAGCGCTGTGGCGCTACTGCGCGCCATGCGCGACGCCGGCTACGACATCGGCGAGGCAACCGGCTCCGGCGACCTCGCCGAAATCGGCGGCTCCGGCGACCTCGCCACAATTGTCGCCTCCGGCGACGGTGACGCCCTGATCCACTCACTCATCGAACGCGGCGGGCAGGACCCGGACTGGCTGACCGACGAAGCGCTGGCCGCCAATCCGATTCGGGTGTCGGCAAAGGACTACCGGGCCTGGTTCGCGACGCTGCCCGCCGAGCTCGCCGATGCCATCGTCGAGCACTGGGGTCCGCCACCGGGCGAGCTCTTCGTGGACCGCAGCCGCGATCCCGACGGCGAGATCGTCATCGCGGCAATCCAATCCGGCAACGTGGTGCTGATCGTCCAGCCGCCCCGCGGCTTCGGCGAGAACCCGGTAGCGATCTACCATGACCCCGACCTGCCGCCCAGCCACCACTATCTGGCCGCTTACCGCTGGCTGGATTCATCGTTTCCCGGTTCGTTCGGGGCGCACGTGCTGGTACACCTGGGCAAGCACGGCAACCTGGAATGGTTGCCCGGCAAGACCCTCGGCATGAGTGCGGCCTGCGGCACCGACGCGGCGCTCGGCGACCTGCCGCTGATCTACCCCTTCCTGGTCAACGACCCGGGGGAGGGCACCCAGGCCAAGCGCCGGGCCCACGCCACCCTGATCGACCACCTCATCCCACCGATGGCGCGCGCCGAAACCTACGGCGACATCGCCAAACTGGAACAGCTGCTCGACGAGCACTCCACGGTCTCGGCACTGGACCCCGGCAAGCTTCCGGCCATCCGCCAGCAGATCTGGACGTTGATGCGCGCCGCCAAGATGGACCACGACCTGGGCTTGGAGGATCGTCCCGACGAGGACTCCTTCGACGACATGCTGCTGCACGTCGACGGGTGGCTGTGCGAGATCAAGGATGTCCAGATCCGCGACGGTCTGCACGTCCTGGGACAGAAGCCCACCGGCGAAGGCGAACTGGACCTGGTGCTGGCCATCTTGCGGGCCCGCCAGTTGTTCGGCGGCGAGCAAACCGTTCCCGGGTTGCGGCAGGCGCTCGGACTCACCGAGGACGGCAGCGATGACCGCTCAGCTGTTGACGCGGCCGAAGCCGGCGCCCGCGAACTGGTCTCGGCACTGCAGGAAACCGGTTGGGATGCCGGCACAGTCGACAAGATCACCGACAACCCGGAGGTGGCCCGGATCCTGCGGTTCGCCGCCACCGAGGTGGTGCCGCGACTGGCCGGTACCGCGGGCGAGATCGACCAGGTGTTGCGTGCCCTGGCCGGTGGCTTCATCGCCTCAGGGCCGTCCGGGTCGCCACTGCGCGGCCTGGTCAACGTGCTGCCCACCGGGCGAAACTTCTACTCGGTGGATCCCAAGGCGGTCCCGTCCCGGCTGGCCTGGGAAACCGGTCTGGCAATGGCGGATTCGTTGTTGGAGCGCTACCGGACCGATTACGGCCGCTGGCCGGAATCGGTGGGGCTCTCCGTCTGGGGTACGTCGGCCATGCGCACCGCCGGTGACGACATCGCCGAAGTGCTGGCCCTGCTCGGAGTGCGGCCGGTGTGGGATGACGCCTCGCGCCGCGTGGTCAACCTGGAGCCGATCGACTTGTCCGAGCTCGGCCGTCCGCGTATCGACGTCACGGTGCGGATCTCCGGGTTCTTCCGTGACGCCTTCCCACACGTGGTCACCATGCTCGACGATGCGGTGGCCTTGGTGGCGGGCCTCGACGAGTCGGCCGAAGACAACTATGTGCGTGCCCACTCCCAGGCCGACCTGGCCGAGCACGGTGACCAGAGGCGTGCCACCACAAGGATTTTCGGATCCAAGCCGGGGACCTACGGGGCGGGCCTGTTGCAGCTGATCGACAGCCGCAACTGGCGTGACGACGCCGACCTGGCCGAGGTGTACACCGCCTGGGGCGGATTTGCCTACGGTCGTGGACTCGACGGCGCACCCGCCGCCGACGACATGAACCGGGCGTACCGGCGAATCGCGGTGGCGGCCAAGAACACCGACACCCGCGAACACGACATCGCCGACTCCGACGACTATTTCCAGTACCACGGCGGCATGGTGGCCACCGTGCGGGCATTGACCGGGCAGGCCCCGGCGGCCTACATCGGAGACAACACCCGCCCCGACGCGGTCCGCACCCGCACGCTGTCGGAGGAGACCAACCGCGTCTTCCGGGCCCGCGTGGTCAACCCGCGCTGGATCACCGCGATGCGCAGGCACGGCTACAAGGGCGCGTTCGAGATGGCGGCGACGGTCGACTACCTGTTCGGCTACGACGCCACCGCGCACGTGATGGCCGACTGGATGTACGAACGGCTCTCGGCCGAATACGTGCTCGACGACGAGAACCGAAAGTTCATGTCCGAGTCCAATCCGTGGGCGTTGCACGGCATGGCAGAGCGATTGCTGGAGGCCGCGGGCCGGGGCATGTGGGCCCAGCCCGAGGCGGCCACGTTGGACGGGCTGCGCCAGGTGCTGCTGGAAACCGAAGGTGAGCTGGAAGGGTGAGCGCGTCCGAGACAGTAGATTGAGTCAATGGCTCTCACCTTCGCCGACGTCGCCAAGGCCAACTACGTTCTGCTGACCACCTTCACCAAAGACGGCAGGCCCAAGCCGACCGCGATCTGGGCCGCTCCGTCGGCCGACGGGCTCGTCGTGATCACCCAGGAGGCGTCCTGGAAGGTCAAGCGCATCCGCAATACCCCGCGGGTCACCGTCGCGGTGTGTGACGTGCGCGGCAATCCCAAGAGCGAAGCGGTCGAGGCCACGGCCGAGGTGCTGCCCAAGTCGGCCAATGGTGCCACCTATGACGCGATCGGTAAGCGTTACGGTCTGCTGGGCAAGACCTTCAACCTGTTCTCCAAGTGGCGTGGCGGAATGGAGAACAATGTTTCATTACTGCTCAAACCGGTGAATTGAGCAACATGGCACCCACGTTCGAGGACGTTTACCGCGAGAAGTACCTGCTGCTGACCACATTCACCAAGGCCGGAAAACCCAAGCCGACCGCAGTGTGGGGCGTACCCGACGGCGACAAGTTGCTGATCATCACCGACGACGGATCGTGGAAGACCAAGCGCATCAACAACACTCCGCGGGTAACGATCCAGAAGTGTGGTGTGCTCGGGGCGCCCAAGGGTGAGCCGGTAGCGGCCGTGGCGCGCAATCTGCCCAAGACCGAGACCCGCCGCGTGTTCAACGCAATCATCAGACGGTATTGGAATCACGCCTGGTACTTCATCCCACAGGCACTTTTGCGGGGTGGCATCGACAGGGTGCACAGCGCGATCGAGGTACACGCAGCCGAGGGCCCGGCAGATCAGGAACCGAACCGCCCACCCGATCGTTGAGCAAGCATGGCTATGCGGCTGTTCCTCATCTACGCCGTCCTCGAGATGGCAGTCGTCGTCGCGTTGACGGCGACGATCGGTTTCGGGTGGACGGTCTTGGTGCTCGCGGCTTCGTTCGTGATCGGGCTGGCGTTGGCGGGTTCGCAGCTCAACCGGCACATCCGCCGATTGCGGGCGGGCCTGTCGGGTGGGTTGTCCCACCCGCAGGGCGCGGTCTCGGACAGCGTGTTGGTGGCGCTGGGCACTGTGTTGGTGGTGATTCCCGGGTTGGCCAGCTCCGTTCTCGGCGCGTTGTTGTTGCTGCCGCCGACGCGTGCGGCTGCCCGGCCGGTGCTCACGGGGCTGGTCGCCCGGCGGATCCCCATCATCGTCGCGGCGCCTGCCGGATTCGGCACGGCCACTGGTACCGCTGGTTATCGGCACGGGAGGGGCGACTACATTGACGGCGAAGTAATCGACGTCAACGACGTCGATCCGTACCGCCTGCCTCCCAAGGCCTAAACGCCACCCGAAACAGCTTGACCACACTTCTGATCAACGGGCGAATCCACAGCCCCAGCTACCCCGACGCGACCGCTTTCGCGGTACGCGACGGGGTAGTGGCGTGGCTGGGTACCGATGACATCGGCCGCGCGCAGTTTCCCGAAGCCGAGGTCGTCGACCTGGATGGCGGCTTCGTCGCACCCGCGTTCGTCGACAGCCACGTTCACCTGACCGCCACCGGCCTCAGCCTGGACGGCCTGGACCTCCGTGGGGCCACCTCACTGCAACACTGCCTGCATCTGGTGGGCCAATACGCGCGCAGGCACCCTGACGGTCCGGTATGGGGACACGGCTGGGACGAGTCGGGGTGGCCCGAGCGCACCGGCCCGAGCACCGAGGATCTGGACGCGGTGCTGGGCGACCGGCCGGCGTATCTGGCCCGGGTGGACGTACATTCGGCCGCCGCGACCACCGCTCTGCGCCGGTTGGTGCCTGCCCTCGTCGAGGTCACCGGGTTCGACCCGCAGCGTCCGCTCAGCGCGCAGGCACATCACCTGGTCCGTGCGGCCGCGCGTGAGCAGCTGACCCCGCAGCAGCGGCACGCCGCCCGCGTCGCGGCACTCGATCACGCCGCGGCGTCGGGCATCGCCGCGGTCCACGAGTGCGCGGGACCACAGATCGGCGGTTTGCTCGACTGGCAGGAACTTCGTGCGCTGGAGCACGGCGTAGAGGTCGTCGGTTACTGGGGCGAGCCGGCTCGCGACGCCGAACACGCCCGTCATCTGATTGCCGAGACCGGCGCCCGAGGTCTGGCCGGAGACCTCTTCGTCGACGGTGCCCTCGGCTCGCGTACTGCCTGGCTGCATGCGCCCTACCACGACGCTCCCGACACCTGTGGCAACTCCTACCTCGACGCAGGTGCCATCGGCACGCACGTGTACGCCTGCACCGAGGCCGGAATCCCGGCCGGGTTCCACGTGATCGGCGACGCTGCCGCGTCGGCGGTCGTCGCGGGATTCGCCGCAGCGGCAGAGCGATTGGGCGGCCCGGCCCTGGCCCGCTGCGGCCACCGTCTCGAACATCTGGAGATGGTCAACCCCGAACAGGCCGCCCAGCTGGGGGCCTGGGGTGTGATCGCCAGCATGCAGCCCAGCTTCGATGCCCTATGGGGTGGGGAAGAAGGCATGTATGCCCAACGCCTCGGGCTTGATCGAGTTCACCAGCTCAACCCGTTTGCGCTGTTAGCATCCGAAGGCGTGCCCCTCGCGTTCGGCTCCGACACCCCGGTCACCAGCATGAACCCGTGGCAAACCGTGCGTGCCGCGGTTTCGCACCGGAGTGCGGGCAGCGCGATCTCAGCTCGTGCCGCGTTCGCTGCGGCCACTCGCGGCGGTTGGCGTGCCGGCGGTGTGCGCGATGGCTCCACCGGGACGCTCATCCCCGGAGCTCCGGCCAGTTACGCCGTGTGGGATGCCGAAGACCTGGAGGTCAGTGCGCCGGCCAACGCCGTGCAGCGGTGGTCGACCGATCCGCGCTCGCGGGTGCCGGCCCTGCCGCGGCTGGCCGCCGATGCGGAGCTGCCGCGTTGCCGTCGGACCGTTCACCGGGGTGTCGTCATCCATGGGCACTGACCTTCCCGGAGACGAGTCGGGCCGTCCGCGGTCGGGACGCGCAGACCGTTTCGGTCTGCGGCGGCCGGGTCCGAACGAGACCACCGAGGTGATCCCGGCCATCGAGAAGGACGAACTCGCCGAGCTCGATGAACTCGACGACGAGTCCTTCGACGAACTCGATGAGGATGCCACCGGCGATCCGGTGGCCGACATCGATCCCGACGATGATCCCGAGGCGCGCGAATATCGCCTGACCGCGGCGGGCACACCCGACCGTTGGTCGGTGGTGACCGTGTCGGCCTCACGCCTGGGCCGGGCCGCGGTGGCGCGGTGGGCGCAGCTGAGCGCGGCGGTCGGCGGCGGTCTCGCGTTGTGCCTGAGCTATCCACCGACCGGCTGGTGGTGGGCGGCCTTCGTCGGGCTGGCGTTGATCGGGTGGGTGCTGACGCTGCGCTCCACCACCCGCGCGGGTGGCTTCGGCTACGGGTTCTTGTTCGGCCTCGCGTTCTACATACCGCTGCTGCCGTGGATCAGCGGCCTGGTCGGCGCGATGCCGTGGCTGGCCCTGGCCGCCGTGGAAGCGCTGTTCTGCGGGCTCTTCGGCCTGTCTGCGGTCGTGGTCAGGCGGCTACCAGGGTGGCCGGTGTGGTTCGCCGCGCTGTGGGTCACCCAGGAGTGGCTCAAATCGACCGTGCCGTTCGGTGGGTTCCCTTGGGGCGTCCTCGGATTCGGTCAGACCAACGGACCACTGCTGGCCATCGCGCGGTGGGGCGGTGCACCGCTGGTGTCGGCCGCGGTGGCGGTCGTCGGCTTCAGCGTGACACTGCTGGCGCTGGAGATCGTGCAGTGGTGGCATCACGGACACAAGCCGGGCTTCCCGGCGCCGGCGGTCATGCTGCCCGGCCTCAGCATCACCGTGGTGCTGTTGTCCACTGCACTGATGTGGCCTCAGGTCCGTCATTCGGGAACCGGTGCCGGCGACGAACCGGCTGTCACCGTGGCCGCCGTGCAGGGCAACGTGCCCCGGTTGGGCCTGGAGTTCAACGCGCAACGCCGCGCCGTCCTCGACAACCATGTGAAGGAAACGCAGCGGCTGGCCGGGGATGTCCGTGCCGGGCGGGCCCCGCAACCCATGTTCGTGGTCTGGCCCGAGAACGCCTCCGACATCGATCCGCTGGCCAACGCCGATGCCGCGGCCCAGATCACCGCGGCGGCCGACGCCATCGGCGCGCCGATCCTTGTCGGCGCCGTCACCAAGGCCGACGGCTACACCGCCGACAACCCGGTGGCCACCAACACCGTGATCGTGTGGGATCCCGAACACGGGCCCGGAGAGCGCCACGACAAGAAGATCGTGCAGCCGTTCGGCGAGTACCTGCCGTGGCGCAGCTTCTTCAAACATCTGTCGTCGTACGCGGACCGGGCCGGCTATTTCGTGCCGGGTGAGGGCAACGGCGTCGTGCACGCGGCCGGGGTGCCGATCGGGGTGACCACCTGCTGGGAGGTGATCTTCGACCGGGCGGCGCGGGAGTCGGTGCTCAATGGTGCCCAGGTGCTGACTGTGCCGACCAACAACGCGACGTTCGATGCCAACATGAGCGCGCAGCAGCTGGCCTTCGGCAAACTGCGGGCAGTGGAGCACGATCGGTACCTCGTGGTCGCCGGCACCACGGGCATCAGCGCGGTGATCGCTCCCGACGGGCGTGAGTTGGCCCGGACCGAGTTCTTCGAACCAGCCTATCTGGACAGTCAGGTGCGGTTGAAGTCCGATGTGACGCCGGCCACCGAATGGGGGCCGGCCCTGCAGGTGGTGCTGGTCACGATTGGATTTGGGGCGTTGCTGGCCGCAATACTGCACAATGGAGGGTTCGTGCAAAAAATTTTGAGGCGTCGCACCGCGAAGGCCCGCGACGATGAAGGAGCCACATGACAGTCCCTGGTGACGGAGCGCGCCCCCAGGACGGTGAACGCCCGAGTCAGCGCAGCCTGGTGATCATTCCCACCTACAACGAGCGGGAGAACCTGCCGTTGATCGTCGGGCGCGTGCATCATGCCTGCCCCGAGGTGCACATCTTGGTGGTCGACGACGGCAGTCCCGACGGCACCGGTCAGCTGGCCGATGAGCTGGCGCTGGCCGACCCGGACCGCGTGCACGTGATGCACCGGACCAGCAAAGCCGGCCTCGGTGCGGCCTATCTGGCCGGTTTCGCCTGGGGGCTCGGCCGCGGGTACTCGGTTCTGGTCGAGATGGACGCCGACGGCAGTCACGCACCCGAGGAACTGAACCGGCTGCTCGACGCCGTCGACGCCGGGGCTGATCTGGCCATCGGCTCGCGTTATGTGTCCGGCGGCACGGTGCGTAACTGGCCGGTTCGCCGGCTGGTCCTGTCGAAGACCGCCAACACCTATTCTCGGCTGCTGCTCGGGGTCGGGATCCACGACATCACTGCCGGGTACCGCGCGTATCGGCGCGAGGTGTTGGAGAAGATCGACCTGTCAGCGGTCGATTCGAAGGGCTACTGCTTCCAGATCGATCTGACCTGGCGGGCCATCAACAACGGCTTCAACGTCGTCGAGGTACCCATCACGTTCACCGAACGCGAGCTCGGGGTCTCCAAGATGAGCGGTTCCAACATCCGCGAGGCGATGTTCAAGGTCGCGGAGTGGGGCATCCGTGGGCGTCTGGACCGTGCCCGGGGCGTGGTGCGCTAACCGGAGACAAAAAACCGCGATATGCCTGCGGCATATCGCGGTTTTTTATGTTTTTA
Source organism: Mycobacterium syngnathidarum (assembly GCF_001942625.1). Taxonomy (GTDB): domain Bacteria; phylum Actinomycetota; class Actinomycetes; order Mycobacteriales; family Mycobacteriaceae; genus Mycobacterium; species Mycobacterium syngnathidarum. Next base: position 87,574 of record NZ_MLCL01000052.1, read on the forward strand.
TGCGCGGTTCAGCTGCCGCGGCGCTTGCTCTTGATCAGGTCGAGCCGCTCCTTGAGCAGCTCTTCGAGCTCCTCGACGGACCGGCGCTCCAGCAGCATGTCCCAGTGGGTACGCGGCGGCTTGACCTTCTTGGGTTCCGGCACCTCGCCCTCGATCAGGGTGCCCTCGAGCCCGTTGCGGCACAGCCAGGTGCCGGGGATCTCGGCGTCGTCGGCGAACGGGACGTCGAATTCTTCACCGTTCTCGGTGCGGTAGCGGGCCACCTGACGCGGCGCAAGGTCATGGTTGCGGTCGGTCTCGTAGCTCACGGCTCCGAGGCGACTGCCTCTCAGGACGCGATCAGCCATCGTCAACACTCCTTATTTGGCGTTTTTGTCCGGATGTATCAACGCTGCTCGGCGTTGCCAAGTTCCCGACTCGACCATTGATGATACGCGGGTCACGAACCAGCTCCGTCTACAGTCTTGAGCATGGCGCGCCACCACAGACGTGATCGTCCGCAGCCGTGTCGGTGGTGTGGGCGCGAGGTCGCAGATGCGCAGATGGGTCGCCGTCGCCAGTACTGCAGGCAGTCCTGCCGGCAGCGGGCCTACGAACAGCGCGCCATGGTCAGGGGCACCTCGCTGGCCCCGGATTCGGTGGTGCTCAGCGCTGACGAGGCCACTCAGCTGTCCGACCGGGTTTACCAGGTCAGGTGCGCCGCCGAGGATGTGGCCATCGCGGTCGACGAGGGCGCCGGGGCAGACGAATTACGGCAGTTGTGTGACGCGCTGATCCAGGCTGCGAAGGCCGCCGACGGCTGGCGCTAGTCGGGCGGGCAGCTGAGCTGACGCCCCACGCCCACGGGCGGCGGGACCGGCTTCAGGCAGCCCAGCGGTTCCACACCGGAGGAATTCAGCAGCACCCCGGACTGGTGTGCGTAGTTGACGCACACCAGTGAGGTGGCATCGGCCCGGCACCGGTAGTCGCCGAAGGCCAGTGCCTTGCCCTCGGCCAGTTCGGCGCCGTCGCCATAGCCGAATCGGCCCGGATCTCCGTGCAGTGAGCCCACATCCACGGTCTCCCCGGCGAAATCCACCCAACCGGGGATCCACTGACCCTCGACGTCAGCCGGTTTCGACGGCAGGTCGTCGGCCTTGATCAGACATGCCAGTTGGCCGCCGAGATTCTTGTCGGTGGCGCAGCGGGCGGTGCCCGAAGGTGCGACGAACGAGATGTCCTCGCCGAGGTTGGTGGATTGGCCGTCGCGCGTGGCGGTGTGGAAGCCGGACGGCTCGGCCGGGGTGCCTGCCTCGACCCACTTGATCACGCGGTTCATCGGCGTCCCGGCGGCCGGTGCTGTGGTGGGCATGGGAGAGGTCGTCGTAGTGGTGGGCGTGGTGGTCTTGGTGTGTGGGGCGCCGGCCGGCATCGACATCCGGGGCTTTGAGCTCGGTTGCGACTCGTGCCCCCCTCCCGACGAGCAGGCCGCCACCAGAGCCACCGAAAGCACAGCAGCCCCAACAGTCACAACGGTGCGCATACCCGCAAGGCTAGCGGGCGCGTGTCGCGCCCACCGCATGTCCGTCGACACCCGTCCAGTTCGATACGGTCGGTGCATGCACGAGCGGACCGTCCGGGCAAAGATCAGCAGCGGCATCGTCGAGGGATTCACGCGCGACGGCGCACACCGCTGGCGTTCCATTCCTTACGCCAAACCGCCGGTCGGCCGGCTGCGCCTGCGCGCACCCGAACCGGCCGAGCCATGGCCCGGCGTCCGCTACTGCCACGGATTCGGTTACTGCGCCCCCCAGCAACGTCGCTACACGCTCGTCGGCCTCGGCAAGCACCAGCCGATGAGCGAGGACTGCCTGACACTCAACGTGGTCGCGCCGGAGAAGCGCGACGACGCCGACGGCCCACTGCCGGTGATGTTTTTCGTGCACGGCGGCGGTTACATCCTGGGCAGCTCGGCCACACCCATCTACGACGGCGCCGCGCTGGCCAGGCGCGGCTGCGTGTTCGTCTCGGTCAATTACCGGCTCGGCATGCTCGGGTGTGTCGAACTGTCGTCGCTGTCGACACAGGAACATCCCATCGACGACAACCTGTTCTTGCGTGATCTGGTGTTGGCGTTGCGCTGGGTACGCGACAACATCGCGGTTTTCGGCGGCGACCCCGACAATGTGACGATCTTCGGTGAGAGCGCGGGCGCGCACGCGGTCACGACCCTGCTCGCCGTACCCGACGCCGCAGGACTGTTCGCCCGGGTGATCTCGGAGAGCCCGGCCAGCGGGATGGTCAGCTCCGCGGAGTCTGCCGCCCGAATCGCCGGTCAGCTGGCCGAATTGATCAGTCCCGATGGGGGATCGGCGGCCGCAGCGCTGATGTCGGCGCGCCCGGCCGAGCTCGGCCGGGCACTGGAAGCCCAGATCATGCGGGGCCAGACGGACATCCCGGGTGCGTTTCCGGTCGGCCCGACTTTCGGCACCGACTATCTGCCGATCGATCCGGTTACCGCGATGGCCGAGGGTCTGGCTCAACAGGTTCCGTTGATCGTCGGCAACAATGCCGACGAGGGACGCCTGTTCACCCGGTTCCTCCAGTTGCTGCCCACCAACGAGCCGATGATCGAAAAGCTTTTCGCCCGTACCGATCCCGAGGAGCGGCGGCGGATCGTGGAGGCCTATCCGGACTATCCGAGCAGCGCGGCCTGCGTGCGGCTCGGCGGAGATTTCGCGTTCGCCTCGGCCACTTGGCAGATCGCCGAGGCGCACAGCCGGCACGCGCCTACGTACGTGTACCGCTACGACTACGCGCCGCGGACCTTGCATTGGGCCGGGCTGGGGGCGACGCACGCAATGGAGCTGCTGGCCGTGTTCGACACGTACCACACGACATACGGTGCGGCGCTGACCGCGGTGGGCGATCGTGCATCGGCCCGGCGGGTCAGCCGGGACGTGCAGCGGCGATGGCGTGAGTTCACCCGGACCGGGAACCCGGGGCCGGGCTGGCCGGCCTACAACACCGACGAGCGGGCGGTGTTCGTGTTCGACCGCCGGCCACGCGTCGAGTACGACCCGCGGTCGGTGCGGCGTCAGGCCTGGGAAGGGTTCACCCTCGCCGGCAGCTGAGTTCGCCTCCTCCAGTCTGCGCGATTTGCTGCAGGGAATCGGCCGGATGTGGTTGCGTATCCGGTGTGGACTACCCACTGGATCCGCTGTCCGCCGACGAGTTTCGCGCGGTGGCAGCGATATTGCGGCGTGAGCACGGAGTCGGGGAGGGCTGGCGGGTCGCCTCGGTGGAACTTGTCGAGCCGTCCAAGGCCGAACTGGCTGACTTCGACGGCGGCGGTGCCACCCCGCCCCGGCGCGCGGCGGTGATCTGTCTGGATCGGTCGGCCAACGCCACCTACAAGGGCGTGGTGTCGCTGACCGACGACCGGGTCGAGAAATTCGACCATGTCCCGGGTGTCCAGGCCAACTTCACCGTCGACGAGTTCGTGGAATGCGACCAGGTGCTGCGTCGGCACCCCGAGGTGATCACCGCGCTCGCCAAACGCGGCATCACGGACCTGGACAACGTGTTCATGGATACCTGGACCTACGGTGACGCGGTTGCTCCGCCGGAATACCGCGACCGCCGCATCGGATGGTCGGACACCTGGTACAAGCAGGCTGCCGGGGCCAATCCTTATGCCCACCCGATCAGTGGCCTGCACTGCGTGATCGACATAAACACCATGGAAGTGCTGCGCATCGAAGATGACGGTAGTTCCGAAATGCCCGACGTGATGGGCGAATACGTGCCGCATCACATTCCCGAGCGGATCCGGTCCGGATCGCGCCGCGAGCCGCTCAAGCCGCTGAACATCGCCCAGCCCGACGGTCCGTCGTTCACCTTGGACGGCAACCTGCTGCACTGGCAGAACTGGTCGCTGCGGGTCGGCTTCAACCACCGCGAGGGGATGACCCTGCATACCGTGCGATACCGCGACGGTGAGACGGATCGCTCTGTGGCACATCGCATGTCATTCTCCGAGATGGTGGTGCCCTATCGGGACTCCGCGGTGGACCACTACCGCCGCACCGCGTTCGACATCGGGGAGTGGGGGCTGGGGTTCATGACCACCTCGCTGGAGCTCGGCTGCGACTGCCTCGGTGAGATCCGTTATCTGGATGCGGTTCTGCACGACAGCGCCGGCGAGCCGTACACGATCACCAACGCGATCTGCATCCACGAGGAAGACAACGCCGTGCTGTGGAAGCACGTGGACCACGACGCCGGCGCCCAGGTGCGCCGGATGCGCAGGCTCACACTGTCATTCCACGTCACGGTGGCCAACTACGAGTACCTGGTGTACTGGCGGCTCTACCAGGACGGCAACATCGAGTGTGAGGTCCGCGCCACCGGGATCATGGTCACCACACCGTTCCCCGCCGGGCCCACACCCAAGAACGGCACGCTTGTCGACGAGCGCACGTATGCGCCGTTCCATCAGCACTTCCTGATCGCCCGCTTGGACTTGGATGTCGACGGCACCGACAACACCGTCTACATGACCGAGTCATACGCCGAAGAGATGGGCCCCGACAATCCGTACGGCCTCTCGCTGGTGGTGCGTAACCAGCCGCTGCGCACCGAGCAAGAGGGGAAGCAGGACGTCAGCTTCGACACCCAGCGGGCCTGGAAAGTGGTCAACACCAACGTCGTCAACGGGTTGGGCACGCACCCGTCCTACAAGCTGGTACCCACCGGGGCGATCCCGGCGATGTTCGACCCTTCCTCGCCCGTGGTGCAACGCGCCAACGTCATCACCCACACGCTGTGGGTGACCCCGAACCGGCCCGACGAACGTTGGCCGGCGGGGGAGTTCGTCAACCAGTCGGCGGCCGACACCGGGTTGGGCGAGTGGACCAAGGCCAACCGCTCGATCGAGAACACCGATGTAGTGCTCTGGTATGTGTTCGGTATTCACCACATCACCCGTCCAGAGGACTGGCCCGTCATGCCGGTGGACGTGGTGTCGTTCTGGCTCAAGCCGTTCGCCTTCTTCGACCGCAATCCGGCGCTGGACGTGCCGGCCACTCCGCCGGGAGCCTGCGCACACGGGCATGCCACGGCAGCACACCATTAGTTGACACCTGTCATATGTGATGCGGAACACTGCTAGGTTGCCTGTGTGCAACCGACTCAGACCGCCGTACTGGAGCGCCCCGAAGACCTGACCTGCGATTGGCTGACCGCCGCCCTGGACGTCGGCCCCGTCAGTGGATTCCGTTTCGAGCGGATCGGAACCGGCCAGATGAGCGAGTGCTACCGCGTCTCGCTGAACTACGCCGGGGACGTGAACGGACCGGCATCGGTGGTGCTGAAGGTGGCCGCCACCGATCCCAGCAGTCGCCAGACCGGACTGGCGATGGGCCTCTACGAGCGTGAGGTGCGGTTCTACACCGACATCGCACCTGCCCTGGTGGCCGGGCCGGTGGCACCCTGTTACCACGCCGCAATCGATACCCAGACGGGCGCCTTCGACCTGTTGCTCGGCGACGCCGTGCCCGCCGTGGTGGGTGACGAGATCCGCGGGGCGACAGCCGCACAGGCCGCGGTGGCGCTCGGCGAGCTCGGCCGTATCCACGGGTCGGCGGCCGGTGCCGAGGCGCTCGAGCGGGCTGAATGGCTCAACCGTGAGGCGCCGGTCAACCAGGCGCTGATCGCCGGACTGTACGCGGCGTTCGTCGAGCGCTACGCGGACGTGATCACGCCGCAGCAGCGCCAGGTATGCCAGCGGCTCGTCGAGAGCTTCGACACGTACCTGGCCGACGAGAGTGCGCCCGAGCGGCCCACGGGTCTGGTCCACGGCGACTACCGGCTCGACAACATGCTGTTCGGCGACGCGGGCGCGGACCGGGCCCTGACGGTGGTCGACTGGCAGACTGTCACCGAGGGACCGGCGTTCACCGACGTCGCGTACTTCATCGGTTGCGCCCTGCCCGTCGAACAGCGTCGTGCCCACTACGACGAGTTGCTGACCGCCTATCACCGGGCCCTCGGGCCGGACTCGACGCTCACACTCGACCAGGTGCGTGACGGCGTACGCCGGCAGAGCTTCTTCGGTGTGATGATGGCGATCATCTCGTCGATGTTGGTGGAGCGCACCGAACGCGGCGATGCGATGTTCATGACGATGCTCGAGCGGCACTGCAGCCATGTGCTGGACACTCAGGCGTTGGATGTCCTTGCGTCACCGGAGGTTCCGGAGCCACTGGTGCCCGCCGCCGAGGATGAGCTTGCGCACCCGCCCACCGATGAAGCGCTGTGGAACGAGAGCTGGTACTTCGACTTCGTCGATGCCGAGGCGGACTTCGGCGGCTGGGTCCGGCTGGGCCTGATCCCGAACCAGGAGACGGCGTGGATCAATGTGCTGTTCTGCGGCCCGGGGATGCCGACCGTGGCGCTCAACGACTTTCACGCGCCACTGGCCGAACCGTCGTCGGTCAAGGGGGACGGGGTCGAGCTGAACCTGCACCCCGACGAACCGCTCGAGACGTATCGCCTGACGGCCACGGGCACCGGCGAGGCGTTCGACGACCCGTCGGCGTTGCTGCGGGGTGAGTCGGGACAGGCCACCTCGGTGACGCTGGACCTGACCTGGACCACCGTGGGCACGCCGTACCAGTACCGCGTCACGCCCCGGTACGAGATTCCGTGCGTGGTGTCAGGAACGGTGATCATCGGCGATCACACCCACACCGTCGAAGCCGTCGTCGGTCAGCGCGATCATTCGTGGGGAGTCCGTGATTGGTGGGCGATGAACTGGGTGTGGAGCGCGATCCACCTCGACGACGGCACCCATCTGCACGGTGTGGACGTTCGAATCCCCGGTATGCCTCCGATGGGTATCGGCTATTCGCAGCGCGAAGGGGAACCGCTCGTCGAATTGCAGAGCATCACAGCGGATTACCAGCTCGGCGCCGACGATCTGCCGGTATCGACGACGTTGGTTCTGCAACCCGGCGACATCGAGGTGACCGTCGACATCGCGGCTCATGCACCCGTGCTGTTGGTGGCCCCGGGAGAAGACGGGCGCGTCAGCCAGTTCCCGCGGGCCTGGGCGAAGGTGCGCACGGCGGACGGTCGCAGTGGGGTGGGCTGGCTGGAGTGGAACCGCAACCTCAGCGGACCCGGAAACGCTTGAGCCGCGCAGTCGCGCCGGAGATCAACTCCACGCGGCTGCGCGGCACTCCCAGATGCTGGGAAAGCAGTTTGGTGACGGCATCGTTGGCCTTGCCGTCGACGGCGCGCTCCTGGACGTAGATGGTGAGCGCGCCGTCGTCGTCGACCTCGACCAGCGGGCCTTTGCGGCTACCGGGCTTGACCCGGACGGTGACTATCACGCGCCGAACCTGAAGAAATGTGCGAATTTTCGAGAGGAACTCGACATCTAGCTCAGATTCGGCGTCCGGATCAGCGGGCGACGATCACCGAGGAGCCGTGGCCGAAGAGGCCCTGGTTGGCGGTGACGCCCACCTTGGCGCCCTCGACCTGCCGGCCGGTGGCCTGGCCCTTGAGCTGCCAGGTCAACTCGCACACCTGCGCGATGGCCTGCGCCGGGATGGCCTCGCCGAAGCAGGCCAGACCGCCGGACGGGTTCACCGGAACGCGGCCGCCGATGGTGGTGGCACCGGAACGCAGCAGTTGCTCGCCTTCGCCCTTGGCGCACAGGCCCAGGTGCTCGTACCAGTCCAGTTCCAGCGCGGTGGACAGATCGTAGACCTCGGCCAGGCTGACGTCTTCGGGGCCGATGCCCGCTTCGGCGTAGGCCGCGTCGAGGATCTGGTCCTTGAACACCCGCTCCGGTGCCGCTACGACAGCGGTGGAATCGGTTGCAATATCTGGCAATTCGGGCAGATGTTGCGGGTATTGCGGGGTCACCGTCGAGACCGCGCGCACCGAGGGGACGCCTTCCAGCGAGCCGAGGTGCTTTTCGGCGAACGACTTCGACGCCACGATCAGAGCGGCGGCTCCGTCGGAGGTGGCGCAGATGTCGAGCTGACGCAGCGGGTCGGACACCACCGGGCTGGCCAGCACGTCCTCGATCGCGGATTCCTTGCGGTAGCGCGCATTCGGGTTCTGCAGGCCGTGGCGCGAGTTCTTCACCTTCACCTGGGCGAAGTCTGCGGCGGTGGCGCCGTAGAGGTCCATCCGGCGCCGGGCCAGCAGGGCGAAGTACACCGGGTTCATCGCGCCGAGCAGGTGGAAGCGCTGCCAGTCCGGGTCGTTCTTGCGCTCGCCGCCGACGGGCGCGAACGCACCCTTGGGCGTCGTGTCGGCGCCGATCACCAGCGCGACGTCGCAGAAGCCGGCCAGGATCTGGGCCCGCGCGCTCTGGAGCGCCTGCGAGCCGGACGCGCAGGCTGCGTAGCTGGACGACACCGGCACGCCGTTCCAGCCCAGCTTCTGGGCGAACGTCGACCCGGCGATGAAGCCCGGGTAGCCGTTGCGGATGGTATCGGCGCCGGCGACCAACTGGATCTGTCGCCAGTCCAGGCCGGCCTCGGCCAGGGCGGCGCGCGCGGCGACGACGCCGTATTCGGTGAAGTCACGGCCCCACTTGCCCCACGGGTGCATGCCCGCGCCGAGGATGTACAGCGGTTCGGGAGTGCTCATGCGATCCTCCAGGCGTGGGTGGTGCGCTCGACGCCCTCGTCGTCGGTGTAGAGCGTCATGGTGGTCAGCTCCATCTCCATACCGACCTTGAGATCGGCGGCCAGCGTGCCTTCGACGACCTTGCCGAGCACGATCAGCCCTTCATCGGCGAGCTCCACCGCGGCGATCGCGAACGGCTCGAACGGGTCGGACTTGGGATACGGTGCGGGCGGGAGGTACCGGTTTTCCGTGTAGCTCCACACCTTCCCGCGGCGCGACAGCCGAACCAGGTCGAGGGTGTCGCTGTCACAGGCCGGGTTGGGGCAGTTGTTCTCGCGCGGCGGAAACACGTACGTGGCGCACTGGGTGCACTTGCCGCCGATCAGGTGAGTGGCACCGGCGTCGTCGGTGGCGAACCATCCGTCGATCGCGGGTTGCGAAGATGCTGCTGGCACGCGGCCCAGCCTAAACGATCGAGACCGCAAAACTGAAACGTGTTGCAGTTTTGTCCCACGGGTCAGGACGCGACATCGAGCAGTATGCGCACCAGGTCCTCAGGATTGTCACGCATCAGGTTGTGCCTGCCGTCGAGTTCATGGCACGTCCAGTGCGGGTCGTCGCGGACGCGCTCGTAGGAGGTCAGCATCGGTGATTCGCCCGGCCAGTCCAGCGCATAGACGAAATCGCGCCGCCGGAACCCATTCAGGTCGCCGGACATCCGCAGTGGCTGCAGGACGCTGGCCAGCGGATGCGAGGTGGCGCGCGCATCGAAGAACGGCATGGGTGGCACGCCGAAGCCCGAGTCGTCCACTCCCAGGTACCACCGGCGTTCCTCGTCGTTGACCAGATCCCAGCAGGACTCGCCGTCGCGGGGCACCAGGGCGTCGAGGAACACGAGTGCGTCGATGCGATCGGGAATCCGGTCGGCGGCGCCGGCGATCACCATCCCGCCGTAACTGTGTCCGACGAGGACGACGTCGCGGCTGGCCTGCGAACCGGGCTCGACGGTGGCTTCGACCACCCCCACCGCCTCGGCGATGTGGGTGTCCAGGTTCACCCCGCCGGGCATCAGGTGTGCGCGTTCGGCGACACCGGTCAAGGTCAGCGGCAGCGTCCGGTGACCGGCGGCGCGCAGTGCGTCCGACAGGTCGTCGAAGCACCATGCGCCATGGCACATTCCGGGAACGAGGACAAATGTGGTCATCAGCGGGCGCTCCGGGCCGTCTCGGTGCGGTACCTCCGGGTGATCAGGTCGAGTTCGTCGGCCGTGCGGGCCGCCCCGGTGCCATGCATGTCGCGGTTGGCTGCGATGACGTCGGCGGTTTCCCGTCGGCGTTCGTCCTCGTAGCCGGATAGCCCCGCAATGCCGTCGGTGGCCACGTGGTCGGCGAGCACGCGGGCATCGACGATCGCCTGCGAGGCGCCGTTGGCGCCGACCGGGTACATCGGGTGCGCGGCATCGCCGAGCAGCGTCACCGGGCCGCGGCCCCAATGGGGCAACGGATCCTTGTCGACCATCGGGTAGCTGAAGATGTCTGCGGTGCTTGCGAGCAGTTCGACCGGGTCGAGCCAGTCGAGGCGCCACCCGGCCAGGTGGGGCAGCACGTCCTCGGCGGTGGCCGGGGCGTTCCACTGGGCCGCGCCGGGAAGCGGGCCGGGCGGATGGTCGGGGACCTGGGCGACCCAGTTCACCTCATGGCCACCGATGGGGTAGGTGATGAGGTCGATTCCATTGGCGCCCTTGATGATTGCCATGGTGCGGCCGTCGCGGAACGGTGTCATCCGGGCGGCACCGCGATACATGGTGACGCCGGAGGTCAGCAGCGGGTCGGGTCCCGGGTGCAGGATGGCCCGCACTCGGGAGCCGATGCCGTCGGCGCCGACGAGTGCCGCGCCGCAAACGTCACCGGCGGTGGTGTGTACGACGACCGCCCGGCGACGGTCGTTGAACCCGGTGACGCGGGTTCCGGTATGCACCGCATCGGGACCCAGCCGGGATCGGACCGCGTCGAGCAGCAGCATCTGCAACCGGCCGCGATGCACCGAACACTGCGGATGGCCGTAGCCGCCCTCGATACCGCGGGGCTCGCGGAACAGCAGCGCGCCGTCGGAGCGGTAGAAATCGATCACGGCTGGGTTCGCTGACATGGCCGGCAAGGCCTCGCCGAGGCCGAAGTCGGTAAGTTCGCGTACCGCGTGCGGCAGCAGGTTGATGCCGACGCCGAGCGGTCGCAGTTCGCGGGCGCTGTCCAGGATCTGAACGCGAAACCCTCTCGCATGCAGTGCGAGTGCGGTGGTGAGGCCGCCGATGCCGGCGCCGGCGATGACGATCGGTTCTGTGGACATGACTCCAGCCTGGGCAGCGCCAAACGATAAGTCCAATACATACTCAGTCCACAAACTATTGTGAACTCTTATGGAACTGCGGCAGCTCGAGTACCTCGTCGCGGTGGCCGAGGAAGCTAACTTCACCCGCGCCGCCGAACGGGTACACGTGGCGCAACCGGCGGTCAGCGCCCAGATCCGCCGGCTGGAGCGTGAGCTCGGCCAACAACTGTTCGATCGCAGCCGCCGTGCGGTCCGGTTGACCGCCGCAGGCGAAGCCGTGTTGCCCCACGCCCGGGCGGCACTGGCTGCCGTCGTCGCCGCCCGCGCCGCAGTGGAGGAACTCGGCGGATTGGTGCGCGGCTCGGTGGTGGTGGGCACCGTGACGGCTCACGACTTCGACATGCCGGGACTGCTCGCTCAGTTCCACGCCGCCCATCCGCTGGTCGACATCACGTTGACCACCGACGAGTCCGACGCATTACTGGACGGCCTGCACTCGGGGCGCCTCGATGCGGCCATCGTGTCGGTGGGCGCCGACCTGCCCGCCGGACTGACTGCTGAGGTGGTGACCGATCAGCGCATCGTCGCCGCGGTGGCGGGCGACCATCCGTGGCGTCGACGACGCACCGTCGCGTTGCGCGATCTCGTGGAGCATCCGGTCATCGCCCTGCCGAGTGGTGCCGGCATCCGCGACCAGTTCGACCTGGCTTGCCGGGCAGCAGGGGTGGCGGTGCGGGTGGCTTTCGAGGCGAATACCCCGAACGCGTTGGCCGAACTCGCCGAGCGTGGACTGGGAGTCGCGGTGTTGCCGGAATCGGCGGCTGCCGCTCATACCGCGCTGCATCCGCTGCCCATCACGCCTGAGTTGCGCGGCCGGCTGGTATTCGCCTGGCGGGCGCAAGGCCCGACGAGCCCGGCCGCCAGGGTGCTGACCGACATGGCTCGGAGTCGTCTGCGCGTCGGTGGGCCCGCATAGAGTGAGGGCCGTGAGCCCCGCGAAGACCGAGACGAAAAGCGCACCGAACACCACCGCCGATCCAGCGACGGCCGGAAAACCCACCCTGATGCTGCTGGACGGCAATTCGCTGGCTTTCCGGGCGTTTTACGCGTTGCCCGCCGAGAACTTCAAGACGCAGGGCGGGTTGACCACAAACGCGGTCTACGGGTTCACCTCGATGTTGATCAACCTGCTGCGTGACGAGCAGCCCAGCCACGTGGCCGCCGCGTTCGACGTCTCTCGCCAGACCTTCCGCAAGGACAAGTACCCGGAGTACAAGGAAGGCCGGTCGGCCACACCCGACGAGTTCCGTGGGCAGATCGACATCACCAAGGAGGTGCTCGGCGCCCTGGGAATCACGGCACTGGCCGAGGCCGGCTTCGAGGCCGACGACATCATCGCCACCCTGGCCACCCAGGCCGAGCAGGAGGGCTACCGGGTGCTGGTGGTCACCGGTGACCGGGACTCGCTGCAGTTGGTCACCGACAACATCACCGTGCTCTACCCGCGCAAGGGTGTCAGTGAACTGACCCGGTTCACACCGGAGGCAGTGGTGGAGAAGTACGGGCTGACTCCCGCGCAGTACCCGGATTTCGCCGCCTTACGGGGCGACCCGAGTGACAACCTGCCCGGCATTCCCGGAGTGGGGGAGAAGACCGCGACGAAGTGGATCGTCGAGTACGGCACTCTGCAGTCACTGGTGGACAACGTCGAGAAGGTCAAGGGCAAGGTGGGTGACTCGCTGCGGGCCAACCTGTCCAGCGTGGTGCTCAACCGTGAGCTGACCGATCTGGTCCGGGACGTCCCTCTGGCGCAGACGCCGGACACGCTGCGGATGCAACCTTGGAACCGTGACCAGATCCACCGACTGTTCGACGACCTGGAATTCCGGGTTCTTCGCGATCGACTGTTCGAGACGCTGGTGGCTTCCGAACCGGAGGTTGAGCACGGGTTCGACGTGCGCGGCCGGGCGTTGGAGCCCGGTGAGCTCGCGGCGTGGCTCGCCGAGCACAGCCTGGGCAACCGGTTCGGGTTGGCCGTCGTCGGCACGCACCTGGCCTTCGACGCCGACGCCACCGCGCTCGCCATCGTCGCGGCCGACGGCGACGGGCGTTACATCGACACGGCGACGCTGACGCCCGAGGATGAGGAGGCCCTGGCGCGCTGGCTGGGTGACCCGGGCCCGCCGAAGGCGCTGCACGAGGCCAAGCTGGCCATGCACGACCTCGCCGGCCGGGGCTGGACGCTGCGCGGTGTCACCTCCGATACCGCGCTGGCCGCTTACCTGGTCCGGCCCGGGCAACGTAGCTTCGCCCTCGATGATCTGGCGGTGCGCTATCTACGCCGTGAACTTCGCGCTGAAAGCCCCGAGCAGCAACAACTTTCGTTGCTCGATGATTCCGACGGCGTCGATGAGCAGGCGGTGCAGACGCTGATCCTGCGGGCCTGCGCGGTCTTGGATCTCGCCGATGCACTGGATGAGGAGCTGGCCCGGATCGACTCGTCGTCCCTGTTGGGCCGGATGGAGTTGCCGGTGCAGCGGGCGCTGGCCGAGATGGAGTCGATCGGCATCGCCGTCGATATCGACAAGCTCCAAGAGTTGCAGAGCGAGTTCGCCGATCAGATCCGCGACGCCGCCGAGGCCGCCTACGCGGTGATCGGCAAGCAGATCAATCTCGGGTCGCCCAAGCAGCTGCAGGTGGTGCTGTTCGACGAGCTGGAGATGCCCAAGACCAAGAAGACCAAGACGGGTTACACCACCGATGCCGATGCGCTGCAATCGCTGTTCGACAAGACCGGGCACCCGTTCCTGCAGCATCTGTTGACCCATCGCGACGTCACCCGTTTGAAGGTGACCGTCGACGGGCTGCTCAACGCGGTGGCCTCCGACGGGCGCATACACACCACGTTCAACCAGACCATTGCCGCCACCGGCCGGTTGTCGTCCACCGAGCCCAACCTGCAGAACATCCCGATCCGGACCGAGGCGGGCCGGCGTATCCGAGACGCGTTCGTCGTCGGCAGCGGTTACGCCGAGCTGATGACGGCTGATTACAGCCAGATCGAGATGCGGATCATGGCGCACCTGTCCCGCGACGAAGGCCTGATCGAGGCATTCAACACCGGTGAGGATCTGCACTCGTTCGTGGCATCACGGGCCTTCTCGGTACCGATCGACGAGGTCAACGCGGAGCTGCGCCGCCGCGTCAAGGCGATGTCGTACGGCCTGGCCTACGGGCTGAGCGCCTACGGGTTGGCCAGCCAGCTCAAGATCTCCACCGAAGAGGCCAAGGTGCAGATGGAGCAGTACTTCGACCGGTTCGGCGGGGTGCGTGACTATCTGCGGGATGTGGTCGATCAGGCCCGCAAGGACGGGTTCACCTCGACCGTGCTGGGCCGGCGCCGATACCTGCCGGAACTGGACAGCAGCAACCGGAACGTGCGCGAGGCGGCTGAGCGTGCCGCGCTCAACGCCCCGATCCAGGGCAGCGCCGCCGACATCATCAAGGTGGCGATGATCAACGTCGACGCAGCCATCAAGGAAGCCGGGCTCACGTCACGCATGCTGCTGCAGGTGCACGACGAGCTGTTGTTCGAGGTGGCCGAGGGGGAGCGGGACACTCTGGAGGCCTTGGTGCGCGAGCACATGGGCAACGCCTATCCGTTGGATGTGCCGTTGGAGGTGTCGGTCGGGTATGGGCCCAGCTGGGACGCCGCGGCGCACTGAGCTCACCATGACGGAACAGCAGATCCGGTTCGTTGCCCGGCTGGGCGCCGCGATGAGTGCATCGAATTATCCGGTGACGCTGGTCCGCGACATGTTGGAACGCAGCTCCGGCAAATACTCCGTCATCACCGACGTCGTGGCACTGCCCAACCACGTGCAGGTGGTCGGACCGGTGGGCGCGGGCGGTTCGGTCGTCAAGACCGCCCACGTCGAGAAGCCGTTGCGGTTCGACCAGGTGTTCCCGCTGGCCCGACTGGTGTCCGCGGCACGGTCGGCACGGGTGAGCCCGGCCGACGGCGAGGCCCTCCTCGACGAGATCCTCGACCGCCCGGCGCCGTACCCGGCCTGGGTGACAATCCTCGGTTACGGGATCCAGAGCGCGGGTCTGGCCCTGGTACTTGAGCCCACGTGGTTGAACACGCTGACGGCCTTCGTGCTCGGCCTGCTGGTCGGCGTGTTCTGGACGACGGGGCAGCGGATGGACGGTCTGGCGGCCCTGACTCCGGTGGTCAGCGCGTTCGTGGTCACGGCGATCTGCGTGATCGGCGCGCAGCATCTGGGCCTCGACCATGTCGGCCTGCGCGCCCTGATACCCCCGCTGGCGATGTTTCTGCCAGGGGCGGCCATCACCCTGTCGGTGATCGAGCTGACCTCCCGCGACGTCATCTCCGGGTCGAGTCGCCTGATCGCCGGGTTCATCCAGCTGATCCAGTTGGCGTTCGGCATCCTGATCGCGGCGCAGCTGTTGCGCATGACCGAAGACCACCTCAGCGCGGTGGCGGTGAACCGGATCGGTCCGTGGGCGCCGTGGCTGGGTGTCGCGGTGTACTCGATCGGAGTGATGCTCTTCCTGGCGCCACCGCGGAGCTTCTTGCCGTGGCTGCTGTTGATCACCTATGCCGCCTATCTCGCCCAGTTCGTCGGAGACCTCACCCTCGGCAGTTACGCCAGCGGGTTCTGCGGTGGTCTGGTGCTGACGGTGGCGGCCCTGGTGATCTCGCGGCGTCAGACGGCACCACCGGCGATCACGCTGATCCTGCCGGGCTTCTGGCTTCTGGTTCCCGGATCCATGGGTCTGATCGGCATTACCGAGTTGTTCGGTGCCGAGGGAGACTCCGCACTGCCGGCCACCTTGATCTCGATGATCTCAGTGGCATTCGGTCTGCAGGCCGGGTTGGTGATCTGGCAGCTGACCAGGCGTAAGGCAGCTCGTCGCAGCGACTGAGCGGCTCAGTCGCGAACCGGCGCCTGATAATGCGCCATCCAGTGCAGGATCGGCGCGGCTGACCGGGCAGCGGTCAGGGCATACACCTCTTCCTGTTGCAACGCGTATGCCTGTGCATCGCCGAAGCCGCGGTCGATGCGGTCGCGGACGAAGGCGAGCTCGACGACGGCGGCGGCGAACGCCGCGACTGCTTTGCCTGCGGGGCGTCCACCGGCCAGCGTGGCCTGCTTGATGGCGCCGTGGCGGGTCTTCAACGACCCGAGCCAGGTGGCCTCGTTGTGGGTGATCAACCCGGCGGCGACCATGCCGGGCAGTTTGGCGGCCACGACGCGTTGCTCCCGGTGGCGGCTGGTGATGCCGACCACGATCATCGCGATGAAGATCGGCACCATCCACACCGCATAGACGATGAAGTAGGTGCCCGCGCCCAGCAGCGACGAACCGTTCCACAATCCGTGCATGAACACCGCACCGAGATAGCCGGCGAGGATGCACAGCACCTTGGCCCCGCTACTGCGCCGTTGCAGGGCGAAGTACACGCCGATGGCGGTCATCGTGGTGAACAGCGAGTGGGCGAACGGGGCCATCACGAGGCGCATCGCGGCGGTGACGAGCGAACCGGCCAGCGAGTCGGCGCTGGAGATGTACATGATGTCTTCGAGCCAGGCGAAACCGAGACCGACCAGGCCGGCGTAGACCAGGCAGTCGGTCAGCGAATTGAGCTCGTTACGCCGCCGCCCGGTCATCATGACCAGCAGGAACAGGCCTTTGGCGGCCTCTTCGATGAACGGGGCCCGGACCGCCACCGAAGCGAAGCTGTGTGCCGATTCGGCCGAGTCGACGCCGGGTGCCAGCAGTGCATCGGTGAACAGGCTCAGCACCAGGGACAGTACGACGGCGACGGCGGCGCCCCAGCCGAACGCCAGCAGCAGTAGTCGGGGAGGTTCCGGTTCCCAGCGGTCCAACCACAGGTAGGCGAACACTGCCCCGGTCATCACGATGCTGGACAGCACAAATCCGATGATCGCTCCGACCGGATTGAGCGCGGTGAACAGAAGTACCAGCGCGCCGATGACCACGCCGCAGGCGATGATCGCGGCCAGCGGGGCGCCGACCTTGCGCACCGGCCTCGGCATGGGAGCGGTGACCGGGAACCACGGCCGGTGGACAGGGCCTGGGGTCGGGTAATACGCCACTGCAGCAGAGTAGCCGTGGGTAGGCTGCGGTCCCGGCACAAATTCGGACGACGGTCCGAAGCGCCCCTGGCACTCCCGTCGCAGGGGCGGTTTGTCCTGCATGTGCCTGGTCGAGTACCCTCGTTACGTATCTGTGCGCACAGCTTGACACCGTCTGGTCACTGCCACGGATCTGCACGAACGCAATACACGCAACAGAATTGTCCCTACGAGTAAACCTGTCCGGAGCAACCCACCACATGCCAAGTCCCTCCGTCACCTCGCCGCAAGTAGCCGTCAACGACATCGGCTCGGCTGAGGACTTTCTCGCCGCCATCGACAAAACCATCAAATACTTCAACGATGGCGACATCGTCGAGGGAACCATCGTCAAGGTTGACCGTGACGAGGTCCTGCTCGACATCGGTTACAAGACCGAAGGTGTCATTCCTTCCCGCGAACTCTCCATCAAGCACGATGTCGACCCCAACGAGGTCGTTTCCGTGGGCGATGAGGTCGAGGCCCTCGTTCTCACCAAGGAGGACAAGGAAGGCCGCCTGATCCTGTCCAAGAAGCGGGCTCAGTACGAGCGCGCCTGGGGCACCATCGAGGAGCTCAAGGAAAAGGACGAGGCCGTCAAGGGCACCGTCATCGAGGTCGTCAAGGGCGGCCTGATCCTCGACATCGGTCTGCGTGGCTTCCTGCCCGCATCGCTGGTCGAGATGCGTCGTGTCCGCGATCTGCAGCCGTACATCGGCAAGGAGATCGAGGCCAAGATCATCGAGCTGGACAAGAACCGCAACAACGTGGTGCTCAGCCGCCGCGCCTGGCTGGAGCAGACCCAGTCCGAGGTGCGCAGCGAGTTCCTGAACCAGCTGCAGAAGGGCGCCATCCGCAAGGGTGTCGTCTCCTCGATCGTCAACTTCGGCGCCTTCGTCGATCTCGGCGGTGTCGACGGCCTGGTGCACGTCTCCGAGCTGTCCTGGAAGCACATCGATCACCCGTCCGAGGTGGTTCAGGTGGGCGACGAGGTCACTGTCGAGGTGCTCGACGTCGACATGGATCGCGAGCGGGTTTCGCTGTCGCTCAAGGCGACTCAGGAAGATCCGTGGCGCCACTTCGCCCGTACCCACGCGATCGGCCAGATCGTGCCGGGCAAGGTCACCAAGCTGGTGCCGTTCGGTGCGTTCGTCCGCGTCGAGGAGGGCATCGAGGGTCTGGTGCACATCTCGGAGCTGTCCGAGCGCCACGTCGAGGTCCCGGACCAGGTGGTCACCGTCGGCGACGACGCGATGGTCAAGGTCATCGACATCGACCTGGAGCGTCGTCGGATCTCGCTGAGCCTCAAGCAGGCCAACGAGGATTACACCGAGGAGTTCGACCCGTCGAAGTACGGCATGGCCGACAGCTACGACGAGCAGGGCAACTACATCTTCCCCGAGGGCTTCGACGCCGAGACCAACGAATGGCTCGAAGGCTTCGACAAGCAGCGGGAAGAGTGGGAGGCCCGCTACGCCGAGGCCGAGCGCCGGCACAAGATGCACACCACGCAGATGGAGAAGTTCGCCGCGGCCGAGGCCGAGGAAGCTGCCCGTCCGGTGTCCAACGGTTCCTCGCGTTCGGAGGAGTCGACCGGCGGCACGCTGGCCAGCGATGCACAGCTGGCCGCGCTGCGTGAGAAGCTCGCAGGCAACGCCTAACCATAAGTACGACAACGAACGCCCCGGCCCATTGGGCCGGGGCGTTCGTCGTTCCGGGGGCCTGACACACTGTGGAGCGTGCTTCGCATCGGGTTAACCGGCGGTATCGGCGCCGGGAAGTCAACAGTGTCGGCCACATTCAGCGATCTCGGCGGCATCGTCGTCGACGGCGACGTCATCGCCCGTGAGGTGGTCGAGCCCGGAACCGAGGGGCTGGCCAGGCTGGTCGAGGCATTCGGGGACGGCATCCTGCTGCCCGAGGGGGCGTTGAACCGTCCGGCTCTGGCGGCGGTCGCCTTCAGCGACGACGAGAAGCGCGCCACACTGAACGGCATCGTGCATCCGCTGGTGGCACATCGGCGGTCGGAGCTCATTGCCGCGGCCCACGAAGATGCCGTCATCGTCGAGGACATTCCGCTTTTGGTGGAATCGCAGATGGCGCCGATGTTCCCGTTGGTCATCATCGTCAACGCCGACGCCGAACTGCGCGTCAGGCGACTCATCGAGTATCGCGGATTCACCGAGGAGGACGCCCGCGCCCGCATCGCCGCACAGGCCACCGAGGAGCAACGCCGGGCTGTCGCCGATGTGTGGCTGGACAACTCGGGCAGTCCGGGCGCCGTCGTGGAGCAGGCTCGCGCACTCTGGCACGAGCGGATCCTGCCCTTCGCGCACAACCTGAAGGTTCGCCGCCCGGCCCGTCGCGATCCCGCCGTGGTGCCCTACGACGCGGCTTGGCCGGATCAGGCGCGCCGGATCTTGGCCCGGCTGAACACCGCTTGCGGGCACCGTGCGGTGCGTATCGACCACATCGGTTCGACCGCGGTGCCCGGGATGGACGCCAAGGACGTCATCGATGTGCAGGTGACGGTCGAGTCGCTGGACGTTGCCGACGAGCTCGCCGAGGCGTTGCTGACGGCCGGATATCCGGTGGTGCCGGGAATCACCGCAGACAACCCGCACGATGACGATCCGGCGCTCTGGCACAAGCGTTTCCACGCCTCGGCCGATCCGGGCCGGCCAACGAATGTGCACATCAGGGTCGACGGTTGGCCCAATCAGCGGTTCGCGCTGATGTTCGTCGATTGGCTGCGGGCCAACCCCGGTGTGCAGGCCGACTACCTGGCCGCCAAGCGTGCCGCTTTGGCCACACCCGACTACGCCGTGGCCAAAGAGCCGTGGTTCCTGGATGCCTACCGCCGCGCCCAGCAGTGGGCTGACGCGACGGACTGGCAGCCCTAGGTGTAATTCCCACACAGGTTGTGAACGGCGTGGTTAGCGGAAAATAGGTGAGGACCTCCGGTATCGGTGTGGTTACCACACACACCCCGATCACCGAGAGGTCCTCATGTCTCACCGTAATGCGTTCC
>NZ_MLCL01000002.1 GCF_001942625.1 Mycobacterium syngnathidarum
AAGCATTAGCGTGGACCATGAGGACCTCTCGGTAATCGGATGTGCGTGTTTGGTAACCACACCGATACCGGAGGTCCTCACCTACTTCCGCTCACCACGCCGTTCACAACCTGTCTGGGAGTTACACTTAGGTCGCTTTGGGTGTCATTCTGGTTATGTGATTGAAAACACCATTCGATAGGCATTGATCGATCGCGCGACCGGCCACAATTTTCGGTATTCGACAGCATGAATATTGCGCTACCCGAATATGTTTCGAGATCTGGCGTCGCCGGCCGCGTCGGTGACGGTTTGAACGAATCAACCGATGCAACAATTCGTAGACGTGAATAATTGTCTGTTTCGACTTGTTCTGCCCGCTCGAAGCTGGGCGCTGGTTGGCTCGAACGTGCCGCCCTTCGAAGTGTGGTGGGCCTCGATTTGCCCTATACGTCGCTCGCCTCGATCCAGGCCGAGGGTGACCGCGTAGTCTTCGTCGGCGCTTCCGCCACCGCCGAACCGGCTGTGGTGTCGATCCACGTGGACGCCACGGGTGCGGTCGCGGAAACCGAGATCCTGCGTCCACCAAGTGATCTCGGGCTCGACAAGGGATGGTTCTCCGCGCCTGAAGCGATCACGTTCCCGTCCAGCGGCGGACGCACTGCCCACGCGCTCTACTGTCCGCCCACCAACCCGGATGTGTCTGATCGGACCGGCGAGTTGCCACCGCTGCTCGTGCTGATTCACGGCGGCCCCACGAGTTCGGCCCGGCCCATGCTGCAACTCTGCGGCCAAGTTGCCTAGTCTGAGGCGCTGGCGTGCTGGCTGGGCTTCCTCGTCGAATTCGTCTCCCTGGACGTCGCTTTCGGCCTCGTCCTCGTTGTGTTCCTCGCGGTCATCCAGCGGATCCGCTCGCTCGTCGTGGTTGTTGCCGTCACTGTCGTTCTTTGATTCAAGTTGCACGTCAACTCGGCCGCCGCCCCCATCTGTGGCCGTCGCCACATTTTGAGCGAACGCGCAAGACGGCGTTGACATCGCTTTGGCGCCACCCTACCTTGATGCGATAACGAAAACCATTTTCAATAAATATGCAGACTCAAGCCACTCGAGGGGGTTGCGATGGCGATTGCCGCCACGAATACTCGGCCGCAATTGAAAGATGGTGAGCACCAACCCGGCTGGTTCGTCAGTCGCCGGGTCGACATCTACTTCGTCTTCGGTCTGGGCGCCCTGCTGTCGGCGATCCTGTTCGCAGCCGAAAGCCACAAGGGAGTGTTTCTGGTTGGAGCAGTCGCCTTTTCGCTGCTTTCTGACCTGCCGCACGTGCTGACCACGACCGTGCGGGTATGGCTCGATCCGCGGGAGCGGTCGCGGTACCGGTTGCACTACATGCTCAGCTTTGCCGTCGTCGCCACCATCGTCGGGGTGCTCTGGTTCGGTGGCGCTCTGGTGCCACTGCTGGCGATCTGGGCGTACTGGCAGGTCTTCCACGTGCTCAAACAGCACTTCGGCATCATGAACATCTACGCCGCGAAGAACGGTTACAAGGGCCCGCGAAACCGACTCAAGTACGCGCTCTACGCCGCCTGCCTGGCCCCGGTGCTCTACCGGGCCAGTCATGGGCTGCACTTCTCGGAGTACGAGGTGTTCGGCCACCGGCTGCCGTTCTCGAACCTGAGTGTGCCGGTTCCGCCGATTCCCGGCGTGCTCATCGTGATCGCGTACGCGGTCGCCGCCGTGCTCCTGGCCCTGGCGGTCGCCGAACAGGTCAAGCTGCGCCGCGACGGGCAGACCACGCTGCCTGCCATGGCGGTGGCCACCTTCATCATCGCGACGCTGTCCTACAACCTGTCCTACCTGCTGGTGTCGGACCTGTTCGCGCTCATCCTGATCGCCACCACCACGCACAGCCTGCAGTACCACCTGATCAACTGGACCCGGAACAACACCCGGTTCGCGGCGTCGGAGGACCCCAGCGAGAAGAAGCTGCTGCTGGCCCGGCTCTCGACGCGCAAGGCGCTTCCGTTCTACGTGGCAGGTCTGGCCCTGCTGGGCATCCTCGCCGGGCAGTTGGACACCGTCATCTTCGCCGTGCCGCTGATGTTCGTGCTGCATCACTTCTACATGGACGGCGCGCTCTGGAAGAGCAAGGGCAACCCGGAACTCGCATATGACCTGGGAATCGTTCGTGCCAAGTGACTTGAAAACCTCGCTGGACGTCCGTGAGGTCACCTCACCCGCGGAGGCCAGACGGTTCGTGGACCTTCCGTGGCACCTCTACCGAGGTGACGCCCGGTGGCGTCCGACGCTGCGCCGGGCCATGCGGCACAAGATGGATGCCAGGAAGAACCCGCTGCACCGCGAGGTCACAGTCGCCAACTTCGTTGCCTACCAGGGAGAAAAACCAGTCGGGCGGGTATCGGCGAGCGTCGACTCCGAGTACGTCAAGCGGTACGGCGACTGCGCGTTCTTCGGGCATTTCGAGAGTGTCGCTGACGAGGCCGTAGCCGACGCACTGCTGGAAACCGCGGAGAACTGGGCACGCCGCCGCGGTATGGACAAGATGATCGGGCCCTACAGCTATTCGACTCGCGAGGAGGTAGGGCTGCTCGCCGAGGGTTACGACACCCCGCCAACCCTCATGCAGCCCTACAACCCGCCGCATTACCTGCAACTCGTCGAGTCTGCCGGCTACCGAAAGAAATTCGACAGCGCCTCCTACCGCTGGACCACGGGCTCCGGCAGCGCCGTCCAACGCCGGCTGGTCCGGCGGGCCGACGCGGTGATGGACGCGCAGGGCGCGACCGTGCGGTCCGTTCGGATGAAGGACTTCGACAACGAGCTGGAGACTCTCCGGGTCCTCTACAACGACTCCTTCGCCCGCCATCCCGAGAACGTCCCGCTGAGCAGGGCAGTGTTCGCCGGCATGGCCGCCGAGATGCGGCCGTTGATCGACCCCCGCCTCGTCCGGATCGTCGAGTCCGCCGGGACACCGGTCGGGTTCTTGTTGATGCTGCCCGACGTGAACGAGATCGCCGCACAATCCGGGCGCCTCACTCCGTCGATGGTAGCGCGCATCGTAGCCAAGCGTCGGGGACGCATCCGTGGCGTCGACACCGCGGTCGTCGTCCTCATCGGTGCCGTCGAAACCCAGTTCGGGGCGGGTATCGGCCGGATCCTGGCCGGCGAGATCGTCCGGGCCAGCACCGGAAGCGGTTATTCGGCGGTGGCGACCACCTGGGTGCACGAAGACAACGTGTGGTCGAATTCCCTGGCCGCGCAGATGAAGACCGAGCCGGACAAACGGCACCGCGTCTACCAGAAGGCACTGTGATGGCCGGCCGAATCCTGGTCACAGGGGGCGCCGGGTACCTGGGTGGTGCGCTGGTCGCCGAGCTGGTCGGCAACGGCGAGGCGGTCACCGTCATGACCGGGCCCGACGACCCTGCGGCCCAACCGGGGGGTTTGGGCCGTGACGTCGAAGTGGTCCGCGCCGATGTCACCGACGCGGCCAGTGTCGACGCGGCCATGCGTGGCATTTCGCACGTGTATCACCTCGCCGGCATCGCCTCACCGAATTCCCGTCTGGCCCACTCCATCTGGAATGTCAACGTCCTGGGCACCTACCACGTGGCGCAGAGTGCGCTGCGCCATGGAGTCCAGCGCGTCGTACATGTGTCGTCGACGGCCGCCATCGGCTATCCGCCTGACGACGTGGTGGCCGACGAGCAGTTCGATGTCCGGAACTCCGTGCTCGACAACGTCTATGCCGCGACCAAACGCACCGGCGAGCGGGTCATGCTCGATTTCGGCCAAGATGGGCTCGACGTCGTGGTGGTCAATCCCGCAGCGGTTTTCGCGCCGGCTTCCGGCCCGACACGATCCTGGCAGGGCCTGTTGGTGGCCGCGCGACGCGGGCTGCTGCGGGCGGTACCCCCCGGTGGGACTGCGGTCTGCTCGGCCCGCGACTTCGTCATCGGAGCTACCGCGGCCATGGTCAAGGGCGGCTCCGGTGAGCGCTACATCCTGTCCAGTGCCAACCTGAGCTACCGCCGGATCGCGGAGCTGCTCGTCGAGGCCGTTGGGCGGAAACATCGCGTTCGTACCCTGCCCATGGGTTTGTTCCGGGCCGCCGGAGCCGGGAATCGGGTCGTGCGCGACCTGACCGCCACTGCGCGTCACGACGATGCGCTGGTGCCCGAGAACGTCGAGTTGATGGCCCGCCACGTGTATTACACCTCCGGCAAGGCCGAGCGAGAGCTCGGCATTCCGCGGGTGTCCGCGTCTGAATTGATCACGGAGTTCACCCGATGACCAGTGATGTCCGTCAGACACCCGTCGGGACGGGTTCCAGGGACGTGCTCGGTATCTCGATGGCCGAGGCTCGATCTCTGGTCGCCGATCTGACCGCACGCCGGCAGTGGATCTACTGGGTTGACCTCACCGTATGCGTGGCGATCGGCTATACCGCGTTCTTCCTGTGTCCCGTTGACCGTCTGGCCTCGCCGACGGCCATCGGCTGCATGGTGCTCGCCGCGTTGGCGTTCTACCGCGCAGTGCTCTTCGTCCACGAAATCGTCCATGCGCCCGAGGAATTGCGGTGGTTCTCGGTGGCATGGCATGTGGTGTGCGGAATTCCGTTGCTGGTCCCGCAATTCACCTACGAGTTCCACCAGGACCATCACGGGTCCCGGACCTACGGCACTGCCGAGGACGGTGAGTACGTCCCCTACGCGGTCGAGCCTCGCTGGCGGGTGATCGCGCTGCCGTTCACCGCGCTGCTGGGTCCGCTGGTCTTCGTGCTGCGGTTTCTGGTGTTGGCTCCGTTGAGCTGGTTGGTCCCGGGTATCCGGTCCTATGTGCTGACCCGGGCCTCGGCGCTGATGATCGACGCGGACTTCGTCCGCAAGCTGCCCGCGGGCCGGACGCCGCGGTCCTGGCTGGTGCAGGAGGTCGCCTGCTTCGCCTACCTCGCGGTGATGCTGGCACTGGCCGTGGGCGGAGCGTATTCGCCCAAGCGTCTCCTCGAGGCCTACCTGATCGTCGCGGCGGTGCTGTTCGTCAACTGGGTCCGGGTGCTGGCTGCGCATCGCTACGAGAGCCGCAACGAGCGGATGACGTTCCCAGAACAGATTCTCGATTCCATCGACCACCCGTCGATGCCGATCGTCGGAGAGCTGTGGGCGCCGCTCGGGCTGCGGTTTCATGCAGTGCACCACTTGTTCCCCAAACTGCCCTACCACCAGCTCGGAAAGGCCCGCCGCCGCCTGGCCGGGGCGATCCCGAGCGACGGCGGCTTCTGGCAGACCGAGGATCGGTCACTCACGACGTCGCTGAGAAGGCTTCTGGCGCACCCACGTACGGACAGTTCACGGTCGGCCGGGGGGGTGCTGTGATGCGGGATTCGGCTGCAGCAACCTACTCGCGACGGTTGCCGATCCGGCCCGTCGAGGCGGCCGGATCCCGGCTGCGTGACGCCGGCGGTCGCTGGTACGTCGACTGCCTGGCCGCGGCCGGTGCGATGTCCCTGGGATGGAATCATCCGGCGGTCAGGGAGGCCGTGGCCAAGACCCTCGAATCGGGCGAACCGTGGCAGTCACTCGACTTCCACACCCCGACCCGCGAGCGATTCGTCGAGGATCTGCTGTCCATCCTGCCGCCGGGGCTGGCGCGTGAGGGACGGGTGCACCTGTGCTCACCGAGCGGGGCGGGCGCGATCGAGGCCGCCCTGATGCTCGCCGAGATCTCCACCGGCGGACGCGAACACATCGCTGTGCAAGGCGGCTTCCACGGGTGTACCCGGGCGGCGCGGGCGGCCAGCTCGGGCGGGGGGCTGCGCCGCCAGCCTGTGGTGCTGGCTCCGCGGGCCACGTTCGTGCCGTATCCCCAGGACTACCGGTGCCCGTTCGGGGTCGGCGGGGACGGTGGAATCGACCTGGCGGTGGCGGCCGTCGAGAACCTGACTCGACCCCACTCTGGTGTCACCGCGCCGGCCTCTGTGCTCGCGGAGTTCGTGCTGGGCGAGGGCGGAGTGATCCCGGCCCCGTACCGGTGGGGTAAGGCATTGCGGGACATGGCGAGCGGACTGGATGTTCCGCTGATCGCCGACGAGGTGCAGGCGGGGATGTTCCGGACCGGGCCGGCCTGGGCTTTTCAGCGGTGCGACATCGAACCGGACATGATGGTGATCTCGAAAGGCCTCGGTTCCGGCCTGCCCATCGCGGTGCTGGTGATCCGGGAGCGCCATGACGTGTGGGAGCCCGGGGCCTTCACCGGTACGTTCCGCGGGAACGCGATGGCGTTCGCCGCGGCCAGCGCGGTGATCCGCTTCGCTGTCGAGACCGGCCTGTCCGAGCGCGTACAGGCGATGGGTGCTGACTTCCTCGAAGGATTGAAATCGGTTGCGGCGCAATCCGAGATCGTGGGCGACGTCCGGGGTGCGGGGCTGATGCTGGCAGCCGAGATCGTCGAGCCGACGCTTCCGCGGCGACACGGTGCCGCGGCACCGGACGCGGAACTGGCGCGACAGATACAACTGGCCTGCCTTGAGCACGGTTTGATCGTCGAAACCGGGGGACAGTACGGAAATGTGGTGCGCTTCCTGCCGCCGCTGACCATCGACGAAGCCGATATGTCGGCCGCGCTGACCGCGTTCGACTCCGCGGTGCGCCACGTCCAGCGGCAACGGCCTGCCGGCAGCATCCTGATGGGGGCCCAGTGACCACCGATTCGAGCCCGTTCGCGGGCGACTTTCTCACCCCCGCCGGACTGAGCGGCTATCGCGAAGCACTGACCTTGGCAGCCATCTGGACCGGGACCGAGCTGCGGGACCCGGCGCGGCCGGGACTGGTGGCCGGTTACGCCGAGATAGGCAGGTCCGTCGACGAATTCAGTCTCGACAGCCCGGCGGGAATCGGGCTGCCACGTGCGCTGGGCGAGGCGGCCGGCTTGCTCTCCGGGCGGTCTGCCGTGGTCACCCATCCCGGCTATCTGGCGCATCTGCACTGCCCGCCGACACTGTCGTCGCTGGCGGCCGAGGTCCTGGTCAGCGCCTTCAACCAGTCGCTGGATTCGTTCGATCAGGCGCCCGCGGCCACGGCTGTCGAACAGAAGGTCATCGCTGACCTGTGCGTCACGCTCGGTTACGACGACGGCGCCGACGGAACGTTCACCAGCGGGGGGACCCAGTCCAACCTGCAGGCACTGCTGATGGCCCGAGACCTGTTCGCCCGCGATCGATTCGGATCCGATGTGTCCGGGGGACTACCCGTCGAGGCGGGTTCCTGGCGGGTGTTGTGCACTCGTCAGACGCACTTCTCGGTGCGGCAGGCGCTGCGAATCCTCGGACTGTCGGGTGCAGCGGTCGAGGTACCGACCGACGCCGACGGCCGCATGCGAGTCGACGGTCTCGTCGGCTGCATCGATCGGGCCGCAGCGGACGGCACGCCGATCATCGCGCTGGTACTCACCGCAGGTACAACGGACTTCGGCGCGATCGACCCGTTGCCAGAGGCGATCACCGTTGCGCGCGAGCACGGGATCTGGACCCATGTCGACGCCTGCGCGGGCGGTTGCCTGGCGTTCAGCGACACCCACCGGCACCTGCTTCGTGGAATCGAGATGGCCGACTCCGTGGCAGTCGACTTTCACAAGCTGCTGTTCCAGGCCATCAGCTGCAGCGCGCTGCTGGTGCGTCGCAGCGAATCGTTCGACATCCTGGCCGACCACGCCGATTACCTGAATCCGCTGCAGGATTCGGCCGAGGACGTGGTCAATCTGGTCGGGAAATCCCTTCAGACGACGCGCCGGTTCGATGCGCTGAAGGTGTTCGTGACCCTGCGGGCCCTCGGCCGGCAGCGGATCGGCGAGATGATCGACGCCACGTGTGCGGCCGCAGCCGCGGCCGCCGGCGCGGTCGGGGGACAGCCAGGGCTGACCCTGGTGGCTCCGGTCGCGACGAACACCGTCGTGGTCCGCTGGCAGCATCCCGACCTGACCGAGGCCGAATGCGACGACGTGAACCAGGAAATCCGGATCGCCCTCGCCGATTCGGGGCGTGCCGTGATCGGCCGCTCCACCGCGGCCGGCACCCAGGCGCTCAAGCTGACTTTCGTCAACCCCCTCGTCGGTCGTGAGGCGGCCGCAGAGGTGATCGCTGCCATTGCCACCGAGGGCAACCGGATCTTGCAGTCCCGCAGAAGGGAATTCACGAACGCATGAGTACGAGTCTGCTTCGCGTCGACCGGGTACGTCCGGGTGACGAGAGATTCAACTGGGCGAAGGGCGTGGAATACCGCATCTTCGGGCTGGAGAACGACTACGCGAGCGAGTCGGACATCGCGGCCGGCGAGATGGTGCACTACCGGCCGTGGGAGCGGTCTTCGGAGATCTTCGTGGGTTTCAGCGAGGACTCCGGGGATGAACCGGTCGCAGTGCTGCGAGGTCTGCGGGTGGACGCCGAACTGGGCTTGGACAGTTTCAGCACGCTGCGTGACGGTCGCAACATTCTGTACCCGCAGTGGAATTCGTTCTTCGAAGACATCGCGCCTGAGCGCATCGCCGAGCTGGCCACCCAGGGAGTACTCAAGAAACACCGGAGGGTCGGCATGATCGAGCAGATCTGGCAGGCCTTCTTCGGCGATCTGGCCGCCGACGGTGTCGACTACGTCACCGTCGCGCTCGTGGTGCCGCTGTTCGAGTGGTACAGCCAGCTGCTGCCGACACGTATCCACCAGATCGGCGAGATCATGCCCGACTACATCGGAGCCGACAGCGTGCCGGCCGTCGTCGACATCAGTGGGTCCTTCGTCGCGGATGCCGCCAGAGACCTTTCCCCGTCAAGCAATTAGAGGAACCGACATGCGATCAATTCACACGCAAGAACACGTCTTCCGCAAGGTCAGCGAGATCGACTGCCCCGTGGATCAGGTGTGGGAGCGCGTCACCACCCAGGAAGGCATCAACGACGAGATGGGCCCCTATCTCAAGATGACGATGCCGCGTCAGTTCCGGGGGCGCTCGATCGCCGACGTCACGCCGGGCACTCGCATCGGCAAGAGCTTTCTGCTGCTGTTCGGCATCCTGCCGTTCGGGTTCGACGACATCACGATCGCCAGGATCGATCCCGGCCGGATGTTCCGTGAAGAGTCGATCATGACCGGCATGCGCATCTGGGTGCATCACCGCACCCTGGAACCCTTGGGGGACAAGACGATCGTCACCGACGAGATCACGCTGGCGCCGCAGGCGCCGATGGGTCTGATCCCGGGCTGGGGCAAGGTGATGAGCCGGGTGCTGTCTGCATTCTTCAGCCATCGGCACCGCAGGCTGAACCGGACCCTCGCCGGGGCGGGCGCAGCACGGTGAACGGATTCGTGACGGCTGCCGGTGCGTGTGTGCTCGGGTCCGCTCTGCTGGCCGGCTGCGCTTCGGTGAACGAAGAGGCCGGAAGGCCGGTGGGACACGCCTACGCGTTGCTGAAGTATCCCGATGCCGCGGCCGAACCAGCCGCCGAACCACGCGCCGATTCGCCCTACGGGACCTATCCACTGGAGATTTCGGGTTCGGTGACCTATCTCGACGAGACCACCTCGCTGCCCACCTCAGGGGTGCTGACCACCGGTCCCGGGCCGCGCCGCGGCGAGTTGCAGGTCGAGCAGTACTACTCCGGTGATCGGTTCCCGTACGAGACCGGCATGGTGTCCACCGGCCCCAGCGACTCCGCGGCCGGCACCCTGGACGCCATCACGATCGTCAATCCGCTCGATTCCCGTGTCTCACTGCAGTGCGCGGTGAACGGCGGAATCGACCTGGGCGGCACCGGTGAGCCGCGTGAGCTGACCGGTTCGTGCGGTGGCGGCGCCTCGGTGAGCGGCACTGTGCGCTCGGAGGGAACCCGGAAAGCCACCTGGCGCGGCAAACCCGTCGAACTGGTCCGGACCGTGGTCGATCTCGACGTGACGGGGGTGAGCACCGGAACCATCCACCAGGTCAACGAGACGCCCAAGGGCGGGAGCTTCCCGCTCTACACCGCTCTCGACGTGGATCTCACCGCACAGGGGATCCACCTGACCGAACAGCTGGAACGCCACGTCCTCCCCAGAGTCGGAGATTGAACGACCCATGCCTGAAGCCAAACAAGACAATTCGTCACCGGCATTGCTCGCTGACGACGTCACCAAGTCGTATCCGGGTGCGGAGACCAGTGCGGTCGACGGCCTCAGTCTGACGGTGCCCCGCGGGGTGGTCTACTGCCTGCTCGGCCGAAACGGGGCGGGCAAGACCACCACCATCCGCATGGCCACGACACTGCTCGCACCGACGAGTGGGCGGCTCGAGGTGCTGGGCCTCCCGGTGGCCGAAACCGATGCGCTCCGGCCGCTGATCGGCGTGGCGCTGCAGGAGGTGGCGCTCGACCTCTGGATGTCGCCGGTCGAACAGATCCGGATGAGCCTGGCGATGGCCGGTTGGCCGAAAGACCAACGGCGTCAACGGGAGGACGAACTGGTCGAGCAATTCGGCCTCGGCAAGTACCTCAACCGCAAGGTGGGTGCGTTGTCGGGTGGTATGCGACGCCGGGTCGACGTGGCGCTGGCGGTGGCACACGACCCGAAGATGCTCTTCCTCGACGAGCCGTCCAGCGGCCTCGACATCGAAGGCAAGCAAGAGGTCTGGAACGCCATCCGGTCCCTGCGTTCTCAGGGCCGCACGGTGGTCTTGACCACCCACGACATGGACGAGGCGGTCTCACTGGCCGACGAAGTCGGAATCATCAAGGACGGCACATTGGTCGCATCCGGATCGACCCAGGAATTCACCAGAAGCCACGGATTCGTCGCGGCGATCTCGTCGGACGTGGCGATACCCGACGACTCGGTGCAGGCATTGGTCACCGCCGGCTATGCAGTCGAGCGCACCACCGACACCGCGCTGACGACCACACTCGACTCGGCGTCGGCCTCGGCGCTCGGCAAGCTCAGCGCCGAACTGGAACGAATCGGACTGGACCAGGCCGACATCGAAGTGCGGTCGACCTCGCTGCGCGACGCGTTTTTGGAGGCCACCCGATGAACTCTGTGTCGAACACCCTGCGGCTGTTCCGTCGCTATGTCGTGGTGGGTCTGCGCCAGCCGGTCTTCGGATTCATCTTCCCGATCGTGTTTCCCGTTGTCCTGGTGATCTTCGTGCGCTCGATGTTCCAGCGGGTCGCCGATCTTCCCGGATTCCCGCTGTCGTCGTATACCGCCTACATCGCACCCGGCCTGATCATGCTGATCCCGATGCTCGGGGCGGGGTACGGAGCGGGCACGCTGATCGACGAGATCCGGTCCGGTTTCACCGATCGACTCCGTCTCTACGGTGTGTCGACCGGTCAGATCATGGCGGCCAAGTTCGGTTTCGAGATGTTCCGGATCCTGCCGGCGGCGGTCATCGTGATCACCCTGCTGGCCTTCCTCGATGCTCCACTGCGGGCCGGGATCCTCACCGGCGCAATGCTGGTCGTACTGATGTTCCTGTGGTCGGCGGCTTACAGCTCGTTGTTCTATCTGGTGGCGCTGCGCACACTCAACCCGCAGGCCCCGGTGGCGATGCTGCCGCTGGCGCTGCCGGTGCTGTTCATCAGCCAGGCCCTCATGCCGTCGGTGTTCCTGTCGGACTGGCTGCGGTTCAGCATCAACCTCAACCCGTTCTCCCATATCGTGGCGGCCGCGTCGACCATCATGTACGGCGAGTTCGACGTCCGCCTCGTCATCACGGGATGCCTTGTCGCCGTGGGCATGTTCGCCCTCCTCCAAATACCCATTCACATGGTGATTCGCCGCAAGATCGGAAAGTAAGGTAGCCAGGCCGTGTCAGAAGTACGCGAATTCCTCATCGAGTTCATCACCGACGAACTCGAATTGCCCGCCGAAGACGTCAACGATTTCTCGGAGCTGGTCGGGGATCTGGGCTTCGACTCGTTGTCGTTCGCCCTCGGGGTGTCGGAGATCAAGAACCGATTCGGTGTGGTCCTCAACAAGGACGACGTGTTCGAGTGCAAGACCGTCGGTGCCCTGGTCGAACTCGTGGAGAACCGCAGGCTGGCGGGCTCCGGTGCGATGAGCGCGGTGGGCAACCCGCCGGGACAGCCGTGAACCGCGTCCTGTCCAGACTGCACGCCGGGACGCAGATCACCTCGCGGGGCCTCAGCACGGCACCGGTCGACACCGACGGTCGGTCGCTGCTCGACCAGCTGACGACGGCCACCTGGGCACAGGTGCACCAGGCCGGCCGCGACATCGCCGGAGGACTGCAGCGCGCCGGGGTGCTCCCCGGGGACTCGGTGGCCGTACTTGCCGGTGCGCCAGGCGAAATCGCCCCGCTGGTGCAGGGCATCTGGATGGCCGGTGCGGCCGTGACCATGCTGCACCATCCGACCCACCGCACCGACATCGCGGAGTGGGCCGCCGAGCTGGTCCCGACACTGTCGGCGATCGGCGCCTCCACCGTGGTGGTCGGCAACCCGTTCCTGTCGGCCGTCGAGGCATTGGCCGGCGCCGGGGTACATGCCGTGCTGCTGGCCGCTCTGCTCGACGGGCCACCGGGACAGATCGTGGAGTCGGATGAGGACGCGATCGCCTTCCAGCAATTGACCTCAGGCTCGACCGGCCGGCCCAAGGCCGTCGCCATCAGCTACCGCAACATCGAGGCCAACCTGGTCGCGATGGCCGCCGCCTCGGCGGCCGACGCCGAAACCGATGTGGTGGTGAGCTGGCTGCCGCTCTTTCACGACATGGGCATGATGGGCTACCTGATCACGCCGATGTGCCTGGGCATCGCGACCGTGAAGGTCACCCCGGTCGACTTCCTCGCCGATCCGCTGCTGTGGGCCGAGCTGATCACCAGGTATCGCGGAACCATGACCGCGGCACCGAATTTCGCCTACTCGGTCTTGGCCCGCCGGCTCCGCAAAGCTGCCGACGGCGCTTACGATCTGTCGACGCTGCGGTTTGCACTCAGTGGCGCCGAGGCGATCGACGTCGCGACGCTGGACCGGTTGACCACCGAGGGGGCCCGCTTCGGCCTGCGTAAACATGCCATCGTTCCGGCCTACGGGATGGCCGAGGCGACGCTGGGAGTGTCGTTCGTCCGCCCCGGCGACGGATACCGGGTGTGCGCACCGCATCCTGATCTGGTCGCCGGACAAGGCGATGCGGCGCAACGGGTGGCGCTCGGGCCGCCGCTGCCGGGTTGCGAGATCCGGGTGGTGGCCGAAGACGGCTCAGTCGTGGAGCCGCCCGGCATCGGGGAATTGGAGATCCGTGGCGACAACGTGACCCGCGGATACCGCACCGCCGACGGCATCGAGACCGTCACCGACTCCGACGGATGGTTTCGCACCGGCGACATCGGTTACCTGACCGACGACGGCCAACCGGTCATCTGTGGCCGCAAGAAGGACGTCTTGATCATCTCGGGCCGCAACGTCCATCCTGAGGACATCGAACGAAGCGTGTCCGGGGTGGCCGGCGTACGCTCCGGAGGTGTTGCCGCAGTGCGGCTTTCCACCGCGGCCGCTGGCGAGGGGTTCTCGATGGTGGCCGAGTCGGCGCTGCATTCCGACAGCGCCGAGACCGCGCGGATCCGTGCCGAGATAGCCGATCGCGTCTATCGGCAGCTCGGGATCAGTCCACGGGCGGTTCACGTGGTCCCGGCCGGCTGGCTTCCCAAGACCTCGTCGGGCAAGTTGCGCCGGCTGGAGACGACGGCGCGGCTGGGCCGGTTGGGACGTTCCGGGGAGCGTGAACTCGTCAGATGACAGTGCGGGGCACCAGTTCCCGTGTTGTCCAAGTAGGTGCGGGATACCTGCGGCGTCATCCGGTGGCGGCCTTGGCCACCGTTGGCGAGCAGGTGGTACTCGGGTTGACGACGATCCGTTTCTGCGTCACCGACCTGATGACCGGGCGATTTCAATTGGCCGAGTTCGTTCGGCAGGCCGCGTTCATGGCCGGTGCGGCCGTGATGCCGACGGTCTTGGTGGCGTTGCCGATCGGGGTCACCCTGTCGATCCAATTCGCGCTGCTGGCCGGGCAGGTCGGGGCGACCTCACTGGCCGGTGCCGCCAGCGGCCTGGCGGTGGTGCGGCAGGCGGCCTCGCTGGTCGCGGCGCTGTTGCTGGCCGCGGCGGTCGGCGCGGCGATGACCTCGGACCTGGGCTGCCGGACCATGCGTGAGGAGACGGCAGCGATGGAGGTGATGGGCGTCTCGGTGGTCCGGCGATTGGTCGTACCCCGGTTCGCGGCCGCGATCGTCATCGGTATCGCCCTGACCGGGGTGGTGTGCTTCGTCGGCTTCCTGTCCAGCTATCTGTTCAACGTCTATGTACAGGGCGGTGCGCCAGGCAGTTTCATCGCCACCTTCGCGTCGTTCGCCACCACCGGGGACATGCTGCTGGCGCTGTTCAAGTCGGCGGTCTACGGCGCGATCGTCGCGGTGGTGTCCTGCCAGAAAGGCCTCGCTGCCACCCAGGGTCCGGCCGGCGTGGCCAACGCCGTCAACGCGGCCGTCGTGGAATCGGTTCTGGTCTTGATGACGGTCAATGTCGCCGTGAGCCAGCTCTACACCATGCTCTTCCCTCGGACGGGGTTGTGAGATGACCCAGGAGATCACTCAGCCCGTGATGACGCGGCCGGTGGCACGCTTCGGTCATTTCGTCGCTTTCTCGTCACACGCCCTCACCGGCGCACCGCTGGCCCTTCGCCGGTACCGGCGTGAGTTCCTTCGGCTGGTCTCCGACATCACCTGGGGTAACGGGTCGATCGTGGTGGGCGGCGGGACCGCCGGAGTGATCCTGGTTCTCGGCATCACCACCGGTGCCCTGATCGCCGTCGAGGGTTACGACTTCCTGAACCTGCTCGGGCTCGGCCCGGCAACCGGGATCATCTCCTCGCTGGTCACCACCCGCGAGCTGGCCCCGATCATGGCGGCCCTGGCTTTCGCCGTCCAGGCCGGCTGCCGGTTCACCACCCAGATCGGCTCGATGCGGATCTCCGAGGAGATCGACGCCATGAACTCGCTTGCCATCAGGCCGATCCCGTACCTCATCACGACCCGGCTGTTGGCCTCGGTCGTCGCGATCATCCCGCTGTACGCCGCGTGCCTCGGCATCTGCTACCTGTCGTGCCAGATCATGGTGGGGTTGATCAGCGGCGGATCGCTCGGGCCGTACCTGCATTACTTCACCTTGCTGATCAGTGGCACCGACATCCTGTATTCGACGGTGAAGGCGGTCGTGTTCGTCTGGATCGCGGCGACAGTGCAGTGCTACTACGGTTTCTGCGCCGGCGGCGGCCCCGAGGGCGTCGGTATCGCCGCAGGACATGCGATGCGGGCGAGCATCACCGCGGTGATCATCGTCAACATGCTGCTGACCATGGCCCTGTGGAGCGTGAATTCCGGTGCAAGGCTGGGTGGTTGACCATGCCGGACATGGTTGATCTGGACGGAAACCATCTCACCGGAAGGCAGCTGCTCCGGCGTGGTGCGGCCACGCTGGTGGTGGTCGGAGTAGTGGTCTCGGCGTTGCTGGTCAAGTCGACCGGGCTGTTCGACCGCAGCCTGCATGTGGTGGCCGAATTGCGCAACATCGGTGACGGCCTGCCTACCCGGTCGGATGTGAAATTCCGCGGCGTCCTTGTCGGCGCCGTGGAAAGTGTCGTGCCCGGCACCGGGGAAGCGCCCAACCGTGTGCACATCCGATTGAATTCCGCTTATGCACAAGGCATCCCGTCTGGCGTCACCGCCCGTGTGGTGCCCAGTAATGCCTTCGCGGTGTCGTCGTTGCAGTTGGTTCAGACCGCGGCCGACTCGTCGGGCCCGATCCGCGACGGCCAGCGGATCGCCGAGGACACGGCGCTGCCGACGGTGTTGTTCCAGACCACCATCTCCAAACTGCGCGACGTCCTGGCCGCGGCCGGCCGCGGACGTGACGACCACACCATCGGCCTGCTGGCCGCGGTGGCAGCAGCCACCAACAACCGCCGCGGGCAACTGCTGACCTCGGCCGCCGAACTCAACCGGCTCATCGACGAGTTGAATGCCGTCGTCGCCACAGATGAAGGGCCGTCGACGGTTTCGGCGTTGTCCGCAGCTGCGCGCGGGCTGTCGCAGACGGCTCCGGAACTGGTCGATGCTTTGCATGAAGCGGTCGGCCCGATGCGCACCCTCGTCGAGCAGCGACGCAGCCTCGAGGATTTTCTGGCGGCGTCCGCGCATACCACCGGCACCAGCATGGAGGCCTTGCACAATCAGACCGACCGGCTGGTCCACATCACCACGGACCTGACCCCGGTGCTCGGGGTACTGGCACAGAACGCCCAGCACTTCGCGCCGATCAGCCAGCGGATGACCCGGTTCTCCGACACGTTCTTCGCCCAGGTCTGGGATTCCGAACTGGATACCCCACGAGGCCGGGTGAACTTGTCGTTCACGCCGTCCTACACCTACACCCGTGCCGATTGCCCGCGCTACGGCGCGCTGGCCGGACCGAGCTGCGTTACCGCACCCGAGGTCCCTGTCCGGTCTGAGCTCCCGGAAGTCCTGCTGCCGCAGAACTACCAGCCGCCACCGGATCTGGCGCCACCGCCGGGGACGGTCATCGGGGAGAACGGCAACCTGATCGCGGCCGGGCCGCCGCTGGTATCCCCGCAGGTGCCGCCGACCGATCCGTATCCGCCGCTCCCGCCCGGCGTCACCCCGTCGCCGCCGGTCCCCGGCAGTGCGGCACCCGCCTCGTTCGGCGGCAACGTCGGCCCGGTGGGCAGCGGTCTCGAGCGCGACCGGTTGGGCGAGATCACCGGACAACCCGCGACGGTGGCCACGCAACTGATCCTCGGTCCGGTGGCGCGCGGGATGGTCGTCACGCAAACCGCTTCGGCCACAGGTCAAAACACGCCGTAGGAGAATTCGATGTTCAGTTTTTCCCCGAGGGCCGACTCGATACGGCGCCGTGGCCCGCTGCTGGGCCTGTGCCTGTTCCTGGTGGTGGCCACCGTGCTGACGTGGATGGTCTACGTCACGTTGCGACGCGACGTCGGCGGCCCCGCCACGTCGTACTCCGCGGTGTTCACCGACGTCTTCGGGCTGCGCGAGGGTGACGACGTCCGGGTGGCCGGTGTGCGTGTCGGGCGGGTGCAGACGATCGAGCTGCAGGGAACCCTGGCGAAGGTGTCGTTCCTCGTGCAGGACGGCCACCGGCTCACCACCGGCACCGTGGCGGCCGTCGACTATCAGAACATCGTCGGACAGCGGTATCTTGCGCTGGACCGGGGGCGAGCCGAAGCGGCCACGGTGTTGCCGGCCGGATCGGTGATCGGGATCGATCGGACCGAGCCGTCCTTCGACATCGGCACCCTGCTCAATGGCTATGAGCCCCTGTTCGCCGTCCTGGATCCCGACCAGGTGAACAACCTCACCAACGCCGTCGTCGGATCGTTGCAGGGCGATACTGCCGCGATCACCCAGCTCGTCGATCAGACGTCAGTGCTCACCGAGACTTTCGTCGGCCAGGACCGCGCGCTGGACCGCGTCATCGCGGGGATGGACGGTGTGGTCGGCAATCTGGCCGGACAGAACGACCATTTCGAGCGCACGATCACCGCAGCGCGAAAGGCCGTGACGGCCTTCGACAATCGTCGCGACAGCCTGGTGTCATCGCTGGGGACGATGACGGCGGTGGCCGGCAACCTGTCGCGGATCGGGCGTGACGTGCAACCGACCGTCCGCGACATGCTCAACCGGCAGCCCGGCTACACCCGGCACATGCTCGACATCGAACCGCAGATCGCTTACACGGGCCTGAACACGCCGCTGCTGTTGAAGGGGTTGTCCCGGGTCTTCGGGGAAGGGGCCTACATGAACGCCTATGCCTGTGACGTCAACGTGTACGGGTTCTTTCCAGGGCTCAACGACGTAGTGCCCATCATCGTCGATGCCGCGACGCCGGGCGGAACCGCCAAACACACCCCCAAGTGCCGGAACATGGCCAATGGCTGACCGGGTCGCCAGGAAAGCCTGGCTCGGACTGCTGGCCGTCGCCACCGTCGGAACCCTGATCGCGGCAATGCTGCTGGTCAAAGAGGCCGGCATCGGATACCAGCGTTACACGGCGAAATTCCTTCAGGCGGCGGCCTTGCGTGCCGACGACATCGTGGCGGTGGCGGGTATCCCGGTGGGAACGGTGACCGCCGTACGCCTGGCCGGCGATCACGTGGAGGCCGAGATCCGTGTCCGCGACGACATACCCGTGGGCCGCGACACCCGCGCCGCGATAAAGGTGACGACATTGTTCGGTTCCCGCTATCTCGACTTGCGCCCGGCTGGGGACAGCTCTCCCGAGAAGCACACGATCGACCTGGCGCACACCGAGGTGCCCTACGATCTGCAAGCCGCCCTTGCCGATTCGACCAGAACCTTTGAGCAGGTGGACGCCGACCGGATCGCGGAGTCCCTCGATGTGCTGAGCCGGCAGATGGACGGGTTGCCCGCAGTGGTGCCCCAGGCGATGGACAATGTGCGGGCCCTGTCATCGGTGATCGCGCAGCGACGGGATCAACTGGGCAGTCTTCTGGCGAACACCGAACACGTCACCAGCATGCTGCGGCGCCAGCAGTCCGAGATCGGCAACTTCATTCGCCAGGGGCAGGAACTGGTGGGTGAGTTCGTGGCGCGCTCAGCGGCCTTCCATGCGTTGATGCAGTCCCTTCGGTCGGTCGTCGACTCGCTGCGCACCATCGCGGTGCACGACCGGACCGCGGTCGACGACGTGCTGTCGACGATGCAACAGCTGAGCGAGAAGTTCGCCGAACAAGATGCGCTCTTCCGAAATCTGCTGCAGATCGCGCCCGTTCCGATCCGCCAGATCGCGAACGCCACCGGATTCGGCAACGCGATCGAGACCAATGCCCCCGCAGGCGCTCTGATCGATTCCTGGATGTGCGCCATCAGTGGCCGGGCCGAACAGTTCGGCATGATCCCGTATCTCAAGGACTGCAAGTGATGAATGGACACCGGCGCCTGGTGGTCGCCGCCGTGCTGATCACCGTGCTGGCGATCGTCGGCGCTGTGGGGTGGAAGCTGCTGGCCCACCGTGACCGCAGCATCACCGTGACCGCGCAGTTCGACAGCGCGGCGGGGCTGTATGTCGGCAATGTGGTAGCAGTGCTGGGGATTCCGGTTGGGCAGGTCACGCGGGTGACGGCGAGGGGAAGCTACGCCGAGGTGGACTTCACCGTCGACGAGGGTGTCGCGATACCTGCTGACGTGGAGGCCGTTACCTTGTCGACGTCGATCCTCACCGACCGCCAGATCGAGCTGTCGCCGCCGTACCGCGGGGGCCCGACGCTGCGCAACGGCGACATCATCGGCCTGCATCGCACCAAGACGCCGGTCGAGTTCGACCGCGTGCTCGGCATGCTCGACAAGCTGTCCACGTCATTGCGGGGGAATGGCATGGGAGGAGGGCCCGTTGCGGACCTGCAGAATGCCGGCGACGGTGTGATCGCCGGACAAGGGGAGCAGATCAAGGGTGCCCTCGACGAACTGTCGCGAGCCCTGCGGCTGAGCTCCGACGGTGGGGCCCGCACCCGCCAACAGGTGACCACCATCATCACCAACCTCGATTCTCTGCTGGACGCCGCGGCGGGAAACGACGCGAAGCTACGCGAATTCGGCTCCGTGGTACGGCAGCTCAGCGACGTCCTGGCCGCCGAGGATTTCGGGTCGGGGACCACCGGTAGACAACTCAACGAGGTCGTCGAACAGACCGGACAGATCCTCTCGGCCAACCGTGAGGTGATCAAGCAGGGAATCGCCAATGGCGACACCAGCGTCCAAACGCTTCACGACCGGCAACGGGAGCTCGCGGAGTTCTTCGATGTGCTTCCGCTGATGGCCGACAACCTCTACAACTCGATCGATCAACGAAACGGAGCGATCCGCGCACATTTCCTGGCCGACCGGATGGTGTTCGACGGCCAGATGGCCAAGGAGGTCTGCAACATGATGGGGCTGCGCCAGCTCGGATGCAGCACCGGGACACTGCAGGATTACGGACCCGACTTCGGCTTGACCAACATGCTGGAGGGGCTCGCGGCGATGGGGCAGAAATGATTTCGGTACAACGGCTTCGGATACGGACGCTGGCAGCCCTGGCCGCGGGCCTGCTGACCGCAGGCTGCGCCACGAACGGGCTGGCCGACCTGCCGCTACCCGCACCGGGGCTCGGGTCGGGCGGCTACCGGCTGACTGTGGTGTTCGCCAACGCGCTCAACCTGCCCGAGCACGCCAAGGTCAAGCTCGCAGGCGCCGACATCGGTCAGGTCGAGGACATGGTGGCGCGCGATTTCACCGCGGTGACCACGCTGCGGATCAACGACGACGTCCAACTCCCGGCGGGCAGTACAGCCGAACTCCGTTCGGCCACACCGTTGGGCGACGTCTTCGTCTCGATCAGTCCGCCGCGACCTCCGCAGCCGGGGGCCCGCCCGCTCTCCGACGGCGACACGATCGACCTGGACTCCACAACCGCGGCCGCCACGGTCGAGTCGGTGTTGAGTTCAGCGGCCGTCTTGGTCAACGGTGGCGCCGTGCACAACCTGACCAACATCGTCAACGGAATGGGCAAGGCCGCCGGGCCCGACGGCCGGGCCTTCGGTGATCTGGTGGCCAAGTCGAACCAATTGCTCGGCACGGTGAATGCTCGTTCGGCACAGCTCGATTCCGCGATGTCCGAGACGACGCGGCTGGCTGAGCTGCTCGACGCCAAGAATCAGGAGGTCGGCGAGATCCTGCGGGCCGCCGCACCGGCGACCGAGACGCTGGCCGACAACACCGGCCGGATGACCGACTTGGCCCTCACCCTCGGCGACATCTCGCAGAACTTGGCCAAGTTCCCGTCCATCGCCGGGACGGACACCAGCGGTCGCAGCGTGATCGCCGACGCGGACGCCATCGCACGAGCATTCAACGACGTCGTGGTGGACCCGCAGACCAGCTTGGCCTCGCTGAACCGGCTGTACGCCCCGTTCGTCAAGATGACCGCGGGCACGTCGATGGCGGGAGCGGCCGGGATCGACCGGCTGGTCCTCGGATCCATTCCCGACGCCGGGTTCGGCGGGGATCCCGGCCTCCACGGCCCCAAACGGGCCGATTGGCACCAGCTCGTCGGATCGCTCAAATTCGTGCTCTGGCGGTTACAGGAGCGGGTGGTCGGTCGGGGGCCTCAGCCGTGAGCGGTGATCGCCGCAGCGCCTGGACCGCGCTGGTGGCCTTGGCGCTCACTCTGGTCGTTTCGGTCTACTACCTGATGACCGGCGTGTTGCAGGTGCGCCCGCTGGCCGCGACATACCGTGTCACGGTGCAGCTTTCGGAGTCGGGAGGGCTGCTGCCCAATCAGGATGTGACCATGCGCGGGGTTCGCGTGGGCAAGGTCGAAAGGCTCGCGTTCACCCCGGGTGGTGTCGAGGCGGTCCTGCGGGTATCCGAGGATGCGCGGATCCCGGCCGCCAGCTCGGTGCGGGTCTCGGCGCTCTCGGCGGCCGGCGAACAGTACGTCGACTTCGCCGCCACCTCCGAGGATGGCCCGTATCTCTCGGATGGCGCCGTGATCACCCGTGACCGGACCGCCGTGCCGGTGTCGATGGCCGAGCTGTTGGCCAACGCGGACGGGGTACTGGCGCAGGTGGATCCACAGAAGCTGGAGCGGATGAAGGCCGAGCTGAGCCTGAGCAGTGCCGGCCCGGAGAAACTCGCGGCGATCGTCGACGGCGGGACATTTCTGTTGTCGACTCTGGATTCCGTGCTGCCCGAAACGGTGGGCGTGATCCGCAGCAGCCGGGTCGTGCTGTCGTCGGCGGTGGATGTCAACAACGGAATCGGTGCCACGGCAACCAATCTGCGCCACACGATGGCCGGAGTGGCCGGCATGCAGGACGGCTACCGCAGGCTGCTCGGCCAGTCCCCGGCGGCCCTGGGCGCCATCGACAACGTGTTCACCGACAATTCGGACACCATGGTTCAACTGCTGGGAAATCTGGCCACGGTGGCGCGGCTGTCCTATGTACGGGTGCCTGCCCTGGATGCACTGTTCCCCGACTACCGCGGTTCGGCGCTGGAGGCCTTCATCAGCACGATGCACGAGCATGGACTGTGGGTGACCGCCGACATCTATCCGAGGTATGCCTGTGACTACGGCACACCTCGGCGGCCTCCTTCGGCGGCGGACTATCCGGAGCCGAATTTGTATACCTACTGCCACGATGACGATCCGAGCCTGCTGGTTCGCGGTGCCCGCAACGCTCCGCGACCTGCCGGCGATGACACCGCCGGCCCGCCGCCGGGGGCGGACCTGGCCACGACGGCCGATCCGACGCCGCCGGGCCGCTACACGATCCCGACGCCTTACGGCGGGCCCACGCTGCCGATCGAGCCGCCCCGTTGATCGTCGCGGCGGGCCGGCTTGTTCGGTGACGGTGTGGGCCACCACTCGGCGACGACGACGATCAACCGCAGCAGTCGGACGAACCAGGTCATCGCGGCGACTTTCAGCCGATCGCGGATACGGGAGAACCGAGTCATATGGAAATGGTAATCATTACCAATAAAGCCCAGGTGGCCTGGTCAGCTGAACGGTGACAGCTCGGTACCCCCGGCCCTCAGGCGGTCACGTACCGCCGCTGCGATCTGCACCGCGCCCGGTGAATCGCCGTGTACGCAAATCGATTCCACGACGATGGGCACGGTGGTGCCGTCGACGGCAATGACCCGGCCCGTCGTCACCATCGTGGCCACCCGTTCGGCGATGGCCACGGGGTCGTGCAGCACTGCGCCCGGTTCGCGACGTGACACCAGCGTTCCGTCGGCCTGGTAGGCGCGGTCGGCGAAGGCCTCGGCCACGGTGCGGAGTCCGAGTTGCCGGGCCTGTTCGAAGAACACCGAACCGGACAACCCCAGCACCGGAAGGCCGGCGTCGACGGCGCGCACCGCCGCGGCCACCGCCTCTGCCTGTTCGCGGTGACGGACAATCGTGTTGTACAGCGCGCCATGGGGTTTCACGTATGTCACGGCGGTGCCCGCGGCCTGGGCAATACCCTGCAGCGCGCCGATCTGATAGATCACGTCTGCGGTCAGATCCTCGGGCGTGACGTCGATGAAGCGTCGTCCGAATCCGGCCAGGTCCCGGTAGCTGACCTGGGCGCCGACGCGCACGCCCCGCGCCGCGGCCTCCCGGCAGGTCTGCAGCAGCAGCGCCGGATCGCCCGCATGGAACCCGCAGGCCACGTTGGCGCTGGTGACCAGGCCCAGCATGGCCTCGTCGTCGCCGAGCTTCCAGGCGCCGAAGCCCTCACCGAGATCGGCGTTGAGGTCGACGGATGCAGCCACCTCACCAGCCTAAGGGGCCGCCGCGGCCGGCCAACCGTTCTC
Organism: Mycobacterium syngnathidarum; assembly: GCF_001942625.1. Lineage (GTDB taxonomy): Bacteria > Actinomycetota > Actinomycetes > Mycobacteriales > Mycobacteriaceae > Mycobacterium > Mycobacterium syngnathidarum. The sequence goes on from NZ_MLCL01000002.1 coordinate 23,440, forward strand.
GGACACGAATTCGGGCAGGGGGCGGCCGACTGTCCAGTGCTCGATCTCCAGCACTGGCCGGTCCGGAAACTCGGGCACCGGTCCCAGGCACAGGATCGCCACCGGCTCGGCATCGGCGGGCATGCCCATGAGTTGTGCCAGCGGCAGTGGCTCGAAGATCGACACCCACCCCATGCCGAGGCCCTCGGCCCGGGCGGCCAGCCACATGTTCTGGATCGCGCAGGACACCGAGGCCAGGTCCATCTGCGGTAGCGTGCGACGGCCGAAGACATGCCGGTCGCGGTTCTCGCCGAGGGCGACGACGAACAGCTCGGCGCAGTCGAGAATGCCCTCCACCTTGAGCGCCAGGAATTCCTCCCCGCGGGACCCCAGCGCGTCTGCGGTGTGGATGCGCTCCTCGTCGACCAGCGCGTGGATCTTGCCGCGCAGCGCCTCATCGGTGATCCGGATGAATCGCCACGGCTGCATCAGTCCGACGCTCGGCGCCGCGTGGGCGGCTTGCAGCAGCCGGCCGAGGACCTCGGGGGCGACGGTGCTGCCGGGGACGAACCGGCGCATGTCGCGGCGTTCGGCGATGGCGCGGTACACGGCGCGTCGCTCGTCGGGGCTGAAGGCGTGCTCGGACACAGCGTCGAGCTTAGGCGGGGTGCTCGGCCGTGCGGAGCGCCAGTTGGGGTGTTCGTGCTCGCGGGTGGCCAGCTATGACACACGTTTGACCAAATTGCGTGTCATAAGTGGCCTTTCGGCCTGACGCACTCCGGTCAATGCGCGTGGGTGACGTTCCAGGCCGGTAGCGGGTCCGGGTAGCCGGTCCAGGCCTGCTTGCCCTCGGCCAGTTCGGCGTCGGTCAGCAGGGCCCCGTCGAGTAGCCGGTGGACCTTGTCGCGGTCGAGCTTTATCCCGATGAACACGATCTCCTGACCCGGCGCGATCTCGGTGCCCGACCAGTACTGCGCCGGCTCGATCACCAGGTTCGGGCCGGCCTGTGACCATATGGCGGCGATCGTCGGGCGGCTGGCGATCCAGCAGAATCCCTTGCTGCGCAACACCCTTGTCACCTGACCGAGCGCTTCGCCGAGGCGCTGCGGGTGAAACGGCCGGTCGGAGCGGAAGGTCATCGAGCTGATGCCGTACTCCTCGGTCTCGGGTGTGTGTCCGTCGGCGATCTCCTCGTCCCAGCCCGGGGTCTGGGCGGCGGCCTCCGGATCGAACAGCCCGGTGCCCAGTACCTCGCCGATATCGACGACGCCGTGGTCGGTCCGGATCAGCTTGGCGGTCGGATTCAGCCTGCGCAGCAGCGTTTCGACGGTGTCGAGGGTCGCCGGGCTCACCAGGTCGGTCTTGTTGAGCAGGATGACGTCGGCGAACTCCACCTGGTCGGTGAGCAGGTCGGCGATGCTGCGGGCATCGCCGTCGCCGGCGGCCAGATCCCGGTCGGCCAGGCCGTCACCGCGGACGACCTCGGTCAAGAACGTGGACGCGTCGACGACCGTCACCAGGGTGTCCAGTTTCGCGAGCCGGCCGAGCTGGAACCCGTCCTCGAACTCCCACTCGAACGTCGCGGCGACCGGCATGGGCTCGGAGATCCCGGTCGACTCGATGACCAGGTTGTCGAACCGGTTCTGCCGGGCCAGTGCGCCGACGGCCTCCACCAGGTCCTCGCGCAGCGTGCAGCAGATGCAGCCGTTGGTCAGCTCGACGAGTTTCTCCTCGGTGCGGTCGAGGTGCCCCTGCCCGGCGATGAGCGCCGCGTCGATGTTGACCTCACTCATGTCGTTGACGATCACGGCGACGCGTCTGCCCTCCCGGTTCGCCAGGATGTGGTTCAAGAGCGTGGTCTTGCCTGCGCCGAGGAAGCCGGACAGGACGGTGACGGGTAGCAGGTCGGACATCGCACTCCTTAATGAAAACGATTTTCAATAAATCATCATCCGGGCGTGCGTCTCCTAATGCAAACGGTTATCGTTATCGCCGTGCTCTCGCCTCTGAACCTCCGCGCCGTGGCCACCGCGTTGATGCTGGCCACACCACTCGCCGTCATTTCCTGCGGCTCCGAACAGACCCGGCAGTCCGACTCCCCAGGCAACTGCGTGACCACACCGGTCAACGTCGTCGTCAGCGTCGACCAGTGGGGTGACATCGCGTCCGCACTGGGCGGCGACTGCGCGAAGGTGACCACCGTGCTGGCCGGCTCCTCGGTCGACCCGCATGACTTCGAACCATCGCCCGCGGACGCGGCCAAGTTCCAGGGCGCGCAGTTGGTGGTCATGAACGGCGGGCACTACGACGAATGGGCGGCCAAGTTGGCCCAGAGCACGGCGCCCAACGCCGTCGTCGTCTCCGCCACCGGGACCGGGACCGGCGATGACAACCATGACCATGGCAATGGGGAAGGCGGCGCACATGCTGACGAGCAATCGGCCAACCCGCACGCCTGGTACGACCCGGCCGCGGTGACCGGCGTCGCCGACACGATCACCGAGGAGCTGAGCCAGCTGGCACCCGACGCGCGCGACTACTTTGCGCAGCGCCGCGCCGAGTTCACCACCTCGATGCAGCCTTACCAGCAGCTGATCACCGACATCAAGACCAAGGCCGCCGGTAAGCGCTACGCCGCCACCGAGACGGTGTTCGACAACATGGCAACGGCGCTCGGACTGGTCAACCAGACGCCTCCGGGCTATCAGGCGGCCACGTCCAACGAGTCCGACCCGTCACCGGCCGACCTGGATGCATTCCTGCGCCTACTCGCCGATCACGGGGTCGATGTGCTGATCTACAACACCCAGACCGAGGGCTCGCTGCCCAAACAGATCCGGTCCGCAGCCGAGAGTGCCGGAATTCCGGTTGTCGATGTCACCGAAACGGTGGCGCCGGGAGCGGATTCGTTCGAGGCTTGGCAGGTGAATCAACTGACCGCGCTTGCCAAAGCGCTCGGAATTCAGACCTAGTGTCCAGCGAGACCACACCTTCACCGGCCCTCGTCTTCGACGACGTCAGTGCCGTACGCGGGGGCCGGTTGATCTGGTCGGAGGGCACCTTCGAGATCCCGGCCGGCGGCATCGTCGCGCTGATCGGCTCCAACGGATCGGGCAAGTCCACGATGCTGCAGGTGATCTTGGGCCTACTGCCCGCAGCCTCGGGTTCGGTGCGGGTGCTCGGCGGTGCACCGGGTGAGCACAACGACCTGATCGGTTACGTCCCGCAGGATTATGCCGACGGCGCGGGCGAGGCCATCCGGGCCCGCGGCGCGGTGACCCTGGGCCTCACCGGGCGGCGCTGGGGCTTCTCCCGGACCTTGGCTGCCGAGAAGGCCCGGGTCGACGAGGCCTTGGCGTGGGTCGAGGCCACCGGCTTCGCCACCATGCGACTGTCGGAACTGTCCGGCGGTCAGCGGCAGCGCATCGCGTTGGCCAATGCCCTTGTCGGACATCCGAAGATGCTCATCCTCGACGAACCCCTGGCCGCGCTCGATTTGCGCAACCAGCACGAGATCGTGCAGTTGCTGGCCCGGCTCAACGCCGACCTCGGCGTCACCATTCTCGTTGTCGCCCATGACCTCAACCCGCTGCTGAGCGTGCTCGACAGTGCCATCTATCTGCTCGACGGCCACGCCCACCACGCGGCCATCGACGAGGTGGTGGACGATGACCTGCTGACCCACCTCTACGGGACCAAGGTGCAGGTGGCCCACACCCCGCTGGGGCAGATGTACATGAGGAGCGGGTGATGTCGGCGAGCCTGATTGCTGCAACGTTCACCCAGGGGAATCTGGCACTGGGCTACCAGTACAACTGGTGGCAGATCCTGACCTCGGCCTTCATGCGCAACGCGTTGATCGGCGGCACGTTGGTGGCGTTGGCTGCCGGGCTGATCGGCTACTTCGTCATCGTGCGTAACACCGCATTCGCCGCCCACGCACTGGCCCACATCGGCCTGCCCGGCGCCACCGGAGCGGCGCTGCTGGGGCTTCCGGTCGGGTTTGGCCTGTTGGCGTTCTGCGTCGGCGGGGCCCTGGTGATCGGGGCGCTGGGCAGTCGCGCGCATGATCGCGAGGTGGCCACCGGCACGGTGCTGGCCCTGGCCACCGGCTTCGGGTTGTTCTTCAACTCGTTGGCCACCAAGAATTCGTCCACCCTGACCAACGTGTTGTTCGGCAATCTGCTGGCCATCACGCATCAGCAGTTGCTGACCTTCACCGCGCTGCTGCTCCTGTTGGCCGCCACGGTCGTATTCGTTTTCCGCCCACTGCTGTTCGCATCGGTCAACGCGCAGGTGGCCGAGGCCAAAGGGGTGCCGGTACGGGCATTGTCGGTGCTGTTCATGGTCCTGCTGGGGGTGGCGGTGACGATGGCGGTGCTGGCCGTGGGCACGTTGCTGTTGTTCGCGCTCGTCGTCACCCCGGCCGCGACGGCGATCATGGTGACCGCGCGACCGGTTCTGGCGATGATGATCTCGACCGGGATCAGCGTCGTGTCGGTGTGGGCGGGTTTGGCGGTGTCGGCGATCTTCAACATGCCGCCGAGCTTCGTGATCGTGACGATTGCGTGCGGGATCTGGCTGGCGGTGTGGACGGTTGACCGGGTGAGGAATTCGACGATCCACTAGCCTCAGACAGCATGCCAAGGAGTCCGCACCCGCCGCGGCGGGCCACCCTGGCGTCGTTGGCAGCCGAGCTGAAGGTGTCGCGGACCACGATCTCCAACGCGTACAACCGTCCGGACCAGTTGTCCGCCGAGCTCCGCGACAGAATCTTCGATGCGGCCAAGCGGCTGGGCTATGCCGGGCCCGATCCGGTGGCACGCTCGTTGCGCACCCGCAAGGCCGGTGCCGTCGGGTTGATCATCACCGAGCCGCTCAACTACTCGTTCAGTGACCCGGCCGCACTGGATTTCGTTGCCGGGCTTGCCGAATCCTGCGAGGCGGTGGGGCAGGGGTTGCTGCTGGTGGCCATCGGACCCAACCGCAGTTTCGAGGACGGCGCCGCGGCGGTGCTCGCGGCCGGCGTCGACGGATTCGTGGTGTATTCGGCCTCCGACGACGATCCGTATCTGCCGGTGGTGCGCCAGCGCCAATTGCCGGTTGTGGTGGTGGATCAGCCCAAAGACGTGCCCGGGGTGTCGCGGGTCGGCATCGACGATCGCGGTGGGATGCGGCGGCTGGCCGAGCACGTGATGGAGCTGGGGCACCGCGACATCGGACTGCTGACCATGCGGCTGGGCCGCGACCGGCCCCACGAAAGCACGAAACCCGCACTGGCCGATCCGGATCGGGTGTTGTCTCCGCATTTCCACGTGCAGCGCGAACGCATTCACGGTGTGTACGACGCGATGACGGCCGCCGGCCTGGCGCCGGGCACCCTCACCGTGGTGGAGAGCTACGACCATCTGCCGACCTCCGGGGGGTTGGCCGCCGAGGTGGCATTGGATGCCAATCCCCGCATCACCGCACTGATGTGCACCGCCGACGTACTGGCCTTGTCCGCCATGGACTATCTGCGTTCGCGGGGCATCTACGTGCCGGGTGAGATGACGGTGACCGGGTTCGACGGGGTGCCGGAGGCATTGCGCCGCGGCCTGTCCACGGTGGTGCAGCCCAGTGTGGCCAAAGGGCGGCGGGCCGGGGAGTTGCTGCACAATCCACCGCGCGATGGGCTGCCGGTGATCGACGTGCTTCCCACCGAGGTGGTGCGCGGCCGGACGTCGGGCCCGCCGGCCTAGTTCGCCGCGCGCGCGGCCAGCAGGAACTTCAGCGCGGCCACGACATCGTCGGGCTCGTGGACGCGGTAACCGGCCAGTGTGTCTCCCGGCCCCACCTTGACGCCGACGTCGCCGTCACGCAGCCGGCGGAACGCCTTCTCGTCGGTGACGTCGTCGCCGAAGTAGACCACCGCCGACGCCTGCTGCTCGTCACGCAAGATGTCGATCGCCTCGCCCTTGTCGGTGGTGATCACCGCGAACTCGAGCACGGCCTTGCCCTTGGTCAGCTGCGCATCCCAGTTTTGTGCGGCCTCGAGTGCCTGCGCGCTCGCGGCTTCGGCATCGGCGGGTTCGGCATTGCGGACGTGCAAAGCCACGCTCGCCGGTTTGAGCTCGACGGCCACCCCCGGCCGGGTGGCGGCGATCGAGGTGAGCTCGGCGGCGATCCGAGCCAGCAGGTCGCGGTCGATGGGATGGGAGAACCCGGAGTCGAATTCGGCGCCGTGGCTGCCGACCATGTGCACGGCTGCGGGCATCCCGGACAGTTCCCGCAGTACCTCCAGCGCACGGCCGGAGATCAGGGCGGTCCAGGTGTGCGGACACTGCGCCAGTGCCACAAGGGCTTCGGCGCCGTCGCGCAGTGGGCGCGCGTCGGCAGGATTGTTGACGATCGGGGCCAGGGTGCCGTCGAAATCGGAGGTGATGAGCAGCCGGTCGGCGCGGGCCGCGGCCGTCAGCGCTTCGGTCAGTTCGGCGGGAAGGCTCACCCGCTAGATCTTAGGTTTGTCCTCTGCGCCGATCAGCAGCCGCACGGCCAGGTCCAGTCGCTTGCTGACGTCGGTGGCCGAGGCCCGGCGGGTCAGCCAGGCCAGCAGGTTGGACAGCCACACATCCGAGATGACCCGGGCGATGTGGTACTGGTCCTCGGTCGGCTCGCCGTCACTCATGGCCCGGGCGAACATCGAGTCCATCAACTTGCCGACGTGGTCGACCTCACCGGCGGCGGAGGCGTCGGCGAAGACGAACGCCCGTGTCATGGCCTCGGTGAGCAGCGGGTTGCGCTGCATGGCCCGGTTCAGCTTGCCGACCATGAAGCTCAGCCGCTGATACGGGGTGCCGCCGGAGAGGGCTGCCCGGTCGGTCTTGGCGTCGATGCGTTCGAATTCCCGTCCGAGGGCCGAGACCAGGAGATGGACTTTGGAGGGGAAGTAGCGGTAGAGCGTGCCGACGGCGACGTCGGCACGCTCGGCCACGGCACGCATCTGGACGGCCTCGTAGCCGCCCTTGGAGGCGATGGCCAGGGTGGCGTCGAGGATGCGCTTGCGACGCTCCCGCTGTGCTTCTGATCCCAGTTCGGATTCGGCGAGGACAGCCACGTTCAGAACCTCACGCGGTCGGGTGTCCGACCCGGACGATTCGCTGCCTGCCTGCTGTGGTGCGCTGGACATGCGGTGTGTGGCCCCCTCTCGGCGCGTACCTGGTCAAAAACGATACGCACGGCAATCTCCTTCTACGCACCTCCGCGCCGGTAAACACACGGACGTGTCCTGCTGTGATGCGGGTCGACTTGACGGTCGAACACTGTCACCATTAGAACACGTTCTAGTGGGAAGCACGGACTTCTCGCGTTAGGGGCTAGGAGGTCCACCATGTCCGGCGCGTCTGCGACCATCACCGACGAGCAGTTTGCCGCCCGTGACCTGGTTAGGAGCTGGGCCGGTGCGACCGACACCGCCGCGGCCGTCCGATCCGCTGAACACGATGCCGATGCCTGGCGCGGGCCGTTTCAGGGTCTCGCCGAACTAGGGATCTTCAGCGTTGCGGTCCCCGAGGAACAGGGTGGGGCCGGCGGCACGGTCGAGGATCTGTGCGCGATGGTCGACGAGGCCGCCGCCGCGCTGGCGCCCGGTCCGGTGGCCACGACGGCGCTGGCCACCCTGATCGTCAGCGACGAAGCCGTGCTCGAGGCCCTGGTCTCGGGTGAGCGGACGGCCGGAGCGGCCCTGAGCGCAGACCTGACGTTCGAAACCGGCAAGGTGTCCGGTACCGCTGACTACGTCCTGGGCGCCGACGCCGCCGGGGTGTTGCTGCTGCCCGCCGGGGACCAGGTGGTGCTGGTCGACGGGAACGCCGCGGGTGTGAGCATCGAACTGCTGACCGCCACCGACTTCTCGCTGCCGCTGGCCCGCGTCGTGTTCGATTCCGCGCCCGCTCAGGTGCTGGACGTCTCACGGCAGCGGTTCTCCGACATCACCGCCGCCGTCCTGGCGGCCGAGGCTGCCGGGCTGGCGCGCTGGACCCTGCAGACCGCCACCGAGTACGCCAAGGTGCGCGAGCAGTTCGGTAAACCGATCGGCAGCTTCCAGGCCGTCAAGCACATGTGTGCCGAGATGCTGCTGCGCTCTGAGCAGGTCTCGGTGTCGGCCGCCGACGCGGCGCGTGCGGTGTCGGAGTCCGACGATTCCCAGTTGTCGATCGCTGCCGCGGTCGCGGCCGCCGCGGGCGTGGATGCGGCCGAGGCCAACGCCAAAGACTGCATCCAGGTGCTGGGCGGCATCGGCATCACCTGGGAGCACGAGGCACATCTGTATCTGCGTCGCGCATACGGGATTTCGCACGCGCTCGGTGGCCGGCGTCGCTGGATCCGCCGCGTGTCTGCTCTGACCCAGCAGGGTGTGCGGCGTGAGCTGCGGATCGATCTGGAGTCGGTGGCCGACCTGCGTCCGGAGATCGGCGCCGCGGTCGCCGAGGTGGCCGCGCAGCCGGTGGAAAAGCGGCAGGTGGCCCTGGCGGAGTCGGGGCTGCTGGCCCCGCACTGGCCACGCCCCTACGGCCGCAACGCCTCTCCGGCCGAACAGCTGCTGATCGATCAGGAGCTCGCCGCCGCCGAGGTGGAGCGTCCGGATCTGGTGATCGGCTGGTGGGCGGTGCCGACGATCCTGGAGCACGGCAGCCCGGAGCAGATCGACCAGTTCGTGCCGGCCACCCTGCGCGGTGACCTGGCTTGGTGCCAGTTGTTCTCCGAGCCGGGCGCCGGATCGGACTTGGCCGCGCTGCGCATGAAAGCTGTTCGCGCAGAAGGTCCCAACGGTGAGCCGGGCTGGAAGCTGACCGGCCAGAAGGTGTGGACCTCGGCGGCGCAGAAGGCGCACTGGGGTGTGTGCCTGGCCCGCACGGACGCAGAGGCCCCAAAACATAAAGGCATCACCTACTTCCTGATCGACATGAAGACGCCGGGCATCGTGATCCGTCCGCTGCGCGAGATCACCGGTGACGAGCTGTTCAACGAGGTGTTCTTCGACGACGTGTTCGTGTCCGACGAGATGGTGGTGGGCACCGTCAACGACGGCTGGCGGCTGGCCCGCACCACCCTGGCCAACGAGCGGGTGGCGATGGCCGGCGGTACCGCGCTGGGCAATCCGATGGAGGAACTGCTGCGCACCCTCGGTGCCCAGCCGGATGTGGACCCGGCCGATCTGGACCGGCTGGGCGGGTTGATCCTGACCGCGCAGGTGGGTTCGCTGCTGGATCAGCGGATCGCCCAGCTGGCGGTCAGTGGTCAGGACACCGGCGCGCAGGCCAGTGCCCGCAAGCTGATCGGGGTTCGCTACCGCCAGGCGCTGGCCGAGTTCCGGCTGGAACTGTCCGACGGCGGGGGTGCGGTGCGCAACCAGGAGGTGCACGACTTCCTCAACACCCGCTGCCTGACGATCGCCGGGGGAACCGAGCAGATCCTGCTGACCGTCGCCGGTGAGCGCTTGCTCGGTCTGCCGCGCTAGGCGCACTTTCTCCCCGCTCGCGGGGTCAGTGACCCCGCAGGTAGCCCGCCAGCATCGTGACGATGCCGTCCTCGAGTTGTTCGGCATCGGCGGGCTTCTCGCACGCCAACAGCCGGTGGGTCAGCGATTCGACGGTCGCGACCACCATGCGGGCCGCGAATGCTGTGTCGGCCACAGTCACGTCGGAATGACTGTCCAGCAAGGCTTTTGCCGCACCGACGGCACCTTCTTCGGCCCGGTGTAGCCGATCCAGCAAGACCGGTGACCGCGGAGCCTCTTCGAACAGCACGCGGTGCAGACGGGTGTCGTCGCGGTGGTTGTCGATCGCCGTCCGGACGAACAGCCGCAGCAGCTCCTCCAGTGATTCGGGCAGACCGGCCGCGGTGCGGTCGCGCAGCAGCGCCGCCCCGGCGTCGACGTGGGCATCGGTCAGCGCCGACAGGATCGAGTCCTTGTTCGGGAAGTACTGATACAGCGAGCCGATCGACAGATCCGCGGCTTCGGCAATGCGGTTGGTGGTGCCCGCGGCATAGCCGTACTCGGCGAAAACGCGAGCGGCCGCTTCGAGGATGGCCTGCCGGGTTTCCACAGCGCGCTGCTGTCTGGGCTGTTTACGGGCCCGGAACCGGTCTGTCGGCGTCATCGCCACCTCCGCACGAAAAGCGAGTAGTCAGCCGGTGCGCAGCTCTCGAAAATTGGTGACATGCAGCGCATACACGTTGAAACGATTCTGCCCGCCGACACCGGACGAGTGTGGCAGGCCATGCAGCAGGTCCCGACGTTTCTCTACGTCTGCCGGGGCCTGTTCGGGGTGCCGGCCCTGGCCGGGCGCACCGAACCGTTCGGGGCCGGGGACAGCGGAACGGGTTGGCTGATGGCCTTTCACGTCATCCCGGCCTACCGGCACACCATCGAGGTCCTCGAGGTCGACGACACCACCCGCACCATCCGCACTCACGAGTACGGCGGGGTGCTGCGGTCCTGGGACCACACGTTGCACGTCGAACCGGTCACCGATCGGTCGTGCCGCTACAGCGACACCGTCGAGATCGACGCAGGCCGGCTCACCCCAGCGGTGGCAGCGCTTGCCCGCGGCATCTACGCCTACCGGCACCGCCGGTGGCGCAAGCTCGTGGACAAGCACATGTCAGAAGCGCGTCGTGGTGCAGGCCGTGGGCGTGGTCAGGTTGACCCCCCCGAACACCACCTGGATGACTGAGCAGATGATGAAGTCGTCCTTGGTGTTCGGCTGACCGGTCCGCCACTCGGTCGGGGTTGACACGCCCTCGATGCGGAAGCGTTCGATCGGCCCGCCACCGAAGTACGTCGCCGAGATCTCCACTTTGTTGACCGAGCGGTACAGCTTCGACAGCACGTTGTCGTGGTTGGATCCCTTGATTTCTCGCGGCATGCCGGCCGGGGCGCTGTAGGAGGCCTCCTGCCAGGTGTCCTTGTTCGAGCTGCGCAGGGTGATGGTCTGACGTGCCCACGCGTCACCAGGGAATCCGATGGGGCCGCTCGGCGTGAGCAGGTTGGCTTGCGTGTTGAACGTGCACTGCGTGCCTGCGCAGTCCGCGCTGACGTGCATCTCGATGTCGCCCTGTGGGCTGGGGATCGAGGTGACCGACGAGTTTGCGGCCGCGGAGGCCGACGCGGGAAACGCCAGCGCTGCCGCGGTCAGCACTGCTGCCGCGCTCGCTGCGGAGAGCCTGTTGATCGTCATCGTCAAGAAAGGTATCCGCTCGTTACTCGTCGTAGGTGACTTCGACAGAATCTGACACCGGTGTGGCCTGGCATCCCAGGATCAGGCCCTCGTCGAGGTCGGAGGGTTCCAGCACGTCGTTGATCTTCATCTCGACGTCGCCGGACTTCTTGAGCACCGCGCACGCACCGCAGTGGCCTTCTCGGCAGGAGAACGGCGCATCCAGGCCCTTGTCCAGCAGGACGTCGAGCAGTGTGGCCGAACGCGGCCAGCGGACCTCGTGAGTGGTGCCGTCAAGGGTGACCACCGCGGTGGCCGGCCCCTGATCGCTGTCATCTTCCTCGATGACCACCGCGGCGAACGGGTCGGAGTCCAGCGACTTGAACACCTCGATGTGGATGCGCTCGTCGGCGGCGCCGGCCTGCTGCAGTGCCTGCTCGGCTGCCGCCATGAACGGCCCGGGTCCGCAGATGAACGCCTCGCGCGAGGCGTAGGGCGCGACGACGCCGGCCAGCGCCGCGGGGCTCGGCAACCCCTGCACGGTCTCCAGCCAGTGCACGACGGTGAACCGGTCGGGGTATTTGGCGGCCAGCTCGCGCAGGGTGGCGCCGAAGATGACCGAGTTCTCGTCGCGGTTGGCGTAGACGAGGACGACGTTGCCGCTGCCCTGAGCGAGGGCGGACTTGCAGATCGCCATCATCGGCGTGATGCCGCTGCCCGCGGCCAGAAGCAGGAAGTCGGTGTCGAGATCCTTTGGCACGAAATTGCCCGACGGGGCCAGCACGTGCATCTTCATCCCGGCGTGGGCGTTGTCGCACAACCAGTTTGACGCGTAGCCGTCGGCGGTTCGCTTGACCGTGACGGTCAGCCGATCGTCGGTCACCGGGGAACTGGACAGCGAGTAGCAGCGGGCCACCGAGCCGGTTCGCTCGCTGGGTACCCGCAGGGTCAGGAACTGGCCCGGGGAGTAGCGGAGTCTCTCGGAAGGGATGACCGGATCTCCTGGCCCATCAGGCACACAGAACACCAGGGACCGCGCGTCGGCCGTCTCCTCGATGACCGCGCTCACCTGCAGTTCGAGCACATGGCTGCCCAGTGGCTCATCAGTCACGGCTGGACCCTTTCTTCACTCATAACTAGAACATGTTACAAAAACGTACTTGCCCTGGTCCAGCCCACCATTACAAGGCGCTACTCGACACAAATCGTAACGTGTTCTAATCTCTGTCTAGGCGGTCAGCTCGCGCTCATCGCAGTCCGAATCTTGGGAGGCATTTCCGTGACATCCATTGAACAGCGTGACGTGCAGGCGGTTCTGGCCGGCATCGATGAACTGCTGCCGACGCTGCGTGAGCGCGCTCAGGAGACCGAGGATCTGCGCAAGTTGCCCGACGCGAACGTGAAGGCGCTGGAGGACGTCGGTTTCTTCAAGCTGCTGCAGCCCGAGCAGTGGGGTGGCCTGCAGTGCGACCCGACGGTCTTCTACGAGGCCGTCCGGCGACTGGCCAGCGCCTGCGGTTCCACCGGATGGGTGGCCGGCATCATCGGCGTGCACAACTGGCACCTCGCGCTGTTCGATCAGCAGGCTCAGCAGGACGTCTGGGGTGAGGACACCTCGGTTCGGATCTCCTCCTCCTACGCCCCGATGGGTGCAGGCACCGTGACCGAGGCCGGCGACGGCTACATCGTCAACGGCGCCTGGAACTGGTCGTCGGGTTGCGATCACGCCACCTGGGCCTTCCTCGGTGGCCCGGTCATCAAGGACGGCCGCCCTGTCGACTTCGGCAGCTTCCTGATCCCGCGGACGGACTACCAGATCGACGACGTCTGGAATGTGGTCGGCCTGCGCGGCACCGGCAGCAACACGGTCGTGGTCAAGGACGTGTTCGTGCCCAAGCACCGCTTCCTGTCCTACAAGGCGATGAACGACGGCACCGCCGGCGGGTATGAGACCAACACCGCTCCGGTGTACAAGATGCCTTGGGGCACAATTCATCCCACTACCATCTCGGCCCCGATCGTGGGCATGGCCTACGGTGCCTACGACGCCCACGTCGAGCACCAGGGCAAGCGGGTACGCGCGGCGTTCGCCGGCGAGAAGGCCAAGGACGATCCGTTCGCCAAGATCCGCATCGCCGAGGCGGCCAGCGACATCGACGCCGCCTGGCGCCAGCTGTCGGGCAACGTCGCCGACGAGTACGCACTGCTGGTGGCCGGCGAGGAGATCCCGTTCGAGCTGCGGGCCCGCGCCCGTCGCGATCAGGTCCGTGCCACCGGCCGCGCCATCGCCTCGATCGACCGGCTCTTCGAGGCATCGGGTGCCACCGCGCTGTCCAATGACGCTCCGGTGCAACGGTTCTGGCGTGACGCGCACGCCGGCCGGGTGCACGCCGCAAACGATCCCGAGCGCGCCTACCTGATCTTCGGCAACAACGAGTTCGGCCTGCCTCCGGCCGACACGATGGTCTGATACATGACTGCCACTCAGGAGATCACGTTCGAATCCACCTCCCGGTACGCCCAGGTCAGAGATGACATGCGGCTGCACTACCACGAGGCGGGCGATCCCAACGCGCAGACCATCGTGCTGTTGCACGGCGGCGGGCCCGGTGCGTCCAGCTGGTCGAACTTCGGCCGCAACATCGCGGTGCTGGCCGAGCACTACCACGTGCTGGCGGTCGACCAGCCCGGCTACGGGTTCTCCGACAAGCACACCGAGCACGAGCAGTACAACCGCTACAGCGCCAAGGCGCTGCTCGGACTGTTCGATCACCTCGGTCTGCAGGGCCGGATCCCGCTGCTGGGCAACTCGCTCGGTGGCGGCACCGCGGTGCGCTTCGCGCTGGACTACCCGGACCGGGCGGGCAAGCTGGTGCTGATGGGCCCCGGTGGCCTCAGCGTCAACCTGTTCGCGCCCGACCCGACCGAGGGCGTCAAGGCGCTGGCCAAGTTCAACGTCGAGCCGACGCGCGAGAACCTCGAAGCCTTCATCCGGATCATGGTGTTCGACCAGAAGCTGGTCACCCCGGAGCTGGTCGACGAGCGGTTCGCGATTGCCAGCACGCCGGAGTCGCTGGCCGCCACCCGGGCGATGGGCAAGTCGTTCGCCGGTGCGGACTTCGAACTCGGCATGATGTGGCGCGAGGTCTACAAACTGCGCCAGCCGGTGCTGCTGATCTGGGGCCGCGAGGACCGGGTCAATCCGCTCGACGGCGCGCTGGTCGCGGTGAAGCAGATTCCGCGGGTGCAGCTGCACGTCTTCGGGCAATGTGGACACTGGGCTCAGGTCGAGAAGTTCGACGAGTTCAACAAGCTCACCATCGATTTCCTTGGGAGTTAGCAGATGAGCATCAAGGCACTCGGCTATATGCGCATCGAGGCCACCGATGTGGCGGCCTGGCGCGAGTTCGGGCTGAAGGTTCTGGGCATGGTCGAGGGGGACGGTGCCATCCCCGGCGCGCTCTACCTGAGGATGGACGACTTCGCGGCCCGCCTGGTGATCGTGCCCGGCGAACAGGACCGGTTGCTGATCTCCGGCTGGGAGGTTGCCGACGCTGCCGCCCTGCAGAACCTGCGGGAGACCTTGTCCAAGGCGGGTGTCGATTTCGTCGAAGGCACCCGCGACGAGATCCGCGAGCGCCGGGTCGAGGGCCTGATCCGCTTCTCCGATCCGTCCGGCAACGTGCTCGAGGCGTTCTACGGTGCGCAGTACCTGGGCCGCAGGTTCGTCAGCCCGTATGGCCACAAGTTCGTCACCGCCGAGCAGGGTCTGGGGCATGTGGTGCTGACCTGTGACGACGACGCCGCAGCTCAGGCGTTCTACCAGGACGTGCTCGGCTTCCGGCTGCGCGACTCGATGAGCCTGCCCCCGCAGCTCGCGGGCCGCCCGGCCGACGGCGATCCGGTCTGGCTGCGCTTCTACGGCTGCAATCCGCGGCACCACGCGCTGGCCTTCATGCCGATGCCCAACCCGACGGGCATCGTGCACCTGATGGTCGAGGTGGAGAACTCCGACGACGTCGGCCTGTGCCTGGACCGCGCCGACCGCCGGAAGGTCAAGATGTCGGCCACGCTCGGCCGGCACATCAACGACAAGATGCTGTCGTTCTACATGAAGACCCCCGGTGGGTTCGACATGGAATTCGGTTGTGAAGGATTGGAAGTCGAGGACGAGAGCTGGATCGCCCGCGAGAGCGTGGGCATCAGCCTCTGGGGCCACGACTTCTCCGTCGGATTCAAGTAACGCAGGCGTTCAGATGACACAGGCTCAGCCGATTGACCCGCGTACGTTCCGAAATGTGCTCGGCCAGTTCTGTACTGGCGTCACGGTCATCACGACACTGCACGACGACGTGCCGATCGGCTTTGCCTGTCAGTCGTTTGCCGCGCTCTCGCTCGACCCGCCGCTGGTGTTGTTCTGCCCCACCAAGCAGTCACGGGCGTGGCAGGCCATCGAGGCCAGCGGGAAGTTCTGTGTGAACATGCTGCACGAGAAGCAGCAGCATGTGTCCGCGCAGTTCGGCTCCAAGGCGCCGGACAAATTCGCCGGAATCGATTGGAGCCCTTCAGAACTCGGTTCTCCGGTCCTCGACGGCAGCCTCGCTCACATCGATTGCAATGTGCACTCGGTGCACGACGGCGGCGACCACTTCGTGGTGTTCGGTTCGGTGCATTCGCTGTCGGAGGTGCCCAAACGCAAGCCCCGGCCGCTGCTGTTCTACCGCGGCGAGTACACCGGTATCGAGCCGGACAAGAACACCCCGGCGCAGTGGCGCGACGACCTGGACGCGTTCCTCACAGCAACGACGTCCGACACCTGGCTCTGACCTTTCACAGCTGACGCGAAATGGGCCCCCTCCTCACGGAGGGGGCCCAGTTCGTGCGCTCAGCACATATTTACCTAGACGAAAGTCAGGTTAGGCATACCTATTGATATTTAGGGAAAGCTAAGCTAATTTTTGGTCGTTCCTCAGTCAACTATCAGTTTCAGGAGATTTCGTGCCCCAACCTGCTCTTGCCTCCTCCGGTGCCGCTCCGGCGGCCAGTCGGAGGGACAAGTTCCTTCTCGCCGGCGTCGCCATGATGAGCGCCAGCGCCATCGCGGTGACCCCGGTCGCTCAGAACAACACGGTCATCCAGCAGGCAAAGTCACTTGCCTACGACCTGACCGCGACGATGGACGCGACCGCGTCTCCGGTCGATGTCTACGGGTCGTTGTTCGAAGCAACGTTCGACAACCTCCAGTCTCTGGGCGGAGCCGTTGCCGCCAACCCAGCACCGTTGCTGAGCCAGGTGATGGAGAACCAGCTGGGCTACGCCGAGAAGTTCGGTGCGGCGTTCGAGGCCATCCCCACCTCCCTGCAGAACTGGTACGACGGTCGCAACGGCAAGATCAAGTTGGATGCGGCGCAGGCCGCGCTCCAGAACGGCGACGTGGCCGGCGCGTACGAGTTGTTCAACGCCTCAATGCTGTACGCGTTCCAGGGCGCCTTTGGTCCGTTGATCGCTCCTGGGTTCATCCTCTCGGGCATCCCGCGCAACGGGACCGAGTACATGGTCGGGATCCCAGAGCAGATCGCCCAGAACTTCACGAACCTGGTCGCCGCGACCTTTACCTCCAGCGTCGTCGTGAGTGCTCTCTTCCAGGGTGGCTTCGCGATGGTCAGTGGCCCGGCATTCGAGCTTGCACGCGTTGCCGAGGCGATCAGCACCAGCGTGTCCACCGGAGATATGGAGGGTGCCTTCAACGCCGTGGTGAACACGCCGGGCATCCTCGTCAATGCGGCGCTCAACGGATTCGACTATGCCGACCCCGATGAGTCGGGCGCCGGTGGCTACACGGAATGGCCGGCGCTGCTCACCTGGGCCGAGCCCGGCGAGCAGGGCGGCTCGCGGGTCGTCGCTGGTCTGCTGCAGAACCTGCTGGTCAACATCCCCAAGAGCCTCGCCGATGCCATCGACAACACCCCGGAGGTCGCCGCTCCGTCGGCGGTGCCGACGAGCGTCTCTGCCCAGCTGGTTTCCGCGGTTACTCCCAAGGCCGCCTCGACCGAATCGGCCGTCGAGTCGGTCAAGGAAGCGGCACCGGCCGTCGAGGCGCCGAAGGCTGAGACACCTGCCGTCGAGTCGCCGAAGGTCGAAACCCCGGCTGCTGAAACCCCGGCCGTCGAGACTCCGAAGGTCGAAACCCCGGCGGTCGAGGCTGTGAAGGTTGAGACGCCGGTTGCCGATGCTGTTCCGGCCGCAACGGAGGAGGCTGCCGCCGATTCCGCCACCGCACCGACGGCCCCCAAGTCGGTTGCTGCCGAGACCAAGGGCAAGACGAAGGTCGCCGACCGGATCAAGGCCAAGATCAGCGAGGCCAAGCAGGCCAAGGAGGCCAAGGCCAAGCAGGCCAAGGAGGCCAAGGAATCCAAGGCGGCCACGGCAAAGGCCAAGCCGGCCAAGACCAAGGCCGGCGGAGCCGACAAGTCGAAGGGTTCCAGTGACTCCAAGAAGAGCTCGGGCTCTGACTCGTAACAACTAGCGCGGTATGTAGCTGGGCCCCATCCGTCTGGGTGGGGCCCAGTTTCGTATGTTCAGCCCTGCTGTCGGCGGCCCTCGATGCTGACCAACTGATCAAAAAAGTCATTGACAACTGACCTTTGAAATGTGACGGTTTGATCGACCGATCAATATTAATCGAGAGGGTGGCTATGGTAGGCAGAGTTGAGGGCAAGGTTGCTCTCGTCACCGGGGCGGCACGCGGGCAGGGGCGCAGCCATGCGCTGCGATTGGCTCAAGAAGGTGCCGACATCATCGCCGTCGACGTCTGCGGCCCGATCACCGACACCAGTGCGATCCCGGCGTCGACCCCGGACGATCTGGCCGAGACGGCGGACCTGGTCAAAGGGCTGGATCGCCGGATCGTTACGGCCGAGCTGGACGTGCGTGACTTCGCCGCGCTCAAGGAGGCCGTCGACAGCGGTGTCGAGCAGCTCGGACGGCTCGACATCGTGGTGGCCAATGCCGGCATCGGCAACGGCGGCGACGTCCTGCACGAGACCAAGGAGTCCGACTGGGACGACATGATCGGCGTCAACCTTTCCGGGGTCTGGAAGACCGTGAAAGCCGCGGTCCCCCATATTCTTTCCGGCGGCCGGGGTGGCTCGATCGTCTTGACCAGCTCGGTCGGTGGCCTGAAGGCCTACCCGCATACCGGCCACTACATCGCGGCCAAGCACGGTGTGATCGGCCTGATGCGCAGTTTCGCGGTGGAGTTGGGGCAGCACTCGATCCGGGTGAACTCGGTGTGCCCGACGAACGTCAACACCCCGATGTTCATGAACGAGGGCACGATGAAGTTGTTCCGTCCGGATCTGGAGAACCCGGGTCCCGACGACATGGCGGTGGTCGCCCAGCTCATGCACGTGCTTCCGGTCGGCTGGGTCGAGCCCGTCGACATCAGCAATGCGGTGCTGTTCCTGGCCTCCGACGAGGCCCGCTACATCACCGGGCTGCCGGTCACGGTCGATGCGGGCAGCATGCTCAAGTAGCGGTCGCCTCGCTGCCGAAGCGGCGCAGGAACCGTTCGACGAAGGCGCGGAATTCGGCGTGGCCGTCGGTCACGCCGACCGCCTCTTCGTTGCACAGGCTGCGGGCGGACTGGGTCAGCAGCATCGACATCACCACGGGCGGGAACTCCTCCATGTCCACACCGTGGGCGCGCAGCACTCCGGCCATGGCGGTCGCCTCGATGTCGCGGACCCGTTCGGAGTAGGCCTTGAGTTCCACGCCGATCGCCTTGCGGTGATTGGCCAGCGCCATGAACTCGGTGTTGAGGCCGGTCACCCGCGAATCGGAGTTGATCAGCCAGAGGGCCCGCAGCGGATCCTCGCTGGTGATGGCCTCGCGCAGCCGGGCCAGGGCGGCGTCGCCGCCACTGCGCAGTACCGCGATGTAGAGGTCGTCGAGGGTGTCGAAGTAGTAGTAGACCAGCGCCGAGCGCACACCGGCGACGGCAGCGATGCGGCGGGTGGTGGCCGCAGCGTAGCCCTCGTCGCGGATGACCTGGGCGGTCGCCTCGATCAGACGCTTGCGGGTGCCCGCGTCCTTTTCCTTCGCCGCACGTGCCGCCGCCATCAGTGCAGCTCCCCAAAGTCATTGCCCGGCAACATGTATTTCGCACCAGCCGGGAACCTTGACCGACGAATGCCGGGGGTGGTAAGCATGAGCCATCCTAACGGTTTGATCGACTGATCAAATTTGGAACTGAGGAAACAGATGCCCGAAGACATCAGCGCGGCCCGGGTCCAGGTGGACGCCGGCCTGTGCGAAGGCCATGCACTGTGCATCCAACTTGCCCCTGAGGTATTCGACCTGTCCGACGACGAGGTGGCCGGCGCTGCCCCGGTGGACGGGCAGTGGGATCAAGGTACCTGGGACAACGTCAAATCCGCCGTCGACGCCTGTCCGCGCCAGGCGATCAGCCTGCTCAACACCAGCACGAAAGGCCAGTGAGCCATGACCGATCTCGCCTCAGTCGACTACTTCGCCGACCCGGCTGTTGCCCAAGATCCTTACGAGTACTACGAATACCTGCGCAGCAATGGGCCGGTGTTCGCTGAACCGCACCACGGCGTGGTGGCGGTGACGGGCTACCAGGAGGTCATGGCGGCCTTCAAAGACCATGGCTCGTTCTCGGCCGTCAACGCGATCGGCGGGCTGTTCCCACCGCTGCCCTTCGAGCCCGAGGGCGACGACATCACGGAGCAGATCGAGGCTCACCGCCACTTGTTCCCCATCCACGAGCACATGGTGGTGATGGACCCACCGCAACATGAGCGGGCCCGCTCATTGCTGAGCAAGCTGCTCACGCCGCGGCGGCTCAAGGAGAACGAGGACTACATGTGGCAGCTGGTCGATCGCCAGCTCGATCGATTCATCGACAACGGAAAGTGCGAGTTCCTCTCCGAGTACGCCAAGCCGTTTGCCACCTCGGCGATCATCGACCTGCTGGGTGTTCCGCAGGAGGACCGCCCGGAATTCCTTGCCGCACTGGGTGCCGAGCGGCCGGACGGCAACCGCGTCGGTGCACTCGACGGCGAGCCGGTAGGACTGGACCCCCTGCAGTACCTGGACGACAAGTTCGCCGGCTACCTCGCCGAACGCCGGCGCGAGCCCCGCGGGGACGTGCTCTCCGGTATGGCCACCGCCACCTATCCCGACGGCTCGACCCCTGAGCTGTTGGAGGTGGTCAAGCCGGCGACATTCCTGTTTGCTGCCGGCCAGGAGACTGTTACCAAGCTGCTCACCGCCGCGGTGCAGGTGTTGGGCGACCACCCCGAGTATCAGCAGAAATCGCGCGAAAACCCAGACGGTATACCGACTTTCATCGAGGAAGCACTGCGGATGCATTCTCCGACGAAGGTCGACTTCCGGCTGGTCCGCAAGACCACCACCCTCGGTGGCGTGCGTCTGAAAGCCGGGACCATCGTCATGCTCTGCCTGGGTGCGGCCAACCGTGACCCACGCAAATTCGACGATCCGCACGAGTTCCGTCCGGATCGCAAGAACGTCCGCGAACACATCGCGTTCGGCCGCGGCATCCACACCTGCGCGGGGGCCCCGCTGGCCCGCGTAGAAGGGCAGATCACCGTCCGCCGGCTGCTGGACCGCATGCGGGACATCGGAATCGATGAATCCGCACACGGTCCGGCTGGGCGGCGCAACTACACCTATGAGCCGACGTTCCTGCTCCGGGGGCTGACCGAACTGAACATCACCTTCACCCCGGCCGGATAACACTCGGCCGAACAATAGCTCCTATGTCAAGCCGCCACAATCAGTGGCGGCTTGACATAGGAGCTATTGCTCGCGGCAGGAAAATCAGCGCACTGCGATCCGGATGTTCTTCACCTGCTGGAACTCGTTGAGGCCCTCGATGCCGCCGGTGCGCCCCGCGCCGCTCTGTTTGTAACCGCCGTACGGACCTTGCGGTGAGATGTCGCTGAACTGGTTGATCCACACGGATCCGGATTCGAGTCGCCGGGCCACCCGATGAGCGCGGTTGAGGTCCGTCGTCTGGACGAACGCGTTCAATCCGAAGGGGGTGTCGTTGGCGATCCGCACGGCCTCGTCCTCGTCACGGAATCTCATCACCGAGACCACCGGCCCGAAGGTTTCCAGCTGCGCGAGTTCCGAGGCGTTGTCCACACCGCCGAACACGGTGGGCTCGATGTAGTAGCCCTCGGCGAGCTGCCCGCCGATCCGCCTGCCGCCCAACAACAATTCACCTGCACCGCCGGAAACGGCAGTGTCGACCGCGGTCAGGATCCGGTCGGCCGCGGCCTGGCTGATCACCGGCCCGAACGTGGTCGCCGGATCCATCGGGTCGCCGATGCGTGCCGTGCCGACCACGTCGAGGAACTTCTGAACGAATTCGTCGTACACCGCGTCGTGGACCAGTAGCCGGCTCGCGCAAGCGCAGCTCTGCCCGGATTGCATGAGCGGGCCCTGATGCGCCGACAGGGACGCGGCCAGGTCAAGGTCGGCGTCGGCGAAGATGAGGTTGGCCGATTTGCCACCCAACTCGGTGACCACCGGCGTGAGATTCGTTGCGGCGGCCTGCAATACCTTGCGTGCGGTGGCGCCGCCGCCGGTGAAGGCGATCTTGCCGATCCCGGGATGACGCACCAACGCATCGCCGCCCTTGGCGTCGGCGGGGACGACGGTGACCAGCCCCTCGGGTAGTCCGGCCTCGAGGCACAGCTCGCCGAAGCGCAGCGCCGCGAACGGCGCGAGCTCGGAGGGCTTGAGGACGACGGCGTTGCCGGCGGCCAGTGCCGGTGCGACGCATGATCCCGTAACCACGAGGGCGCCGTTCCACGGAGTGATGACGCCGACGACGCCGTACGGCTCACGCTCGACGAGGTTGATGTCAAAGGATCCGTTGACCGGAGTGGTCACCCCGTGTGGCTTGTCGGCATAGCCCGCGAAATGCCGGAGGAACCGTTCAAGAAGCATTGCGGTGCCCGCGAAAGAGATCGGCACCGCGTAATCGTCCACGTTCAGCTTTGCGAGCTCTCCGAGGTGCTCGTGCACCACGTCGGCCAGGCCGATCAGCAGGTCCCGGCGCCGGTCGACTGTCAGTGAGACCCATTCACGCTGCGCCTTCGCGGCCGTTTGGACTGCTTCGTCGATCTCGGTCGGACCGGCCAGCGTCACGGTCCCGTTCGGCCGGCCGGTGGCCGGATAGATGTGCTCGACCTTCATGCCTCGGCTTTCCACTCGTCAAGCACTCGCTGCTTCTGCTCGCCGATCACCTGGTTGAGGTTCGCGGCCTTGGGCCATCCGTAGTAGGCCGCGAAATGAAGTGCCAGCTCGTCCATTTCCTCGAATGAGACGTCGCGGCTCTTGAGTGCGGCATAGACGTGGCTGAGGATCGGCAGCGGCGCGTCCTGGAACGCCACGCAGGCCACCGTCACCAGGCGACGCTCCTTCATGCCGAGTCCGGGCCGCAGCCACATCTCCCCGAACACGAAATTGAGGATGCCGGCCCCGGAGTACGGATTGTCGCGGGTCGGGGCGAACGGTATGCAGTTGATGTCCCGGAAGGACTGCTCGCCGCAGACCAGCCGTTCCTCGGGATCGCTGGGCGTGGGCATCGGCAGCAGTGGTTCCGGTGGGGGTGGTGTCAATCCCCGTTCGCGGTGAATGCGGTCCCACTGCTCGTCGACCACGATGTTGAACCGCGAGGCCTTGGGCCAGCCGGCGTACACCGCGAAATGCAGGACAGTTTCCCGCATTTCGACGATGGATACGTCGCCGCTGTTCAGCGCGGCATAGACGTGATCGCGCAAGGGCCCTTCGGCGTCGGCCGCCGCGACGCACGGCAGCGTGACGAATCGTCGATCCCGGCGGCTCAACGCGGTGCGCGGCCACACTTCGGCGAACACGAAGTCGATGAGATTGGTGGTTGCCGGGGAATCATCCGGAGGTGCCTCGAATGTCATCACCTCGGCGAACTCGCGTCTGCCTCGCTCGGTCCGGGTATCGGAGGCTGTCATCGGACCGTCGCCCCCGCGTCGATCTTGAATTCCAGCCCGGTGACGTGCCGGGCCTCGTCGGAGATAAGGAACAGCACCGCGTTGCTGATGTCCCGCGCGTCGGTCATCTGGATCGGCAGTGCGTTCTGGAAAATCGGCCCCAGGTCTTGACGAGACTCGTGGATCAAGGTGTGCAACGTGTCGGGCCGGAGCCCCGTGGCGACACCGGTGGGGTGCACCGTGTTGACCCGAACATTCACCGCGGCAAGCTCATTGGCCAGGGCACGGCTGAGGCCCACCACACCGTGTTTGGATGCCGTGTACGGCGTGTGCAGAGGTGAGCCCTTGATCCCCGCCACCGAACTGACGTTGATCAGGCTGCCGCCGCGTCCCACCAGGTGGGGCAGCGCGGCCGCGCAGGTGTTCCAGGTGCCGATCAGGTTGACATCGACGACGGTGCGCCATTGCTCCGCGGTGGTGGTATCCCAGGTGCCCGCGGTCAGCACTCCGGCGTTGGCGATCGAAGCCTCCAGGCCGCCGAGCTTTGCCACGCCCTCGGCCACCGCGGAGCTCAGTGCCGCACCGTCGCGCACGTCGACCACGTATGTCAGTGCCTTCCGGCCGAGTTCCCGCACCTGGCGGGCAGTTTCGTCCAGATCCTCGCGGGTGGCCAGCGGGTATTCCACCTCTGGCAGCGACTCGCAGATGTCGACGAGGATGACGTCGGCGCCTTCCTCGGCCAGGCGTACGGCGTGGCTTCGACCCATTCCGCGTGCTGCGCCGGTGATCAGCACGCGCTTGCCGGTGACGCGTCCCATCAGAGTTTGTTCGTGAAGCCGGCGTCGACGGGGAGGGTGACCCCGGTGACGTACTTGGCGGCATCGGAGACCAGATAGCTGATGGCCGCGGTGATGTCCTGCGGTTCCAGCAGCGACACCGGCATCGGGTTCTGCAGATGTGGACCACCGTCGGGGTAGTTCTCCAGGAATGCCGTCATCGCCGGGTTGACCGCCATCATGGTGTTGACCGCGGTGGGGTGCACCGTGGTGACCCGGATGCTGTGTGGGGCAAGGGCATTGGCCAGCGTACGCATGAGCCCGACGATGCCGTGTTTGGACGCCGCGTAACCAAGGCCGCCGCCCTGCAGTCCACCGAACCCGCGTAGCCCGGCGGTGGAGGAGGTGAAGACGATCGACCCGCCGCGGCCGCCTTCGATCAGGTGGGGGATCGCGGCCTTGGCGGTATGGAAGGAGCCGACGAGGTTGACGTCGAGCACGTCGGTCCACATCTCGAGGTCTTCTTCGATGGTCAGCTCGCGGAAGGCCATCGTGGCGATGCCCGCGTTGGCGAGCACGATGTCGAGCCGCCTGAACCGTTCGACGCCCGCGTCGAGTGCGGCTTTCAGTTCGTGGAAGTCTCGGACATCGGCGACCGCGGCCACCATCTTGCCGCCCGCCGCCTCGACGAGGGCGACCGTCTCGTCGAGTTCCTCGCGGCTGGCCATCGGGTAGCCGTTCGATGGGATGTCGGCGCAGATGTCCACGCCGATGATGTCCGCGCCGTCACCTGCCAGTGCCACCGCGTGACTTCGTCCCTGGCCTCGGGCTACCCCGGTGATGAAGGCGACTTTTCCGTCCAGATTTCCCATTGATCCTCACTTCGCCGAATGGCTGTAACCGTGTTACAGCGGTACGGTAACGTGGTTACTCTCCGGCGGCAAGGGTGTTCTCAACAGTGGCAGAAGAGCGTGATCGGATCCTCGACATCGTCGTCGAGCTCCTCGAAACCGAGGGCTACGAGGCGGTGCAGTTGCGTGAGGTGGCGCGTCGGGCCCAGACCTCACTGGCCACCATTTACAAGCGGTATTCCACGCGCGATGCATTGATCCTGGCTGCGCTCGACACCTGGATGACCGAGAACCGGTACTCCGGAGTGGCGGGCCAGACGCGCGAGCCGGGGGAGACGCTGTACGAGGCGCTGATGCGACTGTTCCGCACCATCTTCGAACCGTGGGAGAAGCACCCCGACATGCTCAGGGCCTACTCACGGGCCAGGGCGGCGCCCGGTGGTGACCGCCTGGAGCGGCGTGGTCTCGACGCGGTGGTTCCCGCCGGCCTGTCCATCCTGGCCGGGATCGACGAGGAGTTTGTGCACGATCTCGACAACATCTTGATGAGCCTGGTTTTCGGTTTGGTCGGCCGGTTCACCGCGGGCGAGATCGCCATCACCGAGATCCTGCCCAGCCTCGACCGCACCATCTACTGGCTCAGCGCGGGGTACGAGGCGCGTCGTTAGCCAAGGTGAGCGTCGATGAACTCGACGATGTCCGCGGCCACCTCGCGGTGCACCGACTCGTTGAGGATGTCGTGACGCCCACCCGGAAACTCCTTGAACTGCAACGGTTCTATCTGTTCGGCGTAGGCCTTCACGGCACCGGCCGGGGCGATCACGTCGGCCGCGCCGTGCAGGGCCAAGGTGGGCGTCGTGAGCTTGGGAAGCTCGGCACCGAATCGATCCCAGGCCCGGTCCAGCTCACGGGTGAGCGCGGTCCCGTCGGCGTCGACGAAGGCCAACGGGTCGTTCTCCAGGGCGTCGAGGTAGAACGGGTCGGAAGACAGCCAGTTCGGGTCCAGCTCCAATTCGGTGTTCCTGTCGAGCATTTCGGGGATCGGGACCAGCGGGGCGCCCGAGATGATGCCGGCCCGGTACCGGTCGGGTTCGTGAAGTAGCCGGAACAGGGTGACAACCGAACCGAATGAATGTCCCTGTGCAACCAGCGGAATACCTGGGGTTTCGTGCTCGGCTAGGCCGGTCAGGGATTCGGCCAGTGATGAGCTGTCTTCGATACTGCCGAAGTCGCCCCGGGTGCCCGGGGTCAGGCCGTGGCCGAACTGATCGACCGCCCACAGGTCGATCCCCGCGGCGTTGAGGGCGAAGCCGTAGCGGTGGTAGACGCCGGTGTGCTCACCGAACCCATGCAGGAAGATGACGGCGGCGCGGGGCTGGGGTGCGGCCCAGTGCCGGTAGTAGGCCCGCCCGCGGTCGTGGTCGTTGAATGGCATGCCTGCCAGTCAACGTCAGTCGAATGGTGGTCGCCAGCGCAATCCGGGAAATCGCGCGAATGCTCGATCGGTGGTGATCCAGGTCGCGCTGTTTTCGATGGCAAGCGCGGCGTGGTACGCATCAGGCACGGCGTTGGCTTTTGCTCCGGTGTCGGTGCACAGCGAGTCGAAGATGGCCCAGTGGCGGGGCCCGGGACGAATGGGCACTGCCGCCGGTGCCGATCGGATCGCCCGGCACGCGTCGAGCGCCTGGGAGGTCGAACTGGGCTCCCGGAAGACCCGGTGGTTGGTCAACAGTCGGATCACGCCGGACAGCACCAGGTCGCTGAGGCCGACGGGCTCGTCCGCGTTGAGCGCGCCCGAAAACCATGCGGCGTACTTTTCATGGTCGACGCTGTCCTGGCGAATGGCGTAGATCAGAACGTTGACGTCAGGGAGAAGCATTGTCGCCCAACAGTTCGGCGAGTGCTTCCTTGTCGTCGAGGTCGACGCCCGGGCGCAGGCCGCCGCTTCCGTGTGTCGGCAATCGGAACTCGGGTGCTGCGGTCTCGCCGGCGACGCGACTCAACATCTCGCGCAGTGCATCCTCGACCACAGAGCCGAGGGAACGCGACGTGCGGGCCGCCACAACCTTGGCCTCGGCCAGCAGAGCGTCGTCGATGTTGACAGTGGTGCGCACCATTGCATCATAGCATCAGGCATATGCATCATGATGCGTCCGTGCCCAACAGCACGTCCTGCTGGTCGGCCATCCTGTCGTGGATCGCTTCGACCACCGCGGCCACCACCGGGCGCCGTAGCGTCTCGGCCCGCGCCACCAGCCAGTAGCTCAGTTGAACGGTCAGTTCTGCGGGCAGTACCCGGACCAGGTCCTCATGCCGGTCGGCCATGAAGCAGGGCAACAGGCCCAGTCCGGCCGCGGCGCGGGTGGCCTCGACATGGACGAAGACGTTGGTGGAGGTCACTGATTCGCGCATGGCCGGCGCGAAACTGGTCGCCATGTCGAGGTCGTCCACCTGCAGCATCGAGTCGATGAAGTAGACCAGCGGAAAGCGCGCCAGATCCCCGATGTCGGACGGGGTGCCGTGCTCGGCGAGGTAGTCGCGGGCGCCGTAGAGGCCGAGGCAATAGTCACCGAGGCGGATGGCCTCGGCTCGCCTCACCTGGGGCGTGCCTACGACGATCTCGAGGTCCAGGCTCGAACGCTGTTGGGACGCGCGCCGGGTGGCGGTGACGATCTCGACCGCCAGTCGTGGGTGACGACGCTGTACGTGGGCCGCTGCGGGTGCGGCGATGTAGGCACTGAAGCCGTCCGTCGCGGAGACCCGCACCACGCCTTCGAGTTGCCGGGTGCCGGTGCTGCCGAGGGTCGACACCGCGGACTCGACGGCTTCGGCAGCTGCCAGTGCTTCGCGGCCGAGCTCGGTCAGTTCCCATCCCCCGCCGGCCCGGGTCAGTACCCGGCCGCCGAGGGCCTGCTCCAGTGCGGCGATGCGCCGCGAGATCGTGGTGTGGTTGATGCCGAGTTCGTCGGCCGCGGCGGTGTAGCGGCCGGAACGGCCGACGGCCAGGAGAACGAGGAGATCGTCCGCGCTGGGACGCCCGGGCGTTTGCGCACCGTCCATTTGTGCATTTTTGCAGACTGCCGGTGCGGTTTTACCCATTGCGGACGGTTGGGCGTGCATGAATACTCACGAATGCTGTCAGGGGCGTCACAGTGCCCTTGAAGGATGGTCCAAGTCATAAGGAGCCGGATGAACGCGCCCAACACGACCGGTCTGCGCCGCGTCGTCGCCGCCTCGATGGCAGGCACGGTGGTCGAGTGGTACGAGTTCTTCCTCTACGGAACCGCCGCCACGCTGGTCTTCAACAAGTTGTTCTTCCCGCAGGGCGGCAACGATCTGGACGCCATCATGGCCGCCTTCGGCACGTACGCCATCGGCTTCCTGGCCCGCCCGCTCGGCGGCATCGTGTTCGGTCACTACGGCGACAAGTTCGGCCGCAAGAAGTTGCTGCAGTTCAGCCTGATCCTCGTCGGCCTGGCCACGTTCTTGATGGGCTGCCTGCCGACCTACGGTCAGATCGGCTACCTGGCTCCCATGCTGCTGGTGTTCCTGCGATTCCTGCAGGGCTTCGCCGTCGGCGGCGAGTGGGGTGGCGCGGTGCTGTTGGTGGCCGAGCACAGCCCGAACCACTCGCGTGGCTTCTGGGCCAGCTGGCCACAGGCCGGCGTTCCGGTGGGCAACATGCTGGCCACTGTGGTGCTGCTGCTGCTCAACGGGCTGCTCACCGCTGACGCGTTCCTGTCCTGGGGTTGGCGCGTGGCGTTCTGGCTGTCGGCGGTGGTGGTGTTGATCGGCTACTACATCCGCACCAAGGTCACCGACGCGCCGATTTTCGTTGCGGCCCAACAGGAGGCCGAACAGATCAAAGCCAGCTCGTTCAGCGCGATCGAGGTGCTCAAGCGTTACCCGCGCGGGGTGTTCACCGCGATGGGTCTGCGGTTCGGCGAGAACATCATGTATTACCTGGTGGTCACGTTCTCGATCACCTATCTCAAGGAGCACGTGCACTCCGACACCAGCGACATCCTCTGGTGGCTGCTCATCGCGCACACGGTGCACCTGGTGGCCATCCCGACGGTCGGGGCGCTGTCGGACCGGTACGGCCGTCGCCCGGTGTACTTCGTGGGTGCCGTCGGCGCGGCCTGCTGGGGCTTCTTCGCCTACCCGATGATGGACAGTGGCCAGTACCTTCCGGTGATCGCGGCCATCACGCTGGGGCTGGTGATCCATGCCCTGATGTACGCGCCGCAGCCCGCACTGATGTCCGAGATGTTCCCGACCCGGATGCGCTATTCCGGTGTCTCCCTTGGCTATCAGGTCACCTCGATAGCCGCTGGATCACTGGCCCCGATCATCGCAGTGTGGTTGTTGAAGACCTACTCCTCCTCGGTGCCGATCGCGTTGTATCTGGCGGCAGCCGCGTTGGTGACGTTGATCGCGTTGGCGTTCACCCGCGAGACCAAGGGCGCGGACCTGGCCGAGATCGATGCCGCCGACCTGCAACGAGCCGCGGTATGAGTGATCTGGCCGGCCGCACCGCGCTGGTCACCGGGGCGGCGAGCGGGATCGGAGCGGCGTGCGCCCGCGAACTCGCGTCCCGCGGGGCCGTGGTCACGGTGGCCGACATCGATGGAGCCGGGGCCGAAGCCGTCGCCAGAGATATCGGCGGAAAGCCTTGGGCGGTCGACCTTCTCGATGTGTCGGCGCTGGAGACGCTGACGTTGGACTGCGACATCCTGGTCAACAACGCCGGGGTGCAGAGCATCCACCCGATTCAGGAGTTCCCGCCCGAGCGGTTCCGAATGCTGCTGGCGTTGATGGTCGAGGTGCCGTTTCTGTTGATCCGCGCCGCACTGCCGCACATGTACGCCCAGGGGTTCGGTCGCGTCGTCAACATCTCGTCGGTGCACGGCCTGCGCGCCTCGGAGTTCAAGTCTGGCTACGTCACCGCCAAGCATGCGCTGGAGGGTCTGTCGAAGGTGACCGCGCTGGAGGGCGGGGCCCACGGGGTGACCAGCAACTGCGTCAACCCGGGCTATGTACGGACGCCACTGGTCACCAAGCAGATCGCCGACCAGGCCCGTATCCACGGCATTCCCGAGCAGGACGTACTGACTGAGGTGCTGCTGAAGGAGAGCGCGGTCAAGCAACTGGTGGAACCGGAAGAGGTCGGCGCGTTGGTAGGTTGGCTGGCGTCGCCGGGCGCCCGGATGGTGACCGGGGCGTCGTACACGATGGATGGTGGGTGGAGCGCACGATGACGACAACTGCTCAGTGGGAGCCGACGCCGGAAGGCATCGAGGCCGCCCGGGTTACCGACTTCGCCCGGTTCGTCGAGTCGGGCCTCGGGGTCAGCGCTGCCGACTATCGGAGCTTGTGGCAGTGGTCGGTCGATGATCCGGCGGCGTTCTGGGGCGCAGTCTGGGATTACTTCGACCTGGGTGAGCGGCCGGAGCAGGTGCTCGTCGGCGATGAGATGCCGGGTGTGCAGTGGTTTCCCGGTGCCCGGCTGAACTACGTCGACCAGGTGGCCCGTCAGGCCAGGACCGATCGTCCGGCGATCCTCAACGTGGCCGAAGGCGGCGCGATCACCGAGCTGTCCTGGGCTGAATTGCTGCGCCGTACCGGTGCTTTCGCGCACACATTGCGGTCACTCGGGGTGCAGCCGGGCGATCGGGTCGTCGGCTACCTGCCCAACATCGCCGAGGCCATCATCGCGTTTCTGGCCACCGCGAGCCTCGGTGCGATCTGGAGTGCCTGCGGGCAGGACTACACCGCCAAGGCGGCCCTGGACCGGCTCGGCCAGTTGGAGCCCACCGTGTTGGTGACTGCCGACGGATACCACTTCGGCGGCAAGGCCCACGACAAGAGCGCCGACATCGCCGCGGTGCGCGACGGCCTGCCCACGCTGAAGGCCTCGGTGCTGGTGTCGC
Source organism: Mycobacterium syngnathidarum (assembly GCF_001942625.1). Lineage (GTDB taxonomy): Bacteria > Actinomycetota > Actinomycetes > Mycobacteriales > Mycobacteriaceae > Mycobacterium > Mycobacterium syngnathidarum. The sequence continues at coordinate 54,206 of NZ_MLCL01000002.1, forward strand.
GTTTGGGGGGCGCCCGGGAGGACTGGCTGGACTGGGAGTCCGCGACGGCCGGCAGGGCCGAATTGACCACCACACTGGTCGATTTCGCCCACCCACTGTGGGTGCTGTACTCGTCGGGAACCACCGGCCTGCCCAAAGGGATCATGCACGGCCACGGCGGGGTGCTGCTCGAACACCTCAAGGCAGTGTCGCTGCAGTCGGACATCGGTCCCGACGACACGTTCTTCTGGTACACCAGCCCCAGCTGGATGATGTGGAACTTCCAGGTGGCCGGCCTGCTGGTCGGGGCTACCATCGTCTGTTACGAGGGCAGCCCCACCTATCCGACGGCCGATGCCCTGTGGCACATCGCGGCGACCGTCCATGCGACCGTGCTGGGTACCAGCCCGGGCTATGTGCTGGCCTGCGCCAAGGCCGGTGCCGTGCCCCGTGAAGAACACGACCTGTCCGCACTGAAAACCGTTGGTATCACCGGTTCTTCGCTGCCGCCGTCATCGGCGCTGTGGTTGCGCGACAACGTCGGCGAACGGGTGCAGGTGTCGTCACTCAGTGGTGGCACCGATGTGGTGTCGGCGTTCATCGGCGGTGCGCCGACCGTGCCGGTGTGGCCGGGCGAGCTGTCCACCCGTTATCTCGGGGCGGCGGTCGACGCCTGGGATGAAAGCGGCAAGCCGGTGCGCGGCGAGGTCGGCGAGCTGGTGATCACCAAGCCGTTGCCCTCGATGCCCATCGCGTTTTGGAACGACGCTGACGGATCCCGGTACCGGGCGGCCTACTTCGAGATGTTTCCGGGAGTCTGGCGGCACGGTGACTGGATCACCATCACCGACCACGACAGCATCGTCGTGCACGGCCGGTCGGACTCCACACTGAACCGCAACGGAATACGCATGGGCAGTGCCGACATCTACCAGTCGGTGGAGCGATTGCCCGAGGTCGCCGAGGCGCTGGTGATCGGGGCCGAACAGCCCGACGGCGGATACTGGATGCCGTTGTTCGTGGTGCCGGCCGAGGGCGTTGAACTCACGGACTCGGTGCGGGACAAGATCATTCAGACCATCCGCACCGAAGTGTCGCCGCGGCACGTGCCCGACGACATTCTTGTCGCGCCGGGCATACCCCACACCCGCACGGGCAAGAAGCTCGAAGTCCCGATCAAGAAGCTGTTCCAGGGGGCTGACGCGGCCAAAGTGGTCGAGCGCAGCGCCGTAGACAACCCGGATCTGCTGGACTGGTACGCCTCGCAGCGGCCAAGCCGCTGACTCTGCGCTCAGGGCGTAAAAGGGCGACGAGTGCGCAACACCCAGGCTGCAGAGTCGATCTACTGCAACCAGGAACCGATGCGGCGCAACGCCTCTTCGATGTCAGTGGTCGGCCCGGCGAACGACAGCCGCACATAGGAGTTTCCGCGCACGGTGTCGAAGTCGATGCCGGGTGCGATGGCCACACCGGTTTCGGCCAACAGCTTCGAGCACCAGGCCAATGAGTCATCCGTGTACTGGCTGACATCGGCGTACACGTAGAAAGCGCCGTCGGTCGGAGCCAGCCGGTCGATGCCGATGCCGCGCAGCCCGTCGAGCAGCAGCGTGCGGTTGTCGGCGTAATGCGACAGCAGTCCGTCGGCCTCGGCAAGGGATTCCGGGGTGAACGCGGCCACCGCGGCGTGCTGGGCCAACGCGGGCGGGCAGATGGTGAAGTTTCCGGTGAGCCGGTCCACCGCGCGCTGCAACCCGGTGGGCACCAGCAGCCAGCCCAGCCGCCATCCGGTCATCGCGAAATACTTCGAGAAGCTGTTGACCACCACGGCATTCCGCGAGGTCTCCCAGGCGCAGCTGGTTTCGGGGGCGCCGGGGTAGACCAGGCCGTGGTAGACCTCGTCGTTGATCAGCCGCACGCCCGCGGTGTCGCACCAGCGCGCGATCGCGGCCAGCTCGGCGGGCGGGATGACGGTGCCGGTCGGGTTGGCCGGGCTGGCGACGATCACGCCGGCCACCGGGGGATCCAGCGCGTCGAGCATGGCGACAGTCGGCTGGAACCGGGTCTCGGGGCCGCAGGGGATCTCGACCACCTCACAGCCCAGCGCGCTGAGGATGTTGCGGTAGCAGGGATAACCCGGGCTGGCGATCGCCACCCGGTCGCCGACGTCGAAACAGGCCAGGAAGGTCAGCAGGAATCCACCCGAGGATCCGGTGGTGAGCACCACCTCGTCGACACCGACCTCCACGCCATACTTCCGGTACGACGCGGCGATCTCGGCGCGCAGCTCAGGGAGGCCGAGCGCAACGGTGTAGCCGAGCGAGCCCTGATTCAGCGCGGCGACGGCGGCCTCCCGCACCGCCGTGGGTGCCCCGGCACTGGGCTGCCCGGCCGAGAGGTTGACCAGGTCGCCATGCGTGCGCTGGCGTTCGGCCGCGGCCAGCCACACGTCCATGACGTGAAACGGCGGAATTCCCGCTCGCAGTGCGACGTCCATCAAAGCCACGTTAGAACACCACGGCGGCGAGCCGCCTAGAAGACCTGAGCTTCGAGCCGGCGAAGATGCTCGCGCGGCGGACCGAGCAGCTGGGCACTGCCGTGGGCACGCTTGAAGTACAGCTGGATGTCGCTCTCCCAGGTGATCGCGATACCGCCGTGCAGCTGGATGGCTTCGGCGGTTACCGCGGACAGCGCCTCGCTGGCGAAGTAGCGGGCCAGCGAGGCCGACGTGGGAGACGGGTCGGTGATGGCGTCATTGACCACGGCACGGGCGGCAGACACCTTGACGTACAGGTCGGCCATCCGGTGCTTGAGCGCCTGGAAGCTGCCGATCGCGCGGCCGAACTGCACCCGGTCCTTGGTGTAGGCGACGGTGAGGTCGAGGCAGCGCGACGCGGCGCCGATCTGCTCGGCGGCCATCAGCAGGGCCGCAGTGTCGGCCAGGCCGGGGTCGGCGCCCAGGACGGTCGTGTCGCCCGGGATCAGCGCGGACAGCCGGCGGGTGAGGTCCATGGTCGATTTGGGCGTGGCGGTGAACGTGGTCCACCGGGCCAGGTTCTTGCCGTCGGTGCCGATGACGACATCGGCTACATCACCGTTGATGACGTAGTCGGCGTCAAAAGCGACCGTGCCGATGGCTGTGCCCTCGGCGAGCCCTTCGAGCGGCTCGTGGTCGCCCACGGCCAGCAGGGCGAGTTCGGCCAGGGTGGTGCCCAGCAGGGGAGTGGGTACCAGGGCCTTGCCAAGCTCTTCGAGAACCACTGCGGCATCGGCGAGTTCGCCTCCGGCCCCGCCGAGTTCCTCCGGGACCACCAGGGCGGCGGCGCCGACCTGCTCGCACAGCAGGCCCCACAGCTTCTCGTCGTAGCCGCGCTCGGATTCCATCGCGGCGCGGACCGCCTCGGGGGAGGCATGCTTGTCCACGAGCGCGGCGACGGTTTCGCGCAACAGTTGCCGTTCTTCACTCACGACAGGGCCTCCAGCAGTCGACGACGGTGTGCGTTGGGGTCGCCCCAGGCACTGCGCAACGCCTGCACGCGCAGCAGCGACAGGGACAAGTCGTGTTCCTGGGTGAACCCGATGGCGCCGTGGGTCTGCAGCGCCGAGCGGGCGGCCAGCAGCGCGGCATCGGCGGCGGCCACCTTGGCGGCGCTGACGTCGCGGGCGGTATCGGGCGAACCCTCGCCCAGTGACAGCGCCGCGCCGTACACCAGCGGGCGGGCCAACTCGACGGCGATGTGCACATCGGCGAGCTTGTGCTTGATGGCCTGGTACGAGCCGATGATCCGGCCGAACTGGGTGCGCTGCTTGGCGTATTCGACGGACTGGTCCAGCATGGCCTGGCCGGCGCCGACCAGTTGGGCGGCAGTGGCCAGGACACCGAACTCGTAGGCGCGTGCGGTATCGGCGGCCTGCGTGTCGCCGGATGCGGTGATGTCGAACAGCTTTCGGGCCGGGTCGACGGAATCGTGGGCGGCACCCGCGGTGGCATCGCCGACCTGGCCGTCGGCGGCCAGCAGCGTCAGTCCGGCGAAGTCGGCGTTGACGGCCCGTGGTGCCTGGGGCGGCATGGCGACGGTGGCGATCAGTTCACCGGAGGCCAGCGCTCCCGAACGCTCGTCGTTCGAAAGCAGAATCGGGGCAACGGCGATGGATTCGGTGACCGGGCCGGGCACCGCCCAGTAACCCAGCCGCTCCAGTGCGACCACCAGGTCGACCGGGCTGGCGTCGATGCCGTCGTACTTCTCCGGCACCAGCAGCGCCGTGACGCCGAGGTCGGTCAGCTGTGCCCACACCTTGCGGCCCGGCCCGGTGTCGCCCTCGCCCCAGGCTCGCACCGCAGCCGGGACATCGGCGGCGCTCAGTGCCGCGTCGATGCTGGCCGCGAAGTCCCGTTGCTGTTCGTCGATCTCGAAATTCACTTTGGCTTCCCTCCAGATTCGCGCGGTAGGCCAAGCAGTCTTTCCGCAATGATGTTGCGTTGGATCTCGTTGGTGCCGGCGTAGATCGGGCCGCCGAGCGCGAACAGCAGGCCTTCGGTCCAGTGATCGACCAGTTCGGCGTCGGGACCCTGCATGTCCAGTGCAGTTTGGTGCAAGGCGACGTCCAGGTCGGACCAGAACACCTTGGTCACCGAGGACTCCGCGCCCAGCTCGCCACCGTTGGCGAGCCGGGTGACGGTGCCGAAGGTGTGCAGCCGGTAGGCCTGGGCCTTGATCCAGGTGTCGGCGACTCGATCGGTGAAGACCGGATCCGGGTTGGACTTCCACTGTGCGACAAGCCGTTCCGCAGGTGCCAGGAACCGGGCCGGGCTGCGCAGCGACATGCCGCGTTCGTTGCTCGACGTGCTCATCGCCGCGCGCCAGCCTTCGTGCACAGCGCCGATCACGTCGTTGTCCGGCACGAACACGTCGTCGAGGAAGATCTCGCCGAAGCCGGTGTCCCCGCCGAGCTGGGCGATCGGGCGCACGGTGATGCCGGGAGCCTTGAGGTCGAACATGAAGTAGGTCAGACCCTTGTGGCGCTGCGCCTCCGGGTCGGAACGGAACAAGCCGAAGCCCCGCTCACCGAACGGTGCACGGGAGCTCCAGATCTTCTGCCCGTTGAGCTTCCAGCCGCCGTCGACTTTGGTGGCCGTCGAGCGCAGCGAGGCCAGGTCGCTCCCCGACTCGGGCTCGGACCAGGCTTGTGCCCAGATCTCCTCGCCGCTGGCCATTTTCGGCAGTACCCGCTGCAGTTGTTCTTCGGTGCCGTGCGCGAACAGTGTCGGCGCCAGCATCGCGGTGCCGTTGGCGCTGGCCCGCCCGGGTGCGCCGGCGTGGAAGTACTCCTCCTCGAACACCACCCACTGCAGCAGCGTGGCGTCGCGGCCGCCATACTCTTTGGGCCAGGCGATCACCGACAGGCCGGCGTCGAAAAGCACCTTGTCCCAGCGACGGTGCTGCTCGAAGCCCTCCAGGGTGTCGTACGACTTGGTCGGGAAGTGTTCCCGGTTGGCCGCCAGGAAGTCGCGGACCTCGGCCCGAAAGGCCTCGGTCTCGTCGTCGAATGTCAGGTCCATTGCACCCCTTCTCGGGTCCCTCTGCTGCGCAGCACCGGTTTGATCACCTTGCCGCCCGGGTTTCGCGGCAGCACATCCAGAAACTCAACTGATCGCGGCACCTTGAAGTTCGCCAGATGCTCGCGGGTGTGGGCTATTACGTCGGCCTCGTCGAGCGTCACGCCGGGCTTGAGCACCACATAGGCCTTGCCGACCTCGCCGAGCCGCTCGTCGGGAACGCCGATCACCGCGGATTCGACCACCCCGTCCAACCGGGCCAGCACCTGTTCGATCTCGGCCGGGTACACGTTGAACCCGCCGCAGATGAACATGTCCTTGAGACGGTCGGTGATGGTCAGGTTGCCCCGCGCGTCGAGCGTCCCGATGTCGCCGGTGTGCAGCCAGCCGCCGGCGTCGATGGCCTCCGCGGTGGCCTCGGGATCGTCGAGGTAGCCGAGCATGACGTTGGGCCCACGTAGCAGAACTTCGCCCGAATCATCCAGGCGCAGTTCGAAATCGGCGATCGGACGGCCGCACGTCGTGGCTACGGTCACCGCGTCGTCGTCGGCACTGCACATGGTGCCGAAGCCGGCGGCCTCCGTCAGGCCGTAGGCGGTCAGCACGATGTCGATGTCGAGCTCGGATTGCATCCGCTCGATCAGGACCACCGGGACGACGGCGGCACCGGTCACCGAGAAGCGCAGTGAAGACAGGTCGTAGTCGGCGCGCCCGGGATGATCCACGAGGGTCTGGAAGATGGTCGGCGGCCCGGGGAGCACGGTGATGCGCTGTTCGGCAATGGTTTTCAGCACCTGCTCGGGTTTGAACGTGAGCACCGGGTACAGCGTGGCGCCAGTCTGCAGGCAGGCCAGGATGCCGGCCTTGTAGCCGAAGTTGTGGAAGAACGGGTTGATGCACAGGTAGCGGTCGGCGCTCGTGACCTGGCCGCACTGGGCCCAGGCCGCCGATCCGTCGAGGGACTGGCGGTGCGCGCACCGCACGCCCTTGCTGCGTCCGGTGGTGCCGGAGGTGAAGAGGATGTCGGAGACGTCGTCGGGCTGTACCGCCGCGGCGCGCGCGTCGACAGCCTCCAGGTCGGTCCCCCGGGCGACGAACTCGTCCCACGTTCCATCGTCATTTTCGATGGGCACCCGCACGATGTCGCGCAGGGCGGGCAGTGCGTCGCGGTCCAGTTCGGCCGCGCGATCCGAGCCCAGGAACTCGCCCGCGGCGATCAGCAGCGGGGCCTCGGTGCGGGCCAGGATGTCGGTGGCCTCGCTGGCCGTGTAGCGGGTGTTCAGCGGCACCATCTCGGCACCGGCGTAGTGGGTGGCCAGGCAGGCCACCACCCAGTGCCAGGTGTTCGGCGACCAGATCGCCACCCGGTCGCCGGGTTGGACGCCGAGAGCGATCATCGCCGCCGCGGCTTGGCGTACGTGCGCGCGCAGCTCCGAATAGGTCAGCCTCTGGACTCCGGCTGAATTGCCGGCTTCGCCGGCGGTCACCAGGGCCTCATGGTCGGAATACTCCACGGCAACCCGGTCCAGCACCGCTGGCACGGTGCGGCGATCGCTCGTCATCGATGCTCCCTTAACAAAGCAAGTGCTTGGTAGGTTAGCCTACAGGGGTGATAGAGGTCCAGGAGTTCCGGGCCGAGGTCCGGCAGTGGCTCGCAGACAATCTCGTTGGCGAATTCGCAGCGCTCAAGGGCCTGGGTGGACCGGGGCGTGAACACGAAGCCTTCGAAGAGCGACGGGCGTGGAATCAGCATCTGGCCGCGGCGGGACTCACCTGCCTCGGCTGGCCGGTGGAACACGGCGGCCGCGGGCTGTCGGTCGCGCATCGCGTCGCCTTCTATGAGGAGTACGCCCGCGCGAACGCGCCCGACAAGGTCAACCACCTGGGCGAGGAGCTACTCGGGCCGACGCTCATCGAGTACGGCACCCCCGAACAGCAGCAGCGGTTCCTGCCCAAGATCCTCGACGTCACCGAGCTGTGGAGCCAGGGCTACTCCGAGCCCAATGCCGGCAGCGACCTGGCCAATGTGGCGACGACGGCCGAGCTGGTCGGCGACGAATGGGTCATTAATGGGCAGAAGGTCTGGACGTCGCTGGCCCACTGGGCGCAGTGGTGCTTCGTGGTGGCCCGCACCGAGAAAGGCTCCAAGCGGCACGCCGGGCTGTCCTATCTCCTGGTGCCGCTGGATCAGCCGGGCGTCGAGGTTCGCCCGATCATCCAGCTGACCGGGGACTCCGAGTTCAACGAGGTGTTCTTCGACGATGCCCGTACCGAGGCGTCGCTGGTGGTCGGCCAGCCCGGCGACGGCTGGCGCGTGGCGATGGGCACGCTGACCTTCGAGCGCGGGGTGTCCACGCTGGGTCAGCAGATCCGCTACGCCCGTGAGCACTCCAACCTGGTCGAGCTGGCCAAGCGCACCGGCGCGGCCGACGATCCGCTGATCCGCCAAAAGCTGACCGAGTCCTGGACCGGCCTGCAGGCCATGCGCTCCTACGCCCTGGCCACCATGGACGTGGAACAACCCGGCCAGGACAACGTATCGAAGCTGTTGTGGGCCAACTGGCACCGCGAGCTCGGCGAAATCGCCATGGACGTGCAGGGCACAGCCGGGCTGACGCTGGAAGACGGCGAGTTCGACGAGTGGCAGCGCCTGTACCTGTTCTCGCGTTCGGACACCATCTACGGCGGGTCCAACGAAATTCAGCGCAACATCATCGCCGAGCGGGTGCTCGGTCTACCCCGAGAGGCAAAGGGCTGATGGATCTTTCAGTTGCTCCGAACGAGGTTGAGGGACACGGCCTGCTGAAGGGCAAGGTAGTCCTGGTGACCGCCGCCGCCGGAACCGGCATCGGCTCGTCCACCGCACGCCGCGCCCTGCTCGAGGGTGCCGACGTCGTGGTGTCCGACTACCACGAGCGGCGCCTGAACGAGACCCGCGACCAGCTGGCCGAGCTCGGCCTGGGCCGGGTCGAGGCCGTGGTCTGCGACGTCACCTCCACTGAGGCGGTCGACGCGCTCATCGCCCGGTCGGTCGAGAAGATGGGCCGCCTGGACGTTCTGGTGAACAACGCCGGCCTGGGTGGCGAGACGCCGCTGGTCGACATGACCGACGACGAATGGGACCGCGTCCTCAACGTCACGCTGAACTCGGTCATGCGGGCCACCCGCGCCGCCCTGCGGTACTTCCGCGACGTCGAGCACGGCGGGGTGATCGTGAACAACGCCAGTGTTCTCGGCTGGCGCGCGCAGCACTCGCAGTCGCACTACGCCGCCGCCAAGGCCGGTGTGATGGCGCTGACCCGGTGCAGCGCAATCGAAGCCGTCGAGTTCGGGGTGCGAATCAACGCTGTGTCGCCGAGCATCGCGCGGCACAAGTTCCTGGAGCGCTCGGCCGATGCTGCGCTGCTGGACCGGCTGTCCTCGGATGAGGCGTTCGGCCGCGCGGCCGAGCCGTGGGAGATCGCCACCACGATCGCCTACCTGGCCAGCGACTACTCGAGCTACCTGACCGGCGAGGTCATCTCGGTTTCGAGTCAGCGGGCCTGAGGCCACACGAGTCACAGTTTCGGGTGGCATGTCTGACATGCCCGCCTGTTAGCGACAATCGAGCGACAATCGCCTCACTGGCAACACCTGCGCCGCCCGACGCATTGTCGCTGGTCACTTTCAGCTGTCCAGTACCGTGGGTCACATCAGCCTCAGTGGTTCAGTGCCCACTTACCAGCGACTCTGTCGCGCGTAGGTGGGCAGCCTGAAATCTGTTGCACACGCGACTGATTGGGCCTGAGTGACGCATGTATCGATCGTGCCTGCGACGGAAGTTGTCGATGCGACCTATGTGGCGACTGTCGCTGAGTTGTCGCTCGTAGGCGGGCACTTCGGCACCCGGCCGCGAAGCCGGTGCCATTGAGGCGGGTGTGACTCTTGTGCTCGAGCCCAAGTTGCGTGCAAGCGAAGCCGGGCTCCCTCTGATGGCGGCCGGGGCGGCAACCGTCGTTCTCATCGCGGCCGCATCGAGCCCGAACGTGACCTAGCAAGCGCTTGGTTGCTATGCTGTGTCGATGGAGCCGGAGACCGCCGCCCAGCCGGCAAGCAGACGCGACGAGCTTCTCGATCTTGCCGCGAGGATGTTTGCCGAACGCGGCCTGAAGGCGACGACGGTCCGCGACATCGCCGACTCTGCTGGAATCCTCTCGGGCAGCCTGTACCACCACTTCAAGTCCAAAGAGCAGATGGTCGAGGAAGTGCTCAAGGACTTCCTGGACTGGCTGTTCGCGCGCTACCAGGAGATCCTCGACCGCGAGACCACGCCGTTGGGCCGGTTGACCGGACTGTTCATGACGTCGTTCGAGGCGATCGAGCACCGGCATGCGCAGGTCGTCATCTACCAGGACGAGGCCAAGCGGCTCTCGTCGATCCCTCAGTTCGGCTTCGTCGACGAGCGCAACCGCGAACAGCGCAAGATGTGGGTGGACATCCTGCAGCAGGGGATCTCCGACGGCTCGTTCCGGCAGGACATCGACGTCGACCTGGTGTACCGGTTCATTCGCGACACCACCTGGGTTTCGGTCCGCTGGTATCAACCGGGCGGACCGCTTTCGGCCGAAGAGGTCGGCCGGCAATACCTCGCCATCGTCCTCGGCGGAATCACCGCCGGGAACGCCACTGTCAAAGGAGACCAGTAATGCCTGAGGCATACATCGTCGACGCGGTGCGCACGCCGGTCGGAAAGAAGAACGGCTCGCTGGCCGAGGTGCATCCGATCGATCTCGGGGTGCACGCGTTCCGCGCCATCTTCGACCGCAACGATGTCGACCCGGGTGCGGTTGACGACGTGATCGTCGGTTGCGTCGACGCGATCGGTGGCCAGGCCGGAAACATCGGTCGGCTGACCTGGCTGGCCGCCGGCTATCCCGAAGCCGTCCCCGGGGTCACCGTCGACCGGCAGTGCGGCTCCAGCCAGCAGGCCATCTCCTTCGGCGCCCAGGCCATCATGTCCGGCACCGCCGACCTGATCCTCGCCGGCGGTATGCAGAACATGAGCTGGATCCCGATCTCCTCGGCCATGGTGGTCGGCAAGGAGTTCGGATTCACCTCGCCCACAAACGAATCCAAGAACTGGCTGCACCGCTACGGCGATCAGGAGATCTCTCAGTTCCGTGGCTCGGAGCTGATCGCCGAGAAGTGGGACATCTCCCGTGCGGAGATGGAGGAGTTCGCCTACAACAGCCACCAGCGGGCGTTCGCGGCGATCCGCAACGGGCACTTCGACAACGAGATCGTTCCGGTGGGTGACTTCGGTGTCGACGAGGGACCACGTGAGTCGACGCTGGAGAAGCTGGCCTCGCTCAAGCCCTTGGTCGAGGGTGGTCGCCTGACTGCCGCGCTGGCCAGCCAGATCTCTGACGGCGCGGCGGCGGTGCTGCTGGCTTCGGAGGAAGCGGTCAACAAGTACAACCTGAAGCCCCGCGCCCGCATCCACCACATCAGCGCCCGCGGCGACGACCCGGTGATGATGCTGACCGGCCCGATCCCGGCCACCCAGTACGCGCTGGAGAAGACCGGCCTGACGATCGACGACATCGACACCGTCGAGATCAACGAAGCCTTCGCACCGGTGGTGCTGGCCTGGCTCAAGGAGACCAAGGCCGATCCGGCCAAGGTCAACCCGAGCGGCGGCGCCATCGCACTGGGTCACCCGCTGGGTGCCACCGGAGCCAAGCTCTTCACGACCATGCTCAACACCCTCGAGCGCACCGGCGGCCGCTACGGCCTGCAGACCATGTGTGAGGGCGGCGGCACCGCCAACGTCACGATCATCGAGCGCCTCTAGATTTCCCGCGAGACTTCCTCCCTCGAGCAGACACAGAACTGCCCCTTTTCACGCGAAAATCGGCAGTTCTGTGTCTGCTTACCGGGTTACGTCACACCCAACGGCTGCGTGGAGGCGGCGCTTGCGGTGTCACCCACGCCTTCGCGTAGCGGTTTTTCCCGGTCTTCTGCGGGTCGCGGCTGCGGTAGATCACAAACGGGCGTACCAGATAGCCGATCGGTGCGCTGAACATGTGCACCAGCCGGGTGTAGGGCCACACCCCGAGCAGGGCGAGCACGATCAGTACATGCGCCTGAAAAGTCCACGGCGATTCGGCCATCAGCTGTGGCGCCGGATGCAGGGTGAACAAGCTGCGGAACCACGGCGACACCGTCTCGCGGTAGTTGTACGTGGAGAACACGTTGGTGAGGGTGTTCAGCATCCCGGTCGCCAGCGCCCCGACCAGAAGCAGGTACATCACCTTGTCGTTGAGTGTGGTCGCTGTTCGCACCTCGGGTACGGTGACCCGGCGGTAGAGCAGGATGGCTATCCCGGCGATGACGGCGATGCCGGCCAGTGACCCCATGCTCACCGACATCAGGTGGTAGACGTGTTCGGAGACGCCCACGGCCGAGGTCCACGACTGCGGAATCAGCAGGCCCACGACGTGTCCGGCCAGCACACCCAGGATGCCGAAATGGAACAGCGGGCTGCCCAATCGCAGCAGCCGGCTTTCGTAGATCTGGGAAGACCTTGTGGTCCAACCGAACTGATCCGCCCGGTAGCGCCAGATGTGCCCAAGGACGAACGACGTGAAGGCGATGTAGGGCAGGGTCATCCACAGCACGTTGCTCATTGGCATTCTCTCTTCGCGCAAGCGCTCATCGGCGAGTTCCTCCCGAAGCCATCGGATCCAACGCGAACGGATCGAGACCGACATCCTCATCGGGCGGCCCCTCGGCGGCGAGCTGCGCGATGCGGCGGCGGTCAGCACTGTTGACCGGGGGCAACGTGACCAGGATCGCGGCCAACAGGCCGGTGTAGTAGGAACCGTTGTCCTCCAGGGACAGCCGAAGTAGTTCGAGCACCGGGACATGTTCGGCCAGCAAGCGTTCGCCTTGGGCATGATCGACGGTCGCCGCGAACTCGAGCACCATGGGCAGGTAGTCCGGCAGTTCCGAATTGCCCAGGTCCCCGTCGGCGATCCCGGCCTGACGGTAGGCGTGCTTGAACCGCAGCAGTGCCATTCCGCGTTTGCGAGTGTCGCCGTATGCGTAGTAGGTGAGGTGCAGGCTGCTGCGCCGTTGCATGTCGAACGTCTCGACGTAGTTCGACGCACGCCGCATCGGGTCCGTCTCGCCGAACCGGTTCAGGAACTCCGCCAGCGGCGCACGTGCCGCGTCCGGCAGTTCCGCGGTGGCAGCGCCAAGTTGGTCTACGAGGCCGGCCGTCTCGGCTGTCGGATAGTCGAGCAGCAGCGCGGTCATACGCCACACCAGTCGCTGCTGGCGTTCGGACAGGGCAGATCCCGTTCCGGTTCTGCGGCCGCGGGTGAGTAACTTCATGTGGTCGGCAACAACCCGTCTGTGCTCCGGCCGTCCCAGTTGAGCAGGTTGACCCGGGACGGATCGCCCTGCGGGACAGCATCGTTGGTGTGGGTCAGATGGAACTTGTCCACCATGGTGTCGAACGCGGTCATCCCCGGCCCGCCGTCACCATCCAGGCTGCAACCGGTGGCCAGTGCGTCGAGGCGGTGGGCGTCGGACCCGGCCCCGGTGGGGATGACGTAGCGATCCTGGTATTTGGCGATCGCCAGCAGCCGGTACATCGACTCGATCTCGCTGCCGCTCAAGCGCACTGATTCCGGGATGGTCTCGTCGAACTCCTCACCGAGGTTCGCCGCCCGCATGTAGGCGCGCATGGCCGCCAGTCGTTGCAGCGCCGCCCGGACCGGGCCGACCTCACCGGCGGTGAACAATTCGGCGAGGTACTCGACCGGGATGCGCAGCGTGTCGATCGCGCCGAACAGGTTGTTCTTGTTCTCGCCGTCGTGACCGGTCTCCTTGAGGATGTCCACCACCGGAGACAGGGGTGGCACGTACCAGACCATCGGCATGGTCCGGTATTCCGGATGCAGCGGCAGCGCCACCTGGTAGTCGACGATCAGCCGGTACACCGGCGAATTCTGTGCCGCCTCAATCCATTCCGGGGAGATACCGGCCCGTTCGGCTTCGGCGACGACGCGCGGATCGTGGGGGTTGAGGAACACCCCGAGCTGTGACGGGTAGAGGTCCTTGTCGTCTTTGACCGAGGCCGCCTCCAGCACCGCATCGGCGTCGTAGAGCATCACACCGATGTAGCGGAGCCGCCCGACGCAGGTCTCCGAACACACCGTGGGGATGCCGACCTCGACGCGCGGGTAACAGAACGTGCATTTCTCGGCCTTGCCGGTCTTGTGGTTGAAGTAGATCTTCTTGTAGGGGCATCCGGTGACGCACTGCCGCCACCCTCTGCACTTGTCCTGGTCGACCAGCACGATGCCGTCTTCGGAGCGCTTGTAGATCGCGCCCGACGGGCACGCGGCGGCGCAGGCCGGGTTGAGACAGTGCTCGCAGATGCGCGGCAGGTAGAACATGAATGTCTGCTCGAACTCGAGCTTGACCTTGTCCGAGATTTCAGCCACTTTGGCCAGCACCGGATCCCGGCCGACCTGCTCCGGACCGCCACCCAGGTCGTCGTCCCAGTTGGCGCCCCAGGTCACCTTGGTGTCCCGCCCGGTGATCAAGGACTTGGGCCGCGCCACCGGAGTGGTGTCCATGGCCGGCGCCGACAGCAGGTTCTCGTAGTCGTAGGTCCACGGGTCGTAGTAGTCCGACACCGTGGGCAGGTCCGGGTTGGCGAAGATGTTGAGCAACCGCTTGAAGCGAGAGCCGGACTTGAGGGTGAGCTTGCCGCGCTTGTTCAGCGTCCAGCCGCCCTTCCACTTCTCCTGATCCTGGTACTGCCGTGGGTACCCTTGTCCGGGACGGGTTTCCACGTTGTTGAACCACACGTATTCCACACCGCTGCGGTTGGTCCAGGCCTGCTTGCAGGTGACGCTGCAGGTGTGGCAGCCGATGCACTTGTCGAGGTTCATCACCATCGCGAGCTGCGCCATTATCCTCATTGGTCCACTCCGCAAGCTTCTTGTCCGGTCATCGTCTAGTACTCCACTTCCTGCGAGCGTCGACGAATCGTGGTGACTTCATCGCGTTGGTTTCCGGTGGGCCCGTGGTAGTTCAGGGCGAAGGACTGCTGCGCGTACCCACCGATCAGATGGGTGGGCTTGATCATGATCCGGGTCAGCGCGTTGTGGATGCCGCCGCGTTTGCCGTTCTTTTCGGTGCGCGGCACGTCGACCGCCTTGTCCTGGGCGTGGTACATGAACACCAGGCCTTCGGGCATGCGGTGGCTGACGATGGCGCGGGCATTCACCACGCCGTTGCGGTTGGTGCACTCGATCCAGTCGTTGTCCTTGACCCCGATCTTGGCGGCGTCCACGTCCGACATCCAGATGCACTGACCACCGCGGGACAGGGTGAGCATGTACAGGTTGTCCTGGTAGGCAGAGTGAATCGACCACTTCGAGTGCGGTGTCAGGTACCGCACGGTGATCCCGCCGCTCGTGTCTCCGACGGCCGGTTCGTTGAACAGTGCGGTCATGTCCAGCGGTGGCCGGAACGTGGGCAGCTGCTCGCCGAGCTCACTCATCCAGTCGTGGTCGAGATAGAAGTGCTGACGCCCGGTCAGCGTGTGCCACGGCTTGAGCCGCTCGGTGTTGATCGTGAAGGGGGAGTAACGCCGGCCGCCGGTCTCCGAACCGGACCATTCCGGTGAGGTGTTGACCGGGACCGGCCGGGCCTGCGTGTCGGCGAACGTGATCCGCTTTCCCTCGCTCTCCTTGGCCAGATCGACCAGCTCGGTTCCGGTGCGACGTTCCAGCGCTTCGAAGCCTTCGACGGCCAGCCGACCGTTCGTGGTGCCGGACAACGCGAGGATGGCCTCGGCGGCGTGGGTGTCCTTGGCCAATGACGGGCGCCCGACCGCGACGCCGCTGACCACTGCGCCATTGACGCCGCGCAGATATTCGACCTCGGCCTCGGGGTGGGTGGTCACGCCCTTGGTGGTGAGGCCGACGGTTTCGACCATTGGTCCCAGCGCGGCCATCTTCTCGGCGATCGCCGGGTAGTCGCGGTCCACAATGACCAGCCGCGGCATGGTCTTGCCCGGAATCGGCTCGCATTCACCGGCTTTCCAGTCCAGCACGTGACCGCCGGGCTGCGCGGTGGCATCGGCGCTGTCGTGCTGCAGCGGCATCGCCACAATGTCCTTGCGCTTGCCCAGGTGTTTTTCGGCCAGCCACGAGAAGCCGCGGGCGATGCGGTGGAACGCCTCGAAATCGGTCTTGGTCTCCCACGGCGGTGAGATGGCCGGCGAGAACGCGTGCACGAACGGGTGCATATCGGTGCTGGACAAGTCGTGCTTCTCGTACCATGTGGCCGCGGGCAGCACGATGTCGGAGAACAGGGTCGTGCTGGTGTTGCGGAAATCCAGGGACAGAAGGAGATCCAGCTTGCCGACGGGCGCCTCGTCGCGCCAGCGAACCTCTTGGGGCCGAATGCCGTCCTCGTCGCGGGCGGCGACTGCGGAGTCGGTGCCGAGCAGGTGTTTGAGGAAGTATTCGTTGCCCTTGGCCGAGGAGCCCAGCAGATTCGACCGCCATACCGTCAGACAGCGGGGAAAGTTCTCCGGGGCGTCAGGGTCTTCACAGGCGAACTGCAAATGGCCCGACTTCAGCCCGTCCACCACGTATTCCGCGGCGTCCTTGCCCATCCGGGCGGCTTCGTCGGCCAGATCCAGCGGATTGCGATTGAACGTGGGGTAACTCGGCATCCAGCCGAGCCGGCTGGCCAGGGCGATGTTGTCGGCGGCGGTGCGTCCCGAGAACTTGCCCTCGGCCAAGGGGGAGGCCATCACCTCCGAGGTAAACGGGTCATAGCGCCATTGATCGGTCGCCAGGTACCAGAACACCGTGCCCTGCATCTGCCGTGGGGGCCGCTGCCAGTCCAGGCCGAACGCCAGTGTGGACCAACCGGTCACCGGCCGGCACTTCTCCTGGCCGACGTAGTGCGCCCAGCCGCCGCCGTTCACGCCCTGGCAGCCGGTGAGCATGACCAGCGTGAGAAACGACCGGTAGATCTGGTCGGAATGGAACCAGTGGTTGGTGCCCGCGCCCATGAGGATCATCGAGCGGCCCTTGGAACGCTCGGCGTTGTCGGCGAATTCGCGGGCGATGCGCTCGGCGGCCTGGGCGGGAACGCCGGTGATCTCTTCCTGCCACGCGGGGGTGTAGGGCTCGGACGCGTCGTCGTAGCCTGACGGCCACTGCCCGGGCAGCCCGTCGCGACCCACCCCATATTGCGCCATCATCAGGTCGAACACCGTTGTCACGCGGTGTCCGGCAATGGTTTTGGTGGGCACGCCGCGTTCCAGGACGCCGGGCTTGTCGCTGTCGAACCGGGGCAGCGCCACGGCAGCGGTGTCGTCATGGTTGCCGAGCAGGGTCAGCATGGGGTGGACACCGTGAAGGTCCAGGTTCCAGTGGCCTTCGCCGGAAGCGGTGAACCGGTGGCCGAGTGAGCCGTTCGGCACCACGGGTCGCCCGGCCTGGTCCAGCAGGACTGTTTTCGATTCGGCGGCTTCGGTGTCGGCATACTCACCGCCCAGATCGGCTGCGGTGAGGAACTTTCCGGGGAGCATCCGCCCATCGCGTTCGGTGAGGGTGACCAGGAACGGCAGATCGGTGTACTTCTTGACGTATTCGGTGAAGTACGGCGTCTGCTTCTCGACGAAGAACTCCTTGAGGATGACGTGGCCCATCGCCATGGCGAGCGCGGCATCGGTACCGGGGCGGGCTGGCAGCCATTCGTCGGCGAACTTGGTGTTGTCGGCGTAATCCGGTGACACCACGACCACCTTCTGGCCGCGGTACCGGGCCTCGGTCATGTAGTGCGCGTCCGGGGTTCGGGTGACCGGGACGTTGGAGCCCCACATGATCAGGTAGCCCGCATCGAACCAGTCGGCCGACTCGGGTACGTCGGTCTGATCCCCGAACACCTGCGGCGACGCCACCGGCAGGTCGGCATACCAGTCATAGAACGACAGCATCGACCCACCGAGCAGCGAGATGAACCGGGCTCCCACGGCGTGGCTGACCATCGACATCGCCGGGATCGGTGAGAAGCCGGCCACCCGGTCCGGCCCGTACTTCTTGACGGTGTGGACATGGGCGGCGGCCGCGATCTCGGCGGCCTCCCACCATTCGGCGCGGACGAATCCGCCCTTGCCTCGGGCCGATTTGTACCGCTTCGATTTCTCCGGATCCTCGACGATGTCGGCCCAGGCCAGTACGGGGTCCTTCAAGCGTTCCTTGGCCTCGCGGTAATACTCGAGCAGCACGCCGCGTACGTACGGGTAACGAACGCGCGCAGGCGAATACGTGTACCACGAGAACGAGGCACCGCGCGGGCATCCGCGTGGCTCGTATTCGGGCTTGTCGGCACCGACCGACGGGTAGTCGGTCTGCTGTGATTCCCACGTGATCACGCCGTCCTTGACGTAGATCTTCCAAGAGCACGATCCGGTGCAGTTGACGCCGTGCGTCGATCGCACGACCTTGTCGTGCGCCCAGCGGTCCCGATAGAACTCGTCAGCCGAGCGGCCGCCGATCTTGTGCAGAGTGCGCTGATCGTCGGAGATCTCACCGCGGTGGAAGTACCTACCCAGCCGCAGCAAAGCATCGGCAGGTGGTGTACCGCCTGCATGTGAATCGACCACGATCCGTCCCTCCCAGCTGTTGAATACTGAGCGTAAGGGCGTCGCGGAGGGCGTCAAAAGAACGCACCAGGAGGTGCGCACCGGTGTGAAATTGCGTTAACGCACAAGTTATTTCGCGGGAACGCGGTAGTCATACAGCGATTGGCGAGGGCCACCGCAATTGCGGGTGTCACCTGCGATTACGGCAGGAATTTCGGCCGGTTCCGAGTTTGGGGGAGCATCGGGATCGCACCGGGCGTGCCCGGGCAGGGCGCGATGATTTTTCACCCCGGTAACAATGCATCCGTCGGACGCTCCGGCCGTGACACGTCGATGGTTCACCGACTTCCCGGCGGCCTTCCTGGCCGGGAAGCAACGGGACGAACCCGATCGCCGTTGGACCGTGGTGACCTAGGCGGCAAACATATCGACGGTCAGGGACGGGCGGGATTCGTCCAGCTGATGGTGTGCCGGAACGCCAGGCGACGGCGCATCTGGGCGCCCGGCATAACGCCTTGGACGAGCGCATGCAGCTGATCGAAGCTGAGCTGCGGATCGCGAACCGGAAACGGCGGTGCCACCGCACCGCCGGACACCGGGCGTGGATGCTTGATCAAGCCGATGAGCGGGTTGGTCGCCGCCGAGGCGAAATCCCATGCGGTATCCCGGATCGACGCCGGGGCCGCCAGCCCGACAACCAGGAACCGCCCGCCGGGGGCCAGGAGTCTCTTGACGTCCAGCAGCGCCTGTTCGGCGTCGAGGTGGTGCAGCACCGCCACCATCGTGATCAGGTCGACGGTTCCGTCGACGAGCTGGCCCAGTTGGCTGTCGTCGATGGTGACGTTGGCCAGGCCGGCGCATCGTCGGCTCGCAGCGGCACGCATGGCCGCGTCGGCGTCTGTGCCGATGACGTGGGTGAACTGAGCAGCCAGTCGTGCCACCAAACCGCCCTGCCCGCACCCGACGTCGATCGCCGTCCGGCGCTGTGCGGGCAGGTTGGCCAGGATCCAACCGTGGAAATGATCGTTGTGACTCCACGGGTGCCTGCTGTTGAAGGCGTGCAGGCCGTCGGCGACCCGCCTGACCACCGGATGCTCGACGAGGCGGATGTCCATGCACCCACTGTGCCGGGCCGCGCGTGCCGGCAGCTACTGAGCAGCGGCCGGACGGCGACGGCGCCAGCCCGAGATCGCCCGCGCGGTGGAGGTGGCGGCCGGGATCAGTACCGGGAACAGGCCGATGAAGAACAGGGAGAAGAAGCCGAGGACAGACATGCAGGACTCACTTTCGTAGGCGGCTTTGGTTCGCAACTGCTCAAAGGGGT
This sequence comes from Mycobacterium syngnathidarum, assembly GCF_001942625.1. Classification (GTDB taxonomy): domain Bacteria; phylum Actinomycetota; class Actinomycetes; order Mycobacteriales; family Mycobacteriaceae; genus Mycobacterium; species Mycobacterium syngnathidarum. The sequence continues at coordinate 73,730 of NZ_MLCL01000002.1, forward strand.
CGGCGTTGCGTTCGTGACCGAGATTACGAAGTGGGTCCGGCTGTGGCGATGGTCTCAACGGACGAAAAATCGGCCGCCGTATGTGCCGAGAAGACAAAAAGGCCGGTTGCTGCGGTGCCGCCGGCTGGGCACTGCGCTGCTCCGGTGAGCAGCTACTGCACCAGGTCGGCGGCGGCTTTGAGGTGCGTGACGGCCTCGTCGACGATCGTTTCGACCAGTTCAGCGCAGGACGGCAGATCGCTGATGATCCCGGCCACCTGACCGGAGGCCAGCACACCGGCGTCGGTGTTGCCCTCGACCAGACCGGCCTTGAGCAGCATCGGGGTGTTGGCCGCCATCACCACCTGCGACCAGGTGAGCTCTTTGCCGTGCCGCATGGCCAGACCGTCTTTGACCATCGACAGCCACGTCATACCCGAGAGCTTCTTGAACTTCTGGGCATTGCCGACCGCCGCGGCGAAGCCACGTGCCCGCGAACCGCTCTCCAGCTTCTCCACCAGACCGGTGCGCAGCACCCGGTGCGGCATGCCGTCCACCCGGGTGGACACCACAGTGCCGTCCAGCGCGGCCTGCAGATAACGCTGCTTGACCGCATCGGGCACGGTGGAATCCGAGGTCAACAGGAACCGGGTTCCCATCGCCACGCCCGCCGCACCGTAGGACAGCGCGGCGGCCAGGCCGCGGCCGTCGAAGAAACCGCCCGCGGCGATCACCGGCATGCCGGTGTCCTTGACGGCGTCGAGCACCGAGGGCAGCAACAGCGTGGTGGCGACCGGGCCGGTATGCCCGCCGCCCTCCCCGCCCTGCACGATCACCGCGTCGGCGCCCCATCCGGCCACCTTCTTGGCGTGCTTGGCCGCACCGACCGACGGGATCACCACGACCCCGGCGTCTTTCAGCTTGGCGATCAGCTCAGGCTTGGGAGCTAGAGCGAAGGAGGCGACTTTGACTCCTTCGCGGATCAGGAGGTCGACGCGCGCACCGGCATCTCCCGCGTCGGCACGCATGTTGATGCCGAAGGGTTTGTCGGTCGCGGCCTTGACCTTGGTGACGGCGGTCTGCAGTTCCTCGAGCGTCATCGTCGCCGATGCGAGGATGCCAAGCCCGCCGGCGTTGGAGGTTGCGGCGACCAGACGTGCACCGGCCACCCAGCCCATTCCGGTCTGCACGACGGGATGCTCGATACCGACCAGCTCGGTCAGCGGAGTTTTGAGCTTGCCCATTGCCTAGACCTTGACCTCTTTGTCGCGCAACGACTTCGGATCGATGACCTCACGCAGCAGCTTGAGCTCCTCGTCGGTGGCCAGCCGGGTGGTCTCGGCCTCCTGCAGGCCGTGCACCTCGAACGAGGTGTTGTCGGCCACCTGCTGAGCCTCGACGCCGGGGTGCAGCGACACCGCGCGCATCTGGTGGTCGGGGCCGTTGAAGTCGAATACACCCAGGTTGGACACCACGCGGTAGATGTTGGCGAACCGGTAGGCCGGGTTCTCTGGATCCACCTTGTCCCAACCGATTCCGGAGACGATGTCCACCGACTCACAGAACACCCGCTTGGAGTGGTTGCCCACGAAGTAGCTGGTGGTGTGGTTGATGCTGTTGCCGGGTGCACCGCGGACGCCGAACATCTGGCGGGTCGGGTGCTGGATCGGGCCGAACGCCGAAAGGTTCTGGTTGCCGTAGCGGTCGATCTGGTTGGCGCCCATCACCACATGGCGCTTGCCCCAGGCCAGGGTCTCGAAGACCCGGTTGAACGGCATCCAGCCCTCGATGGTGAACGGGGCACCGATCGCCGGGGTGTCGGCCAGGATCCGGGCCTCACCGTCGGTCAGCACGATGTCGGGGGAGAAGGTCAGCCGGGCCAGCCGGGCACCGATCTGGACGACGGTGGTCATGGGGCTGGCCATGATCTCGCCGGCGTCGCGGAACAGTTCGGCGCAGGCGACGGCGCACACCTCAGCGCGGGTCACGGCAATCACTTGGCGGCCTCCTTGTTTTCGGTGCTCCTCGCGTCCGCAGCGGCTTCCTTGAACTTCCGCACGGCCGCCTGGTAATCGGCCTCGCTACCCGACAGATACGTCTTGACGAACTCGGCCCAGGTCTCGTCGGAACCTGCAGCCTCTGCATAGTGGCGCTGGAACTTCTCGTCGCGCCGGTAATCGGGCTCGTTGGTGGTGAAGTGGGCGCCGTTCGGGGCCTCGACCACCGAGTCGACCATCATCCGGTTGATCAGCAGGGCCTGCGTCGGGACAGCCTTCACCAGTTCCTCGGTGGACACCACGCGCTCCACGGAAAGGATGCGCCGCGTAGCTGCCATTAGGAACAAGTCGTCGAAGTACGGGTCGATACCGGTGTAGGCCGCATTGCCCTGGGCATCACCGAGATTCATGTGCACGAAGGCCGCGTCGAGGTTCAGCGCGGGCATCGCGATGAGCTCCTCGTAGGCGCCGTCGGTCGGGTACGGCGACTTCACCGTCTTGAGCTCGTCGCCCCAGAACGTGCGGACGTCGCTGCCGAGGCCGGCGCGGATCGGCAGGAACGGCAGCCGCTGGGCGGCAGCCTGCAGGCCGCAGCGCAGCATGCCCTCGTCCATCTCGCGGGCCTCGATCGCACCGGTGGTGCGGGCGTTGGCGAACCACGGGTCGTAGAACGGCGGTGAGTCCAGCGACACGAAGCCGTAGTAGACGCGCTTGACCTTGCCGGCCGAGCACAACAGACCGAGGTCCGGGCCACCGTAGGTCACCACGGTCAGGTCTTTGACGTCGGTGCGCAGCAGGGCGCGGACGAAGGCCATCGGCTTGCGCCGTGAACCCCAGCCGCCGATGCCGATCGTCATGCCGCTCTCGATCGAGGCGACCGCCTCGTCGAGAGTTGTTCGCTTGTCTGTCATTTTGACCCCTTGTCAGTTCCGGCGAAGGCGTCGCGGTGCTCGTCGGACACACCGGACAGGTTGAGCTCGAAGGTGAAGCCCTGCTCCATGCGGTATCGCGCGTTGACCGGCTGGACGTCGATGAAGTTCAGCGCTTCCTTGGCCGCCCGGATCACCCGGGTGTCCTTGCTGGCGATGTCGCGGGCGACGCGCAGCGCGGCCTCGTCGAGTTCCTCCCGCGGGACCACCTCGTGCACCGAACCGAAGTGGTGCAGGGTCTCGGCGGGAATGGTTGCGGCGGTGAAGAACAGCCGGCGCATCAGGTGCTGGGGGACCAGGCGGGACAGGTGGGTGGCGGCACCGAGCGCGCCGCGCTCCACCTCGGGCAGGCCGAACTTGGCGTCGTCGGAGGCCACGATCACGTCGGCGTTGCCGACGAGGCCGATGCCGCCTCCGACGCAGAAGCCGTTGACGGCGGCGACGACGGGGACCTCGCACTCGTAGACGGACTTGAACGCGTGGTAGCAGCCACGGTTGGCGTCGATGAGCGCGGTGAAGCCCTCGGTCTTCTGCATTTCCTTGATGTCCACACCGGCGTTGAAGCCACGGCCTTCGGCCCGCAGGATCACCACGTGGGTGCTGCGATCGCGGCCGGCCGCGGTGATGGCATCGCCGAGCTCGAACCAGCCGGCTGACGGGATGGCGTTGACGGGCGGGTAGTTGACGGTGACCGAGACGATGCCCGGTTCGACTGTCTTGGTGGTGATCGTCATCAATCCACTTCCTGAAGGGGTCGCTACCTAAGCAAGCACTTGCTTGGTACGCTAGCACAGTGACAGTTACGCCAGAAGCCGGCACCATCGATTTGGGTTTGACCGGCAAGGTGGTCCTGGTGACCGGTGGAGTGCGCGGAGTTGGCGCTGGAATCAGCGGGGTTTTTGCCGGTCAGGGCGCCACCGTGGTGACCTGCGCGCGCCGTCCGGTCGAGGGGCTGCCCTACGAATTCCACAGCTGCGACATCAGGGATGACGACTCGGTGAAGTCGCTCATCGAAAGCATCGTCGAGAAGCACGGGCGCCTGGATGTGGTCGTCAACAACGCCGGTGGCTCACCGTACGTGCTCGCCGCCGATGCGTCGGCGAAGTTCAGCACCAAGATCATCGAACTCAACCTGATCGGTGCGCTGTCGGTGGCCACGCATGCCAATGCGGTGATGCAGAAGCAGGACTCTGGCGGTTCGATCGTCAACATCTCGAGCGTCAGCGGGCACCGGCCCACCCCGGGGACGGCTGCGTACGGAGCAGCGAAGGCCGGCATCGACAACCTCACCTCGACGCTGGCCGTCGAGTGGGCGCCGAAGGTGCGGGTGAACTCGGTGGTGGTCGGAATGGTTGAGACCGAGCAGTCCGAACTGTTCTACGGTGACGCCGACTCCATCGCCGCGATCTCCCGCAATGTTCCGCTCGGACGGTTGGCCGAGCCCGCCGATATCGGCTGGGCCACAGCATTTTTGTCGTCTGCGGCCGCGTCCTATATCAGCGGTGCGTCGTTGGAAGTGCACGGTGGCGGGGAGCCGCCGCATTACCTGTCCACCACGACTGCCGACATCAAGTAACTCGAAAAAGGAGACATCACAATGGGATTGCTCGACGGCCGCGTGGTCATCGTGACGGGTGCCGGTGGCGGTATCGGGCGTGAGCACGCGCTCGCGTTCGCTGCCGAAGGAGCCCGCGTCGTGGTCAACGACATCGGGGTCGGCCTGGACGGTTCGCCGGCCGGCGGTGGCAGTGCCGCGCAGAATGTGGTCGACGAGATCGTCGCCGCCGGTGGTGAGGCAGTCGCCAACGGCTCCAACGTCGCTGACTGGGCGCAGGCGGAGGCGTTGATCCAGAATGCCGTCGACGCGTTCGGCACCCTCGACGTGCTGGTCAACAACGCCGGCATCGTGCGTGACCGGATGTTCGCCAACGCCACCGAAGAAGAATTCGACGCCGTCACCGCCGTGCACCTCAAGGGCCATTTCGCCACGATGAAGCACGCCGCCGCGTACTGGCGGGCCAAGTCCAAGGCCGGTGAGACGGTTGATGCCCGCATCATCAACACCAGCTCCGGCGCCGGTCTGCAGGGCAGTGTCGGACAGGCCACGTACAGCGCTTCCAAGGCCGGCATTGCCGCGCTGACCCTGGTGGCCGCCGCCGAGATGGGTCGCTACGGAGTCACCGTCAACGGCATCGCCCCCTCGGCGCGCACGCGGATGACCGAGACCGTCTTCGCCGACATGATGGCCACTCAGGACCAGGCCTTTGACGCCATGGCGGCCGAGAACATCTCTCCGCTGGTGGTGTGGCTGGGCAGTGTCGAGTCAAAAGACGTGACCGGCAAGATGTTCGAGATCGAGGGCGGCAAGATCCGTATCGCCGAAGGCTGGGCTCACGGTCCCCAGATCGACAAGGGTGCCAAGTGGGATCCCGCCGAGCTCGGCCCGGTCGTCAAGGACCTCCTGGCCCAGGCCCGCCCCGCGGTTCCGGTCTACGGCGCCTAGGTTTCTCCCGCGAGGTTTCTCCCGCGAGCAGACACCAAACTGGCCCCTTTTCACGCGAAAAGGGGCCAGTTTTGTGTCTGCTCGGGTTAGGCGGCGTCCTTCTCGCTCGGCTTGGTTGTGGCCTTCTTGACCGCATCCTTGATGTTGCGCACCGAGGACGAGATCTGATCGCGGGTGTCCTCGACCGCTGCCCGCACGCGCTCGCGGGAATCGGTCACGGACTTCTTGAGGCCGGGGACCGCCTTGTTTCCGTCGCTGAGATCCGTTGCACCAGAGCGGGTATTGAGCTTGGGCTGCAATTTGGTCACCGTCGGCTTGGCGTCAGATTCTGCCCGGGTGTCGGTTGCCGTGCCCTGCGCAACCTTTACAGGCTTTGCATCCTCGGCGGGCTCGGTCACGCCGGCGGTGTTGTCCAGGGCCGCCTTCACGCTCTCGACATTCCCGACACGTTGCACGCTCTCGATGCCCGATGTCACCGCGTCGCGGGACTCGTTCTCGTTCTTCGGGATTGCCTTGCTCACCCGGTCGATGATCTCGGCGCCGATCGCCCGGTTGAATTTGGTCACCGAGAAGCTCGCGTCGGCGATGCTCCGATTGATCGCCGTGGCGATGGTGCCCGGATCCCGTGTGGCGAAGGCATCTGCCACCTGCGAAGCCGCGGCATTGAGCTGCCTGGACAGCGTCCGCACCTGGCGCAGGGCCTCGACCCGGAACGGTGTCTCGGGCCCCACCTCGGTGCCGTTCCAGTTCACGACGCGCCAGCCGTCCTCGGGGTTGCCTTCGACCACCACGTAGCCGGTATTTCGCAGCGGGTTGGTCATCAGCCACATCGGGTCTGCATTTTCTGCATTCAGGAAAACCCAGAACATGATCGCGCCGCCGTGCGAGAATGCCGCGACATTCCGGTCCCCGTTGTCGTACATCGTCTGGATTGCGCCATCCATGCGGGCGTCGAATTCTCGGCCGTTGATGGAGCCGGGAATCCGGGCGTCCAGGTCGCCCTGCAGCCATTTCAGCGGCGCCTGCAGATATCCGTTGATGGCGTCCGATTCCGGGGTGCCTTCGTAAATTCCCGCCTCGATTTCCTGAAGGCCGGGAATGACCTGGATCGGCAGTCCTAGATACTCGGCCATCGGCGCGGCAGTGAGTTGGGTCCGGACCATCGTCGAGGCGTAGATCGCGTCGTAATTGTTGTCGCCCAGCACTTTGACGATGTCACGGGCCTGTTTCCGGCCGTTCTCGGTGAGGACGGGTCCTGGAACCGACGTGTCGGCCACATCGGCCGCGTTCGCGGTGGACTCGCCGTGGCGAATGAACGTGATGCGCATGACTTCCGCGGCGTGGGCGGCCGGAATGGCGAGGAGAAATGCCAGGAAAAGCATTCCTATGCCAGTAATGGTCGCTCGGATGCCCGAGCGTCTGAAAACACTCATTTTGCTGCGTTTCTCCAATCGTTGTGTACAGGTGGAGCGAAAGGAGCGTATGGCCCAAACGCAATGTATTGGGCAGATGTCTCGATGTTTGAGACGTATTATTGATGCGGGTAAAAAGGTGCCCCAGACCGACTGGTCTGGGGCACCTTCCGGGATAATTCCGACCGGTCAGGCAGCGTCCTTGTTTTTGGCGGTGTCGTTGTCGGCACCGTCGCTGTTGGCGGCGGCCTTCTTGGCCGGTCCGGTCGCCTTCTTGACGGTGTCGCCGAACTTCTTCAGCGACGACGACACCTGATCGGCGGCGTCCTTGACGGCGGTCTGAACCTTCTCGCCGCTACGGCTGAGCGACTTCGTCACGCCCGGCAGCGCCTTGTTGCCGTCGGACAGGTCGGTCGCACCGCGGGGCTTGACGATGCTGTCGACGGCGGTCTTGAGCTTCGACTTCGCGCCGCTGTCGGCGACCGTCTTGTCAGCCAGTTTGGTTGTGACCGAGGACGACTCCGGGGTGGAGACGGCCTTGCGCTCGATGCTCTCCTTGCTCACCTCCACCGCGGCCTTGATGTCCTCCACTTCGGTGGAGACCTTCTCCTGCAGATTCTCGGTGCTGGTCGGGACCGCCTTGGTGGTCCGCTTGATGATCTCGGCATTGACCGCCCGGCTGAACTTGGTGATGGAGAAAGACGCGTCTGCCACGCTGCGGTTGACCGCCGTCGCAATGGTCACGAAGTCGCCGGTCTCGAAGGCCAGCTTGACCTGATCGGCGGCGGCGGCCAGCTGACGGGACAACGTCCGGAACTGGAGTTTCACCTCGTGCTCGAAGGTCGGTTCAGGGCTGAACTGCTTGCCGTTCCAGTTCACCAGGGTCCAACCGTCCTCGTTGTTGCCCTCGATGACGACGTAATCGGTGTTGTGCAGCTGTGCTGTCTGCAGTAGTTGGAGCTTTTCCATCACGGTGAGGTTGTTGACGTTCATCAACGTCCAGAACATGATGGTCCCGCCGTGCGAGAACACCACGGCGTTGCGGTCGCCGTTGTCGTACATGGTCTGCAGCGCGCCCCTGACCCGTTCGTCGAAGACGTAGCCGTTGAGGTTGGTGCCTGGCATGTACGTGCTCTTGTCGAACGGGATCTGCGGGATGGCGCCCGGCAGTGCCCACGCGATCGGATACAGCCCGTACCCGCTGGCAGCATTCGCCTCCGGCGTGCCCTCGAAGACACCGGCCTCGATCTCCTGGAGGCCGGGCAGCACCTGAATCGGGAGGCCCAGGCGCTGCGACATCGGTGCGGCGGTCAACTGAGTGCGCACCATCGTCGAGGCATAGATTGCGTCATAGTTGTTGTCACCGAGTTTGTCGGCGACGGCCTGGGCCTGCTGTTGGCCCAGGGGCGTGAGCACCGGCCCCGGGGTCGTGGTGTCGATCAGCCCCGAGGCGTTGCCCTCCGACTGTGCGTGACGCACAAACGTCACCCGCATGACCTCGGCGGCATGGGCGACGGGCATCGCCAGGAAGAATGCGAGGAAGGCCAGGGCGACACCCCCTAGGAGACTTCGATAGCGTGACGCCGGCGCGTCACCTCTGCGGCGGTTCATGTGCTTCCTCCATTGCGGCTGTACAGATTTCACGTGACCTGCCGGTGACAGTTCGCTGGCCGGCCAGATGAATTGTCTGACCACTCGCTGTGGGATTGAGCAGTTATCCCGTTGTGCGGGAAGAAAGTTGACAGAAACCGTGATTCTGCTACCGGCCTGTTGAGGGACGGCAGGTACGGCTCAATCCCCCTCCTCGCACGAGGAGGGGGACCGACCCGGTTGGTATTACCGTGTCCTGCTGCTTATTTCACGCGGCGTCTTTGGCCTTTGACTTGCCCGCCTTGTTGTCCGACTTGGCGGCCTTGCTGTCCTTATCTGCACCGGTGAGTTTCTTGACGGTCTCGCGAGCCTGCTTGGCCGAGGATTCGATCCCACTGCGCACATCGTCGGCGGCACGGTTGACCCGTTCGCGAACCGCGGAGGCAGCCTTACCCGGCTCCGCCTTGTTGCCGTCGGTCAGCTTGGTGGCACCGTTGACGGTGCGAGCGTTGGCGATCTTGGCCTGTACCGGCTCGCTCACCTTCTCGACTGTCGACGCGGCATCCTCGGTGACCTTTTCAACGGAGGTCTTGGCATCTTCGGTTGCGGTCTTGGCGTTTTCGGCGAGATCGCCCGTTGCCGGGGTAGCGCTGTCGGCGGCGGCGTTGAGGGTGCTGACCTTGGACACCTGCGATGACCGCTGGTCCAGTGAACCCGGGATGCCGGTGATGGCGTTGACGGTGTCGGTCACCGAGTCCGTCACGAACTTGACCCCGGCCTGTGCCACGTTCTGGAGGCCCTGCGCCCCGGTGGTGACGATGGCCTCCGGATCCATGGAGAGGACCGGCAGGCGCATGTCGTAGACCGCCTTCTGTGGCGCCACGATGAGATCACGGACGTTGACGAACATCTGGGTGGGGTAGTCGGCGGGACCGACTTCTTGGCCGGCCCATTCCTTGAGGGTCCAGCTACCGTCGTCATTCTTCTCTACGACGACCGTGTCGGTGTTGTCCAACGGATGCTGCACGATCAACAACAGGTTCGGGTTGTCGACGTTCATCATCGTCCACATCATGATCGTGGCGCCGTGCGAGAACACCGCGGCGTCGACATCGCCGTCGCCGTTGGTGTCTCCGGTGTCCGACTCGACCTGGGCCAGCGCGTTGGTTACGCGTTCGTTGAACTCCAGGCCGTTCTCGCCGCCGGGGATCGGGACGAACTGCAGGCCCATGGTCCAGGCCAGCGGGGCGAGGATGTAGCCGATGCGGCCGATGCCTTCGCCTTCGGGCAGGCCTTCGAAGATGCCGGCACTGATTTCCTGCACGCCGGAGTTCTGTTGCGGATTGTCCGGGTCGTACGCGCCCAGAACGGTGACGTCCAACCCGCTCTTGTCGGAGAACGGCTTCGCGGTCTCCTGGGTGCGGATCATGGTCGAGGCGTAGAGCGCGTCGAACGCGTCGGCGGACTGCGTATCGGCCCAGGCCTGCGCCTGCTCTTCGCCGGTCGCGCCACCGTTCTGGTTCACCTCGTCGTTGGTCAGGTGCGGCCCGGGAGTGCTGGTGTCGATGTACCCCGAGGCGTTGCCCTGCGACTCGGCGTGCCGGATGAACGTCACGGTCAGCGCGGAGGCGGGCAGGGTCGCGGCCGCGAACAGTGAGCACGCAGTCAACGTGGTCGCGGCGGCACCGGCAGCCCGGCGGCGGTTGGGTCGTTGCATAGGGTCTCCATCGGTTCACGAAAATGTGGGCTGCCGCTCACCTGTCGTTCACTGTGTGCGGGCTCACAGAACATAATCAAAGAATTGTTCACCCGTCAATTCAGCTACCGAGAGTTGCGTAATTGGCCAGCTCCCGGTCACCCGGCAACGCAAGGCGCCCCCGACCGCACGGTCGGGGGCGCCTTGGGTGAACGTCAGGTCAGGCGGGGTCGCAGATCACGATCGGGATCTTGCGATCGGTGTAGGAACGGTAGTTCGCGAAGTCGGCATACATGGCGTCCAGCTTGGGCCAGTACGCATCGCGCTCGGCGTCGGTGGCGTCACGCGCGATGAGGTCCAGGGTCTCGCGTTTGGTCTGGAACTTCACCCGGGGATTGGCCGCCAGATTCAGGTACCACATCGGGTTGGTGGCCCGGCCGCCCTGCGAAGCGACCAGCACGATCCGCTTGCCTTCCTGCAGAAAGAGCAACGGACTGTCCCGTTCCTCGCCCGACTTACGGCCGATCGTGGTCAAGATGCCCACTTCGGCGCCACGCAGGAACTTGTCGCCGAACCGCCCGCCGGTCTTCTTGAAGATCCAGGTCTGAGCGCGCGACATCCACTTGATGGCGGTACCGGTCGATTTCGCGTTGAGGCGTTCGACCTGTTTGGGGCTGAGCGGGCGAGGGGTGTTGGCCATGCGGGGACCTTAGCGGCTGATGAATGGGGTGAGGGAGGCGCGGATGTGGTGGATCTTTCCGTCGGACGCGGGGATCAGGAACGTCTCGTCGACGTGTGAGCACACCCGCCGGCCGAACAGGCGCGGCTTCGTGAGCACGTCGAAACGAGCGCGAATCTGGTCTCCGTCGACGCTGAACTCCGGCGTCGTCGTCTTCTCGATCAACTTGAACTGCGGGCCGTTGTTGAGGCTGCGGCGCAGATGATCTCCGGAACGGCCGGTCTTCAACCCCATCTCGATGCGGATGCAGTCCGGTGTGAACGGCACCGCATCCGCCTGATGGCTCACCAATGCATCGATGTAGGCCTGGGCCGCTGCGATGCGCTCGGCGTCACTGAACGTCATCAGATCCGCTCGATGATGGTGCCGGTGGACAGCGCGCCACCGGCGCACATGGTGATCAGCGCGGTGCTCTTGTCGGAGCGCTCCAACTCGTGCAGCGCCGTGGTGATGAGGCGGGCGCCGGTCGATCCGACCGGGTGACCGAGGGCGATGGCGCCACCGTTGACGTTGACCTTGTCCATATCGGCACCGTGCACCTGGGCCCACGACAATACGACCGAGGCGAATGCCTCGTTGATCTCGACGAGGTCGATGTCGCCCAGCTTCATGCCGGCCTTCTCGAGGACCTTCGCCGTGGACTGCACCGGTCCGTCGAGGTGGTAGTAGGTCTCGGCGCCGACGTTGGCCTGGGCGATGATCCGCGCACGCGGCTTGAGGCCGAGAGCTTTTGCCTTGTCCTCGTCCATCCACAGCACCGCGGCGGCGCCGTCGGAGATCTGCGACGACGTGCCTGCGGTGTGGATACCGCCATCCATCACCGGCTTGAGTGAGGCCAGACCCTCGGCGGTGGTGTCACGCAGACCCTGGTCGCGGCTGACCGTGTTGAGTTCGGCCGTCGGCTGCTTGTTCTCGTCGATGACCGGCGCCTCGATCGGGGAGATCTCCCGGTCGAAACGCCCCTCGGCCCAGGCCTGCTTGGCGCGGTTCTGCGATGCCAGTCCCAGGGCGTCCACGTCGGCGCGGGTGATTCCGCGGCGCTTGGCGATCCGCTCGGCGGCCTCGAACTGGTTGGGCAGGTCGATGTCCCACGACGCGGCACGGGCACCGCCGCCGTTGGCGCCAAGACCGACCCGGCTCATCGCCTCGATGCCGCAGGCGATACCGATGTCGATGGCGCCGGTGGCGATCAGGCCCGCGATCAGGTGATTGGCCTGCTGCGCGCTGCCACACTGGCAGTCGACGGTGGTGGCACCGACGTGCTCGGGCAGCCCGGCGACCAGCCAGGACTGTCGGGTGACGTTGTTGCCCTGCTCGCCGTACTGCGTGACGCAGCCGCCGATGAGCTGCTCGACGCTGCCGGCATCAATGCCGGCCTTCTCGATGAGGGCCTTCTGGACGGCTCCCAGGAGCTCGGTGGCGTGCAGGCCGGACAACCAGCCGTTGCGCTTGCCGATGGGGCTGCGGGTGGCTTCGACGATGACAGGGTTACCCATGGAGCCAGGCTAGAACACGTTTCATTACTCTGACAAGCGCGGATGCATCACTACCTTTGATCTGCGGTCAAGGCGTGTTTCAATGGTCTCAATTGGTACTAGACCACGTTGTTTCAAGCATTGCCGGCCACGCGCACGGCTTGCTACAGACACTAGGAGTTAGACACATGGGCTGCCCCAACATCCCCAAGGATTTCGACTTCCTCGATTCCGAGCGCAACCTCCAGGGCCTGCCGATCAAGGAGCTCGCCGAGCTCCGCAAGGCCGAACCGGTTCGCTGGGTCGACGTACCCGGCGGCACCGGAGGTTTCGGCGACAAGGGGTACTGGTTGGTCACCCGCCATGAGGACGTCAAGGACGTGTCGCTGCGCAGCGACGTGTTCTCCAGCGCGATGAACGGCGCGATCCCGGTTTGGCCGCAAGAGATGACCCGTGAGGCCGTCGACCTGCAGCGCGCCGTGCTGCTGAACATGGACGCCCCGCACCACACCCGGCTGCGCAAGATCATCTCCCGCGGATTCACCCCCCGCGCGCTCTCGCGCCTCGAGGAGGAGCTCAACAACCGCGCGCAGGCCATCGCCAAGAACGCCGCGGCATCGAACACCGGTGACTTCGTCGAGCAGGTCTCCTGCGAACTCCCGCTGCAGGCCATCGCCGAGCTGCTCGGTGTGCCCCAGGACGACCGCGACAAGCTGTTCCGCTGGTCCAACGAGATGACCGCAGGCGACGACCCCGAGTACGCCGACGTCGATCCGGCCATGTCCTCGTTCGAGGTCATCACCTACGCCATGAAGATGGCCGAAGAGCGCGGCAAGAACCCGACCGACGACATCGTCACCAAGCTGATCCAGGCCGACATCGACGGCGAGAAGCTGTCCGACGACGAGTTCGGCTTCTTCGTGATCATGCTGGCGGTGGCGGGCAACGAGACCAGCCGCAACTCGATCACGCACGGCATGATCGCCTTCTCGCAGAACCCCGACCAGTGGGAGCTGTTCAAGAAGGAACGTCCCAAGACCGCCGTCGACGAGATCATCCGGTGGGCCACCCCGGTGTCGGCCTTCCAGCGCACCGCCAGCGAGGACACCGAGATCTCGGGCGTCAAGATCAAGTCCGGCGAGCGTGTGGTGATGTCCTACCGTTCGGCCAACTTCGACGAGACGGTGTTCGAAGACCCATTCACGTTCAACATCCTGCGCGACCCGAACCCGCACGTCGGCTTCGGCGGCACCGGGGCGCACTACTGCATCGGCGCCAACCTGGCCCGCCTGACGATCAACCTGATCTTCAACGCCGTCGCCGATCACATGCCCGACCTCAAGCCGATCGGGGACCCCGAGCGGCTGAAGTCCGGATGGCTCAATGGTATTAAGCATTGGCCGGTGGATTACACGGGCGCCTGCCCCGTCGCCGGCGAGCCGGCAAAGCAGGCCTGAGCTCACTGACCTACCCACGGATCAAGGAGGATTCGGGTGGATTTCACACCGAACCCAGAACAGCAGGCCGTCGCCGATGTGGTGACCTCTGTTCTGGAACGCGACAACACCTGGGATGCACTGGTTTCCGGTGGGGTTGCGGCGCTGGGAGTGCCGGAACGACTCGGCGGTGACGGCCTCGGTCTGCCCGAGCTGTCGACGGCGCTGACCGAGATCGCCCGCCACGGCACCACCGGTCCGGCGCTGGCCACCGTGGGTCTGGGTCTGGTGTCGCTGCTCGACCTGGCTTCCGACGCCCAGCAGGACCGGTACCTCGCGGGTGTCGCGACGGGCGCGGTGCTCTCGGCGGCGCTCAACGAGCCCGGGCAGTCACTGCCGGAGCGGCCCGCCGTGAACTTCGCCGACGGCAAGGTCAACGGCACCAAGATCGGTGTGCCGTACGCGGAGACGGCCAAGTGGCTGGTCGTCACCACCGACAACGCGGTGGTGGTGGTCTCCCCGGCGGCTGACGGTGTCACGGTCACCAAGACCCCGACCTCCAACGGTTCCGACGAGTACGTGGTCACGTTCGCCGATGTCGCAGTCGACGCCGCGGACGTGCTCGACGGCGCGAGCGCGCACCGCGTCAACCAGCTGGCACTGGCTGTCACCGGGGCGTTCGCCGCCGGCTTGGTGGCCGGCGCACTGCGGCTGACCGCCGACTACGTCGCCACCCGTGAGCAGTTCGGCCGGCCGCTGTCGACGTTCCAGACCGTCGCGGCACAGCTGTCCGAGGTCTACATCGCCTCGCGGACAATCGATCTGCTGTCCACCTCGGCGCTGTGGCGGCTGTCCGAGGGCCTTGACGCCGACGAGGATCTGAACATCCTGGGCTATTGGCTCACCTCGCAGGCCGCGCCGGCCATGCGGCTCTGCCATCACCTGCACGGCGGTATGGGTATGGACATCACCTACCCCATGGACCGCTACTACTCCTCGATCAAGGATCTGACCCGGCTGTTGGGCGGTCCGTCGCATCGCCTCGATTTGGTGGGAGCGTAATGTTCATCGACCTGACGCCCGAGCAGCGCGCGCTGCAAGCCGAACTGCGGGAATACTTCTCGACTCTCATCACGCCCGAAGAGGCTGCGGCGATGGAGTCCGACCGGCACAACGAGGCCTACCGTGCGGTGATCAAGCGCATGGGCAGCGACGGCAAGCTCGGTGTCGGCTGGCCCAAGGAGTACGGCGGCCTGGGCTTCGGCCCCGTCGAGCAGCAGATCTTCATCAACGAGGCCAACCGCGCCGACATCCCGCTGCCGATGGTCACGCTGCAGACCGTGGGCCCGACCCTGCAGGCGCTGGGCACCGAGGCGCAGAAGAAGAAGTTCCTGCCCGGAATCCTCTCCGGTGACGTGCATTTCGCCATCGGCTACTCCGAGCCTGATGCCGGCACCGACCTGGCGTCGCTGCGCACCACTGCTGTCCGGCACGGTGACGAGTACATCGTGAACGGCCAGAAGATGTGGACCACCGGCGCCCACGACGCCGACTACATCTGGCTGGCCTGCCGCACCGATCCGACCGCGGCCAAGCACAAGGGCATCTCGATCCTGATCGTCGACACCAAGGATCCCGGCTACTCGTGGACGCCGATCATCCTGTCCGACGGGGCCCACCACACCAACGCGTCGTACTACAACGACGTGCACGTGCC
Source organism: Mycobacterium syngnathidarum (assembly GCF_001942625.1). Classification (GTDB taxonomy): domain Bacteria; phylum Actinomycetota; class Actinomycetes; order Mycobacteriales; family Mycobacteriaceae; genus Mycobacterium; species Mycobacterium syngnathidarum. Next base: position 89,203 of record NZ_MLCL01000002.1, read on the forward strand.
TGCCGACATGCTCGTCGGCGAGGAGAATGGCGGCTGGAAGCTCATCACCACCCAGCTCAACCATGAGCGGGTCGGCCTGGGCCCGGCTGGTCGCGTCGCGGGTATCTATGACCAGGTGCATGCCTGGGCATCCAAGCCGGGCTCCGACGGCGTCACGCCGATCGAGCAGGACGACGTGAAACGCCTTCTGGGGCAGATCAAGTCGATCTGGCGGATCAACGAGTTGCTCAACTGGCAGGTCGCGGCGTCCGGTGAGACCATCGCCGTGGCCGACGCGGCTGCCACCAAGGTGTTCTCCACCGAGCGCATCCAGGAAGTCAGCCGGTTGGCCGAGGAGATCGTCGGCAAGTACGGCAACCCCGCCGACCCCGAGACCGCCGAGCTGCTGGTCTGGCTGGACAAGATGGCCAAGCGCAACCTGGTCATCACCTTCGGTGGCGGTGTCAACGAGGTCATGCGCGAGATGATCGCGGCGTCGGGCCTGCGGGTGCCGAGGGTTCCGCGGTAACAGCGAGGGATTGAGGTGAGCGTGAATCTGCAGGCCGGTATCGACCAGATCATCGCGTCCGGGACGAGCAAACCGACGGTGGCTCGGGATCCGGTGAATCAGCCCATGATTCACCACTGGGTCGACGCGATCGGAGACACCAACCCGATCTACGTCGACGCGGAAGCCGCCAAGGCCGCCGGTCATCCCGGCATCGTGGCACCCCCGGCGATGATTCAGGTCTGGACCATGATGGGCCTGGGGCGCACCCGGTCTGACGATGATCCGCTGGGCAGGGCGATGAAGATGTTCGACGATGCCGGGTATGTCGGTGTCGTCGCGACCAACTGCGACCAGACCTATCACCGCTACCTGGAACCCGGCGAGCAGGTGGTGATGAGCGCCGAGATCGTCGGCATCGTCGGCCCCAAGCAGACCGCACTGGGTGAGGGCTACTTCATCAATCAGAAGATCCGCTGGCATGTCGGTGACGAGGAAGTTGCCGACATGGACTGGCGGATCATGAAGTTCCTGCCTGCTGGTAAGCAGGAGGTCTCGGATGCCGCCGAAACCTATGAGATCCCAGAGGATCTCGACCCGGACCAGCTGATGCGGCCATCCTCGTCGCGGGATACCAAATTTTTCTGGGACGGCGTCAACGCACACGAACTACGTATCCAGAAGCGGCCCGACGGCTCGCTGCAGCACCCGCCGGTGCCCGCGGTGTGGCAGGACAGAGAGGCCCCCGTCGACTATGTGGTGGCCTCGGGCAAGGGCACGGTATTCAGCTACGTGGTGCATCACGCCCCCAAGGTGCCGGGCCGCAGCCTGCCGTTCGTGATCGCTCTCGTCGAACTCGAGGAGGGCGTCCGGATGCTGGGCGAGCTGCGCGGGATCGCCGCCGATCAGGTGAAGATCGGAATGCCGGTCACCGCAACCTATATCGATTTCCCGGACAGTGAGATCAGCCCGGCCTGGACGTTGTACGCATGGGAGCCACAAGCATGAGCCTGACTGTCTCCGACGTTCGAGTCGGTACCACACTCCCCGAACTCAAGATCTACGGCGACCCGACGTTCATCGTGTCCACCGCCATCGCGACGCGGGACTATCAGGATGTGCACCACGACCGGGACAAGGCGCAGGCCAAAGGTTCCAAGGACATCTTCGTCAACATCCTCACCGACACCGGGTTGGTCGGTCGGTACGTGACGGACTGGGCAGGTCCGAACGCGGTCGTCAAGTCGATCAAGCTGCGCCTGGGCGTGCCCTGGTACGCCTACGACACCATCACCTTCACCGGCGAGGTCACCGCGATCGAGGGCGACCTGGTGACGCTGAAAGTGGTGGGCAGCAACAGCCTTGGCAACCACGTCATCGCCACGTCCACACTCACTTTGGGGGACAACTGATGCTCTCCGGCAAGGCAGCCATCGCCGGTATCGGCGCCACCGACTTCTCCAAGAACTCCGGCCGCAGTGAGTTGCGCCTGGCCGCCGAGGCCGTGCTCGACGCACTCGACGACGCCGGGCTGAAGCCGTCCGACATCGACGGCTTGGTGACGTTCACGATGGACTCCAACCTGGAGACCGCCGTGGCCCGCTCCACCGGCATCGGAGACCTGAAGTTCTTCAGCCAGATCGGCTACGGCGGCGGCGCCGCGGCCGCAACCGTTCAGCAGGCCGCCCTCGCCGTCGCCACCGGTGTCGCGGAAGTCGTTGTGGCGTACCGGGCATTCAATGAGCGCTCGGAGTTCCGGTTCGGCCAGGTGATGACCGGGCTGACCGTCAACGCCGACTCGCGCGGCGTGGAGTACAGCTGGTCCTACCCACACGGCCTGAGCACCCCGGCCGCTTCGGTGGCCATGATCGCCCAGCGCTACATGCACGAATATGGCGCCACCAGTGCGGATTTCGGTGCCGTGTCGGTGGCCGACCGCAAGCACGCCGCGAACAACCCGAAGGCGTTCTTCTACGGCAAGCCGATCACGATCGAGGATCATCAGAACTCCCGGTGGATCGCCGAACCGCTGCGACTGCTGGATTGCTGCCAGGAGAGCGACGGCGGCGTGGCCATCGTCGTCACCACGCCGGAACGGGCCAAGGATCTCAAGCACCGGCCGGCGACCATCGAGGCTGCCGCCCAAGGCGCAGGCACCGACCAGTTCACCATGTACTCGTACTACCGCGACGAGCTCGGGCTGCCCGAGATGGGCCTGGTCGGACGTCAGCTCTGGGAGCAGAGCGGCCTGTCACCCGACGACATCCAGACCGCGATTCTCTACGACCACTTCACGCCGTACACGCTGCTCCAGCTCGAAGAGCTCGGGTTCTGCGGCAAGGGCGAAGCCAAGGACTTCATCGCCGGCGGCGCCATCGAGCTCGGCGGCCGGCTGCCGATCAACACCCACGGCGGTCAACTGGGTGAGGCCTACATCCACGGCATGAACGGCATCGCCGAGGGGGTGCGCCAGTTGCGGGGGACCTCGGTCAACCAGGTCGAGGGCGTCGAGCATGTGCTGGTCACCGCGGGAACCGGCGTTCCGACCTCCGGATTGATCCTCGGATAAAGGTGCATCGGCACCCCCTATTGGCACGGTAATGTTTGCTCCGGATGTGCATCACGCGTAGAAGGGGGCCGTGGCATGGGAGTGCCGCGCGACAGCAGCCCGTACGGGTCGCAGACGTTGCAAGGACCGGCTTGGCCGAACATCGACGAGGACCAGCTGACCGCGGCTGCCGCGTCCTATACGAAGACCGGGACGAAGATCAGCGGCTCCGTCGTTCCTGAACAGACAAGCCAACTCTCCAAGTTGGGGGAGGGCTGGACGGGCACCGGCTCGGTGGCGGCATCGGGTGAGGCGACCACAATGATCGCCGGCCACGAGGCCAACGGCTTGCAGGCGACGGCCATCGGCACCGCCCTGATGAAAATGGCGGCGTCGGTGGCGCAGACCAAGACCGCACTGAACGTGGCCGCGCAGGAAGTGCAAGCCGAGGTCGAAGCGCTGCAGAAGATGCCGTTCGGCAATATGCAGGCACTCATCGAGAGCCGGATCAAGGCGGGTTTGGCGCAGAACACCGCGACGGTGTCGGCCGCCTCCGTCGAAATGGCGGACAGTCTCAGCACGGTGGCCAACCTCCCTCAGGTCGGCACCCCGCCGACGGCGCAGGCGCAGCAGGCGGCCCAAAAGGGCGCCGACTCGATGATGCAGCTGATCAGTCAGCTGCCCCAGATGCTGGGCCAGATTCCGCAGATGGCCAGCCAGATTCCCCAGCAGCTCTCCCAACCCCTGCAGCAGTTGACCCAACCCCTGCAGCAGCTGACCCAGATGCTGGGCTCGGGCGGCAAGGGCACCGGCGGCGGGCCCAGTCCGTTCTCGGCATTCTCGAACCACCCACTGGCCGGCGGATCCGGGCCGAGCAGCGGTGCAGGCATGGTCAAGGCGGCGGGTTTGCCCGGTGGTTCGGGTGGCGGTAGCCCCCAGACCCCGCTGTTGTCGAAGCTTGTCGGCGGTGGCGGGACCGCACCGGTCTCCGTCGACCCAGGCGCCAGTGCCGCTGTGGTCGGCGGCGTCGCTCCGGTGGCTGCCGCCAACGCGGCGGGCGGCGGCATGGGTGGCGGTATGGGCATGATGGGCGGCGGCCAGCGTGCCGGAGGCGGCGGCGGGACTACCACCGGGCTGGCCGTCCCGGCCCCGCTGGACCACGACACGGGCGACGGTGATGATGACTATGACGATTGGTGATCCATCTCGACGAGCAGGAGGTAACAACGGTGTCTGAACTCGGGATGAAGGTTCCACTCACCTGGAACGCCGCGGCGCCGGAACTGCCGGAGATGCCGTCGATCCAGGCCGGTGAGGACGCCATGAGCATGACCATCGCCGGCATCGTGCCGGCCCTGGCGGCATCATTGACCACGAACGTGACGGCCTTGTCGGCCAAGGAAAACATGTTCAACGCCAAGCTTTCTGACGCTCAGGGCGCCTACGAGAAGGCCGACGAATCCGGTGGGCAGGGCGTTGGCCAGATGGGCCAGATGATGGGCCAGCTGGGGCAGATGGGCCAGATGGCCAGTGCGCCTGCACAGATGGCGGGCCAGATGGGCGGTCAGTTCGGCTCGCTCATGGAGCCGTTGATGAAGGCGATGGAGGGCGCCAAGGGCGGTGGCGAGAACGGCGGCGCGCCTGGTGCCGGCCAGCCCGGCGGTCCGGGCGGTCCCGGCGGGCCGAACCCGCAACAGCAGCAGGAAGAGCGCGAGGCCAAGCTCGACGAGCGGGACAAGCAGCAGGACGATCGGGAGACAGCACAAAACGATCGCGATGCCGCACAGGATCGGCGCGAAGCAGGCCTGGACGCCCGCGAGAGTCAGATGAGCGACCGCTCCGGTGGGGCGGCGTCGTCGGCTCCGCATTCGGCGCCCCCGGCCACACATTCGGCCCCGCCTGCCGCGTCGGCGCCACCGGCTGCCGCCGGGCCGAGTCCGAGCCAGCCGGCCCCCGGTCCCATTCCGGTAGCTCCCGAGACCCCGCGTCATTCCGGCGGGGACGATCTCTGGAAGCGGATGTAGTAGCTCTGCGTTCGCGTCGCGCCTCATTTGTCACGCTGGAGTGGCTCTCGAGCCCGACAGCCACTCCAGCGTGACAATGGAGGAGTTCGGCTCTCCCGAGACACCCGCTGAGTCACACCAGAGTGGCAGTCGAGTTCGACAGTCGCGCTAGCGTGACAGTCGTTGTGCCCGTGCCGCGACGACGCGACGTAGAACGTTGTCCGCACGTTCGCCCGCCGAGACTCGGACGTTGATCCAGCCTTGCCGCTGTATTCGCTCAGCCCTCCTGAGGTCCCAGCCATATCGCCAGCTGCTGGCCCGGTGTTCCTCGCCGTCGTACTCGGCCGCGACTTTGATGTCCTCCCAACCCATGTCGAGATAGGCAAATGGGTCGCCCGGGCCGTCGAATACCGGTATTTGCGTTTGTGGTCGTGGCAAGCCCCCGTCGATGAGGATCAGCCGTAGCCAGGTTTCCTTGGGGGACTGGGCGCCACCATCCATCAAATCCAAAGCGGTGCGGGCCTGTTTGACGCCGCGCCGCCGCGCGTATCGCTGGAGCAACAAGTCGACATCGGCGGATTTGAGGTCGGTCGCGTGGGCAAGTGCATCAAGCGCGGCCACCGCGTCGTCTCGCGGATACCAGCAGCCGATGTCGAGTGCGGTGCGCGCCAGTGAGGTGATCGGCACATCCTCGAATCGAACTATCTCGTCCTCTTCGAGGGCGTCTGTTCTAATCCGAAGTCCTACAAGGGGATTGCGGTTGGAGTGGATCATTTCCAGTGGCAAGGCGGGGGAGACCCACTTTGCGCCATGAACCGCGGCCGCCGAGTTGCCGGCGACGATACCGCGTCGACGTGACCACAGCCACCCGGCGCGGGCACGGATGAGCGGGGTGAGTTCGGTTCCGGGAGTGACGTATACATCTCGGAACACCCGGGTGTAGTGCGTGCGCAAGGCACTCTTGCGTAGCTGGCCGTTGGCGACGGCCTCACTGCCGACGAATGGTTCCCCCATGGTGAGAAAGTGTGCAGCGCAAAGGCGTATCCGTCACATCGGTTATCCACAGGTGCTGGAGTGACACTCGTTGTCCACAGCCGCGCTGCTGTGACAGGTGACGGCGTGGCGGATCTGTGCTATCGCACTTGCGCTACGTCGGGCAATCGCTTTGTCACACCAGAGTGGCGGCCGGGGCCCACCGCCACTCCAGCGTGACAAAAGGCCCGGCCGCCAACGGCGTAAGCCCCCCAATGCAACGCTGGAGTGGCCGTCGGGTTCGACAGCCACTCCAGCGTGACAAAGCGGAAAAGGGCCGGGTGTAGACCGGCGAAACGTGCCGACAGTTAGGCCGGCACGAGCTCCACACCGGACAGCACCACGGCGTTGTCCCGCGACGGTGCGGTCAGCACGCCGATGAACTTGCCGTCTTCCTTCCAGATGTTGGCCTGCAGGGTCTCGCCGGGGATCACGACGCCGGCGAACCGGGCACCGTAGGACGCCACCTGGGAGACGTCGCCGTCGAGGAGGTTGTCGACGATGGCCTTGCAGCCGATGCCGTACGTGCACAGCCCGTGCAGGATCGGCCGCTCGAAGCCCGCCGCCGCGGCGAAGGCCGGGTCGGAGTGCAGGGGGTTGCGGTCACCGCACAGGCGGTACAGCAACGCCTGCTGCGGCAGCGTCGGCAACGAGATCTCGACATCCGGTGCGCGGTCGGGCAATTCGGCCGAGGTCGCCGGCCCGCGCTCGCCGCCGAAGCCACCCTCACCGCGGGCGAAGATCGACCGCTTGGTGGTCCACAGCACCTTGCCGGACTCGTCGGTCACTGTGGATTCGCTGACGATGACGGCGGCCTTGCCCTTGTCCCAGATCTCGGTGAAGCGCTGCACCGACTTGGCGGTGCCGCTGGTCGGGATCGGGCCGGGCACGCTGACGGCCTCGCTGGCGTGCAGCACCTTGGACAGCTCGATGTCGATTCCGGGGAACTGCACCTTGGGTGCCTCGGTCATGTGGAAGCTGGCCGCGACATTGCCGAACGTCGGCAGCACCTGCGGGGTGTCGTCGACCAGGTAGCGCAGCTCACGCTGATCCATCGGATCGGAGCCCGCGCCGAGGCCCAGGTGGTACAGCTGGATGTCGCTGCTGGTCCAGGAGAACTCGATGGGTTCCAGCTCGGCGCCCAGCGCCTTGTCGAGATCGATTGGCATCTACTTCTTCCCTGCAATGTCGAGTGCTGCGAGGTAACCCCAGGTCATGGCGGGACCAATGGTGCCGCCCGGGCCGGGATAGGTGTGACCCATCACCGGTGAGCTGACGTTACCTGCGGCGTACAGACCTTCGATCACGGAGTTGTCGTCGCGCAGGGCCCGGCCCTTCACGTCGGTACGGATGCCGCCCTTGGTGCCCAGGTCACCCGGCACCATCTTGGCCGCATAGAACGGGCCGTGCTTGATCTCGCCGAGGTTGGGGTTGGGCTTGTTGGTGGGATCGCCGTAGTAGCGGTCGTAGGCGCTCTCGCCGCGGTGGAAGTCCTCGTCCACCCCGGAGCGGGCGAAGCCGTTGAACCGGTCGATGGTCGCGGCGAAGGCGTCGGCGGGCAGACCGGTCTTGGTGGCCAGCTCCTCGAGGGTGTCGGCCTTGACGATGACGCCCGATTCCAGCCACTTCTTCGGAATGCGCTGGCCCGGCTGCAGACCCGCGAAGATGAAGCGGTCGCGGTACTGCTGGTCGAAGATCAGCCAGGCCGGGATGTTCTCGCCGGGACCGGCGCCCTGGCCGTACTCGCCGCCGTACATGTGGTGGCACGCCTCGACATAGGGCATCGACTCGTTCATGAACCGCTTGCCTGCCATGTTGACGATGATCGAGCCGGGGGAGTTGCGCTCGGACAGGGCGAACCACGGCGAGTCGACCAGCGGGACCGTCGGGCCCCACCAGGAGTCCTCCATGAATTCGAGTGCGGCGCCCTGCTTTTCGGCGGCGAGAATGCCGTCGCCGGTGTTGGCCACCGCGCCCACGGTCCATTCGGTGGTGATGGGTGCGCGCTGGTACTTCACCCGCATCTGCTCGTTGTGTTCGAAGCCGCCCGAGCCGAGGATCACGCCCCGGCGGGCCCGGATCAGTTGTGGCTCGGCGTTTTCGGAGTCGCGGGCATCAACCACGTAGATGCCGCGGACGACGCCGTCCTCGACGTAGAGATCGGTGAGCGCGGTGTTCAGCAGGACCGGAACGCCGGCTTTTTGCAGGCCGATGCGCAGCGGGGCGATGAGTGCGCGGCCCATGCCGACCAGGTTCTTGCCGGTGGCGTTGGCCCAGACGGAGCGGACGCCGACCTTGATGCTGCGCAGCACTCCGCGGGGGTGACGCTTGAGCTGGTTGAGCCGGACGTAGTCCTGCTGCATCACCACCATGTTCATCGGCACCTTGCCGTACGGCGGTTCCAGGCCCTTCTCGTCAACCCCGAGTTTCTTGGCGTTGAACGGCTTGGGTTCCACCGAGCGGCCGGTGGGCTTGCCGCCGGGCGTCTCGGGGTAGTAGTCGGAGTACCCGGGCACCCAGCACAGCTTCAGCGGGGAGTTCTTCAGGACGAACGACAACATCTCGGGCGAGCGGTCGAGGTAGGTGTCGATCTTCTCCGCGGGCACCACGTCACCGATGATCTTGTGCAGGTAGGTGCGGGCGGCCTCGGGGGTGTCTTTCACCCCGTCACGCTTGAGAATCTCGTTGTTCGGGATCCACACCCCACCACCTGACCGCGCAGTGGAACCTCCATAGTGCGGCGCCTTCTCTACGACTACTGTCGAGAGGCCCTGGTGGGCTGCGGTGAGGGCGGCGACCATGCCGGCAGCGCCGCTGCCGACCACGACAACGTCGTACTCCTGTCCAGTCATGTAGAACACGTTATAGAATTGCCGGGCCTGTGGACAACTGCGCCGGTCAAAGAAGCGAGGGGAATTCACCAAAATGCTTAGTGTCGAGGTTCGCGACGAGCTCGCGGCCGATCTCGCTCAGGCCGAGCGGAGCCGGGTTCCGATGACCCCGCTGACGGATCGGTACAGCGATATCGACGTGGTGGATGCCTACGAGATCCAGCTGATCAACATCCGGCAGCGGGTCGCCGAGGGCGCCCGCGTCATCGGCCACAAGGTCGGGCTGTCCAGCAAGGCCATGCAGGACATGATGGGTGTCGACGAGCCGGACTACGGTCATCTCCTCGACGAGATGGAGGTGTTCGAGAACGTCCCGGTGCCCTCGTCGAAGTTCCTGTACCCGCGCGTCGAGGTCGAGGTCGGGTTCATCCTGGCCGACGATCTGCCCGGGGCCGGGTGCACCGAGGAGGACGTGCTCGCCGCGACGGCTGCGTTCGCCCCGGCGATCGAGTTGATCGACACTCGCATCACCAACTGGCAGATCAAGTTGTGCGACACCATCGCGGACAACGCCAGCAGCGCCGGCTGGGTGCTCGGGGAAGCGCGGGTATCGCCCAAGGACATCGATATCTGCAACATCGATGCAGTCCTGACCAATCACGGCGAGGTCGTGGCCGAGGGACGCAGCGATGCGGTGCTGGGAAATCCGGTCACCGCGGTGGCCTGGTTGGCCCGCAAGGTGGAGAGCTTCGGGGTGCGTTTGAAGGCCGGCGACATCGTGTTGCCGGGCTCGTGCACACGTGCGATAGATGCACCTCCGGGCAGCGATTTCGTCGCTGACTTCGCCGGGTTAGGTTCAGTAAGACTGAGTTTCGAATAAGGGAGCCGATATGGCTGAGAAGGCGTCTGTCGCCATCGTCGGGTCGGGCAACATCAGCACCGACCTGCTGTACAAGTTGTTGCGGTCGGAGTGGCTCGAACCGCGTTGGATGATCGGCATCGATCCGGAATCCGAAGGCCTGGCACGGGCTCGCAAACTGGGCCTGGAAACCTCCCACGAGGGCGTGGACTGGCTGCTGGCCCAGGACGAGAAGCCCGATCTGGTGTTCGAGGCCACCAGCGCCTATGTGCACCGCGACGCTGCCCCGCGCTATGCCGAGGCGGGCATCCGCGCGATCGATCTGACCCCGGCCGCGGTCGGCCCCGGCGTCATCCCGCCGGCCAACCTGCGCGCGCACCTCGATGCGCCGAACGTCAACATGGTCACCTGCGGTGGCCAGGCCACCATCCCGATGGTGTACGCCGTGAGCCGTGTGGTGGACGTGCCCTACGCCGAGATCGTGGCGTCGGTGTCGTCGGCCTCGGCCGGCCCGGGTACCCGCGCCAACATCGACGAGTTCACCAAGACCACCAGCGCCGGTGTGCAGAACATCGGTGGGGCCCGCAACGGTAAGGCGATCATCATCCTCAACCCGGCCGAGCCGCCGATGATCATGCGCGACACCATCTTCTGCGCGATCCCCGAGGACGCCGACCACGCCGCGATCACGCAGTCGATCAAGGACGTGGTGGCCGAGGTGCAGACCTATGTGCCCGGCTACCGGCTGCTCAACGAGCCGCAGTTCGACGAGCCGTCGGTGGTCAACGGTGGTCAGCACCTGGTCACCGTGTTCGTGGAAGTGGAGGGTGCGGGTGACTACCTGCCGCCCTACGCTGGAAACCTGGACATCATGACCGCCGCGGCGACCAAGGTCGGCGAAGAAATTGCCAAGGATCGCGTCGTCACGGTCTCGGGAGGTGCGCAAGCATGAGTGACATTTTCTTCAACCCGGTGTGGGACGTCCGGATGACCGACACCTCGCTGCGCGACGGGTCCCATCACAAGCGCCACCAGTTCACCAAGGATGAGGTCGGCGCGATCGTGGCGGCGCTGGACACCGCCGGTGTCCCGGTCATCGAGGTGACCCACGGTGACGGTCTGGGCGGGTCGAGCTTCAACTACGGGTTCTCCAAGACCCCGGAGCAGGAGCTGATCAAGCTGGCCGCCGAGACGGCCAAGGAAGCCAAGATCGCCTTCCTCATGCTGCCCGGCGTGGGCACCAAGGAAGACATCAAGGAAGCCCAGAACAACGGCGGCTCCATCTGCCGCATCGCCACGCACTGCACCGAGGCCGACGTCTCGATCCAGCACTTCGGGCTCGCCCGCGAGTTGGGCCTGGAGACCGTCGGGTTCCTGATGATGAGCCACACCATCAGCCCGGAGAAGTTGGCCAAGCAGGCCCGCATCATGGCCGACGCCGGTTGCCAGTGTGTGTACGTGGTGGATTCCGCGGGTGCCTTGGTGCTCGACGGCGTCGCCGACCGGGTTTCGGCGCTGGTCGCCGAGCTGGGTGACGACGCGCAGGTTGGCTTCCACGGGCACGAGAACCTCGGCCTGGGCGTGGCCAACAGCATCGAGGCCGTGCGCGCCGGTGCCAAGCAGATCGACGGGTCCTGCCGCCGGTTCGGGGCGGGTGCCGGCAACGCTCCCGTCGAGGCGCTGATCGGGGTGTTCGACAAGATTGGTGTCAAGACCGGTATCGACTTCTTCGACATCGCCGATGCCGCTGAAGAGGTGGTTGCGCCGGCCATGCCGGCCGAGTGCCTGCTCGACCGCAACGCGCTGATCATGGGCTACTCGGGCGTGTACTCCAGCTTCCTCAAGCACGCCATCCGTCAGTCTGAGCGGTATGGGGTGCCCGCACACCAGCTGCTGCACCGCGCCGGGCAGCGCAAGCTGATCGGTGGTCAGGAAGACCAGCTGATCGATATCGCGCTGGAGATCAAGCGCGAGCAGGAAGCCGAGAAGGCCAAGGCCTAAACGCTGACTGCCGCGCCGTCGTCCTCAGCGACGATGCCGAGTTGTCGATAGACGTCGTCGCGGTAGTTTTGGCTGCGGCGGACGGTCTTCGTGGTTTCGACGCGTTCGGCGTTTTCGGTTTCGTCCGCTCCTTCTTGACGGACGCTCCAGATGACGTCGACGAGGGCGTGGGGTCGGCCGTGGCCACCCCGCATCCCGCCCCCATCGCCATCGCAGATCCGATCCCTAGGGCCACCGCCAACGCACCGACGTGCCCCACGTACTCCCCCGCATGCACGTGTCCACGTGTACCGGATCGGTGCCGACCCTCGATGAGGTTTGAGAAAAACTTGACAGGTGCTCATGTTTAAGCGAAACGCTTAGTGATCCAGGGGCTTTGGTCGTGGGCCTGTTGGCGTGGTGAGTGGTGTCAGCCCTGCCCGGCATGATTGGGGCCATGGCAACCCGCGAGCAGGCCCAGTCGATCCTCGAACAACTCGCCGGCCCCGCCGCCGTACTGCGCGATGACCAGTGGGCTGCCATTGAGGCCCTCGTGGTCCAGCGTCGCCGGGCGCTGGTGGTGCAACGCACCGGCTGGGGCAAGTCCGCGGTGTACTTCATCGCGGCCAAGCTGTTGCGTGCGTCCGGTCGCGGACCGACGGTCATCGTCTCGCCGCTGCTGGCGCTGATGCGCAACCAGGTGGCAGCGGCCGAGCGGGCCGGCGTGCGGGCCGCCACGATCAACTCCGGCAACGTCACCGAATGGGATGCCATTCACCAGCAGGTGACCGGCGGGGAGCTCGACGTGTTGCTCGTCAGTCCCGAGCGGCTCAACAACCCCGACTTCCGTGACAATGTGTTGCCTGCCCTGGCTGCCGATGCCGGTCTGGTGGTGGTGGACGAGGCGCACTGTGTCTCGGACTGGGGACACGATTTCCGGCCGGACTACCGCCGGATCCGCACTCTGATCGCCGAATTGGGTTCGCAGATACCGGTTCTCGCCACCACCGCGACCGCCAACGACCGAGTGGTCGGTGACGTCGCGGCTCAACTGGGCGTCGGCGGATCGGACACCCTGGTACTGCGCGGTGGGCTGGACCGCGAGTCGCTACGGCTGTCGGTGGTGCAGGTGGGCACCCCCGCGCAACGCGCTGCCTGGATTGCCGCGCACCTCGACTCTCTGCCCGGCTCGGGGATCATCTACACCCTGACGGTGGCCCAAGCGCATGACGTGGCGGCGCTGCTGGCCGAGCGGGGCCACAAGGTGGCGGCATACACCGGGTCCACCGACCCAGGCGAACGTGAACAACTGGAAGCCGATCTGCTCGAGAACCGGGTCAAGGCCCTGGTGGCGACCTCCGCGCTGGGGATGGGCTTCGACAAACCCGACCTCGGCTTCGTCGTGCACCTTGGGGCGCCGTCGTCCCCGATCGCCTATTACCAGCAGGTCGGGCGCGCCGGCCGCGCGACAGACAGCGCCGAGGTGATCCTGCTGCCCGGCACCGAGGACCAGGACGTCTGGCGGTACTTCGCGTCGGTGGCGTTCCCGTCGGAATCCATGGTCCGCAACGTCATCGGGGCACTGGAGGCTGACCGAGCGCAGTCCACACAGGCGCTGGAGCCGCTGGTGGATCTCAACCGGTCACGTCTGGAGATGGTGCTCAAGGTGCTCGATGTGGACGGTGCGGTCCGCCGGGTAAAAGGCGGCTGGATCGGCACCGGTGTGCCCTGGAGCTACGACGAGGCCCGTTACCGGGCATTGGACGAGGCCCGGCGCCGGGAGCAGCAGGCAATGCTGGACTACCAGGCCACCGAGGGCTGCCGCATGGTGTTCCTGCGGGGGCAACTCGATGACCCGGACCTGCTACCGGGGGCCCAGTGCGGGCGGTGCGACAACTGCGCCGGTCGGCGTTACGAGGGCGCGGTGGCGCAGGAGATCGTGACCGACACGGCGCAGCGCTTGTCCAGGCCCGGCATCCTTGTCGCCCCGCGCAAGCAGTGGCCGTCCGGGCTCGCTGCACTGGGCGTGCCGCTGTCCGGTCGGATCACCGAAGGTGCGGCGCCGGGCCGGGCGATCGGCAGGCTGACCGACCTCGGCTGGGGAGCGCGGCTACGGCGTGTGCTGGCCGAGCCCGACGGCGAGGTGCCCGACGACGTCATCGGCGCGGCCATCGAGGTGCTCAAGGCCTGGGATTGGGACCGGCGACCGGTCGCAGTGATGGGGCTGGACTCCCTGGCGCACCCGGTGTTGATCTCTTCGACGGTGCAACGGCTGGCGGAGATCGGGCGACTGACGAACCTGGGCACCCTGCAATATGCCGCGACGCACCGGCCTGTCACCGCAGCGAATTCTGCGTATCGGGTGGCGGCCCTGGATGGTGCCTGGGAGCCGCCGCAATGGGGTGTTGCCGACGGGGAAAGAGGCGGAGACTGGGATGGTCCGGTGCTTCTGATCGACGATATGACCGACACCGGCTGGACGCTGACCATGGCCGCACGACTCTTACGCGACGCCGGAGCGCCCGGGGTCTTGCCGTTCGTTTTGGCAACTGTCAGCTGAGGTGTTTCCGGCGTTCGTCGGAGAGTTCATAGGAACGTCTGATCAATTGCCAACATATATTCGCCGTCCGTTGTTTGCCAAACTCGCCAACAATGGGCGTATTAAGAGCTTCACCACACCCGCGCCAAGCGGTCGATTGTTTGCGATCGCAAATTTAATACAAACGATCTTGATTTTGCGAATTCAAGATCATTTGAGGTCGCCCTGGCTAACTCAATCTGTTTCGCCGCCGATTGCTATTAGTCGGCGACGAATGGCCCTTACGCCACCGACAGAATTTGCTGTCTGGCGGGGGTGCCGCGGTGGCGGCGCCCTCTACCGTGCTGCGACGCGTCTGCGGGGTCGCGCGCCCTGATCGTTCGCTTCGCTGAATTGAACTACAGGGGTGTCGTAGCCGTATTGACAGGGGAGAACTCCGGGCGAGTCTGCGCCGCCGGGCGTGTCGTGGTGCCCGCCCGATGACGCGCGAGAGTTAGCCGTGCAAGCCTCGCCTGCCCGCTTGTCAAGCGCCGTGGGAAGAGTGCGTCGTGCCTGTATGGAAGCTGTGTGGCCGGCCTCGAACCCGGCTGTGGTCGGGCACCGTTTGAAGCTGTGTAATCGCTGGGCACTCAACCGCAGCGGTGACCGCGAGAGCATCCAGGGCCGGCATGTTCACGCCCGCGTGCAGGTGTCGCGTCACCTGCACGCCCGGCCTTCGCCCGGGCGGCCGGCGGGAGGGTGGAGTTTCCGATCGGCGTTTGCGCGCTCCGGTAAGCGCGGCGGAACGGCCGTCGCACGGAGTTGGTGGACCGTTGGGCGTCGATTTTTCGCCGTAATCCCGGTTCCTGGGTAGCTGAATGCGGCGGCTTCTGGGGCGGGGGCGCTCAAACCGCAGGCCACCGCGCATCGGGCCGACTGGCGGCGAGTCTGGGCAGGGCCTGGGAATTATTTGCCGAATCTTGGAACCTGTAACAGGTTTGTAGTTGAATTCAAGAGGCACAGCAACGGGAAATTCTTTGATTCCTAATTTCTGCACCCTCGTCAAGATAAGTGGATATGCTGGCGCCCTGCAACGAGAACGTCATAGCTGGAGTGGGCCACAGGAAACAGGCATCGTGAAACAACCGGCGGGGGCTAGGCGCCTGCGCCGGGTTGTCGATCGATTTTCACTGGTCTGCTCGACGATGGGGAGGACCAAGTGAGCATCAATCCGTTCGATGACGACAATGGCAGCTTTCGCGTCTTGGTCAACGACGAGGAGCAACACAGTCTATGGCCAACATTCGCTGACGTCCCTGCCGGCTGGAAGGTCGTTTACGGCGAGGCGGATCGAGCTTCTTGTTTGGACTACATCGAACAGCACTGGCCCGACATACGCCCCAAGAGTCTGCGCGACAGGTTGGCCGGACTCTGACAGATCGCAGGCGGCGCGGGGGCCCCGAAAACTTGCAGTGGGAGAGTCCGATGCAGCTTGATGAACAGTCGCTGCCGGTAACACGTGCACAGCTCGATATTTGGCTTGCGCACGACGTGGCGGAATCCGGCACGGAATGGTTACTCGGTCTATTCGTAAAAATCGCGGGCCCGCTCGATCGCGATGCTCTTGAGTGGGCGATCCGCCGGGTAGTGCGAGAGGCCGAGCCGCTCAGGGCCACATTCTTCGAGGTAGACGGGCAGGTCTACCAAAAGGCGGTCGACTACCCAGATGTGGAGCTGGCGTTCCACGACCTGCGTGGTGCGTGTGACCCGGTGGCCGAAGCTCGTGACAAGGCAGCCGCGATCCAGCGCACGCCAATGTCTTTCACTGAGCCACTGTTCAGATTTGCGCTGTTCCAGACACGGGACGATGAGCACTTCCTGATCGCGTGCTGTCACCACATCGTGCTCGACGGGACCGGGATTGCGCTCGTCGGATCTCGGCTTGCATCGGTGTACTCGGCAGTTTTCTCCGGCGCTCCCATACCTCCGCCGATCTTCGGATCGCTCGCGGATCTGATCGAGAACGAATCGAAGTACGAAGCCTCCGGCGACTATCTCGAAGACCAGGCTTTTTGGACGAGGCACCTGCCGCCGGAAGCCGGGCCGAGCTCCTGGCACGCCGACGAACTCAATAGCGGCGAGGCCCATCGGCATTCTGCCCCAGTGCAATTCGACTCGACGCTGCTGCATCAAGTCGACATGCTGGCCCGGTCAAAGGATGTCGCTCGGTCCTCGGTCATCACCGCGGCATGCGCGTTGCTCGTGCACGGGTGGAGTGCCGAGGGCTCTGATGTGGTGCTCGACTTTCCGGTCAGCCGACGTGTGACCCCAGAGTCGCGAACGGTGCCCGGAATGGTGGCCGGCGTCGTCCCGCTCGTAGTCAAGGCTTTACCTTCAACTTCGATCTCCCAATTCATCGACGATGTCGAGGGTCACATACAGGAAGCCCTGCAACATCAGCGTTTTCCGGTGCACGCCCTCGAGCGCAAGGTCAACCCGCGTGCTGCGGGCCAGATGGCGAATCGGGTGAGTGTCAACTTTCTTCCTTCTACGTTCACGTTGGACTTCGGCGGTGCCGAGGCGTCGGCGTCGTTGACCAATGCCGGCGTTGTGGGTGGCTTCGGTCTCGTCTTCTCCAGCGCCGGAGACGAATTGGTCTTGAGCACGATGGGCGCCGGCCAACCGTTCTCCAGTTTCGACGTCACGGATCTGGCAGACCGTTTGCAGCGGATTCTGGCGGTGTTTGTCTCGGATCCGGCTCAGCGGTTGTCGGCGGTAGATGTGTTGGATGCGGCTGATTGTGCTCGGTTGGATGAGGTTGGTCATCGGGCGGTGTTGATGCGGCCGGTGGTGGAGTCTTCGGTTCCGGTGTTGTTCGGGGCTCAGGTGCAGCGTGCTGCGGATGCGGTGGCGGTGTGTTTCGAGGGTGTCTCGTTGTCGTATCGGG
>NZ_MLCL01000042.1 GCF_001942625.1 Mycobacterium syngnathidarum
TCGGCATCCAAGGATTCCCACACCGCCGGGTCGGTGGTGGCGGTGCGGGTGATCAGCATCCGCACCACCCGATAGTCGATATCCCCGACCGCGAACCGCGCCGCCACCTGAGGCAGTTTGTCCCGCAGCACCCGGGCATGATGGATCTGGGTGCCGGCCCGACCGCGGCTGATCCGCATCGCCGCCGAAATCTCGGCCCCCACCGCTTCAAACGGATCGGTGGTCCAGAAAATCGACTCGGCCAACTCCTGTTCGCGTAGCGTGTCCAGCGCCCCGATCGCGGCCAACCGGGCCGCGATCGCCACCGACTCGGCCCGCGCCGCAGCGCTGACCGCATCGATCAGGTCGGCAGCGGAACGTTCGAACATATGATCGAGTATGCCACCCCGGTACGACACGCATGGAGGAATCTGAGCGAGAAACCGGCCGCGGATCAGTGGCGGAACACCCGGACCCGCGTCAGACTCACGTCTCCGCTACCGGCGAACCTGCGGCACAATGAAGCCACACTGTCACCATGGGACTCTTCCGCGACGATGGCGAATCGAGCAACGACCTGCGGCGACGCGTCGAGGAACTTGAGCGACGGGTGGCGGCCCTGGAGCGGGCGGCCTCGGTCGCGGGACACCCGGTGTCGGTCTCGTCGGCGGTGCAGCCGATGCAGGGCAACAAGATCGCCGCGATCAAGCTGTTGCGCGATGAGACTGGGCTGCGGCTCAAGGAAGCCAAGGACATCGTCGACCGGCTGGCCTAACCGTCCAGTGCCGCCCGCCAGGCCGCCAGCTTGTCCTCGTAGCGCATCGTCTGTGCGGGGCTGGTCGACGGGGCCCGCACCCAGGGCACGGGAGGAGGGCCGACCAGCCGGCGATAGTTGGTTTCGGCGGCGGCGCCGTTGAAGACCAGCCGCTCCAGCGTGGGATGTCCGGTGAAGAACACCTCAAAGTCGTTGGGCACCATGCTGTCGCGCTCGACAGCCGAGTCGAGGCTGCCCACCCGTCGGCAGGACCGCAGCACGTCCCACACCGCGACGCGGTGGGTGCACAGCGCGGCCACCCGCTCCGGGTACGGCGCATCCGCTCCGAATCCGAAGAGCGAGCCGGTGATCCGCCAGAACGCGTTGCGTGGATTGCCGTAGTACTGGCCGGAATTCAGCGACATCACGCTCGGCATGTTTCCCAGGATCAGCACGCGTGGCGACGCTCCGACGATGGGGTCCAGCCCGTGCAATAGCTCGGTCATGGTGTGGCCAGTAGTTCGGACACGGTGACGAATCGGTAACCAGCCGAGCGTAATTCGCCGATGATCCGGGGCACGGCGGCACGCGAAGCGGTGCGACTGTCGTACATGGCATGCAACAGGATGATCGAGCCCGGTCGCACCTGCGCGCCTGTCTCGGCAACGATTGCGTCGGCATTCGTCTCGGTGGCGGAATCGGGTTCGACGTCCCAGGTGACCATCGTCCGGTCGTGGGTGGCCAGGTATCGCGGCAGGGTCCAGAGCTTCTTTCCGTAGGGCGGACGGAAGGTGATCGGGCCCTGGTAACCGGTGGCCCGGATCATGGCATCGGTGCGTTCGATCTCGTCGGCGACGGTGCCCGGCGACATCAGCACCATCCGCCGATGCGTGTAGCTGTGATTGCCGATCTCGTGGCCGGCGGCGGAGATCGCCGCCCCGTACTGGGGCGCGGCGCTCAATTCGGCGCCGGTGAGGTAGAAGGTTGCTTTGATTCCGGCGTCACCGAGCATCCGCAGCACCTCCGGGGTGTACCCGGTCGGGCCGTCGTCAAAGGTCAGTGCGACCACTTTGGCCGGGGTGTCGACTCGGTCGACCAGTTGTCCGGCAAGGGCGAAGCTGCGTGACTTCGACACCCAGTATCCGGCGGCGAGCACGGTCAGCAGGACGGTCAGCAGGACCGCGAGACTCCACAACCATCGACGCACCCTCGCATGTATACCCCGCAGACACGCGGGCGCCCCGAACGGCAGTGGGGGATTCACGTTCGGGGCGCCATGTCGTGGGTCTTCAGCTCAGGTGATGGACCTCCTGCAGTCCGTACACCGGCGTTGCCAGGCCCTCATAGCGGGCCTTGAGCTGCAACGCCAAATACAGCGAGTAGTGCCGGGATTGGTGCAGATTGCCGCCGTGCAGCCAAAGGTTGGGCTGCTGGGTGGGCTTCCACATGTTGCGCTGTTCGCCTTCCCACGGCCCGGGGTCCTTCGTGGTGCCCGAGCCCAGGCCCCACACCTTGCCGATCCGGTCGGCGACTTCCTGGCTGATGAGATCGGCCGCCCAGCCGTTCATGGAGCCGAATCCGGTGGCGTACACGACTACGTCTGCGGGCAATTCGGTGCCGTCTGTCAGGACCGCCGAGTCCTCGGTCAGCCGGTCCACCTCGCCGTGGGCGAGTTTGATGCTGCCGTCGGCGATCAGCTCACAGGCGCCGACGTCGATGTAGTAGCCCGAGCCGCGACGGAGGTACTTCATGAACAGGCCGGAGTCGTCGTCCCCGAAGTCCAGATCGAATCCGGCGGCTTCCAAACGCGCATAGAAGTCCTTGTCGCGCCGCCGGATTGCGTCGTAGACGGGTCGCTGGAAATCGGCCATGATGCGGTACGGCAGGGATGCGAAGGTCAGATCGGCCTTCTCGGTGGTCATCCCCGCCGCGACGGCCCGCTCCGAGTACAGGTCACCGAGGCCCAGCTCCATGAGCGATTCCGATCTCACGACGTGTGTCGAGGAGCGCTGCACCATGGTGACGTCGACGTAATTCTCGTACAACGCTTTACAGATGTCGTGGGCCGAGTTGTTGGATCCGATCACCACCACGCGTTTGCCTACATACTGATCGGGTCCGGGGTGGTGGCTGGAATGGTGCTGCTCGCCGCGGAAGATCTCCTGGCCCGGCAGCGTGGGGATGTTGGGCTTGCCCGACATGCCCGTTGCGAGGACCAGCTGAACTGGGCGCAGCGTCACCGGCTCGCCGTTGCGGTTCACCTGGACGGTCCATCGCTGTTCGTCTTCGTCGTAGGCCGCCGACAGACAGGCCGTCGAACTCCAGTACGGCACTTCCATGACCCGGGTGTAGAACTCCAGCCAGTCGCCGATCTTGTCTTTGGGCGCGAACACCGGCCAGTTGGCCGGGAACGGCAGATACGGCAGGTGGTCGTACCACACCGGGTCGTGCAGGCACAGCGACTTATAGCGGTTGCGCCACTGGTCGCCGGGGCGCTCATGTTGGTCGACGACGATCGCGGGAACGCCGAGCTGGCGCAACCGGGCACCCAGTGCGATACCCCCCTGGCCACCGCCGATCACCACGATGTAGGGCTGCTCGGTGTAGCCGAGCGTGAGGTCCTCGTCGAGGCGCTTCTCGGCCCAGGACCGCCGGTCCGGATCGGAGCCGTGCACCGCGCCCAGTGGCCGGCTCGCGCCCTTGGGCTCTTCGTGGCCCTTGAGTTCCTGCAAGGTCGTCAGGAGGGTCCAGCCGAGCTCGTCGCGTAGCCGCAGGTGGCCCTTGCCTCGGCCCACCGCGGTCTCGAACTCGATGAATGCCGAGGTGACGACGTGTTCTCCGTCGAACTCCTCGGTGGGGGTCTCCGCCATGCGGAACCTGCAGGGGTCGGTGTCGTGCAACCGTGCGGTCAGCATGTCGGCGATGCCTTCGCGGCCCTCGACGGTCTTGAGGTTCCAGGTGAAGGCGACCAGGTCACGCCAGAAGCTGTCGATCGCGAACTTTCCGACGACGCGTGCGACGTCCCGGTCGGCAAGTGCGGATTCGAAATCGGCCAGCCAGGCGTCCACCCGTTCTTGTGGTGACAGTGTGGCCAGCGGTGCGGCGGTGGTCTGCGTCATGTGGCCCAGCCCACACCGTGTCAAACGCCGCAACAAGGGTTGCACGGGGTTGCAATCCACCCGACGTTTGCCTGTGCAAATTGCGGCCGCAACGTGTTGCAACCCTTACCGCGCACACCTTCGGGCGCCTAGAACATCCCTATGAAAGCTGCCGTGTACTACGGACCGAACAAGGTCGAGATCGCCGATGTCCCTGAGCCTGACCCCGCCCCGGGGACCGTCAAGATCAAGGTGGGATTCAATGGCATCTGCGGCACTGACCTGCATGAATACTATGCGGGTCCAATCTTCGTGCCGACCGGGCCGCACCCGTTGACCGGCCGGCAGCTGCCGCTGACCATGGGCCACGAATTCTCCGGAACCATCACCGAGACCGGCGCGGGCGTCACCGACTATGCCCCGGGCGACCGGGTCGCGATCGAGCCGATTTACCGGTGCGGACAATGCGCACCCTGCCGCGCCGGCGCTTACAACATCTGTCAGCAGATCGGCTTCCACGGCCTGATGTCGGATGGAGGCATGGCCGAATACACCGTGGTGCCGGTGAATATGCTGCACCGCCTTCCTGACAACGTCTCCCTGGAGCTCGGTGCGCTGGTCGAGCCGATGTCGGTGGCCTACCACGCCGCAACGCTCGGTGAGGTCGGGCCGCTGCACACCGCCGTGATCTTCGGGGCCGGGCCGATCGGAATCGGGCTGTGGTTCGCGCTGCGAGGCAAGGGCCTCGATGACGCGTTTGTTGCCGAGCCCTCGCCCACCCGCAGGGCAGCGATCGAGTCACTTGGTGCCCGAACCCTGGATCCGACCACCATCGACGTCCCGGCCTTCATCGCCGATCACACCGCCGGACGCGGGGCCGACGCGGCGTTCGACGCCGCCGGGGTGGCCCCGGCGATCGCGGCGGCCACTGCGTGTGTCGGTGCGCGAAAACCGACGGTCAGCGTCGCGATATATGAAAAGCCGCTGGCGACACCGTTGCTCAATCTGGTGATGAACGAATCCAGGATCCAGGGTTCCCTGTGCTACACCTCGGCGGACTTCGAGGCGGTTATCGAACTCATGGCGGTGGGCAGGTACGAAACGAGGGGATGGGTCACCCCGATCGCGCTCGACGACGTGATCGATGAGGGATTCGAGGCCCTGCACGCGGGCGAGAAGATGAAAGTGCTGGTCGACCCGAGCGGGGTGCCGATTGGCGCCCAGATGTGATGTGGAGCACAATCGGCGGTGATGGCAGGTTCCTCAGTACCTGAGCCCGCGGTGTCACCTGGTGAGGACCCGCGGCAGTACGCCATGCTCTTGTCGGCGGTTTACGACGCCACGATGTCGGGTGATCGTGCGCCGGCCCGCCCCCGGGCAGTGATCGAAGATTCCTGGAACAGGCTGCGGGCCAAGGGGATTAACCCGGATCACCACATTCCGCCACAGGTCGAGACCACTGGGCTGGACTTGCTGCGGCAACAGTCCGGTCTGATCGCGGTGCTCGAGGACGTGTCGCACGGGCTGGATTCGGTGATCGAAGAGGGCGACAACATCCTGGTGGTGGCCGATGCTCGGGGCCGGGTGCTGTGGCGCTCGGGTTCACCGCGTGGGCTCAGCCTCGCCGATCGCCTCGGGTTCGTCGAGGGCGCCACCTGGAGCGAGAACGCGGTGGGAACCAACGGGATCGGTACCGCGCTGGCGTCTCATCGTGCGGTGCAGATCTTCTCGGCCGAGCATTTCCTGCGCAGCCATCATCCGTGGACGTGTGCCGGGGCGCCGATCAAGGATCCCCGCACGGGTCAGGTCATCGGCATCGTGGATGTGTCCGGCCCGGCCTCCACTGTGCATCCGACGACGGTGGCGCTGGTGGATCTGGTGGCGCGACTCGCCGAATCGCAACTGCGCGAGTCGCATGACAGAACTTTGAACCGGCTGCGCACGGTGGCGGCGCCCATCCTGGCCCGGGTCGGCAGCCCGGCGCTGGCTGTCGATGCCGAGGGATGGGTCGCTGCGGTGGACTCTTTACCGTTGCACAACCGGATCTTGTTGCCCGAGAACGGGTTACCCGGACGGGTTTGGATCCCCGCGTTGGGAATGTGTGATGTCGAGGCACTGCCGGGCGGGTGGCTGGTGCGGGTGGTCGATGACGCTGAGCCGACTGCGTCGCCGTCGCGGGTCATCCTCGATCTGCGTGACGGCGAGCCGTCGCTTCAGATGGCCGGCCAGTTCGGCAGCTGGCGTCGCAGCATCTCCAGCCGCCACGCCGAGATCCTGTTGGTCCTGGCCACCAACCAGCAGGGCCGGACCGCCCCGGAGCTGGCGGAGGATCTCTATGGGGATCGGTCCAGAGTGGTGACGGTGCGCGCCGAGATGTCGCGGCTGCGTAAGCAGTTCGGTGGCCTGGTGGCCGGCAAGCCGTACCGCTTCGGAGATTCGGTGATCGTGGACGTGCGTTATCCCCGGGACATGTCGGCATTGTTGGCCGCCTCGACCGCTCCGGCCGTCCATGCGGCTCGTGGGTATACCTTGACCTGATGGTCGCGGACCCCACGCTCCTTGACGGGCTCGACGGCGAGGCCGCTGCCCAGCGTGCCGAGCTGGTGGAATGGCTTCTGTCCCGCGGCATCACGGCCGACCAGATCCGCCAGGCAGTCACCCCGATGTTGCTTGCCTCACGCCGTGTGGCCGGGGACGACGGCACGTACGTTTCGACTCGCGACATCAGCGATGAGACCGGCCTGGACGTCGCGTTGGTGCAGAGGCTGCAACGCGCGATGGGGCTGGCGACCGTCGACGACCCCGACGCGGCGGTGCTGTTGCGGGCCGACGCGGAGGCGGTGGGCTTCGCCGAGCGGTTCCTGGAACTCGGTATCGCGCCTGACCAGATCGTGTTGATCACGCGAGTGCTCTCCGAAGGGCTGGGGCGCGCCGCGGAGGTGATGCGTTACGCGGCACTGGCGGCGGTGTTGACGCCCGGTGCCACGGAATTGGAGACCGCCCAGGCCAGTGAGGCGCTGGTGGCCGAGGCGGCGCCGCTGATCGGGCCGATGATTCGGGACATGCTGTTCGTGCAACTGCGCCACACTATGGAGACCGAGGCGGTCAACGCGTCCGAGCGGGCCGAGGGGGTTCTGCTGCCAGGCGCGCGATTGGTCACCATCGCGTTCGCCGACATTGTCGGGTTCACCCGGTTGGGCGAGGTGGTGCCGCCCGAAGACCTTGAGCGGCTGGCGAATCGGCTGGCCGACGCGGCCCGCGAGGTGGCTGTCGGCCCGGTCAGGCTGATAAAGACCATCGGCGACGCGGTGATGTTCGTCAGCGCTGATCCGGCGGCCCTGCTCGAGGCGGCCCTGCGGTTGGTTGCCGCCACCGAAACCGATGAGGAGTTCCCGCGGTTGCGGGTCGGCTTGGCGACCGGGCCAGCGGTAAGCCGGGCCGGTGACTGGTTCGGAAGTTCGGTGAATCTGGCCAGCCGGGTTACCGGCGCGGCCCGGCCGGGCAGTGTGCTGGTGGCCGAGTCCACCCGGACGGCGATCGTCGAGGGGCAACGGGGCGGGGATCGCTTCGGCTGGTCGTTCGCCGGGGCCCGGCACCTCAAGGGCGTCAAGAGCGACGTGAAGCTCTTCCGCGCCCGGCCGGCATAGAGCTTTATCGAATCTTCATCGAACGACTAGGACAGCCACATCGAGTCCCGGGACGCTAGAGGCATGTCCAAACTGATGATGCTGAGTGCCGGCGCGGCCGTCGCGACGGCCCTGGTGGCCGGCTGTAGCAACCAATCCACCGATGCGGCGACGACGAACACCTCGACCACCTCGGCCGCGGCCAGTTCTCCGGCAGCCACCGAGGCCCACAACGATGCGGACGTGATGTTCGCCCAGCACATGATTCCGCACCACCGGCAGGCCGTGGAAATGAGTGACGTGCTGCTGGCCAAGCAGGGCATCGATGCGCGGGTGATCGATCTGGCCACCCAGATAAAGGGTGCCCAGGCCCCCGAGATCGAGCAGATGCAAGGCTGGCTGAAGCAGTGGGGCAACCCGCCGATGCCGCCGATGCCGCAGCAGGGTCACGGCGACATGGGACACGGCATGCAGGGCATGCAAGGAATGGTGTCGGAGACCGACATGACCGCGCTGCGCAACGCCCAGGGCCCCGAGGCGGCCAAGCTGTACCTGACGCACATGATCGCTCACCATGAGGGCGCGATCACCATGGCTCAGGATGAGATCAACGACGGTCAGTATCCGGCTGCGGTCGAGATGGCCCATGCCATCGTGAAGACGCAACAGCAGGAGATCGACACCATGCGCCAGATCCTGGGATCGCTCTAACCGGTCGGCAGGATGATCGTGAAGGTGGCGCCGGTGCCCGGGCTGCTGACGGTGATGCGGCCGCCGTGTGCCTCGACCAACGCCTTCACGATCGCCAGCCCGATGCCGGACCCGCCGTGGTCACGGTCGCGGGCCGCGTCGGCCCGGTAGAACCGTTCGAAGACGTGGGACAGATGCTCGGCAGGGATGCCTTCACCGCTATCGGTCACCGTGAGCGTGACGTTCCGGTCGGGGCCCGCGGTGGCGTCGATCGTCACTCGCCCCCCGGCCGGGGTGTGGCGCAGCGCGTTGTCGAGCAGGTTGCCCAGGATCTGAGCCAGCCGGTGCGGATCGGCCCACAGCGACGGCAGGCCCTCGTCCACTCGCCAGCTCAGTGTGACGCCCTTGTCGTCGAACCGGTCTTGAGCCGCGGCGGCGGCCGCGGCCACCACAGCTTTCGCTGCCAGGGGTGCCGGGGTGATCGTGGCCGGGCTTTCCTCGGCCTTGGCCAGGGCTGCGGCGTCCCCGGCGAACCGTACCAGCCGGTGGGTCTGTTGGCGCAACATCGAGACGGTCTCGGGGTCAAGGGTTCTCACACCGTCCTCGATGGCTTCGAAGTAGGCCTCCAGAACCGAAACGGGAGTGCGGATCTCGTGAGCAAGGTCGCTGAACAGTCTGCGTCGGCTGGCGTCCACGTCTTCCAGACGTCCGGCCATCTGATTGAAAGAACTCGCCAGCGAGTCGAACTCGTCGCCGAGGTGGGCCGGTGGCACTCGCGAGTCGTAGTGGCCGTCGGCGATGGCCGTCGCGGCCTGCGAGACCTCGGTCAGCGATCGCTGCAGGCGCCTGCCGACATACCAGGTGACCACCAGGGCTGCCAGGATCGCGACGCACGAAGCCACCCCGATCGAGATCACCGTGGCGTAGACGTAGGCCTCCTCGGCGTGCATCTGCTCGGCCGAATCGCCGGATACCCCTGCGCGGTGCAGATGTTCACGGAACAAGGGCGGCCCCACGATGGCGGCCACGAGTCCGGTGGTGCCCGCTCCGGCGAGCAGTACCAGGGCCTGGGCGGAGAGCAGTCGGGTGCGCAGGCCGACGGTCATCGCTGGGCTTCCTGCCCGGTGCCCATCCGGTACCCGACCCCGCGCACCGTGATCACGTACAGCGGGTCGGCGGGGTCGTCGCCGAGCTTGCGGCGAAGGTGACCGATATGGACGTCGACGAGGTGTTCGTTGCCGACATAGGTGGTTTCCCAGACCGATTCGAGGATCTGTCGGCGGCTGAGCGCAACCCCGGGCCGGGCCGACAAGGCGGCGAGTACGTCGAATTCGGTGCGCGTCAGCATGATCGGCTCGTCGTGCAGGAAAACCTGGCGTCCGTCGACGTCGATGCGCAGCGCGCCGACCACCCGGCCGTCGGTCGCGGTGGGGGAGGAGACGCGTGGCCGGCGCAGCATGGCCCGGATCCTGGCCACCAGCTCGCGTGGGCTGAAGGGTTTGGTCATGTAGTCGTCGGCGCCCACCGACAAGCCGACGATGGTGTCCATCTCGGTGTCGCGGGCGGTCAGCATCACCACGTAGGCGTCGGAGAACGTGCGCAGCGATCGACAGACTTCCACGCCGTCGATGCCGGGCAGACCGAGGTCGAGGATCACCACGTCGGGGTCGACTTCGCGGGCCACCCGCAGGGCTTCGGGGCCGTCATGGGCCAGTGCCACCTCGAAGTGTTCGCGGGTGAGATAGCTGGCGACCACCTCGGCGAGCGGGGCTTCGTCATCGACCACCAGGGCCCGGTAGCCGCCCGGATTGTGCTCCATGAGCCCATAGTGCAGGAGTGGGCCGGGGCACATAGAGATTTAATACCCTAGGGGGGTATAGTATCGAATCGAGAACGAAGCCGATCGAGGAGGAACTTGCATGAGCACCCAGACTGTCACCGTCAGCGGCATGACCTGCGGACACTGTGCGACTTCGGTGCGTGAAGAGGTGGGTGCCCTTCCTGGTGTGCGCACCGTCGAGGTCGATCTGGCGACCGGTCTGGTGACCATCGACAGCGACAGCCAGGTCGATGCCTCCGCCATCATCGACGCCGTCGCCGAGGCCGGCTACGCGGTCGCGAGCTGAGCGGCCTGAGTAGGAGCCGATCATGAGTGCACCGCGGAAACTCATCGGGTTCGTCTTCGGGCTCGCCCTGGTGTTCGCCGTATCCTTCGGGATCGGTGCTGCGGTCACGCCGAGCAGTGCCCCGGCCGAGGGGCACGCCTCCGGCCACGATGAGACGTACACGCTTCAACTCGACGAGACTGCGCTGCCCTCCGGCACCTCGGTGCCGCTGCGGTTCCACATCTTGGACGGCTCTGGCGCCCCGGTCGCCGACTATGTCGAGAGCCACGAAAAGCTTCTGCATCTCATCGTCGTGCGTCGCGATCTCGCCGACTATCAGCACGTGCATCCGGTGCTCGATGACTCCGGCACCTGGAGCGTGCCCCTGAACCTGGCCAAACCCGGTGAGTACCGGGTGTTCGCCGATTTTGCGCCTGCCAATGGCCACGCGGTCACGGTCGGTGCGGACCTGACGGTCGCCGGGAACTACCGGCCGCAGCCCCTGCCCGCACCGTCGGCCACGGCGATGGTCGACGGCTACACCGTCACGCTCGACGGAGTGGGCAAGGCAGGGCAACCATCCGAACTGACACTGTCGGTAAACCGGGCCGGTAAGCCCGTCACGGACCTGCAGCCGTACCTGGGCGCCTATGGGCACCTGGTCGCCGTGCGCGCGTCGGATCTGGAATATCTGCACGTCCATCCGATGAGCGACGCGGCCGACCCGGACACCGCGTCGGGTCCGCAGATCGCCTTCCACACCACGCTTCCCAGTGCCGGCACCTACCGGCTCTTCCTGGATTTCAAGCACCGCGACGCGGTGCACACCGCCGAATTCACCGTTGAGGGGGCATCGTGAGTACCGCCACCGGCCATGTCGTACTCGAGATCGGTGGGATGACGTGTGCCTCGTGCGCCGGACGCATCGAGCGCAAGCTCAACAATCTCGACGGCGTCACCGCGACGGTGAACTTCGCCACCGAGAAGGCCACCGTCGACGTCGCGGGTGAGGTGACACCCGAGGAGCTCATCGAGGCCGTCGAAACCGCCGGCTACACAGCGCAATTGCCTGCCGGCGAATCGGACGACAATCACGTCGAAGACGATCCGACCGCGGCATTGCGCACCCGGCTCCTCGTTTCGGCGGCGCTGACCGTTCCCGTGGTGGTCATGGCGATGGTGCCGGCGCTGCAATTTACGTACTGGCAATGGCTCTCGCTGACCCTGGCCGCGCCGGTCGTGGTGTGGGGCGCGCTTCCGTTCCACCGGGCAGCCTGGACGAATCTGCGGCATGGCGCCGCCACCATGGACACCCTCATCTCGATGGGCACCATTGCGGCGTTCGGCTGGTCGCTGTATGCACTGTTCTGGGGAACCGCCGGGACGCCGGGGATGACACACCCGTTCTCGCTGTCCATCTCGCACTCCGACGGCACCGGCAACATCTACCTGGAGGTCGCCGCGGGCGTCACCACCTTCATCCTGGCCGGCCGGTACTTCGAGGCCCGGTCCAAGCGGCGTGCCGGAGCCGCTCTGCGCGCGTTGCTCGAACTCGGCGCCAAAGACGTTGCCGTCATGAGAAACGGTGTGGAACAACGCATTCCCATCGACTCGCTCTCGGTGGGGGATGAGTTCGTGGTCCGGCCCGGCGAGAAGATCGCCACCGACGGTGAAGTGGTCGAGGGCGCCTCAGCCGTGGACGCCTCGATGCTGACCGGCGAATCGGTACCGGTCGAGATCGGCCCCGGTGATCAGGTCGTCGGCGCCACGGTCAACGTCGGCGGCCGGCTCGTGGTGCGGGCCAAGCGAATCGGTTCCGACACCCAGCTGGCCCAGATGGCCCGATTGGTCGAGGATGCCCAATCCGGCAAGGCCCAGGCGCAACGCCTGGCCGACAGGGTTTCCGCGGTCTTCGTGCCCATCGTCATCGCGCTTGCGGTCGGGACCCTCGGCTTCTGGCTGGGCACCGGGGGATCGGTGGCCGCGGCGTTCACCGCCGCAGTGGCGGTGCTGATCATCGCTTGCCCGTGTGCGCTGGGCCTGGCGACCCCGACGGCCCTGCTGGTCGGCACCGGGCGCGGGGCCCAACTCGGCATCCTGATCAAGGGGCCGGAGGTGCTGGAGTCCACCCGCCGCGTGGACACCGTGGTCCTGGACAAGACCGGGACGGTGACGACCGGTGCGATGACGCTGCTGGACGTGATCACCGCGGACGGTGAAGATGCCGCCGACGTGCTGCGATTGGCCGGTGCTGTCGAGGACGGCTCGGAGCATCCGATCGCACGGGCGATCGCCAAGGGCGCCCGTGACAAGGTCGGGAACCTGCCCGCGGTCGAGGATTTCGCCAATGTGGCCGGAGTGGGGGTGCAGGGCGTCGTCGACGGCCATGCGCTGGTGGTGGGACGGCGCCAGTTGCTGGCCGACTGGGGCCAGCAGTTGCCGTCCGGTCTCGATACCGCGATGCACGAGGCACAGGCGCTGGGCCGCACGGCCATCGCGGTAGGGTGGGACGGACAGGCGCGCGCGGTGCTGGTCGTCGCGGACGCAGTCAAGCCGACCTCCAAGGAGGCGATCGAGCAATTGCGCGGCCTCGGTCTGGAGCCGATCATGCTGACCGGGGACAACGAGGCGGCAGCGCATGCGATCGCCGAACAGGTTGGTGTGCAAGAGGTTTACGCCGAGGTGCTGCCGCAGGACAAGGTTGACGTGGTCAAGCGCCTACAGGACGAAGGCCGGGTGGTGGCCATGGTCGGCGACGGCGTCAACGACGCCGCTGCGCTGGCCCAGGCCGACCTGGGCCTCGCGATGGGGACCGGTACCGACGTGGCGATCGAGGCCAGTGACCTGACCTTGGTGCGCGGTGATCTGCGGGCGGCCGCCGATGCCATCCGGTTGTCGCGGCGCACCCTGGCCACCATCAAGGGCAACCTGTTCTGGGCCTTCGCCTACAACGTCGCCGCGTTGCCACTGGCCGCAGCGGGGTTGCTCAACCCCATGCTGGCCGGCGCCGCCATGGCGTTTTCCTCGGTGTTCGTGGTCAGTAACAGCCTGCGCCTGAGGCGATTCCGATGAAGCGGCCGGCAGCCGTGATGGCGTTGTTCCTGTGGGCGACGGCGGTTCTCGGGCTGGTGCAGACGACGGATCGCGATCACCCGGTGCATCTGCCGCATCCGGTTGCCGCAGCGATCGGCGCTGACAGCGCCGACCTGATGCTCGACCATCCACATGTCGGGGTTGATCCGGCAACGCATATGCCGGATGGATTCACCGCCGCCGTGTTGCCCAGGACGTCCCTTGTCCTGCCGGTTCTCTCGATGGTGGTGTTCATCGTCGGCTGCGCGGTGTTGTGTGCGTGCGCTGCGGTGCGTACACCGCGCGGTCCACCCGACCGCCGGATTCCACTCGCCGGACAGCAACTTCTGCTCCGGTTCTGTATCGCGCGCCGCTGATCTGACAGTGCCCCGACGCTGTCCAGATCAGTTGCCGTGCGCGGCGCGGCACCGAGATACAGAAACGACGATTCCATGAACCATGCACTGTCCTCCCGTTCGTTCCACGTGCTACGCCGAAACCGTGGGCCCGGCACCATGGTCGGGCACACACCCACCCTGTGGGTCACCACTCCGTTCGCCGATGCCGGCCGCGGATTCTGGGCGAAACTCGAAGGTTTCAACCCCGGCGGCATGAAGGATCGGCCTGCCATGCACATGGTGGAACAGGCCCGTGCCCGCGGTGACCTGAATCCTGGCGGGCGCATCATCGAGTCCACCAGTGGCACTTTGGGTCTGGGGCTCGCGTTCGCGGGCACGATGTACCACCACCCGGTGACCTTGGTGACCGACCCAGGCTTGGAACCCATCATCGAGCGGATGCTGACCGCTTACGGTGCCCAGGTTTCGATGGTCACCGAACCAAATCCCACCGGGGGCTGGCAGCAGGCACGGCGGGACCGCGTGTCCGAACTGCTCGCCGCTGACGAGACGGCCTGGTATCCGGACCAGTACAACAACCCCGACAATGTCGAGGCTTACCGGCCGCTGGCGCTGGAACTCAATGCTCAGATCGGCCGTGTCGATGTGCTGGTCTGCTCCGTGGGCACCGGCGGGCATTCGGCCGGAGTGGCCCGGGTACTGCGCGAGTTCAACCCGGAGATGCGGCTGATCGGGGTGGACACGATCGGCTCGACGATCTTCGGGCAACCGGCTGCGACGCGCGTCATGCGGGGTCTGGGCTCGAGCATCTATCCCCGCAACGTCGACTACGGCGCTTTCGACGAGGTGCACTGGGTTACGCCGGCCGATGCGGTGTGGGCCGCCCGGACGCTGGCGTCGACGTACTACTCGAGCGGCGGTTGGAGCGTCGGGGCGGCCGGCCTGGTCGCGGGTTGGGCGGCCCGAAACCATCCGGCCGGCACCACGATTGCCGCAGTGTTCCCCGACGGTCCGCAGCGCTATTTCGACACGGTGTACAACGACGACTATTGCCGTGAGCTCGGTCTGCTCGACCACCGACCGGCCGATGAACCGGAGACCATCGCCGATCCCGGTGACCGAGTGGTGCAATCGTGGACCCGATGTGAGACGGTCGCTGACCCGATGGGGTTGGCCGGATGATCGGGCTGATCAGACAGTTCCGCAGTTTCGACCTGCCCAGCCGGCTGTTGATGGTCAACCAGTTCGGCATCAATCTCGGCTTCTACATGTTGATGCCGTACCTGGCCGGCTATCTGGCCGGGCCGCTCGGTCTGGCGGCGTGGGCGGTGGGCCTGGTACTGGGTGTGCGCAACTTCTCTCAGCAGGGCATGTTCATCGTCGGCGGCACCCTGGCCGACCGCCTGGGTTACAAGCCGCTGATCGTCGCGGGGTGCCTGTTGCGCACTGCCGGATTCGGACTGCTCGTCGTTGCCGACTCCCTGCCTGCGATGCTGATCGCCTCGGCGGCAACCGGTTTCGCCGGAGCGCTGTTCAATCCTGCGGTGCGCGCCTATCTGGCCGCCGATGCCGGTGACCGGCGGGTCGAGGCCTTCGCCACGTTCAACGTGTTCTACCAGGCCGGCATTCTGTTGGGCCCGCTGGCGGGAATGGCTTTGTTGGTCTTCGATTTCCGGGTGACCGCTGCCGCTGCGGCTGCTGTTTTCGCGGTGCTCACGGTGGCCCAGTTGCTGGCCCTCCCGCGACACCGTGCCGAGCCCGCGGCGCAGCCGAGTTCGGTGCTCGAGGACTGGCGCAGCGTCGTCGCCAACCGCGGGTTCGTGTTGTTCGCGGTGGCGATGATCGGCTCCTACGTGCTGTCGTTCCAGGTGTACCTGGCGCTACCACTTCAGGCCGCGGTGTTGCGTCCCGGGAACGAAACAGCTTTGGTAGCGGCCGTATTCGTGGTGTCCGGGCTTATCGCGGTGGGCGGTCAGCTTCGCATCACCAGGTGGTTCTCGGACCGCTGGGGGCCGCGTCGCAGTCTGGTGGTCGGCTTGCTGGTACTGGCCGCGGCCTTCGTCCCACTGGCTGTGGTTCCTGATGGGGACAGGTTCGGCACCACCGCCGCGGTGGCCGCGCTGATCGGCTCATCGGCGCTGCTCGCTCTCGGATCGGCCGCGGTGTTCCCGTTCGAGATGGACACCGTCGTGGCGCTGTCGGGGGATCGGCTGGTCGCCACGCACTACGGCTTCTACAACACCGTCGTCGGGGTCGGGATCCTGGTGGGCAACCTGGCCACCGGCTCACTGATCGGCGCGGCGCGCGCCGCGGGCCTGCCCGAATTGGTGTGGCTGGGGCTCACGGCAATCGGGCTGGTGTCCGCGGCGGCGCTCTACCTGCTGGTGCGGGACGGTGGAAAGCTGGCGCCGAGTGCGCCGCTCACTGCATCGGAACCGTGACACCCTCCGACGGCTGCACGATCACAAAGCCGTTGCCGTGGAACGCAACCTGAAGGGCCTCTCCGGAGCCTCGCCCGATCAGCGCCCCTGCCTTGAAGCTGGTCTTCAGCTGGGTTTGCAGGTGTGCCGACCAGGCCACCACGGCGTTGGTGTCGGCGAAGGTGGGGGCCTCGGCGGCATCGAGCACCACGGGCGGGCCGTCGGTGGTCAGCGCTACCCACCCGGTGCCGCGCAGTGTGGTGTTGAACAGGCCGCCGGTGGCGATGCTGCCGCCGCGGACCCGTTCGATGTTCCAGTCCAGGCTCGATGAGAAGGCCAGCACGTTCTTGCCACTGATCGACAGACCCGAGTTGGACAGCTGGAGCAGGTGGACGTCGAAACCCTGATCTGCCAGGAACACATCGCCTGAGCCTTGGCAGCGCATCAGCGGCAGGCCTTCGCCGGTGAGGGCTTTCTTGATGAACTTCGACGCGCCGCCGCCTTCGAAGGCGAAGTCGACATTGCCCTGGTAGGCCACCATCGAGCCCTGCCGGGCCATGAACGGTTCGCCGAGGCGTACCCGCAGCATCTTCCTGTTCTGGTTGGCGATCGGGGTCGCCTCTTTCTCGCTGAACCGGCCGTCGACGAGATCTCCGCTGATGCCGTTGAAACCGTCACCGGTGGGCTGGGCCTGCGGCTGCGGCTGTTGCTGCTGCGGGGGCTGTTGCGGCTGTTGTGGCGCACCGCCGAGCGGCGCCCGGCCGGGCTGGCCCTGATGTGATACCTGATCAGTCCAGGATTGCCCGTCCCACCAGCGGTATTCGTAGCGGCCTTCGGGATCGGGCAGCCAGCCGGGTTGCCAGTTTCCGTTCACAGTCATTCCTCGGATCGTCGGGAGGGAGAAGTCGCCATCAGGCTACAAGTCGCCACTGCGCTACGAATGGGGCGAACCCCTGGCATTCTGATGCCATGGCAAAGGAAATCGACCCGCTCCGCGCCCAAGGTGCGTTGGCGGTCTTGAAGCAGCATCCCGGCATGGCGCTGTTCGCGGTGTCGCCGGCGATCATCCTGCTGGGTGCCGTGTGGTGGATCGCCGGTCCGGGGTGGGCGGGCCTGCTGCTGGTCGTGCTGGTGCTGGCCGGCGGCGCGGCGCTGCTGCTCAAGCGCAACTGACCGCGGCCGCCGAAAAGCGACGTTCGCCGGTGGTGAACGCCACTCCATCAGCGGTGTAACGGTGTAATCATGTAATCATGACTAAACATCAACACCATCGCCGGTCCGCGGACGAGGCCGCCGAATGGTTCGCGGGCAGGCTGCCCGATACGTGGTTCGCCGGCGATCCGACGGTGATCGTCGACCGCGAAGAGATCACCGTCATCGGCAGGCTGCCGGCTCTAGAAGACTCCGAGACCGCAGCCCGCGCCTCCGGTGGGGCCGCGCGATTCCGGGAGGAAACGCGTGGCGAGCGCATGCGCATCGCCGACGAGGCGCAGGGGCGATTCGATCGCAAGGTGTCCTGGGGCGTCGAGGTCAGCACGGGAGTCGACACCGACAATGACGTGGAGCGAATCCTGTTCACGCACATCGCCGTACCGGTGATGACCCGTCTCAAGCAGCCCGAGCGTCAGGTACTCGACACCTTGGTCGACGCGGGTGTGGCGCGGTCCCGCTCGGATGCGCTGGCCTGGTCGGTGCGCCTGGTGGGTCAGCACACCGACGAGTGGCTGGGCAAGCTGCGTGACGCCATGAAAGCCGTCGACGATCTGCGTGCTGAAGGGCCTGGCGTCTAGACCCGCTCGATCGCGACGTATACCGAGCCAAGCGTCGAGGTCTGTGACAGCGGATCGATGGCGGCGCGGTCAGCCAGCAGGTTGCGGTTGACCCCGTAGGACTCAGGTGCGCCACCGTGGCGCGGGTCGAACACCCGTGAGCCCCAGCCGTGGTCGAGCACCACGACCCCGCGGCGCGGTCGGTCGCTGAGGGTGGCTGTCACCTCCAACTGTCCTGTCGGGGAGAACAGCCGGACCCGGTCACCGGCCGCGATGCCCAGCGCCGCGGCGTCCTCGGGGTGCACCAGCATCTCGTTGCCCCTCCCGGCCGGGTGTAGGCCCGGCAATTCGTTGAGCCACGAATTCATCGAATGCCGACGGCGGCGGTTCCCGAGCAGGAACGGGAAACCCTCGGGCGCCACCGGATCCGGTGCCGCGAGCAGTTCCCGGGCTCGCGTCACGAATTCCTCGGGCGCCGCACGCACCTTGTGGTCCGGCGTCCGCAACGCATCGCGGAAGCGGCCGAACCGCCGTGAGCCGAGTACCAGGCCATGTGGGTGGGCTTTGAGCTCGCGCCAGCTGAGCTTGTGCCCGTCGACCTTCCGCGAGGTGAGGATGATCAGGCGGTCCATCCAGTACGGGCCGAACCGCATACCGGGACGCCCGACGCGCGCCGCCAGCCACCGGGTTCCGCGGATGAAACTGTTGAATCCCTTGGCGCCGAACAGCGGCCGGCGCATCGCCAGCGCCAGATCGGTGAACACCCGCCACTCCTCGCGGGCGCCGTCCGGCGCTTCCACAGCCTTCACGCCGTACTGCACATAGGGCTCGTCGTGCATGCCACTGGTGAAGGCCAGCAGGTCGTCGCGTTCGAGCCAGTGCACCGCGGGCAATAGCCAGTGCGCGTGCCGGTGGCTCTCGCGCTGCACCAGATCGATCGCCACCAGCAGGTCCAACTGTGCCAGGGCCGCGTCGAGGCTGTCCCCGTCGGGTCCGGAGACCACGGGGTTGCCCGAGTTGATCAGCAGCGCGCGGATCTGACCACGGCCGGGTGTGGTGATCTCGTCGGGCAGTTCGGCCAATGCGTGCGCACCGGCCACCAGATCACGTCCGGCCAACCGGCTGACGTGCGGGCGTGTGCCGGCCAGGCCGGCCAGCCGCAGCGTGTCGACGTAGCCCGGCTCGAAGCGGCGGCCACCCGGGCGGTCCATTCGTCCGGTGACCAGGTTGAGCACATGGCCCAGCCATTCGGCCACCGTGCCTGCGGCGTGCAGCGACACCCCGGTGCGGGTGATGACCATCGCCCCTGGCGCCGAGGCGAATTCGCGGGCCACCTGTTCGATCACGTCGCGGGCGATATCGCAGCGGGACGCCAGGTCGTCGAGGTCGGCTTCGGTGGTCAGGGTGCGTAGATCGGCGATACCGGTTGCCAGCTCGGTGCAATCGCCGCGGTGTTCGCGCCCCTCGTCGAGGATCACCTTGAGCATCGCCAGCAGCAGTGCCCAGTCCTGGCCGGGACGCACCGGCAGATGCAGATCGGCGGCCTGCGCACTCTCGGTACGGATCGGGTCGACCACCACGATGCGCGCGCCCTGCCGCTGGCGCGAGAGCGCGCGACGCCAGCCGCCGGGCACCGATTCCACCCAATTCCAGGCGCTCACAGCGGGATTGGCTCCGACGATCAGGAAGTAATCGCAATTGTCGACATCGGAAACCGGCACCATCAACGGTGACCCGTACATGGCCTCGGCCACCACATGCAGCGCGTTCTGGTCCACAGATCCGACCGCGTATCGGTTGTGCGTTCCGACGGCGTCCAGCCAGGCATTCATGAACACCAGGTTCGACGACGAGTAGCCGGCCGGATTTCCGTAGTAGGCCGCGACGGCGTCCGGCCCACCGGCGTCGATGATCCGGTTCATCCGCTCGGCGATGTCGGTGATCGCCTCGTCCCAGCTGGCCTCGACGTAGGTATCGCCGACGCGGCGCATCGGTGACAGGATCCGGCGGGGATGCTCCACCATCTGGCCGGCGGTGCGGCCTTTGGCGCAGAAATCGCCCCAGGTGTGGGGATTGAGCTTGTCGGCGGCGATCTTGCGCACCCGGTTGTCCTCGACCGTCACCTCGAGGCCGCAGGAGGCCAGGCAGTACCGGCAGAAGGTGTGCACGGTCCTGGTCGTCATTACACCAACACTACAATTTGTAATGGTGTTTCGGGTGCTAAACCCGGGTCATCTCCCAGTACCGGCCATGCCGCGACATGAGCTCCCCGTGGGTACCGCGTTCGATGATCCGTCCGGCGTCCATCACCAGGATCAGGTCGGCATCGCGGATCGTCGAAAGCCGGTGCGCGATGATGAAACTCGTGCGGTCCCGACGCAACTCGGCCATCGCCTGCTGGATCAGCAGTTCGGTGCGGGTGTCCACCGCGCTGGTCGCCTCGTCGAGCACCAGCACCCGCGGCCGCGCCAGCACCGCCCGCGCGATCGTGATGAGCTGTTTCTCACCGGCACTGATGGCGCCGCCATCGTCGTCGACCCGGGTGGCATATCCGTCCGGCAGGGTGTGCACGAACCGGTCCACGTACGCCGCCCTGGCCGCCGCGAGCACCTCGTCCTCAGAGGGATCCGGGCGGCCGTAGGCGATGTTGTCGTAGATGGTGCCGCCGAACAGCCAGGTGTCCTGCAGCACCATCCCGATCGAGGACCGCAGCGATTGCCGGTTCACCGTCGAGATGTCCACGCCGTCGATCAGGATGCGCCCGGAGTCGACCTCGTAGAAGCGCATCAGCAGGTTCACACACGTGGTCTTGCCCGCACCGGTAGGGCCGACGATGGCCACGGTGCTGCCCGCCTCGGCCACCAGCGAAAGGTCTTCGATCACCGGCGTGTCCGGGAGGTAGCCGAAGTTGACCCGCTCGAACTGGACGCGGCCCGCGCCGATCGCCAGGGCGGTGTCCGGTTCAGCGGACTGCTCCTCGGCGTCGAGCAGGTCGAAAACGCGTTCGGCACTGGCGATCCCGGATTGCAGCGTGTTGTACATCCCGGCCACCTGGCCCAGCGGCTGGTTGAACTGGCGCACGTACTGGATGAACGCCTGGATGCTGCCCAGGGTGATCTGGCCGCCGGCCACCTGCAGACCGCCCACCACGGCGACGGCCACATAGCTGAGATTGCCGATGAACATCGTCGACGGGCCGACCAGGCCCGAGAAAAACTGTGCCCCGATGCTGGACTGGTAGACCTCGTCATTGAGTTCGTCGAAGCGACGCTGCGCGGCCTCGCGGTGCCCGAACGTTTTCACGATCGTGAAGCCGCTGTAGGTCTCCTCGATGTGGGCCGCCAAGCGGCCGGTGTTGCGCCATTGCGCGACGAACAACGGCTGGGAGCGACGGGTGATCCAGCGCGTCACCCACAGGGACAGTGGCACGGTGACGACCGTCAGCAGTGCCAGCAGGGGTGAGATTGTCAGCATCATCACCAGGACGGCGAATACCGTCAGCACCGAGGTCAGCAGCTGGCTGATGGTCATCGACACCGAGCCCTGGATGTTGTCGATGTCGTTGGTGACGCGGCTGAGCACCTCGCCGCGCTGACGGGAATCGAAGTAGGACAGCGGCAGCCGGTGCAGCTTGTCCTCCACCTCGGCGCGCAGCGCCACCATGGTGCGTTGCACCGTCACGTTGAGCAGCCGGGCCTGAAGCCAAACCAGCAGCGCGGCAAGCAGGTACAGTCCCAGCGCCAGGGCCAGGGTGCGGGCCACCGCCGCGAAGTCAACCCCCTGGCCGGGCACCACGTTCATCCCCGAAAGCAGGTCGGCGAACGCGTTGTCGCCGCGGGCCCGGGCTGCCTCGACGGCCTGCTCCTTGCTCAATCCCGCGGGCAGCTCCCGCCCGATCACACCGTTGAACAACAGGTCGGTCGCATGTCCGAGAATCCGCGGGCCGATTACTCCGAGCGCGATCCCGGCCACACCGAGCAGTATCACGGAGATCGCCAGGCCCCGTTGCGGTATCAGGCGTCTGAGCAGCCGCAGGGCCGAGCCACGGAAGTCCCGGGTGCGTTCGGCGGGTGCAACCGGGGTTCCACTGCGGCGCAGCGCGGGCCCGGTCATCGCGGCTCTCCGGCGGTGATGGCCTGCGAGGCGGCGAACTCGGCGTAGGTGGGACAGTCGGTGAGCAGCGACTCGTGGGTGCCGATGCCGACGATGCGGCCGTCTTCGACCACGACCACCTGATCGGCCTCGATCACCGTCGAGATCCGCTGCGACACGATCACCACGGTGGCGTCGGCCGACACTTCGCGCAGGGCGGCCCGCACCCGTGCATCGGTGTGCACGTCGAGTGCCGAGAACGCATCGTCGAACAGGTAGATGGCGGGTCTGCGGACCACGGCGCGGGCGATCGCGAGCCGTTGCCGCTGCCCGCCCGAGAAATTGATGCCGCCCTGGGCCACCGGACGGTTGAGGCCGTCGGGGTGGGCGGCCACGAAGTCGTCGGCCGCCGCGATCCGCAGCGCCTCCCACATCTGTTCGTCGGTGAGCTCCTGCCCCGGTACCGCGCCGTAGCGCAGGTTCTCGGCGATCGTCCCGGAGAACAGGTACCCGCGCTGGGGGACCAGGCCGATGGTCGCCCACAGCTGTTCGAGGTCGAGTTCGCGTACATCGATGCCGTCGACGCGCACCGCACCGGAGCTGACGTCGTAGAACCGGCAGACCATTGCGAGCAGGGTGGACTTGCCCGACCCGGTGGATCCTACGACCGCGGTGGTGGTGCCGCGCCGGGCGTGAAACGAAACCTGCTGCAGCACAGGTCGATCCGCGCCGGGGTAGCTGAACGATGCGTCTTCGAAGGTGATCTCGCCGTCCAGCGTCTGCGGTCGGACCGGATCGACCGGGGTGGTGATGCGGGGTCGAGTGGCCAGCACGCCGCTGACACGTTCGGCGCACACGGAAGCGCGCGGCAGCATGACCGCCAGAACCGCGGCCATCAGCACGGCCATCAGGATCTGCATGAAGTAGGCCAGGAACGCGATGAGAGAGCCGACCTGCATGTGGCCGGCATCGATGCGTAGCCCGCCGAACCAGATCAGCGCGACACTGGACACGTTGATCACCAGCGTGGTGGCCGGCAGCATCAGCGCCTGCCACCGCCCGGCTTCCAGTGCGGTCGCCGACAGGGCCTGGTTGGCATCGGCGAACCGGCGCCCTTCGACGGGTTCGCGGGCGAATGCCCGGATCACCCGGACGCCGGACAGCTGATCGCGCATCACGCGGTTGATCCCGTCGATCAACCGCTGCATGCGACGGTAGATCGGCATCAGGTGTCTGATGATCGCGTAGTTGGTCAGTGCCAGGACCGGCACGCTGACGACGAGCAGCCACGACAGCCCGGCATCCTGGTGCAGCGCCATCAGGATGCCGCCGACCGACATGATCGGGGCGGTGATCAGGATCGTGGCGGTCATCTGCAGCAGCTGCTGGATCTGACCGACGTCGTTGGTGGTACGGGTCAGCAGCGAGGGGGCGCCGAATCTGGCGGTCTCTTCGGCCGAGAAGGAGGTGACGTGGTGGAAGATCGCCGACCGCAGATCGCGACCGAAGCCCATGGCCGCACGTGACCCGAAGAACACCGCTCCGATGGCGCAGGCCACCTGCAGACCGGTCACGGCCAGCATCACCCCGCCGAGTTCGATGATCCGCTGGGTGTCGCCCTTGGCCACCCCGTCATCGATGATGGCCGCGTTGACCGTCGGCAAATACAGCGTGGCCAAGGTGCTGATCACCTGAAGTGTCGCGACGACCGCGAGCAGCCGCCGGTATGGCCGCGCGTACTGTCGCAGCAGCGCCCAGAGCATCTGGCTACTCTCGCACACCTGCCTGTGTGGTTCCGTGTCCCGCAGTCATCGTGTCCGTGTTGGAGAAAGGCCAGGTCAGTCAGCATGTCGGGATGGGGCGTAGGTGTTGCAGCTACAGTGCATGGCGTGACTGCCCGCACGTCCACCAAGCCACTACACCGCAATGCCAGAACCTTGGCGGTACTGGCTGCGGCGATGGTCCCGGTGTTCGCCGGGTGTTCGACCGACGAGCCCGCATCCCCCGAGGTTCCCCAGACCCAGACGCAGAGCGCAGGCGGTGCCGCCAAGCACGGCCCGCATTTTCCGCACTGCGGCGGCGTGACGGACCAGACGGTGACCGAGTTGACGCAGGTGCAGGGGCTGGTCAACACCGCGACCAATTCGTCGGGTTGCCAGTGGCTGCAAGGTGGCAGCATCTTGGGACCGCACTTCTCGTTCACCTGGTTCCGGGGCAGCCCGATCGGCCGCGAGCGCAAGACCGAGGAACTGTCGCGGACCAGCGTGGAGGACATCAACATCGAGGGCCACGGCGGTTTCATCGCGATCGGCGAGAACCCGCTCAAAGCCGGCGACGTGAATCTGTGTGAGATCGGTATCCAATTCGACGACGATTTCATCGAGTGGTCCGTGAGCTTCGACCAGAAGCCCTATCCCGATCCGTGCGAAGTCGCCAAGGAACTGACCCGCCAGTCGATTGTGAATTCCAAATGATGACGCGACGTGGGATCAGAGGACTGACGGCCGTGCTCGCCGGGCTGGCGGCTTTCGCCGGACTGACCGGTTGCACCACCACGGTCGACGGCACCGCCGCCAAGGAGGGGTCCATCAGCGGCCCCAGTAACAACAGGTCCGAGAAGACCTACCCCAACCTCCTCAAGGAGTGCGATGTCCTGACCACGGACATCCTCGCCAAGACGGTGGGTGCCGACCCGCTGGACATCCAGAGCACGTTCGTCGGCGCAGTGTGCCGCTGGCAGGCGGCCAACCCGGCCGGCCTGGTCGACATCACCCGGTTCTGGTACGAGCAGGGCAGCCTGGACAACGAACGTCAGACGGCCGAGCAGCTGCAGTACGGGATCGAGCAACGGCGGATCGCCGGTGTCGATTCGATCATCATGAGGCCCGACGGGCTCAACGGTGCGTGCGGCGTGGCCAGCGACGCGGCCGGTGTGGTGGGTTGGTGGGTCAATCCGCAGGCCCCGGGGATCGATGCCTGCCCCATGGCCATCAAGCTCATGGAACTGACGCTGGCCACCAACTCCTAACGGGGTACGTGGAAGCGCATCAGTGTCGCACCGCCGAGTGCCAGCTGGTCCCATGAGCTGTTGACGCGCACCACCGCGATCGCCGAGGTCGGGAACTTCAGCGAAATACTCTCCGCAGCAGATCGGTTCGAGCCGTCCGACAGCCCGAGAGCGACGGCGGACACGGCGGGCTCGTGCCCGATCACCAACAGCGTCGACGGATCGGTGCCGAAACGCGACGTGGCACCGTTGATCTCGTCGATGACGGTTCCCGGCCGGGCGTCGTAGATGCGCTGGGCGAACTGCACGGGCGCGTCGATGCCGGTGCGCTCCAACGTCTGCCGGGTGCGCGCTGCCGTAGAGCACAGCACCGCGTCCACGGCCGGGAGGTTGGCCCGGATCCAGTCTCCGGCCAGCGCCGCCTCCCTGATGCCGCGCGCGGCCAGGGGACGGTCGTGGTCGGCCACCCCGTCGGGATAGTCCGACTTGGCGTGGCGCATCAGCAGCAGGGTTCTCATCGGACTGTCGGGGGCGGCCATTCTCAACAGAGTAGGCAAGCCTGAGGCCATGCCGCTGCAGGTCCCGAGACTTGTCGGCCCGCAGTTTTACACTCGCCTTGCTTGGTGAGAGACACTGAAGGGACGGGGCCGATGCGTTTTCTGCACACCGCCGACTGGCAACTCGGCATGACCCGTCACTTCCTCAGCGGTGAGGCCCAGCCTCGTTACTCCGCGTCGCGCCGCGAAGCGGTGGCGGCGCTGGGCCCGGTGGCCGCGGCCTCGGGCGCGGAGTTCGTCGTGGTGTCCGGGGACGTGTTCGAGCACAACCAGTTGGCCCCGCGTGAGGTCAGCTTGTCGCTGGAGGCCATGCGCGCCATCGGCGTACCGGTGTATCTGTTGCCGGGCAACCATGATCCGCTCGATGCCGCCTCGGTC
The DNA here is from genome assembly GCF_001942625.1 of Mycobacterium syngnathidarum. GTDB lineage: Bacteria > Actinomycetota > Actinomycetes > Mycobacteriales > Mycobacteriaceae > Mycobacterium > Mycobacterium syngnathidarum. The sequence continues at coordinate 25,907 of NZ_MLCL01000042.1, forward strand.
TACACGAGCGCACTGTTCACCACCGAATGCCCGGACAACGTCGTGGTCCTCGACCGTGCGGGGGTGCACGAGGTGCGCCCGGGGCTGGAGATCGTGGCCGCGCCGTGGCGGTCCAAGGCGCCCACCTCGGATCTGGTCGGCGACGTGCTGGCCGGTCTGCCGGCCGACGGTGCCACCCGGGTGGTGGTCGGCCACGGTGGCGTCGACCTCCTCGATCCGGACAAGGGCAAGCCGTCGCTGATCCGGCTGGCCACTGTCGAGGACGCGTTGGCCCGCGGCGCGGTTCATTATGTGGCATTGGGGGACAAGCACTCTCGCACCGAGGTCGGGTCGACCGGGCGGGTCTGGTACTCGGGCTCACCTGAGGTGACGAACTATGACGACATCGAATCGGACCCGGGTCACGTACTTGTGGTCGATATCGACGAGACCGATCCGCAGCGCGGCGTTCGGGTTGCGTCCGAGCGAGTGGGCCGGTGGCGGTTCATCACGCTGCGCCGTGAGGTGGACACCGATCGCGATGTGGCCGATCTGGATCTGAATCTGGATCTGTTGGAGGACAAGGAACATACCGTCGTACGGCTGGCCTTGACTGGCTCGCTGACCGTGACTGACAAGGCCGCGCTGGACGCCTGCCTGGATCGCTATGCCCGGTTGTTCGCGGCGCTCACGCAGTGGGAGCGGCACACCGAGATCGCGGTCCTGCCCGCCGATGGCGAATTCGACGACCTGGGTATCGGTGGGTTCGCGGCGGCCGCGGTCGATGAGTTGGTGGCCACCGCTCGCACCGACGGCGCCGCGGCCGACGACGCACGCGCGGCACTGGGGCTGTTGCTGCGTCTGGTCGACCGGGGGAGTGCGGCATGAAACTGCATCGCCTGGTCCTGACCAACTACCGCGGCATCACCCACCGCGAGATCGAATTCCCGGATCACGGTGTGGTGGTCGTCAGCGGCGCCAACGAGATCGGCAAGTCCTCGATGATCGAGGCGCTGGATCTGCTGCTGGAAGCCAAGGACCGCTCGGGCAAGAAGGAAGTCAAGCAGGTCAAGCCGACCCACGCCGACGTCGGTGCCGAGGTTGCCGCCGAAATATCCACCGGCCCTTACCGTTTCATGTACCGCAAGCGTTTTCACAAGCGTGCCGAGACCCAGTTGACGGTGCTGGCGCCGGTCCGCGAGCAGCTCAGTGGCGATGAAGCGCACGAGCGGGTGCTGGCGATGCTCGCCGAGACGGTGGACACCAGCCTGTGGCAGGCCCAACGGGTGCTGCAGGCCGGCTCGACGGCTCCGGTCGACCTGTCGGGGTCGGATGCGCTGGCCCGGGCGCTGGACGTGGCCGCGGGCGAGGCGGTGGCACTCTCCGGGGACGAGCCGCTGCTGATCGAGCGGATCGATGCGGAGTACTTGCGTTACTTCACCGCCACCGGCCGGCCCACCGGCGAGTGGGCGGCAGTGACGAAGCGGCTCGCCGCCGCCGAGGAGCAGGTGGCGCAGTGTGCGGCCGCCGTGGCCGAAGTGGATGACGCGGTGCGCCGGCACGCCCAACTCAGCGTGGAGGCCGCGGATGCGGCCGCGCAACGCGAAGAGGCACGCGCAGGCCTGGCCGCCGCGCGCAAGGCCGCCGACGCGGTTGCCGCACTGGTCCAGCGGCTCAAAGAGGCCGAGGTGGTTGCCGAAGCCGCCCGGGTGGCGCAGGCCGCATCGACCGCGGCGCTCACCGAACGCCGCCGGCTGCGTGCCGAACTCGACGAGCGTGCCGCCACCATCGCCGAACTACAGTCCGCGCTTGCCGTGGCCGACAACGAAACCACCACGGCGCGTGAAGTTCACGAGGCCGCCGAGGAAGCGGCTGAACAGGCCCTGGTGGCCGTACAGGAGCACGAATCCCGGGTGGAGGCAGCGCGCACCACCCTGACCCGGATGACCGAACGTGACGAGGCTGACCGGCTGGCCACCCGGTTGAGCAAGATCGATACCGCTGTACGTGACCTCGACCAGGTCACCCGCGAACTCGCTGAGATCGCGCTCGACGACGCCGGCATGCGGGCCATCGAAGCGGCCGCGGTGGCGGTGGAACGTGCTGCGGGGCAGGCTGAATTGGCTTCGGCCCGAATCGAACTCGTGGCAGCCGCCGACCGTGACGTCCGGGTGGACCAGGCGCAGGTGCCCTTGGCGGCCGGGCAGCCATGGTCGGTCAACACCACCGCGGACACCGAGATCGACGTGCCCGGGGTGCTGACCGTTCGCGTGGTGCCCGGCGCTCCGGCAGCGCAGACCCGGGCGCGTCTGGACGAGGCGCAGAATGTGCTGACGGCCGCGCTGGCCGCGGCCGGGGCCGACGATGTGGACACCGCGCGCGCTCTCGACGTCCGCCGCCGGGAACTGCTCGGAAGCCGGGATCGGTTGCGCGCCACCGTGGATGCTCTCACCGGGGACGATGACCTGACGGTGCTGCGGGCGCGGCTGACCCAGCTGCAAGCCGGTCAGCCCGATGAGGCGGGGCTGTTCGAGCTGTCCGGGCCCACCGATGTCACCACTGCTCGCACCGACCTCGACACCGCGGTGGCGGCGCACCGTCAGGCGGTGGCTGACTGCGAGACCAGCCGCAAGGTGGTGGTCGCGGCAGCCAAGAAGTTGTCGGAGAAGTCGACCCGCTGCAGCGTGTTGCGCGACAAGCTCACCACCGCCCAGGCCGAGCTGACGGTGGCCGGCGGTCGCCTGGAGCTCCAGCGCGCGCAGACCAGCGACGACGAGCTTGCCGTGAGAGCCCAGGGTGCCGACGACGAGGCGGCCGCCACCGCGGGTCGGGTGACGGCGCTGCAGACCGAATTGTCGGCAACAGAACCTGATTCGGTGCGGTCTGCGCTCGACGAGGCAGCGCGCCGCGCCGAACACCTGGACAACCGGCACGAGATCGCGGTCGAGGGACTGCGCGAGGTGGCCGCCCAGCTCAAGGTGTACGGCACGCAGGGGCGCAAGGGGCATCTCGATGCTGCCGAGACCGAACGCGAACACGCCCACGCCGAGTATCTCCGGGTGCACCGCCGGGCCCGCGCGGCCGAGACGCTGCGGTCGGTGATGGCGCGTCACCGCGACGCGACCCGGCAGCGCTATGCCGATCCGTTCCGCCTCGAGGTGCAGCGGTTGGGCCGGCTGGTGTTCGGTGATGACTTCGAGGTCGACGTCGACAGTGATCTCAACATCCGCACCCGCACACTGTCCGGTCGGACGGTCCCGTACGAATCGCTGTCCGGCGGCGCCAAGGAGCAGTTGGCCATCGTGGCGCGGCTGGCCGGGGCCACGATGGTGGCCAAGGAGGACAGCGTGCCCGTCATCATCGACGATGCGCTCGGTTTCACCGACCCGGACCGGTTGACCAAGATGGGCGCGGTGTTCGACGCCGTCGGCGGGGACGGGCAGGTCATCGTGTTGACCTGCAGCCCGGAGCGCTACTCGAGCGTCGGCGCGGCGCACCACATCGAATTGACCATATAGCCGCTCCGGCCGCATACACTCCGCCACGTGGAGGCTGATTACGTCGTGGTGGGGACCGGTTCGGCCGGTGCGGTACTGGCGAACCGGCTGAGCGCACACCCGAAGCTGAAGGTGCTGGCGCTGGAGGCCGGACCGCGCGACCGCAACAAGTTCATCCACATCCCGGCCGCGTTCTCGAAATTGTTCCGCAGCGAGGTCGACTGGGATTATCTGACCGAGCCGCAACCCGAGCTCGACGGTCGCCAGATCTATTGGCCGCGCGGCAAAACCCTTGGCGGCTCGTCGTCGATGAACGCGATGATGTGGGTGCCGGGCTTTCCCGCCGACTATGACGAATGGGGCGATCGGGCCGGGGCGGGCTGGAACTACGCCGGCCTGGAGAAGTATCTGCAGCGGATCGAAGCCGGCCCGCTGGTGATCGAGGCGCAGCGCAGCCCACGAAGCTCGACGGCCGCATGGCTGGCCGCGGCCGAGGAGTGCGGACACACCGGGTTCCGTGAGACCAGGGTGACCCAGCGTCGCGGCGCCCGATGGAGCACCGCCGACGCATACCTCAAACCGGCCTTGCGGCGGAACAATCTCGCCCTGATCACCGAGGCCACCGCCACGCGGGTCATCTTCGCGGGCAACCGGGCCGTCGGCGTCGAATTCGACAAGGGCGGAGTTCGGGATGTGGCCACCGCGCGCCACGAGGTCATCCTGTGCGGAGGCGCGATCAACTCGCCCCAACTGCTGATGCTGTCCGGAGTTGGCGACGAGGGCCAGTTGGCGCGCCATGGTATCGAGGTAACCCGGCACACGCCGAGCGTCGGCACCAATCTCCTTGACCACCTGGTCGTTCCGCTGGGCTTCGACGTCCGCAATGACAGCTTGTTCGCCGCCGAGAAGCCGCTCGAACTCGTCAACTATCTGGCCCGGCGGCGGGGCATGCTGACCTCGAACGTCGGAGAGGCGTACGGATTCGTCCGCAGCACACCGGATCTGGACCTGCCCGATCTCGAACTGATCTTCGCTCCGGCCCCGTTCTTCGAAGAAGGTATCGGCGACCCGTACGGCCATGCCGTCGTGATGGGCCCGATTCTGCTCAAGCCCCGCAGCCACGGCACCGTCACGCTGCGGTCCGCCGACCCGATGGACAAGCCGATCATCGACCCGCGCTACCTCAGCGATGCGGCCGACCGCACCGCGCTGATGGCCGGTCTGCGGATAACCGCCGAGATCGCCCGGTCCCCGGCCCTCGCGAACGTGGTCGGTAAGGTGGCCCGGCCGCTCGACGCGTCCACGCTCGACGACGAGACGCTCACCCGTGCCCTGAATTCGTTGTCGCACACGCTGTATCACCCCGTCGGTACCTGCCGGATGGGAACTGACGAGGACAGCGTGGTCGACCCACAGCTGCGAGTCAGGGGGATCGAGGCGTTGCGGGTCGCCGACGCGTCCGTGATGCCCACGCTCATCCGTGGTCACACGCATGCGCCCAGCGTGCTGATCGGAGAGAAGGCCGCTGAGCTGATCACGGGTTGATCTTGGATCAGTTTGATCCTTCGACCATGCCGTCGCGTTCGAACTCGATCTTCACCATCTATCTGATCTGAGTGTTGCGCGGCACAATGGACCGCAATGACGATGAACGCCAAGCGCAGACGGGTGCACGACAAGCTCGCCGCGCTACCGGGGGTGCGGGCGGTGCGACGCCCGGTCATTCCCGGTTCCGACGAGCATTTCGACCTGTTCTACGTACGGGCCGGGCGTAAGTCTGCACATCCGGTGGTGATCATCCCGGGCGGTCCCGGTGTGGCTTCGATCCAGCCCTACCGGGCGCTGCGCCGGCGTGCGGCTGCCGCCGGATTCGACGTGATCATGATCGAGCACCGGGGAATCGGGATGTCGCGGCACACCGACGCGGGGGCCGATCTGCCTAGGGAGGCCATCACCGTCGAGCAGGTGGTCGACGATATCGCCGCGGTGCTCGACGACGCCGGCGTGCACGAGGCGGTGCTCTACGGCACGTCGTACGGCAGCTATGTCGCCGCCGGGTTCGGGGTGCGCCACCCCGACCGGATCGCGGCGATGGTGCTCGACTCGCCGCTGCTGTCCACCGCCGACATCGAGGCCATGCGCAGCGCCATCCGCGGTCTGCTGTGGGAAGGCACCGATCCCGAGACCGCGGACCTGGCCCCCAAGGTCCGGCGCCTGGTTGCCGACGGGGTACTGGCCCCCAGAGGGGGAGAGCTGGCCGGCCTGCTGTATGGGTTCGGCGGCCCCGCGATGTTGGACCGTCAGCTCGATCTGCTGTTGCGCGGGCGCACCCTGGTGTGGTCGGCACTGGCGCGGCTGAGCCGGCTGTCGACGCGAAAAGCGCCGTACCACAACGAGGTCGACCTCGTCGGCCGGATCGCCTTTCGTGAGTTGAACTACGCCGGGTCCCCCGATGGGTTGCCACTGGACCCGGCTCTGGAGATGGCCGACATGATCGGCAACGCGAAGTTCTACGAGCCTTTCGAGTCCGAGCCCTTCGATCTCCCGGCGGAGTTGCCCGAGTTCCACTGGCCTACGGTCGTGGTGTCCGGCGGCCGGGATCTGACCACGCCGCCGGCCGTGGCCGAGCGGATCGCGGCACTGGTGCCCGGGGCTGTGTTGGTACGGATGCCGACCGTGGCGCACAGCGTGCTCGATACCAGGGAGCAGGCGGCGTTCGCGGTGATCCGGGCGGTGCGTGACGGTGCGGCGGAACAACTCTCGGCCACCGCCGACGAACTGGACGACCTGCCCTCGCGCGGTGTCATCCGGGTGGCGGTGTCGGCGATCGCGGTGGCGACTGCCTTGGAGGCGGCAATCAATCGTCCGTGGCGATGATGACGGTGGCCACGCCCCGGTTGCGGCAGACGGCGATGAACTCGTGGAACCCGTTGAGACCGACGACCCATCCGTCTGGATGTTCGTTGTCCTTCCGCGGCAAGCTGAGCCGGTAGATCTCGTCCGCGGTGCCCAGGATCGGCGACGTCCACGCCATGATCAACTCGCGCGACAACAGCAGGCTGCTGCTGACCCACGGGTTCAGGTTGGTCGCGGGCCATGACCACAGCGTCGCCACCGCATCGGCATGTGAACATCGCTGGAAGCCATCAACTTTGAGGGAATCCATCCGGTATGGACCATGCCTGGAGCCGGGTACGCCAGTCCACGGGGAAGCGCAGTCGTGGTGGTAGCGGGGATGGGCCAGGACGCTGTTGATCAGATCGGTCCCCGACATCGCGGCCGGAAACGCGAACGTCAGCAGGGTGCACCAGCTGTACATCCCCGGAGCCATGTGCACGGTGGTGTCTTCGATCAGTTCGACGTGCACGGACGCGGCTACTTGAGGAAACCGACCTTGGTGTAGTCGGTGTCGGCCAGTCCGGGGGCTCCGAAGTTGGCCAGGCTGCTGCGCACCGCCACGTTGCCCGGTGACTGGAACAGCGGGAGGCTGAACACCTCCTCGAACAGCATCCGGTCCAGCTCGTTGGCCAGCACCAGCGCCTTGGCCGGATCCAGTTCTTCCAGCGTCTGCTCGATCTTCGCGTCGATCTCGGGGCTGCCGATCTTGCCGAAGTTACTGGCACCGTCCTGGGCGTAGATCTGGGTGAGCGAGCTCAGCGGGAAGGCGTCACCGAGGAAAGCGAACTGGGCGATGTCGAAGTCGCCCTTGATGATGTAGTTGCTGAAGAAGCCGGTCCCCGGCTTGGTGTCCAGCTGCAGGTTCACCCCGATCTGACCGAGCATGTTCTGCGCGATCTGGGCCACCTGGCGAGTGCTGCCCGCGTCGTAGAACACGTTGCGGATGACGAGTTCCTTACCGTCTTTCTCTCGGAATTGGCGTCCTTCAGGCACTTTCCATCCCAGCGCATCGAGTTCGGCCTTGGCTTTCTCAGGGTCGAAGGCCACTGACTCGGCGTTGTCCTGATAGCCCTGCTGACCCGCGACGAAGATGTGATTGTCCAGGGGCACCGGGTTGTCGGTGAGTCCCCGCTGGGTGATGTTGGCCAGTGCCTGACGGTCGATGCCCTTGGCGACCGCACGGCGCAGGGCCGGGTCGGCCAGGATCGAACCGGGTGCACCGTTGAAGGTCAGGTGGTACCAGCTGGCCGAGGGGGCGCGACGGATGCTGATACCCGGGGTCTTGCGAGCGATGGTCAGTTCGTCCAGCGAGCCGGTGCCGGTGGCGTCGATGGTGTTGTTCTGCAGCGCCGGGATGCGTGCGGAGTCATCGAGCACCAAGTAGGTGATGGTGTCCAACAGCGGCGGGGCACCCCACCATTTCGGGTTGCGGCTCAACGTGATCCGCTGCGCGCCCCGGTCGATGTTGGACACCAGGAACGGGCCCGCCGATGGCCCCGGCTGGTTCAGCTGAGCCTTGTTGAACGCCTCCGGGGTCGCGGTCATGCTCTTGGGCAGCAGCCGGCCGTTGCCGGCGAACATGCCCTTCCAGTCGGCGTACGGCTTGGCGAAGGTCATCACCGCCTGGCGGTCGTCGACCCCGCGGGTCACCGACGCCACCCGCTCACAGCCGTTGGGCGCGGCGATGACGAACGCCGGGTCTTTGCCGCTGTTGGCCTCGACCTGGGACTTGATGTCCTCCCAGGTGATCGGCGTGCCGTCGGACCACACCGCCTTGGGGTTGATCGTGTAGGTGACCACCTGGGGGTTGGTGCCCGTCAGCTCGACGTTGGTGAAGTAGTCGGTGTTCACCGTCGCCGATCCGTCGGCCGCGATCACGAAGGCGCGCGGCATGGTGGGCCTGGTGAGCGAGCCGACATCGCCGGTGTTGCCGTCGATGTGCAGCGGGTTGAAGTTCGACGGGAACTCGGTCAGGGCCAGGCGCAGGTTACCGCCGTGCCGCAGGTTCGCGACGTCCTGCGGATTGATGTCGTTGGTGGTGCCGATCTCGGCGGTACCGCCGGCCGAGGGGGTCTCCTGATCTCCGCCCGAACACCCGCTCAGGGCGAGTCCGGCAACAACGGTGGCGACAGCCAAACGGCGGATCTTCAATCCGTTCATCCCGCCGATGCTAGAGGTACCCGGGCCACTATGGGGTGAGGACTCGGACAGCGCCGGTGGGGACCGGGTTTTTCGACGCGGAGACCGCGACGTGCAGGATACTCACCTTGCCGGTCCGGGCTGTGGCACCGCAGCCAGCAACTTGCGGGTATAGGCGTGCTGTGGGTCGGCGAACACCGCATCCCCGGCCCCTTGTTCCACGACCGAGCCTTTGTACATCACCACGACGTCGTGGGCCAGGTGCTTGACCACCGACAGGTCGTGCGACACGAACAGATAGGCCAGGCCGAACCGGTCCTGCAGGTCGAGCAGCAGGTTGATGATCCCGGCCTGGATGGACACATCCAGCGCGGAGACCGGCTCGTCCAGAGCGATGATCTTCGGCTGCAACGCCAGTGCCCGGGCGATCCCGATGCGCTGCTTCTGACCGCCGGAGAACTCTGCCGGGTAGCGGCTGGCATCGGCGTGCCGCAGGCCCACCAATTCCAGTAGCTCGGCCACCCGGTCATTGACCCGTGATTTGTCGATTCCGTTGGCTGTCAACGGCTCTGCCAACACATCGAACACCGGCAGTCGCGGATCGAGTGAGGCCACCGGGTCCTGGAACACCACCTGGAGCTCGGTTCGCAAGGCGCGGCTGGTCTTCCGGTTCAACGTGGCCACGTCGGAGCCGAGCACTTCGATCGAACCCGATTGCGGCGCGGACAGATTCAGAATCTGGTGCAGGGTGGTGGACTTTCCGGAACCGGACTCGCCGACGATGCCGAGGGTTCGGCCGCTGCGCAGGTCGAAGCTGACGTTGTCGACCGCCCGGACCTCGCCGATCTGCCTGCGTAGCACCACGCCCTTGGTCAGCTTGTAGGTCTTGGTCAGCTCTCGCACCCGCAGCACCACATCGGGCTCGGCAGAAGGCCTTTCAACGTCGCCGCCGGTCCTGGGCACCTCGTATATCTCGGCAGCGCTGCGACCGGCCACATGATCTGTGCGGATGCAGGCTGCGTGGTGATCCGCCGCCAGTTCGATGAGTTCGGGTTCGGCGGCCTCACATCCATCGATGGCCAGCGGGCAGCGTGGGGCGAACGGGCAACCGGTCGGTGCCACGGTGAGCGAAGGCGGTGCACCCGGGATAGGCACCAGCCGGGTGCCCTGCGGGGCATCCAGTCGCGGCACCGAACCGAGCAGACCGACGGTGTAGGGCATCCGCGCGCGTTCGTAGAGCCCGGCCACCGGGGCGTCTTCGACGGCCCGCCCGGCGTACATCACCAGCGCCCGGTCGGCGAACTCGGCGACCACACCGAGGTCGTGGGTGATGATCAACACGCCGGCGCCGGTGACGTCGCGAGCGGTCTTGAGCACGTCGAGGATCTGAGCCTGCACCGTGACGTCCAGCGCGGTGGTGGGCTCGTCGCAGATCAGCAGATCGGGGTCGTTGGCGATGGCGATGGCGATCACCACCCGTTGGCGTTCGCCGCCGGACAACTCGTGCGGGAATGCTCGAGCGCGTTGTTCGGGTTGGGCGATACCGACCAACTCGAGCAATTCGACCGCACGGATCCGTGCCGCACGCCGACCCAGATCGCGATTGTGCACCGTGAGTGCCTCGGCGATCTGGTCGCCCACCGTATAGACAGGGGTCAGGGCGGACATCGGGTCCTGGAACACCGTCCCGATGGTGTTTCCCCGGATCCGGGACAGCTCTGCGTCGGACAATCCGAGCAGTTCCTCGCCGCGCAGCCGCACCGATCCGGAGATCTCGGCGAATTCGGGAAGCAATCCGACGACGGCCATGGCGCTGGCCGACTTTCCGGCCCCGGATTCACCGACGAGCGCGACCACCTCGCCGGAGTCGACGTGAAAGTTCACCCCCCGCACCGCATGTACGGCGCCGGTGTCGGTCGGGAAGTCCACTCTAAGACCGGACACTTCCAGCAGCCGGGTCATCGCGCCGCCCCCTTGCGGCGCCGGAGCCGGCCGCTGCCAGGGTCGAAAGCATCCCGTAAGCCGTCGCCGGCGAGGTTGGCGCACAACACGATCAGAACCAGCATCCCGGCCGGGAACAGAAACACCCACGGGAACGTGGTGGTGGATTTGGTGCCGTCGGCGATCAGCGTGCCCAGCGAAACATCGGGAGCTTGGATGCCGAAACCCAGGAAGCTCAAACCTGTCTCGCCCAGAATCGCCAGACCGACGTTGAGCACGGTGTCGATGATCAACAGCGACGCCACGTTCGGCAGGATGTGACGTGCGATGATCCGCCAACTGCGCACGCCCATATACCTTGCCGCGACGACGAATTCGCGTTCCCGCAGGCTCAGCGTCATGCCTCGCACGATCCGCGAGCTGATCATCCAGCTGAACAGCGAGAACAGCACGATGAGCCAGAACACCCGGTCGGACTGGCCCAACCGCGGCGTGACGATCGCGATGAGAATGAAACTCGGCACCACCAGCAGCAGGTCCACGACCCACATCAGCGCGGTGTCGCGCCAGCCGCCGAAGTATCCGGCGACCGCGCCGACCGTGGCGGCGATAACGGTCGAGATGAACGCCACACAGACCCCGATCAGCATGGATTTCTGCATGCCCCGCAGGGTTTGGGCGAAGATGTCCTGTCCGAGTGCGTTGGTGCCGAACCAGTGGTCCGCCGAAGGTGGCTGCTGCAGCGCGTAGTAATCGAGATCGGTGTAGCTGTAGGGCAGCAGCGGCGGCAACGCATAACATCCGACGAACAGCACCACCAGCAGCACCAGTGACACCACCGCGGGTTTGTTGCGCAGGAATCGACGGAGCACCAGGACGCGCCGCGTGGCGAATTCCTCGGTGTGCACACCGGACTGGGCTGAGGTGGTCGTCGCGTCGCTCATCGCACCCGCACCCTCGGGTCGAGTGCCGCGTAGATGACATCGGACAGCAACCCGGCCAGCAGCACCACCGACCCGGAGAACACCGTGATCGCGGCGATGATGTTGGTGTCCTGGGTCGCGATGCCCTGTACCACCCACTCGCCCATACCGTGCCAGCCGAAGATCTTCTCGACGAACACCGCGCCGGTGACCAGACCGGCCACGCCATAGGCGAACAACGTGGCCATGGGGATCAGCGCGGTCCGCAGCCCGTGTTTGAACAGTGCCTGGCCGCGGGTCAGCCCCTTGGCCCGTGCCGTGCGGATGAAGTCCTGGCCCAATACATCGAGCATCGCGTTGCGCTGATAGCGGCTGTAGCCGGCGATGGCGCCGAGAGCGAGGGTGAAGGTCGGTAGTGCGAGGTGCTGAAGCCGGTCTACGAACTGGTCCCAGGCGCCGCCGACCGGCACTGGCGCGGTTTCCCCCGTGTACTCGAATATCTGCACGCCCAGGACCGAGTTCACATTGAGCGCGGCCAGGATCAGCAGATTGGCGATCACGAAGGTCGGTGCGCTGAGCACGAGCAACGAGAGCAGCGTGATGAATCGGTCAGAGAGCCGGTACTGCCGGATGGCGCCCCACGCGCCGAGCACGACACCGATCACGGTGCCCACAACCGAACCGAGGACCAGCAGTCGCAGGCTCACACCGATGCGTCGCCACAGTTCATCGGAAACTGGCTGTCCGGTGACGGTGGTACCGAAGTCGCCGCGGACCGCGCCGGTCGCCCAGTCGAGGTAACGCAGGGGAAGTGGCTTGTCGAGGCCGAGTTCTGCGGCCTTGGCGTCGATCGCGGACTGTGGTGGCCGCGGGTTGCGCTGCAGCAGGCTGTCGAGCGGCTCGAATGTCAGCGACGTCAGCGTGAAGGTGAGAAACGACGCCAGGGCCAACAACACGATGTAGTTGAGCAGCCGGCGCGCCAGAAAGCGCGTCATCCGGTCGGTCCTGGCCACGGCTGCATGCCAGACAGGGTAAAGCAGCCGGGAACGTGGGTAACTGACAGTTGGGCCACAGCCTCGACATAGAAATCGGGCGTTCACTGAGATTCATGAAGGTCAGCGGGCTCAAGAAGGTGAAAGTCATCGCCGCGGTGGCCGGCGGTGCGGCAATGGTGGGGCTGGGCGTGTTCGGCGCGGTCTCGGACCTGCACGCGGTTGCCGGGGCGGATTCTCGAGTCTTGGCGTCGGGGTCCCACATGAACCTCGGCCAGACCAGCACCGAGACCACGCCGCCCACCGCGCCCGCGGTGTCGATGGCGGTACCGGCGATGCGCGGCTACACGCCACCGTCGGGATTCGCCACCACACATTGATCGCAGGTGGTGGTTTCACCGCCGGCTGCCGGGGATATACGAGGCGGCGGGAGGTGAGACACATGGGTAGCGCGAAGGAAAACAATCGGCGAAATCTGAAATTGATCTCCGCCGGTGTCGGTGCGATCGGCGGGTTAGCCACAGCGGTGCTGGGGAAAGGCGCGGGCGGTAACCTCACCGGCGCCCCGCAGCGGGTCGAGCCGCCGGCGATCACCACTGGACAGACCGTCACCGAGACCACTGCGCCGTCGGCCCCGGACACGTCGGAGGCCACGCCCAGCGTCTCGGCAACGACGCCGTCGGGATTTGCTACGCCGCACTGATCGGGGCTGGTTCGGGCAGCGGGCCCGGAACGCGGCCGGTTTTCTCGCCGCTGGTTACGCGGTAGGCAGGTCGCTGTGACAGCAGACGAACGCAACAAGCGGACCAAGTACGTGATGGCCGGTGTCGGGGCGATCGCACTGGCAAGCATGGGAGCGCTCGGCGCGACGGTGGGGGAGGTGCCGATCAGCGGGGCGACGGTCGGCCCGATGCCGGCCGCCGGAGCGGGTGAAACCGTAACCGAGACAACGGCTCCGAGTGAGCCAGAAACCTCCTTCGCCAAACCGACGGTGAAGGCGAAACTGCCCGACGGGTACGGCAACTAGGGCAGCGGCTGCCGACTTTCACAGCTGGCACATAGACAGCGCTCAGTCCAGGCCTAGCGAGCGGGAGAATACTGAGCCGGTGGGCACGACGACCAATGGCACCGAATCCGAGTCTGGGCGTGCCGTCATGCGGCGGGCCGACGGAAACCCGATCCAGGTCCTGGTGGTCGATGATGAGCCCGTACTGGCCGAACTGGTCTCGATGGCGTTGCGTTACGAGGGCTGGGACATCACGACGGCCGGGGACGGCGCGAGTGCGATAGCCGCGGCCAGGGGTAACCCGCCGGATGTCGTGGTCCTCGACGTGATGTTGCCCGACATGAGCGGCCTGGACGTCCTGCGCAAACTGCGTGAGCAGATCCCCGGGCTGCCGTTGCTGTTGCTGACCGCGAAGGATTCGGTGGAAGACCGGATCGCCGGCCTCACGGCGGGCGGTGACGACTATGTCACCAAACCGTTCAGCCTGGAGGAAGTGGTGCTGCGGTTGCGCGCGCTGCTCCGGCGCACCGGGGTGACCAGTGAAGACGGCGGGGCCAAGATCGTCGTGGGCGATCTGGTACTCGATGAGGACAGTCACGAGGTCACCCGCGGTGGAGACCCGATCACCCTGACGGCCACCGAGTTCGAACTGCTGCGGTTCATGATGCGCAACGCCAAGCGGGTGTTGAGCAAGGCTCAGATCCTCGACCGGGTGTGGAGTTACGACTTCGGCGGCCGGTCCAACATCGTCGAGCTGTACGTCTCGTATCTGCGCAAGAAGATCGACAGCGGACGCGAACCGATGATCCACACACTGCGCGGTGCGGGTTATGTTCTCCGCCCCGCGCGCTGAGGTGACTGCGCCGACCGCAAGCGCCGGCCGGTGGTGGTCACCGCGAACCTGGTCCCTGCGCGCCCGGTTGGTGGTCACGCAAGTCGTCCTGCTGGCTGTGGTGTGTATCAGCATCGGCGTAGCCACAGAGTTTGCGCTACAACGGTTTCTGATGAATCAGCTCGACGATCAGCTGATCGAGGCCGGTCGTCGCTCGGCGGCGATCTTCGAATTGCCGCCCCCGCCCCCGGGGTCCCCGCCGCCCCCGGGTATGCGTCTACATCGTCACCGGGCACCGTTCGACCCCGAAGAGGGGCCCGGCCCCGGATTTCTCAACGCCCCGGGGCAGGCCGCGCGCACGGTCGGTGCCGTGGTGTCGCCGAACCGGCCGGTGGATGCCGGGGTGATCACCAGCGAAGGAGACCGAGTCCAGGTCAGCGCAGCTGCGGCTGAACAGCTTTCGCGGATTCCGGCGACGCGGGTACCAGAGACCGTCGACGTCGACGGGTTGGGCCGGTATCGGTTGATCGGCCTGCACCCACGCCACGGTGGGCCACAGACCATCGTCACCGGCCTGCCGACTGCCATCGTCGACGACACGCTGCTGTGGGTGCTCGGAATGTTCGGTGTGCTCGCCGCCGTCGCACTCATCGCCGCGACCGTGGCCGGAATCCTGATCATCCGGCACCAACTTGCGCCACTGTCAAGGGTTTCGGCAGCGGCACGTCGGGTCGCCGATCTCGAACTCGACCGTGGCGAGGTGCGGCTGCCCACGCCGATCGTCCCGGTCGACCCGGCAGGCGTGCACACCGAAGTCGGGCAGCTCGGCACCTCGCTGAACCGGATGCTCGACCGCATCGCCAGCGCGCTCTCGGCGCGCCACGCGAGTGAGACCCGGGTCCGCCAGTTCGTCGCCGATGCCAGCCACGAGTTGAGGACCCCGCTGGCGGCCATCCGGGGCTACACCGAACTCGCCCAGCGCAGACACGATGACCTGCCCGCCGACGTGGCCCACGCGATGAACCGGGTGGAGTCCGAGACGACGCGGATGACACAACTGGTCGAGGACATGCTGTTGCTGGCCCGCCTCGACGCCGGCCGGCCGCTGGAAAGCGACAGGGTCGACGTATCGCGGCTGGTCGTCGACTCGGTCAGTGACGCTCACGTCGCCGGCCCCGACCACCAGTGGTCACTCGATCTGCCCGAGGACCCCGTGGTCGTCGAGGGCGATGAGGCCCGCCTGCACCAAGTGCTGGCGAACCTGCTGGCCAACGCCCGCACCCACACTCCCGGGGGCACCTCGGTCACGGTGTCGCTGAAGCCCGACGACGAAGATGCGGGTGCGGTGCTGATCACCGTCGCCGACAACGGTCCCGGCATACCGCCGGCGCTGCTGCCCGACGTGTTCGAGCGGTTCGCCCGCGGCGACTCGTCGCGCTCGCGACGCGAAGGCAGCACAGGGCTGGGCCTGGCGATCGTCGACGCGGTGGTCAAGGCACACGGGGGCGCCATCGAAGTGAGCAGCACGGTGGGTCGTACCGAGTTCGTGGTGCGGCTTCCCCGGTCGAGCTCACAGCGCACACACAGGACGGACCAATCGGAGACCTAGCGGCCACGACAAACATGAAGTGGTGACGCTGGTCCTTCCCGTCGAGCAGACAGGTACTCGCACAAGCCCCGCGCCGGTAGCGCGATTCTCCGTCTGTTCGCACCGGCTGGCCCTCGGTGTGCTGTTGGCCGCGACCGCCGTGCTCTACCTGTGGAACCTGTCGAGCAGTGGGTGGGCCAACGCGTTCTACTCGGCCGCAGCACAGGCCGGGGCGCAGAACTGGTCCGCCATGCTGTTCGGGTCCAGCGACGCGGGTAACGCCATCACCGTCGACAAGACTCCCGCGGCGTTGTGGATCGTCGACATCACGGTGCGCTTGTTCGGGCTGAACTCCTGGAGCATTCTGGTTCCGCAGGCTCTGATGGGTGTCGCAGCGGTGGCGCTGCTCTATGCCGCGGTGCGGCGGGCCGCCGGGCCGTGGGCCGGGTTGCTGGCCGGCACGGTGCTGGCGCTGACGCCGGTGGCGGCGTTGATCTTCCGGTTCAACAATCCCGACGCGCTCCTGGTGCTGCTGCTCGTGACGGGCGCGTACTGCGTGCAGCGCGGAATCGAAAAAGACTCCAGCCGTTGGTGGTTCGTCAGCGCGGGGGCGGCAGTCGGGTTCGGTTTCCTGGCCAAGATGTTGCAGGCGTTCCTCGTCCTGCCGGCCTTCGTGGCGGCGGTGGTGGTCGCCGGAGACCGCTCGTTGGGCCGGCGGATGCTCGATGTGGTCACCGCCGGGGCAGTGATGCTTGTCAGCGGCGGCTGGTATCTGGTGCTGGTCGAGCTCTGGCCGACCTCGGCCCGGCCTTACATCGGCGGTTCGCAGAATGACAGCATCATCGAATTGGCTTTGGGCTACAACGGTTTGGGCCGGCTCACCGGAGATGAAACCGGCGGCCTGGGCAACCTCAACTTCGATGTCGGGCCGGGCCGGCTGTTCGGATCGCAGATGGGCGCCGGCATTGCCTGGCTGCTGCCGGCGGCCCTGGTCTGCCTGGCGGCCGGCGTCTACCTGACTCGCCGCGCGACCCGCACCGATCCGGCCCGTGCCGCCCTGATCCTTTGGGGTGGCTGGCTGCTGGTCACTGCGGTCGTCTTCAGCTTCATGAACGGCATCGTGCATCCCTACTACACCGTGGCGCTGGCACCGGCGATCGGCGCCGTGACCGGCATCGGCGCAACGTTACTGTGGCGGCATCGCTCCGACATCCGTGCCGCGACGGCGATATCGGGTGCCACGCTGGCGACTGCGATCCTGGCGGCAGTGCTACTGGGCCGCCACGACGATCCATATCCGTGGCTGCGGGTCGCGGTGGCGGTCGGCGGGGTCGGTGCGGCGGTGTTACTGCTCTTGGTGGGGCGGTTGGACCGCCGGATGGTCCGGGCGACTGCGGTGCTGGCCGTCGTGGCCTGCCTGGCCGGCCCGGCTGCGTACTCGATCGCCACCGCGGCCAGCCCGCACCAGGGGGCCATACCGTCCGTCGGGCCGTCGCGCGGAGGCGGTTTCGGCGGGCTGTTCGCTGCCCCGGAACCCGGACCGGTGCTGACCGCGACCCTGGCGAAGGACGCCGTGCATTATCGCTGGGTTGCGGCCGTGGTGGGTTCATCGAACGCCGCGGGATACCAATTGGCCACGCGCGCACCGGTAATGGCTGTCGGTGGGTTCAACGGCACCGATCCGGCGCCGACGCTTCAGGAGTTCCGGGAACTGGTCGATGACGGGGCCATCCACTACTTCATCCGGTCTCGCATCATGGCCGGCCGATTCGGCGGACACATCCCCAGCGGCAGCCGGGCCGCCACCGAGATCGCCGAATGGGTGCAGGCCCACTACAACCCGATCAACGTCGATGACACCACCATCTACGACCTGACTCGACGTGCGACGAACACATAGCAGGCGCATAGCTTCGCCCCACTCAGATCACAAGCCGCCGGAGAACGATGAAGTCATGACAACCTTGGTCCACGATCCCGAGCAGCGGTTCCACTTCGCGTCACGGCCCAATGCCGCATTGGCTGCCCGCGAGGCCGGGGTCCCGGTGCTCGACGTCGTCGTGCCGGTGTACAACGAGCAGGCCGCGCTTGCCCATTCGATACGGCGGTTGCACCGCTACCTGGACGAGAACTTCGCCGTGCCCGTCCGCATCACCATCGCCGACAACGCCAGCACCGACCACACCCCGCGCATCGCGGCCGATCTGGCAGCCGAATTCGACGAGCTGCGGGTGGTGCGACTGGAGGAGAAGGGCCGCGGACGCGCACTGCGCACCGTCTGGTCGGCCTCGGATGCGCCGGTCCTGGTCTATATGGATGTGGACCTGTCCACCGATCTGGCCGCGCTCGCGCCGCTGGTGGCACCGTTGATCTCCGGTCATTCGGACCTGGCGATCGGCACCCGACTGGGCCGCGGCTCGCGGGTGGTGCGCGGGGCGAAGCGCGAGTTCATCTCACGCTGCTACAACTTGCTTCTGAAATCGACTCTGGCCGCGCGGTTCTCAGATGCCCAGTGCGGATTCAAGGCGATCCGCGCCGACGTCGCCCACCGGCTGCTGCCTCATGTTGCCGACACCGGATGGTTCTTCGACACCGAGCTGCTGGTGCTGGCCGAGCGCAGCGGTCTGCGTATTCACGAGGTTCCGGTGGACTGGGTGGACGATCCGGACAGCCGGGTGGACATCGTCGCCACCGCCACCGCCGACCTCAAGGGGATCGGCCGATTGCTCCGTGGATTCGCCAACGGTTCGATCCCGGTGAACACCATCGCGGCCCAGCTCGGGTCGTCACGGAAATCGGCTGCACCCCAATCCTTGTTGCGCCAGGCGGTGCGCTTCGCCGCCGTCGGCGTGGTCTCCACGCTGGCCTATCTGTTGCTCTTCACGGCACTGCGCGCCGGTGTCGGTGCCCAGGCGGCCAACTTGGTGGCCCTGTTGGTGACCGCGATCGGAAACACGGCCGCCAACCGGCGATTTACGTTCGGTATCGCGGGAGCGGGCAACATCACCCGCCACCATCTTGAGGGGCTGACGGTGTTCGCGATCGCACTGACCATCACCAGTGGATCGTTGGGCCTCCTGCACATCGTCGCTCCGGTGCCGCACCGCGGCGTCGAAATCGCGGTATTGGTGGCGGCCAACCTGCTGGCCACCGTGATGCGCTTCGTCCTGCTGCGGGGATGGGTCTTTCACCCTTCGCGGACGCGGCGCGCCATCGGGCCGAATCAGGAGACAGGACTATGACGACAACAGTTGACCCGGCGCCGGCCTCCGCGGATCCGACCGCCGTACCCGCGAAGACCGTGACCCCGAGGTGGATCCGGCCCTCGTACTGGGCACTGCTGACCGGCACCGCGGTGCTCTACCTCTGGGCGCTCGGTTCGTCCGGGTGGGCCAACAGCTACTACGCCGCCGCGGCGCAGGCCGGTACGCAATCCTGGAAGGCCTGGCTGTTCGGTTCGCTGGACGCCGGCAACGCCATCACGGTCGACAAGCCACCGGCCGCGATGTGGGCGATGGGGTTGTCGGGCCGGCTGTTCGGCTTCGACGAGTTCACCATGCTGTTGCCGCAGGCTCTGATGGGCGTGGGCACGGTGGCACTGCTGTATGCCACCGTGAAGCGGACCAGCGGCCCGGTTGCCGGGCTGATCGCCGGAGCGGCGCTGGCCCTGACACCGGTCGCGGCCTCGATGTTCCGCTACAACAACCCCGACGCGCTTCTGGTGTTGCTGCTGGTGCTGGCGGCCTACCTCATGGTGCGGGCGGTCGGGCCGGTGTCGGCCAGAGCCAGCGCTGGATGGGTGGCACTGGCCGGATGTGCGCTGGGATTCGCCTTCCTGACCAAGATGTTGCAGGCCTTCCTGATCGTGCCGGGTCTGGCGCTGATGTTTGTGGTCGCGGCGCCTGCCGTCGGCATAGGGAAACGATTGGGCACCTTGCTGATCGGCGCGGTCACGATGGCCATCTCATCGGGCTGGTACATCGCGCTGGTCGCATTGTGGCCTGCCGATGCCCGGCCGTATATCGCCGGCTCGACCGACAACAGCCTGCTGCAACTGGCATTCGGCTACAACGGTCTGCAGCGCATCCTGGGGCAAGAGGGTCGAGGACCCGGCCACGGCCCTGGACCTGGCCATGGTCCCGGCGGCGGTGCCAACCTGATGTTCGGCGGTGATCCGGGGATCGGCCGGATGTTCGGAATGTCCATGGGCACCGAGGCCTCGTGGTTGTTGCCTGCCGCGCTGGTCGGTCTCGTGGCGGCGCTGTGGTTGACGCGTCGCACCGCGCGGACCGCGAGCCTGCGGGCCGGCCTGCTGATGTGGGGTGGTTGGCTCCTGATCACCGCCGTGGTGTTCAGCTTCATGGACGGGATCATCCACCCCTACTACACCGTGGCGCTGGCTCCGGCCGTGGCCGCGGTCGTGGGGATATCGGTGACCGAATTATGGTCTCTGCGAGAGCGATCGGCGGGACGGCTGATACTTACGGTGATGCTGGCCGGCACCGGAGTGTGGGCGTTCGTACTGCTCGACCGGACCCCCGACTGGTTGCCGGCGCTGCGCTGGATCGTTCTGATCGGTTCTCTGTTGACCGCGGTGGCCCTGGTTACGGTGGCCCACCGTCCGGGCAAGCTGCCTGCGGTGGCGGCGATGGCGGGAATCATCTTCGGACTGTCGGCAACCGCGGCCTACACCGTCGAGACGGTGGCGGCCGGACACAGCGGCGGGCCGATCGCCATGTCGGGTCCGAAGCGGGATGCCGGCTTCGGCGGGCCAGGTGGACCTGGCGGACCACCGCCGGGCTTCGGGCGCGCCGACGATCCGGCCCTGGCCGAGCTCATCGCCGGTGCCGATGGTCGGTGGGCCGCCGCGAGCGTGGGGTCGATGATGGTCAGCGATCTCGAGCTCAAGACGGGGGAGTCGCTGATGGCGATCGGCGGGTTCACCGGTAGCGACGATTCGCCCACGCTGGCCCAGTTCCAGCAGTACGTCGCCGACGGCCAGGTCCGCTATTTCCTGGACCGGCCCGAGGGGGGTCGTGGTGGGCCGCCGCGCGAAGAGCACGGCAGTGCCGCGCAGATCACTGATTGGGTGAAGGCGACCTTCGCCAAGATCGTGGTCGGCAACACCCCGGTGTACGACCTCGCGTCGCCGCGTACCTGACCACGGCAATGACACCCCGTGATTGACACCGCGGCGGCCCGGCGGATAGATTCCGGGTCATGCTTGCAATTCTGGCCATTCCTACCAACTTAACGGGGAAGCGATGACCGCCGCACAAAAATCCGATCAGCAGGCGGTCCGCGCCGGCAATTACGAGCTGAGCCACCTGCGCGCGCTGGAGGCCGAGGCCATCCACATCATCCGCGAGGTCGCCGCGGAGTTCGAGAAGCCAGTGCTGCTGTTCTCCGGCGGCAAGGACTCGATCGTGATGCTGCACCTGGCGGTCAAGGCCTTCGCACCGGGCCGGTTGCCGTTCCCGGTCATGCACGTGGACACCGGCCACAATTTCGACGAGGTGTACGAAACCCGCGACGAGCTTGTCGAGCACTACGGCGCCCGCCTGGTCGTCGCCAAGGTGCAGGATGACATCGATGCGGGGCGGGTCGTGGAGACCATCCCGTCACGTAACCCGATCCAGACCATCACGCTGCTGCGCGGCATCCGGGAGAACAAGTTCGACGCGGCATTCGGTGGGGCACGGCGCGACGAGGAGAAGGCCCGCGCCAAGGAGCGCGTGTTCTCCTTCCGCGACGAGTTCGGCCAGTGGGACCCCAAGGCTCAGCGCCCCGAGCTGTGGAACCTGTACAACGGTCGCCACCACAAGGGTGAGCACATCCGGGCCTTTCCGATCTCCAACTGGACCGAGTTCGACATCTGGTCCTACATCGGCGCCGAGAAGATCAAGCTGCCCTCCATCTACTACGCGCACCAGCGCAAGGTGTTCGAGCGCGACGGCATGCTGCTGGCGGTGCACAAGTACATGCAGCCCCGCAAGGACGAACCGGTGATCGAGAAGACCGTGCGATTCCGCACCGTCGGTGACGTCACCTGCACCGGCTGTGTCGAGTCCACGGCCGCAACGGTTTCCGAGGTCATCGCCGAGACCGCGGTGTCCCGGCTCACCGAGCGTGGCGCCACCCGGGCCGATGACCGGATCTCCGAGGCCGGAATGGAAGATCGCAAGCGCGAGGGGTACTTCTGATGAGCACGTTGTTACGCATCGCCACCGCGGGATCCGTCGACGATGGCAAATCCACGCTGATCGGCCGGTTGCTGTTCGACTCCAAGGCGGTGATGGAGGATCAGCTGGCCGCCGTCGAGCGGACCTCCAAGGAGCGCGGCCACGACTACACCGACCTGGCGTTGGTCACCGACGGTCTGCGGGCCGAGCGCGAGCAGGGCATCACGATCGACGTCGCCTACCGCTACTTCGCCACGGCCAAGCGCAAGTTCATCATCGCCGACACTCCGGGGCACATCCAGTACACCCGCAACATGGTGACCGGAGCCTCCACCGCACAGTTGGTCATCGTGCTGGTCGACGCGCGCCACGGCCTGCTCGAGCAGTCCCGTAGACATGCGTTCCTGGCCTCACTGCTGGGCATCCAGCACATCGTGCTGGCCGTGAACAAGATGGACCTGATCGATTGGGACCAGGAGCGGTTCGAGGCGATCCGTGACGAGTTCCATGCGTTTGCCGCGCGGTTGGATGTGCACGATGTGACGACGATCCCGATGTCGGCACTCAACGGCGACAACGTGGTGACCAAATCCGATGTCACGCCTTGGTATGAGGGTCCGTCGCTGCTGAGCCACCTCGAGGACGTCTACATCGCCGGTGACCGCAACCTGGTCGACGTGCGCTTCCCGGTGCAGTACGTGATCCGCCCACAGACGCACGAGCACGCCGATCACCGTAGTTACGCCGGCACCGTGGCCAGCGGTGTGCTGCGCCCCGGGGACGATGTGATCGTGCTGCCGGCCGGAAAGCCCACTCGCATCACTCAGATCGACGGCCCCAGTGGCGTCGTCGAGGAGGCGTTCCCTCCGATGGCGGTGTCGATCAGCTTGTCCGACGACATCGACATCTCCCGCGGCGACATGATCGCCCGGCCCAACAACCAGCCCCGGGTCACCCAGGAGTTCGACGCCACGGTGTGCTGGATGGCCGACGGATCGTCACTGGAGCCCGGTCGCGAATACCTGATCAAGCACACGACCCGCACCACCAGGGCCAAGATCACCGGGCTGGACTATCGCCTGGACGTCAACACCCTGCACCGGGACAAGTCCGCTACGGCGCTCAAACTCAATGAGCTGGGCCGTGTCTCGCTGCGTACCCAGTCGCCGCTGCTGCTGGACGAGTACAGTCGCAACGGCTCCACCGGATCGTTCATCCTGATCGACCCCAACACCAACGGCACCGTCGGCGCTGGCATGGTGTTGCGCGACGCCCGCAACGAGACCGCGAGCCCCAACACCGTCCGGCACGAGTCACTGTGCACCACCGAGGATCGGCTCTCGAAGGGCCGGACCGTGTGGTTCACCGGCCTGTCCGGCTCGGGGAAGTCCTCGGTGGCGATGCTCGTCGAGCAGAAACTGCTCGAAAAGGGCGTTCCGGCATACGTTCTGGACGGAGACAACCTGCGCCACGGGCTGAACGCGGACCTTGGCTTCTCGATGGCCGACCGCGCCGAGAACCAACGTCGGCTGGCCCACATCGCGGCGATTCTGGCCGACTCCGGCCAGGTTGTACTGGTGCCCGCGATCAGTCCGCTGGAGGAGCACCGGGCACTCGCGCGCAAGGTTGCCACGGACGCCGGTCTCGAGTTCTTCGAGGTGTTCTGCGACACCCCGCTGGAGGACTGCGAACGCCGCGACCCCAAGGGCTTGTACGCCAAGGCGCGGGCCGGCGAGATCACCCATTTCACCGGCATCGACAGCCCGTACCAGCGGCCGAAGAACCCGGATCTGCGGCTGACACCGGAGCACAGCACCGCTGAACTGGCCGACATGGTGATCGAGCTGTTGGAACTGCCGTCGTGAACGATCACGAACTGGCGGCCCGGCTGGCCACCCGGGCCGGGGATCTGCTGCTCGACGTCCGCGCCGACTACGCCGATGCCCCGGCCGCCGAGCGGAAGGCCGCCGGGGACAAGCAGTCCCACGACTTCCTGATGGCTGAGTTGGCCAAGATGGTTCCCGCCGACTCGGTACTGTCGGAGGAGGCCACGGCCGATGAGCGCGCCGACCCGGCCCGGTTGAGCGCCGAGCGGGTGTGGATCGTCGACCCGCTCGACGGCACCCGGGAGTTCTCCGAACTCGGCCGCGACGACTGGGCTGTGCACGTGGCGCTGTGGAGCGCAGGTGAACTCGTGGCCGGGGCGGTCGCGTTGCCCGCCCAGAACACCACGCTGTCCACCCCTGAGGTGGCTGCACCGCGTCCGTTCGACGGCCCGCCGCGAGTCGTGGTGTCGCGCACTCGGCCACCCGCGGTGGCGCTGGCGGTGCGCGAGGCGCTCGACGGAACATTGGTCGAAATGGGTTCGGCCGGAGCCAAAGTCGCAGCGGTCATCCGCGGGGTGGCCGATGTCTATGTGCATGCCGGTGGTCAGTACGAGTGGGATTCGGCTGCACCCGTCGCGGTGGCCCGCGCGGCCGGCCTGCACACCTCACGCATCGACGGTTCGCGGCTGGTCTACAACTCGGCCGACCCCACGCTGCCCGATCTGATCGTCTGCCGGCCCGAGCTGGCCGAACGGGTGCTGGCGGTCACTACCGGATAGTCGGCACACCGACGGGGAGCTCGTCGGTTCCGACATTGGCGCAGGCGAGCTTTAGTTCGTAGAGTGCGCTGATCGAATTCTGGTACCCGCCCATGTAGTTCTTGTCGGGCCACCCGTTCGGCGGCGCACTGTGGTTGCCCTGGCCGAACTGGTGCAGCGCGTCGGCGAATGCCAGCGCTTTCCGCCTCAAGTCGGGGTCTTCGATCGATGCCGCTTCATCGCGGGCCGCGACCGCCGCGGCGGCGGCTTCTCGGGGTGCGTTCGGATCGCCGGCACCGTCTTTTCCCGCCGAAACGCCTGGGATGACCAAGTGGTGGGCGACCTGATCGACGCGTTGGCAGTCAGCGCTGGGCTCGTCACTGTCCTCGGTGGCGTAGCCGACCACAACCATGATCAGCATCACCGGCGCCGCGACTGCCAACATGACCAGCCTGATCTTGGCCCCCGACCAATCCGGTAGTCCCATCATTGGAGCCTAAACGCGGCGACGGGTCACTAGGCTCGGCAAAATGAGCCGCCCTACCTTGCGCGAATTGGCCAGTCTTCCCGCCATGCCGGCCCGCCTCGCCGATTCCACCCTGGTCCTGATCGACTGCCAGAACACGTACACCCAAGGAATCATGGAGCTCGAAGGGGTGCAGGCCGCCCTGGAGCAGGCGGCGCAACTGCTCGATCGGGCCCGCAGCGCGGGTATCCCGATCATCCACATCCAGCATTCCGACGGTCCGGGCTCGCTGTACGACGTCGAAGGGGAGAGCGGTGCAATCGTGGCATCGGTGGCGCCGCGCGCGGGGGAACCCGTGGTGGTCAAGCAGTTCCCCAATTCGTTCGTGCAGACCGACCTCGACGATCGACTGAAGGGCCTGGGCGCGTCGAACCTGGTGCTCGCCGGTTTCATGACGCATATGTGCGTCAACTCCACCGCGCGCGGCGCATTCAACCTCGGGTATGCCCCCACGGTGGTGGCCGCCGCCACCGCCACCCGCACGCTGGCGGGCCCCGACAGTGCACCTGTGCCTGCCGCGATCATGCAGTCGGCGAGCCTGGCCGCGATGTCGGACCTGTTCGCCGTCGTCGTGCCGGATGCACAGGCAGTCCCGGACTGAGGCCCGCGGTTACGGGTGCCGGCAGGTCTCGTACTTGTCCACCAGCGCCTGTTCGGCCGGAGGTGGCTGATACACCAGCAGGTCGCGGGCTGTGCATCCGCCGACGGTGACGGTGATGGGACCGGTGGCCTGGCCGCTGCCGGTGATGTGCCCTTGTATCTGGTCGCTGGCGGTGTAGAGCGTCGGCTCGCCAAGCGTTGCCACGAGCGGCAGGTGACGTTGCGCGAGTTCGGCGGCGTCTGCCGGGTCGTGGGAACGGGTCTGTTCGGCCAGCCATACCGGTGCTTGCACGCGGCCGTTGATCGTCAGCTTGTTGGTGTGCGGGACGGCCTGATCGGCGTTCAGCTGCTTCCAGACGTCGAGTTCATGCGCCGTCGGGAAGCGACGGGTGCTCTTGATGTCGGCTGGGTGGTCGTCACCCGCGCTGATCGTCCAGGTCAGGTTGGCCAGATCGGCGAATTTTTCGGACAGCGTGCTGACGGCGGCGGCGACGTCGCGGTAATCGGCGGCATCGGCCAGTCGAATCGAGCCGACATCGGAATGCCCCCATTCCTGCACCGGGAACCGGCCGTCGGGGTGGGTGACCGTGGCACGTAGACGTACTGTGGCCGCGGGGAATTCGCGTTGCAGGCCGACCCAGTTGCGTGCCTGCGAGAGGATCTGCTGGTCGTTTCCGAGGGGCAGCCTGCCGCTGTCGATTGCGAAGACATTCGAGCCGTGGTGCGCGGTGAGCTCGGTGTGGTATCCGGTGTAATTGACCATCGTAAGGCCCTGGAGATACCGGGATACCATTGCGACGAACTGGTTTTCGGTGATCCCGGGCTCGGTCTCGACGTCAATGGTGAAGCGCACCAGGTCTTGGGCGGGGCGGTTGGCGACGGTGTGGTGGACCGTCTGAACTCCGGGCATCTGGCCGAGCAGTCGAGCCAGGCGTGCGACATCTGCGCTGCGGTCGGGCGGGCCGGCCTGGCATGCGGTCAGGACTGCGGTGAGGATCACGAGGCCGGCGGTGATCGCCCCGGAGCGCCAAGGATTCCGGTGCGTCACGCGGTGGATGACCGTTTGGCAAACCGCACGAACGGTATGCGTTCTCCTGCCGCCCGGAAATCGGCTTCGGAACCGTCGACCGAGAATCCCATCAGCCGTGGCAACAGATACTTGGCGGCCAACCGGTGCTGTGTCGCGTATCGCGCGAAAATGTCCGCGCCTTCAGCCTGGTCCACCGGGTGGGCGGTCACCGGCAAGGTTCGCCTGCCGACCTGGATCGTCACGTCGGGAGTGTGCAGAACATTGCGATACCACGCCGCGGTGGGGCCCCAGCCCGATGCGACGACGAAACTGTCGGTGGCCTTGTCGTGGTCGACAACTTCGAGGACCACCTCACGTTGCTTGCCGGTGACCCGCCCGATGTGGTGCAGCAGCAGGATGCGTTCGCCGAGAAGCCAGCCCAGTCTCCACCGATAGAGCTGGATGGGGGCGCGGTACAGGAGTCTGCTCAATCCACTGGGCGGACTGACGTTTTTGATGATCTTCATGACTGCCGTCCCTTCCTCGGAATTGCAAGCTAGTGCAATTATTGCATACTGCAATGGTGCTGAAACCAACCTGTCCGCACCTGGCGCCGGCTCAGATCCCCCTTCTGTGTGCTCGATGGCTGCGCGAGGGCTCGGCCGCGCTCGTCCCGATGGCCGTGGTGGTGGGCGCAGTCACGGGGCTGGCGGCCGTGGCGTTTCGTTGGCTCGTCACGACCTTCACCCGCATGTTCACCGGCTACGACGATTATTCGGCACTGGGGCGCGTGGCGAGCACGCACTGGCCGTGGCTGGGATTTTGGTTCTTGCTGCTGGCCCCGGTGATTGCCGGCGCCGTCTACGGGCCGATTGTCCATCGATTCGCGCCGGAGGCGCGCGGCCACGGTGTCCCGGAAGTGATGTATGCGGTCAGTCGCCGTGGTGGCCGGATTGCGCCGCAGGTGACGTTGGTGAAGGCCCTGGCGTCGGCTCTGTGTATCGGCGGCGGTGGGTCGGTCGGCAGGGAAGGGCCGATCGTGCAGATCGGCTCGGCCGCCGGCTCGACGCTCGCCCAGTTGCTTCGTCTGAACACGTCCCGGGTGCGATTGCTGGTGGCTTGCGGTGCCGCGGGCGGGATTTCGGCAACTTTCAACACCCCGCTGGCCGGACCGTTCTTCGCGATGGAACTCATTCTTCGTGACTTTGCCGCCGAATCGTTCGGCGCGGTGGTGCTTTCCAGTGTCACAGCCAGTGTGGTGGGCCGCGCACTGCTCGGCGACGAACCGTTCCTCGCGCTGCCGGCGTTCGCGGTGCACAGCCCCGTCGAGTATTCGCTCTACATCGCCCTCGGAGTCGTCGTCGGGATCGTCGGCGTCCTCTTCTCCAAATTGCTGTATCTCGTCGAGGACGTGTGCGACTGGGCTTGGCGCGGTCCAGAATGGGCGCGCCCCGCCGTCGGCGGGGTGTTCCTGGGCGGCATACTGATCGCAGTACCGCAGCTCTACGGGGTCGGATACCCGGTGTTGCAAGACGCGGTTGGGGGCCGGTACCTCCTCGGGATGCTGCTGTTGCTGATGGTCGGGAAGATGTTCGCGACCAGTCTGACGATCGGAATCGGCGGTTCAGGTGGCGTTTTCGCGCCGACGTTGTTCATCGGCGCCATGGCAGGCACCGCGTTCGGGACCCTGGTTCACGAGGCCTTTCCCAGCACCACCGAGGCGGCAGGGGCATACGGATTGATAGGCATGGGCGCGGCACTCGGCGGCGCCACACGAGCACCGATCACCGCGGTCATCATCCTCTTCGAGCTGACCGGACAGTATTCGATCATCCTCCCGCTGATGGTCGCGGTGGCCATCGCCGCCGGGACCGGCAGGCTCCTTTCCAAGGAGACGATCTACACGGCCAAACTGTGGCGCCGGGGTGTTGACCTGGATGCACCGCCTGCGGTGCCGGCAACGGTGCACGACCTGATAGGGCCGGCCCCTGATCCGTTGCCGGAGAACACCTCCCTCAAGGCCGCTGTCGACCGCTTCGCCGCGGAGCCTGGTGACATGCTGCCGGTGGTCACAGCCGACGGCGCGTACCGCGGTTGCGTATCAGCACGGGACCTCACCGCGGCACTGGGCCACTCGAATCCGCCCGAATCCATTACCGACCTCGTGTGGCATCCGCCATCGATCAACATCGCGGATACCACGGCACCGGTGACCACCTCCGGTGGGACCAACCTGATCGGCTGGATAACAGGTGAATCCGTGACAGGCCGTCGGCACTCCGAGACCAGGGGGCGCGCATGAACCGTATCTGGTTCAGATCAATCAGTATTCTCACAGCGGCAGTTGGGGTTTCGGTCGTCGCAGGGTGTGGTGGCGTTACCGTCCCCGCTGCGAACAGCGCGCGGCCGCACCCAGCGTCGGGCTTCGGACAATCGATGAACACCCTCACCGCGCAGCAGTTGGTCAACGCGATTACAGATGCCGGCCTACCGGTGCCCGGCTCACACGACGTCAGTGGTCTGCGATGCCCGCAAGTAGGGTGCCTCGACGACATCGAATCAGACACCATCTCTGTGATGACGTTTCCCAGCACCGGTCGGGCCGAGCTCTACGCTGGTTCGATCCCGGATATGTTTCAGATCGCGAATGTCGTCGTCAGGTTCGATGCGTCCGTCCCGCCAGGCAACCGGCGAAGCTATGAGACCGTCCTGGCGCGCACGCTCGAATGACCTCAGAGGTCGCTGTGGGCCGGAGGTTCACCGCCGGCTGCGGTAAACGCCGTGAGCGCGGTGACCAGCCCGCGGCGTTCGCGCGCCGGCATGGTTTCGACCACACGGGCAATTTCTGCGCGGCGGCGGGCCGTCACGGTGTCCACCACTTCCCGCCCACGCCGGCTCAACTCGGCAACCAGTTCGCGGCGCGAGCTCGGATTTGGCCTGCGGTCGATCAACCCCGCTGTGACCAGCCGCTCGACCATGCGGCCGACGGTCGAAGGTTGAACGTCGAGTAGGCCGGCCAGGGTCGCGAGGTTCGACGGACCGCGGCTGGAGAGGATCACCAATGCGCGAAACTGGGGGACGGTGATCGACTCGCCCAGTTCGGCGATCGAGCGTGCCGATATGGCGACCAACAGCCGCGACGCGGTGACCAAGGCGTCGGTGATCGCATCCACCGAATCGTCGACCGGTGTGTCATCCCGGACGTCCACAAGCGCTCCTCCCGATATCTACCCCGGTATACCAGTGTGGAACTCCGGCGCCCGAACCGATCGCCGAGTCGTAGCTCTGGCACGACCTCCTGGCACAATCTGAGAGCATGCGGATGTCGGCGAAGGCGGAGTATGCCGTCCGAGCCATGGTTCAGCTCGCGACGGTCGCCGAGGGCGAGCTCGTCAAGACCGATGACCTGGCCAAGGCGCAGGGAATCCCGGCGCAGTTCCTCGTCGACATTCTCACCGCCCTGCGCACCGACAGGCTCGTCCGCAGCCATCGCGGTCGCGAAGGAGGCTACGAGCTGGCCCGTCCGGCCGGTGACATCAGCATCGCCGACGTGTTGCGCTGTATCGACGGACCCCTGGCGAGCGTGCGGGACATCGGGCTGGGGGATCTGCCCTATTCCGGGCCGACGGCGGCGCTGACAGATGTCTGGCGGGCCCTGCGGGCCAGCATGCGCTCGGTGCTCGAGGAGACCAGCCTGGCCGATGTGGCGGCCGGTTCGCTACCCGGGCACGTCGACAAGCTGGCCAACGCCTACCGCGATCAGGAGCATGAGCGCGGGCACCGCTGAACGGGGTCAGCCGCCGTACGGACGGGTGATGATTTCCAGGTAATGCCCCGACGGGTCCCGAAAGTAGACCCCGCGTCCGCCGTCGTTGTGGTTGATCTCGCCGGGGTGTTGGCCGTGTGGGTCGGCCCAGTGTTGCAGCCCGCGGTCGCGGATCTTGCCGTAGATCGAGTCGAACTCGTCCTCGGACACGAGGAACGCGTAGTGCTGTGGCCGGACTTCCTCGTCGGCACCGGCCTGGGCGTAGTCGAGACTGACCCCGTGATTGAGCGTCACGGCGAGAAACGGACCGAACTCCTGCGGGCCTGGCAGGCCGAACAACTCGGTGAAGAACTCGGCTGAGACCTGCCGATCCCTGGAGGCCACGATGGTGTGATTGAAGGTGATCGCCATATCCGTCCAGTAAACCGCTGGACGGGTGCCACCGGCAACGGTGCAGGATGGGACCATGCCCAACACCCCGATTCTGGCCGGGTCACAGGTGCGGCTGCGGCCACCGGCCGTCGAAGACGCCCATGCGTTGTACACCCGGATCGCCTCCGATCCTGAGGTGACGCGCTATCTGTCCTGGCGCCCGCACTCGGGGGTGGCCGAAACTCGCCGCGTGATCACCACGTTGTTCAACGTCGGTGATGAACAGACCTGGCTGGTCGAGGTCGAAGGCGAAGTGGCGGGGCTGTGTGCGCGACGGCGCCCGCAGCCGTACGCGGTCGAGGTGGGTTACTGCTTGGCCCGGCCCTGGTGGGGGAGAGGCCTGATGTCGGAAGCGGTTTCGCTGATTCTGACTGACGTGGAGCCCGATCCCGCGGTGTACCGGGTAACGGCGTACTGCCACGTCGACAATGCCGGCTCGGCCGGGGTCATGCGGCGGTGCGGTCTGGCGCTGGAGGGAAGGCTGGCGCGCTACGCGGTGTTTCCCAACATCAGTGACGAACCGCAGGACGTGCTGCTGTTCGGGAAGGCGGTGCGGTGATGGACATATTCGATGTTCGGGGCCTGCGCCGTCCGGTGCTCGTGGCGCCGATGGCCGGTGGGCCCTCCACTCCGGAGCTGGCTGCGGCGGGCAGTAACGCCGGCGGGCTGGGATTCCTCGCCGCCGGCTATCTGACCGCCGACGCACTGGCCGAACGGATCGATGCGGCGCGTGGTTTGACCACAGAACCCCTCGGGGTGAATCTCTTTGTGCCGCAGCCAAGTGCGGGAACCTCCGAGCAGATCCAAGCGTACGCCGCCGAATTGGCCGGTGAGGCGCAGCGCTACGGGGTCGAACTCGGCACGCCCCGATTCGACGTCGATGCGTGGGCGGAGAAACTCGACGTGGTCAACGACCTGCGACCCGAGGTGGTGTCGTTCACCTTCGGATTGCCCAGCGCATCGGAACTCGCCCGGTTACGCGGTGCCGGTATCACCACCGTCGGGACGGTGACGACGCCGGTCGAGGCGCAGGCGGCCGTGGCCCGTGGGGTGGACGCGCTCGTGGTCCAGGGGCCCGGGGCCGGTGGCCACCGCGGCACGTTCGATCCGGCCGCGACACCCGCATCTGAACCGCTGGACCAACTCTTGGTGGAAGTGGTGGCTGCCGTTGACGTCCCGGTCATCGCGGCGGGTGGGCTGGTCAGCGCCGAGGATGTGGCGGGCGTGCGGGCTGCCGGTGCGGTGGCCGCCCAACTCGGTACCGCCTTCCTGCTGGCCGACGAAGCCGGCAGCAGCCCGGTGCATCGTGCTGCTCTGCAGAATCCGGAGTTCACCGAAACCGTTGTCACCCGGTCATTTTCCGGTCGCTACGCCCGCGGGTTACGCAACCGATTCATCACCGAGCATGATGCCCAGGCCCCGCTGGGTTATCCCGAGATCCATTACTTGACCAGCCCGGTGCGCAAGGCCTCGGTGGCCGCCGGTGATCCGCAAGCCACCAACGTGTGGGCCGGAACCGGGTGGCGCCAGGCCCGGACCGGTTCGGTGGCCGAGATCTTCGACCGGGTGACACCGGGCCGCTAGCCCCGTCCGCGGCCCCCCGTACGTTCGACGACGCGGTCCACGACGACATCGCCGTCGTCGGAGCGGGCCGTGACCTCGGCGGCCGCGCTGTCGGCGACGGTGGTCTCCGGTACCCGCACGGTCGTCGAGGATCCGGACTGGGCATGCACCAGATACGGTCCGCGCCCGGGCAATCCGATCACCACATCGCCGTTGCGGCTCGCCGCATCGACGCGCCGCGGGGCGGTGTCGCGGAAATCGACGGTGATGTCGCCGTCTGACGTGGTGGCGCTGAACTCTTCGGTGACCGCGATCGGATCGCGCGAGACGACCTCGCCGTCGACCGCGTGGGCCTCGATGCGGCGGGCAGCACCACGCAGGATGATCGCCCCACTGGTGACGCGGGAGATCAACTGGTCTACGTCTGCCTGTGCGATCACGGTGCCGAGCTCCTGCTCGGTGCGCACCGTCAGCCGCCGGGCCTGCTCCGGCGGTACGGCGATCGTGATCTCACCGCCGCGGGCCCACTCGAGCATGCGGGAAGGTTTGCCCGCGATGACGATCCGGGTCTCGTCGCCGTCGGTGCTGAGCTCAAGACGGTGCGCACCGCTGCGGGAGGTGTTCACCAGACGCAGATCCGCGGCGGCTTCGCGGGTTTCGCGGTCCGCGGTGATGCGGATCGCGACCGGGATGTGCGCCGTGTCGATCACCAGCGACCGCATGGTGGCGGGCAGTCCCTGATGATCGGTGACGACGCGGACGGTGCTGACGGCCCAGGCCGTCACGCCGAGTGCGGCCACGGTGCCGGCCACCAGCAGGGTGGCCGCGGCGATCAGGACGAGGCGGAATGTGGTGCGCCCGCCGGGGGTCAACCGAGGAGGCGGATTGACCGGTGGCGGAGGGGCGATGGTGGTCACGATGACGTTCCTTCCCGGGGCGACGTTCGGTCTAGGTCTCGAGGTAACGCAGCACCGCCAGCACGCGGCGGTTCTCGCTCTCGTCGGGAGCGAGGTCGAATTTCGTGAAGATCGATGCGATGTGCTTCTCTGCCGATCCGACCGAGATGTGCAGGGCTGCAGCGATCGCCGAGTTGGTCTTGCCCTCCGCCATCAACTGCAGGACGTCGCGCTCGCGAGGGGTCAGCTGGTCGAGGGCACTGTGGCGGGCCGAACGCACCAAGATCTGTGACACCACCTCGGGGTCGAGCACGGTGCCCCCGCCGCCCACGACGGCCACGGCATCGAGAAACGCGGGGACATCAGCCACCCGGTCCTTCAGCAGGTAGCCGAATCCTCTTGTGTCCGAGGCGATCAGATCGGCTGCGTAGCGCTCCTCGACGTAGTGGGACAGCACCAGGACCGGGGACTCCGGGTTCTGGCTGCGCAGCAGGGCCGCCGCGCGGATGCCCTCGTCGGTGAACGTCGGTGGCATCCGGACGTCCAGGATGGCCAGGTCGGGACGATGTTCGTTGACCAGGCGCAGCAGGTTGGTGGCGTCGGGCACGCCGGCGACGACCTCGTGCCCGGCGTCGGCCAGGATCCGTTCGATGCCCGCCCGCAGTAGTGCCGAGTCTTCGGCGATCACGATGCGCATGGCAGCACCGCCGTGACGATCGTGGGGCCGGTGGCGGGGCTGGACACCCCGAACGTCCCGCCTGCGGCGCGTACCCGCTCGTCCAGTCCACGCAGCCCTGTCGCGTGCTCGCCGCCATCGATGACCGCACCGCCCCGGCCGTCGTCGAACACCGAGACGTACAGCACGTTGGCGGCCTCATCCAACCGGACGGTGACAACCGCCTGCGACGCATCGGCGTGCTTGGCGACATTGGTCAATGCCTCGGCGACCACGAAATAGGCGACCGACTCCACCTCATCGGACAACCGGCGCGGGAGTTCGATGTGCAGTGTGGTCGGTACCCCGGAGGTCTCGGTACGTTGCACCACCGACGACAAGGCCGCGTCCAGGCCCCGATCCGACAGGATCGTCGGGGCGATACCGCGCACCACGTTGCGCAGTTCCACCAGTGCGTTCTTGGCGTCGTCGTGCGCCTCGGTGATCAGCGCCTTGGCGGCGGGCAGATCCGAATCCAGTTTGGTCTGGGCCAGTCCGATCGTCATCGCCAGTGACACCAGCCGGGGCTGCACGCTGTCGTGCAGATCGCGTTCGATGCGGTGACGCTCGGTGTGTGCCGAGGACACCGCACCCTGCCGGGCATCGGCCAGGGCGTTGACCTGATACTCCAGGGCGGCCGTCGGCGAGGGCGGCAAGAGCCATCGATCGATCGCGGCATCCATGGCCGGGGCGAAGATCAGGATGGCGACCGCAGCGGTCACCGCGACGATCGCCAGTAGCCAGGCGATCGGCGGCGACACGAAGACCAGGCCGGCGTCCTCGTCGCTCTGACGGATGGCAGCGGCCGCAGCCGGACCCACGAACGCGAACGTGAGCAACAAGAATGCCAGGCCGGTGGCCAGCATGTCGTAGGCCATCCGCAGGTAGTGATGGCAGAAACCTTTCCAGAACCGGGTACTGCTGATGTCCAGCCACAGCTGATGCGCCCACCCCTGGAAGCCGGTGTGCGGTGACAGCCGGCGCGGCGGGATCCCGATACCCAGGCCGAACACCGCTTCACTACGCGTCCGCTCGACCCACTCGACGCCACGGATCAGGTAGACGAACACCACCGCGGCGAGCACGAATCCGATCACCGACGGAATCGAGGAGACTCCGATAACCAAGAGAGACAACGGTATCCAGAACCACACCAATGCCAGTGCGGCGCCGGTGATCATCGACGCGGTCGGCACGAAGCCGATGGTGGGGGCGCGGTGGGCGGTTTCGCTGATTGCGACCATGGCTTCAAACCTACGAAGTCCGGCGGTCTGGCGACACAGCGTTTTCCTCCGAATGCCGGTGGGGGATATCCCCCAGGCCTATTTGGGGGCGGTGAGCTCCAACGCGATGTTGTCGGGGTCGCGGAACTCCAGGATGTAGGACGGGCCGATGTCCTTGACCGGTTCATGCGCGATACCCAAGCCGTCGAGGTGGCCCGCGGCCTCGTTCAACTCGGAGATGTTCTTCAGCCGGAAGGCCAAGTGGTCCAGCCCGGTTCGGTTCTCGTCGAACATGTCACGCCCGACCGGACGCAGGCCGATCAGCGTTGCCCCGGCGTCGTAGATGACCCCGCCGAACAGAAAACCGAGACGTGCCCGGACCGCCGGACCGGCATCCTGCGGCAGCTCGATGAGGACCGGCCACCCGAAAACGCTCTCGTAGAACTGCCGTGACCGTTCGATGTCGGTGACCGTGAGCCGCACATGCGCGACCGACGACGTGGTGATGGCCATGGGTTCATGCTGCCACTCGACATGACAGAATTCGTGCGTGCGCGTGGGGATGACGATGCCGGTTATGGAACCTCAGTTGGATGCGACGACGCTGCGGTCCTGGGCGCACGTCATCGACGGGGGTCCGTTCTCGTCGCTGTGTTGGGGAGAGCGGATCGCCTTCGACAACCCGGACAGCCTGACCCTGCTCGGTGCCCTGGCGGCGTGGACCGATCGGGTGCGGCTGGTGACGACGGTGATCGTGCCGCAGCTGCACGATCCGGTGATGTTGGCGAAAGGCCTGTCGACCGGGGATCTGCTCAGCGGCGGGCGGTTGACCGTGGGTATCGGCGTGGGTGGTCGTCACGAGGATTACCACGCCGTCGGCGCTGATCCGGCGTCTCAGACGCGGCGTGCACTGGCCGAGCGTGTCGCGGTGATGAAGCGGGTGTGGGCCGGGGAGAAGGTCACCGAATCGGTGCTTCCGGTCGGACCGCCTCCGGTGCAGGCCGGCGGACCGCCCCTGCACATCGGCACCATCGGGCCCAAGACCATCCGTGATGCCGCGGCCTGGGCCGACGGCGTGGCAGGCACGACCCTGGACCTGGATCTGACCCGTCAGGCCGAGTTGTTCGACATCGCCCGGACCGCCTGGGCCGAGGCCGGTAAACCCAAGCCCCACCTGGCCACCTCGTTCTGGTTCGCCCTCGGGAAACCCGAGGAGGCTCGCGCCCAGGTGCACCGGCACCTGCGTCGCTACATGAACTGGATCCCGGCCGAATACGTCGATGCCATGGCGCCCACGACCGGGTGGGCCGGTACCGAAGAGGAGCTGATCGAGATCCTCGGCAAGTTCGAGGACATCGGCACCGACGAGGTGCACCTCATCCCGACGAGCTCCGACATCGATCAGCTGCGTCGCGTCGCCGAGGTGGCACAAGGTTTCGCCTGAGCCTGCGCGCCGGGGCCCCACCAGCAAAACGTGAGCAAGATCATTTCGGCGGTCGAGCGTAGTCTGTATCTCGAAGCCGAGAGGAGTACCCGGGTGTCGTGGCCTCTCCGCTGCCGCGGTGATCGGCATTCTGGGACACCGCGAATATCCAGCATAAATGGGTCGGCAACGGCGGTGTTAACCCAGCGGTCACCTGATGTTCGGTTTCGATGCACCAAGCGCCGCGCGGTCGCAGGTCACGCGCCGACCCGCCCGACGGGGTGCTCAGCTACAGCAAACTATCTCGGGAGCCTGCCATGGCGCGCGATCTCGCGGTTCTGGGACTAGCGTTTCAAATTGGCGTCATCGTCAGACGGCGTCGAACGCGACAGTTGGGGACCCAGATGCACAAGAGTTTGATCGCCACGACCCTCGCCGCGGGGGCCGTCGGCGCCGCGGTCGCGCTCTCCGCACCGGCGTCGGCCGATTCCAAAGGCAACAGCACCGTGGGGTGCTCACCGTGTGACCGCGTGAACTCGTCGGTCACCGATGCTGTAACGGACGCCGCCAAGAGCGCGCTCACCGGCGGAGTGGACCTGCCCGAGAGCCCGATCGTGGAGAAGTGGACGAACTTCCCGGGCAAAACCGCCGAGAAGTGGGGTGGCTTCCCCGGCAGGACGGCCGAGAAGTGGGGTGGCTTCCCCGGCAGGACGGCCGAGAAGTGGGGCGGTTTCCCCGGCAAGGTCCTCAAGAAGTGGACCGGACTGGGCTGAACCCACACCGGTCAGGCGGTTGCGTCGTCCTGTGCCAAGTGATCGGCCAGCAGCCTGCCGGCATTGCGGATGTGCCGGGCCATGGCGGCGCGGGCCTGCTCCGCGTCGTTCGTTCGGAGATGCTCGATGATCGCGCGGTGATCCTGGGCTGAGGCCTCCGGCCACCCTTCCACCGCCGCGAAGAACTTGCGCGGTGCGTACGCCAACGTCGTCTTGATCAGCCAGCGCATCTTGCGTGATCCGCTCAGCCGGTAGATCAGGGCGTGGAACTGATGGTTGAGGTGCTCTTCTGCCTCGAAATCTTTTGCAGTAGCCGCCTTTTCGAGTTCATCCTGGATGCGTTCGAGCTCGTCGACCGTCGCCGGGGTGATCTTCCCGGCGGCGCGGGCCGTGAGCTCACCGCCCAGCAGTGCCTGCGCGTCATAGATGTCGCGGATGTCGTCGCTCGACAGCGCAGTCACCATGAAGCCGCGCCGAGGCTCGACGGAAAGAAACCCCTCGGTCTGCAGCTGCAGCAGGCCCTCGCGCGCCGGCGTGGCACTGACCCCGAGCTCGTCGGCGACCGCCTCTGGGCGGATGAATTCTCCGGAATGCAGCTGTCCCGAAACGATCAGCTCCCGAACGTGGGCCGCGACCATGTCGGACAACCGCATCGGCGCCTGTCTCTTCGAATTCCCGGTCATGTCAGGGGGCCTCAGATGTCGAGTCCGCCGCGTTTGACCAACTGCTTGGCGATCACGCCACGCTGGATTTCGTTGGTGCCTTCGCCGACGATCATCAGCGGTGCATCTCGGAAGTAGCGTTCGACGTCGTACTCGGTGGAGTAGCCATAGCCGCCGTGGATCCGGACCGCGTTGAGCGCAATCTCCATCGCGGTCTCGGACGCGAACAGCTTGGCCATCCCGGCCTCCATGTCGCAACGACCGCCGGCATCGAGACGCGCTGCGGCATCGAGCAGGAGGGTGCGGGCGGCGTAGAGCTTGGTGCCCATGTCGGCCAGCATGTTGCCGACCGACTGGTGCTGCCAGATCGGCACCCCGAAGCTCTCCCGGTCCTGCGCGTACTGCAGGGCGTCATCGAACGCCGCGCGAGCCACACCGGTAGCCCTGGCCGCCACCTGGATCCGTCCGACCTCAAGTCCCTTCATCATCTGCGCGAAGCCGCGCCCTTCAGTGCCGCCCAGCAGGGCATCCGAATCCACCCGGCAGTCAACGAAATTGATCTCGCAGCTCTCGACGCCCTTGTAGCCCAGCTTCGGCAGGTCCTTCGAGACCGTGAAGCCAGGAACCTTCTCCACCAACAGGATCGACACGCCCTTGTGGGCGGGGGTGGCGGTGGGATCGGTCTTGCACAGCAGGGCGACGAGGCCGGCCTTGCGGGCGTTGCTGATCCAGGTCTTCGACCCGTTGACCACATAACCGGAGTCGTCCTCGGTCGCGACGGTCCGCATGGCCTGCAGATCGGAGCCGCCACCGGGCTCGGTCAGGGCCATCGTGGCGCGCAGCTCCCCGGTGGCCATTCGGGGCAGGTATTTCTGCTTCTGCTCCTCGGTGCCGAACTGCAACAGCAGCTTCGAGACCACGGTATGCCCACCCATCGCGCCGGCCAGGCTCATCCAGCCGCGGGCGAGTTCCTCGGTCACCTGGGCGTAGCAGGGCATCGAAACGGCGGCGAAGCCATACGGTTCCGGGATCGCCAGCCCGAAGATGCCCATCTCCTTCATCGTCTCGATGAGTTCTTCGGGATAGGTGTTGGCGTGCTCGAGTTCGCGGACCACAGGCCGGACCTGCCTGTCCACAAAGTCGCGGACGGTTTCGACGATGGTCTGCTCTTCGGCGGACAAGGTGATCACTGCTGGCTGCCTTCCCTCAACTCTATGGAATATATTCTATAGAGCTATGTGTGCCGACTCGGATACTGTGTGCTCAACAGGGGAGGACCGGGGTGCATCGGCTAGTTCAAGGTCGCGGCGATGGTTGAGTGGAAGCGCACCCTGAGCGCGTTGCTGGCATCAGGGGTTGTCGTATCGTGTGCGCCCTCTGTGTCACCGGATGTGCGGCAGTCGCCCAGCGCTGAGACGCCGAATGCGGGTCAGCCGCCGAGCCGTCAGACACAAACCGTCAATTGGCCCGACAAGCTGAAGGATTTCCGCTTTCGATGGTCTGCCGAGCCGGGTATTGACCTGTACTCGGGTGCCGCTGTCCCACTGCGCGCGTATGCGGAGTCTTGGCGGGTCGCGCAGATGATGTCCGACATGAGCGCTGCCTACCCCGGATTCGAACGGGCGGTTCCTGCCAACCGGGAGCTGACTGACCATTCTCCGCGGGACGCGC
Organism: Mycobacterium syngnathidarum; assembly: GCF_001942625.1. GTDB lineage: Bacteria > Actinomycetota > Actinomycetes > Mycobacteriales > Mycobacteriaceae > Mycobacterium > Mycobacterium syngnathidarum. The sequence continues at coordinate 65,727 of NZ_MLCL01000042.1, forward strand.
CCGCGTACATGTTGACCTTTGTCCGTCCGTCCATGGACGACGAACTCGACGAGATATACACCGATAAACCGCGTTACGAATCAAAGCGGTTCTACGGCAACGAATATTTCCACATCCTGTCGTTGGACGAGGTTGATGGTGGCTGGCGGGCGTATCTGTGCGACGGGCTGTACGACATGTACCGCGATGGCAAGGACGGCTACAGTCCCGTAACCAGTTTGCGCGGTTGGACCGGACCTCCCAAGGAACCGATGAAGGGCATCCGGGTGTGGCACGTCGAAATGGCAGCCCCGGAAAATTCGGGAGCGAGCGCTCCTCAGAAAGGTTCCAACCCGGCTCCAAGTGGCGACGTCTTCTCATCATGGCGCATCCGAGGTGCGGCTCCCGACAGTAAGTGGGAATCGGCCCCGGGATTCAGCGGCAGCGATTATCACGAGACCTTTGCCGACTTCGAGCGCCGCCGGCAGCAATGTAGCGACCGGATGCCTGGCGCCCTTGATTCGCGGAATGCCGGCGACCAAACGATCAACAAGAAGCCGGATATGCAGCCCGCAGTGCCTGGCTGGCCGGACGCCACAACGTAGACACGGTTTCTGGATGGATGCTGGAGCGGGCCATCGAATCTGACATTTCCGCAGTTCAGACGTGGTGCCCCCGGCAGGATTCGAACCTGCGGCCTTCTGCTCCGGAGGCAGACGCTCTATCCCCTGAGCTACGGGGGCGCGGGCTGAAGATCAGCTGCGCCGATTGGGCTTGCATAGCGTAGCGCATGGACGCGTGAATACGGATTCGGGGCGCAGGGACCCCAGACCATAGGATGGACCCTCGTGACCCCCGCCGACCTTGCAGAGCTGCTCAAGGCTACTGCCGCCGCAGTGCTGACCGAACACGACCTGGACCCCGCCGCGTTGCCCGACACCGTCACGGTCGAGCGCCCGCGCAACCTTGAGCACGGCGACTACGCGACCAACCTCGCGTTGCAGCTCGGTAAGAAGGTCGGGGTCAATCCGCGCGAGCTGGCCGGCTGGCTGGCCACCGCGCTGGCCGCCGCCGATGGCATCTCCGCCGCCGAGGTCGCCGGACCCGGCTTCGTGAACCTGCGCATCGAGGCGTCGGCGCAGGGGGTCATCGTCACCAACGTGCTGACTGCCGGCGCAACCTACGGCAACTCGACCGAACTGGCCGAGAAGGTCAACCTGGAGTTCGTCTCGGCCAACCCGACCGGGCCCATCCACATCGGCGGCACCCGCTGGGCCGCGGTGGGCGACGCGCTGGGCCGGCTGCTGTCCACCCAGGGCGCCGACGTCACCCGCGAGTACTACTTCAACGACCATGGCGCCCAGATCGACCGGTTCGCCCGCTCACTGGTCGCCGCGGCCAAGGGGGAGCCGGCCCCTGAGGACGGCTACGCCGGCAGCTACATCAACGACATCGCCGCGTCCGTGCTGGCCAAGCGCCCGGATGTGATGAGCCTGCCCGACGATGCGCGGCAGGAAACCTTCCGCGAGATCGGCGTGGACCTGATGTTCGCCCACATCAAGGAATCGCTGCACGAGTTCGGTACCGACTTCGACGTGTACACCCACGAAGACTCGATGCACACCTCCGGTCGGGTCGACCAGGCCATCGCGAAGCTGCGCGAGACCGGCAACATCTACGAGAAGGACGGCGCAACCTGGTTGCGCACCACCGAATTCGGCGACGACAAGGACCGCGTCGTCATCAAGAGTGACGGCAACGCCGCCTACATCGCCGGCGACCTCGCCTACTACCTCGACAAGCGCAAGCGCGGATTCGACCTGTGCATCTACATGCTCGGCGCCGACCACCACGGTTACATCGCGCGGCTGAAGGCCGCCGCCGCGGCGCTCGGGGACAACCCGGACACCGTCGAGGTACTGATCGGCCAGATGGTCAACCTGGTCCGAGACGGCCAGCCGGTCCGGATGAGCAAGCGCGCCGGCACCGTGATCACTCTCGACGATCTGGTCGAGGCCATCGGCGTCGACGCCGCGCGCTACTCCCTGATCCGGTCCTCGGTGGACACCCCGATCGACATCGATCTGGCGTTGTGGTCGAGCGCCTCCAACGAAAACCCGGTCTACTACGTGCAATACGCGCATGCGCGGTTGTCCGCGCTGGCCCGCAACGCCGCTGACCTCGGTGTCACCGCCGACACCGCACATCTGGATCTGCTGACCCACGAAAAAGAGGGCATCCTGATCCGCAACCTGGGCGAGTTCCCCCGGGTGCTCAAGGCCGCCGCTGCGCTGCGGGAACCGCACCGGGTGTGCCGGTACCTCGAAGACCTGGCCGGCGACTACCACCGGTTCTACGATGCCTGCCGCGTGCTGCCGCAGGGCGACGAAGACCCAGGGGAGCTCAACTCCGCACGCCTTGCGCTGTGTGAGGCCACTCGCCAGGTGATCGCCAACGGCCTGGCCATCCTGGGTGTCACCGCTCCGGAGCGCATGTGAACGCGCACCCCGCCGGGCCCCGGCACGCTGACGAGGTACACCATGCTGGTGCTCCGGAGAAGCCGCAGAGTCCCGAAGACGTGATGCAGCTGGCCCCGAATGTGTGGCCACGCAACCTGGTTCGAGGCGGTGATGGTGTGGTGTCGATCGCCGGGGTGCCGGTCACCGAATTGGCGGCCGAGTACGGCACCCCGCTGTTCGTGATCGACGAGGACGACTTCCGGTCCCGCTGCCGTGACATTGCCACGGCTTTCGGCGGTGGTGACTACGTGCACTACGCAGCCAAGGCATTCCTGTGCAGCGAGATCGCCCGCTGGGTCAACGAGGAAGGCCTCTCGCTGGACGTGGCCACCGGGGGAGAGCTGGCGGTGGCCCTGCACGCCGGCTTCCCGCCCGAGCGAATCACTCTGCACGGCAACAACAAATCAGTCACCGAGCTGAGCACCGGGGTCAAGGCCGGAGTCGGGCACGTGGTGGTCGACTCCCTGATCGAGATCGAGCGTTTGAACGACGTCGCCGGGGCGGCGGGCATCCTGCAGGACGTGCTCGTGCGGGTGACCCCGGGCGTTGAGGCCCATACCCACGAGTTCATCTCCACCGCCCACGAGGACCAGAAGTTCGGGCTGTCACTGGCCAGCGGCGCGGCGATGGAAGCGGTGCGCAAGGTGTTCGCCACCGAAAACTTGCGCCTGGTCGGGTTGCACTGCCATGTCGGCAGCCAAATCTTCGATGTGGCCGGCTTCGAGGTGGCCGCCCACCGGGTGATCGGCCTGCTTCGTGATGTGGTGTCGGAGTTCGGCGTCGACAAGACCTCCCAGATGTCGATCATCGACCTCGGTGGTGGCCTCGGCATTTCATATGTGCCACAAGATGATCCACCGCCGATGCAGGAGCTGGCAGACAAGCTCAAAGCCATCGTGCGCAGCGAGTCCGAGGCCGTCGGACTGCCCACGCCGAAGCTGGTGGTCGAGCCGGGGCGGGCCATCGCCGGACCGGGCACAATCACCCTCTACGAGGTCGGCACCGTCAAAGATGTGGCGGTCAGCGCCACCGCGCAGCGGCGCTACGTCAGCGTGGACGGCGGCATGAGCGACAACATCCGTCCCGCCCTGTACGGCGCCGAGTACGACGCGCGTCTGGTCTCGAGGTTCAGCGATTCCTCGGCAACCCTGGCCCGAATCGTCGGAAAACACTGCGAGACCGGGGATATCATCGTCCGTGACACCTGGGTCTGCGATGACATCGCGCCGGGGGACCTGATGGCAGTCGCCGCGACCGGTGCCTACTGCTACTCGATGTCGAGCCGGTACAACCTGCTGTGCCGCCCCGCCGTGGTTGCCGTGAAAGACGGCAAGACGCGGTTGGTGCTCCGTCGGGAAACCGTCGACGATCTCTTGAGCTTGGAGGTAAGTGGTCAATGAGTGAGAAGCCCATCGGCGTAGCGGTATTGGGGCTGGGCAACGTCGGCAGCGAAGTGGTGCGCATCATCAACGAGAGCGCCGCCGATCTCGCGGCCCGCATCGGCGCCCCGCTCGAGGTGCGCGGCATCGGCGTGCGCAAGGTCTCCGGTGACCGCGGCGTGCCCAAGGAGTTGCTCACCGACGACATCGTCGAACTGGTGTCGCGCGACGACGTCGACATCGTGGTCGAGTTGATGGGCCCGGTGAAGCCGGCCCGCAAGGCCATCCTGGCCGCCCTCGAGCAGGGTAAGTCGGTGGTCACCGCCAACAAGGCACTCCTGGCCCAATCCACCGGCGAACTGGCGCAAGCCGCCGAAAAGGCGCGCGTCGACCTGTATTTCGAGGCTGCTGTGGCCGGCGCCATCCCGGTCATCCGCCCACTGACCCAGTCGATGGCCGGTGACACCGTGCTGCGCGTGGCCGGCATCGTCAACGGCACCACCAACTACATCCTGTCCGAGATGGACAGCACCGGAGCCGATTACAGCTCTGCGCTGGCCGATGCCGGCGCACTGGGCTACGCCGAGGCTGATCCCACCGCCGATGTCGAGGGCTATGACGCCGCAGCCAAGGCCGCGATCCTGGCGTCGATCGCCTTCCACACCCGAGTCACCGCCGACGACGTCTACCGCGAAGGCATCACCAAGGTGAGCGCCGCCGACTTCGATTCGGCCCGCGCCCTGGGCTGCACCATCAAACTGCTCGCCATCTGCGAGCGGCTGACCACTGACGAAGGCAAGCAACGGGTTTCAGCCCGTGTCTATCCGGCGCTGGTGCCGTTGACGCACCCGCTGGCGGCGGTCAACGGTGCTTTCAACGCGGTGGTGGTCGAGGCCGAGGCGGCCGGCCGGCTGATGTTCTACGGCCAGGGTGCCGGGGGAGCGCCGACCGCGTCGGCGGTGATGGGCGACGTCGTGATGGCCGCGCGCAACCGGGTCCAGGGTGGCCGTGGTCCGCGCGAATCCAAGTACGCCAAGCTGCCGATCGCACCCATCGGATTCATCCCGACCCGTTACTACGTCAACATGAACGTCTCCGATCGGCCGGGTGTGTTGTCCGCCGTGGCAGCCGAATTCGCCAAGCGCGAGGTCAGCATCGCCGAGGTTCGCCAGGAAGGCATGGTCGACGAAGAGGGACAGCCGTGTGGCGCCCGCATCGTCGTGGTCACCCACCAGGCCACCGATGCCGCGCTCTCGGAAACCGTCGAGGCGCTGGCCGACCTCGACGTGGTGCAGACCATCAACAGCGTGCTGCGTATGGAAGGAACGAACGCATGAACCCCGGGACGCAAGGAAAGAGCAGCGCAGGGCCGGTGCACCGGCCCTGGCCGGGATTGATCGAGGCTTACCGCGATCGGCTGCCGGTCGGCGACAACTGGACGCCGATCACCCTGCTCGAGGGTGGCACGCCGCTCATCCATGCCAAGCGTCTGAGCGAACTCACCGGCTGCACAGTGCATCTCAAGGTCGAGGGGCTCAACCCGACCGGTTCGTTCAAGGACCGTGGCATGACCGTGGCGGTCACCGAGTCACTGGCGCGTGGTCAGCAGGCAGTGCTGTGCGCCTCCACCGGCAACACCTCGGCATCGGCAGCGGCCTACGCCGCCCAGGCCGGTATCACCTGTGCGGTGCTGATCCCGCAGGGCAAGATCGCGATGGGCAAGCTGGCGCAGGCGGTCATGTACGGCGCCAAGATCATTCAGGTCGACGGCAACTTCGACGACTGCCTGGAGCTGGCCCGTAAGATCACCGCCGATTTCCCGACCATCGCGCTGGTGAACTCGGTCAACCCATACCGCATCGAGGGGCAGAAGACCGCCGCATTCGAGATCGTCGACGCGCTGGGTACCGCCCCCGACGTGCATTCACTACCGGTGGGCAACGCGGGCAACATCACCGCGTACTGGAAGGGCTACAGCGAGTACCACCGCGACGGCGTGTCGGACCGACTGCCGCGCATGCTCGGCACCCAGGCTGCCGGAGCCGCCCCGTTGGTGCTGGGCGAGCCGGTCAAGGAGCCCGAGACCATCGCCACCGCAATCCGGATCGGTTCGCCGGCGTCGTGGTCCGGCGCGGTCGAGGCGCAGCAGCAGTCCAAGGGCCGGTTCCTGGCGGCAACCGACGACGAGATCCTCGCCGCGTATCACCTGATCGCCCGCAGCGAAGGCGTGTTCGTCGAGCCCGCGTCGGCGGCCAGCGTCGCAGGATTGCTCAAGTCGATCGAGGACGGTTGGGTCAAGCGAGGGTCGACGGTGGTCTGTACCGTCACCGGCAACGGTCTCAAGGACCCCGACACCGCACTCAAGGACATGCCCGCCGTCACCGCGGTGCCGGTCGATCCGGTTGCCGTCGTCGCGAAGCTCGGACTGGTCTGAGCCTGGTGAACACCACCCTGCCCGCCGGACTCACCGCCACCGCTGTCGTTGCAGCGTCCAGCGCCAACCTCGGCCCAGGTTTCGACAGCCTCGGGCTGGCGTTGAGCCTCTACGACGAGATCATCGTCGAGACAACCGAATCCGGCCTTCGGCTGGAGGTCGAGGGTGAGGGTGCAGGCCAGGTGCCGTTGGATGCCACGCACCTGGTCGTGCGAGCCATCGAGGCAGGGTTGGCGGTCACCGGGCACCGCGCTGCGGGCCTGATCGTGCGGTGCCGCAACGAAATTCCGCACTCGCGCGGGCTCGGATCCTCGGCCGCGGCGGTTGTCGGTGGGCTCGCAGTGGTCAATGGCCTTGTGGTGCAAGTTGGTTCGGACCCGATGCCCACCGAACAGCTGATTCAACTGTCCAGTGAGTTCGAGGGGCATCCCGACAATGCCGCGGCGGCAGTGCTCGGGGGTGCGGTGGTGTCCTGGACCGAAGCCGACGACGACGGGCGGCCGCACTATCGGGCGGCGTCGGTACGGATACATCCGGACATCCGGCTGTTCCCCGCCGTCCCGCAGCAACGGTCGTCCACCGCCGAGACCCGTGCCGTGTTGCCCGACCAAGTCAGCCACTTCGACGCGCGGTTCAACCTCAGCCGTGCCGCGCTGCTCGTCGTCGCGCTCAGTGAGCGCCCGGATCTGCTGATGTCGGCCACCCAGGACGTGTTGCATCAGCCACAGCGCGCCGCAGCCATGCCTGCCTCGGCGGAATACCTGCAGCTGCTGCGGCGTTATGGGGTGGCAGCGGTGTTGTCCGGGGCCGGGCCTACGGTTCTTGGACTGAGCTCACAGGCGGGACTGCCTGGTGAGGCTGTGGATTACGGCACCGCCAACGGGTTCACCGTCAAGGAAATGTCGGTCGGAGCCGGCGTCCGCTGGACGTCGGGTGTGGCCGCGAGGAACTGACGATTGAGCAGCACAGGAAGAAGCAGACACCACACGCCCAGCGTTGACGTTGCTTGATTACTTCACCAAAGCGAGTTATTCTCGCTCTCGTCCAGCACTCGCAGGGTCTCTGCCTGCGTCGACACCAGGACGACCACCCAATCTTCTTGTGTTCTACTCGTGGACTGACGGTTCGCCGTATTTCGGCGAATCCTGGCGATCGCCGTTGCGCAGGCGACGGTGTGAGCTACGCGCTCAGCGGTTCAGCTGATCGCGCATCGACCTTTGGGGAACCCTCGCACGACCTGATGAGCGGGGGAAAGAAAGGAACTCCGTGACAGATACGGACCTCTTCACGGCTGACAGCGCCAATGGCGCTGGGGATATACCGCAAGCCGTGACATCTGAAAGCACCGCGACCGCTGACACCGCGGCACCGGCTGCTGCCTCTGCGCCCGGATCGGACACCGCGCGGCGCGCTTCGAGCGCCCGGCCCGCGTCGCTGTCGACCATGGTGCTGCCCGAGCTGCGAGCGTTGGCCAAGGAAATCGGTGTTGAAGGCGCGTCCGGTTTGCGCAAGAGTGAGTTGATCGCAGCTATTCGCGCCCATCGTGGCGAATCCAACGGTGCCACCGAGGCTCCCAAGAACGCTCCCGCCGACGCCCAGCCGGACGCCGGCGCCGAAGCCGCTGAGCAGCCCGCGACCCGTCGCCGTGAGCGACGCGGATCCTCGCGTCAGGCCGGTGCCCCGGCAGCCGACGGCGCCGACGCCGCCAAGAACGACACCGCCGGTGCGGCCGACCAGGCTGTCAAAGCGGAGGCGAAGACCGAGGCCGCCGCCGATGCCGGCACGAAGGACGCGCAGTCTGCCGAGCCGCAGGACAAGCAGGACCGGCCTGCCAAGCAGGACAAGCGCGACCGCCAGGAACGGCGTGAGAAGCGCGAGCAGTCCGAGGGCGACAACAAGGACAACAAAGACAACAAGGGCGAGAACAAGGGCGACCGCGACCAGAAGCAGGACAAGGGCCAAGGTCGTGAGCAGTCCGACCAGTCCGACGACCAGCAGAATCGCGGCGGCAATTCGTCGTCCGGCGACGACGACGGTGAAGGCCGTCAGGGGCGTCGCGGCCGTCGGTTCCGCGACCGTGACCGTCGCCGCCGCGGCGAGCGTGGTGGCGACGGCGGTAACGAGACCGAGTTGCGCGAGGACGACGTCGTCCAGCCCGTCGCCGGCATCCTCGATGTCCTGGACAACTACGCATTCGTCCGCACGTCGGGCTACCTGGCCGGACCGAACGACGTCTATGTGTCGATGAACATGGTCCGCAAGAACGGTCTGCGTCGTGGTGACGCGGTCACCGGTGCGGTCCGGGTGCCCCGCGAGGGCGAGGGCGGCGGCAACAACCCGCGGCAGAAGTTCAACCCGCTGGTGCGTCTGGACAGCGTCAACGGTGGCCCGGTCGAGGCGGCCAAGAACCGGCCCGATTTCACCAAGCTGACCCCGCTGTACCCGAACCAGCGGCTGCGCCTGGAGACCACGCCCGAGCGGCTGACCACCCGCGTCATCGACCTGATCATGCCGATCGGTAAGGGACAGCGTGCCCTGATCGTGTCGCCGCCGAAGGCCGGCAAGACCACGATCATGCAGGACATCGCCAACGCGATCACCAAGAACAACCCGGAATGCCACCTGATGGTGGTGCTCGTCGACGAGCGTCCCGAAGAGGTCACCGACATGCAGCGTTCGGTGAAGGGTGAGGTCATCGCCTCGACCTTCGACCGGCCGCCGTCAGACCACACCCAGGCCGCCGAGTTGGCGATCGAGCGGGCCAAGCGCCTGGTCGAGCAGGGCAAGGACGTCGTGGTGCTGCTGGACTCGATCACCCGTCTGGGACGCGCGTACAACAACGCGTCGCCGGCCTCGGGCCGCATCCTGTCCGGTGGTGTGGATTCCACCGCGCTGTACCCGCCGAAGCGGTTCCTCGGCGCCGCCCGCAACATCGAACACGGCGGCTCGCTGACCATCATCGCCACGGCGATGGTCGAGACCGGCTCCACCGGCGACACCGTGATCTTCGAGGAGTTCAAGGGCACGGGCAACGCCGAGCTCAAGCTCGACCGCAAGATCGCCGAGCGCCGGGTGTTCCCCGCGGTCGACGTGAACCCGTCGGGTACCCGCAAGGACGAGCTGCTGCTGTCCCCGGACGAGTTCGCGATCGTGCACAAGCTGCGCCGGGTTCTTTCGGGCCTCGACAGCCACCAGGCCATCGACCTGCTGATGAGCCAGCTGCGCAAGACCAAGAACAACTACGAGTTCCTGGTGCAGGTCTCCAAGACCGCCCCGGGCTCAATGGACGTCGACTAGGCGCCCGCGCGAGCAGACGCGAATGTCCCCATTTCTCTCGGGAAATGGGGACATTCGCGTCTGTTCGGCAGTTAAGCGCGTAGCCCGGGCATGAGGTAGCGCCGAACCTGGGCCAGTACCGCGTCCGGATCACTGGGGTCCAGTGTGTTGCCGGGCACGGTGGCCAGCGAGATCAATACTCGCGCAACCCATTCCGATGCCTCGGAAATGTCGATGTCGGCCCGGATCTCGCCGCGGTCGCGGGCGGCGGCCAGGTATGGCGACCAGAATTCGGCCAGGTCGGGGATCATGCCCTGCACGCCGGCACCGGCGCAGGCGGCGAATTCCTCGGGTTCGTCGGTGCGGAGCTTCATCAACACCGCGCCTGGATCGTCGTACGCCCTCAGGCCGTTGCCGACGCCCCAGGCGATCTGGCGATCCAGGCCGTCGATCTGCTCAAGCATGGCCTGGGCTTCCGACCAGAACGTGTCATTGAGCCGGACGATCACCGCGCCCAGCAACGTCACCTTGTCCGGGAAGTGCCGGTACAGCCAGCCGCGGGACACCCCTGCGGCCTCGGCCACCTCCGATACGGTGGTCGCGCGAATTCCCTTGGTCCGCAAGCATTCTTCGGCAGCGTCTATCAGTCGATCTCGCACGCTGCGGGGTGCCGTGGTGCTGGTCAACTGCGGCGTCTCCTGGTCTTTGGATCGGGTCAGGTACATGATTGTGCCAAGGGCGTACCCGTGGCGCCACAACCATGGTAGACAGTTTCGTAATTCTGTTCACCAATCCTTGGGGAATCATCGGATGGCCGAAACGCTGCAGCAGTTGCTCCGCGAGCGCGAAGAAGGGGACACGGTTGCCGTCAAATACGGCGCACGTACCTGGACCTGGCGTGAGCACGTTGCGCAGGCAAAGGCGCAGGCGGCCGCGTTGATCGCGATGGCCGACCCGCAGCGTCCCCTACATGTCGGCACTCTCCTGGGCAACACCCCCGACATGCTGACCGCGCTGGCCGCCGCGGCGCTCGGCGGCTACGTGCTGTGCGGCATCAACAACACCCGCCGCGGCGATGCGCTGGCCCGCGACATCGCCCGGGTCGAGTGCCAGGTCGTCCTGGTCGACAACCAGCATCGTCAGCTGCTCGACGGCGTCGACCTGCCGGGTGTCACCGTCATCAACGTGTCGGACACCGAGTGGTCGCCCCGAGAGCTGATCCCGCACCGCGAGGTCGGGCCCGACGACACCTTCATGATGATCTTCACGTCGGGCACCAGCGGCGAGCCCAAAGCCGTCCGGGTGCCGCACTCCATCGTGCTGTTCTCTGCCGCCGCGCTGGTACAGCGCTACCAGCTCACCGAGGCCGACACCTGCTACCTGGCCATGCCGCTGTTCCACTCGAACGGGGTATACGCAGGTTGGGGAGTGGCGCTCAGTTCGGGAGCGGCCATGGCACCGGCGCAGTTCTCCGCGTCCGGCTTCCTGCCGGACATCCGAAGCTACGGCGCCACCTACATGAACTACGTCGGCAAGCCGCTCGCCTACATCCTGGCCACCGCCGAGCAGCCGGACGATCACGACAACCCGCTGCGAGTGGCGTTCGGCAATGAGGCGGCCGACCGCGACATCGACGAGTTCAGCCGCCGGTTCGGCTGCAGCGTGTGGGACGGCTTCGGTTCCACGGAACTGGCGATCATCATCACCCGCTCCGAGGGAACCCCGCCCGGCAGCGTCGGTCAGGGTTTCCCCGGCGTGGCCATCTACGATCCCGAGACCGTCGAAGAGTGCGCGGTCGCAGAATTTGACGAGACCGGGGCCCTGATCAACGCCGAGGCCGCCACCGGCGAACTGGTCAACACCAACGGCAGCGGGATGTTCCGCGGTTACCACAACGACAAGGGCGCGACCGACGAACGATTGCGGCACGGCATGTACTGGTCGGGCGACCTGGCCTACCGGGACGCCGACGGCTGGATCTATCTGGCCGGGCGTACGGCGGACTGGATGCGGGTGGACGGCGAGAACATCACCGCGGCACCCATCGAGCGAGTCCTGTTGCGGCAGCCGGTGATCAGCCGGGTGGCGGTCTACCCGGTGCCCGACGAGTTCGTCGGCGATCAGGTCATGGCGGCCATCGTGCTGCGTAACGGCCAGCAGCTCAGGCCCGACGAGTTCGGCGCATTCCTGGCGCAGCAGCCGGACCTGTCACCGAAATCCTGGCCCCGTTACGTCTGGATCGCCGATGACCTGCCCAGCACCGCCACCAACAAGATCCTCAAGCGTGAGCTCGTCGCACTGGGTGCCGATCCGGCCGGGCGGGTGCTCTGGAAGCGCGACGGCACGGCGTACGCGACGCTCTGAGGCGGGAATAGGCCCCGGTCATCGCGCGTTTAGGAGGTTGGCGGTTGACCTGGCATAATGGACCGCCGACCCTCGGTCCCGGTTCACGTCCGCGCACGTGAGCGCTGAACGAGCTCAGAACGATCTACGGGCGACCCGGGCCAACGAATGAAGAGGAACCCATGAAAACAGGCATTCACCCTGAGTATGTCGAGACCACGGTGCACTGTGGTTGCGGCAATACCTTCCAGACCCGCAGCACCAAGCAGACCGGCCAGATCGTGGTCGAGGTCTGCTCGCAGTGCCACCCGTTCTACACCGGCAAGCAGAAGATCCTCGACAGCGGCGGCCGTGTGGCCCGCTTCGAGAAGCGGTACGGCAAGCGCAAGCCTGCCGGTGATCAGGCTGCCGCAGCCGACAAGTAGCTACGTCAACGGCGCCCGATCTGACGCATATGCGTCAGATCTGGGCGCTGTTCTCGTTTGCGGACAGGGTTGGAAGAGGAGGCTGACGTGACAGATACCGCACCCGCGATCGAGGCGCTGCTCGCTGAGCACGCCGACCTGGAGCGCCAGCTCGCCGACCCCAACCTGCACGCCGACGCCGCGGCCGCCCGCAAGGTGGGTCGCCGTTTCGCCCAGATCTCACCCGTCGTCGGCACTTTCCGCAAACTCGAGGCCGCTCGCGGTGACCTGGAAGCCGCCCGCGAGCTCGCGGCCGACGATTCCAGCTTCGCCGACGAGGTGGACGAGCTGACCGCCAAGGTCGCCGAACTCGACGCGCTGCTGACCGACCAGCTGGCTCCGCGTGACCCCCACGACGCCGATGACATCGTGCTGGAGGTCAAATCCGGCGAAGGCGGGGAGGAGTCGGCGCTGTTCGCCGCCGACCTGGCCCGCATGTACATCCGGTACGCCGAGCGGCACGGCTGGACGGTCACCGTCCTGGACGAGACGTGGTCTGACCTCGGCGGCTACAAGGACGCGACGATCACGATCGCCAGCAAGGGAACCCCGGCAGACGGCGTGTGGTCGCGGATGAAATTCGAAGGTGGCGTTCACCGGGTTCAGCGGGTGCCCGTCACCGAATCGCAGGGGCGCGTGCACACCTCGGCGGCCGGCGTCCTGGTGTATCCGGAGCCCGATGAGGTCGAACAGGTCCAGATCGACGAGTCGGACCTGCGCATCGACGTCTACCGGTCCTCGGGTAAAGGCGGCCAGGGGGTGAACACCACCGACTCGGCGGTGCGCATCACCCACCTGCCTACCGGGATCGTCGTCACCTGCCAGAACGAGCGATCACAGCTGCAGAACAAGGCCCGTGCCATGCAGGTGCTGGCCGCCCGGCTGCAGGCACTCGCCGAGGAACAGGCGTCCGCCGATGCCTCCGCGGACCGGGCCAGCCAGATCCGCACCGTCGACCGCAGCGAGCGGATCAGGACGTACAACTTCCCCGAGAACCGCATCGCCGACCACCGCATCAATTTCAAGGCGCACAACCTCGACCAGGTTCTCGACGGCGACATGGACGCGCTGCTCGACGCGCTGGGCGCCGCCGACAAGCAGGCTCGGCTGCAGCAGGAGTCATGACACCGCTGCGGCAGGCGATCGAGGCCGCAGCAGCACGCCTGGCCGCCGCCGGCGTCGCCTCCCCGCGCATCGATGCCGAACTGCTGGCCGCGCACGTCGCGGGTGTCGAGCGCAGCCGGCTGATGTTCCTCGACGAGCCCGACGAACAGTTCCAGCAGTCCTACGACGAACTCGTGGGTGCCCGGTCCCGCCGGATTCCCCTGCAACACCTTCTCGGCACCGCACCGTTCGGTCCGTTGACGCTCACAGTCGGTCCCGGGGTGTTCATTCCCCGGCCGGAGACCGAAGCGCTGTTGGAATGGGCTTGTGCGCAACAACTTCCGGAGAAGCCGCTGATCGTCGACTTGTGCACGGGGACGGGTGCCTTGGCGTTGGGGCTGGCCGCGCGGTGGCCCGCTGCCCGCGTACTGGCAGTCGAGAACTCGCCTGCGGCGCTGGATTTTGGGCGGCGCAACGCCGCCGGGACGCACGTGGAGGTACTCGATGCCGACGTCACCACCGCAGGTCTGCTGCCCGAACTCGATGCCCGGGTGGACCTGCTGGTATCCAACCCGCCCTATATCCCCGAGGCCGCGGATCTGGAACCCGAAGTAGCCGAACACGATCCCTCGTCCGCATTGTTCGGCGGCCCCGACGGCATGGCGGTGATCCGCCCGATCGTCACGTTGGCCGCCCGGTGGTTGCGTGACGGCGCGCCCTGCGCCGTCGAGCACGACGACACCACATCCGATCTGACCGTCGCGACCTTCGCCCAGGACGGACATTTCGGCGGGATCACCGCGCGCCGTGACCTGGCCGGGCGACCCCGCTTTGTCACCGCCACCCGTGTTGGGCGAAGCTGAATTGATGCGCGAACCGACGGGGGAGCCGACATGACGATTTTCGATTGCAGCGACGCCGACCAGCGTGCGACCGGTATCGCCTCGGCGGTCAGCGCGGTCAAGGGCGGCCGCCTCGTGGTGATGCCGACCGACACGGTCTACGGCATCGGTGCCGACGCGTTCGACTCGGAGGCGGTTGGTGCCCTGCTGGCCGCCAAGGGGCGGGGCCGCAACATGCCGGTCGGTGTGTTCGTCGGTTCCTGGAACACCATCGACGGGCTGGTCTACTCGGTGCCGCCGGCTGCCCGCGAACTGATCCGGGCGTTCTGGCCCGGCGCACTGAGCCTGGTGGTCACACAAGCACCGTCGTTGCAGTGGGATCTCGGCGACGCCAACGGCAGCGTCATGTTGCGGATGCCGTTGCACCCGGTGGCCATCGAGCTGCTGCGGGAAGTCGGCCCCATGGCCCAGTCCAGTGCCAACGTCTCGGGCCAACCCGCCGCGGTGACCGCAGCCCAAGCGCACGAGCAACTCGGCGACAAGGTCGAGGTCTATCTCGACGGCGGCCCGGCCGAGCAACAGTCCGCGTCCACCATCGTCGACCTCACCGGCGCCCAGCCCCGCATCCTGCGGACCGGCCCGATCAGTGCGGCGGACATCGCCA
The DNA here is from genome assembly GCF_001942625.1 of Mycobacterium syngnathidarum. Taxonomy (GTDB): domain Bacteria; phylum Actinomycetota; class Actinomycetes; order Mycobacteriales; family Mycobacteriaceae; genus Mycobacterium; species Mycobacterium syngnathidarum. The sequence continues at coordinate 80,731 of NZ_MLCL01000042.1, forward strand.
GGGTCGTCGGCGTGGAAACGTCCACGCTCACAACAACACCTACGGAGTGATCTCAGCGTGCTGCAGTACGGTTCATCGGTGATGTCGGCCGGTGACGCAGTGATCCCCGCGGTCAATACCGGCCTGCTCGCACTGTCTGACCGGGGTGCCGGTGTGCCGCTGCGTGAGCTGGCGCTGGTGGGCCTGACCGCCGCGATCATCACGTACTTCGCCACCGGCTGGGTACGCGCGCTGGCCATCAGGATCGGCGCCGTGGCCTACCCGCGGGAACGCGACGTCCACGTACAGCCCATCCCGCGGATGGGCGGACTGGCCATGTACATCGGGGTGGCCGCGGCGGTGCTGCTGGCCTCCCAACTGCCGGCACTGACCCGCGGTTTCGTCTACTCGACCGGCATGCCCGCCGTGGTGGTGGCAGGCGGGCTGATCATGGCGATCGGGTTGATCGACGACCGGTGGGGGCTGGACGCGCTGACGAAGTTCGCCGGCCAGATCACCGCGGCCAGCGTGCTGGTCACCATGGGTGTGGCCTGGAGTGTGCTCTACATCCCGATCGGGGGAGTGGGCACCATCGTGCTCGATCAGGTGTCGTCGATCCTGTTGACGCTGGCGCTCACGGTTTCGATCGTCAACGCGATGAACTTCGTCGACGGGCTGGACGGGCTGGCCGCCGGGCTCGGGCTGATCACCGCCCTGGCCATCTGCATCTTTTCGGTCGGGCTGTTGCGCGATCACGGCGGCGACGTCCTGTTCTACCCGCCCGCGGTGATCTCGGTGGTGCTGGCCGGGGCCTGTCTGGGCTTCCTGCCGCACAACTTCCACCGGGCCAAGATCTTCATGGGTGACTCGGGGTCGATGCTGATCGGTCTCATGCTGGGCGCGGCGTCGACGACGGCCGCCGGGCCGATCTCGCAGAACGCCTACGGTGCCCGCGACGTCTTCGCGCTGATGTCGCCGTTCCTCCTGGTGATCGCCGTGATGCTGGTGCCTGCGCTCGACACCTTGCTGGCCATCGTGCGGCGCACCCGAGCCGGCCGCAGCCCGCTCAGTCCCGACAAGATGCATCTGCATCACCGGTTGCTGCAGATCGGACATTCGCATCGGCGCGCCGTGCTGCTCATCTACCTGTGGGTGGGCATCATCGCCTTCGGTGCCGCGGCGACGATCTTCTTCGATCCGCGCTACACCGGAGCAGTCGTCGTAGCGGCGATTCTGGTGGCGATCGTGGTGACGCTGATTCCGTTGTTGCAACGCGGGGGCGAGGCGTCAGAGGACTAGGACCGGGCGAAGTACGACGAAAAGTAGTAGGCCTCGTTTAGGGGTGCCTACCATGTGTTAGGGTGCTGCCAGAACCCGAAAAACCTCGCGGGTTGCCGGCCCGGCCCGTCGGTTCGACGAACCGTTAGGTGCCGATCAACGACCGACAAAGGGAGCTACCCCGTGGGTGATTCGAGCCCGCCCGCCGCCCTCCGATATTCTCGGCGGGCACGCACAGGGTTTTGCCAGGGGGTAGCAACCGTTGGCATCACCGAGGGTGCAGCTTTTCGTGACAGCGGGATTGGGGTGAAGCGGTGACGACACCAGCGCAAGACGCGCCGTTGGTGTTCCCGTCAGTGGCGTTCCGGCCGCTGCGTCTCCTGATCGTTTGCCTCGCACTGACCGCGCTGGCAGTGGTGGCCGCCGCATTCACCGGACACATTCTCTTCGGCGTCTTCTTCGGTGTCGGCCTGGCTCTCGGCTTGGTCAACGCCCTGTTGGTGCGCCGCGCCGTCGAAGCGATCACGGCCGAAGACCACCCGCTCAAGAAGAAGATGGCCGTCAACTCCGCTACACGGCTGCTGATCATCACCGCGATCGCTCTCGGCATCGCATTTGTCTTCAAAACCTCGGGCGGCATCGCGGTGCTGTTCGGGCTGGCGATTTTCCAGGCTCTGCTGGTGATGAGCACCAGCATCCCCGTGCTGCGGAAGATCCGCTCGAACGGCCTGGATGTCTTGGATACGGAATCGAAGGGTTGAGCTGACCTAAATGACTCAGACGACGACCGTGCTCGCCGCCGAAGAGGGTGGCGCCGCCATCCACGTCGGCCACCACACGATGGTGTTCGAGCTGTTCGGGATGACGTTCAACGGTGACACCATCCTGGCCACCGCGATCACCGCGGTGATCGTGATCGCGCTGGCATTCGTCCTTCGCGCCAAGGTCACCTCGACCGGCGTGCCGGGTGGTGTGCAGCTGTTCTGGGAGGCCCTGACCATCCAGATGCGCGGCCAGATCGAGAGTTCGATCGGCATGAAGGTCGCGCCGTTCGTGCTGCCGCTGGCGGTGGCGCTGTTCTCGTTCATCCTCATCTCCAACTGGCTTGCCGTTCTACCCCTGCAGTACGGCGGGGCCGACGGCGCAGCTGCGGAGTGGTACAAGCCGCCGGCCTCCGACATCAACTTCGTGCTGGCCCTGGCGTTGTTCGTGTTCGTCTGCTACCACGCGGCCGGCATCTGGCGCCGCGGTATCCTCGGCCACCCGAAGCAGCTGCTCAAGGGGCACGTCACCGCGCTGATGCCGATCAACATCGTCGAGGAACTCGCCAAGCCGATCTCGCTGGCCCTCCGTCTTTTCGGCAACATCTTCGCCGGCGGCATCCTGGTCGCGCTGATCGCGATGTTCCCCTGGTACATCCAGTGGGCACCCAACGCCATCTGGAAGACCTTCGACCTGTTCGTCGGCCTGATCCAGGCCTTCATCTTCTCGCTGCTGACGATCCTGTACTTCAGCCAGTCGATGGAGCTCGAGCACGATGATCATTAAGCCCACTGATCCGCATATCTGACCCCTACAACCGCATCACACGAACCTCTGGCGGCAACATTTTTTGGGCCACCAGTTATCAAGGAGGATAAAAGGAATGGAACTCGACCCCAACGCCCTCATCACGGCCGGCGCGCTGATCGGTGGCGGTTTGATCATGGGCGGCGGCGCCATCGGCGCCGGTATCGGTGACGGTATCGCGGGTAACGCGCTGATCTCGGGCATCGCCCGTCAGCCCGAGGCCCAGGGCCGGCTGTTCACCCCGTTCTTCATCACCGTCGGTCTGGTGGAGGCCGCGTACTTCATCAACCTGGCCTTCATGGCGCTGTTCGTCTTCGCCACGCCGGGCCTGCAGTAGTCCGTCAGCATGGGTGAACTGACACTCCTCGCAGCGGAGGAAGGCGGTGGGGGCCAGAGCAACTTCCTGGTCCCCAACGGCACCTTCTTCGCGGTGCTGATCATCTTCCTGATCACGCTGGCCGTGATCTGGAAATGGGTTGTGCCACCGGTCGGCAAGGTGCTGGCAGAGCGCGAAGCGATGCTGGCGAAGACCGCCGCCGACAATCGGAAGTCGGCCGAGCAGGTGGCCGCGGCGCAGGCCGACTATGACGAGGCGATGGCCGGGGCACGTGCCGAGGCGTCGGCCATCCGCGACGAGGCCCGTGCCGCGGGCCGCGAGGTGGTCGATGCCAAGCGAGCCGAGGCCGGGTCCGTAGTGGCCGAGCAAGTGCGCCAGGCCGATGAGCAGCTCGCTGCCCAGAGTGCCGAGGTGCGGTCGGGTCTGGAGTCGTCGGTGGACGGGCTCTCGCAGACCTTGGCCAACCGAATTTTGGGCGTCGACGTGAAATCAGGTGGGACGCAGTAGATGTCGATATTTATCGGGCAGCTGATCGGCTTTGCCGTCATCGCTTTCATCATCATCAAGTGGGTGGTGCCTCCGGTGCGGAACCTGATGCAGAAGCAACAGGAAGCCGTGCGGGTGGCCCTCGCAGAGAGTGCTGAGGCGGCGAAGAAACTCGCCGAGGCCGATGACATGCACGCCAAGGCACTCGCCGACGCCAAGGCCGAATCGGCCAAGGTGACCGACGAGGCCACGCAGGACTCTGAGCGGATCACCGCTCAGCTGGCCGAGCAGGCGGGCACGGAGGCCGAGCGGATCAAGACGCAGGGTGCTCAGCAGGTTCAGCTGATGCGCCAGCAGCTCATCCGCCAGCTGCGGACCGGTCTGGGATCGGAGTCGGTCGCCAAGGCCGACGCCTTGGTGCGCGCACATGTCGCCGATCCGGCGGCCCGGATGGCGACGGTCGATCGCTTTTTGGCCGAGCTGGACCAGATGGCTCCGTCGGCCGCGGTGATCGACACCGCCGCGACGGCCAAGCTGCGCGCGGCCAGCCGTGAGTCGCTGGCGATCGTGGTCGACAAGTTCGACTCGGTCGCGGGCGGCCTGGACGCGTCCGGGCTGACCACGCTCGCCGATGATCTGAGCTCGGTGGCCAAGCTGCTGGTGTCGGAGTCGGCGCTCGCCAAGCACCTGGCCGAGCCGGCTGACGACACCGCCCCCAAGGTGCAGCTGCTGGAGCGTCTGCTGTCCGGCAAGGTCGGCGACACCGCGCTGGACGTGCTGCGGACTGCCGTCTCGCAGCGTTGGTCGATCGAATCGAACCTGGTCGACGCCATTGAACATGCCGCACGCCTGGCGCTGCTCAAGCGCGCCGAGACCGCAGGTGAAGTCGACGAGGTGGAGGACCAGCTGTTCCGGTTCGGCCGTCTGCTCGACACCGAGCCCAAGCTCTCGGCCCTGCTGAGTGACTACACCACACCGGCTGAAGGCCGAGTTGCCTTGCTGGACAAGGTGCTTGGCGGCAACACGGGTGTGAACGGAACCGCAGCGGCGCTGCTGACCCAGACTGTGGGCCTGCTGCGCGGGGAGCGTGCCGACGAGGCGGTCATCGACCTCGCCGAGCTCGCGGTGGCCCGCCGTGGCGAGGTGGTCGCGCACGTGACCGCCGCGGCCGACCTCTCCGATGCCCAGCGGACCCGGCTGTCGGAGGTGCTCACCCGCATCTACGGCCAACCGGTTTCGGTGCAGTTGCACGTCGACCCGGAACTGCTCGGTGGTCTGTCGATCACCGTCGGTGACGAAGTGATCGACGGCTCCATCGCATCCCGCCTGACCGCCGCTGCGACACAGTTGCCGGACTGATAACCCCCACGAACCACCCCAAGAACAAGGTAGGAAGACGAAAAACCATGGCAGAGTTGACAATCTCGGCTGCTGATATCGAAGGTGCCATCGAGGATTACGTATCCTCGTTTTCCGCCGACACCGAGCGTGAAGAGATCGGCACCGTCGTCGACGCCGGTGACGGCATCGCTCACGTCGAGGGCCTGCCCTCGGTCATGACCCAGGAACTCCTTGAGTTCCCGGGCGGTGTGTTGGGTGTGGCGCTCAACCTCGACGAGCACAGCGTCGGCGCGGTGATCCTGGGTGAGTTCGAGAAGATCGAAGAGGGCCAGCAGGTCAAGCGCACCGGCGAGGTGCTCTCGGTGCCCGTCGGTGACGCCTTCCTCGGCCGCGTCGTCAACCCGCTGGGCCAGCCGATCGACGGCCAGGGCGACATCGAGGCCGAGGAGCGCCGTGCGCTCGAGCTGCAGGCCCCCTCGGTGGTGCAGCGCCAGAGCGTGTCCGAGCCGCTGCAGACCGGTGTCAAGGCGGTCGACGCCATGACCCCGATCGGTCGCGGTCAGCGTCAGCTGATCATCGGTGACCGCAAGACCGGCAAGACCGCGCTCTGCGTCGACACCATCCTCAACCAGCGTGAGGCCTGGGAGACCGGCGACCCCAAGCAGCAGGTGCGCTGCGTGTACGTCGCCGTCGGCCAGAAGGGTTCCACCATCGCCAGCGTGAAGCGCGCGCTGGAAGAGGGTGGCGCCATGGAGTACACCACCATCGTCGCGGCCCCGGCTTCGGACGCGGCCGGCTTCAAGTGGCTGGCTCCCTACACCGGTTCGGCCATCGGCCAGCACTGGATGTACAACGGCAAGCACGTGCTGATCGTCTTCGACGACCTGACCAAGCAGGCCGAGGCCTACCGCGCCATCTCGCTGCTGCTGCGCCGCCCGCCGGGCCGCGAGGCTTACCCGGGTGACGTCTTCTACCTGCACTCGCGTCTGCTGGAACGTTGCGCGAAGCTGTCCGACGAGCTCGGCGGTGGTTCGATGACCGGCCTGCCGATCATCGAGACCAAGGCCAACGACATCTCGGCCTACATCCCGACCAACGTCATCTCCATCACCGACGGTCAGTGCTTCCTGGAGTCCGACCTGTTCAACCAGGGTGTGCGCCCGGCCGTCAACGTCGGTGTGTCGGTGTCCCGCGTCGGTGGTGCCGCTCAGATCAAGGCGATGAAAGAGGTTGCCGGCTCGCTGCGTCTGGACCTGTCGCAGTACCGCGAGTTGGAGGCCTTCGCGGCCTTCGCCTCCGATCTGGACGCCGCGTCGAAGGCTCAGCTGGACCGCGGTGTACGTCTGGTCGAGCTGCTCAAGCAGCCGCAGTACAGCCCGCTGGCCGTCGAGGATCAGGTCGTCGCGATCTTCCTCGGTACCCAGGGCCACCTCGACTCCGTTCCGGCCGAGGACGTGACCCGCTTCGTCGACGAACTGCTGGAGCACGTGAAGGCCAGCCACGCCGACATCCTCAAGGGCATCAAGGAGTCCAAGAAGCTCTCCGAGGAGTCCGAAGCCAACCTTGTTGAGGTCATCAACGATTTCAAGAAGGGCTTCGCCGCCTCTGACGGCAGCTCCGTTGTGGTCAACGAAGCTGACGCCGAGGCGCTGGATCCCGAGGACCTTGAGAAGGAATCGGTCAAGGTCCGCAAGCCGGCACCCAAGAAGGCCTAGGTAACCAATGGCAGCCACACTTCGCGAGCTACGCGGGCGTATCCGCTCCGCCTCGTCGATCAAGAAGATCACGAAGGCGCAGGAGCTGATCGCCACGTCGCGGATCGCCAAGGCGCAGGCCCGAGTCGATGCGGCTCGGCCCTACTCCACCGAGATCACCAACATGCTCACCGAGCTGGCCGGGGCCAGCGCGCTGGATCACCCGTTGCTCGTCGAGCGGGAGAACGCCAAGCGGGCCGGTGTGCTGGTGGTGTCCTCGGACCGCGGTCTCTGCGGCGGTTACAACGCCAACGTGCTGCGCCGGGCCGAAGAACTTTTCTCGCTGCTGCGGGAAGAGGGCAAGAACCCGGTGCTCTACGTCGTGGGCCGGAAAGCTCTGGGCTACTACAGCTTCCGGCAGCGCACGGTGACCGAGTCGTGGACCGGCTTCTCAGAGCGGCCCACCTACGAGGACGCCAAGGCGATCGCCGAAACCCTGGTGACGGCGTTCATGTCCGGCGCCGACGACGACGGCGACGACGCGGGAGCCGACGGCATCCTCGGAGTCGACGAACTGCACATCGTCTCCACCGAGTTCCGGTCCATGCTTTCGCAGACCGCCAACGCGCTGCGCATCGCACCGATGGTGGTCGAGTACGTCGGGGAGGCCGAAACCGGTCCGCACACGCTGTATTCGTTCGAGCCGGGCGCCGAGACCCTGTTCGACGCGCTGCTGCCGCGCTACATCGCCACCCGCGTGTACGCGGCGCTGCTGGAGGCAGCGGCCTCGGAGTCGGCTTCGCGCCGGCGCGCCATGAAGTCGGCCACCGACAACGCCGACGAACTGATCAAGGGACTCACGCTCGCGGCCAACCGCGAACGTCAGGCACAGATCACCCAGGAAATCAGCGAGATCGTGGGCGGCGCCAACGCGCTGGCCGACGCGCGCTAGCCGGACCAAAGACGAAAGCCTCGTAGGAAAGCGAAGAGAGAATGACTGCTACTGCAGAGAAGACGGCGGGCCGCGTAGTCCGCATCACCGGCCCGGTGGTGGACGTGGAGTTCCCGCGCGGCGCGGTGCCCGAACTGTTCAACGCGCTGCACGCCGAGATCACGTTCGGTGCCCTGGCCAAGACCCTGACGCTTGAGGTTGCCCAGCACCTCGGCGACAACCTGGTGCGCTGCGTCTCCATGCAGCCCACCGACGGCCTGGTCCGTGGCGTCGAGGTGTCCGACACCGGCGCCTCGATCTCGGTCCCGGTCGGCGACGGCGTCAAGGGCCACGTGTTCAACGCCCTCGGTGACTGCCTCGACAATCCGGGCTACGGCAAGGACTTCGAGCACTGGTCGATCCACCGCAAGCCGCCGGCCTTCGCCGACCTGGAGCCCCGCACCGAGATGCTGGAGACCGGTCTGAAGGTCGTCGACCTGCTCACCCCGTACGTGCGCGGCGGCAAGATCGCGCTGTTCGGTGGTGCCGGTGTGGGTAAGACGGTTCTGATCCAGGAGATGATCAACCGCATCGCCCGCAACTTCGGTGGTACTTCGGTGTTCGCCGGCGTGGGTGAGCGCACCCGTGAGGGTAACGACCTGTGGGTCGAGCTCGCCGACGCGAACGTGTTGAAGGACACCGCGCTGGTGTTCGGTCAGATGGACGAGCCGCCAGGCACCCGTATGCGCGTCGCGCTGTCGGCCCTGACCATGGCCGAGTTCTTCCGCGACGAGCAGGGCCAGGACGTGCTGCTGTTCATCGACAACATCTTCCGGTTCACCCAGGCCGGTTCGGAGGTTTCGACCCTGCTGGGTCGTATGCCTTCGGCCGTGGGTTACCAGCCGACGCTGGCCGACGAGATGGGCGAGCTGCAGGAGCGCATCACCTCGACCCGAGGCCGCTCCATCACCTCGATGCAGGCCGTCTACGTGCCCGCCGACGACTACACCGACCCGGCGCCGGCCACCACGTTCGCCCACCTGGACGCCACCACGGAGCTCTCGCGTGCGGTGTTCTCCAAGGGCATCTTCCCCGCGGTGGACCCGCTGGCGTCGTCCTCGACGATCCTGCACCCCAGCATCGTCGGCGACGAGCACTACCGCGTCGCCCAGGAAGTCATCCGAATCCTGCAGCGCTACAAGGATCTCCAGGACATCATCGCCATCCTCGGTATCGACGAGCTGTCGGAAGAGGACAAGGTTCTGGTGTACCGCGCCCGCAAGATCGAGCGCTTCCTGAGCCAGAACATGATGGCGGCCGAGCAGTTCACCGGTCAGCCGGGTTCGACCGTGCCGCTCAAGGAGACCATCGAGGCCTTCGACAAGCTGGCCAAGGGCGAGTTCGATCACCTGCCCGAGCAGGCGTTCTTCCTCATCGGTGGTCTGGACGACCTGGCGAAGAAGGCCGAGAGCCTCGGCGCGAAGCTGTGACGGTAGTTCTCCGGCGAGAGGTGGTGTGGAATGGCTGATTTGAACGTTGAGATCGTCGCCGTCGAGCGTGAGCTCTGGTCCGGCACCGCTACGTTCGTCTTCACCCGGACCACCGCTGGTGAGATCGGCATCCTGCCGCGCCACATTCCGTTGGTGGCACAGCTCGTCGACGATGCCATGGTGCGGGTCGAGCGGGAAGGCGAGGACGATCTGCGCATCGCCGTTGACGGCGGGTTCCTGTCGGTGACCGAGGAGACGGTCCGGATCCTGGTGGAGAACGCTCAGTTCGAATCCGAGATCAACGCCGACTCGGCCAAGCAGGACGCGGAGTCCGACGACGAGCAGACAGCGGCATGGGGCCGGGCGCGTCTGCGCGCCCTCGGCCAGATCGACTGACGACAGAGACGACAGATGAGCGCGCCCATGATCGGCATGGTCGCGCTCATCTGCGTTCTGCTACTGGCTGTCGGTGCCCTGAGCTACCGATTGTGGAAGTTGCGTCAGGTCGGCGGAACCGCGGGCATCCTGCGAGACTTTCCGGCCGAAGGCGGCCACGGCTGGCGTCACGGCGTGATGCGCTACCGCGGCGGGGAGGCCGGCTTCTACCGGCTGTCCAGCATGCGGTGGTGGCCCGACCGGCGACTGAGTCGCCGGGGGCTGGAAGTGGTGTCGCGCCGCGCCCCGCGTGGCGACGAGTTTGACATCATGACCGATGCAACGGTCGTTCTCGAACTCCGCGACAACAGCCCCGAGCGCCGGCGAGGCTACGAGATCGCCTTGGATCGGGGCGCCTTGACCGCATTCACGTCTTGGCTTGAGTCCCGGCCGTCACCACGGGCCCGGCGACGGAATTACTGACCCGTACCGGGTTTCCAGAGCACGTCCCCATCCGGGTTCGCCACCCGCGACAGGATGAACAGCAGATCCGACAGCCGGTTGAGGTACTTCGCCGGCAGGACACTGACCGAATCCCCGTGTTCCTGTACGGCGATCCATGCCGACCGTTCAGCTCGGCGGGCCACGGTCCGTGCGACGTGCAACAGGGCCGAGAGCGAACTGCCGCCGGGAAGGATGAACGAACTCAGCGCCGGCAGGGCTTCGTTGAACTCGTCGCACCACTTCTCGAGTCGGTCGATGTAGGTCTGAGAAATTCGCAGCGGTGGGTGCTCGGGGTTTTCCACGACGGGCGTGGACAGATCTGCACCGGCGTCGAACAGGTCATTTTGAATCTGCCTGAGCACTGCCAGGATTTGCTGATCGGGTTCGCCGAGGGCTACTGCAACCCCGATGGCGGCGTTGACTTCGTCACAGTCGGCGTAGGCCGCCAATCTCGAATCATTCTTCGAAACCCTGCTGAAGTCGCTCAGTCCTGTCGTGCCGTCGTCGCCGGTGCGGGTATAGATACGGGTGAGATGAACCGCCATAGCTGAACCGTACCGGGCTCGCGGACACGGCGGCCGGGCCCGCCGGATCTGTCCGAGCAGGCGGAAAGTCGACGGCGGGCTGTTTACACTGACCGGCGTGAGCGAGCGTTTCTTGGTGACCGGAGGGAACCGGTTATCAGGCGAAGTTGCTGTCGGTGGCGCGAAGAACAGTGTGCTGAAACTGATGGCAGCCTCGTTGCTGGCCGAGGGCACCAGCACCATCACCAACTGCCCCGACATCCTTGATGTGCCGCTGATGGCCGAGGTATTGCGCGGGCTGGGGGCCACCGTCGAGTTGGACGGTGACACGGTGCGCATCACGTCACCCGACGAACCCAAGTACGACGCAGATTTCGCGGCGGTCCGGCAGTTCCGTGCCTCGGTGTGTGTGCTCGGCCCACTGGTCGGCCGGTGCAAGAAGGCGAAAGTCGCGCTTCCCGGCGGCGACGCCATCGGGTCGCGGCCGCTGGACATGCACCAGGCCGGGCTCCGCCAACTGGGAGCCACCTGCAATATCGAGCACGGCTGTGTGGTGGCCGAAGCCGATCACCTGCGGGGTGCCGAGATCCAACTGGAGTTCCCGTCAGTGGGGGCGACCGAGAACATCCTGATGGCCGCGGTGCTGGCCGAAGGCGTCACCACCATCCACAACGCGGCACGCGAGCCCGACATCGTCGACATCTGCGCGATGCTCAATCAGATGGGCGCCAAGGTCAGCGGCGCTGGGACGTCGACCCTGACGATCACGGGCGTCGACCGGCTCTATCCCACCGAACATCGAGTGATCGGTGACCGGATCGTCGCGGCGACCTGGGGGATCGCCGCGGCGATGACGCGCGGCGACATTTCGGTGACCGGCGTAGACCCGCAGCACCTACAGCTGGTTCTCCACAAGCTGCACGACGCCGGCGCGACAGTGACCCAGAACGATGACGGTTTCCGGGTGGTGCAGTACGAGCGACCCAAGGCGGTGAACGTCGCGACGCTGCCCTTCCCCGGGTTTCCGACCGACCTGCAGCCGATGGCGATCGGTCTGGCCTCGGTGGCTGACGGCACGTCGATGATCACCGAGAACGTGTTCGAAGCTCGCTTCCGGTTCGTCGAGGAGATGATCCGGCTGGGTGCTGATGCGCGAACCGACGGGCACCACGCTGTGGTACGGGGGATCCCGCAGCTTTCGAGTGCCCCGGTGTGGTCCTCGGATATCCGTGCCGGCGCCGGCCTGGTGCTCGCCGGGCTGGTCGCCGACGGTGAGACCGAGGTGCACGACGTCTTCCATATCGATCGCGGATATCCGTTGTTCGTGGAAAACCTGTTGAGCCTCGGAGCCGAGATCGAGAGGGTAGGCTCCTAGGCAGCACGTTCGAGTCTGGCTTTCAGCCTCGAAATTGCGCTGACCAGCCGATTTGACCTTAAAGGCTGGCGCGCGCTAATCTTTTGAAGTCGCCGCGGAGCGGGGAAAACCCCCGGGGCCAGAGCGACTTGACAAGCCAGCCGAGATCGTACTAAGCTGGCGAGGTTGCCTCAGACCGGATGAAATAGGCCAGGATGAAGCAACTTGACTTGCCGGCAAAGTTCCAATTAAGCTGGTGGGGTTGCCCCAAAACAGGGTGACAAAGCAGAAAAGTCTGTTGTTTGAGAACTCAATAGTGTGTTTGGTGGTTTTTGTTTGTTGTTTTTTGCCGCCCATCTTGGGGGACTCCCCGTCTTCCGTTCTTGGTGGGTGGTTTTGTTTTTTTGATGCCAGTTTGTTTGGTGTCTTTTGTTTGTGATCGGATTTTTCTGAATCTGAATTCTGCCTTCCATGTTTTTGGCTCCCTTTTTTAAAGGGAGGGTAGTTTTTGTTTGGAGAGTTTGATCCTGGCTCAGGACGAACGCTGGCGGCGTGCTTAACACATGCAAGTCGAACGGAAAGGCCCTTCGGGGTACTCGAGTGGCGAACGGGTGAGTAACACGTGGGTGA
>NZ_MLCL01000084.1 GCF_001942625.1 Mycobacterium syngnathidarum
TGGAAGTGCCTTTCTTGTGCTGGTCGGATTGTTGCGTAGAGAACACCAATCTTTCCAGCTCAGAGGGCACTTTCCTCATTCCGACACCCCAACAACCAGCCCATTCATCGGTGGATCAAGGCTAAGGACGGTATGAACGCCCGCTCAGATTGGCTCGGTGGCACCCCAGTGCGGACCCTTGAAAACCCGTAGTCCACGGTGCGTGCAGCCGTCCCCGGATCGATCTGCACCGCGGCCGCACCGACCGTTAAGGTCAGCGCATGGATGTACGCGTCGTCGACCACCCCTTGGCCGCCGCACGGCTGACCACTCTGCGCGATGAGCGAACCGACAACGCCGGGTTTCGTTCCGCACTGCGCGACCTCACCCTGATGCTGGTGTACGAGGCCACCCGGGACGCGACGTCCGAACAGATCCCGGTACGCACGCCCGTCACCGACACCACAGGTTCGCGATTGGCCAACCCGCCGTTGCTGGTACCCGTATTACGGGCCGGGCTGGGGATGGTCGACCAAGCCCATGCGCTCATCCCCGAGGCGCAGGTGGGGTTCGTCGGGATGGCGCGCGACGAGACGACGCATCAGCCGACTCCGTATCTGGCGTCGTTGCCCGACGACCTGAGCACACGGTCGGTGTTCATCCTCGACCCCATGTTGGCCACCGGCGGGTCGATGGCCTACACCATCGACTTGTTGAAGGAACGCAACGCGGTCGACATCACCGCGGTCTGTGTGGTGTGTGCGCCGCAGGGAATCGCCGCGATCGAGGAGGTCGCCCCCGATATGCGGCTGGTCACCGCGACCATCGACGAGGGGCTCAACGACATCGCCTACATCGTCCCGGGCCTCGGGGACGCCGGGGACCGTCAGTTCGGCCCGCGCTGAGGTATCACCAGCGCACCGCGGCGTCGGATAGGTCCTGGCTGAGCTTCTGGGCGTGGGCCCGCGCGGTGTCCAAGTCGTCGGTCGGCGTGCAGCGAACTTCGGTGTAGGACTTCAGTTTCGGTTCGGTGCCCGACGGGCGCACCACCACCCGGATGGAGGTGCCGGCATCGCTACCGGTGAAGATGAGGGCGTCGGTGTGCTGTTGCCCGTTCCGCTTCAGCAGGTCCTCCACAGTGATGGCGATGCCGGCCAGCTCGGTCGGCGGGGATTCGCGCAACCGGGTCATGGCGGTAGCAGCATCATCGACATGGCGGCTGACGGCTCCCGTCACGTGCACGCCGTGAACCTTGGCCAGACCGTCAAGGGCATCGAGGATGGTGCGTTCCTGATCACGCAGTGCAGCCACCAGGTCGGCCACCAGGATCGCAGCGCTGATCCCATCCTTGTCGGGTACCGAGGCCGGGTCGACGCAATGGCCGATCGCTTCCTCGTAGGCATAGACCAGGGTGTTGCCGGGAGTCTGGGCGCGGGCCAACCACTTGAACCCCGTGAGGGTTTCGGCGTGCTGGGCGCCGTGCGCCGCCGCGATCGATGCCAGCATCCGCGACGAGACGACGGTACTGGCCACCAATGCAGCTTCGCTGACCGGACCCGGTTCGAGCTGAGACAGGATGTAATCGCCCAGCAGCCAGCCTGTTTCGTCGCCGGTGAGCATGCGCCAGCCGTCGGGTCCGGGCACCCCGACGGCGCAGCGATCGGCATCCGGATCGAGGGCGATCGCAATCTCGGCGTCGATGTCGTCGGCCAGGGCGAGGAGTGCGTCGACGGCGCCAGGCTCCTCGGGATTGGGGAAGTTGACGGTGGGGAAGTCCGGATCCGGGTTGAACTGTTCCTCGACCACGTGCACGTCCTCGAACCCGGCCAGGGCCAGGGCATCGAGGGCGTACTCTCCGCCGACGCCATGTAGCGGAGTCAGGGCGATCCGCACCGAACCGGTGGTGCGGCGCACCCGAGCGGCGCGTTCCAGGTAGCCGTAGACCTGGCGAAGTCCGCCGGTTTCCACTGCAGCCCTGGGGATTTCGTCGGCATGGGGGGCACGGGCCAACGCAGCCTCGATCTCGCGGTCGGCAGGGGAGATGATCTGCATCCCGCCGTCGAGAAAGACCTTGTATCCGTTGTCCGTGGGCGGATTGTGCGATGCGGTGATCTGCACTCCGGCCACAGCAGGCAGGTGCCGGACGGTATAGGCGACCACCGGTGTCGGCACGGAAGCCATCATGAGAAGGACCTGAAAACCCTCGGCGGTAAGGACTTCGGCAGCCGTCAGCGCGAACTCGTCGGAGCGGTGCCGAGCGTCGCGGCCCACCACCACATGTGAGCCGCCCAGACCTCTGTCCTTGAGCATCTGCGCCAGCGCCCAGGTGGTGCGGGTGACGACCGCCAGGTTCATCCCGTCCGGCCCGCCCCGCAGTGGGCCCCGCAACCCGGCGGTGCCGAAGGTCAGCGGACGGCTGAATCGTCGATCGAGCTCATCGGGACTGCAGGCGGACAGTTCGGCCGCGGTCTGCGGGTCGGGGTCGTGTGCGATCCAATCTGCGGCGGCGGTCGCGACGGAGGTCATGACCCAAGTGTGCCCGCAGCGGCGTCCGAGTACGCAAACTTGCGCAGGTCTGTCAGATTTTCCCCGATGAGCCGGTGGCCGGGCTCAGGCGGTAGATGATCGGCTGGGCCGCGACGCCATTGGCTTTGAAGTTGGCCAGCACAAATGACCGGAAGGTGCGCCGAAACAGCAGGCTGGGAAGAAACGCGCGCAAAGTCGGCCAACTCGCGTGGTTGACGATGCTGTAATCGGTCGGTTCGCCGGGCCGCGGCGCAAGCAAGGTCGAGTCCGGCAGCGCGGTGTGGCGCTGAAACCATCCGGCGGTGTATTCCCATGTGGCATAGACCGTTTCCGCGGAGGCGCAGTGAAAGTAGTTGAAGAGGAACCATCGGTCGCTGGTGTGGTCGACATCGGCGATCCGGGCCGGGTTCTCGGCGGCCAGTTGGTAGGAATGTCGTGCACTCTGGCCGATCTTGGTGACCATCGCGCGCCAGAGGCTGTCGGCTCGCACGGCGGCGATGGCGTCGACTCCGGTGGTGCGGATCAGGACGACGACGTCGTAACGCGCGGGTCGCACACCCGCGCGGGCGAGCAGTGCCGAGCCTTCACCGGGTGGGCGCAGCGCCGCGTCGAACACCACGGCCTCGACGACGTCGTCGCGGTGGGCCAGCTTCACCGCCATTTCGGTGAGACGGCCGGTCAGCCGGCGGCGGGCGCGCGAGGGCAGGGGAAGAGGCCCGCACCAGCGGCCGACCTCGGCCGCCAGCACCAGGAAGCCGTTGCCGGTGGGCTCGGTGAGCTGGACCGGTACCGCGAGTTCATCGTTGACGAGTTTCATGAGTGTCTCCTCTACTCAGCGTCGGTTCAGGCCGGACAAACGCCAGGCCAGCGCCCGGCGAACAGCGGGAAGCTTGCCGGCCATCCGCATGACTCGATTGCGGATGGGTCGGCGGCGGGCAGATGCGGTGGCGAGTTCGGTGAGCCGGCTGGTCATCGCGACCACGCTGCCCGCGGTGCGGCGCCGAGCGGCGGCGCAGGCGTCGAGCAGCGCCTCATCGGCCCCGGCATCCAGCACCTGCGAGAGCTGTTCAGCAAGGACGACCGCATCCTCGATCCCGAGGTTCATGCCCTGTCCGCCTGCGGGGGAGTGCACGTGGGCGGCGTCGCCCGCCAGCAGGACGCGCTCGTCGCGGAACTCGTCAGCGATCCGGTGATGCACGCGGAAGCGTGACCCCCACACGACGTCCTCGACCACGGCGGGCCGTGTCTGCGGACCGCGCTCGTCGAGCAGCGATTGCACGAACGCGACGTCGGGATTGTGCGGTGCTTCATCGACCGTCGCGACGATGCGATACATCCCGTCGGGCAGTGGAGCGACGACGACCAGGCCGGCCGGCGAGAAGTACAGGATGACCTCGTTGGCCGGGACGCCGCCGGACAGGTGCACGTCGGCCAGCACGAACGACTCGGCGTAGGTGCCACCGGTGAACGCGATGCCGGTCTGGTCGCGGACCGTGCTGTGCATGCCGTCGGCACCGATCAGATACCTGGCCCGGATCCGCGAGCCGTCGGTGAAGGTCGCGACCGCGTAGTCGGCGGACTGCCGGATCTCGGTGACCGCGGCGGGCCGGACGACCTTGCCGCCCAGCGCCTCCAGCCGGTTGAGCAGGAACGTCTCGGTGTCGGCCTGCGAAATCATCAACGTGTAGGGGTAGCGGGTCGGCAGCTCGCTGAAGGGGACCGCGATCAGGAGGTCGTCGCGGTCGCGGATCGTGAAGGTCGGGGTGTGCACGCCGCGTGACACGAGGGCGTCGACCACGCCGTAGGGCTCCAGCAATTCCAGGGTGTGGGGATGGACGACGGCGGCCCGCGAGGTGTTGGCGCCCTCGGCTTGGCGATCCACCACCGTCACGTCGTGGCCGTGCTGGACGAGCACGATGGCGGCGGTCAGGCCGACGGGTCCGGCTCCGACGATGAGGACGTCGGTGGTGGTCGTTTGCATCTTCGACTCCTTTGTCAACAACCGTTGGTCAACAACTGTTGACTTCAACCTAGGCGTGGTGCGCAGCGATGTCAACGGTTGTTGGCCTACACTTGTTGGCATGCGACGACCGGCAGCTGAGACCAAGTCCGTGATCCTGGCCGCGGCACGTGAGCGCTTCGCTGCCGACGGCTATGAACGCGCCACCATCCGGGCGATCGCCGCAGATGCCGGGATCGACCCGTCGATGGTGATGCGCTACTACGGCAACAAGGAGCGACTGTTCGCCGCCGCTGCCGAATTCGATCTGGAACTACCCGATCTGACCCAGGTCCCGCGCGAGCAGATCGGTGCCGCGCTGGCCACACACTTTCTCGATCGCTGGGAACGCGACGAAGCGCTGTTGATCCTGTTGCGGGCTGGCGTGACCAACGAGGCGGTCGCCGAGCGGATGCGGACGATCTTCGCCGCGCAACTCGCTCCCGTCATCGCCGAAACCACGGGCAACGCTCCCGACACCCCGGTGCGGGCCAGCCTCGCGGCATCACAGGTGCTCGGGATGGCGTTGTGCCGCTACGTACTGGAATTCCCGCCGTTGGTCGGCATGCCGCGTCACGAGGTCGTCGACTGGATCGGGCCCACCCTGCAGCGGTATCTCGTCGGTTAGATCTGTCTGATCACCGAAGCCAGCAGGGAACCCATCCGGGTTGCGGACTGACGCCCGGCCTCGAGCACCTCGATGTGGCTGAGCGGCTCGCCCGTCATCCCCGCGGCCAGGTTCGTCACCATCGACATGCCCAGCACCTGTAGGCCGGCGGCCCGGGCAGCGATCGTTTCGTGCACCGTCGACATACCGACCAGATCGGCTCCCAGGGTGCGCAGCATCCGGATCTCTGCCGGGGTCTCGTAGTGCGGGCCCGGCAGCCCGGCGTAGACCCCCTCGGTCAGCGTCGGCTCGATCTGCCGGGCCAGTGCCCGTAGCCGGGGTGAGTACGCATCGACCAGGTCGACGAATTGTGCCCCGACCAGCGGGGACCTTGCGGTGAGGTTGAGGTGGTCGCTGATCAGGACCGGCTGGCCCACCTGGTACTCGGCCCGCAGGCCGCCGGCCGCGTTGGTCAGCACCACCGTCGAAACGCCGGTGGCCGCCGCGGTCCGCACCGGATGCACCACATGCTGCAGGTCGTGTCCCTCATAGGCGTGGATGCGCCCGGCCAGGACCAGCACGCGATGATCGCCGACCTGAATCGAGTGCACCTGGCCGCCATGCCCCTGCGCACTCGGTGGGGTGAAGCCCGGCAGATCGGCCATCGGCACGGTGGCCACCGGATCGCCGAGCGCGGCAACGGCGGGTGCCCAGCCCGAGCCGAGCACGACCGCGACGTCATGGCGCTCGACGCCGGTGCGTTCCGCGATGGCTTCTGCGCACGCGAGGAGCGGATCAGGCACAGCTGCCTGGAGATCGGTCACGATAGGCGAGCTTAACGGCCGTGAACACGCAGTGAGATACTGCGAGGATGTCGTCTGCCACCGCCTCGCTGAGCGTCGAGGACGCCATCAACCGGCGTCGTGGCGACCTCATCGAGCTCTCGCATTCGATCCACGCCGAGCCGGAATTGGCCTTCGCCGAGCATCGCAGCTGTGCCAAGACGCAAGCGCTGGCAGCGGAGTACGGATTCGAGATCACCGAGCGTGCCGGTGGGCTGGATACCGCGTTCCGTGCGTCCTACGGCAGCGGCCCACTGGTCGTCGGGATCTGCGCCGAGTACGACGCGCTGCCCGAGATCGGGCACGCCTGCGGCCACAACATCATCGCGGCGTCGGCCGTCGGCACTGCCCTGGCCCTGGCCGAGGTGGCCGACGAGCTCGGCCTGACGGTGGTGCTGGTGGGAACGCCGGCCGAGGAACTCGGCGGCGGAAAGGTGTTGCTGCTCAACGCCGGCGTGTTCGACGACATCGCCGCAACCGTGATGCTGCATCCCGGGCCGGTCGACATCGCCGCGGCCCGCTCGTTGGCCCTGTCCGAGGTGACGGTCGACTACACCGGTCGGGAGTCGCACGCCGCGGTGGCGCCGTATCTGGGCGTCAACGCCGGCGACGCGGTCACCGTCGCTCAGGTGGCGATCGGCCTGTTGCGTCAGCAGCTCATGCCGGGGCAGATGGTGCACGGCATCGTCACTCACGGCGGGCAGGCCACCAACGTCATCCCCGGCCGGGCCGAGATGCGGTACACCATGCGGGCCACCGACATGTCCGCGCTGCGTGAGCTGGAAGACCGGATGGCAGGATGCTTTTCGGCCGGAGCGCTGGCGACCGGCTGCGAGCATCAGGTCAGCGAGATCGCACCGGCCTATGCCGAACTGGCGCCCGACCCGTGGCTTTCGGAGACTGTCCGCGCCGAGATGGTGCGCCTGGGCCGTAGTCCGTTGCCGGAAAACGTGGAGGCGAGCGTGCCGCTGGGCAGTACCGACATGGGAAACATCAGCCAGGTGATGCCCGGCATTCACCCGGTGATCGGTATCGACTCGGGCGGCGCCGCGATCCACCAGCCGGCGTTCACCGCGGCGGCCGCCGGGCCGAGTGCCGACCGGGCCGTGGTCGAGGGAGCAATCATGTTGGCCCGCACCGTCGTTGCGCTGGCTGAAACGCCCGCCGAGCGGAGCCGGGTACTGCAGGCGCAGGAAAGGAGGCGGGCTTCGTGAGTGTGTTGCAGCACGCCGCTGCGCGCTGGCTGTCGGCGAACTACGACGAGATGGTGTCGTGGCGCCGGCATCTGCACGCTCATCCGGAACTGGGCCGTCAAGAGTTCGCCACCACCGAGTTCGTCGCCCGGCACCTCGCCGAGGCCGGGCTCAACCCCAAGGTGCTGCCCGGTGGCACCGGCCTGACGTGTGACTTCGGACCCGAAGACGGTCCGCGGATCGCGCTGCGGGCGGATATGGACGCCTTGCCGATGGCTGACCGGACCGGCGCGTCCTATGCGTCGACGGTGCCCAACGTCGCGCACGCCTGCGGCCACGATGCTCACACCGCGGTGTTGTTGGGCACGGCCATGGCCTTGTCGTCGGTGCCGGAGTTGCCGGTCGGCGTGCGACTGCTGTTCCAGGCGGCAGAGGAGCTCATGCCCGGCGGTGCGATCGATGCCATCAACGCCGGTGTGCTCAACGGCGTGAGCCGGATCTTCGCCCTGCACTGCGATCCGCGCCTGGCCGTCGGACGGGTGGCCACGAAGCCCGGACCGATCACCTCGGCAGCCGATTCCATCGAGATCACCCTGCACTCGCCGGGCGGGCACACTTCCCGGCCGCACCTGACCGGCGACCTCGTTTACGGACTCGGCGCGCTGATCACCGGGCTACCCGGCGTGCTGTCTCGTCGCATCGACCCGCGCCACGACACCGTGATGGTGTGGGGTGCGGTCAACGCCGGCGTGGCCGCCAATGCCATCCCGCAGATCGGCACGCTTGCCGGGACGATCCGCACCGCGAGCCGCGACACCTGGCTGACTCTGGAATCCATTGTGGAAGAGACGGTTACAGCGATATTGGCGCCGCTCAACATCGAACACAGCCTCAACTACCGGCGCGGGGTGCCGCCGGTGGTCAACGAAGAGGTCTCCACCCGCATCCTCACCCACGCCATCGAGGCGATCGGCCCTGATGTGCTCGCCGACACCCACCAGTCCGGCGGCGGCGAGGATTTCTCCTGGTATCTGGAAGACGTACCAGGGGCCATGGGCCGGCTAGGGGTATGGAGCGGGCAGGGGCCGCAGCTGGACCTGCATCAGCCCACGTTCGACATCGACGAACGCGCGCTGGGTGTCGGTGTGCGCACGATGGTCAACATCGTCGCCGCCGCTGGCTAGGGGCCGATGTTGCGGGCGGGGCGGGTGCGCAGATCGTGCACGTACTCGTCCGGGGCTCCGGCGATCTCCGCGGCATCGGCCATCACCCCGAGATAGCGGGCCGAGGGCAGGCCACCCTCCCACGCGTCGACGACGTACAGCCAGGCCAGCACCGGGTCGGTGGTGGTGTCCGACGACAACCGGTCCACCCGGCAGCGGATCTTTTTGTGGAAGCCGAGCTCGGAACCTTCCCACCGGTCCAGCGAGTGCTCATCGGCCGGTGTCATGTCGTAGAGCACGACGAACACCTTGGACAGCGGGTCCTCGACGACTGTCGCGAGCGCGCCTTCCCAGCCGATGTCCTCCCCGCCGAACGTCAGCCGCCAGCCATGCAACCACCCGGTGCCCGCCATCGGCGAGTGCGGAGCCCGTTGCTGCATTTGCTCCGGGTGCATATTCGATCCATACGCGGCATAGAGCGGCACGGTAAGACAGCTTAATCGGCGAAGTTGGTTAGGTTGGTTCCGTGGCTACCCGCATCGTGATCATCGGCGGCGGACCCGCCGGCTATGAGGCGGCACTCGTCGCCGCTGCCCGCGGCCCGGAGGTCGCTCACGTCACCATCGTCGACTGCGACGGTATCGGCGGGGCGTGCGTGCTGTGGGACTGTGTGCCGTCCAAGACGTTCATCGCCTCCACCGGGGTGCGCACCGAACTGCGGCGTGCGCCCAACTTGGGGTATTCGCTGGATTTCGAGCAGGCCAAGATCTCGCTGCCGCAGATCAACGAGCGGGTCAAGAACCTCGCGACGGCGCAGTCCGACGACATCGCCGAGCGGCTGCGCAGCGAGGGTATCGAGCTGGTCGCGGGCCGTGGCGAGCTCATCGACGACGTCCCGGGGATGGCCCAACACCGCGTCAAGGTGACCGGCCCGGACGGCGCGGTCAGCCAGCTGACGGCCGATGTGGTGCTCATCGCCACCGGCGCCAGCCCGCGCGTGCTGCCCAACGCGGCACCCGACGGGGAACGCATCCTCAACTGGCGCCAGCTCTACGACCTCGAAGGGCTGCCCGAGCACCTCGTGGTGGTGGGGTCCGGTGTCACCGGTGCCGAGTTCGTCAACGCCTACACCGAGCTCGGGGTCACGGTGACGGTGGTGGCCAGCCGCGACCAGATCCTGCCGCACGAGGACTCCGACGCCGCCGCGGTGCTGGAGGAGGTGTTCTCCGAACGCGGTGTCACGCTGGTCAAGAATGCCCGCGCCCAGTCGGTGACCCGCACTGATTCGGGCGTCCTGGTCACCATGGCCGACGGCCGCGTGGTCGAGGGCAGCCACGCCCTGATGACCGTGGGGTCGGTCCCCAACACGAACGGGCTCGGTCTGGAGCGTGTCGGCATCGAACTCGGGCCGGGCAACTACCTCAACGTCGACCGGGTCTCGCGGACGTCGGTCCCGGGCATCTACGCGGCCGGTGACTGCACCGGACTGCTGCCGCTGGCGTCGGTGGCGGCCATGCAAGGGCGCATCGCGATGTACCACGCGTTGGGCGAGGCGGTGGCCCCGATCCGGCTGCGAACCGTCGCCGCCGCGGTGTTCACCCGCCCGGAGATCGCCGCGGTCGGAGTTCCGCAGGCCGCGATCGACGACGGATCGGTGCCGGCCCGCACCCTCACGCTGCCGCTGAACACGAATGCCCGGGCCAAGATGTCCAGCCTGCGCCGCGGTTTCGTCAAGATCTTCTGTCGTCCGGCCACCGGTGTGGTGATCGGCGGAGTGGTGGTGGCGCCGATCGCCTCCGAGTTGATCCTGCCGATCGCGTTGGCCGTGCAGAACGGCATTCCGGTCGACGAGCTGGCCCAGACCTTCTCGGTGTACCCGTCGTTGTCCGGATCGATCACCGAGGCCGCGCGCCAGTTGATGAAACACGATGACCTGGATTAGAGAATCGGGCGGATCTCACCTCACCCACGTAGCCTGGGGATCGTGACTGACCCGATCTCAGCACCGGGCGACGGGCAAACGTTCCTCGGACCGCAGCAACGGGCGCAAGCCTGGCAACGACTCGGCAGCGAACAATTCGACGTGGTGGTGATCGGCGGCGGTGTCGTCGGAGCCGGTGCCGCGTTGGACGCGGCCACCCGAGGGTTGAAAGTCGCGCTGGTCGAGGCCCGTGACTTCGCGTCGGGCACGTCGAGCCGTAGCTCCAAGATGTTCCACGGCGGGCTGCGGTATCTGGAGCAATTGGAGTTCGGGCTGGTTCGCGAGGCCTTGTACGAGCGTGAGCTGAGCCTGACCACACTGGCACCGCATCTCGTCAAACCGCTGCCCTTCCTGTTCCCGTTGACCAACCGTTGGTGGGAGCGGCCTTATATCGCGGCGGGCATCTTCCTCTACGATCAGCTCGGCGGGGCGAAATCTGTTCCCGCACAAAAGCATCTGACCAAGGCCGGTGCGCTTCGGCTGGCCCCCGGACTCAAGCGCAGCTCGCTGATCGGCGGGATCCGTTACTACGACACCGTTGTCGACGACGCCCGCCACACCATGACCGTGGCCCGCACCGCCGCCCATTACGGCGCGGTGGTGCGCTCGTCGAGTCAGGTGGTCGCGCTGCTGCGCGAGGGCGATCGCGTCGTGGGCGTGACGCTGCGCGATTCCGAGGATGGGGCCACCACAGAGGTGCGGGGCCATGTCGTGGTCAATGCCACCGGGGTGTGGACCGACGAGATCCAGGCCTTGTCCAAAGAGCGGGGCCGGTTCCGGGTGCGGGCCTCCAAAGGTGTGCACATCGTGGTGCCGCGCGATCGGATCGTCAGTGAGGTCGCGATCATCCTGCGCACCGAGAAATCAGTGCTTTTCGTGATTCCGTGGGGCACGCACTGGATCATCGGCACCACCGACACCGACTGGAATCTGGACCTCGCGCATCCTGCCGCCACCAAAGCCGACATCGACTACATCCTGGGTCACGTCAACACCGTGCTGGCCACTCCGCTGACCCACGACGACATCGACGGGGTGTACGCCGGGCTGCGCCCGCTGCTGGCCGGTGAGAGTGAGGAAACCTCCAAGCTGTCGCGTGAGCACGCCGTCGCGGTGCCTTCGCCGGGCCTGGTGGCGATCGCCGGCGGGAAGTACACCACCTATCGGGTGATGGCGGCCGACGCGATCGACGCTGCCGCGGAGTTCATTCCGGCCCGGGTGGCGCCGTCGATCACCGAGAAGGTCCCGCTGATGGGGGCCGACGGGTATTTCGCCCTGATCAATCAGACTGAGTTCGTCGGGAAGCACTACGGGCTGCATCCGTACCGGGTCCGCCACCTGCTGGACCGCTACGGCTCGCTGATCGGTGAGGTGCTCAAGATGGCCGAGGGCGAGCCGGACCTGCTGGCTCCGATCACCGAAGCGCCGGTGTACCTCAAAGTCGAGGCCTACTATGCCGCCGCGGCCGAGGGCGCGCTTCATCTCGAAGACATCCTGGCTCGCCGGATGCGGATCGCGATCGAATACCCGCACCGTGGGGTCGACTGCGCGCGCGAAGTGGCCGAAGTGGTTGCGCCCGTGCTGGGTTGGACTGCCGAGGACGTCGACCGCGAGGTCGCCACTTACATCGCCCGGGTGGAGGCCGAGGTGTTGTCGCAGACGCAACCCGACGACGAGTCGGCCGATGCGTTGCGCCAGGCCGCGCCGGAGGCGCGTGCCGAGATCCTCGAGCCCGTGCCGCTCAATTGAGCAAACGCCCGCCGCTGCCGGTGCGTGACGGACTCGGACCGGCGCGGTTGCGGTTGTGGGGCGGCAATGTGCACGACGAGTTGCAGCGGCGGTTCGGTTTGGGCGCGAAAGTGCTTGCCGGAGAGGTGGTTCTCCCCGACGGTACGCCCGTCGATGCGACGACGACGCTGCCCGCCGGCGCGCACGTCTACTTCTACCGGGACCTGGTCGACGAGGTGGAGGTGCCGTTCGACATTCCGGTGCTGTACCGCGACGACGACATCGTCGTGGTCGACAAGCCACATTTCCTGGCCACCATGCCCCGCGGTGGCCACGTCGCGCAGACCGCGCTCGTACGGCTGCGTCGCGCACTGGAACTCCCCGAGTTGAGCCCCGCGCATCGGCTGGACCGGTTGACTGCGGGGGTGTTGCTGTTCACCGCGCGCCGCGAGGTTCGGGGGCGGTATCAGCGGTTGTTCGCCGAAGGTCAGACTCGCAAGACATATCTCGCTCGCGCCGGGGGCGCGGCAACGGTGCCTCTGCCTGCCACATTGCGCAGCCGGATCATCAAGCACCGCGGGCAGTTACAGGCTTTCGAAGAGCCCGGGGAGCCCAACGCCGAGACCTACATCGAGGAGCTGGGGCAGGGGCTATACCGGCTGTCTCCGCGCACCGGGCGGACGCATCAGCTGCGGGTGCACATGGCGTCGATCGGACTGCCGATTGTGGGTGATTCGTTGTACCCCAACGTGATCGACGTTGCACCCGATGACTTCGAGAACCCACTGCAACTGCTGGCCCAGCGCCTCGAGTTCACCGATCCGATCACCGGCGAGGTCCGCGACTTCGTCAGTTCCCGCGGTTTGGGCTGAAGCCTTGCGCGACCGGATCGCGGTGATGTTCTACTGACGGGGTGAACCGTGAGACTTTTGACCATCTGTTCGACATGACCGACCGGACCGTGATCGTCACCGGAGGCACCCGTGGCATCGGGCTGGCGCTCGCCGAGGGCTTCACGCTGGCCGGCGCGCGGGTCGTGGTCGCCAGCCGCAAGCCCGAGGCCTGCGAGACCGCGGCTCAGCATCTGCGCGAGCTCGGGGGACAGGCCATCGGGGTCCCCACCCACAGCGGCAATATCGACGATCTCGGTGCGCTGGTGGAGCGCACGGTCGCCGAGTTCGGCGGGATCGATGTGGTGGTCAACAATGCTGCCAACGCGTTGGCCCAGCCGTTGGGACAGATGACCCCGGAGGCCTGGGCAAAGTCTTACGAGGTGAACCTGCGCGGGCCCGTGTTCCTGGTACAGCACGCGTTACCGCATCTGAAGACCAGCTCGAACGCAGCGGTGTTGAACTTGGTGTCGGTGGGAGCGTTCAACTTCGCGCCCGCACTGTCCATCTATGCCTCGGGCAAGGCCGCGCTCATGTCGGTCACCCGATCCATGGCGGCGGAGTTCGTGCCGTTCGGCATCCGGGTGCACGCCCTGGCTCCTGGCCCCGTCGACACCGACATGATGCGCAACAACCCGCCAGAGGCCATCGACGCCATGAAGGGCGGCACCCTGATGAAACGGCTGGCCACGCCGGACGAGATGGTCGGCGCGGCCCTGCTCATGTGCTCGGACGCCGGCAGTTACATGACCGGGCAGGTGATCATCGTGGACGGCGGTGGGACCGCGCGCTAGCGGGGTGGCTTTCCGCTGAGGCTGCCGGTGCCGACGGACAGGATCTGGCTGCGGTTCTCCACGTGAAGCGCTGTTTCCAGGCAACCGGCGTCGAGGTTGGCCCACAGCACCTGCTTGGTCGATTCCAACCCGAATTTCCCGTAGCTGCACAAGGTTTCGGCTACTTCCAGGGCTGCACCGACCAGATCCGCGGTGTCCTCGACGACGCGCGTGACCAGGCCGAGCCGCAGTGCCTCTGCTGCATCGACGGCACGCGCGGTCAGGATCAAGTCGAACGCCGGGCCCGCGCCGATGATCCTGGGCAGCGTGTAGCTCACTCCGATGTCGCAGCCGCCGATGCCGAGCTTGATGAACTGCGTGCAGAATTTCGCTGCCGGACCGGCGATGCGGATGTCGCTGGCCGCGGCCAGGGCGAAGCCACCGCCGTAGGCGGCGCCGTTGACCGCGGCGATGACCGGTTGGCGCAGTCGGTGCAGTTTGACCGTCAGGTTCGCGATGCGTTCCTGCCAGCGCATTCCTGAGCGGGGAAATTCGGTACCGCCACCGGCCTCGGGCGGATTGGGGTTGCTCAGATCCAGACCCGAGCAGAACCCGCGGCCGGCACCGGTGAGCACCACGACACGGCATTCGTTGTTCGCCGCGATCTCGTCGAGGGTGGCGTGGAGCGCCTCGACCAGTTCGTAGGACAACGCGTTGAGCTTGTCGGGGCGATTGAGCGTGATGACGGCGATGTCGGGCCGCGGGTAGGCAAGGTCGAGTGGCATGCGTGGAGGTTAACGTCGCGGGGGCATACCGGACAGCTCATTGTGTTGCACTGCCGCCAAGATCCGACCGTGACACCATGACCGGGTGATGGCGTCGTGCTCGATTTCTCGGCCTCCACGAGCGTGCGTGCATTACGGTTCGACGGACACTGACGAGACGGCGAGACGATGACGACATTCGATGACTATTTGAGCGATGCCAGCAGCTTCATCTGGGGCCCATGGTTACTGATCCCGTTGCTTCTTCTCACGGGTGTGTATCTGACGGTGCTGTTGCGTGGAATTCAGTTGCGCCGCCTCGGAATGGCTTTCTGGTTGGCGTTCGTCAAACGCACGGACGAAGGCGCCGAGGGAGACATCTCGCACTACCAGGCGTTGTCGACGGCGCTGGCCGCCACAGTCGGTGTCGGCAACATCGCGGGTGTAGCGACCGCGATCGCACTCGGCGGCCCGGGTGCGGTGTTCTGGATGTGGTGCACCGGCCTGGTCGGCATGGCCACCAAGTACAGCGAAGCCTTCCTCGGCGTGAAGTTCCGACGTACCGACGCCGCCGGTGAGCAGTCGGGTGGACCGATGTATTACCTGCGGCGCGGTATCAAGGGGCCAGTGGGGGTGTTTCTCGGCGGGTTCTTCGCGATCGCGGGCGTGTTGGCGTCGTTTGGTATCGGCAACATGACCCAGGCCAACACCGTCGCTGCCAACGTCAACGAAGAATGGGGAATCGCGGCACCGGTAACCGGAGCCGTCGTGCTGGTGCTGACCGCGGCCGTGATCATCGGCGGCATCAAGAGCATCGGCCGCGTCACCAGCTTGCTCGTCCCGTTCATGATCGTGGTGTACATCGTCGGTGCGGCCGCCGTCCTGGCGTTCAACATCGACCAGCTGCCCGAGGCGGTCGGCATCATCTTCACCGATGCCTTCACCGGCACCGCGGCGACCGGTGGGTTCGCCGGAGCGGCCGTGGCGGCGGCAATTCGCTACGGCGTCGCACGGGGCATCTTCTCCAATGAATCGGGCCTGGGCACCGGCGGTATCGCCGCCGCGGCGGCCAAGACCACGCACCCGGTCCGCCAGGCATTGGTGTCGATGACCCAGACGTTCATCGACACACTGGTGGTGGTGAGCTTCACCGCGCTGGCGATCGTGGTCACCGGAGTGTGGAAAGACGCCGGAGCCGACGAGGCCGCCAGTTTCACCGCCCGTGCCTTCGCCCATGGGTTGCCCGGGGAGTGGGGCAGCGTCATCGTCACGGTCGGCGTGATGCTGTTCGCCTTTTCCACCCTGCTCGGCTGGTCCTACTACGGCGAGCGGTGTATGGAGTACCTGTTCGGACGAAAAGCTGTGCTGCCGTACCGGATCGTGTTCATCATCGTCACCTACATCGGATCGACCACCGCGCTGAAGACAGTGTGGACTTTCTCGGACGTGATGAACGGGCTGATGGCGTTGCCCAACCTGATCGGTCTACTGATCCTGTCTCCACTGGTTTACCGCGAAACGCGGGCCTACTTCCGAGACAAGCGCGATGAGGATGTGCTGTCCGGCGGAGCTCACTGACCCTGGCTGTGCCACCCGTTGACGCCGACGGCGATCATCCGTAGCTGTTTGACCGCGGTGCGGTGGATTGCCTGGACCGACTGGGTGTCCGCCGCATCCTCCAGCGACTCGGCTATCGAGATCATCGCGTTGACGAACAGACTGGCCAGGATGTTGAGATCCTCGCTGCTCCAGTCCTTGAGGGCGGGAAACCGGGCCAGGTCGATCGCGAGCTCGGAGGTGATCAATCGGATCTCGGTGCGAATTGCGTAGCGCAGCACCGACACCCCGCTGGAGCGTTCGCGGGCGATGAAGCGCCAGTGCTCACGCCGGTCGTTGAAACTGCCGATGAGGATCTCGGCAGAGGATTCGATGACGTGATGCGGATCGAGCTTGCCGGCGCGGGCGCCTCGCAGCATGTCGCGCAGCGACCGGAACGATTCGTCGATGAGCACCAGGCCGAGCGCATCCATCGAGTCGAAGTGGCGGTAGAACGCGGCGGGCACGATGCCGGCCTCGCGGGTGACCTCCCGCAGCGACAGCGCGCTGAAGCTGCGGTCTTCCAGAAGTGTGAGGGCCGCGGTGATGATCGCCCGGCGCGTGGCCTCTTTGCGCTCTTCCCGCGACAGCGTCTCGCGCGAACGCGCTGCCGACTCCGGCTTTCGTGTTCGTGAGCTCGATGTTCGTGAATTGGGCGTACGTCTGTTCACTGATGTGAACCCTACCACTTGCTGCGTTTTTATCGTTGACAGAGTCGCCTGTGCACGCGCACTGTGTACACATGTTCACTCAAACATTGACGAAGCGAGTGCTCGCGGCACCGCGGATGAGTGCGCTCGCGAACCTTCTGACCGGCCCGCACGGGGTTGACCGTTACACCGAGCTGGTCGAGCCGACCTGGACCCGTGGCGACGCCCGGGCCAAGGTGGTGGCGGTGCGGCGGCAGACGTCGCGCAGCGTCACGCTGACCCTGGAACCCAACGAGGCCTTCGCCGGGTTTCGGGCGGGTCAGCACATCAACCTCTCCGTCGAGATCAACGGCAGGCGTCGTACCCGCTGCTACTCGCCGGCCAGCGCCGAGGGGGCGCGCCACCTGGAATTGACCGTCGGCCGCCATGAGGGTGGGCTGGTCTCGAACTACCTGTGCGACCACGCGTACCCGGGCATGGTGCTCGGTCTCGACTCGGTGGGCGGGGATTTCGTCCTGCCTGCGGAGCTGCCGCAGCGCATCTTGTTCGTCTCCGGCGGTAGCGGCATCACCCCGGTGCTGTCCATGTTGCGCACCCTGCGTGCACAGGCGTTCACCGGCGAGGTCGCATTCGTCCATTACGTACGCGGCATCGAGGAAGCCTGCTACCGCACCGAGTTGGCGGCCATGCGCTCGGCCGGCATACGCATCTTGCACGGTTACACGCGCGGCAGCGCCGCCGGCGAATTGGACGGGTACTTCGGTCCGGCCCACCTGGCTGAGGCCTTCCCGGGTGCTGAGCCCGACGCGGTCTTCGTCTGCGGCCCGCCGGCGTTGTTGGACGCAGTCCGGCAGCACCGCCCTGACGCGGTTTTCGAGAGCTTCGTGCCGCCGGCCTTCACGGTGCCCGCCGAGGCCACCGGCGGCACTGTCCGATTCGCCGACAGCGACATCGAGGTGGCCGACGACGGCCAACCGTTGCTCGTGCAGGCCGAGGCGGCCGGACTGAAGCCGGAAAGCGGCTGCCGCATGGGCATCTGCCACACCTGCACCCGATTCAAGACCAGCGGCGCGGTCCGCAACCTGATCACCGGCGCGATCTCCACCGCCGACTGCGAAGACATCGAAATTTGCGTCACCGCACCCGTCGGCGACGTCGTCATAGACCTTTGAGACCTGTTGACCCTGAAAGGCGCAGACATGACTCACTACACCCTGACCCCCGAGCAGTTCGAAACCTTCGGCGCCGAGCTCGACGCCATCCGTGAGCGCGCAGTCTCCGATCTCGGCGAACGCGATGCCACCTACATCCGCGACATCATCAAGATGCAACGCAAGCTCGAAGTCGGCGGGCGGGCGCTGCTGTTCCTCCCGCCGGCCTGGCCGATCGGCACCGTGATGCTGGGGCTGTCAAAGATTCTCGACAACATGGAGATCGGCCACAACGTCATGCACGGCCAGTACGACTGGATGGGCGACCCGGCGTTGCGCGGCCAGAACTTCGAATGGGATTCGGCCTGCCCCTCCAACCAGTGGCGGCATTCGCACAACTACATGCACCACACCTACACCAACATCGTCGACATGGACCGAGACATCGGCTACGGCATCCTGCGCATGAGCGAGGACCAGAAATGGAGCCCGTACTACCTGGGTAATCCGTTGTACGCCTTCCTGTTGATGGTGTTCTTCCAATACGGCGTCGCACTGCACGAGCTGGAGACCGAGCGCATCCGCTCCGGCGAGATCAAGCTGCGGGACAAGAAGGACATGCTGCGCGAGATGTGGGCCAAGGTGCGCAAGCAGACCGTCAAGGACTATGTGGCCTTCCCGCTGCTGGCGGGACCGTTCGCACCATTCGTGTTCGCGGGCAACATGACTGCCAATCTGATGCGCAACGTGTGGTCCTACACCATCATCTTCTGCGGGCACTTCCCCGAGGGCACCCATGAGTTCACCATCGAGGAAACCCAGAACGAGACCCGCGGCCAATGGTACTTCCGTCAGCTGCTGGGGTCGGCAAACCTGTCCGGCGGCAAGTGGTTCCACATCTTCAGCGGCAACCTGTCGTTCCAGATCGAACACCACCTGTTCCCGGACATCCCGGCACATCGCTACGCCGAGATCTCCGGTGAGGTCAAGGAGATCTGCCAGCGCTACGGCCTGCCGTACAACACTGGTCCGATCCACAAGCAGTTCGCTTCGGTGGTTCGCAAGATTGTGCGGCTGGCTTTCCCGTGGGGTGGTACGCCCAAGGATCCCGAGACGACTGTCAAAGAGCCTGCCCCGAAACCGGCTTCGCAGCCGATCGTCGAGCCCGAACTCGTCAACTGCTGACCGGCAGGCTGCACTGCAGCAGCACCGTGTCCAGCCACCGTCCGTGCTTGTAGCCCACCGCACGCAGTCGCCCGGCCTCGGCGAAACCATGCTTGCGATGCAGAGCCAGAGATGCCACCGCATCGTCGGTGTCGACGACCACGGCGATGACCTCACGGATGCCTGCTGCAGCGCAGCCGTCCAGAAGTCCGTGCAGCAGTAGTGTTCCGACGCCACGGCCGGCGCACTGCGGGGTGAGGTAGATGGAGTTCTCCACGGTGTGCCGGTAGGCCGGCCTTGGTTTCCAGGGCGAGCAATAGGCGTAGCCCACGATCTCCTCACCGAGTATCGCGGTCAGGAAGGGTAATTCACGTTCGCGTGCCGTCGCGAGTCGGCGTTCCCACTCCTCGCGATGCGGTGGGATCAGTTCGAACGTGGCCACCCCGGTCTCGACATGGTGGGCGTAGATGGCACTGATCGCGTCGAGGTCGTCCGGTGACGTGGCGCGGACGACGACAGAGGTCATGTCTTCACCCTAAGCGCCCGGCCAGTTGTCTGACATCGTCGCCGGCTCCACGAGACGCCATGGCATGCCGATGAATACGTCGGTGGCGGCTATACCCGGCCGCCTGGTGTGGGCGCAGGCTGGGAGATTCAGAAGGGTGGGGGAGGTCCGTATTCTTCGGCGAGCCAGGCTTGGTAGTCGTGTTCGGTTTGGAGGTCGTTGTTGAGTTCGGCGCGTAGGCGTCGTTCTTCGTTGATGCGTTCTTGGCGGTCGTGTTCGCGGGTTGTGCTGCGTTTGGGCATCTTGGCGTCGCGGTGGGGGCTGGGTGGTTCGGGTTCGGGCAGGTCGGGGTTTCCGGTGGGGTGGGCCAGGGTCGGAAACATCCCTGCCCCGTGGGGTTCGGTGAGGTAGGTGTGGCCGGTGGGGGCGGTGACAATGACTGTGCCATCGGGTAGTTGGCGGTCGGACCAGCCGGGGCAGAACGTTTTGACCAGGTGGTGGGCCCGGCAGTAGAGCTTGGTGTTGGACGGATGGGTGGGGCCTGCGGGCCAGGGTGCGGTGTGGTCGATGTCGCAGCGTTGGGCTGGGGCGTCACAGCCGGGGAAGCGGCAGGTGAGGTCGCGCCAGCGGATGAATTCGGTGAGCGCGACCGAGGGGCGATACCGCGGCTCACCCACGCTGGTGGGATCCCCAGCCTCGGCTGGTTCGGTGGCGGGATCCTCGGCCGGGCCGCTGGACCCGCTGGGTTCGTCCGCCTCGCGGGGGTCTACTGCCTCAGCTGACTCAGTGGGGGTAGCCGGCTTCGTTGCTCCACCCGCCTCGCCGGGCTCGGGCTCTGGTACGGGTAGGGGTTTGATCTTGGCTAAGCGGGCCAGGTCCCGCACGGTCTCGGCGGGCAGGATGCCGTACCCGGGTAGATATCCGGGATCGTTCGAGGTGCCGTCGATGGTGGATTGGTTGGCCAACACGTGGATCACCGCGGCATCGGCGGCCGCTCGCTTGTGGCCGGCTACACAATCCTGGCGCCCGCACCGGCAGGCCAGTTGGGCTTGCCCGCGGGCCACCGGTCCGACCGCATCAGCACGGCGCTGCTCATGGGTGCGTGGATCATGCTCACACACGGTGGCGGCCACGGCATCGAGGCGCTGATTCAACGCTGCCCCATCGGCCGCGTCCAGGTTGGCCCAGATGGTGGCCTTGCCGGGGCTGCCTGCCTCGATCTGAACGAAGCGTTCCTCGGTCAGATCCGGGGGGACGCGCACTCCGTTGGGGTCGAGTTTGGCGATCCATTGATCGATGCGGTCGCGCAGTTGTCGTTGGGAGAACCGCATCCATCGGTGTGCGCGGGTGGCCAGTTCGGCATCCAGCCCGGCCCACACCGACTGGTCCACGATGGCGGTGCGGGCGATGATGGCGCACACCACCCGATAGTCGATCTCGCCGGCCGCGAACCGGGCGGCGACCAAGGGGAGTTTGTCGCGTAGCACCCGGGCGTGGTGCACCTGGGTGCTGGCGCGGCCCCGGCTCAGCCGCATCGCCGCGGAGACTTCGGCGCACACTTCCTCGAACGGATCGGTGCGCCACAAAATGCTGTCGATCAACTCCTGCTCGCGCACGCTGTCCAGCGCCCCGATCGCGGCCAGGCGGGTCGCGATCGCCGCCGACTCTGCCCGGGTGGCGGCGCTGATCGCATCGATCAGTGTCGCATCGGAAACAGCATTCGGATCGAACACATGTTCTATGCTACACCCGGCGACCGACAAGATGGATGTTATGTCTCATGACATCGGTGACAGTTCTGCATCAGGACATCGGTGACTACCGGCGACTCATCAGGTTTGGCAGGTGGGGCACCAGTACGTCACCCGCTCGCCGCCGGCGTCGGTCTCGATCAATGTCCCGCAGCGGCGGCAGGCCTCGCCGGCGCGGCCGTATACCCACAGCTGGCGTCCATTTCTGGTGTCGCCGGTGGTGGTGCGATTCCAGCGGGACCGGTTGAGCCACAGCATGTCCCGGGCACGTTGCACGACGCGCAACGGGTCGGCCAGCGAGCTCACGGGTGAAACCGGCAGCCGGCCGAAGACGAAACACAGTTCATTGCAGTAGACATTGCCGACGCCGGCCATCACCCGCTGATCGAGCAGGGCCGGCGCCAGCGGACGGTCTGGAACGGCAATGAGGTTGGCCGCCGCTGTCCGGGGTTCCCAGTCCGGACCGAGCAGATCCGGGCCCAGGTGGGCCACTGCGGCCATGTCGGTGTCTCGGTCGAGCACCTCCAACAAGCCGAGGTCGATCCCGGTGGCCCGGCTGTCTGAGGTCTCCAGCAAGGCACGGATGCGGTGCAGCGCGACTTTGGACCACCCGATGCGCCAACTGCCCTCCATCTTCAGATGGGAATGGATGCTGGCCGGGCCCACCCGGATGAACAGATGCTTGCCTCGGCTGAGCACCTCGTCGACCACCTGCCCCGTGAGATCGACGGTGGCGTAGCGGGGCACCCGCATATCGCAGCGGGTCAACGTCTTGCCGGCCAACGCGTCGCGCAGCGCGGTGGCGGTGTGGAAGACGGTGTCACCTTCGGGCATGGCATCACGAACTTACCGAAGCCGTAGCCCCCGCGGGGTCCGGGAAAACCCGGCCCCGGTCAGCGCGTCCTGCACGGCGGCGCGGTCCGCGTCGACGCCGGGATCCAGAACGGCCGCCCCGTTGATTCGTTCGACCAACAGCGACGGCATGCGGCCCGAACTCACGAGTTCGGCCAAGGCCGCCGCGGCAGCTCGCTGAGTCTCGACGTCGGAGGTGAAGCTCAGCAGTGTGCGGCCACCACGCTCCAAGAACCACACCAACTGTCCGTCGACCAGTGCGACCAGGGCCCCGGCTTTGCGGCCAGGACGGTGGGTGTCCTCGCCGCCGCGTTCGGGCCAGGCCAGTGCGGCTCCATAGGGATTGGCCGGGTCCGTCGCCGCGAGTACGACGGCGTGGTACTCGGGCCGTTGGGGGTCGACGCCGTCCAGATAAGAGCGCAAGCGGTCCACGGTCGAGGCGGCCGCGAACTGGGCCCCGCCCAGCGATTCCACGAAATAACCCCGTTGACAGCGGCCGGCATCCTCGAACGCACTCAACACCTTGTACAGGGTGGCGAACCCGCCCGGCACGCCCTCGGCTGCCGCCGCCCCCTTGGTCAGCACCCCGTGCCGGTTCAACAGCAGCTCGGCCTGGAAATGCGCGCGCACGGTCGAATCCGGTTCGGCACCAGGCAATGCTGACCACCGGCCGGACACCATCGGATCGGCTGCGCGGCTGTGCGGGCGTGCGACGCTGTAGCGGCTGAGCCTGGGTGGCCGTTGGCGCTGCCGGTGCGCCGGCGCGCCGGACCGGCGCGGGCCGGTCAGCATCGCCCGCACCGGGGCGAACGTGTCCCCGGTGACCCAGCCGGCCCAGATCAATTCCCACAGTGCTGTTTTCAGCTCGGACTCGGCAGCATCCTGGTCGGTGAGTTGCCGGAAGAAGTACGCCCCGCCATGTCCCAGCGTCTCCATGATCGCCCGGTGCGTATCGGTGAACTCGATCTCGGCGGGGACGGGCAGTGTCAGCGGTGCGGTCTCGGCCAGATGGAATGCCACCCAACCGTCGCTGCTGCCGATCTGTCCGGCGCCCGACCACATCACCTCACCGGAGGCCAGCAGCTCGTCGAGCATGGACGGCTGGTAGTCGCGGACCCGCTGCCCGAAGACCAAAGATTCGACCGCCGACGCGGGAAGGGGAACGCCGGCCAGCTGTTCGATCACTGCGCCCAGCCCGTCGATACCCGTGCTGCGGCTGGACCCGACATGCTGCCACGACGGCAGGAAGCGACCGTAGGCCGCGGTGCTGACCGGTTCGACCTGTGCGCGCAGCGCGGCCAGGGAGCGGCGACGCAGGATCCTGAGTACCTCGGCGTCGCACCACTGGTCGCCAGGGAGATCGTCAACGAATTCACCGCGCACCAGCCGACCGTCGACAGCCATGCGGCCCAACACATCTGCGGTCACCCGAAGACCCAGCCCGAACCGGGCGGCCACCTCGGTGGTGGTGAACGGCCCATGGGTGCGGGCGTAGCGTCCGATCAGATCCCCGAGCGGATCGGCGACGGATTCGGTGAACGCCGCGGGAACCCCGACCGGTACCGGCGCGCCGACGCCGTCGCGGAGCAGGCCGATGTCCTCCACCGCGGACCACCAGGTCTGCCCGGCGTAGGTGACCGGTAGTGCGCGCTTGGCGGCGTGCAGCCCGTCCAGCCAGCCGCCGATCGCGTCGGTGGTGGCGCGCGCGGCGATCTCGGCCTCGGTCAGCGGGCCCAGCATCCGCAGTAGATCGGCCACCGCCTCGGCGTCGCGCGCTGCGCGCTCCTCGGTGAGATGTTGCAGCTGAGCGGAGGTCGAGGCGACCACGGCGGGGTCCAGTAGTTCGCGCAGCTCGACCCGGCCCAGCAATTCGGACAGCAGCGCGGTGTCCAGTGCGAGCGCTGCGGCCCGTCGCTCGGCCAGCGGGCTGTCGCCCTCGTACATGAAGGCACCCACATAGCCGAATAGCAGTGAGGCCGCGAACGGTGACGGCGTGGCGGTCTCCACCTCGACCACCCGCAGCCGGCGTTGCGCCACTCGCCGCATCAACTCGGTGAGCGCGGGCACGTCGTAGACGTCCTGCAGGCATTCCCGGACCGTTTCCAGCACGATTGGGAAGTCCGGATACTTGCGGGCGATGTCGAGCAGCTGCGCGGCGCGTTGCCGTTGATGCCACAGCGGGGACCGCTTGCCCGGGTGCCTGCGTGGCAGTAGCAGGGCACGGGCGGCGCATTCACGGAACCGGGACGCGAACAACGCCGATCCGCCCACTTCCGCGGTGACGATGGGCTCTACCTCGTCGGCATCGAACACGAACAGGTCTGCACCCGGCGGGGTTTCGCCGCTGTCGGGAAGCCGCACGATGATGCCGTCGTCGGAGGCGGTGGGCTTTTCGTCGATGCCGTAGCGTTCCCGCAGCCGTCGCCCCACGGCAAGGGCCAGCGGCCCGTGGACCCGCAGACCATATGGAGAGTGCAGGATCACCCGCCAGTCGCCGAGCTCGTCGCGGAAGCGCTCGACCACGAACGTGCTGTCGCTGGGGACCACTCCGGTGGCCTCACGCTGATCGTGCAGCAACTGGTACAGATTGTCGGTGGCGAATCCGGCGAAACCCATTGTCTGGCAGCGCTCGTCGAATTCGGCACGGCCGAGTGCCGCGAGCTCGCCGGTGAACGCTCCGACCGCCGCGCCGAGTTCGGCGGGCCGGCCCACACTGTCTCCACGCCAGAACGGCAGCCGGGCGGGCTGGCCCGGGGCTGGGATGACGAGTACCCGGTCGTGGGTGATCTCGGTGATCCGCCAGCTGGTGGCGCCCAGTGATATGACGTCGCCCGGCCGGGACTCGTAGACCATCTCCTCGTCGAGTTCACCTACCCGCGAAGGTTTTTCGGAATCGGTGGCCAGATAGACGGTGAACAGCCCGCGGTCAGGGATGGCCCCGCCGGACGTGACGGCCAGGCGCTGGGCACCCGGGCGGGCGGTGAGGGTGCCGTGGTCGCGGTCGTAGACGAGCCGAGGCCGGAGCTCGGCGAATTCGGTGGACGGATACTTCCCCGACAACAGGTCGAGCGTGGCTTCGAAGGCGCTGCGCGGCAACGTGGCGAACGGGGCGCTGCGCCGGACCGCATCGAACCACGCGTCGGCATCCACGGGCTCCAGGGCGGCCACGGCGACCGTGTGCTGGGCCAGCACGTCGAGCGGGTTGGCCGGCACGTGCATGGACTCGATGTCGCCGGTGCGCATGCGTTGCACCGTCACCGCGCAGCCGATCAGGTCGGTGCGATGTTTGGGAAACAGCACGCCCTGGGAGATCTCGCCGACTTGATGCCCGGCACGCCCGATCCGTTGCAGCCCACTGGCCACCGATGGGGGTGACTCGACCTGGATCACCAGGTCGACCGCGCCCATGTCGATACCCAACTCCAGGCTGGAGGTCGCGACGACGGCGCGCAACCGCCCGCTCTTGAGGTCGTCCTCGACCTGGGCCCGCTGCTCCTTGCTGACCGAACCGTGGTGCGCGCGGGCCAGCAGTGTGGGCGCACCGTTGGCTTGGCCGCTGGCCATGAGTTGGGCCGGGGCACCGCCACCCACCTGGGGGTTGTGGTCGAGCGAGAGCTCGATTCCGGCCCTTTCGGCGTGGATCTCGTTCAGCCGGGAGGTCAGCCGCTCGGCGAGCCGGCGGGAATTGGCGAACACGATCGAGGACTGGTGCGCCTCGATCAGGTCCACGATCCGCTCCTCGACGTCGGGCCAGATGCTGTTGTTGTCGAGGTTGGCCATGTCCGGGACCGGGACTTGGACAGAGAGATCGAACGTCTTGGCGGCAGGCGGGGCGACGATGGTGGTCGGTGCCTGCCCGGACAGGAACCGCGCCACCTCCTCGGGC
Organism: Mycobacterium syngnathidarum; assembly: GCF_001942625.1. GTDB lineage: Bacteria > Actinomycetota > Actinomycetes > Mycobacteriales > Mycobacteriaceae > Mycobacterium > Mycobacterium syngnathidarum. The sequence continues at coordinate 26,001 of NZ_MLCL01000084.1, forward strand.
GGACGCACCGTCGCCGACAGCCCGATGCGCTGGGCAGGTTTGTCGAGCAGCTGATCCAGGCGTTCGAGGGAGAGTGCCAGGTGCGCACCGCGTTTGGTGGCGGCGACGGCATGCACCTCGTCGACGATCACGGTCCGGACGGAGGCCAGAGTCTCGCGGGCCGCCGAGGTCAGCATCAAGAACAGTGACTCGGGCGTGGTGATCAGGATGTCGGGCGGCTTGCTCAGCATCGCGCGGCGCTGGCTCGGGGTGGTGTCCCCGGAGCGGACGCCGACGCTGATCGAAGGGGCGGGCACCCCGTGTCGCTCGGCGACGCGGGTGATCCCGGTCAGGGGGGTGCGCAGGTTGCGTTCGACGTCGACGGCCAACGCTTTGAGCGGGGACACGTACAGCACCGTCGTGCCCGAGCGCGGTTCGGCAGACCGGGTCAGCGCGTCGATGGCCCACAGGAACGCCGCCAGCGTCTTGCCGGAGCCGGTGGGGGCGATGACCAGGGTATTGTGCCCCTCGGCGATCGCGGCCCAGGCCTGTGCCTGGGCGGCCGTCGGCGCGGGGAAGGCAGCGTTGAACCACTCCCGGGTCAGTGCGCTGAACCGGGCCAGCGAATCGACCGGCGTGGTGGCCACCCAGTCATACTGCCGCGTACCACCGACAAGCGGACGTCAGCGCTGGTCAGGAGCGGCCGCGCAGACCAGGTCGGCCGGCAGTCCGGGTACCCGGCCGATGGCGTCGAGCAGGGCGTGCGCACAGGTGTCTGCGACGAAGCCCGCATCGATCGACGGATCCTTGAGTCGCTGCCGGCACATTTCGAAGGTCAGGGCCAGCCAGCCGTACACGGTGGCTCGCAGATCGCGTTGCACCTTGGGATCCAACGGGTCGGAGACCGCCTCGGCGATCCGGGCCATGATCCGGTCGGCCTGGCGGTCGTTGTCGATGTCGTCGACGCCGCGCAGCACGGGATCGGTGCGGCCCAGGCCCATGTAGGCCGCCCACGCTCCATGTGGATGCTCCTCGTCGTAGCGCAGGTAGGCCAGCACTCCGGCGCGCAGTTGGCCGAACAGGCTCTGGCCAGGCTCGGGCGGGGTGCTGGTGGCGGCGAACAAGCGCTCGCCCTCGGCCTGCACCACAGCGGCGAAGAAGGCCCGCTTGTCGGGGAAGTAGTGGTACATCAGGGCCCGAGACACCCCGGCGCGTTCTGCGATCTCGTCGATACGCACTTCGTCGTACGGTCGTTGGCCGAACACCTCGGCTCCCAGCGCCAGCAGCTCGTTACGTCTGTCGGCGGGGGACAGCCGGCGTCTCGACTCGGCACCCACGCCTGCAGCCTAACCTGGTGGCATGACCGTCATGGGCGCGCGGACCTCAGCTGGGCGGCGATATCCGAAACTTCCCCATCCGCCGCGTCGCGTGCCGTTGCTCGGGGATGTACTCAGTCTGCAGGCCGGCTCCTCGATGCAGAACGCGATGGGCATGGCCGAGCTCGGGCAGGTCTGTGAGTTCCGCTTCCTGGGCGCCCGCTACGTGGTCGCCGCCGGTGCCGACGCCGTCGCCGATCTCAACGACGAAACCCGGTTCTGCAAGCATGTCGGGCCCGACATCGAGGCGCTGCGGGTCGTCGGCGGCGACGGGTTGTTCACCGCGTACAACGACGAACCGAACTGGCACAAGGCTCATCAACTGCTGTTGCCCGCATTCAGCCAGGCCGCGATGCGCCGCTATCACGGGGTGATGTTCGACGTCGCAGACGAGCTGACCGACCGTTGGGACCAGCGGGCCGATCTCGGCGACACCGTGGATGTCTCGGCCGACACGACCAGGGTGACGCTGGAGACCATCGGGCGGTGCGCGGCCGGGTACTCGTTCCGCTGCTTCCAGGACGATGCGATGCACCCGTTCGTCGCGCACATGGTGTCCGCCCTGGTGGGAGCCGATCGCCTTGGAGTGCTGCGCGAAACCTTCCTGCCCGCGCTCTTCTACCGGCGTTACGACCGCCAGGTCCGCAGCGACGCGAAGTATCTGCACGAGTTGGCCGACGACATCGTTGCCAACCGGCGAGCACGGCCATCGGACACTCACGAGGATCTGCTGCAGATCATGCTGGAGTCCGACCTCGACGCCGCCAACATCCGCTATCAGCTGATCAACTTCCTGATTGCCGGCCACGAAACCACCTCAGGTGCACTGTCGTTCGCGTTGTACTTCCTGTCGCAACATCCAGACGTGTTCGCCAGGGCTCGCGCCGAGGTCGATGAGGTGTGGGGCGAAGACGCACGGCCGGACTTCGAAAAGGTCGCCAAACTTCGCTATGTGCGACGGGTTCTCGACGAGTCCTTGCGACTACAGCCGACCGTGCCGGCCTACTATCGCGCGGCCCGCCACGACACCGTGCTCGCCGGAATCCACCCGATGCGCAAGGGGGATTGGGCGCTGGCGCTGATCTCGACCCTGCACCGCGACCCGCGTTGGGGCCCCGACCCGGATGCTTTCGATCCCGACCGGTTTGCCCCCGAGCAGATGCGAGCCAGGCCAGGTGGTCTGTACAAGCCGTTCGGTACCGGCGAAAGATCATGCATCGGGCGGCAATTCGCGCTGCACGAGGCGGTGCTGATGCTCGGCGTGCTGATCCGGCGCTACGACATGGCCGCCGATCCGGAATACTCGCTGCGGGTACAGGAGCGCCTGACCATGATGCCGTCGGGATTCCGGCTCGAGCTGCGTCGAAGGTAGTCGTTCGTATACGCATGAAACGCCCCGAATCGGGGTACCGTTTGCGTGGACAGAACCCCAGTGTCGGCAGGTCCGCGTATGGAATGGTTCATCGCAGACGAATATTGGTTGGCCAGGCAGGTGTTGCAGCGGGGGACCGCCGCGATCTACCTGATCGCGTTCATCGTGGCGGCCCGGCAGTTCCGCGCGCTCCTCGGTGAGCGAGGCCTGCTGCCGATACCCCGTTTCCTGGCCGTCAACTCATTCCGGCAGGCCCCGAGCCTGTTCCAGTTCCACTACTCGGACCGCTTTTTCGCCGCGGTGTGTATCGCCGGGGCCGTGATCTCCGCAGCACTGGTGGTGGGATTCGGCGACCTGGTGCCGCTGTGGGCCGCGATGCTGACCTGGTTACTGGTCTGGGTGCTCTACCTGTCGATCGTCAACGTCGGCCAGACCTGGTATTCGTTCGGCTGGGAATCGCTGTTGCTCGAAGCCGGGTTTCTGGTGACGTTCCTGGGCAACGACGACGTCGGCCCGCCGCTGCTGGTGCTGTGGCTGGCCCGCTGGCTGGTTTTCCGCGTCGAGTTCGGCGCCGGCTTGATCAAGCTGCGAGGTGACCCGTGCTGGCGCAACCTGACCTGCCTGTACTACCACCACGAGACACAACCCATGCCTGGGCCGCTGAGTTGGTTCTTCCACCACCTGCCCAAACCGCTGCACCGAATCGAGGTGGCCGGCAACCACTTCGCCCAAATCGTCGTACCCTTCGCGTTGTTCGCCCCGCAGCCGGTGGCCGGTGCGGCGGCGATCGTCGTCATCGTCACCCAACTGTGGCTGGTCGCTTCGGGGAACTTCGCCTGGCTCAATTGGATAACCATCGTTCTGGCGTTCAGTGCGATCTCGGATTCCACCGCAGCGGTGTTGCTGCCGCTGCCAGAACACCAATTCGGCCAGACGCCAACCTGGTTCACCGTCGTGGTCATCGGCTTTGCGGTGGCAGTGGCCTGCCTGAGTTACCGGCCGGCACGCAACCTCATCTCCAGAAGACAGCGGATGAACGCCTCTTACAACCGCTATCACCTGGTCAATTCCTACGGGGCATTCGGCACCGTCGGTCGCACCCGCGACGAGGTGGTGTTGGAGGGCACCTCGGACCCGCAGCTCAGCGATCACACCGTCTGGAAGGAATACGAGTTCAAGGGCAAGCCAGGCGATGTCCACAGGTGGCCACGGCAGTTCGCGCCCTACCACCTACGGCTCGACTGGTTGATGTGGTTCGCCGCGATATCGCCGGCATATGCCCACGGCTGGCTACGTATGCTGCTGACCCGGCTCCTGGAGAACGACCGAGCTACGCTGAAGCTATTGCGGCACAACCCGTTCCCCGATACACCGCCGAGGTATGTCCGCGCCACGCTATACCGCTATGAGTTCAGCACCTGGACCGAACTTCGTCGAGAGCACATTTGGTGGCACCGCATCTCGCTGGGCGTGTATGTACCGCCGCAAACCCTGCCTTCCGGACGCTCATCTGCCGGCGCGCAATGATCGCTGGTAACGGCGCATCCCCGCGATCCACCGGCCGTAATCGGAGCCCTTGTGGCGGTACATGTCGAGCACCTGCGGGTGGGGGAGGACAAGGAATTGGTCCGTCTTGACCGCGTCGACGGTGGCCGACGCGACATCCTGGGCGCTGATCACCTCACCGGACTGCACGATCGACGCCGCACCCGCCGCGGCATCCGGATTCGCCGAAGTGCGCACCGCATCGAGCAGTGGCGTGTCCACGCCCAGTGGGCATACGCAGCTGACCCCGATGCCGTCGTCGCCGTACGTGATGGCCAGCCATTCAGCGAATCCGACCGCCGCGTGTTTGGTGACGGCATATCCGGCGGCGCCGATCTGGGACAGCAAGCCCGCCGCCGACGCAACCGATACGAAATAGCCTCTACCGCGTGACGACCATTGCGGGACAAGCACTTGTGCTGCCCGGATGTGCGACCGCAGATTGACATCCAAGATCGCGTCCCAGTCCTCGTCCGCGCCGAGGCCGGGCGCGCCGATGATCCCGGCGTTGGCGACATAGATGTCGACCGGGCCGAACTCGGTGGCGGTCAGCGCCTCGACATCGGCCGTAACACCGGCGTCCGCCCGGATTCCCAGCGCCTGCCCGCCGTGGGAACGGATCTGTGCGGCGGTCTGTTCGGCCGCGTCGGCGTCGAGGTCGGCGGCCACGACGCGGGCCCCGTCCGCGGCGAACGATTCGGCCAGGGCCCGGCCGATGCCTGATCCCGCGCCGGTGACTACCGCGACCGAGTTTTCAATCTGCATGCCTCCTGCTTACCCGACGTGACCTCGGTGCCCGTTCGGCGGCACCACATGTCACCCGAAATGCACGCCCTGGGCCAGTGGCAGCTCCGACGAGTAGTTGACGGTGTTGGTCGCTCGACGCATGTAGGCCTTCCACGCGTCCGACCCGGATTCACGGCCGCCACCGGTGTGCTTCTCACCGCCGAACGCGCCGCCGATCTCGGCACCGGAGGTCCCGATGTTGACGTTGGCGATGCCGCAGTCGGATCCGTCGGCAGCCAGGAACCGTTCGGCCTCGCGCACGTCGGTGGTGAAGATCGCCGACGAAAGGCCCTGCGGCACCGCGTTGTTCAGGGCGATTGCGTCGTCGATATCGTCGTAGGTGAGTACGTAGAGGATGGGGGCGAACGTCTCGGTGTGCACGATCTCGGTCTGTGCAGGCATCCTGACCACGGCCGGCGCGACGTAGAACGCCCCTTCATCTCCCAGATCGTGACGCTCGCCGCCGAAGACCTCGCCGCCATCGGCCTCGGCCTGCTCCAGCGCTCCGACCATGTCGCGGTAGGCGCGGGTGTGAATGAGCGGGCCGACCAGGGTCCCGTCCCGGCTCGGGTCACCGATGGGCAGGCTCTGATACGCCGAGACGATTCGCGACACCAGCTCATCGGCGATGGAGGAGTGCACGATCAACCGGCGCAGCGTGGTGCAACGTTGTCCGGCAGTGCCCGCGGCGGAGAACACGATGGCACGTACCGCGAGGTCCAGATCGGCCGAGGGGGTGACGATCGCAGCGTTGTTGCCGCCGAGTTCGAGCAGCACCTTGCCGAACCGTGCCGCCACCCGCGGACCGACCTGTTGGCCCATCCGTACCGAACCGGTCGCGCTGACCAGCGCCACCCGCGGATCGTCGACCAATTGCTCTCCCAGTTCGCGGCCGCCGAGGATCAGCCGAGACACGGCAGCAGGGGCGCCCACGTCGGTTGCGGCTCGTTCGACCAGGGCCTGGCAGGCGATCGCGGTCAGCGGGGTCAGCTCGGAGGGCTTCCACACCACGGTGTCGCCGCACACCAGCGCGACCGCGGTGTTCCACGCCCACACCGCCACCGGGAAATTGAATGCGGTGACGACCCCGACGACGCCCAACGGGTGCCAGGTCTCCATCAGCCGGTGCCCGGGGCGTTCGGAAGCGATTGTGCGGCCGTACAACTGGCGCGAGAGGCCGACGGCGAACTGGCAGATGTCGATCATCTCCTGCACTTCGCCCAGTGCTTCGGAGGTGATCTTGCCCGCCTCCACCGTCACCAGGGTCGCCAGATCCGTCTTGTGCTCGACAAGCAGTTCGCCCAGGCGGGCCACCAGTGCGCCGCGCACCGGGGCAGGGGTGGTACGCCAGGTCGAGAATGCCTGTGCGGCATCGGCAATCACGGCGTCAACGTGTTCGGGACTGTCCTCGGACAGGGTGAACAGCACGTCGCCGCTGATCGGGGTGCTGGCATGCAGGCCGGGCCCGGGAGCGGTCGGCTCGGCCAGTGCCGGCGTCGCGCCGACGGCGGCCAACGCCTGCCGCACCCGCCGACGCAGCTCCTGCGCGGTGGGCAGATCCGTCCGTTCAGTGGTGGTCATCGTGTGCCTTTCTGGTTGGCTGCGGCGTTACAGTGCGGGCCATGGGTGAAGCCGACGAATACGTGCTGGACGACACCGACCGGACCCTCGTCCGCGCGCTCGCCGCTGACGGCAGGTCCACGTTGGCGCAACTGGCCTCGGCGGCCGGGTTGTCGGTATCGGCGGTGCAGGCGCGGGTGCGGCGGCTGGAGTCGCGGGGTGTCGTGACCGGATACGCCGCACGGCTCAATCCCGAGGCGCTGGGCAACATGCTGTCGGCGTTCGTCGCCATCACTCCTCTCGATCCTTCTCAACCCGATGATGCGCCTGCCCGGCTGCAGCACATCCCCGAAATCGAATCGTGCCACTCGGTGGCCGGCGAGGAGAGTTACATCCTGCTGGTCCGGGTGGCCTCGGCCCGGGCGTTGGAGGACCTGCTTCAGCGGATCAGGACCGCAGCCAACGTCCGGACTCGCAGCACCATCATCTTGCAGACATTTTACAGCGGACGGGACCATATTCCGTAACAGTTACTGTTATGGCGGGCATGTGCCGTAAAAATGCCGTTAGCATGGTGTCATGACCGCAGTGCTGACGAACATGCCGACCATAACGCCCGAGCGGGTGCGCGCGGTCCTGGCGCGCAGCATCCTGACCGACGGTTTCGACTTCGTGCTCGATCTGGAGCGCTCTCGCGGCTCGTATCTGGTGGACGCGCGCAGCGGCGAACGCTTCCTGGACATGTTCACTTTCTTCGCCTCGTCGGCGCTCGGGATGAACCACCCGGCCCTGGCCGGCGAAGCATTCCGTGCCGAGCTGGCCCAGGCCGCAATCAACAAGCCGAGCAATTCCGACATCTACAGCGTGCCGATGGCCCGGTTCGTCGACACCTTCCGCCGCGTGCTCGGTGACCCCGACCTGCCGCATCTGTTCTTCGTCGACGGTGGTGCGCTGGCAGTCGAGAACGCGCTCAAAGTGGCCTTCGACTGGAAGAGCAGGCACAACGAGGCACGGGGCATTGACCCGGCGTTGGGCACCAAGGTGCTGCACCTGCGCGGAGCCTTCCACGGCCGCAGCGGGTACACCATGTCGCTGACCAACACCGACCCCGTCAAGGTGGCCCGCTTCCCGAAGTTCGACTGGCCTCGCATCGACGCTCCTTACCTGCGTCCGGACGCGGATATTGCTGCGCTCGAAGCTGATTCGCTGCGGGCGGCCAGGGCTGTCTTCGAGGCCCACCCCCACGACATTGCCTGCTTCATCGCCGAGCCGATCCAGGGTGAGGGCGGCGATCGCCACCTACGCCCGGAGTTCTTCGCGGCAATGCGCACGCTGTGCGACGAGTTCGACGCCCTGTTCATTTTCGACGAAGTGCAGACCGGATGCGGGATCACCGGAACTGCTTGGGCATACCAGCAATTGGGGGTCAGCCCGGACGTGGTCGCGTTCGGGAAGAAAACACAGGTGTGCGGAGTGATGGCCGGAGGCAAGGTCGACGACGTCGCCGACAACGTCTTCACGGTGAGCTCGCGGATCAACTCCACCTGGGGCGGCAACCTGGTAGACATGGTGCGGTCTCGGCGCATCCTCGAAGTCATCGAGGCCGAGAATCTGATCCACAATGCCGCGATGACGGGTGACTACCTGCTCGGTCAGTTGCGCGCGCTGGCACGAGATTTCCCCGGAAACGTCGTCAATGCCCGGGGCCGAGGGCTGATGTGCGCGTTCAGCCTGCCCACCACAGCCGCGCGGGACCAGCTGGTACGGCGGTTGTGGGACCGGCACGTCATCATGCTGCCGAGCGGGACCGACTCGGTGCGGTTCCGGCCGGCGCTGAGCGTGACCCGCGAGCAGATCGACGAGTGCCTCGCGGCGGTGCGAGATGCACTGCGATCGCCGCTGACGGCTCAGGGCTGATCGGCGGGTTCTTCTGACGACGCCGCGCGACGCAGGATCGACTTGAGCCGGGGCAGGTCGGCTCCGGCCACCAGCTCGCAACCGTGCAGTGCGGCGAGTTTGCGTGCGGCCGGGGTGAAATCGTTGTTCGTCACCACCATTGTTCTGGCGCAGTCCTGCATCGGCGCGCCGGCGACGACCTCCTGTACGGCGCTCGCGCCCACCGGCCGGGACAGTCGTTTGCATTGCACGGCAATCCGGTTCGGCCGGCGACCGACGATGAGATCCACCCCCCAGTCCCCGGTCAGCGGCGTCATGATCACCGGAAGCCCACAGGTCCGGGCCACATGGGCCACATGGTCTTCGAACTCCAGCCCGGTCATCTCCGCGGACGCGTCCTCGCGCGTGCTCGGGGTACTGACCCCATGGAATGTGCCCAGCAGGAATCGGGGAGCGGCCGCCAGCATCACGGGCGCCAGCAGGCCGATGACCAGGCTCCATGCCGTGTCGACGCCGGCAAGGTGACTCGCGATCGCGGCCGCTGCGCCGGCCGCGATGAACATCTTGATCCGAAGCCGCCTCACGGGCCGAATGTAGATGGGCCCTGTGACAAATCGGCTGACCCGCTGCCAGCTCGGCGCGCTAATCTCAACCCGTGACGAGTGATCCCGCGGCGGGGAACCCCGATTCGCCGATCGAGCATGCCTTTGCCGGTGGCGAGGCGCAGCGCGTCGGCTGGTTCCGGTTCTATTTCGCCGACGAGCGCTGGGAGTGGTCACCCCAGGTAGAGCGGATGCACGGGTATGAGCCCGGCACCGCCCGTCCAACAACCGAGCTGGTGCTGTCCCACAAGCACCCAGAGGACTACGGACAGGTCGCTGCGACTCTGCTGGAGATCCGACGGACCTCCAGCGCGTTCAGCACCCGCCACCGCATCCTCGACACCTCGGGGGATGTCCACCACGTCGTCGTAGTCGGGGATCAGCTTTTCGACGACGCCGGCGCGGTCATCGGAACGCACGGTTTCTACGTCGATGTCTCGCCGTCGATCAGCCAGGCACGAGAGGACGCCGTCACCGAGGCGGTAGCCGAGATCGCCGAGGCGCGTAGTGCCATCGACCAGGTCAAAGGGATGTTGATGCTGATCTATCGCATCAACGCAGATGCGGCATTCGAGCTGCTCAAATGGCGGTCTCAGGAAACCAACACCAAATTACGGGCGTTGGCCGAACAGCTGGCCGAGGACTTCCTGGGTCTGGACTACGCCGAGACACTCCCTGAGCGCGCGATCTTGGACCGCTTGCTGTTGACGGCCCACCTGCGCGTCCGCCCGGAGGTTTAACCCCGTCCCGCCCAGGGAAGACTCCCGGCGCTGATCCAAAGCGAATGGGAGTTGACTGATGACGGCCCCGACCCTGACCGCACTGGCTCTCGTTTGCAGTCTCAAGCGGCGGCCCGCCGAGTCCAGCAGTGAGCTCATCGCCGATCAGGTCTGCGAAAACCTCAGCGCGATGGGAGTGGGCACAGAGACGCTACGGTGCGCCGACTTCGTCATCGAACCCGGCGTGGAAACCGACATGGGTGGCGATGATCAGTGGCCCCAGATCCGCGAGAAGGTGCTTGCCGCCGACATCCTCGTGTTGTCGACCCCGGTCTGGCTCGGCCATCCGTCGAGCATCGCCCAGCGGGTCCTGGAGCGCCTCGACGCTGAACTGTCCAACACCGACGACGCCGGTCGCCCGGTGCTCGCGGGCAAGGTGGCGCTGGTGTCAGTGGTCGGGAACGAGGACGGTGCCCACAAGACGGTCGCCGACCTCTTCCAAGGGCTCAACGACATGGGCTACACCATCCCGGCCCAGGGCTGCACGTACTGGAACGGCGAGGCCATGCACGGCACCGATTACCTCGATCTCGATGAGGTGCCCAGCGCCGTTGCCGATGCCACCGCCGCGGCGGCGCGCAACGCCGCACACCTGGCCGGGGTGCTCCAGCTAGGCCAGTACCCGCGCTATGAGTGAAAGGGAGAAATGATGAAAGGTCCCGACGATCCCGTCGACCACACCAGGACGACCCGGCCGCACGCCGGCGAGTCGATGAAGGACAACCGCAACATGCCTGCGTTGGTCCTCATCGGGTTGGGCGTGGTGATGTTCGTCGCGTGTCTGTTCGGCTTCGCGACGGGCAACACCGGGCTGGGGATAGTGCTCGCCATCCTGGCCGCCGTCGGCCTGTTCGGCGGCGGTCTGTGGCTCGCGATCGCGCACCTGCGGGTGCGGCGTATCGAAGAGCGTTGGTACGCAGAGCATCCCGAAGTAGTCAGGCAGTCGCCGAACAGCTGACCCGAGACGCGAGATGGCCCAGCCGACGTTGGCTGGGCCATCTCTTCAATCAGGTCGGGCTACGGTCGCTGGCTCGCCTGCTCACGTTGCTCGGCGGCCTTGGCTCCGGCCCGAGCGGATTCGGCTTCCGCTTCCTTCTTTGCGGCATCCTGCTGGGCATCGGCCTTGTCCTGCTGGGCTTTACCCTCGCGCACAAGATCTTCGCGGCCGGTCACGGTACCGACTGCTTCCTTCGCCTTGCCCTTGACGTCCTCGACGACGCCCTTGATGCCTTCTTCAGGTCCTGAGTTCTTCTCGGTCATGCTCTACCTTTCCGCTACTGGGAGTGGATTGGTCATTCCACGCGGCTTCTCCACGCACCCCCTGGATTTCCACGAACCGGCCGGGCTAAACGTGCCGTGACGAATCGGCTCCAGCGGCCACGAAGTTTGCGGAGCGCCTGGTTGGGTATCGAGTAGAGGTGCTTTCCGGAACAAATGAAATGGCCGGCGATACGGCCGTGGAGACCATTGCCGTCGGCGCCGAGGACGTGTACCGGCCGCAGCACGATTCGTGGCTGCTGATCGATGCCCTCGAGCGAGATGACGCGGTGGCCGGCCGCCGGGTGGTGGACCTGTGTGCAGGAAGCGGAGTCGTTGCCATCGCCGCAGCCCAGATGGGCGCCAGTGCGGTTACGGCGCTGGATATTTCGCCAGAGGCGATCCGTTGCACCCAGGCCAACGCATTGGCTGCCCAAGTCGATGTCGAAGCCAGACTCGGGTCGTGGACGCAGGCGCTGGAACACGAACCCTACGACGTCGTGGTGTGCAATCCGCCCTACGTTCCGGTGGCGCCGGGGACCTCCGCGGAGGTCCCCGTGTCGACTGGGCCGATGACTTCGTGGAACGGCGGCCCGGATGGCCGGCTGGTGCTCGACCCGCTGTGCCGATCGGCGGATGCCGCCCTGGCCGCCGGGGGGTCTTTGTTCCTGGTCCAGTCCGAGTTCTCCGATGTCGAGAAGTCGTTGCGGCTCTTGCGGGCGCGCGGTCTGGACGCAGAAATCTGTGGCACCCAGCTGATTCCGTTCGGACCGGTGTTGCGGATGCAGGCACGTTGGCTCCGGGACACCGGGCGATTGACCGACGCCAGGGCCGAAGAGGAACTGGTCGTCATCCGGGCGGACAAACCATGACCGAACACCGGGCGGTGCGGGTGGTCCAGGGCGGGCCGATCCTCATCGAGGGGCCGGTACGCATCGAAATGCCCGACGGAAGCACTGTGGAATCAGATCGGTTCATGGTGGCCATCTGTACCTGCCGCCGATCCAAGACCTATCCGTTGTGTGACACCAGCCACCGCAAGATCAAGCGTTCAGGCAAGCGGCCGGCATAGTGAACTGCGTTCGGCCAGCCAGCATTTCATCAGATGCTCGGCCAACCGGTCTTCCATGGCGGCAAACGCCCTGATCCCGAACACCACATCGGAATCGAGGTCCGGTTCGCGGCGGACCAGATCGCCCACGACGTCGTGGCGGACGACTTGCTCATGTACCGCGTCGGCCTCGACGTGCTCGCGATAGAAGCGGATACACGCTTCCGGGGCATCGAGGCGCTCCAAAGCGGCCACCATCCGCTGCGACCCGGGTGAGGACGTGATCTCGGTGGCCGCGAAATGCCCGGCAGCGGCCCCGCGGAGGCGCCGGTGCAGACCGAACATCGACATGAGGTTGACCAGTGCCAGGCTCTCGGCGGGCACCGTGTCGAGGTAGCCGAGGTAGCTGTCGTCCAACTCGGCCTCCCTCAACAAGTCGGCGAACAGGTTCTGGTGCAGGCGGGCGGCCGAGCCGGCGCCGTATTCGTCGTATTCGACGGCGACAAACGCGGCCTTTGCCTGGCCACCGAGGCGGGGGATCAGCCAGGCGTGCGGATCACCCTCTTTGAGGTGGTACAACGACCGGTGCACGAAGTACTCGCGCATCTGTTCCCAGGTGCCCTCGTCGCGGAGGTGAAAAGAAGGGCCGGTTCCGTCGGCGGGTTCGACCGACAGCCGCGCCATCTCCTGCTCGGCGGTGTCGTCCGGATCGATGGTGCCGACCTCGTGGCGGACCGCGGTGAGGAAGATCCGTTCGAACTGGGAACGCAGGTGCAAGAGCCCGGCGTTCCATTCCCAGTCCTGGTCGACGCCGGCAAAGCCCCGATAGTGCAGTTCGTAGCAGATGTAGAGGGCGAATTGCACGTCCAGCCCCAGCGGATCGGAATCGCGCAGCGGGATCCAGACCGGTTCGAGGTGGTTGTGCGGGGCACGGTCGCCGAGCCGCTCGATCAGGGCGGCCGAGATGGGCCCTTTCGGGGACGGAAGCCCAGGTTGCTGAAGGGTCGGGAGGGTCGTCATGGCGGAACAGTTATGCCCGTCGGCGGTCGTTGGTAAACCCGTATGGCGCAGCGTGTTTGCGATGCGGGCAGGCCTACTCGATGGTCCCGGGCGCTCCGGTACCGATTCCGTGAGTGGTGGTGGCAGACCGGCCGAACACCAGCCCGAGCGCGATCATGACCAGCGCCAGGCCGAAATGCAGCCAATTGTCGGCGGTGTTCACCGGAATGAAGTTGGCCGCGCTGTCCCGGTCGATGAACAGACCGTGGAGGCACAGCACGGCGTAGATCAGGCCGCCGCCGATCAAGTAGGCGCGCGCGGTACCGGCCTGGCGGGCCATGATCACACCGACCACGCCGAAGGCCAGGTGCACGAGATTGTGCAGTACCGACACCCTGAACAAACCCAGGAGCATGGCCTCAGAATGGTGACCGGCCCAGTGCAGATCGCCGTAGTCGGTGGTGACGCCCGGGATGAGCCCCAGCACCCCCACGATGAGGAAGAGGGTTCCGACGGTCAGGGCGACGGCTTGCAACGGGGTCCGCTGCACGGGGCGGCCCGGGCTTCTTGGATTCGGAGTTCCCACGAGTCAGCCCTTTCTGCGAAAGCCGCGCACCTGGGGCGCAGCGGTCTGACCGGGATACCCGCCGAGGCCCATTCCAACCCGGTCGCGCGGTTTGTCCGGGTACCTGCCGGGGTATCCCGTGACAAGTTGGAGTCGAGGTGAGGGACATGACGAGCCCAGCCCTTTTCGAGCGAGTGGCCGACGCTATCGAGGCGCAGCACCGGCGGGCGCTCAGCGCGTACGCCATCGCCGAGTTCGTGTGGTTCTGGCGTGGTGATGTGATCACTGGCTCCGAAGGGTCGCAGCCTGCCGGCTATAACCAGCACGCAGCGTGACGTGATCTGAGCCCATTCGGGCGACATCGCCCCATTCCGCCAGGAAGGTGCCGCGATGACGCCATCGCGCGACGGCGGCGATGAGCCACGGCGCGCTGATGTCCGTGCGCTCGTAACCCAGGTACGACGAGCGGGTACGGGGGCTGACCACCAAGCCCACCAGTTGTGGACTGCGCGGGTGGCCGGCGCCGTCGTCGACGAGCTTGAGTCGGACGTCGATGACGGTACCGACTGGATGGTGACCGGCGTCGAGGACGCGGAGCCCGAGGAGATTACTCAGCTGCATGGCGTCCTCCCGGGATTCGAGCGACGATATGGTCTCGCAACCAGCGCTCGACCCAGCCGGTTTCCGCCGGCAGCTCGCTGGTCCTCAGTTGCACCGTCACCCCGACCGAAGCGACCTGTTTCCATGGGATCTCGTGCAACATCGATCGCGGCGGTGTGCCACCGAGGATGCGGGTCATCCCGACCTGTCCGGACAGTATCGCGGTGACCCGAGGTGGCGGGCTGCCGGAACGGATGTCCACATCGGACTCGACACCGTCGAGTTCGAGGTCGTCGATGATGCCCGCCGGTGCGCCGTCATCGTCGAGAAGCTGTCGGTCCAGTAGGTGCAGGCGCGCATCGACGGTTCTCATTGACCCGCTCCGGTCACGATCATCAGCGGGATGGCCGCCAGGGAGGCAGCCACGATTATCACCAGGTACACCGACCCGAACATGTTGAGCACCCTTCCGTTTGTCTTGTCGCCCATGTACTCCGGATCGTTCGCCACGATGAGGATGGGCAGGTACGTCAGCGGCAGTGCGATGGCGGAGAAGACCACGGAATACTCGGTGACCATGACCGGATCGATGCCCGTGAACAGGACGGCGGCGCCGATGACGATGCTCACGAACATCACCACATGGAAGCGGGACGCCTCGGCCGGGCGGCGGAACTTGCCCCACGTCCAGCCGAAGAACTGCGCCAGGGTATAGCCGCTGGACAACGTGGTCTCCAGGGCGGCACCGAAGGTGGCCGCCACGATGCCGACGATCGCGAACGCCAGCGCCAGCTTGCCGCCGGCCTCGACGACCGGCATCACCACCTGAGACAGTGACGTCACCTCGATCCGGTCAGGTAGCAGAACCAGGGTCGCGCAGGCCGCGATGGCCACCGAGAGGATGCCCCCCAACGGGAAGCCGACCAGCACGTTGACCCGCGAGACACCGAGATCCTTTGCCGTCCAATGCTCTTCCACCGCTCCGGAGGAGAAGAAGAACACTTCGTACGGAGTCATGGCGGCGCCGAACAGTGCGATCGCGTAGTACCAGTAGGTGGCCGAGGACTCGGACTCCGGAATCACCGGCTGCACCGCCTGATGTGCGAGATCGCCCCAATGTGGTTGCAGGGCAAAGACAGCGACGGCAAAGACGATGAGACACAACCCCGCCAAGCCGGCCGTGTTCTCCATCACCGAGAACTTGACCCGCCAGATCACCAGCCACACCGCGAATGCCGCCACCGGAATCCACAGCATCCGTCCCACATCGGTGGCCAGTTGCAATGCCAGCGCTACGCCACCGATCTCGGCGGTCAGGGTCATCAGGTTGATCAGGAACGAGGCGGTGAGATTGGCTGCGGCGGTGCGCGGGCCCAGGCGTTCCCGGATGATCTCGAACGTGGCCCGTCCGCTGACCGCCGCCACTCGACCCGCCATCTGGGCGAACAGACAGATCCCGACGACGCCGACGAGCACCACCCAGACCAGGCCCAGGCCGAACCGTGACCCGACGACGGCGTTTGTCACCAGATCGCCGATGTCGAGGAACCCGCCGATGGCGGTCAGGATTCCCAGCGCTACCGCAAAGAACTTCTTCATCAGCGGTACCGGGTTTCCAGTGCGTCGGCCGACGACACCAGTTGGCTGCGCAGCTCCGACAGGTCGGGTGCGCGGGTGATTTCGCGGGCGCGCGCCGACGCCGTGTTGAGTTGGCCGATCATCGTCGTCATGGCTTCGGTGAGCATCCGCTGGCGGTCGACATCAACCGGGTCCTCGGCCCTGAGATCAGCGATTCCCTGGTAGGCCTTGACGATCTCGTCACGCGCGTCAGATAGCTGGACGCTGACCAGTTGTGGCGTGGAGCGGTCACGGATCCGGAGGTCCAATGCGTACGCTCCGCTGCGGGCGGCGGCCACCGTCTCTTCCATGGCCTGGGCGAGTTGGCCGGGCATGCCGTCACGGTTGGCCGGGCAACGGGTCAGCAGCAGTCCGAGCGCAGCGACCAGCAGAGCGACGGCGAGCGCCGCCCGAATTCGTCGCGGTCTGTCTTCGCCGTCCGCCTGCTCCGTCATGACGCCCTCGTCACCCGGGCAGGGTTTCCCTAGTCCTCACGGTCCTGACGGTCGAACTCATCGAGTCCGAGGTCGTCGGTGACCGCCTCGCGCTGGTCTTGCCAGTCCGGATCGGCGGCCTCCAGGGGAGGGCCGTCCAGGTCTGTCACGGGTACTTCAGAGTCGGGAACCGGTTCGCTGGGTTCACGGTCCTACTCGAGCGCATCGGCGATGGGCACATCGTCGGGTACGTCTTGGCGGGTCATACCGGCGGGATAACCCGATGGCCCCGAGGTCAAACTCTTCGTGTGTTCACGTGGGACACAGGAGATCTACCGGCCCGCCCGTCAGGTCTGCCTACCGACCTTCCTGATCAACCGCGCGGTGCTGCGATCCAGGATCTCCTGGCGCTTGTCGCTGTCCCGGACCCGGGCGGCGCGGCCCGGCCCGCCGACGACACTGCGGCGCAGCCTCATTGGGTGCGCCACATGGGTTTGGCGACCTCACAGCAGTGGGTACGCGTCAGATATGTCATCTTCTGACCGGGCACCGGGGCCTCGGCTCACTGTGTTGCACGGCCAGCGAATACCCGGCCGGGGATCCGGTCACACCAGCGGAGGGCGGGCTGTGGAGTTTCGGGTGCCCGCGCGAACTGAGGCGCTCGCGGTGGTGAGGGCGATGACCTCTTGCCTGGCCGACTACGAGGGGCTCGACGGGGAGACGGCCGCCAACCTGGCTTTGGCAGTGGACGAAGCATGCACCGTGCTGATCGGTATGTCGGCGCCCGGAGCCGCTCTGGTGGTGGAAGAAGATCCCCACGCACACGAGCTCACCGTACGGATATCGGCTGTCTGTGACAGCGTCCATGGTGATCCTGGCACCGCTGTTCTGAGCGGATTCAGCCGCCGGGTGCTCCAAGCGCTCACCGAGCGCGTCGAAACTTTCGTCGACGACACTGATTTCGAGCGCACCGCCGTTGCCACGCCGGCACTGGGTATCGCGCTGACCGTTCGTCGGCGTTGGGCCATGGCCTAGCGCTCAGCGGTCCGCATTCACCAACTGCAGCTGTCGTGGCTGATCGCGCAGCATCGACAGCGCGGCCGGAAGTTCGGAGGCGATCGGCAGTGCGCAGGCCGGATCGCAGATTCTCAGCACCCGAGAGACCGCACTGCTGGGAATCAGTACCCAGTCGACGTCGTCTCCGACATACCTCACATTGAGGGTGTGTAGGCAGGCGAAGCAGCCTGCGCCGAAGAACTCGACAGCGCTGAGGTCCAGCACGAGCTGTCGGCCCGGCCTGCTGTGCTGCAATCCGCATTCGATCAGGTCGGCGGCGTTGGATGCGTCCAACTCGCCGTGCACGGTGATCACCGGCGTCGCCGAGGACAGCCATTGGGTGCTGAACCCCGCGCGGGTGCGTTTGTTGGGCGTCGGGGCCGCCGGTTTGGCGGCATTCATTGTGGACATCGGTGACTCCTCAGTAGAAATACTGTGGTCACGTCACTCTCAGGCTCTGTGGGCTCAAAACCCCTGGACACAGGGGGTGTCACGGCCCTGCACCCGATGACGATTCCGGGGCGGCTGTAAACTCAACCTGCATTGGACTCTACGCCCAGGCATGGTCGTGAACAATCGATCGCGGGGTTTCTTATTATCCTCAGGTCACGTTGGCCACATGCGCCACACCGGCGGCCGGGCGGCGGGCCGGCTCCCCGCAGGGGCGTTTCCTGGATTTGGAAGTCACTGCCGGACAAAGGTATTCGATCTGTCTCAGAGGCGGCCGCGCAGGACTTCCGCACCGGCGCCGCTGAGCTCCTCGGCGGCTTGTCGACGGCCCGTCATGGCCATCAGTAGTGCTTCACCCGTGCCGGTGACTTCGGGTCCGCTGCCGTGCTCCCAGTCGATGTCGTTCGCGCGCAGTCGAAGTCCCTTGATACGCCGCCCGGCCCCGAGTCGCGGGTTGCCGGGCACCATGGGCAGGATTCGCTGCAGGCGCTGCGGCGGCACGGTGCGGGGGAGTCCAAGTGCACGGCGGATGTCTTGATGGTGGACGGTGCCGTCGACCAAACCGATCATGCCCCCGAATCCCGCCGTCAGGCCTTGCGGCCGCAGATGGCGGTTGAGGAACTCGAGCAGTTCATCGGTCGACATGGTCGAGTATTCGTCGACCCCGACCTCGTTGGCGCGCAGGATCCGTCCCTTGGCGAACCGCTTGAGCAGCCCGGCCCACCCCAGCTCCTCGTAGCTGATGACGTGGGCCACAACGTCTTTCACAGTCCACCCCGCGCACAGCGACTCGGTCTGCCATTGCTGAGGTGTCAGGGTGGCCAGAAGGTCCGCAAGGTCGGCGCGCTCGTCGTGGGCGAGGTCCATCAGGGACGGTTCGGTGTTCATCGCGGCACCTCCTGCGCTTCCCCGGTGACCACGTCGAGGTAGCGGTCCAGGTACAGCGGCCATCCGGCGTCGCCGCCGACGCCTCTGGCCACCGATTGCCAGCCATCGCCGTGGCGCTCGAGGTGCCGGTGTTCCAGCTCGACGCGGGTCCGGGCGTCGCCCTCGGGGATGAACCGGACTTCCACCTCGCTCGTGCGATCGGGGTCGGATTCGATCTGCCAGGTGGGTCCGATGTCCCATGAGAAGACGACACGTGTCGGAGGGTCGTAGACCAGGACCCGCGACCATTCGCAACGGCTGCCGTCCGTCCCGACGTCGTAGATGTGCCCACCGACTCGGGGTTCGAAGACAGTCTGCGCCACCGGTACCGCTAGCAGGTTGTGTTCGCGCGGCTTGATCGCGTCGAACCGGTCGATGAACAGGGTGAAAGCCCGGTCCGCGGCCGCATTGACGACGATGCTCTTTCGGACGGGTGCGGCTGCTGTGGGTTTCATGTCGGCTGTGCCTCCTGTTCGACGAGGTCCTTGTACGCCTCCAGAGCCTGGCTCCAGAAGCTGTCCAGCTCGGCACGAAGTGCCGCGATACCGGCTGGATCGACGTGGTAGACGCGGCGTGTTCCGGCGGCCCGATCGCCGACGAGCCCGGCTGATTTCAGCACTTTGAGATGTTGTGAAACCGCCGGACGGCTGATCGGGAGTTCGCGGGCCAGCTCGCCCACTGCCATCGGGCCCACAGCGAGTCGCCGGACGATGGCCCGGCGACTCCCGTCGGCCAAGGCGGCCCATGGATCGCTTGGGTAAGTCACCACGAACCGTAAGCCTACGCTTACCCATGGTGCCGGTCGAGTCCGAAAGTTTGACCTGCGCGTAAGCGGGTACATGGCATGCCATGAGACTTGGTGGATTATTCGGGACACTCGTGCTCATCTGGCTGATCATCGGCGTGGTGGCAGCCTGGCAGCGCGACTATTTCCATGGTGGATCAACTAACTGCGCGACCGCCGGTGCCGTCGCGCTCACAGTCCTTGCCGGGCCGCTCAACTATGCGGGCGTCAACCCGAAGGTCCAGGAGTGCCGTCTACCGCAACCCAGCGCGATGGAATCCGTCGCGGCATTGAATTGAGGTCGCCATGATTGTTCTCGGTGCGGTTCTGCTCATTCTCGGCTTGATCCTCGACATGTATTTGCTCTGGGTGATCGGCGTGGTCCTGCTGGTCATCGGGGGGGTGTTCTGGCTACTCGGGGCGATCGGGCGGCCGGTCGCGGGCCGGCGAAGCTGGTATTGACGCGGACGGCGCCGACAACGCCGTCAACGGCAGGTGGCAACAACAAGGGAGGTGCTTGATGCCGAATCCGTCGATCAAGGACGGGAAGCTCTACGCGGAACTTCGGGACGAAGGAAACTCGAAGGAGAAAGCCGCGCGGATCTCCAATGCCGCTGCCGCCAGGGGGCGTTCGAATGTCGGGCGTTCGGGTGGCAAATCCGGATCCTACGAGGACTGGAAAGTCGACGACCTGCGTCACCGGGCGAAAGAGCTTGGTATCAAAGGATATTCTGACAAGAACAAGCGCGAGCTGATCGGGATGCTCCGAAACCACTGATCGTCATCGGAGCTGGAGCCGGAGCGTCGGTCGACAATCTGACGGTTTTCTCGCCAGCGGAGCCACGGAGTTCTACCGTGGAGACAGCACGTGGTGCGAGTAATGGCGGAAGGAGCAGCCATGCACGGCCCAAAGGACCCAGTTGACCACGCCCGGACAACCCGGCCGCATGCCGGCGAGTCGATGAAGGACAACGTCATCATGCCTGCGCTGATACTCATCTTCGTGGGGCTGGTGCTGTTCGTCGGGACCCTGGCGGCATTCGCCACCGGCCACCCCGACGTCGGCCTGACCGTCGGCACGCTTTCTGCGGCCGGCTTCATCATCGGATCGATGTGGCTCGCCCTCGAGCACATGAGGGTGCGTCGCATCGAGGAACGCTGGTACACAGACCATCCCGGGGTGATGCGCCAGCGGCCGAGCAGCTGACGGCCGGCACCGTGCTGAGCCGTTCACTGCTCAGAACGTGAGCGCGAGTATCGCGAAATCGATTGCCAGCAGCGCCAACCCGACTATCGGTACCAGGATTCCGTACCGCATCCGTGCAGTGAAGATGGATATGGCGATGGTGACGATCGGCACCACCGGCGCGCCGTAGAACAGGACCCCGAACCAGAATTCACCCGGACCCTTGTTCGCGCAGACCTCGCCGGTGCAGCCGGCCATGCTCATCACCGCACCCATGCCGTACAAAAACACCGCGATGGCCGCCGGGATGGTCAGCACCACCAGTACCCAGGTCATCGAAATCCGTGTTCGCCGCCCACCATTGTGCTGTGTTTGCAGAGTCTGTGATTCGGTCATTGGGTTCGCATACCCAGTTTCGTGGAGTTCTGCACGGGTTATCCCAGCGGCATGGCCAGATTCGGATACACCTTGATGACCGAGCAGAGCGGCCCGCGAGAGCTGGTCGACTATGCGGTGTCAGCAGAGCAGGTCGGCTTCGACTTCGAGGTCAGCAGCGACCACTACAGCCCGTGGCTGGCCAGTCAGGGGCACGCTCCCAACGCCTGGCCGGTACTGGGGGCGGTAGCCCACGCCACTCACTCCGTCGACCTGTACTCCTACGTGACCTGCCCGACGATCAGATACCACCCAGCGATCGTCGCCCAGCAGGCGGCCACCGTGCAGATCCTGTCCGAGGGGCGGTTCACCCTCGGGCTGGGCAGCGGCGAGAACCTCAATGAGCACGTCGTCGGCCAGGGTTGGCCGACGGTCGAGCGTCGCCTCGACATGCTGGCGGAGGCGATCAAGCTGATCCGAGAACTACTCAGCGGAGAGCTGATCGACTTCACTGGGGAGTTCTTCGAAGTGGCCTCGGCGCGCATCTGGGATGTACCGGAAATCCCGGTGACCGTTGCCGTCTCGATGACCGGCGAGAAGTCCGTCGAAAAACTGGCGGTGTCCGCCGACCATCTGATCAACGTCGCGCCCGACCGGGCGATCGTCGAAGACTGGCAGCAGCGCCGGCAGGCCACCGGCGTGCTGCCCGAGGGACGCGTCATCGGACAGATACCGGTGTGCTGGGATCCCGATCGAGACGCCGCCGTACAACGCGCCCATGACCAGTTCCGTTGGTTCGCCGGCGGCTGGGCGGTCAACGCCGATCTCCCCACCCCGGCCGGATTCGCGGCGGCGACGCAGTTTGTGCGCCCCGACGATGTGGCCGAATCCATTCCGTGCGGACCAGACCTGGACGCGATCGTTGCGGCCGTGGCCCCCTATCTCGACGCGGGATTCACCGACATCGCCTTGGTCCAGATCGGCGACGAGGGGCAGCAGCGATTCCTGGACGAGGCCGCCAAGCCGCTACTGGCTGCGCTGCACGCCGAGTTCGACTGACGAGCCCGACGACATCGGGTGACCCAGCCGCATCACCAGCGGCAGCAGCAGCCAGACACCCACGAACGTCAGCAGGGCGACCGCCCCTGCGATCACGCCGGCCTCACGTCCGGCGACGGTGTCGAAGATGAGCTCGGTGACCCCGGTCATCGCGAGGCCCAGCAACACCAGCCCGAGGAATGCGCAACGGTGGGCGGCCGAGACGAGCAGGTTCAGCCGATGCCTGCGGAACAGGAGGCGGTGCATGCCGACAGGTGCCACCAGCAGTGCGGTGGCAGCTGACGAACACGCGACCGTCGCGAGGTAGAGGACCCGCATCGGTCCGTCGAGCATCGAGAACCGTTCCTGGAAAGGCAGAGTCAGCAGCAGTCCGGTCAGCAGTAGAACGCCGGTTTGCACCACCCTCAGCTCCTGCAGCAGGCTGCTCCAGTTGCGGTCCAGCCGCTCCGCTTCCGTTTCGTGGCGAGCGGTCTGGTCCCACCGCTGATCCAGCTCGGGACGGTCCGGATCCATACTGTCGATGATCCCATGCCAGTCGCAGGTTTCGGGTTGCGTCCGGGTGGGCATCCCTGGCCCGGGCGTCGCAGGCGGGTTCCTGTCTGGGCGCAGAAGGGAACGATAGTGTCAATGGCGAGACCGACATCGAGCCACCGGGGCAGGCCCGGCGCGCGTCCGGTGGAAACTGCTCGGAGCGTTGTGATTCAACACCGTGCGAGCGTCATCAGCAGAGCGGTCTCGTGAGACTAGGGTCCCAGTTGGGATACTGTCGATCCGAGATGCCGGGAGGTGAAATGGCCGACGAACAGGGCCAGTCCATGCCGTCGAGCCGTGGAGAGCGGTCGGTGGAGATTCGGGTCGCGGCCAGGCTGGAGAACCTGGCCGTGGTGCGCACGCTTGTCGCCGCCGTCGCAGCGTTCGAGGACCTCGATTTCGACGTTGTCGCCGACCTGCGGCTGGCGGTGGACGAGGCCTGCACAGCGTTGATCCGGGCCGCCGTCCCGGATTCGAGCCTGCGTTTGATCGTCGACCCGAGCGAGGATGCGGTGGTGATCACCGCCTCGACCACCTGCACCGGTTCCGCGGTGGTCGAGCCGGGCAGCTTCAGCTGGCACGTCTTGAGTTCCCTGACCGACGAGGTCAAGACGTTCACCGACGGGGACGGGCCCGAAGCCGGTCAGGTATCCGGCATCACCCTCACGACGAGACGAGCGAGCCTGCTGCGGTGACGTCCGAATATGCGGACGTTCGCGAAATGTTTCGCGAACTCAGCGGAATGTCCGAGGACTCGTCGGCTTACGAGCGCCAACGTGAGCGGATCGTCGAGCGGTGTCTGCCGCTCGCCGACCACATCGCCCGGCGGTTCGACGGCCGCGGCGAATCACGCGAAGACTTGACGCAAGTGGCGCGGGTCGGCCTGGTCAATGCGGTCAACCGGTTCGATGTCGAGGCCGGATCAGACTTCGTGTCCTTCGCGGTGCCGACGATCATGGGGGAGGTCCGCCGCCACTTCAGGGACAACAGCTGGTCGGTGAAGGTGCCGCGGCGGCTCAAGGAGCTGCATCTGCGACTCGGCTCGGCCACGGCGGAGCTGTCTCAGCGGCTGGGCCGGGCCCCGACCGCCTCCGAGCTGGCCGAAGAACTCGACATGGACCGCGAAGAGGTGATCGAAGGCCTGGTCGCGGGAAGCTCGTACAACACGCTGTCCATCGACAGCGGAGGCGGGGGGAACGAGGACGCGCCGGCGATCGTCGACACGCTCGGCGACGACGACGCCGGTCTGGACCAGATCGACAATCGGGAAACCTTGCGGCCACTGCTCGCGCAGTTGCCCGAGCGGGAACGCACGGTCCTGTTGCTCCGGTTCTTCGAGTCCATGACGCAGACGCAGATCGCCGAACGTGTCGGTGTCTCG
Organism: Mycobacterium syngnathidarum; assembly: GCF_001942625.1. GTDB lineage: Bacteria > Actinomycetota > Actinomycetes > Mycobacteriales > Mycobacteriaceae > Mycobacterium > Mycobacterium syngnathidarum. The sequence goes on from NZ_MLCL01000084.1 coordinate 50,168, forward strand.
CAGATGCACGTCTCGAGGCTGTTGGCGAAATCGCTAGCGCGACTTCGTGACCAGCTGCAGTAGCGGGGCCTTGCCGTTCAATGTGGACAGTGCCGCGGCCACGCTGTAGCACGTGTGCAACGCCGAATCCGGGTCGCAGACGCGCAGCAGCCGGTTCACTGCTTTGCTGGGCACCACCACCCATTCGACATCCGAGGCCGAGCAGCGCACCTCGATGTCGGTGAGGGCGTAAAACCCTGCGGTGCCGAAGAAGTGGACCTCGCTGAGGTCGATCGCGACCCGCTCGGCCCTGGCGATGTGGTGCGACACGTAGTCGGCGAAATCGGCTGCGTTGACGGCGTCGATCTCGCCGCGGGCGCTGATCACCGCCGTTGACGGCGGCAGCCAGCGGGTGGCGAAGGCGGCCGGCGAATCGTCGGTCCGGTCGATCGGTACGCTCGTCGAAATAGCGGTCATCGGTAGCTCCATCAGTCGGAATACATGTATTCGTTCTGTTGGTGCGGCGTCGATCGACAACGGTGGGAGTCCCCGCGCGTATGTCGATGACGCCCGCTGCGGCTGTGAACTCAACCTGTAACGGACCCTACCGCGATCAATGTCGGCGGACAATCGTCTGAGTGGATTCTTATGGTTCCAGGTCAGACTGTTGGGATGCCGAACTCCGATGCAGTTGCCGGGGTGTTGCTGGCCGCCGGGGCAGGGAGTCGGTTCGGGATGCCGAAAGTTCTTGCCGAAGAAGGGGATTGGCTTGCTCGGGCCGTCGCCGCGCTCGCCGGGGGCGGCTGCGACGAGGTGATCGTGGTGCTGGGTGCGGCGGTGGTCGAGGTGCCCGCGCCCGCCCGCGCGGTGGTGGCCACCCGCTGGGCCGACGGCATGAGCGCATCGGTGCGCGACGGGCTGGCGGCCATCGGCCCGGCCGGCTGGGCCGTCTTGCACACCGTAGACACCCCCGATGTCGGCGCCGAGGTGGTGGCACGGGTCCTGGGTGCGGCACGCGGCTCCGATTCGGGTCTGGCCCGTGCCGTTTACGGCGGCCGCCCCGGTCACCCCGTCGTGATGGCCCGCAGGCACCTCGCCGAGCTGACCGCGACATTGCACGGCGACCAGGGGGCCCGGGCGTTTCTCGGTGGCCGCGACGACGTCATCGCCGTCGAATGCGCTGACCTGGCCACCGGCCTCGACATCGATGAACGCTGACTGCTAGAGCAGGCCGAGCTGTTCGACAGCGTGGCGCTCCTCGAGTAACTCGGCCACCGACGCGTCGATTCGGGCCCGGGAGAATTCGTTGACCTCCAGACCCTCCACGATCTGCCACGCGCCGTCCACCGCGCGCACCGGCAGCGAGGCGACCACCCCTTCCGGCACTCCGTAGACGCCGGGGGAGGGCAGGGCCACCGATGTCCAGTCGTCGGGGTCGGTGCCGTCGACCCAATCGCGGACGTGGTCGATGGCCGCGTTGGCGGCCGACGCGGCCGAAGAGGTGCCACGAGCTTCGATGATCGCGGTGCCGCGGGCGGCGACGGCCGGGATGAACTCCTGGGTGAGCCAATCGGTGTCGGCCGCGTAGTCGGAACCCGGCCGCCCGTCGATGACCGCGTGGAAGATGTCCGGGTACATGGTCGGCGAGTGGTTGCCCCACACCGTCACCCGCGACACGTCGGTGACGTGCACGCCGGCGTGCGCAGCCAGGGCGGCGACGGCGCGGTTGTGGTCGAGCCGGGTGAGCGCGGTGAACCGCTCGGCGGGGATGTCGGGGGCGTGGGCCGAGGCCACCAAGGCGTTGGTGTTCGCCGGATTGCCGACCACGACGATGCGCACATCACCGGCCGCGCCGGAGTTCAGCGCCTTGCCGGACTCGGCGAAGATCGCGGCGTTCGCGGCCAACAGGTCAGCACGTTCCATGCCTTTGCTGCGTGGCCTGGCCCCGACCAGAAGTGCGACGTCGACACCGTCGAACGCCCGCACCGGATCGTCATGGATCTCGATGTCGACCAGCCCGTCGAACGCGCTGTCGACCAGTTCCATGACCACGCCTTCGGCCGCGCGGATCGCCGACGGCAGTTCCAGCAGCCGCAGCTTGACCGGGACGTCGCGACCGAGCAGGGCACCCGCCCCGATGCGGAACAGCGCGGCGTAGCCGATCTGGCCGGCGGCACCGGTGACCGTGACGACTTTGGGGCTTGCGGGCGTGCTCACGTGTGCACCTCCAGTCCGAGCACCTGCGTGGCGTAGCGCCGCACGGTGTCCTCCGAGATGGCAGCGGCATCCTCGAAGCCAGGGCGGCCCCGGCTGCTCAGGAAACCGGTGACGGGATCGAGGATGACCTCGGCGAGCAGTTCACCGGTGGTCGGTTCGCACACAGCCCAGGTGTAGCGGGTGTCGTCGGCCCAGCCGTCTGCGGCGTCGTGAACGTAGTCCAAGTCGTCCTCGCCCAAGTCGGTGAGTGCCGGCCGGTCGTCGACCCGGTCATCGGCGCGCAGCCCGCGCAGATACCACTGGCCGTTGTTGATCTCCACAGGTTCCACAAGACCTCCACGGTGCCGAACTCAGAAATGCCGAATGGCCACTTATGACACAAGATTCAACAGAATCCGTGCCACAAGTGGCCACTCGGGGCGAAAGATCTACTTGATTTCGGCGATCACGGTGCCCTGGGTGATGGCGGCACCGGCTTCGACGGCCAGACCGGTGATGACACCGTCCTTGTGGGCCGTCACCGGGTTCTCCATCTTCATGGCCTCCAGCACCACCACGAGGTCACCCGCGGCCACTTCCTGGCCTTCTTCGACGGCCACCTTGACCACGGTGCCCTGCATCGGTGCGGTCACCGAATCGCCTGAGGCCGCTGCGCCGCCTGCGCCGCCACGCTTGCGGGCCTTGGGCTTCTTGCGCACGACACCGGCGGCAGCGCCACCGCCACCACCACCGAGCGCCAGGTCACCGGGCAGCGACACCTCGAGGCGGCGTCCGCCGACCTCGACGACCACGGTCTGGCGAGGAATGGTGTCCTCTTCCTCGATCGGGTCCCCGCCGGTGAACGGCTCGACGGTGTTGTCCCACTCGGTCTCGATCCAGCGGGTGTGCACGTCGAACTTCTCGCCGTCACCGATGAAGGCGGGGTCGGCGGTCACGGCCCGGTGGAACGGGATGACCGTCGCGAGGCCCTCCACGTTGAACTCGGCCAGCGCACGGCGCGAGCGGGCCAGGGCCTCTTCGCGGGTGGCGCCGGTGACGATCAGCTTGGCCAGCATCGAGTCGAACTGGCCGCCGATCACCGAACCGGACTCCACACCGGAGTCCATGCGGACACCGGGGCCCGTCGGGGGCTCGAACTTGGTCACCGGGCCGGGCGCGGGCAGGAAGCCGCGGCCGGCGTCCTCACCGTTGATCCGGAACTCGAACGAGTGGCCGCGCGGGGTCGGATCCTCGGTGATGTCCAGGGCTTCGCCGTTGGCGATCTTGAACTGCTGCAGCACCAGGTCGATGCCCGAGGTCTCCTCGGTGACCGGGTGTTCCACCTGCAGACGGGTGTTGACCTCAAGGAAGGAGATCAGGCCGTCCTGGCCGACCAGGTACTCGACGGTGCCGGCGCCGTAGTATCCGGCCTCCTTGCAGATCCGCTTGGCCGACTCGTGGATCTCCTTGCGCTGCGCGTCGGTGAGGAACGGGGCCGGGGCCTCCTCGACCAGCTTCTGGAAGCGGCGCTGCAGCGAGCAGTCGCGGGTACCGGCGACGACGACGTTGCCGTGCGTATCGGCGATCACCTGGGCCTCGACGTGGCGCGGCTTGTCCAGGTAGCGCTCGACGAAGCACTCGCCGCGACCGAACGCGGCGACGGCCTCACGGGTCGCCGACTCGAACAGCTCGGGGATCTCCTCGATGGTGCGGGCCACCTTCATGCCGCGGCCGCCACCGCCGAAGGCGGCCTTGATCGCGACCGGCACGCCGTACTCCTTGGCGAACGCCACGACCTCGTCGGCGTCCTTGACCGGATCCGGGGTGCCCGGCACCAGCGGTGCCTGCGCGCGGGCGGCGATGTGGCGCGCGGTGACCTTGTCACCGAGATCGCGGATGGACTGCGGGCTCGGCCCGATCCAGATCAACCCCGCATCGAGCACGGCCTGGGCGAAGTCGGCGTTCTCCGACAGGAAGCCGTAGCCCGGGTGGATGGCGTTCGCGCCGGACTTCGCTGCGGCGTCCAGGATCTTTTCGAAGACCAGGTAGGACTCGGCTGAGGTCTGTCCCCCCAGGGCGAAAGCTTCGTCGGCGAGCCGCACGTGCGGTGCGTCGGCGTCCGGCTCGGCATACACGGCCACGCTGGTAAGTCCGGCGTCTTTGGCGGCACGGATCACCCGGACCGCGATCTCCCCGCGATTGGCGACCAGCACCTTGGAGATCTTTGAGCTGGCGTGGTTGGCCACGGTGCCTCCTCGGCAGTTCTCTAAGAAACGTCTTTAAGAATCTATCGCGGGCAGTTTATGCGGCGCACCTTGAGGCTTCCCAATCCGGTATCGGTTACCGGTGAGTAGGTTTTGGCCGATTTCCGCCCATGGCCGCATCGCCGCTGTTGAGCGGGCTCGCGCCGATCGGTAGGTTCGCGCAACGTCGGGCACATCTGGCCATTCCTGTCGCGCTGTGCGATTGTGAATCCGGCTGGAGCGGAACGGATCACAGTTGCGGGTAAAGGACTGGGGCGGACGAATCCGTGCGGCCGGTCAGGCCCCACGCAACCGCCGCTTGATCCGCGTCAGCATCGCCGACATACCCCGCAGTCGCAGTGGGCTGATCAACGCGGCCAGGCCCAGTGCGGTGTAGAAGTCGTCGGGCACCGCCAGGATGTCATCGGCAGGCTGGCCGTCCAGGCCGGCAGCAAGGATCGCGGCGAACCCGCGTGTCGTCGGCGCCTCCGGTGGCGCGCTGAAGAACAACCGCACCTTGTCCCGGTCGGAGGCGTCGACGTCGAGAAACAACGGCGACTGGCACTCCGGAACGGGTTCCATGGCCGCCTCTTCGAGATGACTCGGCAAGGGCGGCAGCTCGTTGGCGAACTCCAACAGCAGCTGGAGCTTGTCCTGGCCGGCCACCTCCTGGAAGTCGGAGACGACCTCTGCCAGGGCGGCCGGCATCGAACTCATGAGGCGCCTGGGGCCTGGCCTGCATCGGGGCCGACGGCCACCGGGACCCGCACTGCGTTGCCCCATTCGGTCCACGAGCCGTCGTAGTTGCGCACGCCGGGCAGCCCGAGCAGGTGGGTCAGCACGAACCAGGTGTGGCTGGAGCGCTCGCCGATCCGGCAGTACACCACCGTCTCGTCGTCGGGTTTGAGGAAGCCGTAGAGCTCCGCGAGTTCGGCGCGGCTGCGGAACTGCCCGTTGTCTCTGGCGGCCTTGCCCCACGGGATCGACTTGGCGGTGGGGATGTGCCCGCCGCGCAACGCGCCCTCTTCGGGGTAGTCGGGCATGTGGGTGCGCTCGCCGGTGTACTCCTGGGGCGAGCGGACGTCGATCAACGGCTGCTTACCGAGGATGGCGAGCACGTCGTCTCGATAGGCGCGGATCGGGGCGTCGTTGCGTTCCACCACCGGGTAACCGCTGGACTGGCGGATGGGCACCTCAAGGGTGGTGTCACGGCTTTGGGAGACCCACAGGTCGCGCCCGCCGTCGAGCAGGCGCACATCGGGGTGGCCGAACAAGGTGAACACCCACAGCGCGTACGCGGCCCACCAGTTGCTCTTGTCGCCGTAGATGACGACGGTGTCGTCGCGGCCGATGCCCTTGCGGTCCATCAACTCGGCGAACTGCTCACCGTTGATGTAGTCGCGCACATTGGGATCGTTGAGGTCGAGGTGCCAGTCGATTTTGACCGCGCCCGGAATGTGGCCGGTGTCATAGAGCAGGACATCCTCGTCGGACTCGACGATGGCCAAACCGGGCCGACCCAGGTTGCTGGCCAGCCAGTCGGCGGTGACCAGGCGCTCCGGATGGGCGTACTCGGCAAGAGTTGGGCTGGGATCTGCAGGCAGCGGCACACCAAGAGCGTACCGTCGGTCCCGGTATCGGTGGCGGAGCAGTGTCCGGACCGGGCGTATCACCGGCTACGCGGTGAACGCGACCTCGTAGGCCACGGCAAAGCGGCGGGCGCCATTGTTGGCGCGGAAGAGAGAGCCGCCGTTCTGAGACCAGGTCACCACGCGCAGCAGCCGCTTACCCGGCGACAGGCGTTTGGCGATGATGTCGGCGAATGCGGCGCGCAGCCGCTCCAGGTCGCATGTCTCGAAGTCGCGTGCCACGCGAACATCCCACATTGTTTCTTCGACTGGCATCGGCCCAGTGTCAACCAGTGGTTGAGACTATTCGCGACATCGACGCGGCGTGGCGCCACACAAAAAGGTTGCAATTTGATCACTGCGCGCACCGGCGGGCACCGAAAGTTGCGGGCAATGGCGGAGCGGAACCGAACTGCTTGAGTCGCAACGGGTACGGCGCCCCGGGTGTTTACAAATGCCGCGCCGGGGTACACCCGCTCCACACAGAAGGAGCCGGGATGAACACGGTGGCAACCGATCTCGCAGGTCGCAGAGCATGGTTCGAGCATCACGTGCTCGACCTCGAGGACGGACTTCAGGTGGGCGTATCGATCGGTGGTCGCGGCGTGCCGATGGTGTTCTTGCACGGTCTCGGCCTGAACCGCCGCCACTACCTGCGGCTGCTGAACCGCATCGCCGCACTGGGATTCCTCGTTATTGCGATCGACGTCGCCGGGCATGGAGACACCGTCGATTTGCCTTGTGAGGCAGACGAATTGAATGACCGAACCGATCTGGTTCGGCGCACGCTCGATGTGCTCGGGGTTCGGCGGGCCGTCTTCTGCGGCCACTCGATGGGCGGTCGGATAGTCATACAGCTCGCCGCGACCGCGCCCGAGCGGGTGCTTGCGGCACTTCTCATCGATGCCGCGGCAGGTGCTTCGTTCGATGCCGCGCTGGAGACCACCATGCGCTCACCGCGACTGATGATGCGCACGGTGGCCGGGGCCGTCTCCGACTTGTATCGCGACCCGATCTTGGTGAAAGTCGCGGCCGTCAACCGGTACCTGCGAATGCTGACTGCGGTGTCGATGGGCCGGATGCTGCCGCACACCGGGTTCATCGGCGCCGCGCGTGCCATGATGCGATCCGGTAAATGCGCCGCGCTGCTGCGACGCCTGCGCGACCGGGAAATTCCGACGATGGTGCTGCACGGGGAAAGCGACGGAATCGTGCCGTTCGAGTGCGCCCTGGAACTGGCGGATGAAGCCGACGCGACGCTCTACCGGATACCAGGCGCCTACCATTCCTGGCTCATCAACGACCCGTGGCGGGGCGCTGATGCGGTGCGCCAACTGCTCGATCGCGAACTCGGCGCGGTGCTGCGAAGCGAGGCCGAAGCGGTCGGCATCCACGACTGGCGCGATGCGCAGGCGTGGGAACACACGATGATCGAACCTGATGCGTGGGTGCACCGGCTCAGTGCCGGAAGCAAGACGATCGGAGCCGGCCGACGCCAGAATTTCGTACGAGTCGAGATGGAACTGATCCGTCGCGCGTCGAAAGAGGCGGTGCGCATCGCCACGGCTGGTTCGGCCAGAAGGGCGCGAGTTGCACGTACGGCTTAGGCAGTGTCCGCCGAACTTTTCCAGAGCTGCGCCACCGACAGACCGGCCGCGGCCAGCATTCGGCGCAGCAGCGGCAGGCTCAACCCGATCACATTGGACGGGTCGCCGTCGATGCCGTCGATGAACCAGCCGCCCAGGCCGTCAAGCGTGAAACCGCCTGCGACACCGAGTGGTTCGCCGCTGCTGAGATAGGCCTGCAGGTCAGCTTCGGTGGGTGAGCCGAAACGAACCGCGGTGATGCCGGTGTCGGCGGCGCGATGGACGACCGACCCGTCACGGACCACCAGCACGGCATGGCCGGAGTACAGCTGGGCCGTCCGGCCCGCCATCGCCCGCCACTGCCGTCCAGCGGTGCCGACATCTCCTGGCTTGCCACACAACTGCCCGTCGAGAAGCAGCATCGAGTCACAGCCGATCACGACGCAGTCACCGGCGACCGCCGCGGGCAGGTGTGCGAACACCTCGTCGGCCTTGGCCGCGGCGAGCCCGCTCACCATCTGCTCAGGCGGGGCACCGGCCAACGACGCCAACACGGCGTCCTCGTCGACACCGGAAACCACCACCAACGGATCGAGGCCGGCCTGGCGCAGAACGCCAAGCCGGCCCGTCGATGCCGAACCCAGGACGACCCGGGTCATCTAGCCGCTCACTAGCGCCGCATGTGGGTGCGCTCGAGGAGGGTCACCCGCTGCCAGCTGAAGATCGAGTAGCGCAACTTGTCCACCGGGTGTCCCCACATGTTGCGGTCACGCACCACGGGTTCCTCGGCACCGCCGCCTGCACTGCTGAGGACAGCCATCAGCGCGGCCATCTCCTCATCGGTGGGCTCACCGCGCAGCACCTTGATGTGGGCCTCGTGGTCGGTCTTCGGCTCGTCCTGAGCCTCGGTTTCGGTAACGGCGTCACTCACAGCAGCTGAATCGTTCGCCCCGCTCACAGTGGAATGTTCCCGTGCTTCTTCGGCGGCATCTGGATGATCTTGCGCTCCAGCAGCCGCAGTGCGTTGGCCACGTAGCCGCGGGTGTGCGACGGCGGGATGACCGCGTCGACGTAGCCGCGCTCGGCCGCGATGTACGGGTTGACCAGCGTGTCCTCGTAGGTCTGCTGCAACTCCAGACGCAGCGCATCGACATCTTGGCCGTCCTTGGCCGCCTCCTTGAGCTGCTGGCGGTACACGAAGCCCACCGCGCCCGATGCGCCCATCACCGCGATCTGCGCCGTCGGCCAGGCGACGACCACGTCGGCGCCCATGTCCTTGGAACCCATCACGCAGTACGCGCCGCCGTAGGACTTACGGGTGATGACGGTGACCTTGGCGACCGTGGCCTCACCGTAGGCGTAGAGCAGCTTGGCGCCGCGCCGGATGATGCCGTTGAACTCCTGGTCGGTGCCGGGCAGGAAGCCGGGAACGTCGACCAGCAGGACGATCGGGATGTTGAAGCAGTCACAGGTCCGGATGAACCGGGCGGCCTTCTCCGAGGCGTTGATGTCGAGGCAGCCGGCGAACTGGGTGGGCTGGTTGGCCACGATGCCGACCGGGCGCCCGTCGACCCGGCCGAAGCCGACCACGATGTTGCCCGCGTAACCGGCCTGCACCTCGAGGAACTCGTCGTCGTCGAGGATGCGGGTGATGACCTCATGCATGTCGTACGGCTGATTCGGGGAATCCGGGATCAGCGTGTCGAGCTCGATGTCCTCGTCGGTCAGGTTCTCCTCGACCGAGCCCTCCGCCACGGGCACCGGGTAGTGCGGCGGCTCGGCGTAGTTGTTCGGGGGCAGGTAGCTCAGCAGGTCCCGGACGTACTCGAAGGCGTCCTGCTCACCGGAGGCGACGTAGTGCGCGGTGCCGGACTTGGCCATATGAGTGTGGGCGCCGCCCAACTCCTCCATGGTGACGTCCTCACCGGTGACCGTCTTGATGACGTCCGGGCCGGTGATGAACATCTGGCTGGTCTGGTCGACCATGACGACGAAGTCGGTCAGCGCGGGGGAGTAGACGTGGCCACCGGCCGCGGCACCCATGATCAGCGAGATCTGCGGGATGACACCCGAGGCCTTGATGTTGTTGTGGAAGATCCGGCTGTACAGGCCGAGCGAGACCACACCCTCCTGGATGCGGGCGCCGGCGCCGTCGTTGATGCCGATCAACGGGCGGCCGGTCTTGATGGCCAGCTCCTGGACCTTGACGATCTTCTCGCCGTAAACCTCACCGAGGCTGCCGCCGAACACGGTGGCGTCCTGGCTGAAGATGCAGACGTCGCGGCCGTCGATGGTGCCGTAGCCGGTGATCACACCGTCGCCCAGCGGCCGGTTGCTCTCCAGGCCGAAGTTGGTGCTGCGGTGCTTGGCCAGCGCGTCGAGTTCGACGAACGACCCCTCGTCGAGCAGTGCGAGGATGCGCTCGCGGGCCGTCAGCTTGCCCTTGGCGTGGACCTTCTCCACGGCAGCTTCGCCGACGGGATGCAGCGTCTCCTCAGCCCGCCTCTTCAGATCGGCCAGCTTGCCTGCAGTGGTGTGGATGTCCACCTGGTGCTCGGCGGACGGCTCGGTAACGCTCGTCATGGGTCAGATGCTATCGGTAACCCTAAGACTGGTCTAAGAGAGGTGGACGTGGCGCGCGTCACTGTGGTGGGCGCAGTGTGCTGTGGCCTGACGCCGCGCCAGGACGTGGGCCTACGCTCTCGACCATGACCACCGGGCCGCTCGTGCTGTCCGAACTGGGCACCGATCCTGCATCGGTGCTGCGGCTCGTCGCGCAATTCGACGCGATGGAGGAGCAGGAGGTCAACGTCGACGCGGCCGTGCGGTTTGCCGCGCTGATCGCCGGATGCCCGGTCGGTGTCCGGTGGCCGGGCGGCACCGTCGTCCGCTACGACGCATCCGGGCGCCTCGACCCGATCGAACCCGGGGCCCCGCCGGTGCCGGAGGGCGACGAGACCGTCGTCTGGGTACAGCGTGACGGGCCCGGACATCCGCTGGATGCTGTCCTGCTCGATCGGCTGCGGCGACTGGTGGTCCGCCTCGCCGCGCGGACCGGGGTGAGCGGGACCCCGCATCTGGGCGACCCCGCACTGCTGGAGGTCGTGCTCTCGGCCAAAGAACACCGCGAAGACCGCGCCCGGGCGATCCGGCTCCTGGGTCTCGACGAGAACAGGCCCACGTGCGTGCTGGCGGCATCGGGGCATTCGCCGCGGGAGACGGTCCGCCTCATCACCGGTGAGCTGGCCGCGCCGACCGTGCGGTCGGCGGTGATCGGCAACGCCACCGCGATCGTGTGCCAGGGATCGTTCGACATGACCGAGCTTTCGGATCGTCTGGAGCGCGTCATCGTCGAACAGTTCCCGGCGGTGGTGAACACCGGAACCGCGTCGGGCCCGTGGATCGGCATCGGATCGGTGGGCAGCGCGTTCAGCGCGTCGACCTCATGGCATGAAGCCGTGCGTGCGCTCCGCTTCGCGTCGTCCACCGGATTCGGTAGGCGGGTGGTGGCTCATGAGCGGCTCAGCTCGCTGGAGCTGCTGGCCGACCTCCCGATCGACCGGGTGCGACGCAATCGAGATGTGGCCCGTATCAACGAGATTGCGGCGACGCCCGCCGGAGATCTCGACGTGCAGACCACCGAGGCGTTCTTCGTCTACGGCTCGTTGCGGCGGACGGCCGCCGAACTGCACGTGCACCACAGCACGGTCGCGGCCCGGTTGGCGCGGGTGCAGGCCGCGATGGGGTGGGATTTCGAGGATCCGGTGGACCGCTTCCTGGGCACGCTGGTGCTGATGGTCCGGCGGATCGCGATGTCGTCGGCCGAGCTGGCCGACGCGGATCTGCTGTAGGTGCCGGGCCTCGCCGGCGAGTGGCCACCTATGGCACGCCGTATAGCGATGCGCGTGTCATAACTGGCCAGTCGGCAGGCGCAGCTCGATCCCGGCCGACAACTGTCGGGTGAATTCGCGTGATAGACCGACGTGTAGCGGGTGACCGGGATCACCTGATTGGCCAAAGATTGCGATGCAGCCCGCAACAGACAAGGAGGCCCGACATGGCCATCATCGATCCGACCAAGACCTGGGTTCCCGTCGAAGAACGCCTGGCCGTCACCACCGACGAGCGGCATCGACAGGTGCTGGGCATCGTCCTTGAGCACATGAAGGCCGAGGCTGAGCCCGACATGGAACGGCTCATGGCCACCTTGGCGCCGAATCCGGACTACCACTTCTGGTATGCCAATGCCGACATGGGCCCCAAGACCACCGAAGGCGTGCGTGCCTATTACGAGGCCTTCGTGGCCAGCGGTGCCAACCACCTCGTTTTCGAGATCGATCGCCTGGCCGTCGACGATGATCTGGTGATGACCGAAGGCTGGATGAAGATGATCTACCCGGGCGCGGCGGCCCAGGCGATCGGCGTCGACGTCGAGGACCCGGAAGGCGATTACCTGCTGCTGTTCCGTCAGCTGATCAACTGGCCGATCGACGCCGACGGCCTCATCCTCGGTGAGGACGCCTATCAGACCGGTCCGGTCAGCGTGACCAAGCTGAGCCAGGAAGACCTGCCGCAGGCCTACATCGACCAGAAGCGCGCCGCCGCCCAAGCCCATGCCTGAGGTCCGGACTGACATCGCGTCGCTGCTGCTCGATCGGGTCGGTGACCAACACCTCGGCCTGCGCACCCGTGACCGGGACTGGACGTGGGACGAGGTGATCGCCGAATCCGCCGCGCGTGGCGCGCTGGCGCAGGCCATGCGCATCGATGGCCCGTTGCACATCGGCGTGCTGCTGGACAACGTGCCGGACTTCGTCTTCTGGCTGGGCGGCGCCGCGCTGGCCGGGGCGACCATCGTCGGCATCAACCCGACCCGTGGCGCCGCGGAGATGGCAGCCGAAATCCGGCTTGCCGATTGCCAATTGATCGTCACCGACACCGCCGGTGCCCAGCGTCTGAGTGGGCTCGACCTCGGGTTGGCGCCGGAGCGGTTTCTGGTGGTCGACGGCCCGGACTATGCGGCACAGCTCGCCGCGCATCGCGTCACTCCGTCGGTCGCCCCCGGGGTCACCGAGGATTCCCTGATGCTGCTGCTGTTCACCTCGGGCACCACGGGTGCCTCCAAGGCCGTCATCTGCAGCCAGGGTCGACTGGCCCGCATCGGCTACGCGGCCGCCGAGAAGTTCGGCCACGTGCGTCACGACGTGGAGTACTGCTGCATGCCGCTGTTCCACGGCAACGCCATCATGGCGCTGTGGGTTCCGGCGCTGACGGTCGGTGCCACCGTGTGCCTGACGCCCTCGTTCTCGGCGTCCGGATTCCTGCCGGACGTACGGTATTTCGGCGCCACGTTCTTCACCTACGTGGGCAAGGCACTCGGCTACCTGATGGCCACCCCCGCGCAACCAGACGACGCCGACAACCCGTTGGTCCGCGGTTTCGGCACCGAGGCCTCACCCGATGACCAGAACGAGTTCCGTCGCCGGTTCGACGCCGAACTGTTCGAAGGTTACGGCTCCAGCGAAGGCGGTGGGGCAGTGGTGCTCGCCCCGGACATGCCGCCGGGCGCGCTCGGCAGGCCCGCGCATCAAGGTGTCGCGATCGTCGACCCTGAATCGCTGAACGACTGTGTGCCAGCGGTTCTCGATGAGCACGGACGTGTTCTCAACCCTGACGACGCGGTCGGAGAGATCGTCGACAAACTCGGCACCCGCACCTTCGAGGGCTACTACCGCAACGACGAGGCCAACGCCGAACGTATCCGCAACGGCTGGTACTGGACCGGTGATCTCGGCTACCTCGACGCGGCCGGGTTCATCTACTTCGCCGGCCGGCGCGGCGACTGGATCCGGGTGGACGGTGAAAACACCTCGGCACTGAACATCGAGCGCGTCCTGCGTCGCCATCCCGAGGTGGTGGCCGCCGGTGTGTACGCGGTGCCCGATCCGCGTTCGGGCGATCAGGTGATGGCCGCGATCGAGGTGGCCGATCCCGACGGCTTCGACGCCGCGGATTTCGTGGCCTACTTGGCCGCCCAGGAAGACCTGGGCACCAAGGGAATTCCACGGTTCCTGCGGGTGTCGAAGAACCTGCCGGTCACCGGGTCGAACAAGGTGCTCAAACGTGAACTGCAGACACAACGTTGGCACACCGACGAGGTGGTGTACCGGTGGGCGGGACGGGGAACGCCCGTGTATCGGGCCATGGGCGACGATGACAAGCAGTCGCTGGACGCCGAGTTCGCGCAGTATGGGAGGCAGCGTTACCTATGAAGTGGGATGACCAGTGTGACGTCCTGATCGCCGGATCGGGTGGCGGCGGCGTGACGGGTGCCTACACCGCGGCCCGCGAGGGCCTGTCGGTGATCCTGGTCGAAGCCAGCGACAAATTCGGCGGCACCACAGCGTATTCCGGTGGCGGCGGGGTGTGGTTCCCGTGCAACCCGGTGCTCCGACGAGCCGGCACCGACGACACCGTCGAGGACGCGCTGGAGTACTACCACGCCGTCGTCGGCGACCGGACCCCGCGGGAACTACAGGAAACCTACGTCCGCGGCGGTGCCGGGCTGATCGAGTACCTGGAAGCCGACGACCATCTGAAGTTTGCCCCGATGCCGTGGCCGGACTACTTCGGCAAGGCGCCCAAGGCCCGGACCGACGGACAACGCCATATCGCGGCCCGCCCGCTCAAGGTGGAGAAAGCCCCGCACTTGCGCGAGCTGGTCCGCGGGCCGCTCGACGCCGACCGCCTCGGTGCCGAGCAGCCCGATGACTACTTCATCGGCGGCCGCGCGTTGATCGCCCGGTTCCTGAAAGCCATTGAGCAGTACCCGAGCTCCTCGCTTCGCCTCAACACCCCGTTGGTCGAGTTGGTGGTCGAGGACGGCGTGGTGACCGGTGCGATCGTCGAAACCGACGGCGAACGGCAGGCGATCCGGGCCCGCCGCGGCGTGCTGCTCGCGGCAGGCGGCTTCGAAGGCAACGACGAGCTGCGCCGCGAGTACGGTGTGCCCGGCGTCGCCCGCGACACCATGGGGCCGCCGGCCAACCTGGGACGCGCGCATCAGGCCGCGATGGCCATCGGCGCCGACGTGGACCTGATGGACCAGGCCTGGTGGTCGCCGGGCCTGACGCACCCCGACGGGCGCTCGGCCTTCGCGCTGTGGTTCACCGGCGGAATCTTCGTCGACCAGAACGGAGCGCGTTTCGTCAACGAGTCGGCGGCCTACGACCGAATCGGCCGGGCGATCCTGCCACGACTTGCCGACGGTTCGATGACGTTGCCGTTCTGGATGATCTACGACGATCGTGAGGGTGAGGTTCCGCCGGTCAAGGCCACCAACGTCTCGATGGTCGACACTGGGCAATACGTCGACGCCGGGCTGTGGCACACCGCCGACACTCTCGAAGAGCTGGCCACCAAGATCGGTGTGCCCGCCGACAAATTGATCGCCACGGTGGAGCGCTTCAACGGTTTCGTCGCCGGCGGCACCGATGAAGATTTCGGGCGGGGCGACGAGGCCTACGACCGCGCGTTCTCCGGCGGCGCGTCCCCGCTCGTCGCGATCGAGAAAGGCCCGTTCCACGCCGCCGCATTCGGTATCTCCGACCTCGGCACGAAGGGCGGGTTGCGTACGGATACCGCGGCCCGGGTACTCGATGCCGAAGGGCAGGTGATCGCCGGACTGTACGCGGCGGGCAACACCATGGCCGCCCCGAGCGGCACCGCCTATCCGGGCGGCGGAAATCCGATCGGAACCAGCATGCTGTTCAGCCACCTGGCGGTCAAAGACATGTTAGGCAAGACATATGAGTGACATCCGGGAAATCGACGCCGGCGCGGAGATGACGCGATTCGCCCGCGGCTGGCACTGCGTGGGGCTCGCCGACACGTTCCGCGACGGGCAGCCGCACGGCATCGAGGCGTTCGGCGGCAAGCTCGTCGTCTATGCCGACTCCGCCGGCGAACTGCACGTGCTCGATTCGTACTGCCGGCACATGGGCGGCGACCTGTCGATGGGTACGGTCAAGGAGGACAACCTGGCCTGCCCGTTCCACGACTGGCGCTGGGGCGGCGACGGAAAGTGCAAGCTGGTTCCCTACGCCAAGCGCACCCCGCGTTTGGCGCGCACCCGCAAATGGCACACCTGTGAGGTCAACGGTCAGCTGCTGGTGTGGCACGACCCGGAAGGCTCAACCCCGACCGACGAGCTGATCCCGCCCACCATCGAGGGCTACCAGGACGGTGTCTGGTCACCGTGGCAGTGGAATTCGATCCTCATCGAGGGCTCGCACTGCCGCGAGATCGTCGACAACAACGTCGACATGGCGCACTTCTTCTACATTCACCACGCCTACCCGACCTACTTCAAGAACGTCATCGAAGGCCACACCGCGAGCCAGTTCATGGAGTCCAAACCGCGCCCGGACTATGCCACCCGCGAACTCTGGGACGGCACCTATCTGCGTTCGGAGGCAACGTATTTCGGCCCCGCGTACATGATCAACTGGCTGCACAACGACCTCGCCCCGGATTTCACCGTGGAGGTTGCCCTGATCAACTGTCACTACCCGGTGACACACGACTCGTTCGTGTTGCAGTGGGGCGTCGCGGTTCAACGGAATCCCGGGCTGCCCGCGGAGAAAGCCGACAAGCTCGCCGCCGCGATGAGCCGGTCTTTCGGGGACGGCTTCATGGAAGACGTCGAGATCTGGAAGAACAAGACACGCATCGACAATCCACTGCTGACCGAGGAAGACGGCCCGGTCTACCACCATCGCCGGTGGTACGAGCAGTTCTACGTCGATGTCGCCGACGTCGCGCCGGACATGACGGCCCGGTTCGAGCAAGAGGTCGACACCACCCACGCCAACGAGCTTTGGCATCAGGAGGTGGCGGCCAACCTGGCCAAGCGGTAGCCCACCGCGGGTGCGAATAAGCTGACGGCCCATGGATGATCGCCAGCCGAACCGCCCGCCGCTCGACGTCGTATCCCTGCGCGCCGGATTGCGGGAGCCCTGGCGTCGTCTCGACATCGTCGAGGAAACCGGATCCACCAATGCCGACCTGCTGGCCCGCGCGGCCGGCGGTGAGGCGATCGCGGGCGCGGTGTTGCTGGCCGAATACCAGCGCGCCGGGCGCGGCAGGCATGGCAGGCAGTGGTCGGCGCCGGCGCGTTCGCAGTTGGCCTTGTCGGTCGGGGTCGACGCGTCGGGGGTGCCGACGGACAGGTGGGGCTGGCTGCCGCTGGCCACCGGTGTCGCCGTCGTCGACGCCGTCGCCGAGGTCACCGGTGTGCGCGTCGGCCTGAAATGGCCGAATGACGTTCTGGTCGGCCCGGCGGGCGGGAAACTCGCGGGAATTCTGGCCGAGGTGGCATCGCCGGCACCGGTCGTCGTGGTCGGGCTCGGCCTCAACGTGTCGATGACCGCCGAGGAGGCCCCGGACCCGCGCGCCACCTCGCTGTCGCAGCTCGGCGCGGCGACCGTGGACCGCAACCCGCTGGCTCAGGCATTGCTCCGGCACCTGGCCGCGCGGTTCGCCGGCTGGCGCGCTTCCGATCCGAAGCTGGCCGCCGACTACCGCGCACGCAGCGTCACCATCGGTAGCGGGGTCCGCGCAATTCTGCCGGGGGACAACGAGCTGGTGGGCACGGCCGTCGACGTCGACGCTATCGGGCGGCTGATCATCGACACCGGCACCGAACGGGCCACGGTGTCGGCCGGTGACATCACGCACCTGCGGTCAGATGAGCCGTAGAGTGCTGCCGTGGGTTACCCGGAGAATGTGCTGGCCAACGACGAGCAGGTGGTGCTGCATCGGCATCCGCACTGGAAACGTCTGATCGGTGCGGTCCTGGTCCTGGTCCTGGCCAGCGCGGCATCGGCGTTCGTCGCTGCGGTGGTCAACGCCACGGACTGGCAGGCGACCGCCAAGAATGTGCTGTTCATCGTGATCGGGGCGATCTGGCTCATCGTCGTCGGCTGGCTCACGGTCTGGCCGTTCCTGACCTGGTGGACCACGCACTTCGTCATCACCGACCGGCGGGTGATGTTCCGCCATGGCCTGTTGACCCGCTCGGGCATCGACATCCCGCTCGCGCGGATCAACAGCGTCGAGTTCCGGCATGGGTTGACCGACCGCATGTTGCGCACCGGCACGCTGATCATCGAATCGGCGTCGCAGGATCCCCTGGAATTCAACGACATTCCGCGCGTGGAGCAGGTGCACTCACTGCTGTATCACGAAGTCTTCGACACCCTGGGGTCTGAAGAGTCGCCGAGCTGACGGGCTTTCGCCCGGCGGATCGGCCGCCGCAGCGGTGTCACCGTGGCGGACTTGTGCTCGGCATGATCCTCGAAAGCCTCGACGAAACCACCGCCGGTGAGCGTGGACTCCAGCGCCAGATCGGGCTTGTCGACGAACTCGTCGGGGAACACCCAGCGGCGGAATGCCCAGAACCGGAACGCCATCTGCAGCAGATTGCCCAGGATGTACGCCGAGATGAAGTCGGCGATGTTCTCCACCGTCAGCGACACTTCCGGAACGCGGAGTCCCAGTACGTAGCTGGAGAAATACAGCGGCAGCATCGACAGCAGCACGCCCACGCCGCTGAACGCGAAGAACAGCAGGGCCTCGTGGTGGCGCTCGCGGCCGCCGCGGTTCTGGAAGCTCCACTCCCGGTTGAGGATGTAGGAGGCGATGACGGCGACGATGCCGGCGATGATCTTGGCGGTGACCGGCTTGGGCTCGAGCACCGTGAGCTTGAGGGTGTAGAAGATCGCCGAATCGATGACAAACGTCGTCGCGCCGACGATCGCGAACTTGATCAGCTCGTGATGCCGCTCGGCGTAGGGACGAACGAATCGCGGCAATCGAGCGATTGTCGCATCGGCGAAGGACACAGCTAGGCAGTGTACGTAAATGCGGGTGCCGATGCCGCATCGCTGCGGACCCGGGAGCTTAACCGCAGGTCAATGCGCCGGTCATGACGAGGACATGAATCGGCGCATGACAACATAGGAGCGTGCCGACAACTCCCAAGAAGCCGCCTTCGCCCGCGAGCGGACGGAATTCCACCCCCGCGAGCGGGGCGTCGCCTGTAGTGGCGATGATCGGCGGAGGCCAGCTCGCGAGGATGACGCACCAGGCGGCGATCGCGCTCGGGCAGACCCTGCGGGTGCTGTCCGCCGGGTCGGATGAATCCGCCGCGCAGGTCACTCCGGATGTCGTCATCGGTTCCCACACCGACCTGGACGCATTGCGTCGGGCGGCGGACGGCGCAGCGGTGCTGACGTTCGATCACGAACACGTACCCACCGAGCATCTCGAGACCCTCGTGGCCGAAGGGGTGACGGTCAACCCGCCGCCGCAGGCCCTGGTGCATGCCCAGGACAAGCTGCTCATGCGTCGCAAACTGCACAGTTTGGGCGCCCCGGTGCCGCGCTTCGCCGAGATCACCTCGGTTTCCGACGTCGAGGAGTTCGTGCGGCAGGTCGACGGTCCGGTGGTGATCAAAACCGTGCGTGGCGGCTACGACGGCAAGGGCGTGGTGATGGCCGACGACCTGGCGGCCGCCCGAGAGGTTGTGGCCGGTTACGTGGCCGACGGCGTGCCCGTGCTGGCCGAGGAGCGTGTCGCGATGCGTCGCGAGCTGGCCGCGCTGGTGGCACGCTCACCGTTCGGGCAGGGCGCGGCCTGGCCCGTGGTGGAAACCGTGCAGCGCGACGGCATCTGCGTTGAGGTGTATGCTCCGGCTCCCGGATTGTCCGACGAAACCGGTTCGGCCGCACAGGAACTCGGCCTGCGAGTGGCCAACGAGCTGGGTGTGGTCGGAGTGCTGGCCGTGGAGCTGTTCGAGGCCGTCGACGGCACACTGCTGGTCAACGAATTGGCCATGCGTCCGCACAACTCCGGGCACTGGACCATGGACGGCGCGGTCACCAGCCAGTTCGAACAGCATCTGCGGGCGATCTTGGACTACCCGCTCGGCGACACTTCGGCCATTGCGCCCGCGGCCGTGATGGCCAATGTGCTCGGCACGCCGCAGACCCCGACGATGTCGATGGACGAGCGGCTGCACCACCTGTTCGCGCGGATCCCCGACGCGAAGGTGCACCTGTACGGCAAGGGCGAACGGCCCGGCCGAAAACTCGGGCACGTCAACATCATCGGCACGGATATGGACGAACTCCGCGAGCGTGCGGTGCGGGCCGCGCACTGGTTGTCGCACGGCGAGTGGACCGACGGATGGGATGAACATGGCGGCTAGCGCAAACGGATCCGGCCCGAGGGTCGGACTCATCATGGGCAGCGACAGCGACTGGTCGGTGATGTCCGACGCGGCCGATGCGCTCGCCGAGTTCGAGGTGCCGTTCGAGGTGGGTGTGGTCTCGGCGCACCGCACCCCGCAACGCATGCTCGACTACGCCAAGAGCGCCGCGGGCCGGGGTGTCGAGGTGATCATCGCCGGAGCAGGAGGAGCTGCGCACCTGCCCGGAATGGTGGCCTCTGCCACCGCGCTCCCGGTGATCGGGGTGCCGGTGCCGCTGGCCCGCCTCGACGGCATGGACTCGCTGCTGTCCATCGTGCAGATGCCCGCCGGGGTTCCGGTGGCCACGGTTTCGATTGGCGGAGCACGTAATGCGGGCCTGCTGGCGGTGCGGATCCTGGGTTCGTCCGATGCCGCACTGCAGGCTCGGATGGTGAAATTCCAGTCCGACCTGGAAACCATGGTGTTGGCCAAGGACGCAGCGTTGCGTGATCGCCTGTTGGGCGACGGCTCCGACGCCGGCTGAGTCAATCGCCGATCAGCTCGCGAATGCGCGGCGTAAGGGATTCGATCGGTTCATCGGTCGACATCACCACGACCGCGGTGCGGCCGCTGCCGCCGCGGTAGATCGGCCAGGTTGCGGCAAGCGCCTGGGCCAGGTCCGACCGTGGGCTGGGCGAGCCGCCGCGCAGCCATCGGCGCAGAACGTGGTTGTGCGCGGCGACGACGGCGTTGGCGAACAGTTCGGCGCGCAGATCCGCCGTCCAATCCCCGGACTGCGCGGCCCGCAGGTGTTTGGTGAACAGCCGGACATACCGCGACACCACGGCGGTTTCGAAATCACGCAGGGCCGGCACCGAACGGGTGAGCCGATACCGCGTCCGCGCCCGCTCGCCCTCGGCGAGGTAGTTCTCGAATACCGACGTCGTTGCCACCGCGATGACTTCGGCGGGTAGCGCATCGGGCGACGCCGCCGACAATCTCTCGTCGGCACGGCGCAGCAACGCCTCGTGATCGGGAAAGATCAACGCCTCTTTCGACCCGAACTGACGAAACGCGGTGGTGCGTCCCACCCCCGCCCGGGCCGCGATGTCATCGACGCTGGCGGCCTCATAGCCACGCTCTTCGAACAGATCGAATGCGGCGCTCACCAGACGCTCCCGGGTGCTGGGCAGGTCGGGCATTGGGCGCACCTCCTCGGGTACTGAGTGCCGATGGTATGGTACTGAGTACCAAAAGTAGCAGGGCGATGTACTCGATGTGCAGTCCGGGCACGATTGAACCAAGAGAGCTAAGGAGAAGATCATGGCTGGCTGGGGCGGTAACCCATCTTTCGATCTATTTCAGCTGCCGGAGGAGCACCAGGAGCTCCGCGCGGCGATCCGGGCGCTGGCGGAGAAGGAAATCGCTCCGTACGCCGCCGACGTCGACGAGAACGCGCGCTTCCCGGAAGAAGCCCTGCAGGCCCTGAACGCCTCGGGTTTCAACGCGATCCACGTGCCCGAGGAGTACGGCGGCCAGGGGGCAGACTCGGTCGCGGCCTGCATCGTGATCGAGGAAGTGGCCCGGGTGGACTGCTCGGCCTCACTGATCCCGGCGGTCAACAAGCTCGGCACGATGGGCCTGATCCTGCGCGGCTCCGATGAGCTCAAGAAGCAGGTGCTGCCGTCGCTGGCCTCCGGCGAGGCGATGGCCTCCTACGCGCTGTCCGAGCGTGAGGCGGGCAGCGACGCGGCCGGCATGCGGACCCGCGCCAAGGCCGACGGCGACGACTGGATTCTCAACGGCACCAAGTGCTGGATCACCAACGGCGGCAAGTCGACCTGGTACACCGTGATGGCCGTGACCGATCCCGACAAGGGTGCCAACGGCATCTCGGCGTTCGTCGTGCACAAGGACGACGAGGGCTTCACCGTCGGCCCCAAGGAGCGCAAGCTCGGCATCAAGGGCAGCCCGACCACCGAGCTCTACTTCGAGAACTGCCGCATCCCGGGTGACCGGATCATCGGTGAGCCCGGAACCGGTTTCAAGACCGCGTTGGCGACCCTGGACCACACCCGCCCGACGATCGGCGCGCAGGCCGTCGGTATCGCCCAGGGTGCGCTGGACGCGGCGATCGCATACACCAAGGACCGCAAGCAGTTCGGTCGTCCGATCAGCGACAACCAGGGCGTGCAGTTCATGCTCGCCGACATGGCGATGAAGGTCGAAGCGGCCCGGTTGATGGTGTACTCGGCTGCGGCGCGGGCCGAGCGCGGTGAAGGCAACCTCGGTTTCATCTCGGCGGCGAGCAAATGCCTGGCCTCCGATGTGGCCATGGAGGTCACCACCGACGCGGTACAGCTGTTCGGCGGCGCGGGCTACACCGTGGACTTCCCGGTCGAGCGGATGATGCGGGACGCCAAGATCACCCAGATCTACGAGGGCACCAACCAGATTCAGCGCGTGGTCATGAGCCGCGCCCTGCTCAAGTGATCCCGCTCGGCAAGAGAAGCTAGCCGCGCGTGACCTTCTCGGTCTCCCGGCGCCGGTCCATCGCGGCGGTGTCCGGGTTGGCCACCTGCACCAGTGACGCACCCGCGACGAACACGGCGATCAGGTTCTCGACGAGCTCGTCGGGGGTGCTCCAGGGTGCGGCGGAGAGCACGCGGTCGGAACTGGTGAAACCATGTGCCGCAGCGGCATTCTGAGCGGCCTGCAGCACCTCGGTGACCGATTGTCCGGCCAATGCCGGACCAGGAACACGTTCGGGCACGATCTGGTCGCCGTGTACCCGCACCGCGGTGGCGTAGTCGGTGACGCCGATGGGTAGATCCGGGGCCGGCTTGCCGAACGGGTCCAGCGACAGTACCGCGACCTCGCCGCCCGAGACCGCGTCGTCGGCCTCATCGAGCCGATCCCGCGTGCACAGGGCCATGTCGGCGGAATTGTCGGAACCACCGCCCAACACCACTTCACTACCGATCCACCAGACCCCGAACAGCACCGCGGCGGTCTGCCAGTGCGCGGGCAGCAGCACCGCCACCCGCGTTCCCGGGCCGGCGCCCATCTCGTCGCGCAACAGGTTGGCGGTCTTGGCGGCCCAATTGGCCATGGTCACCGCCGACAACTCGATCCGCTCGCCGGTCGCGTCGTCGTAATAGGTGATCCGTGGGCCGGCTGGATCCGCTGTCAACAACGGGTCCAGCACCGCGGCGCTGACTGTGCTCATAGCCCTTGGTTTTACTCGAGGACGATCAGTTCACACACTTGGGATCGTCAGAACCTGCGTTGAGGATCGGCGACGGCGGTGGTGGCGGGCTCGCGTCGCCGGTGTCGCTGTAGCTGTCGCCGGCCGCAGCCGGATCCACGATGCCCGCGGACGGATCCATCCCGTCGGATCCGGGACCGGTGTAATCGGCGGCCAGCACCACTCGGACCGCACCCGGCGGCAGCGTCGAGTCCTCGTTGACCGGTAGCCCGCCGAGGTCCTTCGACACGGCCTGCGCGCCGAGGTCGTCACTCTTGGCGGCCAGCACCTGGCTGGATGCCGGCGGAGGGCCCTCGTGGTTACCGGTGGCGCCGGGAACGAAGCCCTTGTTGCCCAGTACCTGGGACACCGCGGCCGCCAGGCCATTGATGTCGGTGGCGTTGACCACCTCGACGGTGGTGTTCTCGGGGGAGTAGCTCAGTTGCTCGGTCTTGCCCTCGTCCTGGTCCTGCAGCAGGCTCGACACCCACTCGTGCACCTGGTCGGGATCCACCCGGACCACGCTCTGCATGCCGTCGTCGCTCCAGCCGTCCTCGCGCACGATCGGGATGGTCGCGAACGCCACGCTGCCGGCCGCCAGCTTCTGCAGTTGTTCGACGAAGTTCATGATGTCCCAGCCATCGGAGATCACCACCGAGCGCTGTACGGCATCCTGAAGCCGCCCCAGGGTTCCCGGGCTGGACAGCGTCTTGCTGGAGATCACCTCGTGGGCAAGCGAAGCCATCACCGACTGCTGACGGGTCACCCGGTCGAGGTCACCGCGCGGGAGGTCGTGGCGCTGTCGCACGAAGCTCAGCGCCTGCGGACCACTGAGCTTCTGCCAGCCGGCCGGGAAATCGGCACCCGAAAGTGGTTCGTAAACAGCATCTTTCAGGCATACGTTGACGCCGCCCAGGGCGTCGGTGATCAGCGCGAAGCCGAGGAGTCCGATTTCGGCGTAGTGGTCGACCGTGACGCCGGTGAGCGCGGCGACGGTCTGGATCAGTTCCTCGCGGGCGGCCTCGGTGGCCTGGGGCTCGGCGACGGCCGGATCTTCGCCCTCGACCTCGACCAGCTGCTTCATCCGGTCGAGCTTGACGTCGCCGAACACGCCGTTGATCTTCATCTTTCCCCAGCCCGGCGCTTCGACATACGAATCGCGCGGGATGGAGATGGCGGTGGCCGACCTGCCATTGTTGGGAATCCGGATCAGGATGATGGTGTCGGTGTTCGTCGCGACGTCGTCCCCGGCGCGCAGTGTCTCCAACTCCTCGGCCGACAGCGGGTTGCCGTGGGCATCGGTACGGCTGTCCATCCCGACCAGCAGGATGTCGATCGCGCCGTCCTCACCGCCGCCGCCGAGAGCCGCGGAGGTGATGTGGTTGATGCCGGATTCAAAGGAGCGGATCTGGGTCCAGGCCACCCCTGTTCCGAGCACCACGGCCGACGCCGTGGCGACAGCGAGTGAGCGTAGGAGGGGGATAGGCACCTGCCCAGGCTACTTGCGGCCTGGACGTGAGCCGGGTAACGCAGACCGGCGTGCCAGACTCGGCGCATGGCGCAACGGATTGTGATCACCGGGGCCGGCGGCATGGTCGGGCAGGTATTGGCTGATCAGGCCCGCTACGAAGGGCGTGACGTGCTGGCCCTGACTTCTGCCGAATGTGATGTCACCAACGTTGACACGGTGCGAGGGTTCGTCGAGCCCGGCGACGTGGTGATCAACTGCGCGGCATACACGCAGGTGGATGCCGCCGAGACCGATCGCGAGAGGGCCTTGGCCGTCAACGCCGCCGGTCCCGGCAACCTCGCCACGGTATGCGCGCATGCCCGCGCCGACCTGGTGCACATCTCGACCGACTATGTGTTCGGCGCGTCCGCGACACGTCACACCCCGTACGAGGTCGACGACGAAACCGGGCCGGTCAACGTGTACGGCCAGACGAAACTGGCCGGGGAACAGGCCGTACTGGCCGCCAAACCCGACGCATACGTCGTGCGCACCGCCTGGGTTTATCGCGGCGGCGACGGAGCCGATTTCGTGGCGACCATGCGTCGGCTGGCCGCCGGGGACGGCCCGGTGGACGTGGTCGCCGACCAATTCGGATCGCCGACCTACACCGGTGATCTGGTGTCAGCGTTGCTGCAGATCGCCGACGGTGGCGTGCGGCCCGGTGTGCTGCATGCCGCCAACGCCGGCCAGGCCAGCCGGTTCGACCAGGCGCGGGAGACCTTCGCGGCCATCGGGGCCGATCCGGAGCGGGTTCGGCCGGTCGGCAGCGACCGGCATCCGCGGCCGGCGCCCCGTCCCACCTACACCGTGCTGTCCGCGCGCCGGTCCGCCGAGGCCGGCCTGACCCCGCTGCGGGATTGGCGCGAAGCCCTGGTGGCGGCGGTCGAAAAAGGGCGCCCGTCCGGCCCGCTACCCTCTACGCCGTGACTGAGGATGCGGCCCGCCCGCTCGTTGTGGTGACGGTGACGTACTCGCCGGGCGCACACCTGGACCGTTTCCTGGCCTCCCTCGCCCTGGCCACCGATCGGCCGGTCAAAGTCATCATGGCCGACAACGGCTCGACCGACGGAGCCCCGGAAGAAGCCGAAAAGCGCTACCCGAACGTGCGTCTGCTCCACACCGGCAGCAACCTGGGTTACGGCAGCGCGGTCAATCGCGGCGCCGAGCAGATATCGGATGCGGAGTGCTCGGAATTTTTCATCATCGCCAACCCGGACGTCCAGTGGGGACCAGGCTCGATCGACCTGTTGCTCGACGCGGCCCGGCGCTGGCCGCAGGCCGGGGCACTCGGGCCGATGGTGCGCGATCCGGACGGATCGGTCTACCCGTCGGCGCGTCATCAGCCCAGCCTGGTCCGCGGGGGCATGCACGCCGTCGTCGGACCGTTCTGGAAGTCGAATCCGTGGACGGCGGCCTACCGCCAGGATCGTCAAGAACCCAGTGAGCGCCAGGTCGGCTGGCTGTCCGGTTCGTGCCTGCTGATGCGCCGCGCCGCCTTTGACGCCGTCGGCGGATTCGACGAGCGCTACTTCATGTATATGGAGGACGTCGACCTCGGTGACCGGATCGCCCGGACCGGCTGGCAGAACGTCTACGTGCCGTCGGCGGAGGTACTGCACGACAAGGGGCACTCCACCGGCCGCGACCCCGCGCGCAACTTGGCCGCCCATCACCGCAGTACCTACACTTTTCTGGCTGATCGATACCCGGCGCTCTGGCAGGCGCCGTTACGGTGGACGATTCGGGGCGCGCTGGCGGCACGTGCGGGCCTGGTAGTCGGTAGTTCTCGACGTAAGCAGGGGAAAGGGCGCTGACGTGATCAATCCCGCGGAGGTGGATGCTGTCGTCCTCGTCGGTGGACGAGGCACCCGGCTCAGGCCGTTGACACTGTCGGCACCCAAGCCGATGCTGCCGACGGCGGGCGTTCCGTTCCTCACCCATCTGCTGGCCCGGATCGCCGAGGCCGGCCTCAAGCATGTGGTGATGGGAACCTCGTACAAGGCCGAGGTTTTCGAGGAGGCGTTCGGCAACGGCTCCGACCTCGGGCTCGAGATCGAATACGTCACCGAGACCGAGGCACTCGGCACCGGTGGTGCCATCGCCAACGTGGCGGACAAACTGCGCTACGACACGGCCATGGTGTTCAACGGCGACGTGCTCTCGGCAGCAGACCTCAGCGCGCTGCTGGAGTCGCATGACACTCACCAGGCCGATTTGACTCTGCATCTGGTGCGCGTCAGCGATCCGCGTGCATTCGGGTGCGTGCCCACCGACGCCGACGGACGCGTGACGGCATTCCTGGAGAAGACCCAGGATCCGCCCACCGACCAGATCAATGCCGGCTGCTATGTGTTCAAAAAGCATGTCATCGACCAGATCCCGCGAGGCCGGGCGCTGTCCGTCGAACGCGAGATCTTCCCCGAGGTGCTCTCTCGCGGGCTGAAGATGTGCGGATACGTCGACGCCTCATACTGGCGCGACATGGGCACTCCGGACGACTTCGTGCGCGGATCGGCCGATCTGGTTCGTGGCATCGCACCGTCACCGGCGCTCAACGGTCAGCGTGGCGAGTCGCTGGTCCACGAAGGCGCCGCGGTTGCCCCCGGCGCCTTGTTGATCGGCGGCACCGTGGTGGGGCGGGGAGCCGAAATCGGTGCCGGCGCACGACTCGACGGCGCGGTGATCTTCGACGGGGTGCGCGTGGAAGCCGGCGCGGTGATCGAACGTTCGATCATCGGCTTCGGGGCCCGCATCGGCCCGCGGGCATTGATCCGCGACGGCGTGATCGGCGACGGGGCCGACATCGGTGCCCGATGCGAGCTGTTGCGCGGCGCCAGGGTGTGGCCGGGGGTCAACATCCCCGACGGCGGTATCCGGTACTCCACCGACGTCTGAGGGCCTGATTCACGCCGAAACCGCAGTCTGGGCCAGTTGCTGAAGGCCGAAGTCGGTACCTTCCGGCAACCCGTCCAGTGGCCACCACCGCAGGTCCAAAGATTCATCGCTGCAAGCGATCTCAGCCCCTGCCGGCGCCCGCACCACGAACTGGATGTCGAGGTGGCGGGTCGGCACGCCCAGTGAGCAGGTCACCGGATGCACATGCAGCGCGGCCAGTTGCCGGTCGATGGTCAGCCCGGCGATGCCGGACTCCTCGGTGGCCTCGCGCAGCGCGGCGGCGCGAACGTCGGAATCCGTTTCCTCACAATGCCCGCCGAGTTGCAGCCAGCGCCCGAATCGCGGATGCAGGGTGAGTAGCGTCTGGGTTCCGGTGTGGTCGACGACGAGTGCCGAGGCAGTGATGTGGCCCGGCACACACGCGCGCAGACAGGCATCGGGGCGGGCGGCCAGAAACGACAACACTGAATGGCGCAGCGTGTCCTGGCCGGGATCGGTTGTCTCCCAATTGGTCAGCAGCTCGACAGCCGAAGCGTGCAGACTCTCGGCGCTCACTTCACCACCAGCAGGCCGTCGGTGGGTACCGGGTCGCGTGGCGGTAGCGGATCGGCCGGATGGCCGATCGCAATGGCCCCCAAAGGTTCCCAGTCGGCGGGCAGCCCCAGCTCGGCGCGTACCAGATCGCCGGCGAAGATCGTCGAGCCGATCCAGCAGCTGCCCACCTCGCGCACTGCCAGCGCGACCAACAGGGCCTGCACCGCAGCACCCACAGCGACGGTGAACATGGTGTGCTCGGCCTGTGTGCGGGCCGCGTCGGGATAACTGTGGGCGCCGTCGGGTACCAGGAACGGGATCACCAGTTCTGGTGCGTCGTACAGGATTCGGCCGCGGTCGAGGCGTCGTTCGACGGACTCCGGTTCGCGGCCGTCACCGGTGAGGTCAGCGCGCCACTTGTCCTTCATCCGGTCCAACAGTCGCACGCGGGCGGCGCTGTCCTGTACCCAGACGAAGCGCACCGGCCGGGTGTGGTGCGGCGCGGGGGCGGTGAGGGCTTCGCCGACTGCTGCTTCGATGAGTGCGTGATCGACCGGCTCATCGGAGAACGTTCGCACCGATCGGCGCAGCAGCTGGGCCTGGTTGCGTCCCAGCTGGATCGCCTCGGCGGTGCCGAGCCAGAACAGATCCTCCTCGCCGGGCCGTAGCAGCGTGCCTGCGTTCGACCCGTCGTCGGCCAACTCCAGTCCGCGCACCACCGCGACCGGGATCGCCGTCAGCTTGCCCTTCACCAGATCGGCTGCGGCCGCGATCTCGTCGGCCACGGCCACCTCGGTGACCAGCAGTTCGTTGCCGTGCCGGTCGCGTGCGCCCGCGTACCCGTGCAGCACGGTGAGTCCGGATGCGCCGATGGCGAAATCGGCTTGGCCGTTGCGCCAGGCGCGGCCCATGGTGTCGGTGATCACGACACCGACGGTGACGCCGAGTCGCTCACGCAGGCCTTCGCGCAGCACGTGTGCACTGCCGTCGGGATCCACCGGCAGCAGGGCCAGTTCGTTCGAGTCGACGTTCGAACCGTCCACCCCGGCCGCGGCCTGGACCAGACCGATGGCGTTTTCGGTGATGAGGGTCCGGCCCTTGCGGGCCAGTACTCGGACGGCCTCGGCATCGATCAGCTTGCGCCGCAAGGTGTCCCGCTCTTCTGGATCGGACGGGGCGGTGACGATGCGGCCTTCGCATTTGGAAACGATCTTGCTCGTGACGACCAGCACGTCGCCGTCGCGCAGCCATGGTGTCGCATCGGCCAGGGCGGCGGCCAGGTCATCTCCGGGCCGGAACTCGGGAAGCCCTGGTACGGGCAGGATCTCGACGCGGTCCGCGGACCCGTGCTCGGTGCTCACCGCCGAGCTCACAGCGCAACGCCTGCCAGGTCCAGGCCGGCCCGCACCATCTCGGCGGTGGTGGCCGGGTCTGTCATCAGCAGCGGCACCGCGCGTACCTGAACGCCTTCGATGTCGGTGTCGTCACCTTCGTGTACCAACCAGCCGTCCAGGATTCCGGTGCCCGAACGGGCGCCGAAGTGCTGTCCGACGGCTTGCGAGGTGGACTCGACGCCGATGATGGACAGGCACTCATCGGCCATACCGCGCAACGGTTTTCCGTCGATGATGGGGGAGTAGCCGATTACCGGCGCTTTCGTCGATCGCAGTGCACCCCGGATCCCGGGGATCTGCAGGATCGGTCCGATGCTCACGACGGGGTTCGACGGTGCCAGCAACACCACGTCCGCGTCGGCGATGGCATCGGTGACCCCCGGCGCGGCCGTTGCCTGTTCTGCACCCACGAACGCAAAACTGTGCGAAGGTATCTGTGCGCGGTACCGCACCCACCATTCCTGGAAGTGGATGGCGTGACGAACGCCGGCCTGATCACCCGGACCGGGGTCGGTGACCACCACGTGGGTCTCGCTGCGGTCGTCGGTGACCGGCAGCAGCCGCGCCCCTGGCGACCAGCGCTTGCACAGTGCCTCGGTGACCTGTGACAGCGGATAGCCCGCGCGCAGCATCTGGGTGCGGACCAGGTGGGTGGCCAGGTCCCGGTCGCCCAGGCCGAACCAGTCGGGTTGCACACCGTAGGCGGCAAGTTCTTCCTTGGCGTGCCAGGTTTCATTCCGATGACCCCAGCCACGCTCGGGATCGATACCGCCGCCCAGGGTGTACATGCACGTGTCGAGGTCCGGGCAGATCCGGACGCCGTGCATCCAGGCGTCGTCGCCGACGTTCACGATCGCCGTGAGTTCATGCTTGCTGTCGCCGCCGGCAAACTGGCCCAGGCCCAACAGGTGCTGTACCCCCAGCAAAAACCGGGCGCCTCCGACGCCGCCGACCAGAACGGTGATCTTCACAACGTCCGACCCTAAGCGCTCATGGCGCGCGGATGGAAACGACGTCGTCACGGGCAGGACACGCCGATGTCGCGACGCGCCGATTTGACATTACGAGATGGTATGAATTCGCGTCCTGGCGCTTGACCCCGGCAGCTAACACGTGTGTAATCACAGATGTGTCATTTCCCGGTTGGTGACCGATTCCGGTGTCGCGGACCGAGATTCGATCAACTGTTCGAATGGGTGACCGCACATCGCAATAGTGGGGCTCCACTTAGGATCTACGAGACCGAGTGAGGAGGCGGGGGATAATGTCTTATGAGAGCGGCGATTTCGATCGTGTGGTCCGGTTCGACAACCGGCTACTCGGCTCGGTAGACAACGCACCGCACATCAACGCCGGGCCGACACCGCTGGGGATTCCCGGACGACCTCAGCTGAGTTTGGTACCTGAGCACATCGATGTTGATCCGGAAACCGAAGATGACCAATGGCAGGAACGTGCGCTGTGCGCACAGACCGACCCGGAGGCGTTCTTCCCGGAGAAGGGCGGGTCTACCCGCGAGGCCAAGCGCATCTGCCAGGGCTGCGAAGTGAAGGACGCATGCCTGGAGTACGCGCTCGCGCACGATGAACGCTTCGGTATTTGGGGAGGGCTGTCCGAGCGGGAGCGTCGCCGGCTCAAACGCGGCATCATCTGACGTTCCTGTCGGCAGAGCGCTTCATCGCAGGGTGCGGCGCTCGACGTCAGTCGTCGTCGATCGTTGGGTCGATGACTGACGGTTCTACTCCCAGATAGGTGGCCACCTGGGCCACCAGGATTTCATGCAGCAGATCAGCCAGCTCATCGGATCCTTTGACCCGGCGCTCGATGGGCTTGCGGAACAAGACAATTCGAGCCCGGGTCGCATTCCCTCTGACGTCGACCCCAGCCGGTATCAGTCGGGCCAGCGCAATCGGCCCGTCGGCGATGACCTCGGGCGGCCACTGCACACTGTCCGGATCTTTCGGGGACATCCGCGGAATCTCATCGACGGCGACGTCGAGTTCACGCAGCCGCGACGCCCAACGCCGTTCAATTGGTTCGTAGGCCTCCAGTACCGCCATGTCGAACCGCTCGGCCCGGCTGCGCCACCCGGGAACCGAGCGCGGAAGCAGCGGCCCGCGCATATCGCGGCCGCGACGCGATCGCCATGGGTTGCGCTGGGCCACGGCGATGATCGTAACGGTTCGGGATCGGGGCCCCGCCGGCTGCGCGTGTCCGGCACCGCACAGCGACCGTCCACAGTAATCTCGGGGGCGTGAATGTTCCCCGTCGCTGCTGCCGGCCCGGGTGCCCGCACTATGCCGTGGCGACGCTGACTTTTGTCTACTCCGACTCCACGGCGGTAGTCGGACCATTGGCCACGGTTTCTGAGCCCCATTCCTGGGATTTGTGCGTCGGCCACGCCGGCCGTATCACCGCGCCGCGCGGCTGGGAGCTGGTCCGCCACGCGGGGCCGCTGCCCACCCATCCCGATGAAGACGATCTGGTGGCGCTTGCCGATGCGGTCCGCGAGGGTCAACCCGGGGCGGGTCCCCGAGGTGGCGTGGTGGCCGGATTTTCCGATCCCACCACCGGCCTGGCCACCAGTGCGGTGACGGCACCGCCGGCGCGTCCCGCGGAGAGCAACGGGCGTCGTCGCGGCCACCTGCGGGTGTTGCCGGACCCCGACAACTAGCACGGACTAGCGCTGTTTGGCTTCTGATCGGACAACGACCGGCCCACGAGTAGTGAACGTGTCGAGGCCTCCCGACGGCTAGGCTGGCGCCAACGAATCCGTTTCACAAGGAGCAATATGTCTAGGCCAGCGGCGGCTGTTCACGATGTCATCAAGGCCTATGACGTCCGGGGACTGGTCGGGAGTCAGATCGACGAGGCATTCGTGTCCGAAGTCGGTAGTGCCTTCGCCCGCCTGGTCCGCGCCGAGGGCGCCGCGCAGGTGGTGATCGGCTACGACATGCGGGCCAGTTCGCCGACGCTGGCCGCCGCATTCGCCGACGGGGTCACCGCCCAGGGTCTGGATGTGGTTCGGATCGGCCTTGCTTCCACCGACCAGCTGTATTTCGCGTCGGGTCTGTTGGACTGCCCCGGTGCGATGTTCACCGCGAGCCACAACCCCGCCGCCTACAACGGGATCAAGCTGTGTCGAGCCGGGGCCAAACCGGTCGGAAAGGACACCGGCCTCTCGACGATCTCGGATGAGGTGATCGCGGGCGTGCCGGCCTTCGACGGGCGCGCCGGTTCGGTGTCCGACCGCGATGTGTTGTCGGACTACGGCAGCTTCCTTCGTTCCCTGGTCGACCTCAGCTCGCTGCGACCGCTGCGCATCGCGGTCGACGCGGGCAACGGAATGGCCGGCCACACCACGCCCGCGGTGCTCGGCCCGATCCCGGGCGCCACCGTGCTCCCGCTGTACTTCGAACTTGACGGCAGCTTCCCCAACCACGAGGCCAACCCGCTGAATCCGGCCAACCTCGTCGACCTGCAGGCCCATGTGTTGGCCACCGGTGCCGATATCGGTCTGGCGTTCGACGGGGACGCCGACCGCTGCTTCGTGGTCGACGAACTGGGCCGTCCGGTGTCACCGTCGGCAGTGACCGCACTGGTGGCAGCCCGTGAGCTCACGCGTGAGATCGGTGCCACGGTGATCCACAATCTGATCACCTCGCGCGCTGTTCCCGAACTGGTCGTCGAGCGCGGCGGTACCCCGGTGCGTTCCCGCGTCGGGCACTCCTACATCAAGGCCCTGATGGCCGAAACCGGCGCCATCTTCGGTGGGGAGCACTCGGCCCACTATTACTTCCGTGATTTCTGGGGCGCCGATTCCGGCATGCTCGCGGCCCTGCACGTGCTGGCCGCACTGGGCGAGCAGGACCGCCCGCTGTCGGATTTCATGGCCGACTACCAGCGGTACGAGGCGTCGGGCGAGATCAACTTCACCGTCGCCGACGCCCCGGCATGTGTCGAGGCCGTGCTCAAATCGTTCGGCAGCTCGATCCAGTCCATCGATCACCTCGACGGCGTGACGGTCGACCTCCGTGACGGCAGCTGGTTCAACCTGCGCACGTCGAATACCGAACCACTGCTGCGGCTGAACGTGGAAGCACGTACCGCTGAGGACGTCGCCGCGCTCGTCGACAGAGTTTCGGCACAGATCGGTGGGGTGAGCGAGCCGGTGCCGTGAACGCCGTGGACGCTGCGGTCGACCTCGACGACGGTGACGGACTTCTCGCCGCCGATCGCAACGGTCTGCTGCGGGCCGCGGCCATGGCGGGCGCGCAGGTAAGGGCCACCGAGGCGACCCTGGCCGAAGGCATGCTGGATCCGTTGCGTGCGGATCATCCACCGCGCACGGTGATTTGGGTCGCCGGCCGCGGTCCCGCTGAGTATGCGGGCGCGCTGCTGACCGCTGCGCTCGGCGCGTCGATCTCGGCGCCCATCGTGGTGGCCGCCGAGACCCCGCCCTGGCTCGGGGCCCTCGACGTGCTGATCGTGGCCGGGGACGACCCGGGGGACCCGGCACTGGTGAATGCCGCGGCCACCGGGGTGCGCCGCGGTGCCCGGGTGCTGATCGTGGCGCCGCACGAGGGCCCGCTGCGCGACGTCGCGGCCGGACGTGCCGTGGTGCTCGCACCCCGGCTGTGGGTGCCCGACGATTTCGGGCTGACCCGGTACCTGGCCGCAGGATTGGCAGTGCTACACGTGTTGGATCCGGGTATGCGCGTCGATCTGGCCGCGCTCGCCGACGAACTCGACGCCGAGGCGCTGCGCAACAGCGCAGCACGAGAACTGTTCACCAACCCGGCCAAGACATTGGCCGACCGGATGTCGGACAGTGCCGTGGTGCTCGCCGGTGACAATCCCGCCACGTTGGCACTCGCCCGGCACAGTGCGGCGATAATGCTGCGACTGGCCGGCGAAGTGGTGGCCGCCGTCGGGTTGGGTGATGTGCTTGCCGCGATGGCAGGCGGGGCGGTCCGGGCGCCCGGGCCGCAATCGCTGTTCCACGACGAAGAGATCGACGGACCGCTACCGCGGCGGATGCGCACATTCGCATTGATCACCGACACCGAACGACAAACGGTGGGCGCACGGGTCAGCGGCTTCGACGACGTCGCGGTGGTCGGTGCCGAGGACGTGCCGGAGCCGGCTGGGACGACCCTGCCGACCGGGCGCCCCGAACAACAACTGGCGATCCTGGCTGTCCGAATGGAGATGGCGGCCGTGTATTTGAAACTGGTTCGAGGATAAGAAGTGCATCTGCTACGGGGAGCGGTGCGGACCTATGCCTGGGGTTCGCGCACGGCAATCGCTGAATTCACCGGAAGGCCCAGCCCGACAATCCATCCGGAGGCCGAACTGTGGCTCGGCGCGCATCCGGGCGACCCGGCTTGGCTGCAGACCGAACACGGTGAGCAGTCACTGCTGCAGGCAGTTCACGATGACCCCGAAGGCCAGTTGGGCACGGTGGCGATCGCTCGCTTCGGCGACGCATTGCCCTTCCTGGTCAAGGTACTGGCCGCCGACGAACCATTGTCGTTGCAGGCGCACCCCAGCGCCGCCCAGGCCCGGGAGGGTTTCGACCGCGAGGACCGGCTCGACATTCCGGTGTCGTCACCGATCCGCAACTACCGCGACCGCAGTCACAAGCCCGAATTGCTGGTTGCCCTAGAACAATTCGACGCGCTTGCCGGTTTCCGGCCGGTGGATCGCACCGTCGAGTTGATGCGGGCACTGGCGGTCTCGGATTTGGATCCGTTCATCAACCTGCTCTCCGATCAATCCGACGCCGACGGGTTACGGGCGTTGTTCACCACCTGGATCACCGCGCCCCAACCCGATCTCGACGTTTTGGTGCCGGCTGTTCTCGACGGAGCGGTGCACTACATCCGTTCTGGGAAAAAGAAATTCGCTGCCGAAGTCAAAACTGTGCTGGAGCTCGGCGAGCGCTATGCGGGCGACGCCGGCGTGCTGGCCAGCCTGCTGCTCAACCGCATCAGCCTGCAGCCCGGAGAAGGCATCTATCTTCCGGCCGGAAACCTGCACGCCTATCTGCACGGTGTCGGCGTCGAGGTGATGGCCAACTCGGACAACGTGCTGCGCGGGGGGTTGACCCCGAAGCACGTCGATGTCCCAGAACTCCTGAGGGTCCTGGACTTCACGCCCACCCCCGATGAGCGGTTACGGCCCGAATCCGTCACGGACGGGCCGGAAACCATGTACCAGACACCGGCGCAAGAGTTCGCGGTGTCGGTGCTGACGGTGGAGGGTGACCACCTCGGTGACGAGATCGACGTGCACTCCCACCACGACGGGCCACAGCTGCTGCTGTGCACCGAGGGCGCCGCAGTGATCTACGCCGACGACGACAAGCTGACCGTGGAGCGGGGCGCGGCGGCATGGGTGGCGGCCCAGGACGGCCCCATTCGGCTGACCGCTGCCGAGCCGACGAAGCTGTTCCGCGTCACCATCGGGATCTGACCGCAGGATCAGCTGGCGGCCGCGACGGACTCCTCGGAACGGCTGGTTCCGCGGCGGCGTTCGGCCAGCCACGCCTTGAGGTTGTGACGGATCGCCCGGCCAACGATGCGCGGGGGAGGGGTCAGCCAGAGACTGTCGAGCATGCTGGTGCGCCGCAGAAACCACTCGGCCAGCACGGGATCGGTTTCGGCCGCCCCGAGGAACTGGTCGAACAACCCGAACAGTGGGCTGAACCAGAAGGCCCGGTCGCCCTCCGCTCCGTGCTTTACCTGATCGGCCACCGAATTCATGGTCCACACGGGGTACGTCGTTTTCGCGGTGCGCCGCGCGAGCCGGGGTACCAGATCGTGGGTTCCTTCGGCCAGCACCTGCCGCAGATTGGCCGCCTGGACAGCCGACATGGTCACGCCCTGGCCGTAAGTCGGGTTCAGGCTGACCACCGCGTCGCCGAACGGGAAGATCCCGGCCGGGAACCGGCCCAACTTGTCGTAACGACGCCACTTGCTGACGGGATAGCGGTGAAAGTTCATGTCGCCCACCGCTTCCCCGGCCCGCAATGCAGCGGCAAGGTGCGGCGGTAATGCGGTGCCACCCAACTCTTTGATGCCGGCGAAATCGTTCGGCGGCTCGGCCTTGGCGACTCCGAACGCGGTCACCGTCCAGATCCCGTCCTCGTGGAACAACATGCCCATACCCAGCCCGGTGTCGTGCGCCGCGCTGACGACGACCATCTTCTCGCCGATGAGCTCCGCCGGGATACGGACGCGCTGTGAGGCGTAGGTGACCCCGATCTTGATCGACTCCTCGTGCGGGCGTTCGAAGCCCCACTGCTCCAACCACACCGGTAACCGACTACCACGCCCGGAGGCGTCGACCACCAGGTCGGAAGTGATCAGTTCGCCGTCGTCGAGCACGAGGCCGGTCACCCGTGCGGTACCGGGGTCGTACTGTGGCTCGGTCACTCCCCGGCGCAGTACTTGCACGTTCGGCAATGCCGACACTCGCCGACGAATCTGCCATTCGAGTTGTCCGCGGCTCGGCACGTACGCGGTGAAGTTGGACTCGAGAGTCTGGCCGGTGCCGAGTAGGTGCCCACCGGCCTCGAAGTGGATGGAGGACGGTCGGTTCTCGACCACGGGAACGTTCGCGGCCACCATGTCGTCGAGCAGGCCGGGAAACAGACCTTCCAGTTCCTCGGCGCCACGGGCCATCAACAGGTGGACATGCTGACCCTGCGGAATGGCGCTGCGGTTGACCGGCTGGTCGGGGAGCTCGTCACGTTCGTAGACGGTGACGTGATCGTAGTGATCGGCCAGTACCCGCGCGGCGCACAGTCCGGCGATGCTCCCTCCGATGACGACTGCATGGTTCGACGAATGTTGGTGATCGGTGCTCATTAGACGGCTACGGTACTGCGAACCTGGCGTGACCCGAGCCAGATTGAGAAGCAACGTCAATTGCGTGCCGTTGTGGCCGGTCGGCCGCGACAGCGCAGTGGCGCCGGTAAGGCGGGCGTGCCCTCGGCTAACGGGCTTGCAACAACTCATGGCACAATGCCGTGGCTAAGGGCGTGATTCAGCTCTCAGGTTGCTACCCTCTGCAAGGAAACTCACACGCCAACGGATGGGGAAATGACGACGGTCGGCGACGCGGATGACACAGCAGAGGACCTACACCCTCCCGTGGTGGAGGCCCTTTCCTTCGCGACGACTCGACTACGGTTCGATCCGTTCATCGACATTGACTGGGACGCAACCGAGAACGCCCTCGATGGCAATGACCCTCGCTGGCAGCTCTGCATCGACACCAGTCCGCTAGCAGCGACCGGTTGGTATGCCGAGCAACCGCTTCAGAAGCGTGTGGACATGGGCCGATGGATTACCGCCAATACGTTCAAGGTGGGGATCCAGTTCGAAATGATACTGATACGCGGCGTGGTGCATTACGCGGGAAAACTGCCCAATTGTGATCCGGTATTTCGATATTTGATGCATGAGGTAACTGACGAATGTAATCACATTCAGATGTTTCAGGAATTCATTAATCGAAACGGCCAAGATGTTCCTGGCATGCGGCGAACATCGCGAATCATGGGCCCTCTAGTAGGTTTCATCAGCGGGTACCTCAGCGTCCTGCTCTTCATCGGTGTGCTAGGTGGCGAACAGCCAGTTCATTTTCAGCAGACGCTTCTCCTGCGCGGCAACCGACGGATGCCGCCGTTGCTGAACCGGATTATCTATATTCATCTGGCGGAGGAGGCCCGCCATATCACGTTTGCCGATGACCATTTGGCCGAGCGTGTGCAGTATTCAGGGCGGTGGAAGCGGGCCCTGTACGCAATAATGTTTCCTCTCTTCCTGCGATGGCTGATGGGTGAAATATTCACCCCGCCTAGAGCTTTCGCGCGCGAATTCCACGTGCCGCGCCGAACCTTCAAGTCCGCCTATTGGCGAAGCGAATATTCGCGTCAGATGATGGCAGAGTCCGCCGCGGACGCTCGGCGGGTAGCGGATCGTCTCGGACTCCGGTCGGTGTGGTCGCGTTGGATTTGGCGGGTACTGGGCATCGACGGTCGCCTGCCGCGCTACCGCGGTGAGCCGAATCGGCTGTTCGAAAGTTCCACAGTGTCCCAACTTGTCGAGATTCGGACGGCTGTTTGGGCGCGACTTGTGGCTGTGGCGATCATGGTGACCGTGGCCTTGGCGATGACCCCGGATGGGGTGCGCATTATCGCTGCTGCTGCTGCCGGAGCATGCGTGTGGGCGGCCTACCACGTACTGCGCGAGCGCCGGGGTGGTGTGGTGGGTAACCAGCCATTCGAATGGCCGCGGCTTGTCGTGTGGGTTGTGGTGTGCGTGGCCATGATTCCGGTTGGCGGCCTCATCGGGCTCGCGCTGGTGGTGTTCATGATCCTGGCGCTTGCCGATTTCATGCCCACCCTCTGACCTGACTTAGGTCATGGTCGGCTGGTCTACGAATCCGCAGTCCGTTGACC
The DNA here is from genome assembly GCF_001942625.1 of Mycobacterium syngnathidarum. Taxonomy (GTDB): domain Bacteria; phylum Actinomycetota; class Actinomycetes; order Mycobacteriales; family Mycobacteriaceae; genus Mycobacterium; species Mycobacterium syngnathidarum. Next base: position 89,108 of record NZ_MLCL01000084.1, read on the forward strand.
TGCAGGTTTCCTCGGCTTAGTGCCCCGTTTGGGGCACTAAGCGGGTAGGTTCTGGCCCGAGTTGGGTCATTTGGCTTAGTGCCTTAGCTTTTCGGGCTTGAGGGCGTCTAAGATCGTCTTGACCTCGGGGTTTATGGCTGGTGGGTAGGTGGCGATGACGCCGTTGATGTCGATGGTGGCGCTGCGTAGGGGTTTGAGGGTGCGCAGGAACCGCCGCAGCGACAGTCCGGTTCGGGTCTGGATTTCGCGGCTGAGGGCCAGGGCGGTGAACACGATGGTCAGGTGGGCTTCGATGGCGTCGCGGGTGCGGGCGAACATCGGGCGGGCGGCGAGGTCGGATTTCGACATCCGGAAGGACTGCTCGACTCGCCATAGGTCGTGGTAGCTGGAGATGACTTCGGTGGCGGGCATGCGGGCGGCGTCGATGTTGGTGACGTAGCCTTTGAGCCCGACCAGATCGCGTGCTCGCTGCAGCGAGGCCTCGTCGAGTTCTCGGGCACCGTTGCGTGTCTTGACGAATCGTGGTGTGCGTGCGGTCTTGTCGCCGGCGACGACGGCGCGGGCCTTGTGCTCCTGCAGGTTCAGCGTCTTGGTGTCGCGGATCGCTCGTTTGGTCGAGTAGGCCCATACCGCCCGCCACGATTTCGTATGCGTGGCGGCATCCCAGACGGGTTCGGCTTTGAGTTTCGGATCGCTGCTCTTGGTGGCGGTACCGCGCTGATCACGTGGGGTAATGGTGTCGACGATCTGGCCGTCAGTGAAAAGACTGCCGTGCCAATGGAAATGGGAAACGAGGTCGTTAGGCGCTTTGGTAACTCTGGATCCGACGATGAACCGCAACCCGGCTTCATCGAGGTCACGCAAGTTCGAACTCGACAGCATGCCGGCATCGGCGACGACGACCATGTCGGTGATTTGGTGGCGGGATTGGAATGCCTTCACGATCGGCACGATGGTCAGCGTTTCGGCCTTGTTGCCTTCAAAGCAACCGACCTCTAACGGGAATCCTTGCCGGTCGACGAGCAGGCCTACGACGATCTGCGGATCGACGCGCCGTTCCTTGGAGTACCCGACTTTACGCAGGTCGTCTTCTTTGTCGGCCTCGAAGTACAGGGTGGTGACGTCGTAGAGAACCAGGCTCAGATCACCTGTGGCGCTGGCGGTTTGGAAACACGCGGCGGCGATCTGAGCACGGTAGCCACCCGAGCACGCACGGCGCAGCGTTCGTTTACGTGTGGACAACGACGCCGAGGTGCGACCGAGCTCGGCCAGGACTCGATCGACATCGAGCAGGCTGGTCGGTTCCACCACCCGGGCGATCACCAGATCCCGGAACACCTGATCGTCGACCGCGTCGTCGAAACCCAGGTCGGCGTACACCCCGGCCAGGGCCTCGTAGAGCAGTCTGCTGCAGGACTTCACGACCTGCGCCCGGGCCACCAGTTGCTGCGGGCCGGGTCCGGCACCCGCGTCGGTGAACAGGGTCACCGCAGGCGGACCCACCATCTCAATCTTCGCGGCTTTCGGGGTGATCCCCAGATCCAGTTCTCGCTGGGCGTCATCGGCCAACAACCGCCGAGCCTCCTCAACGAGTAGTCCCAGTTCGGCGTCATCGCGGGCCGAACCCACGTGACGCACGATCCGCCGGCGGCCGTCCACGGACTCGGCGATCTGGACCGCAGTGGCGCCCGAGGCAGTACGCACCCGCCGAATCCACACCACCCACCGAGCCTACCGAGCCGAATTAGTGCCTTGCAGGTGCACTAACCGCAACCATCAGCGCAGGTCAACGCGTCAGCACTTCGCGGAAAAGTCCAAAGTGACCCAAGTCAGGTGCAGGTTTCCTCGGCTTAGTGCCCCGTTTGGGGCACTAAGCGGGTAGGTTCTGGCGGTGGCATACGTGCGGAAGGTGCGCACCGCCTCGGGCGCTGTCGCGGTGCAGGTGGTGCGTAAACATCGAG
>NZ_MLCL01000054.1 GCF_001942625.1 Mycobacterium syngnathidarum
TTACACGGCTACCTCAACGACGTCCCACCCGCCGAGTACGAAGCCACGTTCTACGATGCACAACGGACCGACCAACCACTGGTCGCAATCCAATAGCCCGAGCCTCCGGCAAAACCAGGGCGATTCACTGTCAGGGGTTGACGTGGAGGGATGCGAATCGATCGACGAATGGCTGGACCGACTGGAGGCGCAGAGCCCGCTGCAACTGGTCACGTCCTCGGGAACCACCGGAACTTTTTCGTTCATCCCCAAGGATGAGCCGATCACTGTGCAGGGCATGCGGATCTGGAAAATGATGGTGTTCCAAACCTTCGGCAAGGAGCCGACAGAAGACGAGCTCAACCCCGTGGTCGACGTGATCTGGCCGAACTTCAGCGAGGGTCGATTCGGGATGACCCGGATGGTGCCGTGGATCAAGCGCGAGTTCACCGGCGGCGACGAAAGCCGTTTCCACGCCTTGTATTCCGGTGCAATGGACACCGATCTGATGTTCCTGGCCAACAAGATGCGGCTGGCCGCGTCGCGCGGCGAGCTGGACCGGCTGCAGCTGCCCCCGCATCTTGCTGCGCGCAAGGACGAGTTCATCGCGCTGCAGCAGCGTCAGATGACCGAGGTTCCCGAGTTCCTGGCCCGGCTGACCAACGAGCTTCGCGGCAAACGGGTTTTCATGACCAACACGTACAACCTGATGTACAACCTGGCCGCGGCCGGCCTGAAAGAAGGAGGCCGGGCCGACTTCGCGGCCAACTCGGCCATCCTCACCGGAGGCGGGGCCAAAGGGCAGGTGTTGCCCGAGGGCTACATGGACGTCATTCGCGAGTTCTATGGCGGAGTCCGGATCCAGGAGGGCTATTCGTTCTCCGAGCACAACGGTGTGCACTTCGCCTGCGAACTCGGCCGCTACCACATTCAGCCGTGGGTGATCCCCTACCTTCTCGACCCCGAGACCAGCGAGCCGTTTCCGCGCGCCGGGCGCCAGACCGGACGCTTCGCGGTTTACGACGTGATCAACCAGAGCCACTGGGGCGGTGTTATCACCGGCGACGAGGTCACCATCGACTGGGACACTCCCTGTCCGTGCGGACGTACCACGATTGCGCTTGAACACGACATCGTGCGGTTCAGCGAGAAGCGCGACGGTGAGGACGACAAGATCTCCTGTGCCGCAACCCACGAGGTGCAGAACGAGGCCATCGACTTTCTGAAGGAACTCGCATGACGTCATTCACCGTGCCGATGTTCGTGCGTGGCGAGCTGATCACCGATGACCTGATTCCGTTCGCCACCCGGCTGGAGCACAGTTTTACGGCACCGGATCCGGCCAAGCACGCCCACCGGCTGCCGCTGGGGGATCCGCGCAAACTTGCCGACCTCTACACGGTCTCCCTCGACGAGATCCTCGACGTGCTCACCGAGCTGGGTCAGGCGCTCGCCTTCGAGACCAACAGCTACGTGCAGGAGGCCTTCGAGGCGTGCCTGGTGTCCAACCCCATGCCGGAGTCGATTCTGCGCACCGGCTATGTGGCGCTGCCGGCACTGTTCGCCCGCGACTCGATGCGCGAGCTCGCCGACACGACGGTCGGTATCGACCATCTCGAAGGGTGGGTGCCTCAGCGGCTCCTCGACGGGCGCGAGATCCGGGTTCGCGCGTTCGGTGCCCGCACTCTGCATGTGCCCGCAGGTAACGGCGGACTGGTCGCCGGGATCACCGTCTTACGCAATGCGATCACCCGCAGCGACGCCATCGTGAAGGCACCTTCCAACGACCCGCTGACGGCGCTGGCGATCGCCAGGACGCTCGCCGACATCGCGCCCGACCACCCGGTGACCAAACATCTGGCGGTCGCCTACTGGAAGGGTGGTGACGAGACTGTCGAGGAACAGCTCTATAAACCCGAGCACATCGAAAAGGTCATCGCCTGGGGTGGTTTGGCTTCGGTCAAGCACGTCACCCGCTATATCCAGCCTGGCCTGGAACTGATCGCGCTGGATCCCAAGCGCAGCGCCACCATCATCGGACCCGAAGCGTTCGCCACCGAGGAGACATTGCGCGACGTCGCCCAGCGTGCGGCCTGCGACGTCGGGGCCGGTAACCAAGAGGGCTGCGTCAACGCGCGCGTGATCTACGTACTCAGCGGCACCGACGACGAGGGCCTGGAGAAGGCCAACAGGCTGGGCGAACTGATCTATTCCGCCATGATGGAGCTGCCGGACTTCATCAGCACCACGCCGAAGGTTGTCAACCGGACGCTGCTGGAGCACATCGAGGGCTCGCGGCTGACCGACGACTGGTACAGGGTGTTCGGTGGCGAGCACGCCGAGGGGGCGATCGTCGTTTCTCAGCTCGACGAGGCGGTGCCGTACTCCACCATGTTGTCGGGCCGGGTGGCCAATATCGTGCCGGTGGACTCGATCGAAAAGGTGACTGACGCTGTCAACGCCTACACCCAGACTATCGGGATCTATCCGGAGCCGCTCAAAATGCAACTGCGGGAGACACTTCCGCTCTACGGTGCGCAGCGGTTGACGTCGCTGGGCTACGCAGCCAGCGTGAACTTCACCATCCCGCAGGACGCGATGGAGCCGGTGCGCCGGATGTGCAAATGGATTGTCGAGGAAGTCTGCGAGCCAGAGCAGGTTTTTCCGTTGTGGCGAGCCCCCGATCTGGTCAGCGGCTGAATACGTGCACGGAAGTACGATCACGCGATGGCCAAGCCGCTAATCCCCGTCGAAGTCATCTACGAACGCGCTCTGGCGCTGCTGGACGCCGAAGGTTCCTCGGCGCTGACGACCAGACGTCTGGCGGCCGACCTGAAGATCTCGACTCGCACGCTCTACCAGCAGGTCGGCTCCCGTGAGCAACTGATCCGTGCCCTGGTGGCCCGGCACTTCTCTCAGCTGCGACTGGACTTTCACGAACACGACGATTGGGAGAGCACCGCGCTGAACTGGTGCCTGTCGTTGCGCGACGCGCTGTGCGCCCACCCGTACTTGACCGAGCTGATGACTGTCGACGACCGGTCCGCGATCATGGACTACGTCAACAAACTCGTGGAAGCAGCTCTGCAAGAAGGGATTCCGGATGAACTCGCAGTGGAATGTTGCCGATCGTTGGTGAACCTCACCATCAACCACTCGGTTGTCGAGGTGCGCGGAAAAGATCATCCCAAGCTGTCGAGGGAGTCGACCGGCGAGTACGCCAACATCGAACGCAACTTTCCGCGGTCGATCGGTTGGCTCCTGGCCGGTGTGCGCCAGGAAGCCGGAGTCGCGTCGACGAAGAAGACCCGGCGCAGCAGTCGCGCAGGGTGAGGACCCGAGCCGGAGGAGGCAAATGGCCGACTGGACGGTCAACGCGGTGTTCGACGCGGTCGCCGCGGCAGTTCCGCACCGGACGATGACCGTGTGCGGATCCCGCCGCTCGACCTTCGCCGAGTCACGCGCGCTGATCCGCACTCTCGCAGGATTTCTCGTCGGTTGCGGGCTTGGCGTACAGCGGCCGCGGGCCGGGTTGACGCGCTGGGAATGCGGTCAGGACCGGGTCGCCTTGATCATGCATAACGACGCCTACGTGGAAGCGGTTCTGGCCTGTCTGCGCGCACGGGTCGTCCCCGTCAACGTCAATCACCTCTACACCGCAGGCGAAGTTCGCGACCTGCTGGACTACATCGGCCCGACCGGCGTCATCTATCACCGCTCGCTCGCACCGTTGGTGCATGCGGCACTGCCGGCGGGCTGTGACGTGCGCATCGCAGTCGACGACGGCGGGATCGAGGCACTGCTGCCCGGCACGGTGCGGCTCGACGACATCACCGTAGATCCGGTAGAACCCGAACCTGCGGGTGCTCCAGAGGATCTGATGATGGTGTGCACCGGTGGGACCACCGGGCGCCCCAAAGGGGTGATGTGGCGTCAAGCTGATGCCTACATCTCCACAATGACTGGCACCGAACACAACTCGGTGGAATCGGTTACGGAATCAGTTGCTGCTCAGAGCAATCCGTTCTTCGCCGTGTCACCGCTGATGCATACCGCCGGATTGTCGACGGCGCTGACGGCGGTGCTGATGGGCCGCACCGCCGTCGTCTATGACAACCGCCGTCGGTTCGATCCCGCGGTGGTGTGGCGCACCGCCGAACAAGAAAGGGCGGTGGTGATGTCGATCGTCGGCGATGCGTACGCCGGACCGCTGGCGGACGAGCTCTCACGCAGCCGCTATGACCTAGCGGCGCTCACCCGGATTGGCACCGGGGGCGCTGCCACTCACCCCAAACACAAGAGGCGGCTGCTGCGTCACCTGCCATACGCGACGATCGCCGACACCTACGGCTCGTCGGAAACCGGCGGCATGGCCGGCGGGTCGTCGTGCGCCGACGGCGAGACGACGCCGATGGTGATGCATCCCACCGGTGCTGTGGCGTCGGCCGACCGCACGCGATTCCTCGAGCCCGGTGATCCCGAGATCGGCTGGGTGGCCCGAATCGGCCGGGTCCCACTGGGATATTTCGGTGACCGCGCAGCCACCGAGCGCACTTTTCCTGAAATCGGCGGCCGGCGCGCAGCCATCCCCGGTGACCGGGCAAGGCTGTTGTCTGACGGCACCATCGAGTTCCTAGGGCGGGACTCGCTGGTGATCAACACCGGTGGCGAGAAGGTATTCGTCGAAGAGGTCGAGAAGGTGCTCACCGGTCACCCGGCGGTGGTCGACGCCGTCGTCACCCGCCGGCCCCACGAACGGTGGGGCAGCGCAGTTGTCGCGGTGGTGGTGCTGGCGCCGGGGGATTCCCTCACCGTACAGCCAGCTGCTGCCATCCGGGAGTTCTGCGCGGAACGGCTGGCCGGCTTCAAAGTGCCCAAAGACATCGTGATCGTCGAACAGATCCGGCGGCTCGGCAACGGCAAGGCCGACTATCGATGGGCGCAGCAGATCGCGGCGAGGGGAAGTTGACATGGATTTCTGCACAGTCGAATTGGGGCCGAATGAGGAGCGTTTCCTCGATCGGGCCCGCGAGTTCCTCGGCCGTCAGGTAACACCGGAGCGGATCGAACATGCCCGGATCGCCGGCGAAGGGTTCCTAGAAGATGTTCACCTGGCGATGGGAGCCGAGGGCTGGCTGGAACCCGAAGCCAAGAAGGCCGTCGACGGTGGCTTCACCCCGCTGCAGCGCAGGATTTGGGCGCTCGAATGCCGTCGCGCGCGGGTGCCGCTGCAAACCTGGGGCGCAACGATGATGATCCTGGCTGCTGTGCAGCGATTCGGACAGCCTGAGTTGGTCGATGCGATCCTGCCCAGCGTTTACAACGGCACAGTCCGATTCGCGATGGGCTACACCGAGCCAGAAGGCGGATCGGACATCGCGACGTGCAAGACGAGGGCGGTGCTCGCCGGTGATCGGTGGATCATCAACGGCCAGAAGATGTTTACCACCGGCGCGCAGCACTGCCAGTACGTTTTCTTGCTGACCAACAGCGCTCCCGGCGGTGCGCGGCACCGAGACCTCACGATGTTCCTGGTGCCACTGGACACGCCGGGCATTGAGATCCAGGGCTTGCGGACCGTGGACGGCGAACGCACCAACATCACCTTCTACAGCGACGTCGTCGTCCCCGACCGGTACCGGATCGGAGAGGTCAACGACGGCTGGACCGTCCTGAGTGGTCCGCTGGCCGCCGAGCACGGCGCCCGTAGCCCAGATCGCCACGGGCTGGCCGACATCGCGATCATGAGCGCGGCCGGGACCGAAATGGCTGTCATCGCCGACTCGGTCTCGAGTGAGTTGGCCGATTGCACCGGTGGATCGGCCGGATACCGGCTCGGACGTGCCCACGCCCGAATCGAGGCGGCGTTGAGTACTCCAGGGATCTTCGGCCGCGTCGCGATCGCACAGACCATGCGCGACCTCGCCCCTGAGTTGATGGACCTGATGGGGCCGACGGCGGCGTTGGGCGGCGACGCCGAACACCTCTACCGTGTGGCCCCGCTGATCGGGATCTACGGCGGCACCATCGACGTCTTCCGCAACATGATTGCCACGCACGTTCTGGGCCTGGGGCGACCGAGCTATGCACGTACAGGGAAGAAGGAGTCGACATGAGCGTCGAGATACTCGCCGACGGACTCGGATTCACCGAGGGGCCGGCGCTGCTGCCCGACGGCAGGGTGGCGCTCACGTCGATCAGCCACGGCTGTGTCTACGTCGTGGATCCGGCCGGGGGACCACTCGAGAAGATCGCGACAGGGGGAGGTGCCAACGGCCTGGCGGTCGCACCGGACGGGACGCTGTACGTCGCGCAGAACGGCGGCATCTTCGGCGGCAGCGGGCCCGCGGAACCCGGGGTGCAGGTGATCCAGAACGGGCGCGCCGAGTACCTGGCCACGGGCATGCAAGCGCCCAACGACCTCGTCATGCGGCCCGACGGCCACATCTGGGTCACCGACACGCGTGCCGAGATCGACTTCTTCAACCCCCAGCAGGACAAGCAGGGATGGGTGTGGAACGTCGAGGTCGGCAGCGGTGCAAAGCAATTGGTACTCGACGACGGCCCGGTATTCATCAACGGTCTCGGCTTCACACCGGATGACCGCCAGTTATTGGTGACCACGACGTGCGGGGCGCAACTGTGGAATTATCCGATCACGCAAGACGGCGGCGTCGATGCCGCCGCTGGCGGGGTGCTGCACACCTTCGAAGGCGGGTGGCCCGACGGCATGGCGGTGTGTCCGGATGGAGCCTCGTGGGTCGCGCTGACGGGTGGCCACCGGCTGGACCTGATCGGCGCCACGGGAACGCGACTGGACAGTGTCGCCCTCGCCGACGGATCGCTTCCCACCAACGTCTGCCTGGGCCAGCGTCCCGGCGAACTGCTCGTGACGGCGTCCTTCCAGCAGGCCCTACTCCGAGTGTCCTTGGAACCGCGATGATGTCATCTGTCGACTCGTTGCTCGCTGAGGGTGGGGACTCCCGCGCTGAACGCTATGTCATGCAGGTGGTGGCAAACTGTGCCAGCGATGTCGTGCGTCTGGCAGGCGGCGCGATATTCGACCGGGCCCTCTGCGGCTGGGACGTCGCTGTCTATCTGCCCACCGGCGCCGCCGAGCGCGCAATCTCGATACTGGGCGCGCGTGTTGTCGACTTGAGCGCGCTCGGCGACGACGACAACCCAGCGCAACCCACAATCGTCATCGAGTGCGTCGGTGCGATATCCCACCTGTCGGGTCGGTGGCGGGACCGGGGCTGGTGGATCGCGCAGGATCTGCCGGCGGGTCTGCATCAAGACTGCATCCCGATTCAGTTGAGCAGCGCGGCAGCGGTTTTCAAAGGGCACGCGCTCGCGGCAGCAGGCTGCCCCGGCAACAGAGCGGGGAGCACGGAGACGTTCCTGTGGAGCACCGCCGGCCCGTCGATGTCGAGGCGATCGTCTGGATCGCTCATCAACTGCGACAACGAGGAGGCCAGCGATCGATATGAGCGCGTTCGCAGGTAGAACAATCGCCATCACCGGGGCAGCACGGGGGATCGGCTTGGCGACCGCCCGAGCTCTCGCCGGACGGGGGGCGACGGTAGTGATCGGTGACCGCGACGCCGACGCCTTGAGTGCGGCTCTGGACGAATTTCCGGCGTCGGATCTCGTCAGCGGTCACCCACTCGACGTCACTGACGCGTCGTCGTTTGCGGCGTTCGTGGACCACGCGCGGTGTGACGGAGGAGGCCGCATCGACGTCTTAATAAACAACGCCGGAGTGATGCCGGTCGGTCACTTCCTTCAGCAGAGCGACCACGAGATCCGCACCGCAGTCGAGGTGAATCTCTGTGCGGTGCTGACCGGGTGCCGCCTGGTTCTGCCTGAGATGGTTGCTCGTCGAAGCGGCCACATCGTGAACATCGCATCGCTGGCCGGCGCCGTACCCGTCCCGGGCGAGGTTGTCTACGCCGGAACCAAAGCCGCCGTCGTCGCCCTTTCCACTGCCATGGCAGATGAGTTCACCACGCACGGGGTAGAGGTCAGCGTGGTATCCCCGCCATTCACCGCGACCGATCTGATCGCCGGAATCGCAACCCCGTCAGGAAGCAAGGCTGTGACGCCCGACGCGATCGCCACAGCCGTCGTCGCGGTCATCGAACGCCCGAGAACCCATGTTGTGGTGCCACATTCGATGCGCTTCATTGCGCCACTGATGTCGATGATGGGTCCGCGGAGTCGCCGCAGGCTCAACAAACTCGTCGGATCTGACCGCGCCTTCCTCGACTACGACGGCGCCGCACGACGCGCCTATCAACAGCGCATCGACACCGCGATGGGTGCCAACGACATCCCACCCGGTTACCCATAATGATTGATGCATTGGTCGGTCCCATGACGTCGAGCACATATCTGGGTCGTCGCTCGGTGTTTCTGAGCCGAAACAGCATGCGCTGACTGTTTCGCTACGGCGACAGACTATGACGGTACGAAGGAAAGACCATGAAGGCGCGACCGGGTAGCGCAGTGGCGGCGGTAGATATGCGCGCGGTGTTCGATGCTGCCTATGTGGGGACCCAGTCGTTCTCCACCAACTGCCAGTCGGTGCAGCCTGCCGCGCCGACTGACAAACTCGGCTGCACCTGATCGAAGGCCCTCATAGTGATCCCTTCTTCCTGGTTAGCTCGCTGACACTGCGCCTTGGCTTTTCGCCATCCTTTGCTGCAAGTTGTCGAAGCCTCCACTCGTAGATGGGGTCGGCTGTGCGGTACGGCGTATCACCATCAAGGACAAGTTCGAAGAGGTCGCGCATGGCCTTTCCGCGCTTCGCTCTGTCGTTGGCGAGCAGCCGCCGTCGCCAGGCCATGTCGCTGAGTACGGTGACCAGCCGCACGATCTCGGGATACATGGCTGCGTTGCGGCTTGCGGTGCCCGCGCCTCGCTGAGCCTCATCGGGTTGAAGTTCGATGAGACGGAATCCGATCGCTTCCAGCGGTCGCCAGTAGTTCCACTGCTCCACGATGTCGTAGGCGTCGGTGAAAGATTGCAGAATCGCGGGCCGGCCGTGTTGGCGGATGAGACGTTGGTGCCGTCGGTGTGCAAGCAGAATATCGGCACGTGAGACGCCAACGATTTTGACAGTCGGGCGGGTTGGGTCGACACGAAAGGCCGTGCCGTTGAGCCACATGCTGTGGTGGACGCACACCACGTTGTCGTGGGTGGACCACACCTGCGGGAAGGAAATACGTCGTCCGTGTCTCGACGCGCACAGTGGACATCCGGGCCCGACCGATTCCACTTCGCGCTGCAACAACTCAGGATAAGCGTCGTTGTCGCCCGCAATTCGCAGTTCGGGCAGCGCGAAGACGAGGGCGCGATCGCTCATCGACACGCAGGCGGCGAGAGCGGCTCGCGTCGTTGGCCCCCGGCGGGTCAGCAGTGCTTCCAGGCGAGCACGGCTGATGCCGTTCGCCTTCGAAAGACGGGCGAGGTACTCGGCAAGCACTTCGTTCGGCACGGGCCTCACCGGACGGGGAAGTGTTGGGTTGCCGATGCTGGACGTGAGCGTTGTCATGATCGTGACCTACCCGGCCTTGGGGGCGATTGGGTGGCTGGTTGCGGCCTCCGCTGCGTGGTCGATGATGGCTGCGTCGAGTGCCTCACGCGTGATCGCGTCGTCTCCGTTGAGGATGGCCGTGATCGCCGCGACTCGGATGAGATGACTCAGACTGCTGATCGACCCACCCGTTCGTTGGTGTAGGTATTTCGAGTTGCGCGTCAGCGTGCCGTCTCGGTGCTTGTACAGGCGCAATGCTGACTCCATTGATGCGACAAGCGATTTCCATTCGTCATTGAATGGAAAGTTGCCCGTCTTGATCAGAACGGACCGTCCTGAGATCTGCCGGCCGCGGACTCCGGTGAACAGCCCGGAGCGCTCCACATTGATGCCCGCGTAGACGAATGTGGCGGGCATGTGCTCGCTGAAGTACTTCAGATGATCGGACATGTCCTCGCCGGCGGCACTGGCAAGGTTTAGGTTGTGGATCTCGTCGACAATGACGAGTTCGGTCCGGGCCTCAGTGAGCACGTGGCACACGGCATCGGCGATGTCTGTGGTGTTGTGACGTTGCCGCGTCGGAAGTCCGAGGAAGTTGGCGAACTCTGAAGCGAGCTTGCGGGGCGAGCCTTTCGGCGGTGTCGTGATGTAGACGACAGGTATCCGGTCCTGGCCGGGATACCGGCGGCGTACGTTCTGCTCGTGGATCTTTCCGAGCAACTTGATGGTGGTGGTCTTCCCGCTCGCCCAGGGCCCTGACACGATCATGGATCTGCGGGCGCCGCATTCACGTTGATTGAGCAGAGTCAGCAGCCGGCCCTGGCGGGTGATGTGGCGGACCGTTGAAGTCTCGATGATGACCAACTCCGAGTGGTAGGCCATGCGTCGGTCATCGAAGGCGAGCTTCTCCGCACCGGTGAGCGTGCTGTAGTAATCGTGATCGGGTAGGTCAAATATTGCGGGTTTGGCGTCGACGAATCTGCGCCAACCATCAAGCGTTACTGACGGCAGCTGACGGGGGTCGAGGTCGGGCTCGGCCGCCTGCTCATCGACGGTCATCTTCGAATCACCATGTGTCGGACTCCTTCTCAGCGTCGAATACGGGTAGTGGGATGACGTCGGCGATATCGTCGTCTTCCTCCGGGGACACCTGAGCCGTAGGCTGGTTCGCTGCTGGCGGCACTGTCGGTGGTAGTTCCGCCGCCGCCCGCGTACGGGCGATGGCTCGGCGGTCCTTTGCGGTGCGGCGACGCCGAGTCGGCGGCTCGGGCGCCACGGACGCACGACCCAAGAGGTCCTCGACTGCGGCCGTGATCGCCTCTTGCGAGGTTCGTCGCTCTCCTCGACTTGTCTCGAGCTGACGTGCATGCTCCCACAGTGACGACCCAAACGGCTGCGGTGCGGTATGGAGCTGCGTCCAGCAGGCCATCAGGTACCCCTCGCCGTGGTGGTTGCGAACCCAGATGCGACTGACGTCGTAGGGGTCGTAGTGGACGTGCCACTGCGTCCCCTTGCCGGGTACCCCGGAGATTTCACCCCGCGCAGCGTCCAAGTCGTCGCTGTCGTAGGTCCGGTAGTCGATAGTGATGCCTGCGGCTGTCACCGTCCGGTACAGGCTGGGTAGGAGCGCGATGTATTGGTCGGAGGTCAACGGTGCGGGGATGTATCCGCTGACCGCGAGCGTGGACGCGTACTTCTCGTTCGGGGTCAACTTTCGTTGCGGGTTCAAGGGGTCCCGCAGTCCATCGTGGGGTCTGTTCTGCCAGGCGACGACGATCCATTCGTCCAGCAGATCCTGAAGCTCTTGCAGTGAGAAAACTGCATTCTGCTCGGCGTACTTGCCTCGGTTCTCGACCGAGGATCCGAGGTAGCCCGTAACGTATTGTGCGAAGAGGGTTTTGACCGATCCCAGGGTGCGTTCGACAATCGGCTTATCGGTGGGCTCGTCCTTGTGTGCAGGCTGCATGCTGATCCCGAGCGATCGGCATGCAGAGCGGAAAGTGCTCGACAGATACACGGCGCCGTTGTCGTACACGATGTTCTCGGGAACGATGACGGGGCGGGCAGCAGCGTGCTCAAGTCTGTCATCGACAGACCGCATTGCGTGGTAGGGCAGGACCGAGTTCGACATTCGGACGGCATCGATCCACCCTGGCCGCATCGGTTCCGGCGTCATCGATTTTGCGACAAGAAGGGATGCGTCTACTGCCTTCGTTGTAGGTCGGAGAACCGCCGCGACGATGGTGCGCGTCGCAGCGTCGACGAGGCCCGTCAGCTCCACCCGGCCCCTCACCGACTCATCGAGCCGGATGCCGACATCGAACGGCGTGGTGTCGATCTGCATCCACTCACCGGGACGGCTCGCGACGACCTTACCGAACACACCCTCCGGCTGATGGCTCTTCGTCTGCCGGGTTCGAGCGGATCCAGTGGCGTGACGCGCCTGGGGGAGCTGTTTCATCAGCCGATGAAACGTGGTGTGAGAAGGCAGTTTCACGCCGTCGCCGAACTTGTCGACCACTCGCCGGTCCACGTGCCATTTCATGGCGATCTCTGTGCGCGTCGACTGCAGTTCGTTTTCGTTCAGCACCTCCAACAGCACGCCCACGTAGCGACTATCGACCCGCCGGTTTGGCGAGCGCCGGCGGTGAAGACGGCCGTCAACCAGCCCGGCAACGCCGGATCGTTCGTAACGGCGACGGAGTTCTTGAAGGTACTTCAGGCCCAATGGGGTCCCAGCGGCATCAAGTTCGGAGCATTTGTTGCGTTCGCGCTGTCCGAGTGATGTCGATCGAATGTCGTATCCGTTGCGCGGAGTGGTCTGCGGCGGTGAGCCAACTGGTATCCCGTCGACCACTTCGGAGATGTGGTGCTCGAGCCAGAGGACGCGCTCCTGGACCCGCCTCGGCAGCGCGGAGAAGTAGTCGGGTGGGATTGGGCGGCGACGAACGCTGGGGGATAGGACGTCGAATGAACTGTCCGCGAACAAGTCTGCAATCTTGACTGCTGCCAGCTGACCGTCCTCGCGACGTAGCTTCGCTATCATTCCGTCGATCGCTACCAGCTCGCAGAACTTGCCGTCGTAGCGACAAAAGTCGCCGATGGCGATTTTGGCGGGCTCAGCAGCAGTCATCGTGTGGCCAACCGGATCAGCGTATGTTCACCGATCGGCGCCGAGTCGACATCGACGTCGATCTCGTGTGTCCAGAGCAGGTGATAGAGAGTGGGTAGTACCAATATCGGTTCGCCCGCCGCGAGGGCGGCTGCGCCGATTGTCTTCGGGTTGTGGGCCAGTAGCGAGGTCAGGTTGGTAACGACGTCTTGCCGTCGATTTCGCGGGTTCCGGTAGCCGGCGAGCCAACGCAAGTTCGCGGCTCGGATCGGAGGCTGATCTCCAACACGGCGGTAGGTCCACCCAGTACGCATGCACAGCGCACTGGTCGATTCGAATGCCTCGCGTGCGTCACCGTCCACGAGTCGGTCTGGTCGAACATCCACGACGACGCCGTCGCCGGATCTCGTTCGGAGGAACACATCAGGTGTGTGCTGCCGCTGTTTGCCTGCGGCCGAAACGAAGCGAAAAGCGAAGGGCTGTACTGATATTCCAATGATATCTGGATCGAAGTCGGCCGCGATCAGAAAATCACGTTCAACCCACGATTCGAATGAGATGTGCGACTCTGTGGCCGAGCACCACCACTCGCCGGTGAAGTTCTTCTGACCCTTGTACGTCGAGGCTTTGCGGACCGGCGCACATTTCTCGAACTGTACCGACCACAGCTCGTCGACCGGAATTTGAGCGACAGGTTCACCCTCAGCGGGCCGGTAGTCAATCAGCTCGCTGTTTCGAATCTGCGCCGCCGCGCGCCCATGGGTGGGCACGTCTCTGATCGTATGGCCGAGATCGGCAAACTACTCGTCCGACACGCCTGAATCGCCCGATATGGAGAGCCGCATCCAAATGACCGGCGATGCCCATCCACTGTCATGCTCCGCTGCCGCGGTGGCCCTCCACCGGGCTCAGCCGGCGTTCTCCGCGAACCGATATTGCGGAGCCAGTACCTCTACGGCGTCTGCCACACCGTCGGGATAGTTGCGTGCTCGCTTGGGGTCTGGACGGGGGCCAACCGACTGTGCCTCGTACAGCGACACAGCAGCCTCAGTCATGCGAATTGCGTTTCCAAAGGAGTCGAGAGTGATCGCCAGCAGTGGCGTGTCGTCGAGTTCTTCGTCGTTGAGCACGTATCCCATCAGCCACTTGAATCCGTGAACGAACCCCGAGCCCAGTGAGTAGAAGCTCTTGGCGCTACGTGGGTGCATCACGGCGTCCAACTCGGCGTCAGCCTTGCGTGGCAGTTGCTCGTCCATCCAAATCTCCGCGCCTTCAACCAATTTGAGCGGTCCGCCACTTGGCCCAGTTATATGCTCGGCGGATAACGCCGCGATCTTGGCCTGCCGAGCAGCCACCCGTTCGCGCCGCTTCTCAAAGTTGGTCAGATCGACTTCCGCCAGTGGGTCTGTTCGTGCTGCCAGAGCCTCAGCCTCAAGCCTCTCGAACTCTTCTTGCCTGCCACGCTCAGCCTTGAGGAATCCGTAGCAGCGGCGAATTCGTTCTTCCGTGTCCGTCTCGGAAATCAGCCAGATGGTCTTGGCCGACGATTCCATCGCAATACGGCACAGCGCCGCCGTTGCCGACGTTCGGATTTGCCCCTGTGTGAGTGCCAGCGCAATGACCTCGGCCGCCGCCGCGAGATTTTCGCACGCGTTCATGGTCGGATAGAGCGCCGTCGAGCTAACCAGATTCGTTTCATCCTCGAGTGTGACTGCCACATCGTCGAATGCGAGGCGGCTCTCGCGATGGATCGGATTGGGCCGCAGACCCCACGACAGAAGATCTTTCGCTCGCTTGGCGCGTTCACCGATGAGCCCAAGAAACATCGCTCGCATGAGCCCGTGCGCGCCGTCCGGGTACGCAGCCTTGAGCTTGTCCCAATCCACCTCCGAGAAGTCAGGCCGCGAGGCGGGGCCGCCTGGAGCGGCGGGCGATGGCATTTTGATGCCGAAGGCCTCCGGACCGGGATCGGTCTCGGGAACCGTATGACGACGTTGCTTTTCGCGCTCTTGCCGGCGCCGCTTCGCCGCCATACGGTCACCACGCTTGGCCATCTGCCCGTCCTTCACCTATTCCGCCGCACAACAAGCCCTCACAATAGGTCTCGGCTCCGACAAGGCCACCGGCTAATACAACCCAAACCGTCACAGTGACTAAACGCGAGGGTGGCGGTGATGTCATCATTGACAACGTGGTTAGACGCGTCAGCCTGATCCTGAGGGAAGCCGACGAAGCGGTGATATCCCCATACCTCAGTCAGGATTCGCCCGCGGCGGAAGCTCTGCGACGATGGACCAGGCGGCGAGGGTGGGTCCCAGCCGAAATTCCAACGGAAGCCGACGTGCTTCGTGCGCTGCTCAGGGCCGGGGCAGACGCACTGCATGAACAAGCCCTTGATGTTGGCTATGCCCAACTGGCCTCGGACTTTGATGATCTCTCTGCTGACGCGGATAGGCGTGCCGCCCGGGACCGCCATGCGCAAAGGATCCAAGACAGCAATGAGGGCGAAGCGTAACCGCCATACGAGGGGCCTAATGGAGAAGCCCGGCCCGACTAATACGTCACAGTGACGAATTAGTCGGGCCCCGCCGGCCGCAGCGACCGAGGACGGTGCGGGGCGGACCTCGAGCGAAAGCTGATCACGCCACCGGCGCGGAAGCGTCACGAGATGCGACATCCAGTAGGCGAAGGAGCGGAAAGGACCATGCGCTGATCCTCGAACGAGTGAAAAAGTCAGGGATCAACTGCAAAACGACATGAGGCGACGAGGAAAACGGTGCGTCGCGCACGCGCAAGCCGCTTACAGCGCCTATCGCTAAACGCCGATAAGCTACATTATGTCAGGTAACGCCCTGCATATTGCATCAGGTGAACCAGTTCCAAACCGGCTGTCCTCCACTGCGCCAGGAAGCTTGGCATTACAGATCCAGGACGAAGCGCATTGCTTGGTCAATGGCTTGCATCTGTTCTGGACTAATCATTCCCTGGCGAGATGACAGTCGTTCGACAGAGACCACTCGCAGTTGGTCGCAGCGAGCGTAGGAAATATGGTCCAGCCCGCTGTTCTCTGGCTCAAGTTCGACGTGGCTTCGCAGGCCGTAACCAACGGTCGTGATCGGTACGACAACCACCAGACCGCCCGGTCCATTGTTGAGAATGTCGACCGACACCACCACCGCCGGGCGGCGAAAGGCTGGCTCGTGTCCGATTGGCTGGCCGAGATCGACCTGGTAGATCTCCCCTCGCCAGATCAAGCCAGTGCATCCCAGTCGTCGCGCTCGGCCAGGTATTGGTCCCACAGATCGGGGTCGTTGCGCAGGCGTTGGTAATCCCCGTTGAGCCCCCGCAAGAATTCCTGCCTTTCCAAGGCGTCGATCGCTGCGTGCACGACGTCGACGACGGCGGTTTGACGAGCCTTGGCTAGAGATTGCAGCCGCTCAGAATCGGGACGGCGGACTCGGACGGTTGTGGTTTCTGCTGCCATGGAACTAGTGTAGACGAATTGTAGACACAGGTCAGGGCAGCTCGTCCCACGTATTCGGCAACGGACGCTGGGCAACCTTCGAGTGCCGCCGGACCCCACTCTCCGCCTTGGCGCGACGACTCCCAGGATCTACGTCTAGGCGTCGGTGGCGATCCACCACTTGCACCGGCAAGCAATACGGCGGAATCGAATATGGCGGGTTACCAGTAGCTAGTACGCGCTATTGCGCTGCTTCCCAACGGCTTTCATCCGCGGTATCCAGCTTGAGACCACAATCGACGGTATGCCCCCGGAGATGGCGCCGCTAATCAGTGGTCGGGGTGTGTGACCGCACGTAGGTCCAGCTCGGGTATCCCAGAGAAGTCACCGGGGTTGCACGTGTACAACGGCACACCGTGCGCGACGGCGCTGGCAGCGATGAGCGCATCGTAGGCCCGCGCGACAGGCTTGCCGGCCGCAGTACGCAACGCGGCAGCGCCCCCCAAATGCCCGCGCGCTCTCAGCGTCGAACGGAAGGATCTCGAAATCCGGCGCGGCGCAACTTGCGCACGATTCCCTCCGCGGAATGCCGCTTACGACCAGCCATGCGTGTCATCGTCCCTTCTCTGCCCGACCTCGGGCCACAGGACTCTAAAACAGGCTTGATCTGTACCCGTGTTGTTGGTCCACGGTCATGCGAGTCGAGGGCAGAGTGATCATCAGGAGGTCACATGCCCCGTCAGTACTCATCATCGGTCCGCCGGCAAATCGTCGCGCGGCTGCGATCGGGTGAACCGGTGGCTGCCGTTGCGATCGAGACCGGGATCTGTGAAGCAACTCTGTTCCGATGGAAACGTCAGGCACTCATCGACGCCGGGGTCATCGAGGGCATCCCGAGTGTGGAGGCCGACGAACTAGCAGCCGCCCGCAAGCGCATCGCGGCGCTCGAGGCCGAGCTGGCCCTGACCCGCGACGCGTGCGAACTGTTCGACGAGCAGGCGGTGGTGCCCCCAGAACGCCGACGCGCGATCACTGAAGGGCTGATCGCGCGCGGGCACTCAGGCCGATCAGCCTGCCGGATAACGGGATTGACGCGTTCTCTATTGCAGTATCACCGGCACCGCCCTGTCCCGGACCGGGAGGTGCGTCGCCTCATTGTGGCCGACACGATCACCGAGATCCACCAACGGTCCCGCGGCACCTACGGGCGCCGACGGGTGCGCGCGGCGCTGCTGGCCGACTACGAGATGAACGTCAACCACAAGCTCGTCAACTCGATAATGGCCGAGCACGGCCTATTCGGGTTGCCGCGTCCCGGGCGGCGGAAACCCAACCTAATTGGTGTCGACACCCCGGTTGACCTGGTCAACCGACGATTCAGTGCTACCAAGCCAAACGAACTGTGGTGTACGTATATCACCGAACACCCCGCGCGTGATGGAAAGGTGTACTGCTGTGCGATTCTGGATTGCTTCTCGCGAATGATCGTGGCCCGCACGTTTTCTACCGCCCCCGACACCGCCCTGGTCAACAATGCGGTCAACATGGCCGCCGATAGCAGAAACCGTAGTAGCCCAACGATTCTGCATGCCGACCATGGTAGTCAGTTCACGTCCTGGAGCTTTGGTGAGAACATGCGGCGGTGGGGTCTGCTTGGCTCGTTCGGTACCGTGGGCGACTGCTTCGATTATGCCGCCATGGAGTCGTTCTGGGCACGGATGCAGGTCGAGCTGCTCAATACCCGCAAGTGGGCCACCACCATCGAATTGGCTGCCGCCATGGCCGATTACATCGACAACTTCTACAACGTCGAACGCCGGCACAGCTACCTCGGTAACATCAGCCCCACGGAGTACGAAACGCTCTGGACATCCACCTATTCGATCCCTCAACTCGCATGATCGTGGCTCGAAACGGCGGGCACGGATCAGCTGGTCTCAATCATGGGGATCACGCCACTCGCAGTCCCGGCGTCGGGGCTGGGCGCGGCTGCAGTTTCCATACCGAGAGACTACCTACGCTGTCGTCCGACAGGCCTCTCTCCAGTCAACGCCGGACCATCGATGTCCGCCCCCGGCCACCTCGGATTATCGGATTGGCAGTGCTCGCACGGATCGCGAATATAGACGTCTCTCGCAACCCGCCACACGCGCGATGCATGGGCGCTTGGGCTCGGCGCTGTCGTTGTCAACCGCGAGCAGCGTTCAACTCAAGCACCGTCGCCATGTACCGGTGAGACGCCGACCTACACGGGACAATATGCAGGAATCGAATATGCAGGGTTCCAACGGGTTTCGATCCCACCACACCCTGCCCTGACCTAACTGATAGTGCCCTGCTGCAACGCCCACCGATGTTGGAAGGGCAACACCTCGGCAGCGATCTCGAAATCAGCGTCGTAGTGCAGCAGTGTCACATCATGGGCGTTGGCAAGGGTGGCGATCAGTAGGTCGGCCATGCCGACGGCACGATGACGACCAGTGTCGGCCAGCGATCGCTGCGCATCCAATGCCGCGTGCCAGTGTTCATCGTTGGTCGGCAGGTACTCGTATGCGAGGCGGCGATCTGACCATATCTGCGCGTAGTCCGCGGCGGCCCGGGCGCTGTAGAGCGCCTCGGCATCAAGCTGAGCGGTGGTTGCGACCAATCCGGCCTCGATAAGCGGAGCAAGTCGGTCGGCGACCTCGGGGTTTGTCATCCGTGCCGCGGCACTGGTGTCGATGAGATACCGCGCTACTACCGCCACACATCACCTCGCTTGCCAGGGTCACTCATCTCCCTCATACCGCCAGACTTCAACCATGCGATCTGGCGAGCGCGTGCAGACGCCGCTGCAGCCTGCTGCAACGCGATGCGGACGGTATCTGATACGCCGGACGTCTTAAGTTCCTTCTGCGCGGCGGCCAAGAGGTCGTCATCGAGGTCAATCAAACGCTTGGTCATCTCGCCACCCTCACGTATATACGAAGTCTTGATTGAGTATATACGCGCGCGTCCTCAGTCGGCTACACCAGCCGTGAACGGAGAATATGCAGCATTCGAATATGGCAAGTTACCAGCAAACCACTGCATATTGTGTTGGAGCCCTGTGCTTTTCGGCATCGAACTTCTTCTCTATCGATGATGCGGGTGCGTGACTGATCGTAGCTCCAATCGCGGGATTCCTGCGAAGTCGGCGGGGTTGCACGTGTATAGCGGCACTGCATGTGCGATTGCGCTGGCCGCGATGAGCGCGTCGTACGCGCGCGCAGCCGACTTGCGCCCCGACGCGCGCAGCGCCGCGGCTACGGCTCCAAACGTCCGGGCGCAATCTCCATCGAACGGCAGGACGTCGAAGTCCGCCTCGGCCTGCTGTAGGTGCTGTTGCCGGGCGCTGCGCTCTGCATCGTCGTTGGCGACGTGTGGTCCTACGGACAGCTCGGCCAGCGTAATCGCGCTGATCAGCGATTCATCGGGAAGCTCGGCCGGGTCGGATATCTTGCCCAAGAGGATCACCGTGGAGGTATCCAGCATCCCCCGACTCCGAGTTTGCGTCACAGCGACGGGTCGATGAGGTCGTCGATGTCGCGCCGGAGGGCATCCGGGTTCACCGGTGGAAGATTTTTGCGGCGACGAATCAGTTCGGCGGGCCCTGCGCTGGATCGAGGCAGTGGTCGTAGTTCAGCAACGGGTGTGCCGTCCCGAGTGATGACGATGCGCTCGCCATGCTCGACACGGCGCAGAACGTCTCCTCCACTGTTGCGCAGTTCGCGCACCGTGACTGTATCCACGTTCGCAGCGTATCACCGGTGAGACGCCACCGCGGCGCACTTGAACCGCCCCGTTTCGCGGGAAAAGAATATGCAGGAATCAAACATGCAGAGTTACCAGTAGCAAATTGACGCCCTGCCCCCTCCCAACTGCCCCGGAGACACCACCCGGGTGGACACTATGTCGTGGCCCTTTCTGCAACAGTGTTCAAAGTCGAACTTGGCGTCTCCGATGTCGATCACGGTTACTACGCCGATCACGCGCTGACCGTGGCCCGGCATCCCAGTGAGACCGATGAGCGGATGGTGGTGCGGTTGTTGGCATTTGGGCTGCGCGCACACCGACTCAGCGACGTCGACGGCGAGTTGGCGTTCGGGGCGGGCCTGTCCACCCCTGGCGTACCGGATTTGAGGCTCGCCGACTACACCGGCCGGATCCTGGAATGGATCAACGTCGGCCAGCCCGACGAACGCGTCTTGGGCAAGGCGGCCGGCCAGTCCGACCAGGTGCTGCTGTTCCCGTTTGCCGCCGGCGTGGCCACCTGGTGGCGCACCGTCGGCCCCAAAGTCGCAGGGCTGGCGAACCTGTCGATAGTTCAGATACCGCACGCACCGGTGCAGCAACTGGCCCAGAACGTCGATCGACGCGTGTCGGCGCAGGTGATGGTGATCGAAGGTCAGGTGACGATGACCGTAGGCGGAGTCGACGTCACCTTCACGCCCGAGCCATTGCAGTGAACGTGCGGGCCCGAGGTTCCGGCGACGGCGAACCAGTTCAGTCGGACTGACACTACGACGCGGCAGGTGTGCGTTGACCGTGTCGATCTCCAGCTCATGGCGCGGTCGGTGACGTCGCGAAGGCCGGACCGGGCCGCGTGGTACCAATCGATTTACGACGCCTGTGTTTTCGGTGCATTTGACGAAGTGGGTGCGACGTCCTCGGCGGCCGGTACCAACACGCATCGACCACCGCTCGTCCCCGGAAGGAACGAGTCAGGCTTGCGGTTGTTGCATCACCGCGATGGCCAACCGGCCCTGATCGTCCTGCTGGACGTCGAGCACCTTGTCATCGAGCAACGTGGCGGCCTCCGGTTCGAGGAAGAGCCTTGCACCCCCTTCGGTTCCGAGCACCTGGTCCCCTTCCTCCGGCCCAGGAGCGACCGAGACCGTGAGCTGCGCCCCTGAGTCATCCTGGGTCTGCACTGCGAAGCGCAGCCCGGTAGTACTCTGTCCGTCCGGCCCGTCCTGGGAAGTCATCGCCGCGATCGCCTCAGCCGCCGCGTCCGTCATGGCAAGCACTTCAGTTCCCTTCAATTTGCGTTGGCTACAGCCTCCACCGTAGGGGTGGCCAGCCGCGACCGCTAGGCAGGTTCATCTGCCAAGCGCGAGCCGGCTCCTCACGCGCCGGAATACACCTAGCTCACTCCCCTTGCCGATGCACCATCGGACTCGAACACGGCGTCCCACGCGTCGCTCAATCGACGCTTGCCTTCATCAATGTCGACCGCTGCGAGCTTTCCGCCTCCGGCGTCTTCGACCAGGGAGAATTCCCGCAGTTTTCGCACACCGTCGTCTATTTGGAAATCGAACTCGGAATCGAACTCGTCGGCGAACCAGAACTCGATTCGTTCGTCTATTTCATGCAACGAAAGCGGTTGGTCGGCACTTCGCAGGAAGTGGTACGCGAGGACCGCTTCCTTTACTTCGGCTTCCTCGGCCGCATCGAGCAGATGGAAGAAAACGCCGGCGTCGTTGTCGAGGTTACGGTAGTAGAGATTTTCCGAAAGAGCTTTGATGAATTGGATCTTGCGGTTCTTGAACTTGTTGAACTGCCGGACGATGTATCCACCGAAAGCCGTCAAACCGGCGCCGATCGTCACCAGGGCCCCTTGATCGACTTCTACCGCGTCATCGCGAAGTCCCAGATAGAACGCGATCAACAGCAGTAGAACGCCTAGCGAGGCAACAAGCTTGGTCGCTATGACGATGACCCCGGAGACCGCGGCAGGTATACCGATGAGAAGCTTGTCGATCAGTCGCATGGCGACGCGGACATTCGGGAACAACATTTCGAGATCGCAGCGGGGCACGTTCTCGAACAGTTTGATGATCGTTGATCCTGGCGTAAAGGGAAGACCGTCAGTGTCACGCCGGTCAAAGTGGTCTTCATCCTTGAACCTGACGTAGACGAGGACTTTCGCGTAGCTGCGAAACGCAATGGTCTTGCGCCGCAACCCAAAGAGTTGCTTTTCCTCTCGTTCGCGGTGCAGTTCTCCACGGCGAAAGAACATCGCGCTGTCGATGTCGTCCGTATCGATGTCCAGGCGGACCTTGATCATGCCTTCCTCGTCGAAGGCGCGCTTCAGCTCCTCATCACTCACCCGCGTGAAGTTGGCGCATTGAGCCAGCTCGGTGAGCTCGTGCTCGAGCTGCTCCTGCGCCGCTTGCCGCGCTGCCTTGTCGAAGTGCATGACGCGGCGCACATCTGGAGAGGGACTCAGCGTGTGGTATGTGTCCTTGATTGATTCGAGGCGCCGCCGAAACCGGTGGTGGAGCAGGCTCGACAAAACGTCGGTGAACTCACGGAAGGCTTGACGCTCGTGCTCGGGCATCCGCTGCGCGAGCAACTCCACGATCGTTGTCTTGCGAAATGGTATGAAATGTTCGTCTTCGCCCACCTTCCGATGAGACGCGGCAGAACCCGAATCTGCTTGCGGATGCTGGTTTCCGGTTACACGCACAGCTTGCGTCCTTCGCACGACTTCTTCCCCACCATATCCCTTAACGGATTTCGAGGTAGATGCCGCTTCGCGGCTTCCCTTGACCAGGGCGCAGTGTTGACCGCGGCAGCGTCGTCTACTGGGGCCGCAGTGGCGCCGGCACGCGACGTACGGGACCTCATGTCCGGGCGGCTTGCCTGCCTTGGCGGTCGAGAAAGGCTCGGCGGCAACCGGGACAGCAGAATGTGTGCTCGGTGCCGTCGATGTCCGCGGTCACCGACGCCGGATCGTCGAGACGCACCAAGGCTCCGCACATGGGGTCGACCGCCATCCCATCGGGCACCTCGGCGGTGCCGCGGACCGCATCGTTGATCATGTCGTTCAACGCCGAGTCGCCGACGACGCGTCCGAACGCGCCGTAACCTCCCTCCGGCACTCCGAGAACGTGCACTTCCGCGTGCGCCTGCTGGTACAACCGGTCCGGCGCCGGCGCAATGTCGGCGAACACCCGTGTGATGTGAGTAATCAGATACTCGCTCAGCGCCTTTCGCCATGGGCCCGGGACATAGACCCGCGCCACATAGCGCGGGGGATCTGTTGGCTTGAGCGGACTCCCCCCGGCCACCCATGTGTCGACCTCGTGTACGACAACGTGGGTGATGCTTTCGAGGAAATCCAACACGCCCGGGTCGGCGCGTTCGGCGACCGGATCGCCGAATGATTCCGGGTCGTCGTAGAGCCCGTGAGCCGTCAGGCCACACGCGAGTCGGTCAAGATCCTCACGGGTGTGCGAACCCTTCGGGACGAACACTTCGGTGAACATCATGTCGAGCCCTCCCATGAAATATGTGCAGTACACCTCCAGCGTAGGTGTACTTTGTATACTTTCAAGTGATGCCCCGCCCCCGGACACTGACCACGGACGCGATCTTCCGAGCTGCGCTCACTGTGCTCGATCGCGACGGGTTCTCCGGGATGTCAATGCGGGCCGTAGCCGCGGAGCTCCGTGTCAGCCCAATGGCGCTGTATCGGTATGTCGACAACCGTGAGCAGCTCGAGGAGTTGATTGTCGAACAGCTGCTGGCCCCAATCGACTGCACGGTGCCGACCGGGAGGCCATGGATGCACCGGGTCGAGGTGTTGATGGACCGTCTCCGCACCGCCATCGGCGCGCACCCCGCGGCCATTCCCCTCCTCCTCTCCCACCGCCACAAATCACTCGCATCCCTGCGGTGGATCGAGTCGATGCTCACCGTGCTCAACGAAGCGGGACTCGCCGGGAAAGACAGAGCGATCGCACAACGAAGTCTCGTCAGCTACCTGCTCGGCAGCCTCAGTAGCCAGCACTCGAGCGCACTGTCCGGACCAGGCACCGCGAGCATGGCCACGCTGTCCGACACCGAGTTTCCCCACGTCGTCGAAACCGCGCGCACGGCACAGTGCATCACGCCAGACGATGAATTCCACTTGGGGCTCGCCGCACTGTTGCGTGGCCTCAAACCTGATTAGGGTTCGCGGTAGGAACCTTCGAAAGCTCTTGGCACGCAAGCAATTCCAGGCCCGATCTACCGACACTCGCTGGGCTCGAACCTGATCGTGGCAGCAGCCGCCATGGACGTGGGTGCCACCGGCCAGGTCGACGGCGGTAGCTGATCCGACCGGGCAGATGCCGACATCGCCCTAGCGACCCCTGGAATAAAATTCGTGCCCAGTCAACTTGGCTCGAGAGTCGTCATTCCCCCGACTCAGGAGCACCCATGACCCGTCCTGTTCGTGTCGCCGTGCAGATCCAGCCCGGCGGTACGCCCGACTACCGCACGTGGCGCGACGCCGTCCTGGCCGCCGACGACCTCGGTGTCGACGTGATCTTCGGTTACGACCACTTCCACCGCCCGGCGATGGAGGCGCTCGTCGACGGTAAGCCCGTCCTGTTCGACGAGCAGCCCGACGTGGCCAATTTCGAGGGCTGGACCGCGCTCGCGTCGTGGGGTGAGATCACCTCACACGCCGAGATCGGACTCCTCGTCACCGGCGTCGGGTACCGCAACCCGGACCTGCTCGCCGACATGGCGCGCACCGTCGACCACATCAGCGGCGGCCGGCTCATCCTCGGCCTCGGCGCCGGATGGTACGAAAAGGATTACACCACCTACGGTTACGACTTCGGCACCTTCGGCTCCCGCTTCGATCTGTTCGGCGAGAGCCTGATCCGCATCGAGAACCGGCTGGCTGCACTGATCCCCCCGCCCGTGCGCAAGCTGCCGATCCTCATCGGCGGCACAGGGCCCAAGCGTTCGCTGCCCGCCGTTGCCCGGCACGCCGACATCTGGCACGCGTTCCAAGAACTCGATGCGTTTCGCCGGTCCAGCGACCGCGTCGACGAGCTGGCTGCGACGTTCGGCCGCCACGGCGCGGACATCGAACGCTCGACGCTGTGGCAGAACGCCGACAGCGCCGATGCCTTCCGCGAAGCCGGCGTCACGTTGTTCCAGACCGAGCTCACCTCCGACAACGGATACGACCTCAGCTCTCTCAAGGAGGTGCTCACATGGCGAGACAACGGATGACGGCGGTCAAACACGTGTGCTTTACGGCTCCATCGGGCTGGGCGACCAAACGACTGCCGACGCGTTTGAATCGCTTGCCCGCTCCCGTCCGGACAGTCGATGAGATCGGACCGGGTCAGCACTGGCACCGCGACGGTCGAGACGTGTCCGCATTACTTGACGGTGCTCGCCGAGGAGATCCCGAACGGCGCGACCGCGTTCAAATGCTGTCCGCCGATCCGTGAGGCGTCGAATCGGGAACTGCTCTGGCAGGGCCTGCTCGACGGCACGATCGACTGCATCGTCTCGGACCACTCACCGTCGACGATCGACCTGAAGGACGTCGAGAACGGCGACTTCGGCGTTGCATGGGGCGGTGTCGCCTCGCTGCAGCTCGGCCTGTCATTGATCTGGACCGAGGCCAAGCGTCGCGGCGTGGAACTTTCGCAGGTGCTCGACTGGATGGCAGCCAAACCCGCCGAGCTCGCCGGGTTGAACACCAAGGGCAAGATCGCCCTCGGCTACGACGCCGATTTCGCGATTTTCGAGCCCGAATCTGCACAGGTCGTCGATGTGCACAAGCTGCATCACAAGAACCCGATCAGTCCGTACGATGGGCGTGCCCTCGCCGGTGTCGTGACCAGCACCTGGCTGCGTGGCAAGAAAGTCGACTTCCAGACTGCACAAGGCCGGATGTTGCGCCGCGGCGGCGTGTAGCGCGGGCGCCGCGTGCCGGGTACGCATCGCGCACACTGGGACACGCATCCGACGCCATGGAGGAACGATTCCGGATATGAGTCCCAGCCTCGGCACCGCCGAATTCGACTTCATCATTGTGGGAGCAGGCAGTGCGGGCTGCCTGCTCGCCAATCGGTTGAGTGCCAACCCCGATCACCGTGTGCTCCTGATCGAAGCCGGCGGTAAAGACGACTGGTTCTGGATCAAGGTGCCGGTGGGCTATCTGTACACCATTGCCAACCCGCGCACCGACTGGTGTTTCACCACCGAAGCCGACCCAGGTCTGGCGGGCCGCAGCATTCTCTATGCGCGTGGCCGGGTGATCGGCGGCTGCTCGTCGATCAACGCGATGATCCACATGCGTGGACAGGCCAGCGATTACGACCTTTGGGCGCAGGCCACCGGCGACGAACGATGGCGTTGGGGCGGCTCGGACAGACCCGGCGAGACGCTGGCGATCTACAAGGAGTTGGAAGACTACTTCGGCGGAGCCGATGATTGGCACGGCGTCGGTGGAGAGATCCGCGTGGAGCGGCCGCGAGTGCGCTGGAAGATCTTGGACGCCTGGCAGGCCGCCGCTGCCCAGGTGGGCATCGCCCCGATCGACGAATTCAACCGGGGAGACAACTCCGGCAGCGCCTACTTTCACGTCAACCAGCGACGGGGCCGGCGCTGGTCGATGGCCGATGCCTTCCTACATCCCATCGCCCACCGCCCCAACCTCACCGTGTACACCCGGACCCAGGCAGTGCGGCTGCTGATGGACGACCAGGTCCGCGACGATCAGCGGCGCGGCGCGTGGACCACGGCCCAGCAACGCGTCACCGGCCTTCGGCTGATTAAGGACGGCCAGAGTATCGACGTCCGAGCCCGCCGGGAGGTGATCCTGAGCGCCGGAGCGATCGGATCGCCGCATCTCCTGCAGGTTTCGGGTCTCGGTCCGGCCGGCCTGCTCGCTCAACACCACGTACCCGTGGCCGTCGATCTGCCGGGAGTGGGCGAGAACCTCCAGGACCATCTGCAGCTGCGGACCGTCTACCGTGTCCAGGGCACCCGGACCGTCAACACGCTGTACCGGAACTGGATCACCCGTGGCGGCATGGGATTTCAGTACCTGACGCTGCGATCAGGACCGATGACCATGCCGCCCTCCACACTGGGGGCTTTCGCGAAAAGCGATCCGGCACTGGCCAGTCCCGATTTGGAATGGCATGTGCAGCCGTTGTCGTTGCCCAAGTTCGGCGAACCGCTACACCGTTTCGGAGCGATCACTCCGTCGGTCTGCAACCTTCGACCCAGCTCGCGCGGCCACGTGCGCATGGCAAGTGCCGATCCGCTGAACAACCCGAAGATCGCCTGCAATTATCTGTCGACTGACGCCGATCGTCGGCTGGCCGTGCGCGGCCTCCGGATGACCCGGCAGATCATGGCAGCGCCGGCGCTTGCCCCGTATAGGCCGCAAGAGTTGCTGCCCGGGCCGCAACTGGTGAGCGACGAAGACCTGCAGCAGGCTGCCAGTGAACTCGGAACAACGATCTTCCACCCGGTAGGCACCTGCGCGATGGGATCCTTTGATGCACAGGGCATCCCGACGTCAGCAGCTACGGTACTCGACACCGATTGTCGCGTATACCGCGTCGCCGGCCTACGAGTGGTCGATGCTTCGGCGATGCCCACCATCACTTCCGGGAACACCAACGCACCGGTCATGCTGATCGCCGAACGCGCTGCCCGGGCGATCGTGGGCTGAATCGTCGAATCCTGAATGGCCCAGGGCACCCGCCACTCGCGAACGCCGTCGGGGTCGGCCCGAGCCAGAACTCAACTGGCGTTCACGTCCTACGGGTTGATGGTGGGCTCACCGATCTGGCGGCCCCACACATACTCGGACACCAGCGGCTGACCGAGTTCGAAATGGTTGTACGGGGCGATCGAGGCCCCGGTGTCCATCACCAGGTATGGGGCCGGCCACAGATCCTTGGTGACCGGCTGCCAGCAGCCGGGCCGGCCCTCGGGGCCGCCCTTGGCGTTCACCCGGGGCAAGTTGTCGGGATACACATACGGATTTCCGGCACCGATGAGAAAGTCCTGCAGCTCGATCGCATAGCCGTTGCGGGTCTGCTGGGCGAACTTCGGGGCAGCCTCCGCATAGTTGCGGACAGAACACGCCAACGCCGGGCTGTTGCGGTCCAGCATCTCGCTGACCGGCAGGAGGTCTTGAGCACCGCGCACCAGGTACGGCCCACCGCGCTCGAAGATGTCACCGCCGGTGTTACCGAAACCGACGGCCGCCACCAAGGCCTGATCGAGGTTGCCGCGCTGCTCGTTGAGCGTGCGCGCGGTGGTCACCGCGTTGGTCAGCCCGTCGAACAGATCCGGGGCGGCGTCGGCATAGACCTCACCCAAATCGGCCAGACCCGCAGTGTCACGCCGGATCTGGGGCATCCGCTGGTTCAGATCCCCAGGATCTCGTTGCCGTGCACGATCGACTGACCGAACTTGTCACCCAACCCGTCGAGGGCTTGCGCGGTGGCCGTCAACGTCTGGTTCAACTTGATCGGATCGATCTGCTCAGAGATCGCGGTGATCGTCTCGAACAAGGTGTTGAACTCCGTGGTCACCCCTTGGGCACGAATCGGCGTGCCCGGCGTCAACCGCTGCGACGACGGGTTGGGCGGCGACAGGAAAGAGATGTACTTGTTGCCGAACACCGTGGTGGCCCGCAGCTCGGCGGTCACGTTCTCCGGGATCAGCTTCAGGTACTGAGGCTTGACGTCCAGGGTCAGCTTGGCCTCGAGGTCGTCATCGACATTGACCACGTCGATGGACGCCAACCGGCCGATCGGCACACCGTTGAAAGTGACCTTCGAACCCGGATCCATCGACAGACCAGCCCGCCCGGACAACACCGTCAGCTGCGTCTTGTCCTCGAAGGACCCACGGAACTGCATCCAGGTCAACGTCAATACCGCAACCAGGACGATGATCATCCCCGCGCACGCCGTCTTGTACGGCGGGTCGTACCGCCAGTGCTTGAACCGCTGTCCGGGCCGGGCCCGCGATGTCGCGGTGGATGAGGCCACGCACAAACCTCCGACTTGTTGACGCAGCCGGCCAGTTTGATGACCAAAGACGCAGCCAGCGGGTGAGCGAGCAGAACTCTCGCAAACAACCCGAGACGACCGCAACTGCAAGCCGCCTGATGCGGCAAACATCAAATTGCGATCGTCAGGAGACTGTCATCACAGTCAGCGGCCCGCGGTAACGGGCGTAACGCGGCGAGCGACATCTCCCCGCCGCTGCTTCGCTCGGCTAAGGCCGAACGCCTGCCGTCACAGTCCTGACGGCACGACCTTGCCGTCGATCGTCACCTCGACCTCATGGGTCTTCGTGTTGTAGGCGATTTGGCCGTGCTCGAACGTTTCCACGAGCAGGTCGCCGTCGGCGTTCTCATCACTGGTGGGCGCACCCAGCGGGCCTACCGAGCCGTTCTCGCCGGTGACCTCAGGCAGGCCTTCCGGGTTACGCGGGACGTTCCAGGCCTCCCTGATCTTGCCCCAGGTGATGTAGGCGGGTGTGCCCGCGGCGTCGTTCTTGGCGGTGATCACGCCGCCCTGGAACTGTTGGAATACCAAGCCACTGTCTCGGGTTCCGGCGTTGCGGTCACCGGTCAGTGGTTTGCCGAGCGCCTGCTTCTGGCTCTGGGTTGCCGAGGAGTACTTGGCCGCGATCGGACCGGTCAGCGTCACCTCGACGTCGCGCTCCCCCATCAGCTTCACCTCGCTGGGCGGAGCTTCAGTTGTGGAGGTGGCGATCAACCCGACTTGGGGCTGAGCCGACATGTCGACGTTCTGGCCATTGCTGCATCCCACAGTGAGCAGCGCGGCGGCCGACAGGCCGGCGAGTGCTGTGCGGTGGTATGCGTTCGTCCTCATGAGCTCCCTCTCGCGGCGTCGCGTGGGGGGAGATTCGACTGAACCCCGCCCGGCCGGACTATAACCGAACCACTTGAGTGGCGCAGGGGGTCGCTGGTTATACCGCCACTACGTGCACGGATATTGCCCGTTGAGTACGCAATTCGTTGGAGGCGCGTAGACGCCGGACAGCACGCCGCGCATCCCGCCGGTGGCTGAACCACCCGGCGCGATGATGCGATTCCAGTTCGCGGGCCCGAGAACATAGTGCGTGCCGTATCGGGTGAGTGTGCTACTCCATGTGTGCGATACGGATTCGCCTGGCGGCAGGTCGAATTCGAGCCGCCAGTCCGTCATCGGTACCGCGCTCGCGTTGACGATGGTGAAGCGGGCAATGAAACCGGTTTGCCATGTCGATGTCACCGACAGCCTGGCGGCGGCCGCAACTGCATGAGCGACCGGGATGGTGGACCACCCGGACACGGCAAGCATCATCGCCGCCAGCGCTACGTGAAGCGCTGTGCTCCAGCGCTTCACGCGATTGTCGGGTCTGGCCACAGCTGCAAACAATAAAGCCGAGCCATCGATGTCTGCCCGCGCATCGCCGGTCAGCTGCGGTACCTTTGCCCAACTGAAACCATCGCGAGATTTTTACCTGGAATCGTGTCGCCCGCCATCGATACCGCATAACACTGTTGGACATGACGATCGCGCAGGACGTCCAAACTGAACGTGCGGCATTCGCGGACACGCTGATGGCGGTGGGCCCGTCGGCCGGCACCGGATGTGGTGAGTGGACTGCGCTCGATCTTGCCGCCCATCTGGTGGGTGAAGAGCGCAACGGTGGTGTGATGACTTTCATCGCACGCTCCCTGGTTGCGCGTGGCGTCTCGGTGCCGGCCGAACCGAGACTGGTCGACACCGCAATGCGCCTCCAGCGACGCCACGGGTTTGCCGCATTGGTGAACAGGTTGCGGCGTCCCGTCCCGCAGCTACTGCTGCGGCCACGGGTGGCGCCACTCTCGTTGTTCGAGTACTGGACGCATCATGACGATTTGGTCCGAGTCAGCGAGCGGGGCCACAACGTGCCGGCGACTCTGGCTGAGGTCATACCTCTCGTACTGCGTTATCAGGTCAAGCAATTGCCCGCCGGCGTCCGGGTGACCATCGGTACCAACGACAACCGCTACCAGTGGTCTGTCGGGCCAACGACGGCGCCGGAGGTAACACTGGCCGGCTCTCTTCCGGACCTGCTCCGCTGGTTGTCAGGGCGTGTGACGGCAGACGAAATCACCACGACCGGTCCTGACCTCCCCGTGCAGGTGCTCCGGGGGTTCACCGGTCACGTGTGACCGCTCGGACCACGAACGAGCTTGTCCCCCTTGGCATCAGGTCACTGGATGAAGCGGCGCGCCAGCGGCCCGGTATAAGTCCGATGCCGTACCCATCGCGGCTTTGACCGTGTTGTAGTAGTGCGTTCCGACCCCGCCGTGATACTTCAGCAGTTGCGGGTTCTGCGCGAGCGTGGCCGCCAGGACCGCGTCACCGCTGGTGATTCGGTACTTCTTGAACGCCTCAGTGAATCGGGCGATGAACCGGGCGATCGACTTGTTGGGATCCTGGCGTTCGGCCACAGTGCCGAAGCTGGCTTTCTCCTGGAACAGGCCGATGACCTCGTCAGCAGAGCCTCCCGGTCCCCCGTAGGCCTGCACACCTCCGGAAACGGCGGGGCGGAAGCCGGACTCGATTTTCGCAGTGGCGATGACGGTCTTGATCTGGTCGTCGCTCAACCTGGCAGCCCTGCCCTGGCTCACGATGGCCTTGACGATGTCCTGTGCGCTGGAGTCTTTGGTGACGACCGCCGGTGCCGGGACGGTGGCGGCTGCGGCCGTGTGGGTGACGGTGCCGTCCGCCGGTGGTTGCTCAACCGCGATCTCGGGATGCTGATGCATCGGCGAGGTCAGCAAAGTGGCACCGGCGAGGCCAGAAGCGACGAGGACGGTGGAAACGATCTTCTTCGCGTGCTTGGGTCTTCCGAACGTCTCGATTGCCCGGTTGGCTCGGTGCATGGTCTGGCTCTCCTTGTGGGGGTCTGAACTTGTGGATTCGTGTGGCGGACACGAACACCCCCCGGCCAACCCGCTTCTCGGCGCGAAAAACAGGATTGGACTGCAAGAGTTTGCTGCGTGCGTCACAGCTGCGACGACGCAGGAGCCGGCGCTACGCCGGCACGTCACAGTTGCGGCAACTGCCTCCCCGCTTTGCCACACTGTGACTTGTGTCACTCTGCCTGGTACTACGGCATGGTAGTAATTAGCCGTGCACTCTATGGCAGCATCGTCGATCTGGCAAAACGCCGGTGCGGCCGGGCTGGCTCGAGACCGGCGCAGGTCTGCGTGTAGATGCGTTTCACCTTTGCCAGACGGCCTGTTGCGCCGGTCTCCGTATCGACGGCTCAGGTGCCGCGGCGCCCGAGCACATCCCTGAGATCCCAGCGCGCTGACGGCATCAAACGCAAACGCCCAGTCGCGGTTGATAATTCGGCCTCAGGTGGCGAGGTCCAATTCGGTCATTTCGCACATGCACGGGGACCGATAGGCAGGTAGCAGCCGCACGCGGATCGCGCCCAACGCGACCAGCCTGGCGCACTCGGCCTCGAGTGCCTCCACGCACTCCTGACCGATCAGTCCGGCACCCACCCGCACATCGAGATGCAGCCTGTTCTTCACGACCTTGCTCTCGGGCACTCGTTGGAAGAACAGCCGCGGCCCGCTACCGGAAGGAGCCTCGCAAGCGAACATCGAACCCTGACGCTCCTGAGGCAGCGTCCGATCGAAATCCGCCCACGAGTCAAACCCCGGCGGTGGCGGCGGTATCACATACCCCAGCACCGCGCACCAGAAGATTGTCTGACCGCGGCCATGATCCGACCATAGCCGCGGAGCGGATGAATCTGCGCCTCCGACGGCGTTCCCCGGGAAAGACAGGTCATTTCACCATGTCTTCCCGTACAGCCCTCAGGAGGAGAACGCATGAGCTTGGACAACCTTTCACGCCTTGGAAGTCCGGTCGACGAGTTGGTGCCGTCACGTTATGCGGTGCAGGTGGGCGACATCGAGGTGCTGGTGATCAGCGATGGCGTCCTGCCGATCACGGCCTCGACCCTGGCGACCAACGCTGAGCCGGCCGAGTTGGGGGGCTGGTTGGACCACAACTTCCTGCCGCCTGACGTGATCGACTGGCCGCTGAACGTGGTGGTGGTGCGCAGCGGCGAGAAGACGATCCTCGTCGACGCGGGGCTGGGCCTGGAGTTCCCGGACTTCCCGCGCGCCGGCAACACCGTCCAGCGTCTGGAGGCCGCCGGCGTCAATCTCGACGCTGTGACCGATGTGGTGCTCACCCACATGCACATGGACCACGTGGGCGGACTGATCAGCGAAGGGCTGAAGGAACGGCTGCGTCCGGACCTGCAGATCCACGCCGCGACCGCCGAGGCCGAGTTCTGGGAGTCGCCGGACTTCTCCCGCACCGTCATGCCCCAGCCGATACCCGATGTGTTGCGCAGGGTGGCCACGCAGTTCCTGGACGATTACCGGGGTCAATTGCGGACATTCGAGTCGGAGTACGAGGTGGCGCCTGGTGTGCTCATCTCGCGCACCGGTGGCCACACCCCCGGTCACAGCGTGGTCCGGCTCGAGTCCCGGGGCGACAAGCTGACGTTCGCCGGTGATGCCGTGTTCGCGCCGGGGTTCGATAACCCCGAGTGGCAGAACGGATTCGAACACGATCCCGAGGAGGCGGCCCGCGTTCGCATTCAGTTGCTGCGCGAGCTCGCCGCGACCGGAGAATCGTTGGTGGCTACCCACCTGCCGTTCCCTTCGGTCTGCCACGTGGCGACCGCAGGCGACGCATTCCGGTGTGTGCCGGCCCCCTGGGACTACTGATCGCGTGGGCGATGGGCCGGCGTTCTGTCGTTCTGCACTGAGAGCGCCGGCCTATTCGCGGCGGACACCCTGTGCGCGTTCGTTTTTGACGCGAACGACAAACCTGAACTAGATGTCGGATTTCTTCCAGCGAAGCCTCGGTTTCCCTCCGCACTGTGCGCGGAACTGCGAGCATGGGCGATGGCGGTTCGGCAACGGCAAACGTCTAGCCGACTCGTTCGGTACCCGGGTGAAGGAGCGGCAGATGAACTGGATGATGACTTCCGAGGTACGGAGCGCACTGACGAGAACGGCCGTTGCGGCGATCGGCGGCTTGGCCGTGCTGGCCGCGGTCACCCCCGCGCATGCGGCCGCCGCTGTTGCAGCCTCGCCCTGCGTGCCGGTGGCCCTCGAACCCATCAGCCCGGATGATCCGGCGTGCGCGACCGAGGGGTGGAATCCGGCCTGTTGGGGCGGCATGTACGACCAGTCGCCCGACGATGGGATCCCTGGCGACAACGCGGCGGAGGGCGGCATACCGGCCCCTGCGATGGTGCCAAATGTCGACGGATCTCTCAGCCCTCCCGGCACCCCAGGGGCCATCTAGCCGCGAACCTACGAGTGCGCCAACGGTACATCCTTTTCTGAATACATATATGGATGTACTGTTGCCGATGTGGAGACACTCACCCAGGTGGCAGTGCTGGCCCGGTTCGGTCACGCGCTGTCGGATCGAACCCGTTCCAAGATCCTGCTGGCACTCAAGGATTCGCCGGGATATCCGGCAGACCTGGCCGAAGCGGCGGGGGTATCCCGCCAGAGCATGTCCAACCACCTCGCCTGCCTGCGCGGTTGCGGCCTGGTCGTCGCCGTTCCAGAAGGTCGGCGCACGCGCTATGAACTCGCCGACGGCAGGCTTGCCCACGCACTGAACGATCTACTGCAGGTGGTGCTCGCCGCCGAGTCCGAACATTGCCCGAACGCAGCTTCCGACGGGTGTTGCTGATGGCCTCGGACCTCGAGTACCCCGCTCCTGCCCTGACCCCGGCGCGACGCGCTCTGCTGCACGGGCGAATCCGGTGGTTTGTCGCGGCAACCATCGCCTACAACGTGATCGAGGCGATCGTCGCGATCGGCGAAGGCGCCAGGGTGTCCTCGACCGCGTTGATCGGCTTCGGCCTCGACTCCGTGATCGAAGTGTCTTCGGCCGCTGCGGTCGCCTGGCAATTCTCCGGTCCGGACCCAGAAGCCAGAGAAAAGACCGCGCTCCGGATCATCGCGGTGTCATTCTTCGCGCTGGCCGGCTACGTGACGGTCGAATCGATCCGATCACTCACCGGAGCGGCCGAGGCTCGACACTCGACAATCGGCATCGCGCTGACCGCGGCCAGCCTCATCGTCATGCCCGTGCTGTCGTGGGCCCAACGCCGAGCCGGCCGCGAACTCGGATCCCGCTCTGCTGTCGCCGACTCCAAGCAAACCCTGCTCTGCACCTACCTGTCCGCTGTGGTGCTCGCCGGCCTGGTGCTCAACAGTCTCTTCGGCTGGAGTTGGGCCGACCCGATCGCTGCACTCATCCTGGCCGGCGTTGCCGGCTACGAAGGACGCAAAGCGTGGCGTGGCCAAACCTGCTGCACCACAGCCCTTCCTGCTGCCGACGGCGGAGACGGCTGCTGCCCGAACCGCACCGACTGATCACGCAAGGAGATGAACATGGCTGTGGCCGCACTGATTCTCTATCTGATCTTCGCCGTCTTGGGATTCGGCTGGCGTAGCTGGGTTCAGTACCGCCGCAGCGGTTCGACCGGGTTCCGCGGCATTCACGGACGGCCCGGCTCGCTGGAGTGGCTGGCCGGCATCGGATTCATCGTGGCGGTCATCGTCGGAGTCTTCGCTCCAGCGGCGCAGTTTCTCGGAATCCTCACCCCGATTGCAGGCCTGCAGGCCGCGTGGATTCAGGCGCTCGGGACAGTGCTCGCCGTCGTAGGAGTAGCGGGCACCGTCTATGCCCAACTGGACATGGGCGAGTCTTGGCGAATCGGCGTTGACCCCAGTGAGACAACGACGTTGGTGCGCAACGGGGTATTCGGAACCGTGCGCAACCCGATCTTTACCGCCATGCTGGTCTTCGCCGGCGGCATTACCCTGATGACGCCCAACCCGATTGCGTTGGTCGGGTTCGTCGCATTGCTGGCGACGATCGAACTCCAGGTCAGGATCGTCGAGGAACCTTACCTGCTCCGCACCCATGGTGAGTCGTACCGCGACTACTGTGCTGCCGTCGGGCGATTCGTCCCCGGCCTCGGGCGGCACGAGAGGTCCCGTTGACACCGATCAGACGTTGACCGCGAAGCCAAGATCGACGTCGCACGCGGCCTGTCCGCCTCGTACGCCCCAGTTCTCGAGTGCGCTCTCACGCAAGACAATCGTGACGTGGTTTGCAGGGATGCCCAGCGCCTGCAGACGAGTGGTGATCTCCCGGTAGAGATTCCGCTTGGCCTCGACCGATCGACCGGCGAAGCAGTCGATCGCAACGAACGTGTACAGCTCGGGGTGAGCCAATCCGGGGGAATACGAGAACCGATGCGGTTCATGGGATACCAATCGGACATGCTTGTCGCCGGGAGGTATCTGGAACGCGGACACCAGCGCATCGTGCACCGCATCGATGATCGCCACCTCGTCGGATTCGGTGTACGGGCGCCTGACCTCGATGAGCGTGCTGGGCATCCGGGAATCGTCACACACGTGGCGGGCGGCCGTCATTCCAATTTTGAAGACGTGGGCCCCAGCCTCGAATGTGCGAGGCTGGGGCCCGGTAACTGGCTGCTACGCCTGCACCTGTCCGAGGGTGACATCGACGGTGCGCGACGCGCCCGACGAGTCCTCAAAAGTCAGCGTCACGGTGTCCCCCGGCGCCTTGGAACGCACCGCGGCGACCAGGGCATCGGGACTGTCGATCACCTTGTCGTCGAGCTTGGTGATCACCGCACCCTCGTTCAGGCCCGCGACTGCCGCCGGACCACCCCTGACCACGCCGGCGACTGTTGCGCCACTGGTGTCGTTGCCGGAGAGCTGAACACCCAGCGAGGCGTGTTGGACGGTGCCGGTCGAAACCAGTTCGTCGGCAATACGTTTGGCCTGATCCACCGGAATGGCGAAGCCCAGACCGATCGATCCGGCCGGCCCGCTACCCGGCGAACTTTGGCCACCACCCAGCGAGGCGATTGCGGAGTTGACCCCGATCAGGTCTCCGTTCATGTCGACGAGCGCACCGCCGGAGTTGCCCGGGTTGATCGCCGCATCGGTCTGGATGGCGCTCATCACCGATTGCTGGCCGCTCTGGCCGCCGCCGGTGGTGACCGGGCGATCCAGGGCGCTGATGATGCCCGTCGTCACCGTCCCCTGCAGACCCAGCGGCGAGCCGATCGCGACGACGTTCTGGCCGACCTTCAAGTCCTTCGAAGAACCGATCGTGATCGGGGTGAGCCCAGAGACGTTCTGTGCCTTCACCACCGCGATGTCGTCGGCGGGGTCGGTGCCGATCACGGAGAACGGCACCGTACGTCCGTCGGACATCGTCACGGTCGCCTCAATCGCGCCGCCGGCCCGTCCGGATCTGTCGGCCGACGGTCCGTCGGGTGAGTACGGGTCGCCGCCGGGGAACAGGCCGCGCGGCAAGCCGGGGAACGGGCCATCGGGCGACATCTGGGTGGCCAGCGGCCCCTGATCGCCGGTGCCGCGCGCCGCGGAGGCCACAACGTGGTTGTTGGTGAGGATGAGGCCGTCCTCGGTCAGGACGATGCCGGAGCCTTCCTCACGCCCTTGCCCGGTTTCGATCTGCAGTTTGACCACGCTGGGCAGCACTTTGGCCGAGACCTGTTCGACCGATCCGGCCGGTGCCGAACCCTTCGGCTGCACCGGAACCCCCCCTGGGGCGGGCAACGGCTTGCCGATGCGGTCGGGCGCCGACGCCTGGGCCACCGGACTCGGCGGTCCGGCATGGTCCACCACAGCGATCGCTGCGACCGCACCCGTCGCCATGGCGACCGCGGCGGTGCCGGCGACGAGCACGCCGACGCGCGACTTCTTCTTCGGTTGCGACGCTTCCTGAGTGACGGGCGTATCGAACTTCTGGGTCATCTCGGGATGCAGCCCATAGGGCGGATACGGCTGCTGATAGCCCTTCCGGCTCCACGGGCTCGGATCCGGCTGACCTGTGGCCTGTTTCGCTTCCCACCCCTGGTTGCTATTCGATGATGACATCCCCGGCCACTGATTCATTGCGCTTGCTTCTTTCGTTGCGACACCGACATTTATGCGCCGTGCCGGCGCCTATGTAGATGCTGCAGTCCGGTACTGAGGGTTAGCTGAGAGTGAGCTCGGTGCGGCCCAAGACTTTGCCGGGCTGCGCGTGGCCGCGGTCACAGCGCGCAGCCGCGAACCCGAAAGTGCCACTGCGGCAGGAACGTCGCCAGCCGAGCGGCGAATGTGCGCATCAGCCCAATGGATTGAGCACCAAGGTGCACAGCCTTGGCAGGTTCCTCAGGGGGATCCAGACCATCACCTGGCGGCAGGTTCCGGTGGCCTGGCCGATCGGCCCACCACAGACCGGCCACGCTCCCAGGCCTTGAGTCTGCAATACGTTGCGGGCCACGCGAATCTGCTCTTCGCGACTCGCCGCAGCAGGCGATCCGGTTCCTCCGTGGGAGGCCCACGTGGCAGGAGTGAACTGCAGCCCTCCGTAGAAGCCGTTGCCGGTGTCAGCTGCCCAGTTCCCGCCCGATTCACATTGCGCCATCGCATCCCAGTTCGGCTCTGCGCCGGCGTTCGGAACAGTCAGGAGGGTCTGGGCCAAGGTGAATGCACCGATGAACCCGAACACGGTGACGACCCTGCGCACGCGCATGTC
Source organism: Mycobacterium syngnathidarum (assembly GCF_001942625.1). Lineage (GTDB taxonomy): Bacteria > Actinomycetota > Actinomycetes > Mycobacteriales > Mycobacteriaceae > Mycobacterium > Mycobacterium syngnathidarum. The sequence continues at coordinate 38,595 of NZ_MLCL01000054.1, forward strand.
GATCCCTTCATGGCGGCGGGCACTACCCGTGCCCGCCGGTAATGGCGGGGCGAAAGACTATTTGCAGCCCATCGTGATACAGAGTTTACCAATGAGGTGAAAGTAAAATAGCCGTGCTAGAGAGTCTAATTATCTTCTTTGAGTTTATTTAATAGTTATGCGCTTTCTGTGGCCAGTGAGGTAGGTGAGATCCCGCGGACGAATCGCCCATCGGCACAGGTCAGCACCCCACTTGTCGCATCTCGGTCCGGCCGGCGGCACCCGGCACCGCTCTCATAAATTCAGGGCCTACCGCTGTGGCGATTTACAACTGCCGTGAATTCAGATTCTGAAGAGACGGTAGTGAAAGAAATGAATTCTGATGCAAATGTGACAGCTGTGAGAGATGTGGTTGTTGTTACAGAACGTTGCCCACCACTGCCGCCGGGCGCAAGCGAGCGATGATGCCGTCGAGGTCGCGCTGGAACATCTCGGGACGGAACACGTGTCCCCCGGGCACCTCGTGTGCCTCAAACGGGATCCCGGCCCGGCCGAGCAGGTCACGGAACTCGCGTTGGCCGGCGAGCACCTGCGTCTCGTTCACGCTGTCGAACCAGTTGAGCGGATCGGGACTGGTACCGGCGACAAGGAAGATCCGTTTGTTGCGGTAGCTGTCGATCCTCTCGACCGGATTGTCGGCACTGACCCTGGCCTGGTCCCAGAAGGGCGCGCCGTAGACCGTCCCGCCGCCCAGATCCAGAACGGCCGAGGTGATGTTCGCCCAGTGCACCACGAGGCCGAAATCGCGGCGCAGACTCGCCGGCCCGGAGTGGGCGCTGACCGATGCGAAATGGCCGTAGTACTTGGCGGTGTACTTCAGCGCACCGAAACCGCCCATCGAGAAACCGCCGACCGCACGGCCGTCGTACTCGGCGTACGTCCGGAAGTTCGCTTCGATCCACGGCAGCAGCTGGGCGATATGGAACGTCTCCCAATTGCGCGGCCCGACAAAGGACGTGACCGGGTTGGAGTACCAACCAGCGTGCCCGCCGTCGGGCATCACCACGATGATCGGCTTGCCGGCCGTCCAGCTGCGGATTCCCAGAAAGTCGAACTGACGGAAGTCGTCGGCACCGCCGTGGAACATGTACAGCACCGGGTAGGTGCGGCCGCTGGTGTGATAGTCGTCGGGAAGCAGAACGTTGACGCCGGGGTTCCAGCCGACGGCGGCGGTCTGGAATCGGTAGTACCACAGGCGAGGATCACTCTCGTTGCGGTCGACGATCCGCAGACCGAAGCCGTCACTGCGACCGCTGAATATGACCAGCGTCTGCCCTGGTTTGAGGTGACCCGGATCGGGGATGTCGTTGACCGCGGCGATCGGCGGATAGAACAAGGCATCACCGTAGAAGCGTGATGCCAACGCCGACAACGTATCTCCCGGCGCAACCGTGTAACGCTTGAGTTCGGGGACGATGAGCCGTTGCCCGGGATTGAGGCCGGCGCCCTCGCCGATTCCGTTGGCGGCCGCGATCAAGCGGGCCAGATCGGGCTGTCCGTAGAAGCGGGACGCCACCGCCGACAACGTTTCCCCGGGGGCCGCAGTGAGACGCGCATAGTCTGGGAAGACCAGCTGCTGTCCGACGTTGACGACGTCCGGATCGGGAATTGCGCTGGCCGCAGCGATCAGCCGATACAGTTCGGCATCCCCGTAGAACCGCAACGCCAATGCCGACAGCGTCTCCCCCGCCACGACCGTGTGAATCCTGACCATAGGTCCCCTCCTTCAGTTGCAACGAGCCCTGGTTGACAAGTCCGATTGCCCTGATCTTCTTCGAGTCTAGGCGTGAAACGGTTGACTTCTAAGGCATTTCGGACGTTCGACACGTACGCTGCCCACGTGTACGTCGATGCGATGACCGTTCCGCAACCGCTGGCAAAAGTCGGTGAGCTTGCCCGCAGCGCCCAGTCCGCCGGATTCTCCGGGCTCCTGCTCACCGAGACGGGCCGCACCGCGTATCTGAACGCGGCGGTGGCTTCTCAGGCCGCTCCCGGCCTGGAGCTCTCGACCGGTGTCGCCGTCGCGTTTCCACGCAGCCCGTTCATCACCGCGGCGTCAGCCTGGGAACTCCAGGAAGCAACCGGAGGCAGGTTCCGGCTCGGTATCGGCACCCAGGTCCGTACCCACGTGGTCCGGCGCTACGGGATGCCCTTCGAACACCCCGGACCGCGCCTGCGCGACTACGTGCTGGCCGTGAAGGCGTGTTTCACGGCTTTCCGAACCGGAACCCTCGATCATCACGGCGACTTCTACAACCTCGACTTCATCACGCCCCAGTGGAGTCCCGGCCCGATCGATGCGCCCGATCCCAAAGTGGACATCGCGGCCGTGAATCCGTGGATGCTGCGCATGGCGGGCGAGGTGGCCGACGGGGTGCACATCCACCCGATCGGCGAGCCGGGCTACATCGCTCGCCACGTAATGCCCAATATTGCCGCTGGAGCGGCCAGGGCGGGCCGCGCCCCTGCCGACATCGCCAAGATCGTGCCGGTCATGACGATCGTCGGCGACACGGACGAAGAACGCGCCCACGAGCGCGAGTTGGTGCGGGCCAGCATGAGTTTCTACGGGAGTACGCCGAACTACGCGTTCATCTGGGACGAGGCCGGCTTCGACGGCACCACGGCCCGGCTGCGGGAGAAACAGAAAGCCGGTGACATCGCAGGCATGGCCGCACAGATCACCGACGACCACATCGCCGCGTTCGCCACCGAATCGACGTGGGACGGATTGGCTGAGGCGCTGATCGACAAATACGCCGGGATCGCCACCCGGCTGGTGCTCTACAACGCGCTGGGCGGCGCCGAACGCTTCGAACGCTACGGCGAGATCGCGAAACGGCTGTCGACGAGGTGAAGCGCACATTACCCGCGCTGTAGCATTCTGCTACGCTGGTTTCAGACTGCTACAACGGAGGTCTGCCATGACCGAAACCGCAGATCGGGTTACCCGGTTCGCCGCTGATCTCATGGATAGCGCGGCCGCCGAAGGCGCGCGTCAGAGCCGGTCAGCCAAACAGCAGCTCGACCATTGGGCTCGCGTGGGCCGGGCGGTGTCGAGCCAACACAGTGCGGCACGCCGCAAGGTGGAGTCCGCGTTGGCAGGCGATCTGCCCCTGCGCGATTTGACGACCGAGGAAGGCACGGTTTTCGACGCCGAGATCGCCGCCTCCATCGAGGAAAGCCTGGCGCGCGCTGACTATGGCAAAACGCTGGCCGGACGCGGGATCACCACGGTGGCGCTCGACGCAAACGGCGAGATCGTGCAGTACCGCCCCGACGGCAGCACTGCGGTGCTGGCACACAAAGCGTGATCGTGGCCGGCACTGACGTGGGCCGTATCACCGCGCGGTGAAACGCCTCGATCTCGTCGTCGGCTGCAACGGTGCCGGCAAGTCCACCTTCGTCGAGCTCACCCTCTCGCCTCTGCTGCCCGGCAGCCCGTTCGTCAACGCAGACGAAATCGCCAAGCGGCGTTGGCCCGAAGACCCGGCCCCGCACTCATATGAAGCGGCATTGGTCGCGGCCGAAACCCGAGCCAAACTCATCGAACTCGGTGAGTCGTTCATCGCCGAGACCGTGTTCTCCCACCCCTCCAAACTCGACCTCATCGACATGGCACACCGTGCCGGCTACACGGTGGTCCTGCACTGCATCCTCATCCCCGAAGAACTTGCCGTGCAGCGCGTGCGCCACCGGGTTTCAGCGGGCGGCCACGACGTACCCGAAGCCAAGATCCGGGAACGGTACCAACGACTTTGGGATCTGGTCGCCGTCGCCGCGATGCGTGCGGATGCCGCAACGTTCTACGACAACAGCACCATCCGAGGCCCCCGCATCGTCGCCCAGACAACGGGCGGGTACGTCATCGGGTCACCCAACTGGCCGAAATGGGCAGCGGCGGTGCTCATTTCCCACTGGACCGAGTAACCGCCGGCGGTTACTCGCCTCAATCCAGGTCGAACCGGTCGTTGTTCATCACCTTGACCCACGCCGCCGCGAAATCTTCCACGAACTTGGCCTTGTTGTCTTCCTGCGCGTAGACCTCGGCGATGGCACGCAGAATCGAATTCGAGCCGAACACAAGGTCGTTGGCGGTGGCCGTCCACCGCGGCGCCCCCGTCGCGCGATCCCGCCCCTGGTAGACGTTCTCAGCCGTCTCGGACTCCTTCCACTCGGTACTCATGTCCAACAGGTTGACGAAGAAATCGTTGGACAACGTGCCGGGTCGCGCAGTGAACACACCGGACGGTCAGCTCCGGGGGCGAGTGATCCGGAGCCCGGCCGAACCCAACATGCCTGTGAAGTCGAGGCCTTCAGCCATCACCTCGAGTGTGGCGACAAACCTGGAAGGTATCAAGGTTTCGATATCGACGCCCCGGCCGGCGAGATCACGATCGGCGCACGACACCGTCCTCGGGTGGTATCCGTCCGCGGCTGTAGCGTGACGTGCATGAATTCCTTTCGCGTGCCTTCCTCCGTTGCGCTCGTGGCCTGTGCCGCGTCGTTGACCATGGCCCTCGCCGCGTGCGGGTCCGACACCGAAACCTCCTCGGCCACGTCCTCGTCGAGCACACCGTCGGTCGCCGATGTCCTCACCCCCTCCATCGCCGAGACCGCAACCGAGGCCGCCACCTGCCCGACCGCGGCGCCGCAGGATGCGGGGGCCCCTGAATGGACGACGTCCGGGGCGACCGGCAGCATCGAGGTCACCGGCTCCACTGACACCGCGGCGCCTGCGGTCAAGGTGAACGGGCCGTTCAGCGTGGCCGAGACCCAGGTGCATACCCTCAAGGCCGGTGACGGACCCGTCGTCGCGCCGACGGCCAACGTCACGGTCTGCTACATGGGTGTCAACGGACGCGACGGATCGGTCTTCGACAGCAGCTACCAGCGTGGCGAGACGGTCGACTTCCCGCTCGACGGCGTCGTCCCCGGCTTCCAGAAGGCAATCTCGGGACAGAAGGTCGGCTCCACGGTGGGGGTCGCGGTGGCCTCGGCCGACGGTTATCCCCAGGGCCAGCCCGCCGCCGGAATCCAGCCCGGTGACACGTTGATCTTCGCGATCAAGATTCTCGACGCCCAGCAATAGACACACACCGTCCGCCCGGCGCCCGGTGTCCGCTTGCAACAATGCTCACATGGTCGAGCGCAGTATCTGGATGCAAAAGGTCGCAGCCGATCCCGGGCACTCGCACTGGTACATCGAACGCTTTCGTGCCATGGCGCGCGCCGGTGAGGATCTGGCCGGTGAAGCTCGACTGGTGGACGCGATGGCACCGCGCGGTGCCCGCATCCTGGACGCCGGCTGCGGGCCCGGGCGGGTGGGCGGATACCTGGCCGGCGTCGGCCACCAGGTGGTCGGCGTCGACGTGGACCCCGCGCTGATCGAGGCAGCCGAGAACGACCACCCCGGTCCTCGCTGGCTCGTCGGCGACCTCGCTGAACTCGACCTACCGGCGCGGGGTATAGCCGACCCCTTCGACATCATCGTGTCGGCCGGCAACGTGATGACCTTCCTCGCCCCGAGCACCCGGGTCCAGGTGCTGACCCATCTGCGTGCTCACCTGGCCGACGGCGGCCGCGCGGTGATCGGATTCGGGGCCGGCCGCGAATACGGGTTCGGCCAGTTCCTCGATGACGCGGCAACGGCCGGATTCGCCCGGGATCTGTTGCTGTCCACATGGGATCTGCGGCCCTTCACCGAAGATTCGGACTTCCTCGTCGCGATTCTGCGACCCGCCTAGCACGCGACTATTGCCACGGGCCTCCCCCAGATCTACTATCGCCTGTAGTACAACGATCCCGGGGGCTCGTATGACAGCACCGACAATCGTTCAGGCACAACGCTTTCTGCGCCTGACCGGATGGGCTTTTCTGGCCGGCTGGGGATTGCATGTGATCGATCACCTGCTACGCGGGATGTCGGCATCGCCGATGTTCGTCATGGTCGGCGGCATGATCCAGGGCGTGATCGTCATCATCGCGATCACCTGGACCCTGCGCGGACATCCCCGGGCGCCCGATCTCGCGATCTTCACCGGTGTCGGCAGTGCCGTCGTGTTCACCTACGCGCATCTGCTGCCGAATCTCTGGCCGGAATTCCAGGACAGCTATCTGAGCGGCCCCCGCATCAATGTCACCTGGTTCTCCTGGGTGACAGCCCTTTCCGAGATCGGTACCGGCCTGTTGTTCGCCTATGCGGGCATGCGGGCGAAGCGGGCTGCGACCTAGGTCCGGATTCTGCGGGTAACGTCGGCTGATGGGATTGGTGTACTCCAGCATCGTCGATGCCCCGCAAGAAGACGTCTTCGCCTGGCACAGCCGCCCGGGTGCATTCGCCCGGCTCTCGCCGCCCTGGCAAGCCATGAAGCTCACAGCCGAGGCCGCCTCGTTGCGTGACGGCCGTGCCGAACTCGCAATCCCCGGCGGGCTGCGGTGGGTGGCTCAGCACCAAGCCGACGCCTACGACCCGCCACGGCGCTTCGTCGACCAGATCGCCCGCGGCGGGCCGGCGTCGCTGCCCGCGGCACTGGCCGTGCGTTGGAAGCACATTCACGATTTCGAAGCGATCGACGCCACGCACACCCGGATGACCGACCGCGTCGAGACGCCGGTGCCCGGCCGTTTCCTGCGCCCGATGTTCGCCTACCGTCACCGCCAGCTCGCCGCCGACCTCGCGGCCCACCAGCAGGCCCGCGCCCAGGGGCTGACGCCGTTGACGATCGCGATCACCGGGGCCTCCGGGCTGGTCGGTTCGGCATTGACCGCGTTCCTCAGCACCGGGGGCCATCGGGTCATCCGGCTGGTACGGCACCCGACAACCGAACCTGATGAACGGCACTGGAATCCGGCTGACCCCGACCCGGAACTGTTCGCCGGGGTGGATGCCTTCATCCACTTGGCCGGTGCGTCGATCGCGGGCCGGTTCACCGAAGGGCACCGCCGTGCAATTCGCGACAGCCGCATCGATCCGACCCGGCGCTTGGCCGAATTGGTTGCCGCCACCGGACCGCGCGTGGTAGTCAGCGCGTCGGCCGTCGGCATCTACGGATACGACCGCGGCGATGAGCTTCTCACCGAGACCAGCGAGCGCGGCGACGGCTTCCTGGCCGACGTGGTGGCGGACTGGGAGAACGCGCTGGCCCCGGCTGAACGATCAGGCACTCGAGTGGTGCGCATTCGCACCGGAATCGTCCAGTCCCCGAGCGGCGGAACGCTACGGCTGCTGCGGCCACTGTTCGCCGCCGGACTCGGCGGCCGCATCGGCGACGGGCAGCAGTGGTTGCCCTGGATCGGTATCGATGACCTCGTAGACATCTACCACCGGGCATTGTGGGACACGCAGCTGTTCGGCCCGGTCAACGCAGTGGCTCCGGAACCTGTGCGCAACGCTGACTACACCGACACGCTAGGCCAGGTTCTGCACCGCCCGACGATTCTGCCGGTGCCCACTGTGGGGCCGCGGCTGCTGCTGGGCGACCAGGGTGCCCGCGAACTGGCATGCGCCAGCCAGCGGGTGATGCCCGGGGTCTTGACCGCCGCCGATCACAGATTCCGCCATCCGCAGCTGGATCAGGCGCTGCGCCACGTCTTGGGACACCCGGCTACGGCGTAGGAACTACCGGCGGCGCGGCCGGCTGCTGTCCCGGCGAGTTGTACTCGTATCCCGGCGGAGGTGGGCCGTCGAGCGAGTAGTACCCGGGTGGCAGCGGAGGGCCGGCCGGCCCGCTACCGGGTGCAGGCTCGGTGACCGGAGTCTCCGAGCCCGGAGCGTTGATCGATTTGTATCCGGGCGGCAATGGCGGTGCCGGACCCGCGCCGGGAGGCGGTGCGACACCATCGGGTGCTCCCCCGCCGCCCTGGAAACCGTACGGGTCATGAGCTTGGTGCCACAGATCCCGCAGGGTGCCCACCGGTCCCGATCCGTACTGCCCCGAGCCGTACACAGGGTTGGCGATCTCGGGAACCTGCGGAGGGCCGGCCGGTGCGGGCGGAGGGGGCGCCGCCAGCGCGGGATCCGCCGGTGCAGGCGCTGGATCAGGCACGACGGGGTCTGCCATGGCCTGGCCGGCCCCGACCAGCACGGCGCCCGCGGCGGTCAGGCCGGCGATCGCGAGCTTCGCCGCGTGAACGGCGAGCGTGGCGCGCTGCGCTTCGGTCATCTATCCGGCGGTCCTCTCTCGGTCGGTCCGTGCATCGTCGCACACCGCCCTCAGTACGCGCTGGGTTGGAACGGCGCCGGCAGGTGCGATCGTTGCGGTCAGCAATCGCCGGCCTTCGGCGGCGCGTCCGACGATGGCGGCGTGAGCGCATCCCAGGTGGTCCACGTATAGCGCTGCTCGGGAAGGCCCGTCGCGCCGAGCATGAAGGCCCGGTGCGCACGCCGGGCCCGCGCGATGGTGCCCAGCCAGGTGGTCACGGTGCTGATCCGGTTGCGGATCCCGGTCAGAAACGCGATGTGGAGGACGCCCCATGCCAGCCAGCCGAAAACTCCGGCGATTTTGACCGGGCCGACTTGCAGAAGGGCCTGCCCCCGAGCGATGTACGCCGCGGAACCAAGGTCGCGGTAGCGGAACGGTTTTCGAGGTTTACCGGCCAGTTCCCGACGTATGCACGAGGCGACGTGCAGCCCGCCCTGCATCGCGTTCTCGGCGACACCGGGCAAATTCTCGCGGCCGGCGAGGTCTCCGATCACGAACACTTCGGGATAGCCGGCGACCGAAAGATCAGGCCCCACAGCGATTCTCCCACGCCGATCCGATTCCGCACCCAGAACCTGCGCGAGGTGCCGGGCGAAGGGCACGGCCTCGACACCTGCCGTCCACAACACGGTGCGGGCCACGTACTGCTCGTCGGGACCACCGGCCTTGGGGCTCACGGTCACCCCATCGCGGTTGACGTCGGTCACGTGCACGCCCATGTGGAGCTCCACACCCAGCCGCTGCAACGACCGAGTCGCCTTGTCTCCCAGCTCGGAACAGAAAGCCTTCAACACCCGCTCACCGCCGTCGAACAACAGCACCCGGGCTTCCTCGGGCTCGATGCTGTGGAACTCATGAGCCAAGGTGCGGGTTGCCATCTCCCGGATCTGCCCGGCCAACTCCACCCCGGTGGGGCCGCCACCGGCGACAGCGAACGTCAGCCATCCGTCACGCTCGGGGCCGGGCGGCAACGTCTCGGCGATCTCGAAGGCGGTGAACACCCGCTGCCGAATATGGGCCGCGTCGTCCAGGGTCTTCATCCCCGGGGCCCACTGCGCGAAATGCTCTTTGCCGAAATAAGACTGTCGCATTCCCGCGGCCACGACGAGCACGTCGTAGTCGATGGTGAACGTCGTCTCGTCCGGCCGACGGGCAGTCAACTGGCGCAGCTGCGGGTCGATGTCGACCGCTTCGCCGAGCAGCGTGGTGACATTGCGGTGACGCTCGAACTCCTCGCGCAGCGGACGGCTGATCTGCCCGAAGCTCAGCGTTCCGGTGGCGCACTGATAGAGCAGGGGCTGGAACAGATGTCCCGCCGCGCGATCCAGCAGCGTCACGTCGACGTCGGTCCCGCCCAGTCGGCGCGCGCAGAACAGACCGCCGAATCCCCCACCGATGATCAACACCCTCATCCGACTGTCGCCCACAACTAGGAGGTTAACCGTCCCGGCCCGGAATGCGACCGTGCAGCGCAGATGCGCGCAGGGTGAGGTGATTACGCTCGGCCAGCGTCTGCGCTTCGGCCGCCGCCTGCACGTAGAGGTGCGCGGCCGTGGAAATGTCTCCTGCGCGCTCGTGCAGATAGGCGGCCGCGGCGGTGTGGCGCGGCAACGCCGGGTCGAGTTCGGCGAGCGCAGCCAAACCTGCCTGCGGGCCATCGGCTTCACCGATGGCCACAGCGCGGTTGAGTCGGACCACCGGGCTGTCGGTGAGCGCGACGAGTTCGTCATACCACTCGACGATCTGCACCCAGTCGGTCTCCTCGGCGGACTGCGCGTCGGCGTGAAGCGCCGCCACCGCGGCCTGCGCCTGGTACTCGCCCAGCCGGTCGCGTGCCAGTGCCGCCTGCAGTACGGCCACACCTTCGGCGATGAGATCGCGCCGCCACAGTGTGCGGTCCTGCTCCGCCAGGGGAACCAGTGTCCCGTCGGCGCGAGTGCGCGCCGGGCGTCTGGCGTGATGCAACAGGAACAGTGCGAGCAGCCCGGCGACTTCCGGATCGTCGGTGATCCGGACCAGCTGGCGCGCCAACCGGATGGCCTCGGCGGCCAGGTCGATATCGCCGCTGTAGCCCTCGTTGAACACGAGGTACAGCACCCGCAACACGGTGCTCGATTTCCCGGGCTGGTCCAGCCGTACGTCGGCCACCGTCCGCTTGGCCCGGCTGATCCGTTGAGCCATCGTTGATTCCGGCACGAGATAGGCCTGTGCGATCTGGCGGGTGGTCAGGCCACCGACCGCGCGCAACGTCAGTGCGACCGCCGAAGACGAGGACAGACTCGGGTGCGCGCACAGAAAGTAGAGCGCCAACGTGTCGTCGGTCGCCTGGGCGGGCCCCGCGGCCGGCGCCGCCGCGACCCGTGCCTCGCGGCCGCGCCGAGCCCCGTCTGATCGGGTGAAGTCGAGAAAACGCCGCCACGCCGTGGTGACCAGCCAGCCCTTGGGATCGTCGGGTTGCCGGTTGGGCCAGGTTTCCCAGGCGCGAACGACGGCTTCCTGCACGGCGTCCTCGGCCGTGGCGAAGTCGGCCCCGCGGTGGACGAGGGCCGCCAGGACACCGGGGATGAGATCCCGGAACTGCTGCTCGTCCACCGCGCCGGTGGCCCCTACTCGGTGACCGTCGGCTGCGCTCCCAGGAAGGGGCGCACCTCGAGCCACTCGTGGATCGGCTTACCGCCCGCGCCGGGCGCCGCCGACAGTTCTCCGGCCAGCTCAAGGGCGCGATCGTAAGAGTCGACGTCGACGATCATCCAACCCGCGATCAGGTCCTTGGTCTCGGCGAACGGGCCATCGGTGACGGGCGGTCTGCCGTCGCCGTCGTGGCGGACCCAGGCCCCCTCCGGGGCGAGGGCCTGGCTGTCGACGTATTCACCGCTGTCTTTCAGCCGGCCCGCGAAGTCGTTCATGTACTGGATGTGCGCCTGAATCTCGTCTGGTGTCCACCGATCCATGGGGACGTCGTTGACGGCCGCGGGCGCACCTCGGTAGTGCTTGAGAAACAGGTACTTGGCCATGTGATTCTCCCTTCAGATTCGCGACCCTAGTAGGTCGCTCACCCCTGGGACGGAGCCGACGTCGCGTTCTCGACACAAATACCGAAATATTTCTGGTCTCGTTGTCAGACCAGGTCGTAGGGGTTCAGGATGGCGTATGACCCCGACGCGGACCTCAAGGGCGCGATCAATCACTTTGTTTGGCTAAGCTTCGGGTATCCAAGTTCTTCAGTCAAGCACCGAGGTGGAGATTCATGTTCGGAAGCAAGGCAACCCTGGCAACCATTGCGGCCACCGGCCTGATCGGGGCCGCCCTCGGCCTCGGTGCCGCCACCGCGAGCGCCGAGCCGGACCCGAGCCTCCCGCCGCCCCCGAATGCACCGAAGAAGCCGGCCGAGACATGGCAGGGGCACCCGATGGTCTGGTGGAACCTGCCCGCGGGCGGCCATTGGGGCGTGTGGATCAACGGCGACTTCCTGCCGTTCACCTGAGCAGCGGCCCCGGCATCACCCCGATGTCTGTCCTCGCGGACCCGACTCTTCTGTGGTGTCATCGGCGTCCTGCTCGTCCGCCGACGGCGGTTCCAGCGGGACACTTTCGGCGCGTGGAGAGTTGACCGCAGAGGTGTTGTCGGCCGGCTGCAGCTGGACCACCTGGCCCACGGCCCGGCGCAGCCCGGGCGGGCCTTCCTTGCGGAAGAACTCACCGATACGTCCGGCGCGGTAACGCAGCGGCGAGCCGAGTAGCTCACCCATCACCACGCCGCTGCCCAGCGCCAACGCCGTCGCCGCCGCGGTCAGCAGGTGCGCCAGTCCCTGACCGAAGTTCTCGTCGACGGCGAAGGCGAAGACCGCCCAGAACACCGCGAGGCCCGGCAGCATCGGCATGATGCCGGCGGTCGCCGTCACCAGCGCCGGAGCCTGCCGGCGAATGGAGATCAACGTGGCGAGGAAACCGACTCCGATCGCCGCCACCCCGGTGGCCGCCCACTGACCGAAACCGGCTGTCCCGAGACCGATCAAGGTCAGCTCCGCCAGGCCCGCGGCCAGCCCGGCCGTGGGCAGTGAGCGCAGTGGCGCATAGCTGGCCATGGTCAGACTGATACCGGCCAGCGAGGCACCGAGAACCGCCAGCAGGATCGGCAGCGGACCTCTCGGCGTGATGAAGGTGCCGGCCGTGTTGACGTGCAACTCGATCTGGAACCCGAGCAACGTGGCGGCCTGCAGCGCACCGGTGATTCCGACGACGATCCCGGCGGTGAGAAAGACCGCATCACCAAGCCGCGAGACCGCGGTGACCATGTACCCGGTCAACGCGTCCTGGACGGCACCGACCAGGGTCATGCCGGACAGCAACAACACGATCCCGGTGGCGACCAGCGCACTGAGCCCCTGCCCGGCGTAGCGGTAGGCACCCAGGGCGATCATGGTGGCGATCGCCGCCCCCACCGCGTGCTGGAAGAAGAACGGTGTGCCGATACGGTTCAGCAACCGTCCGACGCGGTCGATCAATGCGGCAGTGAGGCTGGCAAGCAGACAGGTCAACCAGTTGCCGCCGAGCATCATCGCGATGCCGAGCGCGAAACCCGCCCAGCCGGCAGTTGCCAGCCACCGCGGGAACGGGTGGGGGCTCTCCGTCAGCTCGTCCATGGCCTCGTGCGCCTCGTCGACGGTGATACCGCCGGAGGTGATGCGCCGTACCAGGCGGTCGAGCTGAGCGAGCCGGGTGTAGTCCGTCGACCTGGTGCGCACCGCGCGCATGATCGTGACCGGCGGGCTGTCCGCGGTGGGCAACGCCGACACGATGATCGTCGCGACGGTGATGTCGACGACGCAGTCGGTCAGCCGGTACGCCTGCGCCACGTCCTGGGTGGTGGCGACGACGTCGGCGGTACCCGAGCCCGACGAGAGCATGACCTCCGCCAGGCGGATGGTCAGATCGAGAACCTTCCGGGTGTGCACGTCACCCATTCCCGCCGACGCGCGACTGCGCCGGCCGGCGACGGGTGCCGGGTCGCGCCGTCCCCGCAGGGCGATGCGCAGCCCTCCGCGCAGGCGATCTCTACCGTTCAGACCTTCCTCAGCCATCGTTGAAAAGCGTACTGATGAACGGTCGGTTCCCGGTGGAACTACGCCGCGACCTGCAGTGTCGTCGCAGATCTGTGCCGCAGTAGCCTGACGTCGCCGGCTTCGGAAATCGCAGCACCCTGATGGTGAATGCATGTGGCGCAGAACACTATTCGGACAGCAGACGACACGCTTCAGCTGCGGCGGTCACCTCCCGTGCGCGGCGAAGAACTGCGCGGAGGCGACCGACGCGTCGAACGCCCGGCTGGCGGCACCGACGGCTTGCACCGGAAGGATCTCGGGCACGCCCGGCCAGGTATGTCCGCCGCCGTCGACTCGCATGAACACCACCGAAGTTCCGCCGGCGCACCCGTCGGAGACGATGCGGTGGGTCTCGGTGCCGTCACCGGTGGCGGGTAGCGGCTCGTCAGTCGGGGTGGGGCAGCCGTCGATCTGGCGCCACCGATCCACCATCGCGGGGCCCGACAGCACCGTGCTGCCTCCACCGCGCCCGCTCATCGGCCCGCCGTTGAACGGCACGATGGGGTCTGCGGTGCCGTAGCTGGCGAGGACCGAGACGGGTCTGGACGGATTGCAGCCCACATTCGTACCGAGCGTGCCGGCAACCGGGGCAACCGCCGCGAACAGGTCCGCCCGATCACAGGCCAGGCGATTGGCCATGAACCCTCCCGCCGACAGACCGGTGACGTACACCCGTCCCCGCGGAATACCGTTCTCGGCGACGAGACGCTCAACCAGGGCCGAGATGAAACCCACGTCGTCGACCCCTTGCCGGTCCGGCACCGAGGCACCCCGGCCGTCCGCCCAGCTGTAGTCGATGCCGTCGGGATAAACGACTGCGAACCCGTATGCGTCGCCCACGGCGTCGTAATGGGTCAGTGCCGCCTGATCTGCTCCGGTCGATCCGGCGGCGTGCAGATTCACGACCAAACCCGATGGCGGGCCTCCGGCCGGCAAATGGACACGATAGGTGCGCATCATGCCGCCGAAGTCGAGTTGCGCCGACGGTAGCGGCGAGGCCGCGGCGGGCAAGGCGCCCGCTGTGCCCCACGACAGCGCGACGAGCGCTGCGAAAAACGCTGTTCTGAGCCGGCCCGGCACGAAAAGCACCGGGGCAGAGTAGATATCACATACCAACTTCCGGGCAACGCCACGTGACCTGCCGGCGAAACTCCGCCCGGCGACCGTCGCCCTCCGCTTCCACGCCATCCGGCCCCCACCGAGTCGTCGTCCAGCAAACGAAGTACGACGCTACCTGCTTGTAGCGACCGGCGGGTGAGATAGCTCAGATCGTCAGGACCATGCGATAGCGTGCCTGTCCATTCTCCATCGCCCCATACGCGCTCGCCGCATCATCGAGTGGACACTCCTCGACCAGGGCACGCACCCCCGACAGCACCGCGAAATGCATCGTCTCCTCGACATCACGAGCGGTCCCGGAAGGGTGCCCGGAAATCGTCAGAGCGGGCTGGATCAGCTGCACCGGGCTGATCGGCAACGGGTCTGCCGACACCCCGATCACCACCAGTTCGCCACGCGGTGCCAGCCCGCCAACCGTGTCTGCCATCGCCTGCGAGTTGCCCACCGTCGCCAAAACGACTGCCGCACCCCCCAAGTCGAGCAGGGCTGCGCTGACGTCCACAGCGGTCGAGTCGACGTAATGCCGGGCGCCCAGCGCGCGGGCGTCCGCCTCTTTGCCGGGGCCGCGAGCGATCGCAACCGTCTCGAACCCCATCGCGTTGGCGAACTGCAGCCCCAGGTGGCCCAGACCTCCGACGCCGAGCACCGCCACGACATCGCCGGGTAGTGCGCGGGTGTGGCGAAGCGCGTTGTAGGTCGTCACGCCGGCACACCCCATCGGAGCGGCCTCGGCGAACGACAACTCATCGGGGATCCGGGCCAGCGCATTGGCAGGTACCGTCACCGATTCCGCGTAGCCTCCTGGGTAATGCAGGCTCGGAATCTGCCCCGCCACGCAGTGGATGAACAGGCCCTTGCGGCACGGGATGCAGACTCCGCAATGACCGCCGAACCAACCGATCGCGACGCGGTCGCCCACCGTGAAATCGGTGACACCGGAGCCGACTTCGGCAATGGTGCCGGCAATCTCGTGGCCCGGGGTCACCGGCCAGGTGATGCCCGGAAATCCGCCGTTGACGATGGCCCGGTCGGTGCCGCAGACTCCGCACGCCGCGACCGCCACCCGCACCTGCCCCCGTCCCGGTGAGAGAGTTTGGGCGTCAACAAGTTCCAGGGCCCCACCCGAGGAATTGACCTGAACAGCTCGATGAGTAGACATTGAGATCCTTACCGTCGCCGTCGGTGTACCAGGCCATCATCGACCGCCGGCGGCCCGCTTGACCACAGAATGCGGTCAGCCCAGGACGAACGGGAGCTGTGTCGCAGCCGGTGCTAATTTTCCGCGGCGGTCCAGTCGTATGGCAAGAACTTGCCGTCGAAGGTCACCACCACCCGGTCACCGGCAGGGTGTGACTTGCGTTGTACGTCAACACTGAAGTTGATGGCGCTCATGATGCCGTCACCGAATTGCTCGTGAATGAGTTCCTTGAGCGCGCCGCCGTACACCTGAAGTGCCTCATAGAAGCGGTAGATCGTGGGGTCGGTGGGCACCGCGGTGGGCAATCCACCGCGCATCGGCACCGCGGCCAGCACCGGAATCACCGAATCGTCCAATCCGAGCAACTCCACGATGGTCTTGCCCGCTTCGACCGGAACGGGGTGCTGACCGAGCAGCGCGGACACCGTCCACACCACCGGCTTGTCGATGGCGTCGGCCAACTGCTGCCAGGTCAGGCCCTTGGTCAGGCGGGCTTCCACGATCGCGGCGGTGATCTCGTCTCTGCTCATACCAGCAGCATGCCTGCGCCGGGCGGTCACCGCACGCCCAGTGTGCCCTCCAGGTACTCGCCGCGACACGCCACCCGGGCCAGCTTGCCGCTGGTGGTCCGCGGTGTCGCACCTGCGGGCAGGAACCGTAGGTCGGCCACGGTCAATCCGTGCCGGTCGGCCACGGCCGCGCGGATGGCCTCGGTGGCCTCCCGGGGGTCGACGCGGCTGGTGCCCGCCGCGCGTTCGGCGATCACGACCAGCCTGGCTCCGTCACCGTCGCCACTTGGATCGGGGGTGACGGTGAATGCGGTGACGTAACCGCGCCGAACCAGTGGCGAGGCGTCGGCCACCGTGGCCTCGATGTCCTGGGGATAATGGCTGCGACCGTCGATCTGAACCAGGTCGGCCATACGCCCGGTCACGTAGAACTGCCCCTCGAAGTACACCCCGAGATCGCCGGTGCGCAGCCAGGTGGCGTGCTCAGGAAGCCCCTGGGCATGGCTGCCGGAGGCGAGGCGCGAGTGCAGCGAGACCCCGAAAACCTTGCGGGTTTCCTCCGGCCTGCCCCAGTAGCCACGACCGATGTTGTTGCCGTGCAACCAGATCTCCCCGACGTGACCGTCCGGCACTTCCGCGGAGAGCCCGTCTGCGGTCGCGGGATCGACGACGACCGCCCACAAACTGCGAGCAGGGCTGCCGCACGATACGTGTGCGACCGCGCCGTCGGCGTGGGCGCTGACGGCAACGGCGCGCCCGCCCGCGAGTTGTTCGCGATCGAAGTAGACCACCGACGCCTGCTCGGCCGGAGCGATCGTCGAGATCAGCAGCGTTGCCTCGGCGATGCCGTATGACGGTTTGAATGCTGTCGGCGGTAACCCATAGGGCGCGAATACCTCGTTGAATGTCGTTATCACCTCAGGGATCACCGGCTCAGAACCGATGATGAGCACCACATTGCTCAGGTCGATGTCCTCCCCCGCTGCGGGAACTCCGCGCTGGGCGGTCCATTCGTAGGCGAAGTTGGGTGCGGCGGTGATCACGCGGCCATGTTTCGATGCCTCCGACATGGCCCGGATCCACCGTTGCGGGCGGCGGATGAACGCGGTCGGCGACATCAACGTCGAGTGCCCGCCATAGACCGCGGGGAATCCGATCATCGACAGACCCATATCGTGATAGAGCGGTAGCCAGCTGAGGCCGTGGGTGTTTCGGTTCAGCAGGTCGATGGACAGGATCATCTGCAGCAGATTGGTGCCGACCGCACGGTGCGTGATCTCCACCCCGACCGGCGGACGGGTCGAACCCGAGGTGTACTGCAGGTGGGAGATGTCGTCGGGATCGACCGGGATCGGGGTGAAATCTGTCCCCACGGAATCGGGTATCTCATCGATGAGCTCCACCCGGGGCCGCACGGACACCGGCATCTTCGCGAGGAACTCCTCTACCGCGGCAGCGCCGGCCCTGGTGGTGAGCACCGTCGTCGGGCGGGAGTCGAGCAGCGCGGTCTCGAGCCGCTCGGCGTGGCCCTGCAATTCCGGCGCGAACAGTGGGACCGCGATGTTGCCCGCCTTGATGGCGGCGAAGAAGCCGACCACATAGTCGAGACCCTGCGGTGCGAGGACGGCGACGCGGTCACCGCGTGCAGCCACCTGCTGCAGCCGTGCCGAGACGGCGCGCAGTCGCACACCCAACTGGGTCCAGGTCAGCTCGACGACCTCTTCCTCGGCGTGGCTGTGATCCAGGTAGCGGTACGCGATCTGGTCGCCGACGTGAGCGATGTTGCGGTCGATCAGCGATATCAGGGTGGTGTCCGGGGGCAGCACGATGCCGCCCTCCTCGTCCAGGCAGTCCTCGATGCGGAGCAGGCCTGCCGGAGCCTCGTACCGAACCTGGGTGCCGCCGCTGTCCATGACCGCAGTCTAGGTCGCGGCACGCTGCAGGCGGGCTCCCAACTGCTCGAACGTGAGGAGCCATCCACTGTGGAAGCTGTCGAATTCCTCTGGCGGCAAAAGGGAATGCTCGATCGACATCAACGTCTGCCCGTCCCCGGCCGGCTCGAATTCGACGTTGACGATGCTGACCACCGTCGGATCGCTCCAGTCCGAGTTGCTCCAGGTGAAGCGCAACACCCGAGGCCGCTCGATGACCAAGAACTGTCCGGTGATCAGCACGCGCGTACCGGAATCGTCGACATCGAACCGCACCAAGCCGCCGACTCGGGGGTCGACATCCACCTCGACGCAGCGCACCGGGCGCGGGCACATCCACTCCCGCAGTGACTCCGGGTCCAGCCATTCGTCGAACACCACGTCGGGAGCCGCGGGCATCAGACGCCGCACGCGGACCGTCGCCGCATCGGTCATCGAGAATCCGCCTTCCGCCGCAACCGTGCGGCCAGCGCATCCGCGCGCGTCGACCAGAAGTCCGTCTGCTCGTTCATCCACTGTTGAGCCATGGTCAACCCGTCCTGTTTGAGCGAGACCCAGTGCTCGCGTCCACGGACTTCGCGCTGTACCAGCCCGGCGGCTTCCAGCACACCGATGTGCCGTGAGACGCCGGCGAAGGTCATGGGCAACGGGGCGGCCAGGTCGCTGATGCGGGCATCGCCGTCACGCAGTGCCTCCAGCAGCCGGCGACGGGTGGCGTCGGCCAGGGCCGAATAGGCGCGGTCCAGAACTTGATCTTCAACCACCTTGTTGACTATAGCCGCGCGCGGTGGTTTGCTCGAGGAAGAATATTCAACTGCTTTGTTGAATGTTTGAACATGTCGCAGCAGCTGACGATGGGAGCAACCGTGCAGAATCCACCGATCGTGCCGGCGCCGGAGTGGCAGGCCGCACTCGATGAAATGCTGGTCAAGGAAAAGGAATTCACCCGAGCACGGGACCGGTTGGCCGCACTGCGCCGACGCATGCCGTGGATGCCGGTGGACAAGGACTATGCGTTCGAAGGCGCCGAAGGCAGCGCAACCCTGCTCGACCTGTTCGCCGGGCGCCGTCAACTGATCGTGTACCGCGCCTTTCTCGATCCGGGGGTGGACGACTGGCCGGAACACGGTTGTGTCGGCTGTTCGTTGATGGCCGACCACATCGGCAACCTGGCCCATCTCAATGCACGCGATACCACCCTGGTCTACGTCTCGCGTGGATCGCAGGACGACATCGCACGGATCAAAGAACGCATGGGGTGGAGCCATCCCTGGTACACCATGATTCCCCGGCCGGGCGCGCAGTTCGATGTCGACTTCGGCGTCGATCAATGGCACGGCACCAACGCATTCATCCGCGACGGCGACCGAGTCTTCCGCACCTACTTCATCAACAACCGGGGTGATGAGGCATTCGTCAACACCTGGAACTTCCTGGACATGACCGCGCTCGGCCGCCAGGAACGCTGGGAGGACTCCCCGGCGGGCTATCCGCAGACCAAGCCCTACGAATGGTGGTCCTGGCACGACACCTACGCCGATCACGAGCCGTCTCGGTGGTTCGGTGACCCGGTACCCGGCGATACCAACGATCCACGCCCGCCACGTGAGGACTGTGCTGCCTGCGGCGATCACTGACCCACCCCGGGCAGACCCGTAACGGCATTGGAGAAGATGGACGGGTGACGCCATCCCCGCTGACCATCCCCGCTCTACTGCGGCGCAGTGTCGCCGAGTTCGGTGAGTCCGAGTACCTGGTGACTCCGACCGACCGGCTGACCCACCTCGAGGCCGAGCAACGGTCCGCGCACCTGGCGCGGTGGCTGCTGTACCAAGGGGTCGGCAAGGGCAGTCGCGTCGGCCTGTTCTTCCCCAACGGCACCGAGTGGGTCACCTGGTGGCTCGCGGTATCCCGGATCGGGGCGGTGGCAGTGCCGCTGAGCACGCTGTACACCCCCGCCGAAATCGCGAAGGTGTTGCGCCTGGCCGACATCGGGCTGCTCATCGCGCCCAGCACGGTGATCCACATCGACGTCGCTGAGCGCCTGGAAGCAGCGCTGCCCGAACTGGCGGGCCAACCGACGAGCCGACTGGCCCTGCGCGCCGCACCTTATCTGCGTCGCATCGCGCTGGTCGGCGCGGTCGATCGGTCGTGGGCATTGCCCTGCTGCGATCACGACACCGAAATGGTGCCGGTCGACGTGCTGACCGCCGCCGAAGCCGAGGTGTCAGCCGCCGACCTCGCCATCATGGTGCACACCTCCGGGTCCACCGCCGACCCCAAAGGCGTCCTGCACACCCACGGCACACTGGTACGTCAAACCTCGACCTGGCCTGCGGCCATCCGGGCGATCACCGGGACACAAAACGAATCCCGAATCCTGTGCGCCATGCCATTCTTCTGGATCGGCGGACTCCTCGCGGTCACCGGCGCCCTGCACGAGCAGGTCACGCTGGTGGTCATGCCGAAACTGGATCCGGAGGTCGCACTGGATCTGGCTGAGCAAGAACGGATCACCGGAATCGTGGGCTGGCCTGCGTTCACGCAGAAGTTGCGCGAACATCCGTCGTTCGCCGACCGCGACCTCAGTAGCGCACCGATGCTGCGCGACGGACCGCTCGACATCGCCATGACCGACGTCCCGGACGGATTTCCGGTGCACCGCACCATGTCCGAGACCGCGGGCGGGTTCGTTTTCACCGACATGGCCATCGTCGACGAACACGGCGCCCCCGTCGCCTCCGGAGACACCGGGGAACTTCTGGTCCGCGGTATCGGGGTCATGGCCGGGTACAACAAGCGCGAACGCTCGGAAACCTTCGACGACGACGGCTGGTATCACACCGGCGACAAGGTCTACCGGCGAGACGGCGATCCCCGGCTGTTCTACGTCGGGCGCACCACCGACCTGATCAAGGCCGCAGGCGCCAACGTCTCGCCGTTGGAAGTCGAGGCAGTGATCGCTGCGTACCCGAACGTGGCGCAATGCGTGGTCGTCGGCGTCGACGATCCACAGCGCGGCGAGGAAGTGTGCGCGGTCGTGGTGCCCAGAGGGGATGTCGACCCGACCACCCTGGCTGCGTACTGCCGCGAACAGTTGTCCGCCTACAAAGTACCAACTCGCTGGGCGCTGACCACCAGCGATCGGATACCCACGCTGTCCAGCGGGAAATTCGACCGGAAAGCCCTGCGGCAGTGGATTATCGACGGGGAGATCACGGCGGCACGTCTGCAGCCGGCGCACCCGGCGGGCTGATCACGCCGCGGTGAATCGCACCGGCATCGAATGAATGCCGTTCATCAGATTCGATCGCACCCTCTCGACCGGACCGGCGACCTCGAGATCCTTCATCCGGCACAGGATTTCGGGAAAAATGGCCGCGGCCTCCACCCGCGCCAGATTGGCGCCGAGGCAGAAGTGCGTCCCCCCGCCCCCAAAAGCCAAATGTGGATTGGGCTTTCGACCGACATCGAACCGGTCCGGATCCGCGAAGTACGCTTGATCGCGGTTGGCCGAGGGGAAGAACATCGCCACCCGCTCCCCTTCTGCGATGCGAACACCGTGCAGCTCGGTATCTTTCGTTGCCGTACGGGTAAAGGCGGTCACAGGGCTGACATAGCGCAGCATCTCCTCGACCGCGGTTGCCAGCAATTCCGGATCGTCCTGCAGCCGCGCGAGTTGCTCCGGGTGCTCCAACAGCGCCAGCGTGCCCGCCGAGACCAGGTTGCGGGTGGTGTCTCCGCCGGCGTTGATCATCAGCAGGAAGAACGCGTTGAATTCCAGGTCGGTGAGGTGGCGGCCGTCCACCTCGGCGTTGAGCAACGCCGTCGCGATGTCATCGCCCGGTTCGGCGCGCTTACGTTGTGCCAGAGCCGATGCATACTCGAACATCTCCAGCTGCGCGAGCATCACGGTGTCGGTGGCCTCGCCCACGTGCTCCGAATTCATGGTCTCCGTCAAGTGATACAGCCGGCGACCGTCCTCGTGGGAGATACCGAGAAGTTCGGCGATCACAGACGACGGCAATGCGCCGGCGATGTCGGACACGAATTCGCACTCCCCGCGGTCCAGCACCCCACCGACGATCTCTGCGGCCAGGCACCCCAGCCGCTCGCGCAACTGTGCGACGTGCCGCGGCGTAAAGCCCTTGCTGACAAGCGTCCGGAGTGCGCTGTGCCGCGGCGGATCCATCGTCAGCATCATGAGTTCGAGTTGATACGAATTCTCGGGCGCCGGAACGTCGAAGAGCACCCCGGTCCGTTGCGAGGACCACGTCGCGCTGTCCCGCGACACCGCCAGGATCTCGTCGTAGCCGGTAAGCGCCCAGAAGCCCTCGTCGTCGCCGTACGGATGCCATGCGACGGGCGCCCGCCGCCGAAGTTCGGCGAATGCCTCGAACGGCACACCCGCCTCGTACACGGCCGGGTCGGTCAAGTCGACACCGCTGATTCCGACCGCATCGTCGAGCATGCCGTGACGGTAGTGCACTGCGACGTCTGAATCGTCAGAATCGCTCGATCAGGTCACGGAATCCGGTGGCCGACTGCACTACCGCACCCGCATCGCGGATCCGGGTTGCCAGCCCGCTGTCCGACGTCACGACGGTGATCTCGCCCGGTCGGGCAGCAGCCTCGACCAACCGCACGATCTCATCGTCAGCGGAGTTCGTGGCGGCTCGTGGAGCGTGGCCCACCTCGACGACAGCGGACTCGATCGGCGGCGTCGGCGGCGCCTCGAACACCACCGTCACCCGATGTCCGCCTGCCACGGCCCAGCGCTCGAGCCGCTCGACCAAACCCGCCATGGCGCCCCGGCGGTCCCTCCACCAGCCATCGGGCCTCGAGCCGATGACGTTCATGCCATCCACGATCCAGCGCACCCCACCAACGGTACGGGCACACCGCATGCGGAACCGGCCGAACAAGAGTTGACTGGACTGTCTCAACCGGGCGCAAGCGCGGAGGAAGGAGACCGAGATGGTCGCCGAATCAGGCGGTGGCATGTCCGCGGAGCCGCCGAAAGCCCGCCACATCCGGTTGACCTCGCACAGCGCTGCCGCGGGCACGCCGACGATCCAGTGGGCGGCGCCGAGTGCTGCCGAGCGTGGTCCGGTGATCGGGACCACCAGCACCCGCGCGCACCGCAATGTGATCGGCACGCACAGCGGTTCCTACAGCGTCTACCGGGCATTGGCGGTCGCCGCAGGCGCGCTCTCGCCCGCACACCGGGCCGATCTGACAAACACGGACCCCACCGATGTGATCGGACCGTACCCGCAGTGGAGCCGACCGGAGGCGATCGTCAGCCTCGATCCCTGGGGCGCCATGGTCTCCGAGGCATTCGCCACCGAACTTGCTGCCGGTTACGACATCCGGCCGACCATCGCCGTCACCAAGGCGCACGTGATCGTGCCCGAGATCGCCGCGGCCATGGCCGCCGGCAGGCTGCACCCGGATGGGCGGGTGCTGCTGGAAAACGGTGCGGCACTTGTGACGAAGGCAGCCATCGAGCCGGTGTGGTTTCTGCCCGGGGTGGCCGCCAGGTTCGGCTGCACCGAAACCGCACTGCGCAGGGTGCTGTTCGAGGAGACCGGTGGTATGTATCCCGAACTTGTCACCCGCGGTGATCTCGAGGTGTTCCTGCCACCGATCGGCGGGCAGACCCTCTACATCTTCGGCGCCCCGCGCGATCTGGCTGATCCGAACGTGGAACTGACGGCACGGGTACACGACGAGTGCAACGGCTCGGACGTCTTCGGCTCCGACATCTGCACGTGCCGGCCCTATCTCACCCATGCGATCGAAGAATGTATCGGCGGCGCCCAGCGCGGCGGCGTCGGTCTGGTCGCCTACTCGCGCAAGGAGGGCCGCGCCTTGGGCGAGGTCACCAAGTTCCTGGTCTACAACGCCCGCAAGCGCCAGTACGGCGGCGACACTGCCGACCAGTACTTCGCCCGCACCGAATGCGTTGCCGGAGTGCAGGACATGCGGTTCCAGGAGCTCATGCCCGACGTCCTGCATTGGCTGGGAGTGCAAAAGATCCACCGCCTGGTGTCGATGAGCAACCTGAAATACGACGCGATCACCGGGGCGGGAATCGAAGTCGGTGAGCGGGTCAACATCCCCGACGAGCTGATCCCTGCCGACGCCCGGGTCGAGATCGACGCCAAGATGGCCGCCGGGTATTTCACCCCCGGACCGGTGCCCGGTCTCGCCGAACTCAAGATCACCAAGGGCCGCGGACTGGCCCCATGACCACAGCCCTTGACGGCTCGGCGGCCGTCACCACTCTGCGTACCACCGCTGCTATACGCGAACGCGCCCAACAGCTTCTGCAGCGCGCCCGATCCGGGGGCTCTCCGTGGTTCCTGGTCGATGACGATGCACTGGGCCTCGCGTCCGCCGAGGTCGCCGAACTCACCCGCACTCGCTACCCCACGCTGGCAGTCCCCTACCACAGCCGGTGGCGCCATTTCGAGGCAGGCGGTGTGGACCGCCGCGCGGAGTTGACCACGCGCACAACCGATATGGGTAGCGCCGCCCGGGCCCGCTCGATGATCGACCTGGCCGTGGTAAGCGTGCTGCTGGACGCCGGAGCCGGAGCCGACTGGCAGTACACCGAACCCGCGACCGGCCTTCGTCTCACCCGCTCGGAAGGGCTCGGGGTGGCCAGCTGGCATGCCTTCTGCGGCGGGGTGTTCTCCAGCGACGCCGACGATCCGTTGCGCGTCGACGCCGCCGCGTTACACCGGCTCGACGTCGACAGTCTGGCCGCCGCCTTCCAGGTGGGAGCCGGCAATCCGTTGGTCGGGCTTGGTGGCCGGGTTCAGTTACTGCGAAGGCTGGGCCGGGTATTGGCCACGCGCCCCGAGATATTCGGCTCGCACGGCCGTCCCGGTGGACTGTTCGACACAGTGGCCGGTCCGACCGTCGCGGCCCATGACCTGCTCGTGACATTGTTGAACACGCTGTCTGCAGTGTGGCTCACCGGCAACGCCATCGGTGGACAACCGCTCGGCGACTGCTGGCGGCACCGGGCGGTCGGCGGCCACGGTCTGTCCCACGGATGGATGCCGTTCCACAAGCTGTCCCAGTGGCTGACGTATTCACTTCTGGAACCGTTCGAGTGGGCGGGTGTCGCGGTGACCGACCTTGACGCGCTGACCGGGTTGCCCGAGTACCGCAACGGCGGTCTGCTGTTGGATACCGGCGTGTTGCGACTACGTGATCCCGCGCTGGCAGATAGGGACTGGCGGGTGGACGACGAATTCGTGGTCGAGTGGCGGGCGCTGACCGTCGCACTGCTCGACGAATTGGCACCGCTGGTCCGCAAGGATCTGGCGGCCCCGCGACTGCCGCTGGCCTGTGTGCTGGAGGGCGGAACCTGGGCGACGGGCCGGGCATTGGCCGCACGCCTGCGCGACGGCCGCCCTCCGTTGTCGATCGTCAGCGACGGCACCGTCTTCTAGGAGGGCATATGGGCAACCTGCACGTCATCGATCACCCCCTGATCCAGCACAAGCTGACTCTTATGCGTCAGAAAGATGTGTCCACCAAGGGTTTTCGCCAACTTCTCAACGAGATCTCGATGCTGATGAGCTATGAAGTGCTTCGTGACATCCCGGTACGCGACATCGATATAGAGACACCTCTGGAATCCACCACGGGCGCGGTGATCGATGGCAAGAAACTGGTGTTCGTTTCCATTCTGCGGGCCGGCAGCGGCATCCTTGACGGCATGCTCAGCGTGATGCCGAATGCCAGGGTCGGCCACATCGGCCTGTATCGCGATCCGAAGACCCGAGTGGCGGTGGAATATTACTTCAAGCTTCCGGGCGACTTGCGCGAACGCGATGTGGTGGTCGCCGATCCCATGCTGGCCACCGGCAATTCGGCTGTCGCCGCCATCGACCGGATCAAAGAATACGAGCCGCGATCGATCAAGTTCGTCTGCCTGCTGACATGTCCGGAGGGAGTGGCGACGCTGCACGAGGCACACCCCGAGGTGCCGATCTACACCGCAGCCCTCGACCGGGAACTCGACGAGCGGGGCTATATCCGTCCCGGGGTGGGCGACGCCGGCGACCGCATCTTCGGAACCAAGTGACAACGCACCGTTGGGGTCTGGGCGCATTCTTCATCGTCGAGGCCGTCTATCTCCTCGCCTCGGCAGCTTTCGGCATATTGGCACCCGCCGGTGCCCCGCCCGTCTGGCTGATCACCTTGGCGATCGGGGTGCCCACCCTGGCCGCCGCGACGCTGGCCATCGCGATTGCAGCATGGCGTGGCAACGGCCCCCGTCTCGACTTTCGGTGGCAATGGTCCTGGCGCGCCGTCGGTCTGGGGTTGGCCTTCGGCGTCGGCGGGCTGTTCGTCACGCTACCGGCCGCGTTGCTCTACCAGTCGATCCTCGGGCCGGACGCGACATCGGCCGTGGGAGCCGTCTACCAAGGAGTGCGGACATCTTGGCCCTTGGCGGTGACTGTGCTGGTTCTGGTCGCCGTCATCGCCCCGATCTGCGAAGAGGTGGTGTATCGCGGACTGCTGTGGGGAGCGCTCGAACAACGTTGGGGGCGGATCACCGCCGCGGTGGTGTCCACCCTGGTGTTTGCGCTGGCTCACCTGGAACCGCAGCGGGCCCCGTTGCTGTTGGTGGTGGCAATTCCCATTGCGTTGGCCCGGCTGTTCTCCGACAGTCTCTGGGGCGGGATCATCGCGCATCAAGTGACCAACCTGCTGCCGGGCATCGTGATGATGTTCAGCCTGCTGGGAATGATGCCGACCGGTTGAGGTGCTAGCGCTTGCGATCTCGCACCTTGTAGGTCGAGGGCCACGACATGCGGGATTCGTCGCCCACCAACGGGGTTCCCGATCCGCCGACCCGGACGTCGTACGCTTCCTGCCCGGCGCCGACCTCGCGGTTGGCATGCTCCTGGGCCAGGTAGTAGAGCTGGTCGATCTCGGCCTCGGAGAACGCCACGAACGTGGTCTTGCGGACGATGTCGTTCATGCCCGCGGTCATCCGGTCGGGCAGGACACGGGAGGCCAGTGCCGCCAGACCCAGCAGGGTGAACGGGATGACCCAATAGCAGGTGAACGACAGCGGCGACTTGGTGTCCAGGATCGTGGCGTCCCCTTGCACGATGGGAGGGATCGCCGCGGAGATCGTCATCCCGGCGAATGCGCCGACCCAGATCCAGGTCAGGATCTTGACAATCCGTTGGAACAGATCGCTTTCCACGACACCGGGTGGTTGGCCTGCCGCGGCGAACTCCATCACAAACGGCTTGCCGATCAGCTGACCGATCAAGGCGACCAGGAAGATGCCTGCGGTGCTCAGCGGCTGTATCCAGCGCTCCATGACGTCCTGGCTCAGCACCAGCGTCAAGATCGTCAGCACGACGAAGGTCGCGAGTGCACCGACCTCCAGGGTGCGCCCCGGCGTCCCGGAGATCCTGCTGATGACGAACGTGGCGATGGCCGTCGCCAATGCCACCAGCACCGCAACCAAAAACGGCACGTTGCCGACCAGTACCCAATAGATGATCCACGGCGCGAAGCCAAACAGGATGCCCACGAGCGCCCAGTCTAGGGGCTTACCGTTGATGCGACGGCAACTACCCGGCTCGGCGTCAGCCCTCGCTCTGCCTGTTGTTGCGACGCCACTCAGAGATCTTGCGGCCCATCGAGTCGGCCACACTGGTCGCGGCTTGTCCCACGCCGTCGACGACGCCACCCAAACCATCCCGGATGCCCCGGACCAACGGGTCGTCCGACTGATCGAAACCGTCCTTGTAGTGGCGTGCCGCCGCACTGACATCGTCGGCCCAGCTCGCAGTGGCATCGTCGGACCGCCGGGGGTAGTTGCCGGCCATGATCGCGCCATATCCGCCGGTATCGACCCACTTGGTCAGGTCAGCCGCCCGAAGCACCGAGAAGGGATGCGTCTGCAACTCCAGGTTGAGCAGTTTGAGCACCCCGTCGCGCATGTCTCCGGTCGCGTCATAGTCGCGGGCCTGGGCAAGGAACGCCTGCGAGTCGAGTTTGTCGAGGTGCCGGCCCGCCGCCAATTTCAACTCGACCCGGATCGCCATGTCGAAGTCCTGCCCGCACAGCAGTCCCGCGCGATCCCCCGAAAGTTCGGATTTGCGTTGCCATTCCTGCAAGGCCGCGACGATTGCCCGCAACGCCCAGCCACCGATCGGGACGAAGCCGAACGATGAGGCCAACCGCAGCAGATGATGGAGCATCGTGCGGTAGACCGCGTGGCCGCTGAGCGCATGGCCCAGTTCGTGACCGATGACGAAGCGCATCTCGTCATGTGTCATCAGCTCGTACATGCCCGAGGTGATGACGATGAACGGGTCCTCCATGCCGATGCAGTACGCGTTGGCTTCCGGCGACTGGACGATGAACAACTCCGGTCGCACCGGAGCGTCGAGCACCTGTACGCATTCGTCGAGCAACGCATCGAGATCGGCGAACTGCCGCGGCCCCACCCGGGCGGAACTGGCCAGATAGAGCAACCGGTGCTTGCGCTCGCGCAGCATGCCGGACAGCACCTTGAGGACCTGATCGAATCCCTTGAGCCGGCGCAACGCGGTCAGCGCAGTCCGGTCCGCCGGATGTTCCCAAGCGCGCGAACTGATGCCGGGAAATACGGTCCGCGTGGTCGCTGGTGTCTGATCCATCGATGCTCTGCGCCCTTCGTCGTCTACAGCACAAAGCCTACGGAGGGTTGAGCCACTGCGGACGCACGAATATCAGGCGTCAGGCGATGATGCGGACCAGATAGGGCGTCATGCCCTCGCCGCGCACCGGGGTGACCGCGACAGCGGGCTCGGTGCCCTGGATCATCTGGTTGTTGCCGAGGTAGAGCGCCACACTCTGGGTGCCCTCGGGTCCGTAGAAGATCAGGTCACCGGGCAGAGCTTGGGACGGCAGCACCTTCTGGCCCACCTTGTACTGCTCGCCCGAGGACCGCGGCATCTTCACACCGGCCCCGGCGAAGGCGTAGACGATCAAGCCGGAGGCGTCGAACCCGACCACATTCGACGAGGGGTCGGGCATCGCCGCGACACCCGGGGTGGTGAGTACGGGTGCCTGCACTGCCGGGGTGGACAGGCCCGGTGTCAAACCGCCGCCCGCCGCGAGCGGCGGGGTCACCGGCGTCACCCCCGGAGCGGGCACGGTGCGGGCGATACCGCGGGTCGGCCCGTTGACATCGCCGCCGCCATAGCTGAAGGGCACTCCGCGCTGTGACATGGCGCGCGCGATCACGAGATCGACAAAGCGCTGGTTGCCAGACGGCCGTTCGATCGGTGCGGCGCCGGCCAGTCCGGGAGCCGCTACCAGAAATGCCAGACTGAACAGAAGGGCAAAGGTACGTCTCATCGAACATCAACTCTCTCGACCACCAAAAGTTGGCCTCGACTGCTGGTCGTCGTCAGTCGAGTCAACCATTTGTACCGCTCAGCCGAGAGTTTGCCCAATTTGCATGGGGCACAAGCCCGATCAGATGCGGGAACGTGACCGAACGGTTACAGAACCGGCCGTGGCGGCGAAAACCATTGCGGTGCAGAAGTTGCCGACGGACGACACAACGGCTGCCCGTCACCTGAGACCATGGTGTGCATGCACCCCGATGCGAACCCGCAATCCTGGTCAGCCAGACTCTGGGAGGCGACCGAGCCGACGTTCAGCGCAATCCTGGCGCATCCGTTCCTGACCGGTCTCACCGACGGCAGCCTCGACGACAGCGCATTTGCCCACTACGTCGCGCAGGACGCGCACTACCTGCGCGACTATGCCCGCGCGTTGGCCGTCGTCGGCGCCAAAGCCCCCACCCTGGCCGATACCGCGATGTTCTCCCGGCATGCCGCGGAGATCTTCGACGTCGAACTTGGCTTACACAACGAATTGCTGCCCGAACTCGGGCTGGACGTCGAGGCTCTGAACGCGACGCCGGTCGCGCCGACCACGCGCGCCTACACGAGCTATCTGCTGGCGGCCGGCTACGGCGGAACCTTCGCCGAGGGGCTGGCCGCGGTACTTCCCTGTTACTGGATCTACGCCCGGGTCGGGGCCGCGTTGCTGGAACAGGGTTCGCCGGATCCGCGCTATCAGCGTTGGATCGACAGTTACGGTGGCGAGGAATTCGCCGCCACGGTGGCCGAGGTGCTCGATCTGACCGATCGGCTGGGGCCGACGCTGGGCGGGACGGACGAAGCCGCCGCACGAGCCCATTTCGTGGTCACGGCGAAATATGAGTGGATGTTCTTCGACGCGGCCCATCGCCGCGAGCAGTGGCCGATCTAGCGGCCCACCCCGCCCGCACCGGCGCCAGGCGCCGGTGCGGGACGGAGCCGGCTACCTGAACTATTTGAGCGCGGCCAGGGCGGCGTCGTAGTCCGGCTCCTGGGCGATCTCGGGCACCAGTTCGGTGTAGGCCACGTTGCCGTCGGCGCCGATCACCACGACGGCACGACCCAGCAGCCCGGCCATCGGGCCATCGGCCAACGCGATTCCGAAATCCTCACCGAAGCTGTCGCGGAAGGCCGACGCGGTGGTGACATTCTCGATGCCCTCGCCGCCGCAGAAACGCTTCTGTGCGAACGGCAGGTCCTTGGACACGCACAGCACGGCCGCACCGGCTCCGGCGGCACGCTCGTTGAAAGTACGCACGCTGGTGGCGCACACCGGGGTGTCGACCGACGGGAAGATGTTCAGCAGCACTGCCTTACCCGCGAACTGATCGTTGGTGACGGCACCGAGGTCGGTGCCGACGAGCGAAAAGCTGGGGGCCGGGCTACCGACTGCGGGCAGTTCGCCGACGGTGTTGATGGGGTTTCCGCGCAAGGTTATCTGTGCCATGGAGCACAGTCTGTCAAAACCCGATGTCCCGCGGGCCGCCCGGGGTGCGACGATGGTGGCGATGATCGATCTGCCCGACGCGGTGCGCGCGATGGGCACGCGGGGTCCGCAGTGGCAATCCTGGGTAGATGGTCTGCCGAGACAGGTTCGCAACCACCTCACCGAATGGGAGTTGCGCGCCGACGGGACCGCCCTGCACGGGTATTGCTCGCTCGTCCTGCCGGTTCAGACGGCCGACGGTGTACCCGCGGTTCTCAAGGCCGCCTACCCGGACGACGAGTCCGAACACGAACACCTGGCGCTGCGCCGGTGGAAAGGCGAAGGGGCAGTGCGGTTGCTGCGCGCCGACCCACACCGCAGGATCATGTTGCTGGAACGACTGGAGCAACGAAACCTCGACGAGCTCTGGGATATCGAGGCCTGTGAGATCGTCGCCGGGCTCTACGGCCGTATACACGTGCCGGCCCTGCCCCGGCTGCGGTCACTGGCCGACTGCACCGCGCGCTGGACCGCCGATTTGACCCAGCTCCCCCGCAACGCCCCGGTGCCGCGCCGGCTGGTGGAGCAGGCGATCGCCCTCGGCGGGGATCTGGTCACCGATCCGGCGGCTACCGGCACCCTGATCCACGGCGACCTGCACTATGAGAACGTCCTCGCCGCTGACCGCGAGCCGTGGTTGGTGATCGATCCCAAGCCGCTGAACGGCGACCCGCACTACGAGGTCGCGCCGATGCTGTGGAACCGCTGGGACGAACTGGCCGGATATGTTCGCGAGGGCGTCCGGCGGCGGTTGTCGGCCCTGGTCGACGCCGCCGGGCTGGAAGCCGATCGGGCCCGAGCCTGGGTGATCGTGCGGATGCTGCACAACGCGATGTGGGAGCTGACCGAGGCAGCTGAACCCGACGTGGACTGGTTGACCACCTGTGTGGCGATCGCAAAGGCCGTGCAGGATTGAGATGCTCAGATGACTTTGTAGGTGAGGTCGTACAACGCACCTGCCCCGTTGAACTGCTGGGTGAGCTCGCCGCGCCCCTGCTCGTCCGAACGGATGAGTATCGATCCCACGTCCTGCATCTCGTCGGTCTGGTCATCCACCTCACGCAACACGATCTCCAGCTGGCCGTCGAACGG
This sequence comes from Mycobacterium syngnathidarum, assembly GCF_001942625.1. Taxonomy (GTDB): domain Bacteria; phylum Actinomycetota; class Actinomycetes; order Mycobacteriales; family Mycobacteriaceae; genus Mycobacterium; species Mycobacterium syngnathidarum. The sequence continues at coordinate 70,700 of NZ_MLCL01000054.1, forward strand.
CAGCAGCCGGTCCAGATCCACCACATCCCCCTGGCACATCGATACAGCCTTGAACTGGAACCCATCAGCCCTGCTGATACTGAGCTCGTCGGTTCCACCGGAGTCCTGGGTCTTGACGGCCCGGAGTTCCGACAACTTGGCGAACAACGACATGGCATCCTCCGTTGGATCTTCCCCGCCAGCGGTAGCTGACGAAGTTGATTCTCGAGTTGCCGGCCCGTAGGCCACATGCGTAGTGCGCTACTTGAATCTGATCTGCGCAAGGGTGCCCGGGCGCGGTTCCCGGCGAGCCGCCAGGAACCGCATCAGGCCTGTTCAAGATGCAGATATTGCACTCTGCAGACGCCCTCGCCACCAGGCCAGACGGTCCGGGTCGGTAACCGCGTACCGCTGGAGGCGATCCCGCTCCGGTGCCGGTGGCATCGGAGCCACGGGCAGGTAGCCATCGACCGGCAGCAGGGACCGCGAGTCCGCGACCAGATCGCCGGCAAGCAACCCCCTGGTGCCCAGCTCACACGCGAACGCCAACTCGGGTAATGCCCCGGCCAGCGCGAGCCCTGCGGCCAGGCCGATGGTGGTCTCCAGCGTCGAACTCACCACACAGGGCAACCCGCAGGACTCGGCCACCCGCAACGCGCGGCGAGCCCCGCCCAGCGGTCCACTGGCGAGCACGGCGATGTCAGCCACGTCGCCGAGCCGACGACCCATCGGATCATCGGCGTGGCGAATCGACTCGTCGGCCGCGATGGGCACCTCGACCCGACGCCTCACCTGCGACAGCGCATCGGGCGTCCGGCACGGTTGGGCGACAAACTCGAGTCCGCCGGCCGCCCGCTCGAGCGCTGCGATGGCGTTGACAGCGGTGTCCGGATCCCACCGGCCTTTGGCGTCGCATCGGATCACTCCGCCGGCGCCCAGACCGTCGCGCACGGCCTGCACCCGCTCGACGTCCTGTGCCAGCGCCCCGGCAGCCACCTCGACCGCAGCGGTGCGGCAACCGGATGCAGCGGCGATCGCACGGGCGCGGGCGGCGTCGACGGCGGGCACGGTGACCGCGATCGGGACTCGTCCGCGGACCGGGTCGGGCCAGCCGACGGTGCCCGGTTCGGTGGCCGCGGTCAGCCATCGGGCCAGTGCACGGTCGTTCGGCAGTGGGCTGAACTCTCCCCACCCTTGAGGCCCCTCAAGGAGCATGCCCTCGCGGACGGTGAGCCCGCCGACCGGCGCGATGATCGGGATGGCGAAGACGGGCGCGCGCTCGAAGTCGATCAGGGTCTGCACAAGCAGGTGACGCTAGCGGACCGGCCCGGCCCCGCGCCGACAACGGCGCAACTGCCGGTGCCGTCGCAGCGCGCCGCCTAGACTGCGCGCATAGGTCCGGGCAGGTTCAGCTCATGAGGAGACAGCCGATGACGAGCGCAGTGTGGCGCGCGATTCTCACCGTGGCGTCGGCCGCGGTGCTGTCAGCCGGGTCGATGGCGGTCGCCACGATCGTGACTCCGGCCCCCAGCTCAGCGTGCCCGCCCGGAGAAACGGGCGTGACCAATGGTTGCTCACCGTTCTGCCTGCCTGGCCGGCAGCTCGACCTCGCAACCGGGCTGTGCCTGCCGGTGCCGCCGCCGGCTGTCCCGAATGGTGTTGCGACACCGGCTTTCTAAGCCGCTACGCTGTGCATCATGGCGCAGGTATTGACGGTCAACGTGGCCCATCCACGGCCCAACACCGCCGAGGGGCGTGCCGTCACCGGCATCGACAAGCGACCCGTCGACACGGCGGTCGCGGTGCGCGCTCCCGGGCCGATGCACGGCGGGCTCGGTAGCGGCCTGGTCGGCGACACGATCGGTGACCAGCAGTTCCACGGCGGCGATGACCAGGCGGTGTACGCCTACGCACGTGAAGACCTCGACACCTGGCAGACCGATCTGGACCGAGAGATAGCCAACGGTGTGTTCGGCGAGAATCTCACCACCGCCGGCGTCGACGTCACCAACGCCGTCATCGGTGAACGGTGGCGCGTCGGGTCCGACGGGCTTGAGCTCGAGGTGTCCCGTCCGCGCATCCCGTGCCGGACGTTCGCAAACTGGTTACAGATCAACGGATGGGTCAAAACCTTTACCAGAACTGCGATCCCGGGTGCCTATCTACGGCTGGTGACGCCGGGATCGGTCTCCGCAGGCGATGAGATCGTGGTGACCGAGCGGCCCGACCATGACATCACCGTCGGTTTTGTGTTCCGCGCCCTGACCCTGGAGCCACAGCACCTGGCCGCCATCCTGCGGGCACCCGCCCTCCCGGAACCCTTGCGAGACCTGGCCGAACGGCGCACCGCCACCACCTGATTCGCGGTGTTCGCTTGCGCTGCAGTCTATTCCGGCCAGCTGCTGGCCAAGATCACCCCGACGAAATCCTGGCGCGCGAGGTCGCGTGGTCACTGGTCGTGTATCTCAAGCGGGTCGGTGGCCAGTCGCAGTTCTCCACGCTGGTCGAGTCGGACGCACCCGCGGACCACAGCGTGAAAAGCCTTGCGGCCCTGGCCTCGTTGAGTACCCGACAGCTGACCCGGCTGTTTCAGGCCGAGCTGGGCACTACACCGGCGCGCTACGTGGAAACGGTGCGGATCGATGTCGCGCGGGCAGCCCTCGACGCAGGCCACCCGGTGGCCGAATCAGCCCGGCTGGCCGGGTTCGGAAGCGCCGAGACCCTACGACGTGTGTTCGTCAACCATCTCGGGCTGTCGCCGAAGGCCTACCGGGATCGTTTCCGCACCACGTTCGGCGGTTGACCTGTCACGGTCAGACCCAGCGCGGAAGCTCCTTGCCGATGAGCGGCGCGATCTTGTCGGCCATGTAGGCATGGCCCGCATCGGTGGGATGTATGCCGTCGGCGCCGATCAGCTCCGGGCGATCGAAGAACCAGCGCTCGGCGATGGGATCGACGAACGTCGCACCCACCTGGTGGGCCTGATCGCGCAGAATGTCGCGCACACCCAGCAGATTCGGCGGCACCTCGGCATTCACCCACGGCGGTCCGATCACCAGGATCCGAGCGGTCGGAGCGGAAAGACGGGCCCTGGTCAGGGCATCGTGGCTCAAGCGCGTGACCGCACCCAGATCGGCGTCCTTGTCGTTGCGCGACCCGAAGAAGACGATCAACGCGTCGTCGGGCTGCACGGCCCTCGCCGTCAGGTCCGCGAAAACGTTGCCGTGGTTGCCGCGGGCCTCGTAGCCGGCGCCACCTTCGGCCACCACATCGGCATCCACCTGCACGCCGCGGTCGGCCAGCTCCTTCCAGGCCAGCGGGGCCCAGTTCCGCGGGCCCATCCCACCCTCGGCGAGCATGCCCGTGGTGTAGGAGTCACCGATCACTGCGATGTGGCTGATCTGCGGATCGAGTCCCGAGGTGACATAGCGCCGGGGCGGAGCCTGGGTGAACAGCCCCACCACGAGGGCAAGCGAGACGATGAAAGTGGCCAGACGACTCACTGCAACCTCCACTGCCGGCGAGACCCAGTTCGCCCCGGACCGCGATACCGAAACAGCCTATTGTGTGAACCCCGGCCGTTGATAGGCGGCCGGTGACACAGTGATAACAAGGGCATAACAACCTGTCGCACAGCGGGTTTGGAAGGTTACAACGGTCAGCCGGCGCGGGCGGCGACCTCGTCGGACCGGTCCTCGGTATCGATCCGGTGCAGCTTGGTGTTGGCCTGCTCAACCGGCCGGATATCGACCATTCTGCGCATCCAGCGCCTGGCCGGCTCCTCCACGAGGTGATAGAGCGCGATCGCACCCACCAGTGAGATCGCGAACAGGCCGAGCAGCGTGGCCTTGCCGGAAAGGGTGGGCGTCAGGGTCAACTCGAACTGCCGGGTGGTCCAGATCCAGGCGGTATGGACCAACTCGTGCACCATGTACAGGCCGAACGAGATTTGTCCGCCGTAGACCAGCAGCCGGGTGGACAACAACGCCGGAAGGCTGCCGACCCCGACCGCCATGGCGACCACCAGCGGCACGAACAGGATGTCGACCATGCCGCCGGCGTCACCGACAGTGTTCATCGGATGGTCGTCGAAGAAGTAGAGCCCGCCGACGATCACGGCGCCCAGCACGATCGACAGATAGCCCGCGCGCTTCTGAGTGCGCTCCGTCAGGTGCAGCTTGCGCACCGCCGCGCACGCCAGTGCTCCCGCGGTGAACTGCATGACGATCCGCGGCAACCAACTCCACGGGGTGTAGAAGTGGCCGGTGGCCATCAGGAGCACCACCGGAGGCAGCGCCGCGGCGATCGCCAGCAGGACCAGGCTTCGCGCCCGGGTGGCCCGTGCGATCCGGAAGATCACCAGGATCAGCGCTCCGAACAGCAGGTAGGCCAGCCATTCGGCACTGATCGACCACGCCGGCCCATCCCAGCTCGAACCGTCGAAGTAGGGCTCAAACCACAACTGGACCAGGAAGAGTTGGCGCACATAGCTGACGGCGTTGTAGCCGCTGGTGTCCTCGGGCGGGACGTGTCCGACGTTGAGCGTGAAGATCAGCCACAACGCGGCAAGGTGCAACGTGACGAGGTATACCGGCCACACTCGCGACAGCCGCAGCCACAGGAAGTGCAACGTGGCCCGGGTAGACCAGGTCGGCCCCATCCGGTCGATGTAATTCCAGGTCAGGACGAATCCGCTGAGGATGAAGAACAGATCGACGCCCTGCGCGCCCCGGTCCAGCACGGGAGCCAACGCCTCGGTGACGTCAGGTGCCACCTGATAGAGCAGAGGCCGGAAGTGGAAAAGGACCACCCACACCGCCGCGACGATGCGCAGCCCCGTCAGGGCCTTGATCTCTGCGCCGCGCACAACACCCTTTTCCGTCTCCACCCAGCTGATTCGTCACATCGCTGTTTTGTCATGTCATAGCCGCGGCTGACCGGGCGAATCGGACCGCGATCGGCGCAACCGGCAGCCCTCGCAGACTAGCAGCGTGCCGATCAACCGGATGTTGGCCGCGCCGTGTGTAGCTCCTGTGAGATGCCTGGGCATCGCAAACGGCGGCCCGGGTGATCTTGTGCAGCAAGGGATTGCCCCTCCGGCGCGGGCCCACCGGAGTGCCATCGAGCAGCCCACGACGGGGGTGTCCGCTCAATGGCAGTCGGCCCAGCAGCCGGATAGGCTCGAGGGTGTGATCTCTCGGGGAGGTTTGAGATGACCGGCATCATCGGCCGCTGCGCGGCGGGCGTGGGCGCTGTCTTGGCGCCATTCGGTTTGATGGCGGTGGTCACGGTGGCCACACCTGCGGTCAGCTGGGCCGACTGCGGGGCCGGAGAATGGTGGGACCCGGTGGCGAGTGTGTGTCGCCCGCCGGTCGTTCCGTTGGGTTGTGAGAACGGCTCGTGGTGGGACCCGGTGGCCAATACCTGCCGCCCGCCGGTGGTGCCGCCACCGCCGATGTGCGACAACGGCTGGTGGTGGGATCCGGTCGGGAACGCTTGCCGGCCGCCGGTGATCCCGCCGGGCTGATCGCTGCGTGCCGAAGCGTCAGGGCATCGGCACCGAGGAGCCGTCGTAGTTGCGGGCGTTGTTGTTGAGCGTATTCATCCACGCGCGGAGCTTGGCTTGGCCGACCAACGCCGGGATCGGGCCGCTGGCCGGGTTGTCCGGTACGGCATCGGTCAGCTGCCACGGCTGGCAACCACTCGTCTTGAACGCCTTGTCAGTGGCCTCGATCGTGATGACCTGTGGTTTCTTGGTGAATGCGTTGTCGATGATGTCGCCGCCGTGCAGATCGGCCATCCGCTTCCAGTAGCACGTTCCACCCTCGACCGGGCCGGCTGATGCGTAGTTGCCCGGTTGGATGTCGGTACCGACCACAAAGAGGCCGTCGTGGTCGATGGCCTGGGCGGCCGCAGGCGCCGCGGGCGGCGGGGCATCGGGTGCCGCCGCGACCGGCCCCGGCGGCGGACCGGGGGGCGGGCCGGGCAGCGGACCCGGCGCGGGGACAGGTGCCGGAGTCTCCGGATCCGCGGCGGCGATGCCACTGAACGCCCCACCTGCGGACACCGCCAAGGCGGCAGCGAAGATCACGGCTTTCATCGGCTTCATGAAAACCCAGCGTACCGGGTACGGCGGTGTGGTCGGACGGGCTCGGCAGGAGCGGTGCGTTGCCAGAACCAGCTGACGTGATCTGTGGCACGCTCGCGGTGTGGAGCCTCCGCATCCCGATTCCGGCGTACCTCACCTGGCCGACGTCGTCCCCTCGGTCCTGGCCGCGATGGGGGTCCCTGGTTTCGATGCGCGCATTCCGTTGCCCGGCCCGATCCGCGGGGCATGTGTCCTGTTGATCGATGGGCTCGGCGCCGAGCTGCTCGCCGAGCATGCCCGGATCGCGCCGGTCCTGTCGGGCCTGGCGGATCAGTCGCCGTCGCGGACCCTGTGCGTCGGATATCCGTCGACGACGGCAGCGGGGTTGGCGGCGATCGGCACCGGGTGCCGTTCCGGCGAGCACGGTTTCGTCGGCTACTCGTTTCGGGTCCCCGAGGCCGGCCCGGAATTCGACGTCATCAATGCGTTGCGCTGGCGGCCCCATCCGTGGGGCCCAGACCTGCGCGAACGCGTGGTGCCCGAGCAGGTACAGCCGTCGCCCACCACGTTCGAGCGCGCCGCTTCGGCCGGATTCGACGTCTCGGTCGTCTCGAGCGCCGAGCACGCCCGGTCTGGCCTGAGCCGGGCGCTGCTGCGGGGTGCCCGTTATGTCGGTGCACACGCCCTCGGCGACCTGGCCGCCGAAGTCATCTCCGCCGTCGCGGGGTACGGATTCTGCTACGGGTATCACGCCGACCTCGACCTGGTGGGCCACCTGCACGGCCCCGGCTCTCCGGCGTGGTGCATGCAATTGCGGCAGGTGGACCGCCTGGTGGAATCGGTGTTGACGGCGCTGCCCGCAGAGTGCCTGCTGGCGGTGGTGGCCGACCACGGAATGGTCACGGTGGACCAGGCCGCGGTCACCGACATCGACGCGTGCGAGCCACTGCGCGCCGGCGTGGTCGCCGTGGGCGGCGAGGCTCGCGCCCGCCATGTCTATACCGCCGCCGGGGCGGCCGACGACGTCCTGACAACCTGGCGCGCCACGCTGGCTGAGTCCGCATGGGTGATGTCACGGGAAGAAGCCATAGCAGCCGGCTGGTTCGGTGACCGGGTGCGAGACGACGTCCGGGGCCGCATCGGTGATGTCGTCGCCGCCGCCCGCGGATCGGCCGCACTACTGCGACGAACCGCCGAACCCATGGAGTCCGCATTGATCGGCCAGCACGGCTCGCTGACGAGTGCCGAGCAGTATGTCCCACTGCTCGCCGCGATCAGTTGAGCAAACCGCACACCCCGAACAGGCTTAGATGGGCTAAGATTCACCGCATGAAGCTTGCAGGGCTGGCAGCAATCGGTGCCGCGGCGGCTATCGCCTTCGCCGCTCCCGCACACGCCGATCCGGACACGGATTTCGCCAACGAGTTGCACACTTTCGGTATCTATGGGCAGAAGGACTACAACGCCTGGATCGGCAAGATCATGTGCAAGCGGTTGCACAACGGCGTCGACCACAACGCCCAGGACTCAGTCGGTTTCGTCAAGAAGCAGCTGGATAAGGACAGCACCGACGCTCAGTCGTGGCAGTTCCTGGGTACCGCCATCAACTACTACTGCCCCGATCAGCGCTTTGTCTACGAACAGGCCGCTACGTAGCCGTAGTCTGATTTCCGACGCCGATCTGAAGATTTTGGAGCGAGATGTTGAATCGCAAGAGTCTCAATAACCTGATCCGCACCAGCGTGGCTGCGTGTGCCGTGGCCGGCAGCCTGGCCGGCGCCGGGATCGCAAGCGCCGATGCCACCGACGACTACCCGATCCCCAACCGCATCCTCAAGACACCGTGCACCGCCGAGCAGATCATGGCCGCCGCCCGCGACGTCGAGCCCGTCTACTACGAGCGCTACATGATCGACTACAACAACAAGCCCGTCGCCGATCAGCAGGGCGCCCAGGACCGGATCCACTGGTTCTTCTCCATGGACTACGCCGGCCGCCGCCAGTACTCCGAGAACATGGCCACCAACGCCTTCTTCGAGAACATGTCCTGGCGCTGGCCGAACTGGGCCAAGCTGTTCTTCAACAACAAGGGCGTCGCGGCCAACACCACCGACGTCTGCCAGAACTACCCGCCCAACGACATGTCCGTCTGGAACTGGCACTAATCCGAAGATTCGTGACGGTTGGGGCTCACCGCCAACACGGCGGTGAGCCTCGCTGATTCCGTTAGCTCCATCACAGTCGGCAGTCCCACCTGGCCCTGTCTACCTTCGAAGTGTGTTAGATCGCGGCGCATAAGGCCGCTTGACCTCCGGTTACGTACCGCGAGGCGGTGAATCGCCATCGCCCCCCGGGCAGGCGCGCGGATGCGGCGCCACACCTGCGTCACCGTTTTGCCACTCATTTAAATAGGCTAATATCTCGCTAACTTTAGTTAGCCATTCGGCTAGACAACGAGGCGTGATCGAGGTGAACATGGTGCAGACGTACTGCCCCACCGACTGCCGTGCCGTCGGCATGTCGACACCGCCCTGCCTCCCCATTGCCCATATCGCCCACAATCGACGGACCGGTGCCATTTCACGATGACCAACGCGACGAAAAGCTCTCGCCGGAAACAGTTTTCAATCACAGGCCTGGCCAAGAGGTTCTGGATTCCGTTGATCATCGCCGCAGTGGTGCTGGTCGGCGGCTTCACGGTGATGCGGGTTCGCACGTTCTTCGCCGCAGGCGACGGCACCGGCATCTCCAGCACCAAGGTCGATGACACCAA
>NZ_MLCL01000016.1 GCF_001942625.1 Mycobacterium syngnathidarum
ACGACGTCGCGGCGCCCGTCTTTGCGCATCACCTGCACTGCCACCGCGCCCGAGGCGGTGCGCACTTTGCGCACGAACACCCACCGGACCCTACCCGCTTAGTAAGCCAGAACCCGACCTGCAGAAACCAAAGCTGCAGGTCACAGAGATTCCAGCACGAAAACCTGGAAGAGGTGTCCTAACTCAGGCCTGAGGTCGGCAATGCCATCACCGGCAAGGACGTCATCGCCGCATTCGAGGACAAGGTGGATGCGGTCAACGCCGACAACACCGTGGGTGCCGTCATCCTCACCGGTGCGGGCAAGACCTTCTCGGCCGGCGGCAACGTCAAGGAGATGGCCGACCGTCAGGGCATGTTCGGTCTGGATGCCATCGACCAGCGACGGGCCTACATCGATGGGATCCAACGGATCCCACGTGCTCTGGGTCGCCTCGAAGTCCCTCTCATCGCTGCGGTCAACGGCGCAGCGATCGGCGCCGGGTGCGATCTGGCGATGATGTGCGACATCAGGATTGCCTCCGAGCGCGCATCCTTCGCCGAGAGCTTCGTGCAGCTCGGCCTCATCCCGGGCGATGGCGGCACCTGGTTCCTCCCTCGCGCCATCGGCTACGCCCGCGCCGCCGAACTGACGTTCACCGGCGAACGGATCGACGCCGCAACGGCGTTGGAGTGGGGACTCGTCAGCCGAGTGGTAGCGCACGACGAACTGCTGTCTGAGGCTCGCACACTCGCCGACAAGATCGCGGTCAACCCGCCGCGCGCGCTTCGGATGGCCAAGCGCCTGCTGCAGGAATCGATCACCGGCTCCTTGGAATCGACGCTCTCCATGGCGGCGGCAATGCAGCCGCTGGCCCACCACGACGCCGAGCACCAACAGCGCATCGCGAAGTGGCGGACATCGTGACGGGCGCGCACCTGGCCCGGTTACGCCGGGAGGTCCGTGGCTTCCTGGCCGAACAGTTGGCCGTCGGGGCATTCACACCTTCGGTCGATGCCTGGTTGTGTGGGTGGGACGAGAACTTCACCGCAGCCCTGGCGGAGCAGGGTTGGCTGGGCATGACCGTTCCCGTGCGCTACGGCGGTCACGGCCGCTCGTTTCAGGAACGGTTCGTGGTGACCGAAGAACTGCTGGCCGCGGGCGCCCCGGTTGCCGCCCACTGGATCGCCGACCGCCAGATCGTGCCGTCGCTCCTGAAATACGGGACGGAAGAGCAGAAGTCAGAGTTCCTACCTCGCATCGTGCGCGGGGAATGTTTCTTCGGCATCGGGATGAGCGAACCGGATTCCGGCTCCGATCTGGCGAGCGTCCGCACCCGTGCAGCACGAGTCGACGGCGGGTGGTCGATCACCGGTACCAAGGTGTGGACCTCGGGAGCGCACCGCGCTCATGCCTTCATCGTGCTGGCCCGCACAGAACCGGTCGATCCGTCGCATCGGCATGCCGGGTTGAGCCAGTTCATCGTCGACCTGCGCACCCTGGGCGTGCAGGTCCGCCCGATCATCTCGATGAACGGCGGACATCACTTCAACGAGGTCGTGCTCGACGAGGTGTTCGTGCCCGATGCCATGGTCTTCGGCGAGATCGGCCACGGCTGGACCCAGGTCACCTCCGAGCTGAGCTTCGAGCGGAGCGGGCCGGAACGATTCCTGTCGACCTTCCCGCTCCTCACGCAGCATGTCGAACACCTTGTCGCGCACGGCGAATCACCTGATGGACAGGTGGGCCGCCTGGTGGCGCGGGTCGCCGGACTGCATCACATGTCAACCGCAGTGGCCGGCGCCCTGGAGCGCGGTGAGAATCCCGATGTCCCGGCAGCGGTCGTCAAGGTCCTCGGCACCACGGTCGAAGGCGACATCGCCGACTACGCAGACCGGCAGACCGGAGATGACGCCGCCGCGGACGCCGAGTGGGCGCACCTGGTCGCCACAGCAGTGGACCAGCGCCCCGGCTTCACGTTACGCGGCGGAACCAACGAAGTACTGCGCGGTGTCATCGCGCGGGGATTGGGTATGCGATGAGCACCACCGAACTCGCCCTGGGCACGCTGACCGCGGTGGACCCCGACCTGGCGGCCATGATGGACGGTGTCTTCTCCGATTACCGCCAGACCGCGCCCACCGGGCGCCCGGGCGAACGCGTCGAGTACGACCGCGCACTGTGGCAGCGGCTCGACTCCCTCGGACTGGTCCGCCTGACCGGCGCGGAGGAATCCGGTGGCAGCGGCGCAGGTTGGCTCGAGGCTGCCGAGTTGCTCAGTGCGGCAGTCCGTCACGGTGTCCGCATCCCGCTGGCCGAACACGACTTGCTGGCCTGTTGGCTGTTGGAGACCCTAGGCCGACCCGTCGATGACGCCGTGCGGACGGTGTATGCGGCGCCACGCAGCGGCGAATCCACCACACCTGTGCCGTGGGCGGCTGACGCGGAAAGGGTCGTCGTACTCTGGCCTGCCGGCGACGAATACCGGCTCACCGAGTTCGACACCGAGGAACTGTCGCTCGCCGTCGGCATCAACCTGATCGGCGAACCGCGCGACACCATCACCGTCGACACCACCGGAATCACCGGCCATTCGGTGCCCACCGGCCTGGTGGACGAGCTCGGCCGCAAATCGGCGATGGTACGGGCGATCCAGGTGTGCGCGGCGCTCGATCGTGCGGTGGCGCTGTCCATCGAGCACGTGGCGTCACGGGTGCAGTTCGGGCGCCCGCTGGCGAAGTTCCAGGCGGTTCAGAACCTGATCTCGGATGCGGCAGCAGAGTCGGCGCTGGCGCGGGCCGCCACCGAGGCTGCACTGCACACTGCGATCGGGACGGGCTGGCAGTCAGCTCAACTGGATTTCCAGATCGCGACCGCGCGATCGTGTGCGGGACATGCCGCCTCGGTCGTGACCCGCAACGCGCACCAGGTGCACGGCGCGATCGGCACCACCCACGAGCATCGACTCCATGAGTACACCCGTGCCGCCCTGGCCTGGCGCTCGGAATACGGGTCTGTGCGCTTCTGGGACGATCAAGTTGCGGCGGCGGCCGTTGCGGCAGGCGGACAACAGCTCTGGGCGTTGATTGCCGGCACTTAGCTGTTTGACGTTCCGCTGACCGGTCACCGGTGCTGTTACCGGCGCCACATCCCAGGTTGACTGCAGACATGAGCAACGAGATCACCCTGTCTGAGGTCCAGGAATTCATCTCCGGTTTCTGGTTCCACTACGACCAGGGCCACTTCGAAGAATTGGGCCCCCGCATCGGGGTCGAGATGGAGTACCTGAGCCGTTCCGACTCGGGGGCGTGCCCGTTCGAGGACCTGCTCGCCGCCGAGTTGCACGGCAAGGCCGAAACTTTGGCCTGGCTCATCGAGCACCGCAACGTGAATCCGTACCCGTGCCGCCATCACATCACCAACGTGTACCGCACGGGAACCGACGGCGAAGTCACCAACGTCCGGTTCTATCTGTTCGTCAACCAGATCACCAACAATGTTCCGTTCGCGGTGTCCAGTGGCGTCGTCGACGCCGGCATCCGGCGGTCGGAAGACGGTCTGGTCTTCACCTCGCTGAACGTCGTGCTCGACGCCGAGGACTCGGTCCCGCTCGCCGAGCACACCGCCAAGGCCGCGGCTGCGCAATCCGCGTGAGCGCCCGAGAAATCTTCGGTGGCGGCATCGCCGTCATCACGGGAGCCGGCGCCGGAATCGGCGCCGGTCTGGCCCGGTATGCCAGCCAGTTGGGTATGACGGTGGTGTTGGTCGACGTCAACGCCGAGGCCATCGCGGGCCTCCGCGAAGAAATCGACGCCGCAGGCGGATCCGCGACCGACGTGGTCTGCGATGTGCGGGATGCGGACGCGGTGCAGGCGCTGGCCGATGACGTCTACCGCGACTTCGGGCCGGTACGCCTGTTGGTGAACAACGCCGGTATCGAACAGTTCGGGTATCTGTGGGACACCCCGGTTTCCAACTGGCAACGCGTCGTCGACATCAACATCAGCGGCGTGTTCCACGGCGTCAAGGCATTCCTGCCGAAGATGATGGCCACCGACGAACCTGCCTGGGTATGGAACCTGTCCTCGATCGGCGGTGTCGCCGTGGTTCCGCTGCAGGCGCCCTACATCATGAGCAAGCACGCGGTACTCGCTCTGACCGAATGTCTGCATCTGGAAGTGCAGTCCGCCGGCCATGACCACCATGTGCACGTCCAGGCAGTGCTACCGGGTGCCGTGGTCTCGAGCATCTTCGAATCCGCGGGCGGGGTGGACTCGGGGGACACGGGTGCGGCCGAAGGACAACGCACCGCGATGCTCGACATCAAGGCCGAGGCGATGGATCCGCTGGCCGCGGCGGAGGTGGTCTTCGACCAGGCTGCCGAGGGCAAGTTCTTCCTGCTCACGCAACCGGACTACGTAGGATCTGCCATGGCGGAACGGGCTCGTGTCTTGAGTGGCCAGGAAGCGCCCCGTTTGCGGACCGAGCGCCGCTTCGACCCGGCAAAGAACTGAAATGGCTTATCCACCACTTGATCCCGACGCCGCTGAACGGGTGGCCTCGTCCGGCCAGATAGCTCCGATGCGGGCCCGCGGCCTCGCCGCCGTCCGTGAGGGGCTTGAATGCGCCCCTCTTCCGGAGATGCCGGCCATGGCGGGCATCGAAGACCTGACGGCCACGGGCCCGGGCGGTCCGATACCGCTACGCCTCTATCGGCCCAGCCCCGCGCCCGGACTACCGGTGCTGGTGTACCTGCACGGCGGCGGGCTGGTGATGGGCTCGAACCATTCGTTCGAGCCCCTCGCCCGTGAATTGGCGTGCGCCAGCGGCGCCGCCGTCGCGGCGGTCGACTACCGGCTGGCACCGGAATCTCCGCCACCGGCGCAATTCGACGATTCTTATGCCGCCACCGAATGGGTCGCTGCCAACGCCGATCACCTCGGCCTCGACGCCGGCCGGCTGGCAGTTGTCGGGGACAGCGCCGGGGGATCGCTGGCCGCCGCAGTGGCATTGGCCGCCCGCGATCATGCCGGTCCGCGAATCTGCGTCCAGGTGCTGCTGTACCCCGGCCTGGACCGCGACATGGGGGCCGCCTCCATCATCTCGATGCCCGACGCCCCACTGCTTCGCAATGAGGACATCGTCTACATGCACGAGCTGGTCGACCGTGGCGGGGCTCCGCGTGACCCGTATCAGGTTCCGGCCTATGCCACCGACCTGAGCGGCCTGCCGGCGGCGATCGTCGTCACCGGGGCGTGCGACCCGATCCGGGATTGGGGTGAACGCTACGCCGGGCGCCTGCGCGATGCGGGCGTGCAGACCACTGTCACGCGTTATCCCGGTATGTACCACGGCTTTCTGATGCGCTCGGATGCCACGGCGCGCGGGCGGTTGGCGATGGCCGAGACCGCCGCGCTGCTCCGGGCGAGGTTCGCACATCCCTTGACCTTCTGAGGGACGGTGCCTCAGTCGAAGGTGACGACGATCTTGTCGGCAGCGCCCGGAGTGGCAGCCATTCCCAGCGCCTCGTCGACATCGTCGAACCCGAACGTGTGGCTGACGATCACCGCGTACTTCTCCCAGTCCGCGACGATGTCGCGGGTGACCTCGAAAATCTCCGTCGGGTACCCCATCGAGCCGATGATCGTTATCTCGTTGCTCATCAGGTTGATGAGATCCACCGTTACCGGTTCCTTGTGTACCGCAACCACTCCCAGCTTGGCACCTCGCTTCGCCAATCCCAGTGCACTGTCGATCACCGCCGGAACACCCGCGGCGTCGAGGTATACATCGGTGCCCGCCTTACCCGGCCATACCGAGTCGCCAGGCCCATGAAGCTCGGTCAGCCTCGCAGCAAGATCGTCCTCGGCCGAGTTGATCACCGCGTCGGCACCAACTTTGAGCGCCTTGTCCAGACGGGCGGGGAGCACGTCGACCACGACGACATGGCCGACCCCACGTGACTTCAACGCGATCGTCGCACCCAGTCCGATGGGCCCAGCCCCGAAAACGACGACCTTGTCGGCCGGACCGGGCGCAACCTGGTTGACCGCATGCCGGGCAACGGCCATGGGCTCATTGAGCGCAGCGACCTCAAACGGAACGAAGTCCGGGATGACCTCCAGGTTCTTGCCCCGGACGGCGTCGTGCACGAGCAGCAACTCGGCGAGAGCACCGCGGGCGCCGCCATTTCCGATGATGTCGTCAGGCGACGCCATGGGATCGACGACGACGTGGTCACCGACCGCGAGGTCGGTCACCTCGCTGCCGACCGCGACGATTTCGCCCGCAGGCTCGTGTCCCAGCGGCATGGCGCCCTGATGCGGTGGCAGTCCGCCGATCGAGATGTAGAACGCGTCGGTTCCACAGATCCCGCAGGCCCGTATCTTCACCAATGCGTCGCGGGGACCGACAGCCGGGTCGGGCCGTTCGACAACATCGGTGTGGCCCGGGCCGTCGACGATCGAAATCTTCATGTGCACTCCTGGTTTGGTGGGTAGTTGACGAAATGCGGAGGTGGCACGCCCCTACTGCACGCTGTAGCCGCCGTCGACGACGAAAGCCGAGCCCGTGCAGTACGACGCACTCCGGGTGCACAGAAACAAGATGGCATCGGCAATCTCGGTGGGAGTTCCGAATCGGCCAAGGGGAATGTGGTCGACCTGTGCCTGCTTCACCTCGGGGACGTAGTCCATCGGGGCGGTCATCGGCGTCTCGATCACCCCGGGTGCCACCGCGTTGATCCGGATCTCGTCAACCGCCCACTGTGCCGCCAGGTTGCGGGTCAGCGACAGGACACCCGCCTTGGCCGCGCCATAACCGGGCACCATTGCCACGGCACGAATTGCCGCCATCGACGCCAGCATCACCACGCTGGCCCCGCCGGCAGCCGTCGAAGCCTTCAGCGCGGCGTGCAGCGCTGTCGTCAGCCGAAAAGGAGCCAGGAGATTGACGTTCACCGAAGCCTCGAAGCCTGGGGCCGTCGACTCGTCCAGGCCGCCCGGGAAGTTGGCACCGGCGTTGTTGACGAGGATGTCCAGAGTCGAGAATTCGGCGGCGAGCTCACCGGTTCCGTCCACATCCATCATGTCGAGCTGCCGATAGGACAGGCCGTCGAGGTCCACCGCGTAGTGGGACGGATCGGGTTTGGTCCCGGTGACGGTCACCTCGGCGCCGGCGTCGCGCAACCGTAGCGCCGTGGCGTGCCCGATGCCGCTGGTCCCACCCGTGATGAGTGCGGTAGCGCCGGTGAAGTCGAAGGCGAGATTGTTGGTCAAGACAGCTCCTTGATTCGTTCCCGCAGCCAGGCGGATTCCCAGAAGTTGGTGCTTTCTTCGAGCAGGAGTTCGTGTGCGGCGCGCAGAACACCGATTGCCCCGGCATGGTCGTCCTGCACGGTGGTGACCACCTCGGCGAGCCGGATCGAGTTGACCGGGTCACCGTCCTCCAGCAGCGCACGGGCCCGGTCCACCAGCGCGTCGGCGCCGGCGAGTTCGACAAGATGTGCCGAAACCGGTTCCACGGCATCGGGATAGAGCTCGGCGGTGGATTCATGGTGGAACCAGCCGGCGTAGTTCTCCCAAATCGCACGGACGTTCCAGCTCACCTTGCCGTAGCCCTGCCCGACTTCGAGCTCGGGCGGCAACTGGACCTCGCGCATCAGGGTGCGGACGTCCTTGCCCTGGTTCATGCCGGCCACGGTCTCGTCGTGGATGAAGGCCACCGCGTCGCGAAGTCTGCCCAGTTCCCAGTCGATCCGTTCGCGGCCCGTGATGGGCCCGAAGTGACCGGTCAGCAGAACCTCGGCACCGAGCGCCCGGACGCGTTCGATCGAATCGATGACGGTCAGCGCGTCGCGGTAGCGGTCACCGCGCATCGTGACCAGGTTCGGGATGTGGCCGAAGAGCGCCCCGAAGACGTTGCCGCACAGGCAGACCTTCTCGTCCGGCAGCCACACCACCAAGCTGTCCGTGGTCTCTCCACCTGGTGTGGCGAGGAGTTCCAGGCGCCGATCGCCCAACGACAACTCGAGTCGGTCCTCGACGGTGATCGTCGGGGTGGGAACACCTTGAGGAGGCGGCGGTCCGCCGAAGCGCTTGGTCGCGTAGGCAATGGCAGACATCACCTTTTCGAGCCAAGCGAACGACGAGTTCGCGGTCCTGAAGGGTGCCAGCAGTTCGTTGTCCCGTCGCCACGTCACCCAGTCGGCGTGCGCGATGACGTCCGTCCCCGGGTCGCTCAGTACGTCGATGCCGCCCACGTGGTCGACGTGCCCCTGGGTGAGGATGACGTAGCGGATCGGCGTCGAATCGACCGCGTCGTAGTTCGACCGGTGCACTTGCGCTTCGAAACCCATGCCGGTGTTGACGACGATCCGTCCCTCGCTGGTCGGGATGAGGAACGAGTTCGACAGTCCCGGAGACCACCAGATGCCGGGGGAAACCTCTTGCGCGGCGGGGGCATTCGCACCGACGATCGACTCGGCTCCTGGGCGGCTGCGGTAGATCGGCTCGAAATCGGTCATCATGCTTCCTTCCTGACGTCGAAACGCTCGAAGTAGAAGTCGAACCGGGACCGGATGTCCTCGGGCGAGCGGCCGAAGTCGCGTTCGAGTTCGTAGCGCATTCGGCCGTGCTTTCCGCGCGGGTTGCTGTCGAGATAGGCACCAAATGCGGCCTTGGCGTCGCCGGTCATGTCGGTACCGTTGTATCCATAGAGTTTTTCGAGGATGGTCAGCTCCTTTCCGTTGAGGTCGTGAAAGGCGATGTCGAGGCTCTGATTAGCGGGGACGAGATCGCGGTCTCGCACGCAGGCGCGCAGAAGTGTCTCGACACGATCGGTCCAGTAGTCGACCAGAGACTCGGGGTCGACGTCGTGGCGGCGGATTCGATCGCCGTAGGCCAACATGGTCACCGCCGACTGGATGACCGCAACCGGATCCCGGTGGGTGAAGGCCACCGTGGCATCGGGGAAGGTGTTGATCAACGGGCCCAACTGCTCACAGTGTTGTGGCGACTTCAGCACCCAGGTGCGTGGTCCACGCAGGAAGGTCAGGGCCTTGAGGGTCGTGCGTAGGTATGCGTAATGCTCGTTCTGATCCAGGCCGTAGTAGAAATCGCGCCACGAGGGCACCCGCGCGTGCCATTCCAGGACGTAGCTGGCGAAGTCGAGATCCAACAGCTCGACTTCCTCCTCGATGGCCGCGGGAAACCGATCGTGCATCGCCTGGAGCAGCGGGACCATGACCTGTGCCCCCTCGTGTTCCGCGGCGCAGCGGGCATATCGGGGATCCGTTCCATCGACGGCAGGGCCCTCCCCCCGCAGCGGGAAAGGTTCCTGGGACTCCCAGTACGGGAGAGCGCGCCGCCGGCGGTCCGCCGCGATGAGATTGACCAGGTGAGTCGTCCCCGAACGAGGAAGTCCGACGACGATCATGGGGCGCTCGATCTCGATGTCGTGGATCTCGGGATACCGGCGCAGCAGATCGGTCAGCAGCAGGCGTTGAGTGAGCAACCGAACAGTTCTCTGGCGCAGGTTGATTCGATTGAGGTTCGTGTTTCCCGCGTCCGCATCGATCGCCGCCGCATACATGTCGAGGCGGGGCCGGAAGTCATCGGAACCGAAATCGCTGACGCCGGCCCGCTCCCTTGCCTCACGGATCAAGGCATCTGGGGACAGATCAACGGATAAATCGGCGACTTGGTCAAGAACTGCTTGCTGCGTTGCTGTCAGACGCGGCGAGACCAGATCATCGACTGTGGTTTCCAGCATGGTCGATACGCCTCCATGTATTGCGATGTCGAATATTCGTTATAGGCTGTCCGAATATATGAACGGAAAGCTAGGCCCGTCTGTGCCTGCGGGTCAAGACCTGTCACCCCCGACCACCCGGGTGGTCGACATCATCGAGTTGCTGGTGCGGCGGCCCGCCGACCGGCCGACGTTGGCCGAAATATGCCGTGAGCTGGATGTGAGCCGGTCGACTGGCCACGCGATCGTCCACACGTTGTGCGCTCGTGGATGGGTCTCGCGTGACCCACTCAGTGGGAGGTTCTCCTTGGGGCCCACGCTGTCGGGCCTTGGAGATCCCGATGGATCGCCGTCCCGTTCACTGCGTGAACCACTTCAGCACTTGTGCGCCACGCTGGGCATGCCGATGTGCATCTCCGCACTCCAAGACCGAACCATCGTCGTCGTCGAGTCCGCCGCCGCACCCGGTACCCGCGCACCCGTGCCCGCCGGTCTGCGGCTCCCCTTCGTTGCCCCCTTCGGCCGCGAATTCGTCGCCTGGGCACCGGCGTCCGAACGCGCCGACTGGCTCGCTGCAGCGGGCCCGGTCAACCAGCCCTTTCGCCGGCGAATCAGTCAGGTACTGAATGAGATTCAAGTCCGGGGCTACGGCATAGAACGTCTCAGCGATCCACTCCTGCAAGTGTTCACCGCTCTGAAGGCACTCGACAACGGCACACCACCCGGGCCGTTGTCGACGCGCCTGGCCGCCGCCGTGGCAGATCTGACCGTGGTCGATCAGCTACCGACAGACGAACCCGATGCGACACCTCTGGCAACCATCTCGGCCCCGATCTTCGATGACGCGGGGACGGTGGTCATGACGGTCTCGGCACAGCCGTACCGGACGATGCGTCCTCAGGAGCTCGAAACCGTAGGCGCCGGCGTGGTCGAGTTCGCACGCGACGCAGCGATACGTGCCGGGCTTACAACCGAATGACGTGCGAATCGAGACTCTGTGCCGCTCAACGGAACATGGTCGTCCGCCACCTTTCATTCGATCTACCGTTCGCCCATGACCGATACCCCAGACCTGACCGCGACCATCACCGAGACGGTGAGCCGATACCTGCACCTGATAGCAACGGGCACCGCCGACCAGATCCTCGAGCTCTTCGCCGAAGACGCCAGCGTCGAGGACCCGGTGGGCACAGCGCCCCGCGTGGGATCGACAGAGATCCGAGAGTTCTTCGCATCGTTGGGAGCACTCGAACGCACAACGACGCTGCAGTCGCTGCGTGTCTGTGGGCAAGAAGCCGCGTTCCAGTTCCGGATTGCCTTCGATGCCGGCGACGGCCCGTTGCACCTCGAACCGATCGACATCATGACCTTCGACGTAGACGGCAAGATCACCTCGGTCAGGTCATTCTTTTCCGCATCGGACATTAAGGCAGCAGAATGACCGTACCGATTCTTCGTTTCAATTTCGCCTCACCCGACGGCGATCCGGCGACGAGACGCGAGATCATCTCGGCTGCAATGGAACTGGCGGAATGGGGTGACCGGCGCGGCGTCGCTGCCGTCAGCATCGATGAACACCACGTCACCGGACACGGGTGGAGCAGCAACCCGGTCATGGCGGCGGCCATGTTCCTGCAACGCACCGAGAACCTCTTTCTCAGCATCGACTGCGCACTGGGACCCCTATGGAACCCCGTCCGACTGGCCGAAGACATCGCATTCGTCGACACCGTGAGCGGAGGACGGTTGCACACGACCGTCGGCCTGGGATATCGCGAGGTCGAATACAGTGCGCTGGGTGCGGATTTCAGCCGGCGCGCGCCATTGATGGACCACCTGTTGCTCACCATGCTGGCGGCGTGGTCGGGCTCGCCGATCGTGGAGCACGACCCCACTGCGCGCTTGGCGTCTGCCACCTGGTCCAAGCCACATCCGCCCCTCTACGTCGGCGGCGGGGTGCGTGCGACGGCACGCCGTGCCGTGCGGTTCGGGCTGGGGCTCAGCTTGCCGGCACATCAGCCAGACCTGGCTCGGTACTACCAAGAGCTATGTGGGCAGGCCGGTATCGAGCCGCTGTTGATCATGCCTGCACCCGTCAATCGCGGCATGGTCTACCTCTGCGAGGACCCGGACAAGGCCTGGCAGGAGTTCGGTAGCCACATCCTTTGGGAAGCCGTAACTTATGGCGCTTGGTCTCGCGATCGTGCGTTGTCATCGATGCACCTGCCGGGCGTTCAAAGCCTCGAGGAAGTGCGGGCATCGGGCCGGTACCGCTTCCTGACACCCGACCAACTCGTCGCCGAAGTTCGCGATTGCCCTGATTACGGAGCGCTGGTCCTGCACCCTCTCGTCGGCGGCATGCCGATCGACGAAGCGTGGAAATCGCTGCAGCTGCTGACCGACGACGTGTTGCCGCGGTTGGCCTGACGTTCATGCCGGCCGGACTAGATACCGAGCACCTCACGCGCTCGATCGATCTCGTCGGGATCGGCGGTCGTCGGGACGAGCCGGAGCTCGTCGAGACCCGCTTCGCGCGCACCGTTCACGGCGGCAAGGAGCCCTGATGCTCCGCAGTTCAGCGTCCCGGCGGTCGGGGCTGTCAGGTACGAGGCCGCCGGTCCGGTGACGGCAACATCCTGATGCCAGAAGTCCCGTACATGCTCTCTGAGCTGGTTCTCCGGATCTGGACCGAGTGCGAACCAGACCGGCGCGGAGAAGTGCGGCTTTTCGGTCCGGCCGGCTGACTGCCAGGCCTGTGTGACGCGCTCGCGCTGCGCGGCCAACGCCTCGGCGTCGAAGTGAAGCGAATGTGCCGGATCACTCACGCCGACAGCCCATTGCGCGGCTCGCGCGAGGGCTTTCGGGCCGACCACGCCGGCGACGAGCGGAACACCCCCGACCTGGACCGGCGCGGGCCCCACAGGATGGTGCCCTTCGATCGGAGGCTCTTGGGCCCACACTTTGCGCAACACCAGTACAGCCTCGTCCATGCGTTGTCGCTTCCGGTCGAGCGCGGCGCCGACCGCGAGGTAGTCCTCGTCCCACGCGCCGATGCCGACTCCGAGCGTCAGGCGCCCGCCCGACAGGACGTCGATGGTAGCCAGATCCTTCGCGAACAGAACCGGGTTTCGCATCGGGAGCGCGACGACATCAGTCCAGAGCCGCACGCGCTCGGTCATCGCTGCCGCGGCAGCGAGCTGCGGAACGACCGACCAGCTGTCTGGATAGAGCAGCCGTTCGTAGGTTGCAAGGCCGTCCCACGGTCCGTCGTCGATCTTGCGGTACCACAGGAGCTCCGTCTCGCGTCCGTGGGGAAAGAGGGTCGGGAGACCCATGGTGATGTGCATGTGGTTATTTGATCAACTTGTCGCGATAGTGCCGCCGTTCATCCCGCTCAGTGGGCGCCCCAATACGCCGACTCGGCCAGCGACATGACACTCGATGCTGTCCAGCATCTCGAGATCGAGGAATGTGAGCGCTTCAGTGGATCGCACCTCGCCGGTTTCGGTGGCCAAGCCACGGGTCCGGCCCGGCGGACGTAGCGAGCGCATCCGCGAATCGGTAATGCGCGCCTGCCTGGAGCTCTTGACCGAGGGGAAGATCGAGCTGCCGATCGCGGAAGTCGCCGAACGATCGGGCGTTAACCGCGGCACCGTCTACCGGTGGTGGCCCACCTCGACCGAGTTGCTGAACGATGCCCTGGCATTCCACGCGCGTCATCGCACAGATGCTCCCGACACCGGGGCATGGAAGAGCGACGTTCGCGCGCTGGTCACCCAACTCGCCTCGCTTGCAGCCGATCCCGTCGAACGCGGGATCATCGCCACGATGATTTCCGGTCGGTACCCGTGCCTGAACGACGCGATGATGGGCTGGTGCCGAAACGATCTCCCGCATTGGTTCGCGATGATCGGGCGCGCCATGGGCCGTGGCGAGGTGGATCCTGACGTGGATCCGGCCATCGTCCTTCAGATGATGCTGGCGCCGGCGGTGTCTGTCTCACTCTTCGACGGGCGAGCGCTGACTGACCAGGAGATCGACTCGCTTGTGACGTTGGTATGCCGCGCAACGACGATTTCCCGCGGCCCGGCAACTGGCGCCGAATAGCTGCACTTGGCCGGCGTTTGCTGGTGGCGCCGTGAATTGGGTTCCCGATCAGCGGTCACCGTCACGTTCGATGCCTCGCCATGCCGCCACACTCGAACGACCGAAACGGTGAATGCCTTTTAGGAGACAAGAAAATGCTGACCGATGAACGGCGCCTCGAGCTGTCCGACATCCTGCGTCCCGCGGCCCCTCCTCGCGAGATCACGGATGTATACACCGACGACCAGAAGCAGAGACTCCTCGAAGTCGTACGGACTCAAGGGCCGTGGAACCTCATCATCGCGCAGCACTTCGCATCGGCGGACGAATTGATGGCCACCATGAGCGGTGCGTTCCCTGAGGGTTTCACTCCATCGCTGGATCTGTTCCTCACCCCGACGTTCCGCGGTCATCTGGCCAGCCACGGGACCGTCCTGTACCCGGAGTTGCACGACTGCTTCTACAACGCCACATTCATTGAGCACGCCAAGAAGTACTGGAATGCGCAGTACGCCAAGCCTGAGATAATGCTGTTCAACATCAACGGTCCGTGCGCCAACCGCGACCCCGGTCATCTGGACTCCCCCAGCTTCCGCGGCGTCCGCTATGAGAACGCCCCCACCTGGCTGTGCAGCGTGATGGGCAAGTCCGGCCTGTTCAACGATTACCTGATCAAGATGGCGCAGGTGATCACCTGGTTCTCCCTGGATGAGGGTTCCGGCTTCACCTACTGGCCCGACGGCCCGCTCAAGCCACCCGCCCGGGTCCAACCGCCGATCAACAACCGCGGGGTCGTGGTGCAGAACGAGATGATGATGCACCGCGGAGAAGCTAACGGCCCACTGGCTCAGCAGGTTCCGGCTGGCCTGGCCTTCGACACCGTGTTCACCGGGGACCCGGCAGACCGCGACCAGTGGCTGCTGAAGAACGGCGAAGATGTCATTGCCCGCCACCACACCGACGAGCTGAGGTTCCTCGTCCACTGGTCTGCCGAGGTGTTCTCCGACTACGAAGAACTCAAGAAGAACATGGACGGTTCGGACGACATCACGATCGAACGCGCCATCGGAATGATGGTCGACGATCTCAAGGTCAAGGGCATCAAGCTCGACGTACCCGGCGAGCCGTTGCATGACCCGGCGTTCATCGGAGCGCTCAACGCCGCCTACGACCTCGGTGGCCCCAGCAGCTACCCGGAAGAGGCTCCCATCTCCGCCTTTCAACTCTCCTGATCTCGAAGGGACATCTGATGGACCGTTTCTCAGATCGTCGTGTCATCGTCACCGGCGCGGGGTCGGGTATCGGCGCGGCCACGGTGGCCCGCCTGCTCGACGAAGGTGCGACGGTCGTCGCCTACGACATCTCCGCCGACGGCCTGGCGACGACTGCGGCGGCCGCCGAAGCTGCCGGCACCGCCAAGCAGCTCACCACGGCCGTCCTCGACATCTCCCGCGAGGCGGACGTCATCGCCGCGGTGTCGGTGGCGGTGGCCGAGTTGGGCGGACTTGAGGTCCTGGTCAATGTGGCTGCGATGCAGAACTGTTCGCACACACACGAAACCACTCTGGAGGAGTGGAACCGCACCTTGGCGGTCAACCTCACCGGCACCTTCCTGATGACACGTCAGGCGCTCCCGGCGCTGCTGGAATCGGGACGGGGTGTCGTCGTGAACTTCACGTCCACCGCTGCGACGTTCGCGCACCCCTACATGGCGGCCTATGCAGCCAGTAAGGGCGGCATCCTCAGCTTCACCCACTCACTGGCACTGGAGTACTCGAAGCAAGGTCTGCGCGCGGTCAACATCCAGCCGGGTGGGGTTTCCACGGCCCTGGCCAACAGCACGCTGGACAAGATGCCGGAGGGATACGACCTAGGCCTCTGGGCCAAGCAGACCCCGCTGTTGCACGGCACCGAAAGCGAAATCCTCGGGGACCCAGGCGCAGTAGCATCGGTCATCGCCATGGTCGCCTCTGATGACGGTGCGTTCATCACCGGCACCGAGATTCGCGTCGATGGCGGCGCGCACGCCTGAGCAGTGGAAGGAATGTGGGCATGGATTCAGTCGCCCTGAGGGTGCTGCGCGATGAGCGAGACATCGAACGGGCGCTGAATCTGTTCGCCCGCGCCATGGACAACCGGGACTGGGCGGCGATGGCCGCGATCCTGGCCGACGATGTCGAAGGAGATTTCGGCACCGGACGCCTGGTGGGCGTTGCCGCGATCGTCGACATGATTCGCGGATTCCTCGACAATTGTGGCCCCACCCAACATCTGTTGGGAAACATCATCATCGATGTCGTCGACGACACTGCCACGAGCAAGGCCTACATCCGCGACGTTCACCTGAATGCGGCCGGCGACCCGTCGACCCGCTTCTACACGCTGGGCGACTACCACGACACCTGGCGGCGGGACAGCGATGGTCGTTGGCGTATCACCGAGCGCATCAAGGCCAACCGTGCGCATGTGGGTCCGCTGGAAATCTTTGGTAGCTAGTGCCCGGTCAGCGAGAGCACGGGTGCTCAAACAGCTGAGGCGAACCTAGTGTTGTCATCGTGAGGTCATCTGAGTTGAATGTGGAGACGACGTGCCTGATGACCCCCGAATCATATTCGGGGACAACAGAACTCACTGCGCGCCGGAGGGCCCGTCGCGAGCGGATCGTCAATGCTGCGACGTCACTGGCTCTCCAGGGCTACGACGCATGCCAGATCCGTACAGTCGCCGCGACGGCGGGCATGTCGGCCAGCACTGTGTACCAATACTTCCCATCGAAGGACGACCTGCTGCTCGCATGTTTTTACGAATGGCTGTGGGATTTCGAAACTGAGTATCGTTGCGGCACCAGCGACACGGATCCGTTTCAGCGTCTGCTGCAGGTCTCCCTGGCCCTCACCGGCAGGCTCTGCTCGTCACCACAATTTGCCGAAGCCATGATTCGCCCGTACCTCTATGCTGACGGCGCTGCTGCGACCCAGGCCGACCTGGTGCGACGGCAGACCGTTCGGATCTTTGTTCGTGCCGTCGGAGGCGAAGATTCGGCGACGAGAGAGATCGGCGCTGCCGAAATCCTCTCCGACGTCTGGATGTCCAATGTCGCAGCATTCGCTCAGCAGCGCATCGCGGTGGCGGAACTGTCAGAACGGATCGCCCGTACCGTCGGCCTCCTGAAGGGGTAGCCGACGGTCTCCGGGCTTCACGACGTCTCGTCGACGACCCTCAACGCTCCCGAACTCACTGCGTCGACGATGGAAACACCCAATGCCGAGCAGGCGAGGAACAAAACGTGCCCACCGTCGCCGACCAACTGTGCCGCTGTGCAACGCTCTTCGCAGCGGGCCAGGGCAGTACCAGTCCACTGAACGCTGGTCTGGTTCCAGCTGCTCTTGCGCACCTCGACACCGGCGCCACAGCGCGCGCACGTCACCGGCGTCATCGGCGCGTCGTCGAGACGATTGTCCGGGCGGACAGCCATCTTCACCCCACGGACCCGGAGGTGGCGGCGCGGGCAGCGAGATTGGCTTCGACTTCCCTCATCCAAGCCTCATACGGCCGGGTGGTGTCCAGCTCGAATTCGAAGCGGTCCACCATGTCCGGCGCGACGTCCGCCGCATCGACATAGAACTGCTCATACCAGCGCCGCAGCTGGTACACCGGCCCGTCCTCTTCCACGAGCAGCGGATTGTCGATCCGGGTCTTGTTGCGCCAGATCTCGACGTCCTGCTCGAATCCCATCTTGACGAAGTCGCCGAGTGCGATGGCGGTCTCCATGGCGAGTTCCTCCGGCATGGCCGCATTCTTTTCCACCACGATGCCGTACTGCAGCACAAAAGAATTGGCGTCGATCGGGTAGTGGCAGTTGATCAAGACCGTGCGCTGGTCGAACTCCTGGTAGTGATAGGTCAGATCATCGATCATGAACGACGGGCCATGGTAGGCAGCCAGCGAGGTGGTGCCGAGCAGCTTGGACCCCTCGGGATCGCCGATATCCGGCCGGCCCGCACTCTTCATGTACTGAGTCGCGACTTGGCCTTCGAAAATGTTCTTGAAATGAGTGGGAAGCGAACCGTGGATGTAGAAGAAATGCGCCATGTCGACGACGTTGTCGATGATCTCGCGGCAGTTTGTGTTGACCACCGTCGTGTACCAGTGCCATTCGGTCCACCCATCGCTGGTGGCCCCCTCGATGCGCGGAATAGTCACATCCGCCGGCGGCGGCTTGCGCTCGGGGTCATTCCAGACGAACAGCATGCCGTCCTGCTCCATCGTGGGCCAGGCCGCGGTTCTCGCCAATCGGGGGGTGCGCTTGCTGTAGGGCACCATCTTGCACCGGCCGTCGCCGCCCCAGCGCCAATCGTGGAACGGGCAAGCGATCTCGTTGCCCTTCACCGTCCCCTGCGAGAGGTCCCCGCCCATATGCCGGCAGTACCCGTCGAGCACGTTGATGGCGCCGTCCTCCCCCCGGAACACCACCAGCTTCTGCCCGAAGGCATTGATCTGGTGAGGCTTTCCATCACCGAATTCGCGGACCAGCCCCAGGCAGTGCCAGCCGCGGGCGAATCTGGTGGGTACCGAACCGGCCTCGATCAACCGAACTTCGTCGGTATCTGCGTGCGTCGTCATGGCCCCATTGAACTGCGATGACGCACCGGCGGGAAGGTCAGTGTTCCGCTCAACAGGAGACCAGAATCAACTTTGCCGGTTATCGCCCTATCGTCTTCGGTCGTGACCGCCACCACCCACAAGACCATTCCCGCCGGGCTGCCCGTTGCCGCCACCGACGTAGACCTTCTCGTCGTCGGATCCGGTACCGGCCTCGCCGCCGCCCTGGCAGCCCGCGAGCAGGGGTTGTCCGTTCTCGTCGTCGAGAAGTCGTCCTACGTCGGCGGCTCGACGGCCCGATCCGGTGGTGCGCTCTGGTTGCCGTCGAGCCCGGTGATCGAGGACTGCGGCGGCAACGACCCCGTGTCTCGGGCACACACGTACCTGGAATCGGTCGTCGGGGATTCCGCGCCACAGGAGCGTTCCGCCGCATACCTCGACAACCTGCCGGCAACGGTCGAAATGTTGCGCCGAACCACGCCCATGAAGCTGTTCTGGGCCAAGGAGTACTCCGACTATCACCCCGAGGCACCCGGTGGATCGGCGGCAGGGCGCACTTGTGAATGTCGCCCGTTCAACACGGCTGTGCTCGGCGAATACCTGGCCGACCTGCGGCCCGGTGTCATGGAAGTCAAGATTCCGATGCCGACCACAGGTGCCGACTACCGCTGGCTGAACCTGATGAGCCGGGTGCCACGAAAAGGGCTGCCCACCATCGCCAAACGACTTGCCCAGGGCATCGGCGGGCTCGCGCTCGGCAGGCGCTACGCCGCCGGCGGCCAGGCGCTGGCCGCGGGCCTGTTCGCCGGAGCAATTCGTGCCGGGATCCCGATCTGGCTCGACACCTCACTGACCGAGCTGGTCACCGACGGAGGCCGAGTCACCGGCGCCGTCGTCGAGCATGGCGACAAGACGTTCACCGTCACCGCGCGGCGTGGTGTCGTGCTCGCGGCCGGCGGCTTCGATCACCACATGGACATGCGCCACAAGTTCCAATCCGAGTCTCTGGGAAGCAATCTCAGCCTGGGTGCAGAATCCAACACCGGCGACGCCATCCGGTTGGGTCAGGATGTCGGTGCCGACATCACTTTGATGGATCAATCCTGGTGGTTTCCCGCCGTCGCCCCACTGCCGGGCGCCGCCCCAGCGGTGATGCTCGCCGAACGAT
This sequence comes from Mycobacterium syngnathidarum, assembly GCF_001942625.1. Taxonomy (GTDB): domain Bacteria; phylum Actinomycetota; class Actinomycetes; order Mycobacteriales; family Mycobacteriaceae; genus Mycobacterium; species Mycobacterium syngnathidarum. Next base: position 19,585 of record NZ_MLCL01000016.1, read on the forward strand.
CGCTGCCCGGATCGTTCATCGTCGACCAGGACGGTCATCGGTTCGCCAACGAATCGGCCGACTATATGAGCTTCGGGCAACGCGTCCTGGAACTCGAAAAAGCCGGTACGCCGGTCGAAGACATGTGGATCGTCTTCGACCAGCAGTACCGCAACAGCTACGTCTTTGCCGCCGAACTGTTTCCACGCATGCCGATCCCACAGACCTGGTACGACGCCGGAATCGCGGTCAAGGCAGACAATTTCACCGAGCTGGCAGCCAAGATGCGGGTGCCGCAGGACAGCTTCTTGGCCACCGTCAGGCGATTCAACGAGAACTCTTTCGCCGGTGAGGATCCCGACTTCGAACGCGGCCGCAGCGCCTACGACCGTTACTACGGCGACCCCACGGTCACACCGAACCCCAACCTGCGCCCGCTGGTCAAAGGCCCGTTCTACGCGGTAAAGATGGTGCTGAGCGACCTGGGTACGTGCGGCGGTCTGCGAGCCGACGCCCACGCCCACGTGCTTCGCGAGGACGGCACCGTCATCGACGGGCTCTACGCGATCGGCAACACCGCCGCCAACGCATTCGGCCACACCTATCCCGGTGCCGGGGCGACCATCGCGCAGGGATTGGTCTACGGCTACATCGCCGCACTCGACGCTGCCGGAAGATAACCGGCCCGAAATACCGAAGGACGGAGTTCAGTCGGCGTCTTCGGCGTCGGCTTTCCGTTCGATCTCATACCAGTAGGCGGGATCTGGCCACGGTATCTTCGCGCCTTCACCGACTTTCGGGAATTTGGCTTCGGCTTCGTCGAGATCTTTGATCAGCTGCAGGGTGAGTTCCCGCTCGGACGCGTAGTAGCGATCCGCCCAATCCAACGCGATCTTGGCATATGCCCACGCTGGGTCGGCTCCGGACCAACGGGCCTCCTTGGCGGCATCTCGTTGCATCCCATCCACGTAGGCAAGATGTTCCTGCAGCATCTGCTTCAGCGTGGCGGGGTCACTCAGGTGACCCATCGTCACCCGCATGAGCGCCGGGTGCTTCAACGACGGCGGATCCGGCGGTGTCTTCCTGGCCCACTGCGTGACGGCATCCAGACCGGATTCGGTGATCTTGTAGAGCCGGCGGTTTCGCGTGCCGGTCCCGTCCACCCGCGAGGTCAGGTAACCCATCTTTTCGAGCTTCTTCAGATCGGAGTAGATCTGGCTGTAAGCCGGACTGCCGTAGTAATAGCGCATGCTCCAGTGGAGCCATTTGCGGATGTCGTAGCCGGAGAGTTCTTGCTCATACGACAGCAACCCGAGCAGCGCCCAGCTGGTGGCGGCGAGCGCCGGCTTGGCTGCCTGCTCGGATTCTTCCATGGTGCAAGGGTAACAATCGAGGTCACGACACTTGTCCGTCCGAACCGCTGACCGGGAGACACCGTTGCCCGCGGTCCATGTCTCGACGAATCTGGTTGATGACAACAGATGAGGGAGACGCAGCGATGGGACTCGATAGCACTGCGACACTGGGCAGCCCACCCCAACGACCAGGTCCCCAGGACATGCGGGCGGTGCTCGGCCACTTCTGCACCGGCATCGCTGTCATCACCGGTCAGGACGGGCAGCGACCACTGGGTTTCACCTGTCAATCGGTGACATCAGTGTCGCTGGAGCCGCCCTATGTGTCGTTCTGCCCGTCGCGATCCTCCTCGACGTGGCCGCTGATCCGAGCTTCCGGCCGGATGTGTATCAACATCCTGGCCGACCATCAGCAAGCGGTATGCGCCCAGTTCGCACGCAGCAGCGCGGACAAGTTCGCCGGAGTCCAGTGGAGCCCGGCCAACAATGGCGCCCCGCGCCTGCACGGTACGTTGGCCACCATCGAAGCCGACCTCGAGTACGAGCACGGCGCGGGCGACCACACCATCGTCGTCGCCCACGTCACCTCGTTGAGCGCCCACGAAGGACAGCCGTTGTTGTTCTACCGCGGTGACTACGGTGGCTTCGATGACCGGCGACTCGATTCCACGACGGAGTGAGGGATTGTCCATACACAGCGAAACCCAAGTCCCAGAAGCACTTTACGCGTCCATCACCGATTCCGTCCGCCGACTCGTCGATGCGACCATCCGGAGTCAAGCAGATCTCGACACCCTCCTGTCCGCCAAAGCGAAGATCGATGCGGCAGCAGGCGAACTCAGCCAGTCGCTGATCCCCGGTTCGTTCGGCGTCCAACAGGCAGTCGACGGCCAGTCACTGGCGTGGGGGAACGCCGTCATCGGGCTCCGCAATGCCTTGGCTCCACCGTTGGTGGTCCACCACGAGCCCGACGGCCGAGTCTGGGCCGACGTGACGCTCGGCGCGGCATACGAAGGGCCCGCCGGCCACGTGCACGGGGGAATCTGCGCGCTCTTGCTCGACCACGTCCTCGGCGCCACCGCACATAAACCGGGACGACCCGCCGTCACCGGAACACTGACGATTCGCTATGAAGCGGGCACTCGGCTGGGCCCCATCCGCGCCGAGGCGCACATCGACCGGGTAGAGGGAGTCAAGACTTTTGCCGTCGGCCACCTCGCCACCTCGGACGGCATCACGGTCCGCGCTGAAGGTGTCTTCTTTCATCCACGCCGACCTGCCGGATAGCAGTCACGGCACTACTATCGCGGGGTGACCACGCCCGGCGGGCTGCAACGCAGACTCGGGACCACCGACGCCGTCGTCATCGGCCTGGGATCGATGGTGGGGGCAGGCATTTTCGCCGCCCTGGCGCCGGCGGCTGCCGCGGCCGGAAGCGGACTGCTGATCGGCCTCGCCCTGGCCGCCGTCGTCGCCTACTGCAACGCGACGTCCTCGGCGCGGTTGGCGGCCCGCTATCCGCAATCCGGCGGCACCTACGTCTATGGGCGTGAACGACTCGGTGAGTTCTGGGGTTACGCCGCCGGGTGGAGTTTCATCGTCGGCAAGACCGCATCGTGTGCGGCGATGGCGCTGACCGTCGGGGTATATGTCTGGCCGCAGTGGGCGCATGCGGTGGCGGTGGCTGCGGTGGTCGCGTTGACGGCGGTGAACTATGCCGGAATTCAGAAGTCCGCCTTGCTGACCCGCGTCATCGTCGCGTGCGTACTGGCCGTCCTGGCCGCGGTGGTGGTGATCATCGCCGGTTCCGGCGCCGCTGATCCCGCCCGGCTGGGCCTCGGTGACGACGTCGGCGTCGGCGGCGTCCTTCAGGCCGCGGGGCTGCTGTTCTTCGCCTTCGCCGGGTATGCCCGGATCGCAACCCTGGGTGAAGAGGTCCGTGACCCGGCCCGCACCATCCCGCGCGCGATCCCGGTCGCGCTGGGTATCGCGTTGGTGATCTACGCGGTGGTCGCGGTCGCGGTGCTGTCGGTGCTGGGCGGTTCAGGGTTGGCATCGGCACCCGCGCCGCTCGCCGACGCGGTTGCGGCAGCCGGCGCCCCGCAGTGGCAGGCGGTGGTGCGGGTCGGGGCCGCGGTAGCGGCACTGGGGTCACTGCTGGCCCTCATCCTCGGGGTGTCGCGCACGACGCTGGCGATGGCCCGCGATCACCACCTACCGCACTGGCTGGCCGCCGTGCATCCCCGGTTCAACGTCCCGCACCGCGCCGAGATCGTGGTCGGGCTCGTGGTGGCAGCGCTGGCGGCGGTGGCGGATCTGCGTGGGGCGATAGGCTTTTCGTCGTTCGCGGTGCTGCTGTACTACGCGATCGCGAACGCGTCGGCATGGACGCTCGGGGCCCGCGTGGTCCCGGCTGTCGGTCTGGCGGGCTGCCTACTGTTGGCCTTCTCGTTGCCACTCGCCTCGGTGCTGACCGGGGTTGTCGTCGTCGCGGTCGGCGCGGTGATCTACGGCGTGCGCCGCCGCTAGACAGAACGATTGCGGAACGCCTCGACCGCCGTCGGCAGAGTGGGGAAGATCCGATCGGCGCCGATACGGTCGAGAAGGCCCGCTGCCACCAGGTCGTCGCGCAGATCCTGTTTCACCCGCGCCATCGCGAACACGATCCCCCGTGCGGTCAGATCGCGGCGCAGCTGCTCCAGGGCATCGACCGCGGTGAGGTCGGGGTCCACCTGTGCTTCGGCGTTCAAGACGAACCATTCCACCGGCTCACCCGCTTGCTCGACGGCGGCCAGAGCGCGTTCCCGGAAATTGTCGGCGTTGACGAAGAACAGTGGGGCGTCGTAGCGGTAGACGACCAGCCCCGGAACCGCCTGGGCATCCGGATAGTCATCCACGTCGTGCATCCCTGCGACGTTGGGCACATAGCCCAGCACGCTGTCGTGGGGCCGGGCGATGCGCCGCAGCGTGTCCAGCAGCGACAGCGCGATCGCCACGAGCACCCCGTAGAGCACGCCGAGGCTCAGCACCGCGACGGTGGTGGCCACCGCCAACAACAGCTCGCTGCGCCGGAACCGTGCGAGCCGGCGGAACTCGGCCGCGTCGATCAGCCGCAGGGCGGCGTAGACGACGAGCGCCCCCAGCGCGGCCATCGGGAAATTCTCCAGCAGACCGCGCCCGGCCAACACGACCAGCAGCACCGTCGCCAGCATCACCAACGAGTACAGCTGGGTGCGGCTGCCGACGGTGTCGCCGAGCGCAGTACGGCTCCCGCTGGAACTGACTGGAAAGCCTTGGGTGACACCGGCTGTCAGGTTGCACATACCCAAGGCCCGCAGTTCGGCGTTGATGTCGACGGTCTCACTCTTGCGCGCCGCGAAGGTCCGCGCCGTCAGGGCGTTGTCGGAAAACGCCACCACCGCAATCCCGACCGCCGGTACCACCAGAGCAACCAGCTCGGTCATCGCCACCGGCGGGAGCGCAGGCTTCGGCAGACCCGCAGGGATGCTCCCGACCACCCGGATTCCCTTGTCCTCCAATGAAAATATCCACACCACCGCGGTGGCGGCCAACACCGTGACCAACGGGCCGGGAAACCGCGGTGCGATCCGATAGAGCACCAACAGCAGCGCCAACACCGTGGTCGCAACGATCACCGTCGGCAGGTGCAGCGATGGCAGTTCCCTGACGAAAGAGCGGACCTGGTCGATGAACTCGTCCCCGGCAACGTCCTCTCCGGTGATCTTGCCGAGTTGGCTGCCGATCATGATGAGAGCGACACCGGTCATGTAACCGATGAGGACCGGACGTGACAGCAGGTCAGCCAGAAACCCCAGCCCGCACAGCCCGGCAACCAGACAGATCGCCCCCACCAGCAGAGCCAGCACCGCCGACATCGCGGCATAGCGGGCCGGATCGCCGATGACCAGCGGAGCCAACGCGGTGGCCGTCATCAGGGCCGTGGTCGATTCCGGTCCCACCGACAACTGCCGCGACGAGCCCAACACCGCGTAAACCGCCATCGGGACCAGCGCGGCCCACAAGCCCGCGACCGGCGGCAGGCGGGCCACCGTCGCATAGGCCATCACCTGCGGCACCAGGTACGCCGCGACGGTCACCCCGGCGAGGACGTCGCCGCGCAGCCAAGACCGCTGGTAGCCGGTGAGCTGCGCCAGTCCGGGCAGCCAGCGCACGAGGTTCGGTTTCATCACCACTGATTGTTGCCGCAGTCCGCATGCGCGGCAGCCGATCATCGTGTGTAGTACACAATCGTGATTCCGCTGAGTTGGAAGTACGTCGAAACGCGCACCGACGACGACTTCGTCGTCGCCCCGGGCGAGCGGCTCGATTGGGCCAGCACCATCGGCATCGGTGCCCAGCACGTGGTGGCCATGTTCGGCGCCACGTTCCTGGTTCCGGTGCTCACCGGCTTTCCCCCGGCCACCACGCTGTTGTTCTCCGGAGTGGGCACGATCTTGTTCCTGCTCATCACCGGGAACCGGCTGCCGAGTTACCTGGGGTCGAGCTTCGCTGTGATCGCCCCGGTGACAGCGGCGGTGACCGCGCGCGGAACCGGCAGTGCGCTGGGCGGTTTGATCGCCGTCGGCGCGCTGTTGATCCTCATCGGCGCCGTGGTGCACTTGATCGGTACCCGTTGGATCGACGTCGCGCTGCCGCCGATCGTGACCGGGGCCATCGTGGCCCTGATCGGTTTCAACCTCGCCCCGGCGGCCAAGTCCAATTTCGAGAAGGGCCCGTTGGTCGGCGTGGTGACGCTGGTGTTGCTGGTCGGCACGCTGGCCTTCTTCAAAGGGCTGATCGGCAGGCTGGCGATCTTCGGCGCGGTGGTGATCGGGTATCTGCTCGCGCTGGTACTCGGTGACGTGGACACCGCGGCGATCGCGGCCGCACCCTGGGTCGGTCTGCCCGAATTCCACACACCCACGTTCGATCTGGCGGTGCTGCCGCTGTTCCTGCCCGCGGTGATCGCGCTGGTCGCCGAAAACATCGGGCACGTCAAGTCGGTGGGACAGATGACCGGTACCGACCTCGACCCGATGATCGGCCGGGCCCTGGCCGCCGACGGGGTGGCCACGGTGCTGGCCGGTGCCGGGGGCGGGTCGGCCACCACCACCTACGCCGAGAACATCGGGGTGATGGCGGCGACCCGGGTCTACTCGACCGCGGCGTACTGGGTCGCGGCCGTGGTCGCGATCGCATTGTCGTTGTGCCCGAAGGTCGGAGCGGCGATCTCGGCGATCCCGCCGGGTGTGCTGGGTGGGGCGACCATCGTGTTGTACGGCCTGGTCGGCATCTTGGGTGTGCGGATCTGGCTGACCAATCAGGTGGACTTCGCCAAGCCGATCAACCAGATGACGGCGGCCATCCCGCTGATCATCGGGATCGCCGACTTCACCTGGCAACTCGGCTCTCTGACCTTCACCGGCATCGCGCTGGGCTCCATCGCCGCGCTGCTGGTTTTCCACGGCATGCGGCTGCTGGAGCGCCTCGGTGGTCGGCGGCAGCCTATTCGCCCAGCGCGTTGACCACCCGGGTGAACACCGACGGCAGCGCTGCCGACACCGGGGTGATACAGGCCCGCACGGGACCAAAACCGCTGCCGTGCAACAGGGCCGCGGTGAGTAACCGATAGCGGCGGGTCATCGCACGCCACTGCCGATCGTAGTCACCGGGACGGTCGGCGCGCACGCATCCCACGAGCAGCTCGGCCGCGCCGAACGCCAGCCCCATGCCCTCCCCCGTCAGCGCGTCCACGTATCCCGCCGCGTCACCGACCAACAGCACCCGGCCCGCACACCGGTTGCGGACCTTCTGCCGCAGGGGCCCCGCGGCCCGGTCGTGGCCGTGCTCAAGGCCGTGAATCCGTTCGGCCAGCATCGGGAATGCCGCCAGGTGCTCGTCGAAACCGCCGCGCACCGAGGTCAGGATCGCCACCCCGACACAGTCCGCACCGACCGGGGTCACGTACGCCTCGGCGTCGGGACCCCAGTACACCTCGACGCAGTCCGACCACGGGGCGATGCGGACATGGCGCCGAATCCCCCAGCGCCGCCGCCTGCCCTCCCCGCCGCTGAGGCCGAGCGAGCGGCGGATCGGCGAATGCAGGCCGTCGGCGGCCGCCAGGTAGCGGGCCCGAAAACCGGCTGCGCACACCGATACCGAGTCCTGGGTCACCGGGCCGACCTCACCGTGGACCACCCGCACGCCCGCAGACTCGGCCGCCTCCGACAGCGCGGCATGCAGCACCGTGCGGCGTACTCCGCAGCCGGCCCCGTCGCGGAACCGGGCCTCGGCGGCACGGTGCCCGTCCAGATACCGGATGCCCCGAAACGGTCTCCCCTCGGGGTGAGCGCCCAGTCGGTGCAGCTGTCGCACCGAGTGCGGCATCAGCCCCTCGCCGCAGGCCTTGTCGATCGGGCCTGCGCGGCGCTCCACCACCACGGTCTCCAGCCCGGCGCGCGCCGCGTGCACCGCGGTGGCCAGCCCTGCCGGGCCGCCGCCGGCGACGAGCAGATCGATCACGTGAGCCCTTGCAGTGCTTCGTTTTCCACGCGGATCCGGGTCCGCAGTAACGCGGCGTTGGCCACGGTGAACACCAGGGCGGTGATCCAGGCGCCGCCGGCCAACGGCAACGCGGCCCCCTCGGTGACGACCGCCACGTAATTCGGGTGTGGCAGCACCCGGTACGGGCCGTCGACGACACGCGTGGCGCCGGGGACCACCACCACCCGGGTGTTCCACTGCTTACCCAGCGTGGTGATGCACCACCACCGCAGCGCCTGGGCGGCGAGCACGATAACCGTCATGATCCGGCCGAGCCTCGGCGACGGTCGACGCCGACGTGCCTCGACCACCGATCCCACCAGTAGCGCGCTGTGCAACGCCACCATCACCGGGTAGTGGCCGGCGCCGAACTCCTTGCCGCCGTGAGCGGTACTCCAGCGCAGGTTGCGTTGGGACACCACCAGTTCGAGCACCCGTTCGGCGGCGACGAGAACGATCAGCGCGGTGAATCTCTTCGCTGTCATCAGCGCCAACGCAGCAGAACGAGCTCCGAGCAGAAGCCCGGACCCATGGCCATCATCAGCCCGGGCGTGTCCGGCTCGGGTCGTTTCCGGATGGTGTCACGCAGTACGTGCAGCACCGAGGATGACGACAGGTTGCCGACATCGGCGAGAGACTGCCAGGTGAGATCCAGCGCGTCTTCAGGCAATCCGAGGGTTTCGATGATCGCCTCGATCACCTTCGGGCCACCCGGATGGCTCACCCACGCAGATACCTCGTCGACGGAAAGTCCGTGATCGCCGAGGAACCCGGTGACATCGTCACCGAGGTAGCGCCCCACGAAGCCGGGGACTTCGGCGCTGAGCACGATCTCGAACCCGCCGGAACCGATGTCCCAACCCATGGCGTGCAGCGAGTCCGGGTACAGGTGGCTGCGGGAGTCCAGCACGTCGGGCCCGGTCGGGTCGAGCTTGCGGGCCCGGTGTTCGCCCACCGCGACCACCGCGGCCGCGCCGTCGCCGAACAGCGCGCCCGCCACCAACGTCGGCATGCTCGGATTGTGTTTGCGGGTCAGCGAACACAATTCGACCGACACCAACACCGCCACCTTGTCGGGTGCGCCGCGCAGATAGTCGTTGAGCCGCGCGATCCCGGCGGCCCCGGCAACACAACCCAGCCCGAAGATCGGGATGCGGCGTACGTCAGGGCGCAGGCCCAGGCGACCGGCGATGCGGGCATCCAGCGATGGGACCGCAGCGCCGGTGACGGTGGTCGTGACGATCAGATCCACATCCTGCGGACGCAGACCCGCCTCATCCAGCGCCCCGGACAGTGCGGCACAGCCCAGTTCGGTTGCATGCTCGATGAACAGACGGTTGCTCTCACCGAAATCGTCGAGACCCGCATACTTTTCAAGCGGCAGGACCAGATATCGGCTGTTCACCTTGGCGCTCGTGTGCAGGGCCCGCACCACATCCTCAGCCTCTGCGTATCCGGGCAGGTCGAGCAGGGCGCTGGTGACCTCGTCCTGGGTATACCGATGTGGGGGCAGAACAGCATGGACGCCGGCAATCGTGCTGTGACTGGGCATTCTGGCGACGTTAATTCCCATACCCGTATTACGGGGACCTACCCTCGGCGGTTCAACCGCGGTGGCGCTTGTCCCGTGCCGGCACGCCGTTGGGCCCCTCGATCGAACGGGCGTACGTACCCACGGTGAAGGCGATCGCCGACCCCATGATCCCGAGTGCCCGCGCATCGACGTTGTCGATCGTGTCCCGCCGGGTGTGGTAGTTCGGGTCGAAAGCCGCGCCGGCCCGCCCGCCCCACAACCGGGCCTGCACCTTGGTCTTGCGTTGCGAAGCCCCGGTGGTGGCACCGCCGATCGGCACGCCAGCCTGCAAGAACGGGTGATAGTCGGTGTTCACGCTGATCGGCAGGTCAGCGGGCCGCGCACCGGCCAGATTGAGGTAACCGGCCATGGTGCGCTCGATGCCGGCCGAGCCCTCGGGCATCGGCTTGGGATCGGTGGCCTGGCCGGACTGGTCGCCGTCATAGGTGAAGAACCCGGCGTTGGGTGATCCGATCATGTCGAAGTTCAGGTACAGCGCCAGATCGTCGAGCTGGTCCAGCGGCAGGTTGCGCACGTATTGCGTCGACCCGTCCAAACCCATTTCCTCGGCGCCCCAGAACGCGAACCGCACCGCGTTGTCGACCTGCGGCGAAGGACCCAGCTGCAGCGCGGTTTCCAGGACGGCCGCCACCCCGGACCCATTGTCGTTGACGCCCGGGCCACCACCGATGCTGTCCAGGTGCGCGCCCACGAGCACCACGTCCGACGCCGAGCCGGTTTTGGTCTGCGCCGTCACGTTGCGGGACTTCACCATCTCGGCCTTGCCGTCCAGGGTCAGGCGCACCGGAGCGCTCGTGCGCCGCAGTGCGGCATCGGTGGTCTCGTCGATGACGCCGACGGGGACGGTGAGTTGGCGGTAATAGCCCGTGCTGAACAGCCCGCCCGGCGGCGGCTGTTGCCCGCGGTTGACCACCAGCACGCCCACTGCACCCTTGGCCAGCGCGATGTTCTGTTTCGTCACAACCGAACACCCGGTGTCGTCGACCACGGCTATGGCACCGGAGATGTTGACCGAACCGTAGTCGGTGGCCGCACATCCCGACGGCTTGCCCGGGCGTAGCGTCGGGGCGTTCAGCCCCTCGGGTGCCGTCGTCACCAGCATCGATGCCTGGTCCACCCGGTATTTTGTCCCCGACACGGTCAGCGCGGGGTTACCCCCGCGCATCGTGCCCATCCGCTCGAATTCCGGAGTCTGGACATCGAACCCCTTGTCCCGCAACACTTTCACCACATAGTCGACGCTGGCGTCGTAGCCGGAGCTACCGACCGCCCGGTTGCCGTCATGGCTGTCGGCAATCTCCTGGAGCTTGCGCAGGTGGGTGTACATGGCGTCGACGGTGATCCTGCCGGCCAGTTCCTGCGGATCGACAGCCTCGGGCGAGGGCTGCGCCGAGCATCCCACGAGCGCGGCTCCGAGCAATATGACAGCGAGTCGACGCGCTGTCACTGCGCGGTGATCTGGTGACGCGTGCGGTCGGAACGAACCGGTAAACCGTTGCGGCCCCGCTGATCTTGGGCGTACACACCCACAGCGAACGCGACTCCCTCACCATGTATCCGCATCGCGTCCTGGTTCACGTGGTCAAGGGTATCGGTGTTCTTGTGGTAGTTCGGGTCGAACGGCTGATCCACCTCACCGGCCCACAATTTGGCTTCCTCTGCGTCCATCTTGTCCTCGGCGCCGGAGAACAATCCACCAGCGGGAACGCCCGCCATGGTGAACCCGTCATAGTCGGACCGGCCGTCAAAACTGGTGTCGCGCGGTGTCTTTCCGGCATCCTCCAGGTAGGACCCAAGGGTGCGCTCGATACCCGCGGAGCCCTCGGGAACCCGCGGACGGCCCTGCTCGTCCAGCGGTGCCGACTGGTCGCCGTCATAGGTGAAGTAGCCGGGGTTCGGCGAGCCCAGCATGTCGAAGTTCAGGTACATGGCGATGTCTTTTAGCTGCTCGATGTCCAAGGACTCGACATAGTTGGTCGAGCCACGCAAACCTTCCTCCTCGGCACCCCAGAACCCGAACCGCACCGCGTTGGCCACCTGTGGCGAATCACCCAGCTGCAAAGCGGTTTCCAGCACCGCGGCCACCCCGGAGCCGTTGTCGTTGATGCCAGGCCCTTCCGGAACGCTGTCGAGGTGGGCCCCGACCATCACCACGTCCGAGGTCGAGCCGGTCTTGGTCTGGGCGATGACATTGCGGGTGCGCTCGGTACGCACTCCCGCGACGAGTTTGAGCGTGGTGGGCCCGGGCGCATTGCGCAGCCGGGTGCCCTCGTCCTTGGTCACGCTGACCACCGGGATCTTGACGTCGGTGTTGCGGCCCAGCGTGCCGCCCATCTTCTCGTCGTTGTTGGTGTTGACCACGATCATGGCGACCGCACCGCGCTCAGCGGCAACAGCCTGCTTGTCCGCGAAAGGGCAGGAGCCTCGGTCCACCAGTACCACCGCGCCGGCGACCGGGAGTCCGTCATAGTCGGCGGCCTCACAGCCGGGGGTGTCCTCGGCCTTGGCCGGCACCAGCGGCGCGGACAACCCTTCTTGAGGGGTACCGATGGTGAACTCCAGCGGCTTGGCCGTGACGGCCTGACCGCCGACGGTGACCTGCGGGTCCTCGGCAAACGGCAGCCTGACCTCGAACTCCGGGGTCTGCACGTCAAACCCCTTGTCGCGCAGCGCACCGACGACATAGTCCACACTCGCGTCATACCCCGGGCTGCCGAGCGCGCGGTTGCCGTTGTTGGCGTCGGCAATGTCCTGGAGCTTGCTCAGATGCCCCATCATTGCGTCGGTGGTGACCCGCTCACGCAATTCGTCGGCGAAGCGCACCGCCGCCGGGGCGGACTCCCGGGACTGCTGCCCGTCGGTCTGCAGTTCGGTCTTTGCATCACAGCCGGCCAGCCCCACGGTCAGCGCCAGCGCGCCGAGCACCGCCCCCGTCGAAGTACGTCGCATTTCACCCACGGTAGCGGCTCGGCCGATCGGCCCGGCGCTTAAATCGCTTGCCTGGGGATTTGCTGTGATGGCATGGTGTCTTCCGGCGCCGACAGGGGAAGCAGGCGAAGCGGGGTACCGCAACGTTTCTGCGTGTTGCCTGCGGCGCCATGGCACAGGTAAAAGGACCTGGGGTTCGAATCCCTCCTGCAATCCCGATACCGTCGCCGGGTTCACCCGATCGGTGACCTTGTGGCCCACATCCGCCGGTACGGGGGTGCGACGCCCCGTCACTGATCGCGTCCGGCGGCGGTATCCCTTTGCCGCACAGACACATACCGGAAGGAGGACACGACATGGGCATCTTCACGTTCAACCGAATCACTGTTTCCGCGGGCCAGTGCGCACTGGAGTACCGCGACGGCACGCTGGGTCGTGTCCTGCCGCCGGGCCGTCACCGCATTGATGTGGCGGCCTCGGTGGTGCGTGTCGAGATGCGTGAGCAGGTGCTCACGCTGGCGCCGCAGGAGGTGTTGACCTCCGATGCGGTGACGCTGCGTATCAGCGTGGCACTGCAGTTCAAGGTGAGCGACGCGGTGGCCTACGTGGAAGCAGCGGCCGATCCGATGGCCGCGGTGTACCTGGCCGCGCAGATCGCACTGCGTGACCTCACCGCCGCGGTGACCGCCGACGAGGTGATGCAGCGCGGCAACCGTATTGATGCCGACGCGATCGCCGCCGCGGCGCGCACGGCCGGTGCCCGCACCGGCGTCGAGGTGATCGGGGCCTTCGTCAAGGACGTGATCGTCCCGGCCGAGATCCGCGCCGCGGCGCTGCAGTTGGCGACGGCCAAGGCCACCGGTGCGGCGAAGCTGGAAGCCGCCCGCGCCGAGACCGCCGCGCTGCGGGCGCTGGCCAATGCCGGCAAGCTGCTGGATGCCCACCCGGCGCTGGCGCAGCTGCAGCTGGTCCAGCGGGTGCCGTACGGGTCGAAGGTGGTACTCGCAGTGGGTGGTTCGACGGATGTGGCGTCTGACCCGGAGTGATCCGGGTCAGGCGTCACGCCTGTTCAGCACCACCGCGGCAGCCACGAACGCCACCGCGACCCACACCAGGAAATAGACCAGCGAGCCCAACTCACCCCACGGCATGACATACGCCGGGAACAGCCAGTCCACGTGCAGGAACGTGAACATGTTGGCGAACGGCAGCCAGGGCCCGGTCTGGGGGCCGGAGTTGGGCATGTTCCCCAGCAACGGCTCGGCCACCAGCGGCCACAGCAGCAGAACCGCCACCGCACCGGCCGCGAATCGGACCAGCGCACCGACGGCCACGCCGAGCACCGCGGCCAGCGCGGCATACAGGGCGAACCCGCCGGCCACCCGCCAGGTCGCCGCATTGGCCAGCGACAGTTGCGTTCCGACCACCGGGTTGGCCACCATCCGGGCCACCAGCACCGAGGCCAGCACCATGACCACCGCACACACCGACGAGAAGGCCGCGCACACCACCGCTTTCGCGGTCAGCACCTGCGTACGGTTCGGCGTGGCCAGGAAGGTGGTGCGGATCAGCCCGCTGCGGTATTCGCCGGTCATTGTCATCGAGGACAACACCATCAGTACCGGAACCCCGAACACCGCGACGCCGAGCGCGGCCTTGGCGGGAGGCAGCCCGGCGTAGTGATGCGCGCCCATACCCTGCATGGCGGCCACGCCCAGGCTGAGTACCGCCACCCCGACCGTGGACCACAGCGGGGAGCGGGTGGTGGACAGTTTGATGCGCTCGGCGTCGAGCGCGGACAGCGCGCTCATCGTGCTTCTCGGTTCTTCGCGCGAGCGCTCATCACAGCGCCAGCCCGGTAGTCGACCGCGTCGTCGGTGAGTTTCAGATATGCCTCCTCCAGCGAGGCCTGCCGCTGGCTCAACTCGTGCAGGGTGACGGCGTTGCGCGCGGCCAGGTCGCCGATCACCTCGATGGCTGCGCCGTGCACTGCCAGCGCGTCGCCGTCGGCGGTGGCCTCCACCTCGAAACCGGCGTCGGTGAGAACCTCGCGCAAAGACTCCAGTTGCGGGCTACGTACCCGCACGGTGTCGGCGGACGTACCGCTGACGAACTCGTTCACGGTGGTCGAGGCGATCAGCTTGCCCTGCCCGATCACCACCAGTCGATCGGCGGTGTTGGCCATCTCGGCCAGCAGGTGGCTGGACACGAACACTGTCCGGCCCTCGGCGGCCAGGCTGCGGATGAGGGTGCGCACCCAATGGATGCCCTCGGGGTCGAGCCCATTGACCGGTTCGTCGAACAGCAGCACCGGCGGATCGCCCAGCAGTGCGGCGGCGATGCCGAGGCGCTGACTCATGCCCAGCGACAGCGTGCCGGCACTGCGGTCGGCAGCCGAGGTCAGCCCGACCATCTCCAGCACCTCGTCCACCCGGGCCGACGGGATCCGGTTGGCGGCCGCGATCCAGCGCAGGTGGTTGCGGGCCGAGCGGTTCGGATGGGCCTGCCGCGCATCGAGCAGGGCGCCCACCGATCGCAACGGATCGTGCAGTTCGCGGTATCGCTTGCCGTCGATGGTCGCGGTCCCGGCGCTGGGATGGTCGAGCCCGAGGACCAACCGCATCGTGGTGGTCTTCCCCGCGCCGTTGGGCCCCAGGAATCCGGTCACCACGCCCGGTTCGACGGTGAACGTCAGATCGTCGACAGCTCGGTGGGATCCATAGAGTTTTGTCAGCCCCGTGAGTTCGATCATCACCGCCATCATTGCAGGCGGTGCCGTTCTGACTGCTCAGGTTCAGTTCAACCGACCATTCCCGTCACTGGCCACGCCCGGTATCAGCGCTGAGAGCCGGGCTCGACGCCTGAGCCCAGAACCGTTTCGGGATCCGGCCGGCCTGCCGAGCCAGGTACCCGGCGGTGACGGCCGCGGACATCGCGGCGGCCATGGTCGGCGGATCGGAAGCCCGGGTGACGGCCGTGGCCAACAGCACGGCGTCACAACCCAATTCCATCGCCATCGCCGCGTCGGAGGCGGTGCCGATACCGGCATCCAGCACCACCGGTACCCCGGCCCGCTCGACGATCATCTCGATGTTGTGTGGGTTGGAGATGCCCAGGCCGGTGCCGATCGGCGAACCCAACGGCATGACGGCGGCACAACCGGCATCCTCCAGCCGGCGGGCCAGCACCGGGTCGTCGTTGGTGTAGGGCAGCACGATGAATCCGTCGTCGACCAATTGCTCTGCGGCCTTGACCAGTTCGATGGCATCGGGCAACAGGGTGCGCTCGTCGGCGATGACTTCGAGTTTGACCATGTCGGTGCCCAGCGCCTCCCGGGCCAGCTGCGCGGTCAGCACCGCCTCGGCCGCACCGCGACAGCCGGCGGTGTTCGGCAGGGCCGCGATGCCGAGCCGGTTGAGCAGGTCGAGCACCCCGGTACCGGTCTCGGCGTCCACGCGTCGCATCGCCACGGTGGTCAACTCCGTGCCCGAGGCGATCAGCGCCTCTTCCAGCACAGCCAGATTCGGTGCGCCCCCGGTACCCATGATCAGCCGCGAGCCGAACTCCCGGCCCCCGATGCGCAACACAGAATCAGCCACCCTGCACCGCCGTCACGACCTCCACCCGGGCGCCGTCGGACAACGTCCGGTCCCACTCCGAGCGGGGCAACACCGACCAGTCCAGCGCGACGGCAATGCCCTTGTCCGGGAAGCCCCGGGTTTCCAGCAGCCCCTCGATGGTGGTCTGCTCGTCCACCTCGAGGGTTTCGTTGTTGACCGTGATGGTGATCATTTCGCTCCCACGCTCACCTCGAGTTCAGCCGCGATCCGCTCAGCGGTCCACGGCGCCAACAGAAATCCGTTCCGGCCGTGTCCCACGGCCACCAGGGTGCGCTCGTCGACCCGTTCGACCACCGGCAGCCCGTCGGGTGTCATGGGACGCAGCCCCGCCGCGGTCTCGGCAAGTTCGTACTCACCCAGGGCCGGCATCACCGCGCAGGCGTCCTCAAGCAGGTCACGCACCCCGCTGACCACCGGCGCGGTGTCGCGGCCGTGCTCGTACTGGGTGGCACCGACCACCACACCGTCGGCGCGCGGCACCAGGTATACCGGACGGCCGTGCACGCGGGCCCGCACCACCCGCTGCGGCACCGGCATACAGCCCTTGCGCCACCGCAGCCGCAGCACCTCGCCCTTGACCGGACGCACCGGAAGGCCTGCCACGAGCTTGGGCGCGTCGATCCCGTTGGCGACGACGAGCACGTCGGCGTCTCGCACGTCGGCGAGGTCCTCGACCGGCCCGGCCCACCGCACCGCCAGCTGTTCGCAGCGCGCGGCCAGTCCGTCGACCACGGCACGGTTGTCCACGGCGAGTTCGGTGGAGGCCCGGAATCCGTGCCGGATGCCTTGGGCCAGTAGAGGTTCCACATCGCGGGCCGCGGTGGTCAACTCGACCGGCTGTCCCTGGGCGGACAGCCATTCGGCGACGGTGTGCAGGTCGGCGACATCGGCCCGGTCCACGGCGACCACCAGTGACTCCCGTGCGGTGACCACCTCGGGCGCCAGCCCGTCGAGGAACCCCGAGTGCCACAGCTTGAGCGACTCCAGGCCGATCTGCAGCATCTGCTCCTCGCCCGGCCAGCCTTCGCTGTGCGGGGCCAGCATGCCACCGGCCACCCACGACGCGCCGCGTTCCGTGCTGCAGTGCAGCCGCACACTCCAGCCGTCCAGCGCGGCCCGGCGCGCGACCGACAGCCCGATCACACCGCCGCCGATGACAGCGAGTGTTCCGGCTCCTCCTTTTGCCATACTCCGCTCCCTACGCCGGCATGACCCGGATCAGGTGTGACGGTAAGGGCCGGTCCGGATGCCCACTCTCAGCCCCTCGTCCCAGGGACTCCCGTATTGCCAGTCCAGGGTACTCGGGCGGTACCGGCTACCGTCGCGGTGTGGAATCACCCGTCGACCGTCTGCAGCGCGCCACCCTGTACCTGTGCACCGACGCCCGCCGTGAGCGGGGTGACCTGGCCGAATTCGCCGACGCCGCGCTGGCCGGCGGGGTCGATCTGATCCAGCTGCGCGACAAGGGCTCGGCCGGGGAGAAGCAGTTCGGACCGTTGGAGGCGCGTCTGGAGCTCGAGGCACTCGAAGTACTGGCCGACGCGGCGCGCCGGCACGGCGCCTTGCTGGCGGTCAACGATCGCGCCGACATCGCCCTGGCGGCCGGGGCCGATGTCCTGCATCTCGGTCAGGATGATCTGCCGCTGGACGTCGCCCGCGGCATCGTCGGAAAGCGCCCGGTGATCGGCCGCTCCACCCACGACACAGCGCAGGCCGCGGCCGCGGTCGATGAAGCAGTGGACTACTTCTGCGTCGGGCCGTGCTGGCCGACTCCGACCAAACCGGGACGCTCCGCGCCGGGCCTGGACCTGGTGCGCTCGACGGCTGCGCGGCAACCGGCCAAGCCGTGGTTCGCCATCGGCGGGATCGATCATCAGCGGCTACCCGAGGTGCTCGCAGCGGGAGCCCGGCGCATCGTGGTGGTGCGCGCGATCACCGCGGCCGAAGACCCTCGGGCGGCTGCCGAAGAACTGAAGGACGTGCTCGGTAGGGCTTATTGATGCCGGTTGCGCTCCAGCGGCAGCGACGCCGTCACCACCCGCAGCTGCGCCCAGCTCGCGGCGAAGCCGGGATGCAGCGGCAATTCGGCGACCTCGTCCTCGGCCACCCAGCGCAACTCGGAGCTCTCCCGGTTCGGGATCGTGGCCAGCGGTTCAGGCACGTCGGCGATCACGGTGGTGTAGGACCAGTGCGTGCCGCCGATGCCGGCCACCTCGGCAGTCACCACGGTGGTCCGTACGGTGAGCTGCTCGGCCGTCACCCCGGCCTCCTCGTTGGCTTCCCGGACCGCGGCCTGCTCGGCGGTCTCGTGACTGTCGCGGGCACCGCCCGGCAACGCCCACGTGCCGCCCTGATGGCTCCACGGCGCCCGGTGTTGCAACAGCACCGCCGCCGCTGCGCCGGGCCACGGCGCCCGCAGCAACAGACCCGCCGCACCGTGACGCCCCCAATAGCGGGCGCCGTTGTCGGAGAACACCCAGCCGTCACCGTCGCCGCGCACCCGTACAGGATAAGGAACGGCGCCAGTTTCGGTGCGGCCCAATTTCTCCGCGAGCCTAAGCGCAGCCCTCTTAGAATTTTTTTATAGTGGTGGCACGCCCCGATTGCACCGAAACTAAATGAGGTCCGTGCGCAGGTGACTGTGGAGTTGGCACATCCCTCGACCGAACCACTCGCGTCCCGGTCGCCGACTACTCCTGCCCACCCACGCTGGTGGTTTCTGTGGACCACTCCCGGGCGCATCCTGACGATCGGGCTCGTGTTGTCCGCACTCGTACTCGCCAGCGCATTCGCGACGTCCACCACCATCAACGACCGCCAGCAGGCGTTGACCACGGTGCTCGACCACACCGAGCCGCTGGCGTTCGCGGCCGGCCAGCTCTACACCACGCTGTCGGTGGCCGACGCCGCCGCGGCCACCGCCTTCATCGCCGGTGCCGAACCCCGCGATGTGCGGCAGCGCTACGAACAGGCGATCACCGACGCCTCGGTGGCGGTGACGCGGGCATCGAGCGGGCTGACCGACGAGACGCTGGTGCAACTGCTCGGCCGGATCAACGCGCGGCTGGCCGTCTACACCGGCCTGGTCGAGACCGCCCGCACCAACAACCGGGCGGGCAACCCGGTCGGTTCGTCGTACCTGTCGGAGGCCTCGGCGCTGATGCAGTCGCAGATCCTGCCCGACGCGCAACGGCTCTACGAGGAGACCTCCGCCCGGGTGGACGCCGAGACGACGGCCTCCACCCGGATCCCGGCCCCGGTCATGCTGGTGGTGTTGGCGACGCTGATGTTCGGGGTGTTCGCCAATCGCTGGCTGGCGCGCCGGACCAGGCGGCGGGTCAACATCGGTTTCGTGGCGGGCGGGATGGCCGTGCTGATCATGTTGATCTGGGTGACCACCGCGCTGGTGATCTCGACTTCGGACAGCCGCAGCGCCAAGGACACCGCCGCCGAATCCCTCAAGACGGTGACGAACCTGGCCATCACCGCCCAGCAGGCCCGGGCCGACGAGACGCTGGCCCTGATCCGGCGCGGCGATGAAAACCTGCGCAAGCAGTCCTACTACCAGCGCATCGAGGCGATGCAGCAACAGCTCGCGCGGTATCTGGCCCGCGACACCGGTATCGACAAGAGCGATCTGACCGGTGCCGAACAACTGCTCACCAAGTGGCGCACGGCCGATGACCGGATCAACGCCTATATAGCGGTGGGCAACTATCAGGCCGCGACGCAGGTGGCCTTGGGCACCGGCGAGGATGATTCCACGCCGGCCTTCGACAAGCTCGACGACGCATTGTCCAAGGGCATCCAGGAGAGCCGCAGTCAGTTGCGCAACGACATCGCCAATGCCCGCCGGGTGCTGTCCGGTGCCACGGTGGGTGCTGCCCTGCTCAGTGTGGCCGCCGCGCTGGCGGTGGCCCTGGGCCTGTGGCCTCGACTCAGCGAGTACAGATGATGGGAACGATGCGAAAGATGTTGGCCGTCCTGACGGCGGCCCTGGCCGTGGCCGGATGCAGTCAGAGCGCGCCGGCCTTGACGGCGCCGACGATGACGCTGGCGCCACCCAGCCCGGCCGGCATGCAGGAACTCGCCCCTCAACCGGTGCGGGTGCCGACGCCGAACACCGACGAGTGCAACCGCACTGCCAGTCTGCGGCCGTTCAGCAACAAGGCCGACGCCGACGCCGCGGTGGCCAAGATCCGCGAACGGGGACGGCTGATCGTCGGGCTGGACATCGGCAGCAATCTGTTCTCGTTCCGCGATCCGATCACCGGTCAGATCAACGGCTTCGACGTCGACATCGCCGGAGAGGTGGCGCGCGACATCTTCGGAACGCCGTCACAGGTCGAGTACCGCATCCTGTCCTCGGCAGACCGCATCACGGCACTGCAGAACAATCAGGTGGACATCGTGGTCAAGACCATGACCATCACCTGTGAGCGCCGCAAGCAGGTGAACTTCTCCACCGTGTATCTGATGGCCCACCAACGGATCCTGGCCCCGCGGGACTCCAACATCTCGCAGGCCTCCGATCTCTCGGGCAAGCGGGTGTGCGTGGTGGACGGCACCACCTCGCTCAAACGGATCCAGCAGATCAGCCCGTCACCGATCATCGTGTCGGTGGTGACCTGGGCCGACTGCCTGGTGGCACTGCAGCAACGACAGGCCGACGCGGTCAGCACCGACGATTCGATCCTGGCCGGACTGGTGGCGCAGGATCCGTATCTGCACATCGTCGGCCCGAGCCTCAACGAAGAGCCCTACGGCATCGGGTTGAACCTGGAGAACGATCCGCTGGTCCGGGTGGTCAACGCGACGCTGGAACGCATCCGCCGCGACGGCACCTGGAACACGCTGTACCGCAAGTGGTTGACGGTCCTGGGTCCGGCGCCGTCACCCCCGGTCGCGAGGTATGTCGACTGATGAAAAAGCCCGACGACGCTGATCTTCCGGAAACCCCCGACACCGCAGGCGGTCCCGGAACACAGCCGGCGAGCCTGGAAGACCTCGACATGGACTCGCATTCGACCATACGGCCCATGGCGACCCAGGCGGTGTTCCGTCCGGAGTTCGACGATTCCGACGACGGGCCGTTCGGCGGGGCCGACACCGAACCGCAAAACCTTGCCACGATCGCCACCCGGATACTGTCTCCGATTCGCAGGTTGGGCGGCGGACTGGTGGAGATCCCACGGGTGCCCGAGCGGGACCCGTTGGCGGCGTTGATGACCAACCCGGTCGTGGCCGAACAGAAGCGGTTCTGCTGGAACTGCGGCAAGCCGGTCGGCCGGTCGTCGTCCGACGGGCACGCCTTGTCAGAGGGCTGGTGCCCGCACTGCGGCAGTGCGTACTCGTTCCTGCCGCAGCTGTCGCCGGGTGAGATCGTCGCCGATCAGTACGAGATCAAGGGCTGCATCGCCCACGGTGGATTGGGCTGGGTGTATCTGGCCTTCGACCACAACGTGAACGAACGTCCCGTCGTGCTCAAAGGTCTGGTGCACTCCGGTGACGCGGAAGCCCAGGCGATCGCAATGGCCGAACGCCAGTTCCTGGCCGAGGTGACCCATCCGGGAATCGTGAAGATCTACAACTTCGTCGAACACGACGACAAGCACGGTAATCCGGTCGGCTACATCGTGATGGAGTACGTCGGCGGAACATCGCTGAAACAGGCCAGGGGAACCCGGCTTCCGGTGGCCGAGGCGATCGGCTACATGCTCGAGATCCTGCCCGCCTTGGGCTACCTGCATTCGATCGGGCTGGCCTACAACGACCTCAAGCCCGAGAACATCATGATCACCGAGGCGCAGCTCAAGCTGATCGACCTCGGCGCGGTGTCACGGCTCAACTCGTACGGGTACCTGTACGGCACACCGGGATTCCAAGCCCCCGAGATCGTGCGCACCGGACCGACGGTGGCCACCGACATCTACACCGTGGGGCGCACGCTGGCCGCGCTGACCTTGAATCTGCGGACCCGCCGTGGCCGCTACGTCGACGGTCTTCCTTCGGAGGACCCGGTGCTCGACACCTACGACTCGTTCGGGCGGTTCCTACGCCGGGCCATCGATCCCGATCCGCGGCGTCGGTTCACCAGCGCCGAGGAGATGTCGTCGCAGCTGCTCGGTGTGCTTCGCGAAGTGGTGGCGGCAGATACCGGGATCCCCCGCCCCGGCCTGTCGACCGTCTTCAGTCCGTCCCGGTCGACGTTCGGAGTCGACCTTCTGGTCGCCCACACCGATGTCTACGTTGACGGGCAGGTGCATTCGGAGAAGCTGACCGCCCAGGAGATCGTGCGGGCGCTGCCGGTACCGCTGGTGGATCGCACCGATGTGGGTGCGCCGATGTTGGTCGCGAGTGTGCTCAGCCAACCCGTGCACACTCTCGACCAGTTGCGTGCCGCGCGCCACGGCTCTCTCGACTCCGAGGGGGTGGACCTGGCCGAGTCGGTGGAGCTGCCGTTGATGGAAGCACGCGCCCTGCTCGATCTGGGCGACGTCGCCAAGGCCACGCGCAAACTCGACGACCTGGCCACCTGGGCCGGCTGGCGCTGGCAGCTGGTGTGGTTCCGCGCTGTGGCCGAGATGCTCTCAGCCGATTACGACTCGGCGACAAAGCATTTCACCGAGGTACTGGACACCTTGCCCGGCGAGCTGGCACCCAAGCTGGCGTTGGCCGCCACGGCCGAGTTGGCCGGCACTGCCGACGAGCTCAAGTTCTACAACACGGTGTGGAGCACCGACAACGGCGTCATCTCAGCCGGTTTCGGCTTGGCCCGCGCCGAGTCGGTCGCCGGGACCCGCGACAAGGCAGTCGAGACGCTCGACGAAGTCCCACCCACCTCACGACATTTCACCACCGCCCGGCTGACCAGCGCGGTGACCCTGCTCTCGGGCCGGTCCACCGGCGAGATCACCGAACAGAACATCCGTGATGCGGCCCGGCGGGTGGAGGCGCTGCCCGATTCGGAGCCGCGCGTGCTGCAGATCAGGGCGCTGGTGCTGGGCACCGCGATGGACTGGCTGGCCGACAACTCGGCGAGCAGCAATCACATTCTCGGATTCCCGTTCACCGAGCACGGTCTCAAGCTGGGCGTCGAGGCGTCGCTACGGGCGTTGGCCCGCGTCGCCCCCACGCAGGCGCATCGGTACGCGCTGATCGACCTGGCCAACAGTGTGCGGCCGATGAGCACCTTCTGATATCCGCACGCAGACCTGCGCGATCGCCAACTCCTCGTTGGTCGGCACCACCAGCACGGTCACCGCTGAGTCCGGTGCGGAGATGCGACGGGCCTCGCGTGAGGACGAGGCATTGAGCGCCTCGTCGATCGTGATGCCCAGCCCGGTCAGCCCGGCCAGCGCGTCGCGGCGCACCGCGGCATCGTTCTCCCCCACTCCCGCGGTGAAGCTGATGACATCGGTGCGGCCCAGCACCGCGAGGTAGGCGCCGACGTACTTGCGGAGCCGGTGGATGTAGACGTCGTAGGCCAATTGCGCGTTGTCGTCGCCGGATTCGATCCGGGCGTGCAACTTACGGAAATCGTTTTCGCCGCCGAGGCCGCGCACACCAGAGCGCCGGTTGAGCATCGTGTCGATGTCCTCGACACCCATGCCCGCGGTGCGGCACAGGTACATGATGATGCCGGGATCGACGTCGCCACTGCGGGTGCCCATCACCAGGCCCTCCATCGGCGTCAGGCCCATCGAGGTGTCCACGGCCCGCCCCTGGGCGATCGCCGACGCCGACGCACCGTTACCCAGGTGCAGCACAATCTGATTCAGCGACTCGTACGGGCGATCCAGGAAGGCAGCGGCCTGCTGGCTGACGTACTGGTGCGAGGTGCCGTGGAAGCCGTAGCGCCGGATACCCCAGCGCTCGGCCACCTCTCGGTCGATGGCGTAGGTCGCGGCCGCCTCGGGCAGGTTGTGGAAGAACGCGGTGTCGAACACCGCGATGTGCGGCAGATCGGGCAGCAGCTTGCGCGCCACCTCGATACCCAGCAGTGCGGGCGGATTGTGCAGCGGGGCCAGCGGAGCCAGTTCCTGCACCTTGGCGATCAGCTCGCCGTCGATCAGGGTGGGCCGGTAGAAGGTCTTGCCGCCGTGCACCACCCGATGCCCCACCGCCACCAGGCCCAGCGTGTCCAGGTGCAGACCCTGCGCGGCCAACTCGTCGAACGCCGCCCGCAGCGCGGCGTCATGATCGGGCACCTGCGCCGAGCCGATCTGCTCGATGATGCCGTCGGCCAGGAACTCGCCCGAATCCGGTTTGACCACCGCGTATTTGAGCGACGAGGACCCGGAGTTGACCACCAGAACTGTCATGAGTCTTTGGCGCTCCTCACGTCCGCGGGCTGCCCCTGCGCCTGAATCGCCGTGATCGCCACGGTGTTGACGATGTCCTCGACGAGCGCCCCGCGGGACAGGTCGTTGACCGGCTTGTTGAGCCCCTGCAGCACCGGGCCGATGGCGATCGCACCGGCACTTCGCTGCACGGCCTTGTAGGTGTTGTTGCCGGTGTTGAGATCGGGGAAGATCAGCACGGTGGCCCGTCCCGCCACCGCCGAATCCGGCATCTTGGTCAGCGCCACCGAGGGCTCCACTGCCGCGTCGTACTGGATCGGGCCCTCGACCAACAGGTCCGGTTCCCGCTGACGGACCAATTCGGTCGCGGCCCTGACCTTGTCGACATCGGCGCCGGTACCCGAGGTGCCCGTCGAGTAGGACAGCATGGCCACGCGCGGATCGATGCCGAACTGGGCGGCGGTGCGGGCCGAGGAGATCGCGATGTCGGCGAGTTGCTCGGAGGTCGGGTCGGGCACGATCGCGCAGTCGCCATAGGCCAGCACCCGGTCGGCCAGGCACATCAGGAAGATGCTGGACACCGTGGAGATCCCGGGCGCGGTGCGGATGATCTCGAAGGCCGGACGCACGGTGTGCGCCGTGGTGTGTGCCGCACCCGAAACCATGCCGTCGACCATCTGGTTGTGCACCAACATCGTGCCGAAGTACGACACGTCGTGGATGATCTCGCGGGCCTGCTCGACCGTCACGCCCTTCTTGCGGCGCAACTCGGCGTACTGCTCGGCGAACTGGTCGCACAACTGGCTGGTGCGCGGGTCCAGGACCGCCGCCGCGTCGAGGTCCACACCGAGTTCAGCTGCCCGGGAGCGGATCTGGCTCTCCTCACCGAGGATCGTCAGCTCGGCGACCCCGTGTTGCAGCAGCCGGCCGGCGGCTTTGAGGATGCGGTCGTCGGTACCTTCGGGCAGCACGATGCGCTTGCGGTCCGAACGGGCCTGGTCGAGCAGTTTGTAGGTGAACATCTGCGGGGTGGTGACCGCGGGGATCGGGATGCTCAGCTGATCGAGCAGGTCGTTGACGTCGACGTGTTTGTCCATCAGTGCCAGCGCGGTGTCGATCTTGCGCTGCGATTTCGCCGTGACCCGACCGCGCGCCCCGGCGACCCGGCTTGCGGTCTCGAAGGTTCCGTACTCGGTGGCCACGATCGGCAGCCGCTGCCCCAGCCCCTCGACCAGCGAAGCAATGGCCGGATGCAGCGCCAGACCGCCGTTGAGGATGATGCACGACAGCGACGGAAAGCCTTCTGCGGCATGGGCACTCACCAGGGCCAGCACCACGTCCGAACGGTCGCCCGGGGTCACCACCGCGACTCCCTCGGTGAGCCGCTCCAGGCAGTGCTCGGCGGTCATGCCGGCCACCATCACGCCCATCGCCTCACGCGAGAGCAGCTCGGGATCCCCGGCGATCACCGTGCCGTCGACCGCCACCTGCAGTTCGGCCACCGACGGTGCCACCAGCACCGGCTCCTCGGGCAGCACATAGGCGGGCGGGCCGAGCGGTTTGAGGGCCGCGGCCACCGCGTCGAGCTGCGCCGGGTCGCACCGGTTGGCCACCACCGCCGCGGCATGCGCATGCTGGTGGTTCAGTTCGGCCAGGCACACCTCCACCACGTGGGCGACCTCACCGGGCGTGCGGTCGGCGGCCTTGACCGCGAGCACCACCGGTGCACCCAGGTTGACCGCGATGCGGGCGTTCATGCTCAGCTCGCTGGGCGTGGCGACGTCGGTGTAGTCGCTGCCCACGATCAACACGGCGTCGCACTTCTCGGCCACGCGGTGGAACCGGTCGACGATCTCGGCGATGGCGACGTCGGGATCCTCGTGCACCTGCTGGTAGCTGACCCCGACACAGTCGTCGTAGCTCAGCCCCGCGGTGGTCCCGGCCAGCAGCAATTCGAGGATGTAGTCGCGGTCCTCACCGAGGCGCGTGATGGGGCGGAACACCCCCACCCTGGGCACGGTCGCGGCCAACCGGTGCAGAATGCCCAGCGCAATGGTGGATTTACCGGTGTCCCCTTCGGGTGAAGCTACGTAGATCGCGGTCGCGATGTTTCCATCCGGCACCGCTCCAGCATTCCCTAGGTCAGCCCAGCGCCGCCACCGCCCCCGCAAATTCCGTGCAGAACCAGTCCACGTCGCTCATCGAGAACACCAACGGCGGGCGCACCTTGAGGACGTTGCCGTCGGCCCCGCACACCGAGATCAGCACCTTGCGGTCCCGCATCGCATTGACCAGGTCGTGGGCGCCGGCGCGGTCGGGGGCCTTGAGGTCGGGGTCGGTGACCATCTCGACGCCGACGTACAGCCCGACACCGCGCACATCGCCGATGCGTGGGGTCTCGGTGGCGATCCGGCTGAGCTCGTCGCGCAGCGCGGTCCCGACCCGCCCCGCGTTGGCCATCAGGTCCTCGTCCTCGATGACGTCGAGCACCGCGCCCGCGGCAGCCATCGACACCGGATTGCCGCCGAAGGTGTTGAAATACGGCACCTCACGGGCGAACGTCTCAAGTACCTCGCTGCGGGCCGCCATCGCCGCCACCGGTAGCCCGTTGGCCATCGGTTTGCCCATGGTGATCAGATCCGGCACGACGCCATGGCGGGTGAAGCCCCACATCGCCTCCCCGGTGCGGCCGAACCCGGGTTGCACCTCGTCGGCGATGAACACCCCACCTGCCGCCCGCACCGCCGCCACCGCCGGCGCCAGCACCGCGGGGTCCGGGTAGATGCCGTCGGAGGAGAAGAACGTGTCGACGATCAGGCAGTTCATCCCGTGCCCGGCCGCTTTCAGGTCAGCGACAGCGGATTCCACGCCGGCCAGGAACCGGGCGGCCACGTCCTGGCCCGAACGGTAACTGTCCGGTGCGGCCACCACACGCACATGAGGACCGATGGCGGTGGCACCCCCGATCGACGGTGAAATCGCCGTCACCGCTTCGGTATTGCCGTGGTAGGCGTCGCAGGTGACGATCACACCGCGGGCGCCGGTATACATCTGGGCCACCCGCAGCGCCAGATCGTTGGCCTCCGAGCCGGTGCAGGCGTACATCACCTGATCGACCTCGGCGGGCAACGTATCCAACAACCGCTGCGAGTAAGCCACGATGCCGTCGTGCAGGTACCGGGTGTGGGTGTTGAGCGTCTCGGCCTGCCGGGTGATCGCGGCCACCACCCGCGGATGGCAATGGCCGACGCTGACGACGTTGTTGTACGCGTCGAGATACCGTTCACCGTCCGCGTCGAACAGGTGGCTGCCGCTGCCGCGGACCAGGTGCACCGGCCGTTCGTAGAACAGCCGGTACGCCGGGCCGAGTAGGTGGGCGCGGGCTTCGATCAGCCGCTCGGTGTCAGGGTCGGTTGCCAGACCGGTGTAACTGTTGGAGTCCATGATGTTCGAGAACCCCATGCCCGCGCCCCCCGTTCAGCGTTCGTGCGCTTCCTCCAACACTGTGCGTCCGAGATCGGAATAGCGTTGCGGATTCCTGAATTTCAGGAACAGCGCCCACAACACACCACCGATTCCGGCGATGCCAACAACATACGGGATACAGGTGAAGATCCAGTCCGAAGCGGCTGAACCCGCAGCAAACGACGCGTTCTTGGCGAGCAGGTAGATCACATAGAGCATGCCCGTGCCGCCCAGCAGTGGCGCCAGGAAGGTGGTGAACCAGTTCGCGGTCTCGGGATGGCGCTTCTGCACGTGGAAGTAGGAGATCACCGAGAACGCCGCCAGGGCCTGCACGATCATGATGGCCGTGGTGCCCAGCAACGCCATCAGGCCGTAGAGACCGGTGTAGGGATCACGTCCGGTGATGTCGAAGAACATCACCACCACGGTCGCGAATCCGGTCTGCACGAATCCGGCGATGTGCGGTGATCCGTGCACCGGATGGGTCGCGCCGATGGTCTTGCGCATGCCCGGGATGACGTTCTCCCGACCGATGGCGTACAGGTAGCGTGCGGCGCAGTTGTGGAACGCCATACCGCAGGCGAACGAGCCCGTCATCAGCAGGATCTTGAACATGTCGACAGCCCACTGTCCCAGATGCTCGTGCACGGGCGTGAAGAAGATGTTGCCGGCCGTGGCCGAATCTTGCGCCAGCGCAATCGCATTCTGCGGACCGGTGCCGACGATCGCGAGCCACGAAACGATGACGTAGAACGCGCCGATACCGACGACCGAACAGATCACCGCAATCGGGATGATCTTCTTGGGGTTTCGCGACTCTTCGCCGTACATGGCGCTGGACTCGAAGCCGACCCAGGACCAGAACGCGAAGAACAGGCCGACACCGGCCGATCCGGCGACGGTGATCATGCTTCCGTCGACGCCGGCGACCTCACCGGACAAACTCTGCAAACCGTTGAGCGGGTTGAGCGATCCCAGCGACCACCCCTGCGGGCCGCCACCGGTGAACACCACTGACAGCGCCATCATGGCCAGCATGATGATCTCGGTGATCAGGAACACCCCGAGTACCTTGGCCGCCAGGTTGATGTCGAAATAGGTCAGCACGGCATTCACCGCCAGCATCACCACGGCGAAGAGGATCCAGGGCACGTCGATGTTGAAGAACGACTTGAACAGATCGTTGCCGAAGAACGAGAAGATGCCGATCAGCGATGCCTCGAACACCATGTAGGCCAGTGCGGTGAGGAATCCCGCACCCAACCCGACGACGCGGCCCAGGCCGTGCGAGATGTAACCGTAGAACGCACCGGTGGCGGTGATGTGCTTGCTCATCGCCGCATAACCGATGGCGAACAGGGTCAGCACGATGGTGGCGACGAAATATCCGGCGGGCGCATAGGCGCCGTTGCCGAAGCCGACCGCGATCGGCACGTTGCCGACCATGGCCGTGATGGGGGCGGCGGTGGCCACCGCCATGAACAGCACGCCGACCAGTCCCACGGCGTTGGGTTTGAGGCGTTGGATTGGGGCACCGGCCTGGGCCGGCGGATCGATGATCTCGCTCATTTCGGGTCCTAACTGAAGGACGGTTTTCGGACCACTATTTGGTCTGATTGCCTGGGCGTCGACGACGACTTTGTGGTGCGACGCAGCACATTGTTATCCCGCCCAGGTCAATGGGCAACTCGAAAGTTCCTGGTAGTCAACGCCTTTGTTGCGGCGATGTTTCGAACCTGGGAATCGTGCAACGGCCAGGTTAAGCAGTCGGTTTTGGTCTGCCCTGGACGCTCGATTTGGTTCAGACTCGGGGCATGCCCCAGACCCCTGGCGGCCCGGTCGCCGAGGACGTGCGTCGCCGCATCCTGTCCATGCTGGCCTTGGGCTCCTTGCGGCCCGGCTCGCGGCTGGGCACCGAGCGTGAGATGGCGGAGAGGTTTTCGGTGTCGCGGTCCACGCTGCGCAGTGCACTGTTGCCGTTGAGTCAGGCCGGCGTGCTGGAACGCCGGACCGGGCGCAACGGCGGCACGTTCGTCCGCGCCGACGTCGTGGAACGCAACGCTGCCGAGTTGGCCGGCCTGCCGGCCCGGCTACGCAGCAGTGGTCACAGCAGCGCCACCCGGGTACTGGCCACCGACCGCAGGCCGGCCACCCAGGTTGAGGCGCATGCACTCGAAATCGCGGATGGGACAGAGATATTCACGATCCGGCGGGTGCGGTTCGCCGACGGTGTGCCGCTGTCGGTGGATCTGGCGTGCTTCGTGGCCGACCATGTGGAGGACCTGCTGGAACAACCGCTCGGCGGTTCGCTCTACGAGCTGGTGCGGGTGCGCTACGGGCTGACGCCGGCTGTCACCACCGAGACCATCGAAGTGGTCAGCGCCAGCCCCCGCGAAGCGCAGTGGCTCGACATCGCCCACCGCAAGCCGCTTCTGGCCATCACGCGGGTCACCCGCGACGACAGCGGACGGCCGTTCGAGTACGCCTACGACCTGTTCCGGGCCGACCGGGTCCGGCTCACCGCCACCAGCCACGGCAGGGTCGGGGCGGTGCGCCGGTCGGTCAGCAGCGCTTAACCCAGCTTGCGCAGCCGGGGCTCCAGATCCTTCTTGAACAGGTCGAGGAACCGGCGCTGATCATGCCCGGGGGCGTGGAACACCAGGTGGTTCAGACCCCACTTCACGTACTGGCCGACCTTCTCGACCGCCTCGTCGGGATCGGATGCGACGATCCAGCGCTTGGCGACCTGCTCGATGGGCAGCGCGTCGGCGGCCTTCTCCATCTCGATCGGGTCGTCGATCGAGTGCTTCTGCTCGGCCGTCAGCGACAGCGGAGCCCAGAACCGGGTGTTCTCCAACGCCAGCTTCGGATCCGGGTCGTAGGAGATCTTGATCTCGATCATCCGGTCGATGTCGTCGGCGTTGCGGCCGGCCGCCTCCGCGCCCTCCTTCACGGCGGGGATGAGCTTGTCCTTGTACAGCTCTTCACCCTTGCCCGAGGTGCAGATGAAGCCGTCACCCGCGCGGCCCGCGTACTTGGCCACCACCGGCCCGCCGGCGGCGATGTAGACCGGCACGCCGCCGGTGGGCACGTCGTAGATCGAGGCGCCCTTGAGCCGGTAGTACTCGCCGTCGAAGTCCACACGGTCGCCGACCCACAGCTCGCGCATGAGCTTGACCGACTCCCGCAGCCGCGCGAAGCGCTCCTTGAACTCCGGCCATTCCCCGGCGTAGCCGGTGGCGATCTCGTTGAGCGCCTCACCGGTGCCCACCCCAAGGAAGATGCGATCCGGGTACAGGCACGCCATCGTCGCGAAAGCCTGCGCGATCACCGCCGGGTTGTACCGGAACGTCGGCGTGAGCACCGAGGTACCCAACACCAGCCGCTCGGTGCGCTCGCCCACCGCGGTCATCCAGGCCAGCGAGAAGGGCGCATGCCCACCCTCGTGCCGCCAGGGCTGGAAATGGTCGCTGACCGTCGCGCTGTCCATCCCGGCCGCCTCGGCCAGCACCGCCAGCTCGACAAGTTCCCGGGGCGCGAACTGCTCCGCCGATGCCTTATATCCCAGTTTCAGTTCAGCCACGGGTTCGTTTCTACTCCCTGGGCGCGCCACGGGTGCGCCACGGGTGCGTTTCTACCAACTAGCTCTGCGCAGCTCTACCAACCGACCTTGCGCACTTGGTGACGAAGGCCAAATGCACGACCAGATTGCAGACGGCATGCCTTACCAGTGCGTACACACTTGTTAGGTTGCCAACGTAGGACGTCAACCAATGATCATGTCAGGGGTGCGGACGATACTGCCGCTGTGAGCGAGTTGATGGTGGTCAAGCGGTGCGTGAAGTACCCGCTGGCACCATCTGCGACACAGTCGGAGGTGTTGGCTCGCCAGGCTAGCGCTGCTCGAGCGTTGTGGAATCTCATCCACGCGCACCACACGTTCTACGAGGGGTCGAGACGGTGGCCGTCGTGGTCGGACTCGGATGCGGCGATCCGGCAGGCCCGCAAAGACATCGACTGGCTGGCAGTGCTGCCCGCCCAAGCCGCACAGCAAGTACTCAAGGCCTACAAGCACGCCTGGTTGAATTATTGGAACGGCACCCACGGTCGGCCTATGTGGAAAACGCGTCGGGCACGCCGCGCGGTCGATGTGCCCCAAGCTCGCGACCTCAATCTCACCCGGCTCAATCGCAAGTGGGCGACCGTGGCCATTCCGAAAGTCGGGACAGTCAAGGTCCGGTTGCACCGCGCCGTACCTGAGCGGGTCACCGGTGCACGGGTGGTGCGGGAGGCTAGTGGCTGGATGCTGGTGGTGCGTGGCGAAAACCGTGTGGCCAAACCCCGCCGACGACGCACCGCACGCGGCAGTGCAGGTATCGACCGCGGCGTGATCCACACCCTGGCATTGTCGGACGGGTCGTTCATCGACCAAGCCGCCACCCTGGCGTCGGGTGAGAAGAAGCGCCTGTACCGCCTTGAACGTCGAGCCGCGCGGCAGCGGGCAAGGGCGCTCCGCAGCCGCACAGCAAGCCGCAGACTGTTGCGGACATACGCCCAGATCGCAGGCCTGAAAGCCCGCCAGGCCCGACGCCGCTACGACTTCGCCCACCAAGCCACCGCTGCACTGGTCGCCACCGGGGTGGCCACCCTGGTGGTGGAGGACCTGCGGGTGAAGGACATGACCCGCAGCGCTAAAGGCACCGTCGAGGATCCGGGGGTGAACGTCAAACAGAAGTCCGGGCTGAACCGGTCCATCCTCAATCAAGGGTGGACCCAGATCCTGACGCTGCTCACATACAAGGCCGATCAAGCAGGGGCACGGGTCATCCGGGTCCGGCCACACAGCACGTCGCAGACGTGCCACCGATGCGGGTCCACCGCAGAAGGGCAACGCGAAAACCAAGCGTTGTTCCGATGCGCAAACACAGCATGCGGGTGGACCGGCAACGCTGACACCAACGCCGCGATCGCGATCAAAAACCGGGGCCAGGAAGTGGCCTTGCAGGACGTGGAGCCCAACGCCACCGGGCAGGCCGTGAAACGTCAAAACCCGAAAACCGCCGCCTAACGACGGCGCCAATAGGGAACCGCCTCCTTCAGGACGGCGGAGACTTCATTCCTATGCCTAAACTCGCGGCATGGCAGCAGCCCTGACCGCGATCACCGAGCACGTGCACTTCGCACAAACCGACTTGGTCAACTGGACGTTGGTGACCGACGGGAAGCGGGTCATGCTGATCGACGCCGGGTTCCCGGGACAGCGCGAGGACGTCGTCGGCTCGGTCCGCCAACTCGGGTTCGGCATCGACGACATTGCCGCCGTCCTGCTGACCCACGCCCACATCGACCATTTCGGGACTGCCATCTGGCTGGCGAAAACCCATGGCACACCGGTCTTTTGCCATACCGCCGAACTCGGACACACCAAGCGTGAATACCTCGAGCAGGCCGCGCCCGCCGATGTGGTGCGCAACATCTGGCAGCCGCGCTGGCTGAAGTGGGCAGCCACCATCACGGTCAAGGGCGGGATGAACCACGACGGCATCCCCACCGCCCGGTCGCTGACCGCCGAGATCGCCGCGGGGCTGCCCGGCGCGCCCACAGCTGTGCCCACCCCCGGGCACACCGGCGGGCACTGCTCCTTCATCGTGGACGGGGTTCTGGTCAGCGGCGACGCCCTGGTCACCGGGCATCCGCTCCTGCCGCAGGCCGGTCCGACCCTGCTACCGGCCCTGTTCAACCACGACGAGGCGGGCTGCCTGTCCAGTTTGAAGACGCTGGCCGCGGTCGAGGCCGATGTGATGCTGCCCGGGCATGGTCCGGTATGGCGTGGATCCATCGCCGACGCTGCCGCTGCCGCGGCCGACCGGCACGCCTAGTGCTGCAAGATGCGGTACCCCAGTAGGAAGAACCCGGTCAGGCACAGGCCGCAGGCGAGCACGATCGTCGGCATCAGGACCATCTGATCGAGTTCGTCGGGGTCGAACACCTCGTCGTCGTACACCGAGCCAAACAGCACCCGGGCAAACTTGGTCCGGCGGAACGCGTGCATCCGCCGCCGTGATTCCGCCGAGTCCGCTCGCCGACCGATGAAGAGCCGCAAAGCCACCCCGGTCGCAAACACCACCGCAGCCGCTGCCAGCAGCAGCGATCCCACGATTACCTGGAGACTCGGCAAATACCCCCCTAGCGGTGACAACAGCTTCGGGGCCAGCCTAGCCGCTATTGACCCGACCGCTCGGCAATGAGCTGGCCGTGACCGGCACGGACAGGGGACTCCTTCGAAAGCTGCTTCTCGAAGGCGATCGGGAAGACCGCCCCCTCCCCCTCGGGCGGCAGCGGGGCGGTCAGCCGCGTGTAGCCCGCCGAGTCATAGAGCGCCTCGGCCTCCGGCTGCAGATGCCCGGTCGTCAGATAGATCCTGCGGTACCCGCGTGCCGCGATCTCGCCTTCGAGGTGCGCCAGCAGCATTCTGGCGTACCCCCGCTTCCGATACCGGCTGTCGGTCCAGATGCGTTTGAGTTCGGCGGTATCGGCGTCGAATCGGGTGAAGGCACCACCGGTGACCGGCACGCCGGCGAGCACACCGATGTACATCCCGCCGGACGGCGGGGCGAACTCGTCGGCGGTTTTTCCCCGCAACCAGCCCATCATCAGCTCGGGGGTACCGCCGTAGCGCCCCGAGTACTCCACTGACAACTCCGCCAGCAACGGCTCGGCCAACGGATCGTCCAGGCCGACCGCAACGAATCGCACACCGCTCACGCCCGAACCTCCTACTTCCTGGCGAGGTAGTAGTAGTTCGCCGGGTCCTGTTCGATCTCGGCAACTTCCACGTCGCCGAATCCGGCGTCGTTCAGCATCGACACGGCCAACTGCCTGCCCCACATCGTGCCCAGGCCGGCGCCTTCCAATCCGAGTGAGACCGACATGCAGTGCATCAGCGAAACGGTGTAGCGATAGGTGCTCATCGCTACGCCGATGTTGTCTTCCAGCCGGCTCGACGCCTTCACATCGGCCATGAGCAGGACGCCACCCGGCCGCAGCGCGCGATAGATGTTCTCCAGCACCCGGGCGGGCTGCGCCTGGTCATGGATGGCGTCGAATGCGGTGATGAGGTCGTAGGCTCCGGCCTGATCCAGGGCCGCCAGGTCGGCGGCGACGAATGAGGCGTTGGTCAAGCCGCGTTGCGACGCGCGGGCGGACCCGGTGGCGGTCGCCTCCACGGAGAAGTCGATACCGGTGAAGCGACTGTCCGGATAGGCCTGCGCCATCAGGCCGATGGCATACCCACTGCCACAACCGAAGTCGGCGACGTCGATACCGCATTCCAAACGTCGGGGTAGGTCAGGGACCAGAGGTAGCACGGCACTGATCAATGCCGCGTCGAACACCTCGCCGCTGCGCTCGGCCATGATCGTGTGGAAGCGCGGATAGTGGTCGTAGCTCAGCCCGCCGCCGTCGCGGAAACAGCCGAGGATCTCCTGTTCGACCTCGCACATCAGCGGGACGTACTGGGCCAGGCGGGCCAGATTGTTCAGGCCGCCGCCCCGGGTCAGCACCTCGGCGCGGTGGGCGGGCAACCGGTACGTGCAGGACTTCGCGTCGTAGTCGACCACCCGGGCGGCGGCGACTCCGCCGAGCCATTCACGTACATAGCGCTCGTCGAGACCGGCCGCCTCGGCGATCTGGGAGCTGGTTGCCGACGGCAGCTTCGCCATCGTGTCGAACAGGCCGGCCTGGTGGCCGAGACTCAGCAGAAGCGTCAGCCCTGAGCTGTCGATCGCCGAGGTGATCCGCTCGGAGAAATCGTCGACTGTCTCGGTAACTACCTGCTGATCGGTGGCGTTCGTCATCACGCCCGCCCAGAGTACGCCACCACCTCCACCCCCTTCCGCCCCAAACTTGACACGTGTAAAGTTCGCCGCCATGGACAACATCAGGGGCAAGACCATCGCGATCACCGGCGCCGCCCGCGGCATCGGTTACGCCACCGCCAAGGCGCTGCTGGCCCACGGTGCCCGCGTCGTCATCGGCGACCGTGACGTCGCCCTTCAGGAGTCAGCCGTCGTCGACCTGAGCAAGCTCGGCCAGGTCTCGGGCTACCCGCTCGACGTCACCGACCGCGAATCGTTCGCCACCTTCCTCGACAAGGCGCGCACCGACGGCGGCGGCCACATCGACGTACTGATCAACAACGCCGGCGTGATGCCCGTCGGACCGTTCCTGGAACAGAGCGAACAGTCGATCCGGTCCAACATCGAGGTCAACGTGTACGGCGTGCTCACCGGCTGCCAGCTGGCGCTGCCGGACATGGTCAAGCGTCGCCGCGGCCATGTCATCAACATCGCCTCTCTGTCGGGCTTGATCCCGCTGCCGGGCCAGGTGGTCTATGTCGGCTCCAAGTACGCGGTGGTCGGGCTGTCCACCGCACTGGCCGACGAGATGGCCCCGCACGGGGTCAACGTGTCGGTGATCATGCCGCCGTTCACCAACACCGACCTGATCTCGGGCACCAAGTCCGGAGGGGCGATCAAGCCGGTCGAGCCCGAAGAAATCGCAGCAGCCATCGTCAAAACCTTGAACAAGCCCAAGACCCACGTGTCGGTCCCGCCGCCGCTGCGCTTCACCGCACAGGCCGCGCAGATGCTGCCGCCCAAGGGCCGTCGCTGGATGAACAAGAAGCTGGGCCTGGACAACGTGTTCCTGGAGTTCGACGCCGCCAAGCGCAAGAGCTACGAGGACCGGGCCCAGGCCGCCCAGGGTGTCATCGACTCCGACGGGAAGAGCTAGCCGAACTCCGGCAGCGGCTGACCGGCGCGATAGCCCTCGATGACGTCGAGGGCTCCGTCGATCAGTTCGTCATGGGTGAACTCGTAGCGCTCGACGCTTCCGACGAACACCACCCGCACGATCTCGCCGTCCTCGGCGGCATCCAGCCACAGTGAGGTCACCGGCAGGCCGTCCTCCACGTGGGCTCCGGACGGTTCGTAGAACCACACCGCGTAATCGTCGTTCGACTGTTCCTCGTCGAACTCCCAGCCGCGCTGGGTGATTCGCTCATCGAACTCGGCCAGGTCGGCGACGACCGCATCGGGGATGTCGGCCAGCTGGTCGACGGACTCCGCCGAGACCCGATTCACGTTCCGGACGGCCTGCCGCTTGCGGCGGCGGGCCTTCTTGGCGTCAGATCCCCGGGACACGCGCTATCCCAGTGCCTGGTCCAGGTCGGCGATCAGGTCCTCGGTGCCTTCCAGGCCGACGGAGATGCGCACCACGCCGTCGCCGAGGCCGATGGCCGCGCGCCCCTCCGGACCCATGGCCCGGTGCGTCGTGGTCGCCGGGTGGGTGATCAGCGTCTTGGCGTCGCCGAGGTTGTTGGAGATGTCGATGACGCGCAGCTTGTCGAGCACCTCGAAGGCGCGGTCCTTCGCAGATCCATTCTTGCCGGCGGCAAGCTCGAAGGTGACCACCGTGCCACCGCCGCTCATCTGACGCTTGGCCAGGTCGTATTGCGGATGCGACTCCAGGAACGGGTACTTCACCCAGTTCACCCCGGCCTTGGCCTCCAGGAACTCGGCCACCGACTGCGCCGAACGGTTCGAGTAGTCCACCCGAACTGCAAGGGTCTCAAGGCCTTTGAGCAGCGTCCAGGCATTGAAGGCGCTGATCGCCGGGCCGGTGTGGCGCATGAGCTTCTGCACCGGGCCGTCGATGTACTCCTGGTCGCCCAGGATCGCCCCGCCCAGCACCCGGCCCTGGCCGTCGATGTGCTTGGTGCCGGAGTACACCACCACGTCCGCACCGAGCGGAATACCCTGCTGCAGCAATGGAGTGGCAAAGACGTTGTCCAGCACCACCTTTGCGCCGGCAGCATGCGCCAGCTCGGACACCGCGGCGATATCGACCAGGGACTGCATCGGGTTCGACGGCGTCTCGAAGAACACCGCCGTCGTGGGGACCGACAGTGCCTCCTCCCATTGCGAGAGATCGTCGCCGTCGACGAACACCGTCTCCACGCCCCAGCGCGGCAGGATCTCGTTACACACCACGAAGCACGACCCGAACAGGCTGCGGGCGGCCACCAGCCGGTCACCCGCGCCCAACAGCGCACCCAGCGCGGTGAACACCGCCGCCATTCCGGTGGCAGTGGCGAAGCACGCCGGCGCGCCCTCGATGAGGCGCAACCGCTCCTCGAACATCGAGATGGTCGGGTTGCCGTAGCGGGAGTAGACGAATCGGTCGATCTCGCCGGTGAAGGCCTTCTCCGCGGCGGCCGCGGACTCGTAGACGTAGCCCGAGGTCAGGTACATCGCCTCGGCGGTTTCCTCGAACTCCGAGCGCAGCAGACCGCCACGCACGCCGATGGTGGCCTGGCTGACGCCGTCGGGCAGCGCAGCCGGGATCCGGACAGATGGGATGTCAGTCATGCGGTTCTCAACTCTGTATCCAGGGCAGCCCGACGGCCTTCCAGCCGGTACCGCCACGGTGACGGTTCTCGTCAAGGTTGCCCTCGAATCCGTCGAGCACGTTGTAGGAGGGGCCGATACCGGCCGCGGTCGCGGCCTCGGCAGCACCGATCGAACGATTGCCCGAGCGACACAGGAACACCACCGGACGCTGGCCCGGCGTCACGCCCGCCGCGTTCAGATCATCGACGAATCCATCGTTGTGGGTGCCGTCGTTCCGGTTCCACTCCACGTACACCACGTCACGCTCAAGGGTGGACAGGTCCGGCACACCGACAAAACGCCATTCGGCGTCGGTCCGACAGTCCACCAGCACGGCCTCGGAGTTCTCACTCAGAAGCTTCCAGGCCTCCTCGGGCGTGATGTCTCCCGCATAGCTCACGGGCGTGAGTCTCCCATACTCGAGCAGACCCGCCATTGGCCGTCCTCACGCACGAACGTCGTCTCGGTGTTCACCTTGTCGTCAGGGGTGTTGTCGAAGTGATAGACCACGGTGGCCGTCGCCCGATCCCCGTCGACCTTCACCTCCGTCACGTCGTCCACATACCGGGCACCCCGCTTGGCCACCGAATCGCGCTGGCGGGCAATGAAATCCGACTCGACACCGCGTAGGGCGGCGCAGGTGTAACCGGAGAACTCACCGAAGTTCTCCCGCTGCAGCGCATCGTTCTGGCCCACCGCGGCGAGAGCGACCTGCTGCTCGTCGCTACGACCGTCGGAGCCGAATACGTTGAGCAGAACCACAACGATCACCACGAGCACAATGACCGCCAATGCGCCCAAGAACGGCACCATCGTGGGCCGATCCGGTGTTTCGTCCTGCTCAGCCATCCCGGCCTACCACAGCTTGCGCAACGCGGTGCCGACGCGACGGGCCCGGTCACGGGCGATGATCACGTCGGGAGCCGTGGCCAACGCCACCCCGAGGCGGCGCGGAGCGTCGGATTCGCCCGGACGACCGAACAACCGCACATCGCTCTCCGACGTGGCCAGCGCGTCGGCCAACACCGCACCGATGTCGGCTGACGGTTCGCCGGCGTCGGCCCCGCCGTAGGTGACCTCGACGGCCGCCGGCGAGATCATGATGGTGTCCACGGCCAGCCCCAGGATCGCCCTGGCATGCATCTCGAACTCCGACAGCCGCTGGGACCGCAGGGTCACCAGCCCGCTGTCGTGGGGACGGATCCGCACGTCCGAGAAGTACACGTCGTCGCCCTGAACCAGCAGCTCAACGCCGAATACCCCGCGGCCGCCCAGCGAGTTCACGATCCGCGCGGAGATCGACTTCGCCGCATCCAGCGCGGCCGGCGACAACGGCTGCGGCTGCCAGGCCTCCAACACGTCGGTACCGACCTGGCGGTGCCCGATCGGCTCACAGAACTGCACACCGGGACCGGAGGGTCCGGTGGTACGCACCGTCAGCATCGTGATCTCGTACTCGACCTCGACGACAGACTCGGCCAGCACCCGGTTGTGGACGATGTGGCCTGCGGTGGTCGCGCGCTGCCAGGCCGGTTCGACGTCATCGGGGCGAAGCAGCACCGACTCGCCGTCACGCTGGGCGCCCACCACCGGCTTGACCACCAACGGGAAGCCGGCATGCTCGGCCACCGCGGACAGCTCCTCGGCCGACCCGGCGAACCAGAACGGCACCGTGGGAAGGCCCAGCTCATCTGATGCCAGCCGGCGCAGCCCCTCGCGGTCCTGGGAGAGCCGGATGCTGCGCGGGGCCGGCAAAACCTCGATGTCGCCGCGCTCGGCGACCGCGATCAACGCGTCGGCGGCGATGACACCGGACTCGGCCACCACATAGCGCGGCTTCTCCCGCTCGATCAGCGCGGCG
The DNA here is from genome assembly GCF_001942625.1 of Mycobacterium syngnathidarum. GTDB lineage: Bacteria > Actinomycetota > Actinomycetes > Mycobacteriales > Mycobacteriaceae > Mycobacterium > Mycobacterium syngnathidarum. The sequence continues at coordinate 59,705 of NZ_MLCL01000016.1, forward strand.
AGTTCCTCGGCGTCGTTCATCTTGACAACCGCCGAACGGTCCGCGACACCGTGCGCGGGCGCGTAATACCGGTCGGCGGCCACCACCACGCCGCCCAGCCGCTGGAACGCCAGTGCCAGCTCCCGGCTCAGCTCACCGGACCCCAGCAGCAGCACGGTCGCCGCAGGTTCGGTGGGTTTGACGGCCTCCGTCGGCTGGTCTGGTCCGTCGTTGGTGTCCTCGGTCGGGGCATCTTCGGCGCCGTCGACCTGGTCGTCGGTCAGGGCAGGTGTCTCCCCGGCGGGCTGCACGTCTTCTATCGATTCACTCATCGCACGCCCCAGCCTGCCAGATGGTCACCCGACTCGATGGTCGATATAGCACCAACGCCAGCTCTCGCCGGGTTCCGCCGAACGCATGACCGGATGCCCGGACTGCTGAAAATGCTTGGTGGCATGCTGATGCGGGCTCGAGTCACAGCAACCGACGTGGCCGCACGCCAGACACATCCGCAGATGCGCCCAGTTGTCCTCGCCGAGTTGTTCGCAGTCCTGGCACTGTCCGGGCGTCAACGGCTGTGGCTCGTCAACCGCCGCGTCGAGATGTTCACAGGTGCGAGACGCCGGAGCCTGCTCGCGCCGGCGTGATCTCCTCAACATGTTGACCAAGGATAAGCAAGCACACGTAAAGGAGGGCTGACAACGTGGGTGCCTCACTGTTGGCGGCACTGGTCGCCGCGATCCTGCTCGCCGCCGTCGCCCGCCGCTACGACGTCTCGGCACCGCTGGCGCTGGTGGTGGCCGGGCTGGCCGGCAGCGCGTTACCCGGCCTACACGACGTACACCTGGACCCCGACCTGGTGTTGTTCGTGATCCTTCCGCCGCTGCTGTGGTCGGCGGGCCTGGAGAGCAGCTACGTGGCACTGCGGCGCAACATCCGCCCCATCGGGTTCTTGGCTGTCGGCCTCCCGCTGGCCACGACGTTCGTCGTCGGCATCGTCGCCTTCAACATCGTGCCCGAACTCACCATCGCCGCAGCCCTGACCCTGGGCGCGATCGTGGCCCCGCCCGACGCGGTATCGGCCACGGCCGTCGGCCGCCGCCTCGGCCTCCCCCGGCGCACCATGACACTGCTGGGCGGGGAGAGCCTGTTCAACGACGCCACCGCGCTGACGGCCTACAAAGTGGCCCTCGGCGCCGCCATCGGCACCGCGGCCACCTGGAAGAGCGGGCTGAGCACCTTCGCCCTGGCCGCGGTCGGCGGCGTGGTGGTGGGCTGGGTGATCGGCATGGTGGTGCACTTCATCCGCACCCGGCTCGACGATCCACTGGTCGAGAGCGCGATCGGCCTGGTCGCGCCGTTCTTCACCTATCTGCTGGCCGAGGAGATCCACGGCTCGGGCGTGATCGCCGTGGTGCTGGCCGCCCTGTTGCTCGGCCAGCGTGAGTCCCAGGCGGGCTATGCCACCCGGCTTCAGGACAAGGCGGTGTGGAAGGCGCTGCAGCTGATCCTGGAATCATTCGCGTTCCTGCTGATCGGCCTGCAGCTGCCGAAGGTGATCAGTGACCTGGCCGGAATCTCGGCGGCCACGCTGGCGATCTCGTCGGCCGGCGTGCTCATCACGGTGATCGGGGTGCGGATGGTGTGGGTGTACGCGACCACCTATCTGCCCCGCCTGCTGTCCAAACGGATCCGCAACCACGAACCCGAACCGCCGCGAGCCCAGGTGTTCGTCGTGGCCTGGGCGGGTATGCGTGGCGTCGTGTCCCTGGCCGCGGCGTTCGGTGTCCCAGCCACCACGCTGTCCGGCGAGCCGTTCCCGGGCCGCCCGCAATTGGTGTTCCTGACCTTTGTCGTCGTCGTCGGAACACTCTTGCTGCACGGGCTGACCCTGCCGTGGTTCATCCGAGTGCTGGGAGCCCACAGCGACGAGGCGCACAGCGACGCGATCGCCACCGCGGCCGCCCAGGACAAGGCGGCCCGAGCCGCCGCCGAGCGACTCGATGAGTTGCTGGCCGAGCAATCGGCCACCACCGACGTGCCCCAGCGCGCCGCCGATGTGTTACGGGCCTGGAATACCCGGCGGCGCAACGCCGCCTGGGAGCGGCTGGGCCGCGGCGAGGACGACATCGGCGAGAGTCCCACATCGGCGTTCCGTCGACTACGCCTGGAAATGCTTGCCGCCGAACGAGACACGTTCATCGCCGAACGCGATGCCGGTCACATCGACGACGAAGTGCTGCGTACTGTGCTGCATGGGCTCGATCTGGAAGAGGCGACACTGAATCGTGATTAGGCGTTTGACGTGGCTGGCTGTGCTGGTGGTGGTGGTCTCCGGCGGGCTTTTGGGTCTGCTCAGCGGTAGCGACGCCGCCTCACAATCTCCCGTCGCCGTGCCGGCCGACGCCGAATCGGCGCGAGCCGACGCCTTGCGGAGCCAATTCCCCGGCGGGGATCAGGTGCCGGCGATCCTGGTGGTGACCCGCACCGACGGCGGTGAGCTCACCATGGCCGACGTCGACGCCACCGCCGCCGCGCGCAACCGCATGACCGATGTGCCCGGACCGCCGTTGATGGTCTCCGACGACGGCAAGGCCGCGGTGGTCACCGTGCCGCTGAAGGCCGGCCTTTCGGGTTTCGGACTCAACGACGCCGTGAAGGATCTGCGCGCCACCGCCACCAAGGGATTGCCTGCCGAGTTGCGAGCCGAGATCACCGGTGGCCCCGCGTTCGGCGCCGACATCGCCAATTCGTTTGCCGGAGCGAACATCACACTGCTCGCGGTGACCGCGACGGTGGTGGCCCTGCTGCTCATCGTCACCTACCGCTCGCCGGTGCTGTGGCTGGTGCCGCTGCTGGTGATCGCCTTCGCCGACCGGGTCGGCTCCGTCGTCGGGACCGCGGTGGCCTCGGGATTCGGCCTGAGCCCGGACGGTTCGACATCAGGCATCACGAGCGTGCTGGTGTTCGGTGCGGGCACCAACTACGCGCTGCTGTTGATCTCGAGGTACCGCGAGGAACTGGGCCGCACCGAGCAGCACCGCGAAGCCCTCGTGGTCGCGGTACGTGCCGCCGCGCCGGCGATCGTGGCGAGTAACGCCACGGTGGTCCTGGCCCTGCTGACGCTGCTGCTCGCCTCCGCACCCAGCAACCGCAGCCTCGGGGTTCAGGCCGCGTCCGGCCTGGTGATCGCCGCGATCTTCGTGCTGGTGCTGTTGCCGCCGCTGCTCGCCCTGTGCGGCAAGCGACTGTTCTGGCCCTTCATCCCCAAGGTCGGTGCCACGCCGCTGACCGAAAGCGGTGTCTGGCACCGGATCGCGGACTCCGTGGCGCACAAGCCCGTCCGCGTCGCGGTGGCCGCACTGGCCGGCCTGGCCGTGTTGTGCACCGCGCTGCTGGCCACGCCGATCGGGCTGACCCAGACCGAGCAGTTCCGGGTGCAGGCCGAATCCGTCAGCGGTTATCGAACATTGGCTGCGCATTTCCCGAGTGGCCTGACCGACCCCACCCGCGTCATCGCCTCCACCACCAAAGCCGGGGCGGTGCAGCGGGCGATCACCGACACCCCCGGCGTGGTCTCCGCCGTTGCGGCGGGTCAGTCACCGACCGGTCTGACCCAGTGGTCGGTGGTGCTCAAGGCCGAACCTGCCTCCGATGAGGCTTTCGAAACCGTTGACGCCCTGCGTGAGTCGGTCCGCTCAGCGGATGCCACCGCGGTTGTGGGCGGATCCGACGCCCAGGCCAGGGATGCCGCCACGGCAGCCCAGCGCGATCGGCTCGTGGTGATCCCGGCGATCCTGACGGTCGTGCTGGCGGTGCTCTACCTGCTGCTGCGCTCGGCGCTCGCACCGCTTGTGCTCGTCGGCGTCACGGTGCTCAGCGCGCTGGCCGCCCTCGGCTTGGGCGGCTGGGCCAGTGTGCACATCTTCGGCTTTCCGGCGCTGGACAACAGCACCCCGCTGTTCGCGTTCCTGTTCCTGGTCGCCCTCGGCGTGGACTACACGATCTTCCTGGTGACACGGGCCCGCGAGGAGACCCCGGAGTACGGCACGCGGCAAGGCATCGTGCGCGCGGTGTCGGCCACGGGCGCGGTGATCACCAGTGCAGGGATCGTGCTGGCGGCGGTGTTCTGTGTGCTGGGTGTGCTGCCCCTGATCGTGCTGACCCAGCTCGGGATCATCGTCGGGCTGGGCATCCTGCTGGACACGTTCGTGGTGCGCACCGTGATCATCCCGGCGCTGTTCACGTTGATCGGCCCGCGGATCTGGCGGCCCGGCTTGCGGGCCGACCCCTAGCGATCACGCGCGTACCGTCGAGGAATGACCGAGGCACCAGCACTGCCCCCACTGCACATGCGGCGCAATGCCTTCGACCCGACTCCAGATCTGCATGAGATCCGCGAGACCGACGGCGTTCGCCAGGTCATCAGCGCGCTCGGCAACCCCGTGTACCTGATCACCCGCCACGAGGACGTCAAGGCCGTGCTGGGCGACCACGAACGGTTCTCCAACTGCCGGCCACCTGGTTTCACCCTGCCCGGGGCGCCCGCGATGTCCGAGGAGGAGCTGGCCAGCGCCCGGGCCGGAAACCTGCTGGGGCTCGACCCGCCCGAGCACCAGCGGCTACGCCGCATGCTCACCGCGGAATTCACCATCCGCCGGATGAAACGGCTCGAACCGCGCATCGTCGAGATCGTCGATGCCCGACTCGATGCGATGGCCGCGGCCGGACCGCCGTCAGACCTGGTGGCCGATTTTGCACTCCCCATCCCGTCACTTGTGATCTGCGAACTGCTCGGGGTGCCCTACGAGGACCGCGACGACTTCCAGCACCGCTCGACACTCCAACTCGACCTGTCCCTGCCCATCGCCGAACGTCTTGCACTGCAACGGCAGAGCCGTGACTACATGCGTGGCCTGGTCGGGCGGGCGCGCCAGGACCCTGGTGAGGACATCCTCGGAATGTTGATCCGCGATCACGGCACCGAATTGAGCGATGACGAACTCGTCGGCATCGCCGGTCTGCTGCTGCTTGCCGGTCACGAGACCACGTCGAACATGCTGGGCCTCGGCGTCCTGGCCCTGCTCCGCCACCCCGACCAGTTGGCCGCGGTACGCGACGACCCGGACGCCGTCGCCCCCGCCGTCGAGGAACTCCTGCGCTGGCTGTCCATCGTGCAGAATGCGATCCCACGCTTCACCACCACCGACGTCGAGGTGGCCGGGGTGCGGATTCCCGCGGGCCAGTTGGTCTTTGCCTCCCTGCCCGCCGGCAACCGCGACCCCAACTTCATCGACAGCCCCGACACGCTCGACATCCGCCGTGGCGCACCCGGACACCTGGCCTTCGGCCACGGCGTGCACCACTGTCTCGGTGCCCCGCTGGCCCGCATGGAAATGCGGATCGCCTTCCCGGCCCTGCTGCAACGCTTCCCGGACCTGGCGCTGGCCGAACCATTCGAGGCCGTGCAATACCGGTCTTTTCACTTCATCTACGGGCTCAAATCGTTGGCGGTAACGTGGTGAATGCCATGAAAGTAGAAGCAGATCAGGACGCCTGCATCGCATCGGGCAACTGCGTGATGATCTCCGACGTCGTCTTCGACCAGGACGACGACGGTGTGGTCGAAGTCCTTGTCGACGAGGTACCCGACGATCAGATCGATCAAGCCCGCCAGGCCGTCAAACTGTGCCCCGCCTCAGCATTGAAGCTCACCGGGGAGTAAACGCGGACGATGCCGCTCAGAAGGGTGGTGGTGGTCCGTATTCTTCGGCGAGCCAGGCTAGGTAGTCGTTTTGGGTTTGGAGGTCGTTGTTGAGTTCGGCGCGTAGCCGTCGTTCTTCGGCGATGCGGTCGCGTTGGTC
>NZ_MLCL01000019.1 GCF_001942625.1 Mycobacterium syngnathidarum
GAAAGGCCCGACCGGAGCGCACAGGAACAGCTGGACAGACCAGCAGATACCCCCTGCCCGCGACCAGGACCAGCCCTCAACAGCCCAGCGAGGCACACCTACCCCAATTCATCAGTGGATCGAGGCTTAGTCCACAGATCCACCGGCGCAGGCACTTCAGGGCGTACGCCGGAAGCCGCAGCATGGACACCCGCCGCGGCCAGTCACCGGCACGAAAGTGGGCATCTGTGCCGCCGTCGACGAAGATGACACTGCTGCAAAGGAACTCGACGACGTCAGACAACGTGAACGCCATCCACGCGCCAAGGGGGTCAGGAACGAGCGCCTTGGCTTAGCGCGGGGAGGCCGGCCGCCACTCGAGGTGCATCATCAGGCCACTGCGAGATGGTAAGGCGAACACGAGGATCGATGGGTTCACTAACGGCCGCCGCCAGAGCCTGGAACCTGAAGTGTCACCACCAAGACCACCAGAACTGTCACCGATGTCCTGAGAGATAACACACTTCGTGCGGCCGCATTTGTCGGTGCTCGAATGTATGTTCGAGTCATGCAGGCGGGTGCGGTTCAGGCGGTGGCCGGGTTGCGGGCCGCCTTCGACGTGTTCGCCGCGTGTGACTTCGCTTCGCTGAACCGCGGTGAACTGCTGGCGGTGCTCGACGAGTACGAGACCCTGACCTGCCAACTACCTTCCCCGCTGCATCGGCTGCTGGCCCAGTTGCAGGCCGACACCACACCCCGCGAGTTGGGCGCCAAATCGTGGAACGAGGTGCTGCGGGTGCGGTGGCGGTTGTCGACCGCTGAGGCCTCTCGCCGGTTGGGCGAGACGGCCGCGCTGGGGCCGCGCCGCGCCCTCACCGGTGAACCCCTGCCGGCGGTGTTGCCGGTGGTGGCCGCCGCCCAGGGTGCCGGGCTGATCAATCCTGATCACGTCACGGTGCTGCGCGACGCGGTCACTCGACTGCCCGGGTTCGTCGATGCGAGCACCCGTGAACAGTTCGAGGCCGACCTGGTGCGCGTCGCGGTCGGGGTGGGCCCCAAAGAACTCAAAGACACCGCCGACTTGCGGCTGTTTCTGCTCGATCAGGACGGCCCCGAGCCCGACGACACCGAACGTGCCCGCAAACGCGGGCTGTCGGTGGGCAAGCAGGGTCGAGACGCCATGACACCGTGGACGGCGAACCTGAGTCCGGAAGCGGCTGCGGTGTGGGAGGTGCTGTTCGCCAAATTCGCCGCCCCGGGCATGTGCAACCCCGACGACGAGCAGCCCTGCACCAGCGGCACCCCGACCCAAGCCCAGATCGACAACGATCACCGCAGCCTGGCTCAACGCCAACACGACGCCCTGCTCGTGGTCGGACGCATCGCGTTGATGAGCGATCTCGGTCAGCTCAACGGGCTGCCGGTGTCGATCATCGTGCGCACCACCTTGCGAGATCTGGAGTCGCGCGCCGGGATCGGGGTGAGCGGTGGCGGCACCAAAATCCCGATCAAAGACGTCATCCGGATGGGTGCCCATGCCAGTCACTACCTGGCGATCTTCGATCAGGCCACCGGGGCGGCGCTGAACTATTTTCGGGCCCGCCGGGTCGCCAGCGCGGCCCAGCGCATCATGCTCATCGCCCGCGACGGGGGCTGCACCAAACCGGGTTGCACCGTGGGTGCCTACGGGTGCCAAGCCCACCACGCCACCGACGACTGGGCTGCCGGCGGCGACACCAACGTCGACACCATGAGCTTGGCGTGCGGCCCCGACAACCGCCTCGTCGATGACGACGGTGGCTACACCACCACCATCAACGAGCGTGGCGAGGTGGAATGGCAGCCCCCGCCGCACCTCGACCACGGCCAACACCGCATCAACTACCACCACCGCCCCGAACTACTACTCACCCCACCCGAGGACGAACCACCGGCCGAACCCAAGCCCCAGGCGCAGGCCGGGCCCCAGCCCCAAGACGCCGAATGGGACGGCACGCAACCCACGCCCCCCAACCGGGAATGGGAACCCGAGTGGAACCCCGACTGGGACAACGACCTCAACCTCGACATCGACTCTGTTTTCGACGAATCCGCCCTCATGGCACCCACCGCGGAACAACTCTGGGACTCCGAGACATTCGACCCGGAACAATCGCCCAAGTGGATTCTGCGGGACGAATCCTCGCAAGACACAGACACCTACGACGACCCTGCGGCGTGGCGATCGAACAACGACCAAGCCTTCGACTGGGCCGCCGGTGGGAACACCAACGTCGATGACATGGCCCTGGCCTGCGGCCCCGACAACCGTCTGGTCCACGCCGACGGCGGGTACAGCACCACCATCAACCTCGACGGTGTCGTGCAGTGGCACCCGCCGCCAGAGCTGGATCACGGCCAGAACCGCATCAACTACCTTCATCGGCCCGAACTGCTGCTCACCCCACCCGAATCCGAACGCGCACCAGCCGACCTCACACCGGATCCCACATGGGAACGGGGACCAGGTCCCCACCAACGTTCCCAGCCGGACCCGAACCTCACCCAAGACCCATACCCAGTCCCAGACCCAGACCTTCGGCCCCAGCCCGAGCTTGACCCAGACCCGGACTGGGACATAAAGCCACACCAGCAGCACACGCCCGATACAGAGTGGGACGTCGACTGGAACACGGACTGGGACAACACCTTCTGCCCACCTGACCTTCCCAGCGTTGAACACCTCTGGGACCCAGAACCATACGCCGTGGAAGCCGTCGAACCGGAAATCCCGGCTGGCTGGACACTGCTCGACACTCCCGACCCATGGCAGCCCATAAGCAATGGCAACTCCATCAGCGACAAGGCAGTACGCGGACCGTAGCCAGATGTCACGGTCCGAGTGCCGTCGACTCCCCCGTCGTATCCGCTAGATCGGGTCGAACGACGAGATCAGCCAGTTGCCATCCACTTTGGCAAGGCCGACGGTCACTGCACTGGCAGCCTGCGCGGGTTCAGGGTTGTCGCGACTGGTCGTGGCCTGGTTCAGGAAGACCAATACCTGCGCAGTATCCGATTCCACGTTGATCGGAGCGGCGCGGACGACCGATGCGGTGGCGTGGATGTCTTTCTCTTTGGCCGCCGGCACGACGAACTTCTGTGCGAACTCGCTGTAGTAATCCAGGAAATCACCCGTCAAGTGGGATCGTGCACCGGCAATGTCTTGATCCAAACTGTCTGGCGCATAGGACAATAACGCCACTGAACCTTCGGACGCTGCGTCGACCACCACTGTGGATGCTCCGGCACTCCCATGGTCGGTGCGGTACATGCCGAAATAGAGACCTGCCGCCGCGCCTGCCGACGCGAGGAGTACGCACACGGCGGCAATCGGTCGCCATCGTCGTGCGATTCGACGAGTCCAGGACTCCGTGGGTTCAGGTCCCTCGTCTGCGCCGGCCTCCTCGGAACCCATGCCGTCGGCGTCGTCGACTTTTGGCTCCTCGACTGTCGATTCCTCGTCGGAGGCGCTCTCGATATCTACTTCTGCTGTCGTTGTACTCACGGGACGAACTCCACTTTCGACATCTTGATCTGTCCCCCGCCTTCGACCATGGTGAGGCTCAAGCGCCAGTTTCGCGGCTGCTGATTCGCTCCGGCCGAGTTGCTGACCGTGGTCGCCGAACTGACGAGGACCACTGCGGAGTCGGTATCCATGGACTGCACTGCCGAGGCGCGGACCGTCGCCTTCGTGGTTGCTTTCGAGTCCTGCGCCGCCTTGACCAGATCCTCAGCGGAGGATTGGATGTCGTCTTTGAATTGACCGGTCGAGTTGTCGATGATCTGCCGCACGTTGTCCTGCGCGGTCGCGCTGTCGATCGACATCAATGTGACGGCAGCTTGCGAGGCGGCCGCCGCGAACTCCGCTCGGCGCTGCTGCTCATGATCCGTCTGCCGGTGAAACCAGAGCATGTATCCGCTCGCCGCAAGTAACACTCCACTGAGAAGGATCGCGGCGGCCACGAGGACCGTTGCGAGTTTCGGTCGCCATCTACGTTTTTCGTCCACGACGGGTGGTTGGTCGTCAGTGCCGTCCTGTTGAGAGTCGAGGTCATCGGCCTCGTCCAGCATGGCTGTCTCAGTTTCCTGGTCGGAGCGGCTGAGTAACCGCATAGCGCACCTCCGGTTGGTCTCGGCCAGGCACGGATGGCACCGGTAGCGGCGGTCGTCTCATAGCCGATGTGACTTGCCGCACGCTAATGCCGCCTGAGCCGACGCCGACGCTGCTGTCCCACCCAGCGGACAAATCCATGCCGGACGGACTTGCGCGATCACCAGTTGCGCAGTGAGCACAACGCCCCTTTGGGCCCGTCGGCCCGGTCGACGAGGTTTCCGTCGATGGCCAGTTCACACCGCAGGGTCTGGGTAGGTTGCGGAGCCAATCCGGCCGTGGTGACGGTGACCATGGCCCACTTCATCGGGTCGGCGAGCATGGTCTCGCGGACCCAGGGCTTTCCCGGTTCCAATGTGAGATCGTCCCTGGGACTGAACTCATACGGATTGTGGCTGTAGTCGGCCCATGTGGGCGGATCGACCTCTCGGTAGTAGATGCCGACCGTCGTCGGCTGCTCGGCAGTGACCGTGTACGTCACCCGATGCACCATCGGTGCGTCATCGGCCTGTGCCGGGACCGCCGCCGCCACACCGGCACCGAGGCCGAAGGCCAGAAGTGCAGTGACCGCGCCTGTGCGGTACCGCGCGTCAGAGGTCACCACGAAGCCACCTGCTCGTTCCATCGCTCGACACACAACTCAGGAACAGCCCATCGGGCGCCTGTGCGACAGAATTCTCGAAGCCGGTACATGGTGTGTTCTCCTCGCGGACGCCCTTCAGTGGCGGTGACCGGAAGTAGCGCGGCTCGTAGCGACGCGGCGACCCGCAGAACACCAAACGGCCCCAAGAAGTGGTGCCGAAGACGTAGTACGCGGTATCCGAGCACGGCGCGCCGAGCACGACGCCACCGGTGATTCCGGGTACGCATGAGGGTTCACTGCAGCCGACAGGCTCTGCGCTCGCCGGCGACGGGGCGATCATCGCCGCCGCAACGAGCAGTCCTGCCGTGGCTACCAACGGTATTCGCACGTACGACACTGTGGCACGGCTGAATCCGGCCGCCAGCTCATGGCCCACTAGGTGGGACATTGTCCGTCAGAAGACAGAAGACGTTGCACAGTGAACACTGCCGCGGCGACCACCGGTGGCCGGCGTACAGAGGAGTTTGGTCATGCGGGTGTCGACTGCGTTCATCGGGGCGGCGGTGCTCACCGCCACTGGGGTGGCCGGCTTGTGCAGCCCGGTTGCCGCGGCGTCTCCGAGTTGGGGCCTCAACGGCACTTACATCGCCACGTCGAACGGCGAGTGGGCCAAGACGAACGACATCTTCCACGACGAGGCCAGTATCCGTGGCACCTGGACGATCTCGACAACGTGCAGCTACCCGAGTGAGTGCACCGGCACGGTCGACACCGACTGGGGCTGGAGCGCACCCATCTACAAGAAGAGCGGCGTCTGGTACGTCAAGAAGACCGTGGACAACTGGCAGCCCTGCGGCGACGGGACCGCAGGCCCGGGTCTGCAGGTGTACCGCTTCTTTCCCTCGAACGCGGACGCCACCGCAACCGATCCGGCGTCGACGACATTGCTGGGTGAGGACTCGACCACCGGGGTCAGCGGGTCGTGCGGCACCAGCAAAGTCGTGTTTATCACGATGCCGTTCAAACTCGTGAAAACCGCCTGAACGCATAGCCTTTCAGTTACTCGGTCAGGTACACCAAGGTCCCCGCAATGGCTTCTATTGCGGGGACTTTGGCATTCACGGGCAATCAGGTGGTGAACAGGTCTTTCCACGTCGGGTCGCCGGTCGACGGCACCAGATCGGTCTGCCGGTACACCTTGCCGTCCGGTGTGGCGTACCGCCCCGACTTCGGGTCGTAGGTGGCGATCGCGACCGACGGGCCATGAGATCCATTGGGAGTGAATGCACTCGGTGCTATCGTCGGGGCGTCCGGACTCGGAGGCACCTCACCTGCAGGCGGTGCGACAGGCTCCTCCACAGGTCCTTCGGAAGGCGCGGCAGCCGGCGGCATCGGGGTGCCCTCGACCGGGCCGTGGATGGCTCCGTCCCGGTCGACCCGCGAATCCGGCGCTATCCCCTGCGCCAGCAGATTGGGATCAATCGGGTAGGGGCCGAGGGGGTGCTGGCGCATCGCCAAAGGCTCGTAAGGTCGGTCGCTGTTACAGATTTCGACAGTGGGAGCACGTTTCCCGGGTTTCCCCATGCACGGGTAGTTGCGTGCTCCGCGGACACCGATCGGCGAATCCTGCGGCAGTTTGCAATACAACCCGTCGGGGGTGTCGATGTCGCTGGTGTCCTCCGGAGACCGCCACGCCGACGGCGGTAGGAATCCGACGGTGCACGCAGGCGGATCTCCGATGTTGAGGGTGAAGTCGCCCAGCGACATTCCAACCGGATTGTTCTTCGGCGCACCGTATGACTGCGTAGAGGCCACGGTTGGCGGCAGCAGCACCAGCAATTGCTCCAACGACGGGTGGTAGGTCACCCCGACCTGACCCAAGCTGGTGAGGTTGGCGAGCAACAGAGGCAACGTAGGTTTGACCTGATTGAACAAGCGGGATGCTTCGTCCGCGGTTCCCGGCCCGTCCTTCAGCAGGGTGCGCACGTGCTGGTCGTCGTCGGCGACCTGCTTGGTTATTCCGGCCATGCTCCGGGCCCAGGTGCGGATCGCATCGACCGACTCGGCCTGCCCGTCCAGCAAGGGCGCACCGTCGTCGATGAGCGCCCGGGACTGATCGGAGGCAGCGTTCGCCTCGTTGATCAGTCTCGACGAGGAGTCGAGCAGCGCTCCCATGTCATTCCCGGTCCCGTTGAAGGCCTTGAAGGTTTCGTCGAGCAGCGGGCTGATCTTGTCCTTCGGGATACTGCCCATGAGTGAACTGACCTGATCGAGCATAGGCCCCACGGCTTGGGGAATCGACGTGCTGGATGCCGGGATGACCGACCCGTCGTGGAGATACGGTCCCGAGTCGTTGCGGGGCTGCAGATCCACGTACTGCTCGCCCACTGCCGACACGCTGAGGACTGCGGCGTGCAGGTCCGCGGGCACCTTGGGTGACGTGTTCAGCGACAGTGTGGCCACCGCTCCGTCACGGGTTGGCCGCACCTCGGTGACCTTCCCCATCTGCACGCCGCGGTACGTCACGTTCGAGAACTGGTACAGGCCACCGGTTCCGGGCAGTTGCAGGGTCACCGTCATCCGCCCGATTCCCAACAGGGTGGGTGCCTGCATGTACACGATGCCCATCAGAGCCATCCCGATCACCGACGCCACCGCGAAGATGATCAGCTGAATTCGGACAAAGCGGGTGAGCATCAGTTGCCACCTCCGTTCGGCGCTGCTGCAGGGTCGGAAGGTGGCGTTGCGGCCGGCGGATCGGACTGCCCTTCGTCCGGAGCCGGGTCGACCAGCGGCGGCATCGTGGCCACCGCGGGAGGTGGCGGAGTCAGTGGCATGTTCAGGGGATCCTTGGTGTAGTTCGAGAACCAGGGATCGCCGGGCGCCGGTGTCAACGGCAAGCCCTCCTGGCCCCACCTGGTCCCCAGGAACAATCCTCGCTTCAGCCGCGGGACGGTGAAGTCGAAGGTGATGAACTCGTTGAGGTAGTCCCCGCGAATCGCCCGGTCAATGAAGTTCTGCGGATATGGGAAAGCCGGTGCATAGGCCAACACGGTGCCCAGATTCGGACCGACGTCGGCCAGTGCCTTCACTGTGGGTTCGAGGTTGCGCAGATTGGTCAGCAGGTCGTCCCGCGTCGCATGGACAAGCTTGGTGGCGGTGTCGCTGAACTTCCCAAACTTCTCCAGTGCGGTTGTGATGCGGGGGCGTTCCTTGACCAGGACGTCCAAGGCCGGCGGGATCCGTTCCAGCGCCGTGGTGATCACCTCTTGCTGTCCGGACAGCGTGCCCGCCAACCGGTTCAGTGCCGTGATCGAAGCGTTGATGTCGTCGCGCTGGTTGGCGAACATCCCCACGATGTCGTCGAGCCGGGTGAGGAGATCGCGAATCTGGTCTTCGCGGCCGTTGAGCGCGGCGTTGAATTCGGTGACCAGGTCACCGATCTTGCCCAGACCACCACCGTTGACGAGGACCGACAGCGACGACAAGGTCTGTTCGGTCGACGGATAAGTCGAAGTCTGGTTGAGCTCGAGCGTGGCGCCCGGTGACAGCCGCCCTGACGGTGACTGCCCCAGCGGGGGGTCGAGTGCGATGTGCATGGAGCCCAGCAGGCTGGTCTGACCGACGGTCGCGACCGCGTTGGCCGGAACGACGACGTCCGGCTTGACCGAGACCTCCACGTCCGCGTGCCAGCCCTTCACCACCATGCGGGAGACGCTGCCCACGATGACATCACCGATCATGACCGGCGAATTGGCCTCCAGCGTACCGATATTGGCGAGCTCGACGTGGTAGGTCGTGGCGTCAGCCCCGCGCCCCACCGTGCCGGGCAGCGGCAGCGAGTTCAGTCCGTGGAACGCACAGCCGGTCAGGCTCGCCGCCGCGCAGGCAGCTACCACGGCCAGCCGCGTCAATGACCTCCGAGCGCTCATGGGGTGCCTCCTGGGGCGGGTGGTGCGGGGGCCGGAGCCATCTCGGCGGGTAGAAGCATGTCCCCCAACGACTTCGGTGCTTGCACCGGCGTGTCCGAGACGATCGGTGATCCGGGATAGGCCGCGGGTGACGGGTTCGCGGGAAGTCCGTTGGGTGCATACGAGCCCGGCGGGCCCGGGGGCGCACCCCATCCCGCCGGGGGCGCCACGTCACCAGCACCGGTGTAGGCCGACACCGCCGGCTGCTGGTCCGCGTACGGCTGCGGACGCCCGCCGGCCCCGCCGGGTGCGAGATTGGGATCGGTGTACACCAGATTCTCCGGGCTGGGCGCCTTGCGCAGGTAGGCGTTGAAAGGCATCGGCAGGTAGTTGAAGTTGATCAACGACAGGGCAGGCCCGAGGTACTGGGCACACAGCTTGGAAGATTCGGACGCCGTGGCGTTCTTCACCGCCGAGATCGCCGAGCACACCACCGAAACCGGATCGGCGAAGTTCGACAGCGCGAAAGCACCGACGGCGGTCCCACTGTCGGGGTTGTAGATGTTGTAACCGTTGGCGATCGCGTTGGGCGCGACGTGCAGGACATTCTCCAGCTTGGTCTTGTTGTCCACCAGATTCTGGGTGACGTTGTTCAACCGCTCCAGTTGCTCAGCGGTCTGATCGCGCGTGCCGGCGATGAACCGCCGGACGTTGCCGACTGCATCGGCCAGATTGGTCAGAGCACCGTCCAGGTCGGAACGGCTCCCGTCGACAACACTGGTGACGTTGGCGAGATGTCCCTGGAATTCTACGATCTGGGCGTTGCTGTCCCGCAGTGCCGTGACGAAGACCTGCAGGTTCTTGATGGTGCCGACGAGATCGCCGCTCCCCTGGCCGAGGATCTTTGCAACTCCGGACAACTGGCTGATCGCCTCATGCAGTTTCTCACCGTTGCCGTTCATGGCGGCGGCGGCACTGTCGACGAAGCGGCTCAGCGAGGTGGCCGACGCCCCGTTGAGCGGTCCCAGATCGCTCGCCAACCGCATCAGCTGGTCCTTGACCTGGTCCCACTCGACGGGCACCGCGGTGCGCTCGACACCGATCTGGGCACCGTCGGCCATGGTCGGTCCGGAATCTTCATAGGCCGGGGCCAGCTGCACATAACGAGCGGCCACCAGGTTCTGCGCCATCAGGATCGCCTTGGCGTCGGCCGGAATCTTCACGCCGTGATCGACGGCGAGAGTGATCCGCGCCTGTCCCCCGACCGGTTCGATGCTCGTGATGGAGCCGACCTTGACGCCTGCCACGCGGACCTCGTCGCCCGGGTAGATCGCGGTGGCGGAGGTGAAGTACGCGGTGATGGTGGTCGGCTTGAAGACGGTCTGCCGCACGATCACCACCGTGCCGGCCAGGGCCAGCACGGCGAGCAGCACCAACACGGTACGGCTGATCCGCTTGCGGTTGCGGGCGATCATCGACTTCCTCCAGGAATACCGTTGTGGGGCCATGGGAATTCGGCGCGCGGACCGGCATTGTCCGGCGGTTGTCCGGCGTTGGTACCGCGCCGGAATCCGAAGGCATAGTCGAGGAAGGGCTGAAGAGTCTGCGCCGGCAGGAGGTTCCCGACGAAGGCGTTGTAGTAGAAGCCGTTGTTCACCGATTCACCCTGAGTGACCTGGTATTTGGCGAGACCCGCCAGGGCTGCCGCGATGTTGTCACGGTTCTTCTCCAGCATCGCCGTCACCGAGTTGAGCTGCTTGAGGGTGGGTGCGAGCTCTTCTTCGTTGTCGTGGACGAGTCCGGACAGCTGCTGAGACAGCGCCGAGGTGTTGGCCAGCAGGTTGACTATCGCGTACCGGCGTTGGTCGAGCACCCCGGTCAACGCGTTCGCGTCCAGCAGCAGTGTGTTGACCTGCTCGCTGCGCTTGGAGAGGATGCCGGTCACGTCGGCAGCGCTCTTGAGCAGGTTGGACAGCGATTCGTTGCGACTGTTCAGGGTTTCCGACAGCCGGGACAGACCCTCGAACGTTGGTCCCAGTTGCGGCGCCATGCGATCGATGGTGTCCGACAACGTGTCCAGGGATTGCGTGAGCGCAGCCGTGTCGGTGCCGGCCGTGTTGTTGGTGAAGTCACCGACGGCATTGGTCAACGAATACGGTGACGCCGTCCTGGTGATGGGGATGGTGTCGGAGGCGCGCATTGTGCCCGCGCCGCCCGGTTCGAGGGTGAGCATCCTGGCACCGAGCATGGTTCCGGTGCGGATGTGCGCGGTGGTCGCGGAGCCCAGGCGCACCTTGCTGTCGAGAGTGAAGGTCACCAGCGCCTTGCCGTGACTCAGGCTCACGTCGGTGACGAGGCCCTTGGTGACCCCGGAGATCTTGACGTCGTTACCGGTGGTGATCCCACCGGCCTCGGCGAACAGCGCATGGTACTTCACCGACGTGGCCCAGGACCACAGTGCCTGAGGTTGGAGCCCGACAGCGATGACCATCGCGATCAGCACGATCCCGATCAGTCCGCTCCGAATGAGATGCGATCCGCGGTATTTCAGCATCAGGGCTCCCCACAGCGTCCGGTGTTCTGCATGATCCACGGGAAGTACGCGGTGCGCCCCTGCAGGTCGGTGACCCGGACATTCATGCCGCACAGGTACTGATTGATGAAGCTGCCGTAGGCCCCCAACCGGACCAGCTTGCGGTAGTTCTTGGGTGCGTTCAGCAACGAAAGGTCCATCCGCGCCATGTCGTCCTCATTCGAGAGCAGCGGCGCCAGTCGGCTGAGTTGATCGACGGTGCCTGACAGGGGCGGCCGGGCCTGGGTCATGAGGTCTGTCAGAGAGGCGGTTCCGTTGTCCAGCGCGGTGATCGCCTCGCCGATGGGATCGCGTTCCTGGGACAGACCGGTGATGAGTTGTTGCAGTTGGTCGACGGCCCCCGAGAATTTGTCACCGTCCTTGGCAACCGTTGCCACGGTGGTTTTCAGGTTGTCGATCAGCTGTTGCACAGTCTGTCCGTTGTCGGCGAGGGCCTGGGTGAACGAGGTCGTGTGCGCCATCAGCGATTCCACAGTGCCGCCCTGGCCCTGCAGGATCTGGATCAGCGAGTTCGTCAGCGCGTTGACATTCTGGGCGTTGAGTCCCTGAATGACGGGCTTGAGCCCACCGAGCAGCAGATCGAGATCCAGCGCCGGCTCGGTGCGCTCGAGCGGGATCTGCGAACCTGCCGGCTGGATCTTGGTCGAGCCCGGGCCCTCCAGCAGTTCCAGATAACGGTTGCCGACAAGGTCGAGATAGCGCACCGCGACCTTGGTGCCGGTCGTCATGACCACTTCACGATCAGAGTCGAAGTTGACCAGCACGGTGTTGTCAGGTTGCAACGCAACGTCCTTGACCGTACCGACGCGAATGCCCGCTACTCGCACGGAATCGCCGACCTTCAGGCTGGACGCGTCGCTGAACACGGCCGAATAACCGTTGGTCGTCCCGGTGCGGTACTGGCCCATGATCGCGAACAACGCTGCGGTCAGGAGCAACATCGTCACGCCGAACACGCCGAACTTGATCGCGGTGCCGATGCTGCGCGTCATCCCGGTTGTCCAATCTGGGGTGTGTTGCGGGGCGGACCGTCGAGCGGGCCGTACAAGGCCTGCTTGAGTCCCTCGGAGTTCAACAGGATTCCTTGGTTTCCGTACTGCGCCGGGTTGGCATCGATGTCGGTGACAATGAACGGCGGCCGTTGTTCGAAGCCGACTTCGGGCAGGCCCTGGCACTGTGGGCCGCCGGTGGCGGCGACCTTGGGCAGGTTGCCCGGGTAGCGGTAGCGTTCGGTGCCCAGCAGGAACGAGTCCAGCAGCATGACGCCGGGTAGTGGCTGCGGCGGCCCCATCGCCAGTGGCTCCATGCCTTTCAGCGCGCAGTTGAGTGCCGCGTTGTACTGATTGGTCAAATTGGTGGTCGGCGCCAGCAGCCGCATGGAATCGGTGATGGCGGCGCTGTTGCTGCCCACCACGTCAGTGCCGACATCAGCCAGTCCGATCGCGCTGACGAGCAACGCATCCAGATCGTTTCGGTGCTCGATGAGCGTGTCGCTGAGCTTGGTCGCGTTGCGCACGGTGTCCATGAGTTCTGGTCCGGCATCGGCGTACGCGTTGAACACCTGTGGTGCCACGGCCATCTCGTGGCTCATCGTCGGAAGACTGGGGGCGATCTTCGCCAGCAGGGCCTCCAGATCGACCAAGGTCTGTCCCATCTTGTCACCGCGGCCGTCGATCGCCTGAGCCATCGCTCCCAAGGTCTCGTTCAGCTTTTCCGGCTGAATCTGTGCCAGCACCGACACCAGTTGCTCGAACACCGTGTTGATCTCGACGGTGGTGTGCCTCGCATCGAGCACCTGGCCCCCGTACATCGATGCCGACGACGGCTCCGCCGGCGGGACGAGTTGGACGAATTTGGCACCGAACACCGTGCTGGATGCGATCTCGACGCCGGTATTCTCTGGAATCAGCTGCAGGTCATCAGGATTCATCGCTAGGTGCAGCGCCGCCTGCCCGTCCGGCAACGTCTCGATGGCGACGACCTTGCCGACCTGCGCACCGTGCAGTTTGACCTTGGCCTCCGGGTTCATCACCAGACCGGCCCGCGGCGAGAGGACGGTCACCGCAGCGGTGGGCGCCACCCCACCGCGGAACAGCACGATGGCGCCGGTGATGATCGCGGCGATCACCACCACCGTGGTCAATCCCGTCAGAAGACGTTTAGCGTCGTGTGACATCAGATGCCTTCCCTAGCCGGAGAGGTTGAAATTGCCGTTGGAGCCGTAGACGGCCAGCGAGATCAGCAGCGTGATCGAGACGACGACGATCAGTGACGTCCGGACCGCATTGCCGACGGCGACGCCGACCCCGGCCGGGCCGCCAGTGGCGAAGAAGCCGAAGTAGGTATGCACGAGCAGAATCGCCAATGCCATCAGCAGCGCCTGCAGGAACGACCAGAGTAGGTCGATCGGATTGAGGAAGGTGCTGAAGTAGTGCCCGTACAGGCCACCGGACTGCCCGAGCAGCACGACCGTAGTGAACTGACTGGCCACGAACGACAGGATCACCGCGATCGAGTACAGCGGGGTGATGGCGATCATCCCGGCCACGATCCGGCTGGACACCAGATATTCGACGGGCCGGATCGCCATCGATTCCAGCGCGTCGATCTCCTCGTTGATGCGCATCGCCCCGAGCTGGGCGGTGACGCCGGCACCGAAGGTGGCGGCCAGACCGATGCCGGCCACGATGGGCGCCGAGATCCGGACGTTGATGAAGGCGGCCAGGAAGCCCGTAAGTGCTTCGATGCCGATGTTGCCCAGCGAGCTGTAGCCCTGGATCGCCAGCACGCCGCCGGTGGCCAGGGTCAAAAACCCCACGATCACCACCGTGCCGCCGATCATGGCCAATGTGCCTGCACCCATTGAGATCTCGGCGATCAGGCGGACCACTTCTTTGCGGTAGTGCACCGCAGCATGCGGCATGCCTGCCAGGGCCCGGCCGTAGAACAGCACATGGTCACCGATGCCGCTCAACGTGGCTCCGGGCCGTCGCACGGCCCGGGACAGCCGCGGATAGACCGATTGCAGTACGGCCGATGCCCCCGTCATCGCGTCGTCATCTGAATGCCGATGGCGGTGACCACCACGTTGACCACGAACAACGCCATGAAGGCGTACACAACAGTTTCGTTGACAGCATTCCCCACCGCTTTGGCACCGCCACCGGAGACGGTCAGCCCGCGGTAGCAGGCCACCAGCCCGGCGATCAGCCCGAACAATGCCGCCTTGACGCAGGAGATGACGACCTCCGGGATACCGGTGAGCAGGGTGATACCCGCCGCGAACGCACCGGGGTTGACGTCTTGAACGAACACCGAAAACAGGTATCCGCCAAGGATTCCGATGATGACCACAACGCTGTTGAGCAGGAGCGCCACCAGACCCGACGCCAGCATGCGCGGAGTGACCAGGCGCTGGATCGGGTTGATGCCCAGCACCTCCATGGCATCGATCTCTTCGCGGACGGTGCGCGATCCGAGGTCGGCACACATGGCGGTGGCGCCGGCGCCGGCCACGATCAGCACCGTCACCATCGGCCCGACCTGGGTCACCGCGCCGAAGGCCGCCCCCGCGCCCGACAAGTCGGCCGCACCGAGTTCGCGCAGCAGGATGTTCAGGGTGAACGACACCAGAACGGTGAACGGGATCGCCACCAGCAGTGTCGGTGCCATGGAAACCCTTGCCACAAACCAGGATTGGTCGAGAAATTCGCGCCATTGGAATGGTCTGCGCACCACGAATCTGGCGGCGTCCACCGACATGGCGAACAACCCACCCACCCCCTCGAGTGGGCCGGCGAGTTGTCGCTGCAACATCGAGTTCTCCGTTCTTGGCCTGAATCAGATCCGGTGGGTTGGTATGACCCGGACCACATGCCTCGACCGGGAACGATCACAGTTCGCCACCGGTCGCGCCACCGCGTATCCCACCTACCGGGAATCTGCCTTCGGGGCCGTCAAAACCCGCCGCTGACCCGGTCAGCGGAACATGCCGTTGCCACACCCCACACCCCCGTGTGAGGCTGAGTGCGACAAGTCAGCCACAGGAAAGAAAACGCCGTGTCGAATTCTGTTTCGGTCACCGACGGAGCCGGTACCACGGACACTCTCCGTGAAATCCATACCCCCGCAGGCGCTTTGCGCTACTACGATGTCGGCCGCGGCCCCACCGTGCTGTTCCTGCACGGATCGGGCCCGGGAGTCACCGGGTGGCGCAACTTCCGCGGGGTGCTACCGACGTTCGCCGAACGCTTCCGCTGCCTGGTCCTGGAGTTCCCAGGTTTCGGAGTTTCCGACGACTGGGGCGGGCACCCGATGGTCACGGCCCAGGGCGCCGTGACTCCGTTCCTGGATGCGCTCGGTATCAAACGGGTGGACATCGTCGGAAACTCCATGGGCGGCGGCGTCGGCATAAACACGGCGATCAACGCGCCCGAGCGGGTCGGCCGACTCGTGACGATCGGCGGGATCGGTACCACGATCTTCTCCCCCGGGCCGAGCGAGGGAATCCGTCTGCTCCAGGAATTCACCGAGGACCCGACTCGGCAACGCTTGATCGACTGGCTTCATTCCATGGTCTACGACCGGTCGTTGGTCACCGAGGAATTGATCGAGGAGCGTTGGGCGCTGGCGACCGACCCGGAGACGTTGGCTGCCGCACGCCGCATGTACGGCAAGGCGGCGTTTGCAGCGATGATGGCCTCGATGGCCGCCTCAGACCTGCCCATGCCGTGGGCACGGATGCACAAGGTGTCGGCGCCGACACTGCTGACATGGGGACGCGATGATCGCGTGAGTCCGCTTGATATGGCGCTGATTCCGATGCGGACGATCCCCAACGCCGAGCTTCACGTGTTCCCCAACTGTGGGCACTGGGCCATGATCGAGGCGAAGTGCGCTTTCGAATCCGTGGTGACCGGCTTCCTGACCAGGGACTAGCTACTACGGTCCGACCGCTGCAGGCCGGACAGCACCATGCCGATTCCCGACCGGTGCGCAGCCACCAACTCATCGAGTTCGTGAAGTTCTTTGGCGTCCGTCCACCAGATGTAGGCATTGCCACTGACGTGGATGATGAGCCTGCTCGGTAGCGCTCGGGCGAACTCGTCGTCCCCGAGTTCGAAATGGCGCGCCAGGAACTCGGTGATGGAGTCGGCCAGGGTGGCACTCCAGTCCAGCCATCGCAGGCGATACTGCGGAGTCTCGGCGACCAGCGCCATCAGTTTCCGTCCGATCTCAACGGACTCGCGGTGCTGGACGTCGGCTGTCCTGCGCTGCCGGACTTCCACGGTGAACATATCGACGAGAACCTCGACCGGATCGGAATCCGCTGCGGCAGAGGACAACAGGCTACGCATGTGGTTCTCGCTGCGCCGGAACAGCGGGCCCAGGACGTCTTCCTTGACGGGGAAGTGACGGTAGAAGGTTCGCGTCGCGATGCCGACTTCGGCGCAGATGCGCTCCACGGTTGCCGTGGTGTCGCCGTCGGCGATGAAGATGTCGCATGCGGTCCTGGCGATGTTGAGCCGCAATTCCTCAGCGCGACGCTCGGTGAGCGTCGGCCCCTTACCTTTGGGCATTCGCTGATTGTCGTCGCACCGGCACGCGGTCTCCTTTACTTCGCAGGCACGCTGTGCCTAGACTCACACCTGTCACGTTGTGACATGTGTGCAGAGTATGACAGGTATGGAGGGATTTGTGCCAACGTCGGATGACGACGCTGCTCCCATAGCGCTGCTCAATCGGGCGGCTGCGCTTCTGGAGGTCTTCGGCGCGCGCCAAACACTCACACTGGCGGAAATCACCCGGTATTCGAACGTTCCCCGCTCGTCGACTCATCGCATCCTGCAGGGACTGGTCCAGCTCGGCTGGATCGAACGCCATGGCGCCGAATACACACTGGGTCTGAAGATGTTCGAATTCGGCCGCCAGGCAGTACGGCAGCGTCGAGTTCCCGAAGCGGCACTGCCGGTGATGGCGGACCTACACCGTCGTACCGGCCTGACGGCTCATCTCAGCGTCCTGTCAGGTACGCACGTGCTGCACATCGAACGCTTCGGCATGTGGCCCAGCTCCGGCAGTTGTTGGCAGGTCGGTTTCAAGCAGCCCGTGGAACAGAGTGCCGCCGGCAGAGCGCTCCTGGCGCAGATGGACGAGTCAGCCTGGCCAGAGTTGCGGTACGCGGTGACGTCGCCGTACGGAATTCGCAACCGGGCGGAGTTGGATCGAAGCCTGGCCGCCGTACGCGCTCGCGGCGGGGTTGCCGTCGATGCCGAGGGTTGTGAGCGGGGAGTCACCGTCGTGGCCGCTCCGATCAGCGTGAGCGAGGGAGGCAATCAATTCGCGCTGTCGCTGTGCGGGCCCGCCAGGTCGACGCGGATCGAGCCCGTCGCCGCGGCTGTACACAGCGCGTCATGGGCTATCTGCCATAGCCTTTCAGATGTGCCCCGCAACGGCGCGAGCCAGTCACGAGCAGCGCATCGCGTGGTTACGCCGGCCATGATCCATCGAACCGGCGAGCCCACAGTTGCAGCCGTCGGGGGTAGGTGACAAGAACCTAGCAGCGCACATACTTCAAGGCATAGTTGAGAATCCGGGATGTGGGTACCCGCCGAGGCCAATCATCTGGTCTGAAATGGGCATCTGATCCACCATCGACGAAGATGACGCTGCCGCATAGGAACTCAGCCGCATCAGAGAGCATGAAGACCATCCACTCCGCGAGATGATCAGGATTGCCGAAGCCGCCGACGGGAACTGGGAAGGACTGCACCGCCTTGGCTTCTCGTGGGGACGCCAGCTGTTTCTCCAGAAGCGGGGTCCGGATCGCGCCTGGAGCAATCGCGTTCAGTCGGATCCCGGCACCTGCCCAGCTCTGCAGCACCGCATTGCGCCGCACCCATCGCGATACCGCAATCTTCGATGCACCATAGCTGAGCGACGGTGCGACCGCGCGGTACCGATGCAGGGTCTTGGCCGCACGGTCAAGATCGTCGCGCAGCAGAGCCCGCACCGCGCGCACCGGCACCATCGGCATCGTGGTACTCGAATTGCTACCAACGACAACCACTTTTGCGTTGCCACAGGCCTCTAACGCCGGTCGCCACTTCTCGAGCAGGTCCACCACCCCGAGATAGTTGACCGACAGGATCAGCCGTACCGCGTTGCGATCCGGGAGCGGACCGACACCTGCCGCCATCACTGCGCCGTCGAGCCGACCCTCAGCCAACGCAAGCACCGCAGCAGCGGCGTCCGAACGGCCTTGTGCAGTCGAGAGATCCGAGATCACCTCGGCATCGCGCAAATCGACACCGATCACGCGGTGCCCGCCGATCCGCAGCCGCTCGGCCGCCGCGCGGCCCATCCCCGACGCCGATCCGGTCACCGCATAGGTACCCATTCTCACCAGTCCTGCCAGGGTATGATCGCGTTCAGTGGCGTGTCGATGACGCACTCACCGGGTGCGGTTCCAGGCGCCTTGTCAGCCAGCCGGTCCCTGATCCGGCCGGTGACGCGGACGGGATCGTCATCGAGGTAGAGCAGACGGATGCGCAGGCCGCCGGGCGGATCTGCCGCCTCCGAGGAACGAAGGCCCAGCCCATTGTGCTGGTGGCGATCCAGTGCGAAAGTCCACGCCCCCGCCACACCGTCCATTTCCAGCAGAGCCGGGATCGCCACCCGGTCCTCCCATCGGTGATGCTCGTGAGCTTCGGCGCCGTAGGGTTCGGCAAACCGGGTCATCGTCAAGTGCAGCCCCCCGGTTGGGCCGGTACGGGATCACGCCGGGCGACACCAAGGCCGAGGCAGCGGCGTAGCCCTTGACCGGTCGGAAGAATGCGAGCACTGTGCGGCGCACGCCGGGGATCATCGGTCCGCGACCCCACTGAAATGAGTCCGCCCCGAGCTGTTCCCACTCCCGCACCGACTGCTCCACGGGAGAACGGAACCAGTACATCGCGACATAGTCGGTATCGGCCTGTGCGGGTTCGACCCTTGAGACCTCGCGGCAGGAGGCCGCGCGGCTCCACCGGTCTCCCCACGCGACTCCGGGCAGCGCAAGATTCTCTGGGCGATGATCCAGTTGATGCCATTCGTTGTAGCGGCGGTGTTCCTCCGCTCCTCCACTGTCGAGCGCGACGAACGAAAAGAACACCAGAGGGCAATCAGTAGCGGACATCGCAGCCTCTCAGATCTGCTCGGGGACAGGCGCTCCCGCCAACCCCAGGTTGAGCAGAGTATGCGCGTACGGATTCCCGTTGAGCAGCCGACTGGTGCGTGTCGTGATCTGCCATTGCCCGTCAACACGGGCCAACGCGAAATGGTTGGCGGTGGCCCGCCACACCCGGTAGTCGGATGCGCCATCGCGCAACAGCACGAGTGATTCACACACCGCGACGGCGCTGTCGCCGTCGACCGTGACCACTGCCGGGCCGAGGAAATGGCAGCAACCCGCAGCCACCAGACCCTGGTGCGCTGTCGAGCCGACCATCTGATGCACACCTTTCCTCCCGGTCATCAGCCAGTCTTCGACGTCATAGGTACCGTCGGGCGCCCACAGTGCAGCGGCATTCTCGGCATTCCCCGCATCAACCGACGGACCGTATGAAGCAATCAGTTTCGTGATGGCCAGTTCATCTTCGAGTCGCTGCAGCCGATCGAGGATCTGCCGTTCGATGGTCATGATCACTGCTCCTCGATGTCACGCAGTCGGGCGAGTTGCTCGCAGTAGTGGTCCACGCTGTCGGCCCGCACTGCGCAGGTAACCGCCGTCGCGCCGGCATCACGTAGTGTCGCCAACCGCTTTCGAGTGCCAACGCGGTCGGCCTCCGGATCCACCGTGGCCGAGAGCAACACGTCGAACTCGGTGGGAAGATCGACGTCGTCGAGCAGGTCCCGCACCGACTCGGGGCTCAGCCCGAACGGCATCCAACCGTCGGCCAACTTCACGGCCCGTCGCAACGATCCAGCGCTGCGACCACCGACCCAGATCGGTACCTGCTGCTGCTCGGCATGCGGCAATACCGTCATGTCCTCGTAGTCGTAGAACGGACCGTGGTAGCTCGGCGTGGCACTGGACAATGAGGCGCGCAGCGCGCGCAGCGCATCGTCAGCCCGTTCTGCACGCTGCCACCACCGCGCGTCGATCAGTTCAAATTCCGCCTTCAGGGAACCGATTCCGACGCCAAGGACCAAACGGCCGGCACTGACGCGGTCCAAGGTTCCGTACCGCTTGGCGATCTCCAGCGGGTGGTGGTACCCCAATACGAGCACTGACGTGGCAAGTCGGATCCGTCGGGTGTGCGCGGCCAGAAACCCCAGCGTTGCCAGCGGATCCCAGTACACCGCACCCCGGACCGCCGCATCCTGCGCCGGCACCGCCACATGTTCTGAGCAGGTCAGGTAGTCGAAACCGAGATCATCTGCCGATGCCGATATTCGAGCCAGATCAGCGATCCCAGCTTCGGTCTCCCAGGGTGATGCCACGCCAGGGACCTGCACCACCACCGGTGTTGACAGACCCAGCCGCACGGTCAGTGCGTCCCCGCGATGAGCTCCGCGATCGCCCGATGAGTTTCCAACACCACGCGGGATCGGTCAGGAGCGCTATTGGCTTCCGCGCGGTCCGCGTTGCCGCCGGCCACCCACACCGGTCCGTCGGCCAAGTGGGCCAGTCCCTCGGTAGCCACTTCCGCCGGCTCGTTGACCAGGATCCCGGGAGCATCGAAGTTCAATCCGACCCGCTCCATCGCCGGGGTACGTGTCACACCCAGCACCAGTTCGAGTACGTCCACATTGTGCTCACGCAGTTCCAGCCAGAGACTTTCGGCGAACATCCTGGAGAACGCCTTGGCACCGGCATAGATGGAGTGCCGCCACGCACCCATGTATCCCGAGAGCGAGCCGACGATCATGATGCCACCGCGGCCGCGGTCTGCCATCGAGCGTCCGTAGTGCTGCACCATCTCAAGCATCCGGGTCACGTTGAGGTCGGTGACCTTCTGGAACTCGGCCAGGTCGGTGTCGAGGAACAACTCGTTGCAGGTGCTGGCGCCGGCGTTGTAGATGAGCAGCCCCACCTCGATATCGGCGGTGTCCTCGGCGATCCGCGAAACTGATTGCGGATCGAGCAGATCCACCGATATGGCGCGCACATCGACACCCAGCTCACGGCACTGGTCGGCGGTGTCGGTCAGCGGGCCTGGCTTGCGGGCGACGAGCACCAGGTTGAATCCGGCTTTGGCCAGTTGGCGGGCGAATTCGGCACCCACCCCTTCGGAACCGCCGGCGATGACGGCCCACGGCCCGTACTTGGCGAGATCAGTCATGTTTCCTCCTAGCGTTGGGTACTGCCGGCGTCAACCGGCAGGCTGACCGCGGTGATATAGCGGGCTTCGTCCGAAGCCAGGAACAAGCTGGCATTGGCGATGTCGACGGGCTGCACCCACGGCACGGCGAGCAGGTTCATCTGCGTGGCGGCGGCGGCGAATTCCTCGCGGGTGGGCGGACGGTCCAGGTCGGGCCGGAACCCGCTACGCACGGCATCGTTCTGGATCAGCGGTGTGTCGACGTTGGTCGGGTGCACACAGTTGACCCGCACACCATGGGGCGCCAAATCATGGGCAAGGCTACGCATCAGCCCCACGACACCGTGCTTGGCGGCGGTGTAGTGCGCGACGCCCACCAATCCTCGGAGACCCGCGATCGAACTGGTCAGAACCATCGACCCCGTGCCGCGTTTGATCAGGTGCGGCGCAGTGGCAGCGCAGGTGTTCCACACCCCGGTCAGGTTGATGTCGAGCATGGTGCGCCACGCCGCCTCGGAAAGTTCGATGGCGGCGCCTCGCGACGTGATTCCCGCAGTCGCGCAGACGATATCGATCCCATCGAACTCTGTGGCGCCGCGGTCGACAACGTCATGGAGTTCGTCCGCGTTCCGGACGTCGACAATCCCGGTGACGATCCGACCGCCCGCCTGCCCGACGAGGCGAACAGTTTCTGCGAGATCCTCTGGTGCGCTGGGTGGCACCTGCACCGAGTCGATCGGCCCGCACACATCGACGGCGATGATGTCCGCGCCTTCTTCCGCGAAGCGCACGGCCTGGGCGCGGCCGATGCCGCGCGCAGCACCGGTGATCACAGCGGTCTTGCCCTTCAACCGGCCGGTCATGTCGTCTTCTGGGTGAGGCCGGCGTCGACGACGAGCTGGGTGCCGGTGATGTATCGAGCTTGGTCGGAAGCCAGGAAAACCGCGGCATTGGCCACATCGATAGGTTCCACCCACGGCACCGGGAGCAGGTTTCGCGCGGTGAGCACTTCGATTGCATCGGCTTCGGTGGGGTTGTCCAGATCTGGCCGCAACCGCTTATAGGTGTCGGGGTTTCGCACCATCTGCGTCGCGACTGCCCCGGGATGGACTGTGTTCACCCGGATACGTTGCGGCCCGAGTTCATTGGCGAGTGTGCGGGCGAGGCCCACCGCCGCGTGCTTACTGGCTGTGTAGTGGGCGGTTCCGGCGGTGCCGCGTAATCCATTGGTCGAGCTGATGATCACCACCGTTCCGCCTTCGGAACCAATATGGGGCACACCGGCTTTGACGGTGTGCCAGACACCGGTCAGGTTGACATCCAGATTGCGTTGCCATTCCCGGGGGCTGATCTCCCACGCCGGCCTGTTCGCCGTGTGAATACCCGCATTGGCGATGATGATGTCGAGTCGGCCCAACGTCGTCACACCCGAGTCGACCGCGGACGTGACCTCGGCGAGACTGCCGATGTCGGCCGTACCGATGGCACAACGCCTGCCACGGTGCCGCACTCGCTCGGCCGTCTCTCGTAGGTCGTCGGTGGCCTCAGTCCGGTCGAGCGCGATGACGTCTGCCCCGACGTCGGCAAAGCGTTCGCAATGCACGCGTCCGGTACCGCCGCCGGCGCCGGTAACCAGGACAACCTTGTCCGCCAGACTCGGCACTAGGGCGCCTTCAGCAGTTCGAATCCTCTGTATCCATCGGCCGCTGCCTCGTTGCAGATATCGAGGTACACGCCGAAGCCGCCGATGAACAGCATGAACATCCGAGGCTTGCCGGGCACGTTGGCGCCCATGTACCAGGAGTTGGCCTTGGTGAACAGCGTGGCGTCGGCACGCTCGGCACATTCGGCGATCCAACTGTCCACGGCATCAGGCGTCGGTTCGATTGCCGCGTAGCTGTTCTGGTCGAGATACTCGATGGCGTCGGCGATCCAGTTCACGTGGGCTTCGGCATGCAGAACCATGTTGGCCAGCACCGCCGGTGCCCCGGGACCGGACACCAGGAACAGGTTGGGGAAGCCATCGGTACCCAGACCCAGGTAGGTGCGGGGCCCGTCGGCCCAGTCGTCCGCCAGCTTCCTGCCACCCCTGCCCACGATGTCGATCTTGGCCAGCGTGCCGGTCATCGCGTCGAACCCGGTGGCCAACACCAACGCGTCGATGCCATAGTGCGCGTCGGACGTGTTGATTCCCGTTTCGTCGATCGATTCGATCGGCGTCTTACGGACACTCACCAGCTCGACGTTGGGACGGTTGAACGTCTGGAAGTAGTTGGTATCGGTACAGATCCGCTTTGTCCCGATCGGATGATCGTCGGGAATCAGCAACTCGGCCAGATCCGGATCGTCGATCACGGCACGGATCTTGTTCTCGTAGAACTTGCGGGCTTCCTCGTTGGCTTCCAGAGAGACCATCTGATCGGTGAACGTCTTCGAGAACAGCACTCCGCCCAGTTCCCAACGCTTCTCGAAGGCATCGTGACGCTCTTCGGGCGTGGCTTCCATGGTGAGTTTGGGGTGTGCGACATGTGGTGAGCCACCGCCACTGCGCCAGGACATCCGGCGCCGCTCGGCATAGTTGGCCTTGGTTTCGGCAACCTCATCCTCCGTCAGCGGCCGGTTACCGGCCGGCACGCTGTAATTCGGGGTACGTTGAAAGACATAGAGCTGCTCGGCCTGTTCGGCGATGATCGGGATGGACTGGATCCCTGAGGATCCGGTGCCGATGACGGCGACGCGCTTGCCGGTGAAATCCACATCCTCATGCGGCCAGTGCGCGGTGTGGTAGACGTTGCCGGCGAAGCTGTCCAGGCCCGGGAAGTCAGGAGTCATCGCCGCCGACAACGGGCCGGTGGCCATGACCACGAACCGCGCGTCAACGGTTTCTCCGGCATCGGTGGTGACGGTCCAGCGCAGCGTCTGCTCGTCGAGCACCGCCGAACTCACCCTGGTCTCGAACGTGATGTCGCGGCGCAGATCGAGTTTGTCGGCCACCCAGTTGATGTATTTCAGGATTTCGGACTGGGTGGCGTACTTCTCGGTCCAGGTCCATTCCTGTTGGAGTTCCTCGGAGAACGAGTAGCAGTAGTCGACACTCTCGACATCACAACGTGCACCCGGGTAGCGGTTGAAGTACCAGGTGCCACCCACCTCCGGAGCGGCCTCGAAGACTCGCACCGACAACCCTTGCGACCGGAACTTGTGCAACGCGTACAGGCCACCGAAGCCGGCGCCCACCACCACAACATCTACGACGCTCATCGATCCACTGCTCACAGGGCGAACGGTAGGCGCCGATCACGCGCGCGACCGCCACAGTTCCCGGTCACCGGACCGCAAGACCTGACGTCCCGACCACCGGAATCGGCGGATTGCCTCATCGGCTGCATCGGCGAGAATTTCGGCCCATGACCGACCCGAGCCTCCAGACCAGACGGAGCGTCGTTGTCACGGTGGCCGATGTCATCGATGAAAGCCCCGACGCTCGTTCTCTGGTTTTCACCGTGCCGCAGGACCAGCAGGAGCGATTTTCGTATCGACCCGGACAATTCCTGACGCTACGGGTGCCAAGCGAGCTGACCGGATCGGTGGCCCGGTGCTACTCCCTCGCCAGCTCACCGCACAGCGATCCCGCCCCCAAGGTGACGGTCAAGCGCACCGCCGACGGCTACGGTTCGAATTGGTTGTGCGACAACGTCGATGTCGGCGACACCCTCGAGGTACTGCCGCCTTCGGGGTTGTTCACCCCGGCAAGCCTCGACACCGACTTTCTGCTGTGGGCAGCGGGCAGCGGAATCACTCCGGTGATGTCGATCTTGAAGTCGGTGTTGTCGGCCGGCACCGGGCGGGTGGTCCTGTGCTACGCCAACCGCGACGAACGCTCGGTGATCTTCGCCGGCGAACTACGCGAACTCGCCGCCCGCTACGCAGGCCGGCTGACGGTGCTGCACTGGTTGGAGTCGATTCAGGGCCTGCCGACCCACGCCCAGCTGAGCGGATTCGCCCACACCGTTTTCGCCGGGTCCACGGGATTCGAGGCCTTCGTCTGCGGGCCAGCCCCGTTCATGGCGGTCATCAAGGAGACTCTTCTCGAGGCCGGTGTCGAGCGGGACCGGATTCACCTCGAGGTGTTCCAGTCGCTGTCCGGTGACCCGTTCGCCGATGACACCACCGCACCGGCAACAGTTTCCGACGAAGATGACGCCGCCGACCTTCAGGTCGATCTGGACGGCACCAGTCACCGGCTGAGGTGGCCACGCCAGGCGACGTTGGTCGACGTGTTGATCCGCTCGGGTGTCGACGTTCCGTATTCCTGCAAGGAGGGACAGTGCGGATCTTGCGCGGCCACGGTGGTTCGCGGCGAGGTGGACATGGCCGCCTGCGACATTCTCGAACCCGAGGATATCGCCGATGGGGTGATCCTCGGCTGCCAGGCACGTCCGGTCTCCGACGACGTCCACGTCGAGTTCTGAGCCGTCCGTCCCCACATTTCCACTGACCGGGATTGGCCCCCGCCGCCCGGATCAAAGCGGTACACCATCAGTACAGCCCTCGACGATAGGACCGAACCATGACTGAGCGCGTAATCGACCGGGTGCGCGACCTCGCCGACCAGCTGCGCCACCAGGGCGCCGAAGCCGAGAAGATCGGCAAGCTCACCGACGAGACCGTCAAGATGATGAAGGCGTCGGGAAACATCCGCCTGTTGCAACCCAAGGCTCATGGCGGCTTGGAGGTCCATCCGCGCGAATTCGCCGAGACCGTGATGGCCACCGCGGCGCTGGACCCCTCGGCCGGATGGATCAACGGCGTGGTGGGCGTGCACCCGTACCAGCTCGCCTACGCCGACCCGAAGGTCGCCGCCGAGATCTGGGCCGACGACGTCGACACCTGGGTCGCATCTCCCTACGCACCGCAGGGGGTGGCCACGCCCGTCGAGGGCGGCTACATCTTCAACGGGCGCTGGCAGTTCAGCTCGGGTACCGATCACTGCGACTGGATCTTCCTTGGCGCGATGCTCGGTGACGCCGAAGGAAAGCCACTGATGCCGCCGCAGATGCTGCACATGATCCTGCCGCGCAAGGACTACGAGATCGTAGAGGACTCGTGGAATGTGGTGGGACTGCGCGGAACCGGCTCCAAGGACGTCATCGTCAAGGATGCGTTCGTACCGTCCTACCGGACGATGGACGCGATGAAAGTCATGGACGGCACCGCCCAGCGCGAAGCCGGGATGACCGAAACGCTGTACCTGATGCCGTGGTCGACGATGTTCCCCCTCGGCATCAGCTCGGCGACCATCGGCATCGCCGAGGGCGCGCTGGCCGCCGCCCTCGATTACCAGCGCGAGCGGGTCAACTCCAGCGGAGTGGCGATCAAGGACGACCCCTACGTCATGTACGCGATCGGTGAGGCCGCCGCGGACATCAACGCGGCTCGCCAGGAGTTGCTGGCCAATGCCGACCGCATCTACGACATCGTCGACTCGGGCAAGGAAGTGTCGTTCGAAGACCGGGCCGCGGGCCGGCGCACCCAGGTGCGGGCGGTGTGGCGCGCGGTGTCGGCGGTCGACGAGATCTTCGCCCGCTGCGGTGGCAACGCCGCCCGGATGGACAAACCGCTGCAACGGTATTGGCGCGATGTGCATGTCGGCCAGGCCCACGCGATTCACGTTCCGAGCACGGTCTATCACGCGTCGGCCCTGAGTTCGCTGGGCGTGGACCCGCAGGGCCCCCTGCGGGCGATGATCTGAGAGGACAGCTCATATGGGACTGATCAAGAGTCTTGGCTACGTCACCGTCGCGGCCTCCGATATCGAGCGCTGGCGGCACTTTGCGTTCAACGTGCTCGGCTTTGCCACCGGTACCGGGCCCGACGAGTCCGCGTTGTACCTGCGGATGGATGAGCGCGCCGCCCGCATCATCGTCGTGCCCAGCGATGTCGACAAGATCCTCACCGTCGGGTGGGAGGTCCGCGACCACGCCGACCTGGAGCGGGTGAAAGCAGCGCTCGATGCCGCCGGTGTGCCGTTCAAGCAGCTTTCACTCGAAGAGACCGATGCCCGGCGGGTCGAGGAGGCCATCGCGTTCGAGGATCCCGCCGGCACGGCGCTGGAAGTTTTTCACGGCCCGGTCCTCGACCACTCCCCGGTGGTCACGCCGTTCGGCGCGAAGTTCGTCACCGGCGATCAGGGGCTCGGGCATGTGGTGTTGCCCGCGCTCGATGTCAACGGCTTGTTCGAGTTCTACACCGAGGTACTGGGTTTCAGGTCTCGTGGAGCGTTCCGCGTCCCGGTGCCGCCGGAGTTCGGACCGGTGCGGGTCCGCTTCATGGGTGTCAACGAGCGCCATCACAGCCTGGCGATCTGTCCCGCACAAACGCTGCGCGACCCCGGGTTGATCCACCTCATGGTCGAGGTCGACACCCTCGATGCGGTCGGCCAGGCACTGGATCGCGTCAACGCCGAAGGCTTCCAACTGTCGTCGACGCTGGGTCGGCACACCAACGACAAGATGGTGTCGTTCTATGTGCGCGCTCCGGGCGACTGGGACATCGAATTCGGCACCGAGGGCATGCGGGTCGACGAAACCTACTACACGGCAGAGGAAATCACCGCCGACAGCTACTGGGGACACCAGTGGGTCACCGATCTACCGAAGGCCATGCAACCGTGACGCGAATCGACGACATCCTGCCGATCCCGGTCAACGCGGTCACCGAGTGGGCCGACGAGGCCGACGTGGTGATCGCCGGTTATGGCGTGGCCGGCGCCGCCGCAGCGGTCGAGGCGGCACGCGCGGGCGCGGACGTACTGGTACTCGAACGCACCGGCTCATGGGGCGGAGCCGCCTCGATGGCAGGTGGCTTCATCTACCTCGGCGGTGGGACCGAGATCCAAAAGGCCTGCGGGTTCGAAGATTCCGTCGACAACATGGCAGCATTCCTCAATGCGGCGATGGGGCCCGGCGCAGATGCCGCGCGCATCGCGGATTACTGCGAGGGCAGCGTCGCGCACTTCGACTGGCTCGTGGGTTGCGGGGTGCCGTTCAAATCCGAGTTCTTCGGCGAACCCGGCTGGGAGCCGATGGGCGACCAGGGACTCATGTACAGCGGTGGCGAGAACTCGTATCCGTTCAACACCATCGCCACACCTGCCCCGCGCGGGCACCTGCCGCAGATGCAGAACAAGAAGCAGGGCGAGTCCAGCGCGGGTTTCATGCTGATGAAAAGCCTCGTCGACACTGCGACCGCGGTCGGAGCGCGCTCGCTCTATGACGTGCGGGTGCAGTCGCTGATCATCGAGTCCGACGGCCGCGTCGCCGGCATTCGGACCCGGCGCTACGGCACCGTGCTGGATATCCGGGCCCGACGTGGAGTTGTGCTGGCCACCGGCAGTTTTGCCTATAACGACGCCATGGTCGCCAGGTACGCCCCGCGCATCGCCGGGCGCCCGGCCGCCTCGATCGAACAGCACGACGGGCAGGCCATCCGGATGGCGCAGGCGCTCGGTGCCGATCTGGCGCACATGGACGCCACCGAGGTCGCCCTGTTCATCGATCCGCAGCAGTTGGTGCGCGGGATTCTGGTCAACGAACGTGGTCAGCGCTACGTCGCCGAGGACACCTATCCCGGCCGAGCCGGCCAGTTGACGCTGTACCACCAGAACAACACGGCCTATCTGATCATCGACGGCGATGCCCAGGAGGAGGCGATGGCCTCGCTCTCTCCCCAGCTGATGATGCGGCCGCCGACTTGGGTCGCCGACACCGTCGCCGACCTGGAGGCTGAGATCGGCCTGCCACCGAACTCGCTGCAAGCCACCGTCGATGCCTACAACGAGGCAGCGGGTCGCGGCGAGGACCCGCTGCTGCACAAGAAGCCGCAGTGGCTCAAGCCGATCAAGTCCCCGGTCGGCGCCATCGATCTTCGCGAGAGCACGGGCGGTTTCACCCTCGGCGGGCTGCACACCACCCTCGACGCCGAGGTGCTGCACGTCAGTGGCGACCCCATTCCCGGGCTGTTCGCTGCCGGGCGCTGCACTGCCGGCCTGGCGGCGTGGGGCTATGCCAGTGGCGTGTCACTGGGTGACGGGAGTTTTTACGGTCGTCGTGCCGGACTCTCCGCAGCCAAGGCATAGCCGCTGTTCACAGCACTATCACCAGATTCATATCGCCTTTACCCCGCCGCGTTTCGCGGCGGGGTCTTTGGTATGGCGCCGCTCGCTTTTATCCAGTCATGTGACAGCACCCACACCCATGTGCTACAAACAGTCATATGACTAATAGTCATATGAGATTCAGGCATATGGCGCCAAAGCGGGAGGTCCTCATGACAATGGCTGTCGAGAAGGCGGGCGAGACGCCCAGTGCCGTCATTGACCGGGTGTCCCTGGTCCTCGATGTCTTCGACGGACCCGGCCGGTTGACGCTGGCCGAGATCGTGCGACGCACCGGTCTGCCACGATCGTCGGCCCACCGGATCCTGGAGCGTCTCGTGCAGTTGCGGTGGCTGCGCCGCGACGGCCGCGACTACGAATTGGGCATGCGGCTGGTCGAGCTGGGATCGCTGGCGCTGCACCAGGACCGCATCCACCGTGCCGCGATCCCCCTGCTTCGCGATCTGCACAGGGCCACCGGACTGGTCGTCCACCTGGCGGTACTCGACGGATCCGACGTCGTATACCTGGAGAAGATCGGCGGTCAGATGGTGGCAGCCATTCCGACACGTATCGGGGGTCGGCAGCCCGCACACTGTACGGCGGTGGGCAAGGCGATCCTGGCCGACAATTCATCGGCCGAGGTCAATCTGGCCTCGCGGTTGACGCGGTTTTCGATCAGCACGGAACGGCAACTGGAAGCCGAGTTGGCAAAGGTCCGTGCCCACGGCGTCGCATTCGAGCGGGAGGAATCGCTCACCGGATTCGGTTGTGTGGCAGCACCGATCGGTCCGGCCGGCGCCGCCGTCGCGGCGGTGTCGGTGTGTGGTCCGATGAGCCGGATGGCATTCGATCAGCGGCTGGCTGCTCCGGTGCGGATGACGGCCATGGGTATCTGGCGCAATGCCGAAGATGGACCTCATCGAGTGGTCCCCACCCTGCAACCTGTCCGGCCGCTCCGCGTAGGTGGCCCCGTCGGGCCGCGGACCTCTGCCACGCTGGTCCCGGCATGACGCTCGATCCACAGATCGCGGAATTGATCGAGACACTGGATTCAGGCTTCCCGCCGGTACACACGATGACCGGCGCGCAGGCCCGCGCCGCGATCCGCAGCCGGTTCGTCGCCAACCCCCAGCCCGAGCATGTGGCTTCCGTTACCGACCACCAGGTACCTGTCGACAACGGTCGTATCGATGTGAGGGTCTACCGACCCGAGGCCTCCGAACCGCTGCCCCTGCTGGTGTACGCGCATGGCGGCGGGTTCGTGTTCTGCGATCTCGACAGCCACGACGGGCTGTGCCGCAACCTTGCCAATCTCATTCCAGCTGTGGTGGTTTCGGTCGCCTACCGGCTGGCCCCCGAGCACCGCTGGCCGACCGCCGCCGAGGACCTCTACGCCGCCACCCGATGGGCAGTCGATCATGCAGCCGATTTCGGCGCCGACCCGTCACGCGTCGTCGTGGGCGGCGACAGCGCCGGAGGCAACCTCGCCGCGGTGACCACCCTGATGTCCCGCGACCGTGGTGGGCCGGACCTGGCGGCACAACTCCTGCTGTACCCGGTGATCGCCGCAGATTTCGATACCGACTCCTACCGGCTGTTTGGCCGGGGCTTCTACAACCCGCGCCCGGCACTGCAGTGGTACTGGGATCAATATGTTCCCCAGGCCGCCGATCGACGCCATCCGTACGCCTCACCGCTGACCGGTGACCTCAGTGGTCTACCGCCGGCCGTCGTGGTTCTCGCCGGCCATGATCCCCTTCGGGACGAAGGCATCGCCTATGCCGACGCGTTGGAGGAGGCGGGGGTGCCAGTGACCCGGCGCCCCTTCGACGGGGGCATCCACGGTTTCATGACGATGCCGATGCTCGACATCGCCCACCGGGCCCGGCGAGAGGCCGGCCGGGCGCTAAGTGATCTGCTCGACCCCTAGCACCGCGCCGTAGCGTTGGTCAGGGTCGAGCACACAATGGGTGCGGCTGAACACCGTCACCATGCACTTGTTGTTGTGGTTGCAGCGGCTGCGTGAGTCGGGATCGGCGATCATCGTGTTGACCCGGTCCGGTTCACGCAGCAACGCCCGGCCCATGGCAAAGAAATCGAAACCTTCCCGCATGCCTGTCTCAAGGTGTTCGCGATCGTTGATGCCGCCCAGCAGAATCAGTTTGGTGTTGCGCATGAGCGGCACGAACTGCCGGGCGGCCTCCAACATGTAGAGGTCTCGATACGGATAGACACCCATCGTCTGCTTGCCCACCAGGCGGACCGCCGGCCGCAATGCCGGCGGCATCACCTTCGCGAACTCCTTGACCGGGACGTCGCCTCGGAACAGGTACATCGGCTTGTACACCGACGAACCCTGGGTCAGTTCGATGGCGTCGAGGGTGGCATCGGTGTCGAGAAGTTGGGCTGTCCGCAACGCCTCGTCGATCCAGATGCTGCCCGGGAGCCCGTCGTCCATGTCGAGTTTGGCGATCACCGCGATCCGATCACCGACCACCTCGCGTACCCGCGCCGCAATCTCGCGCACGAACCGCGATCGGTTGTCGATGTCACCCCCGTACTCGTCCTTACGACGATTGATCAGCGGACTCAGAAACGAGCTGGGTAGATAGAGATGCCCGAAATGCAGTTCGACGGCATCGAATCCGGCGTCGACAGCCACCTGCGCGGCTTCGCCGAACTGGTCGATCACCTGAGCGATCTCGGCGCGGGTGATCTCACGGCAATAGGCGAAAGAGGTCGGGTTGATGAATCTACTCGGCGCCACGGCGGTGACACCGGTCAGCTTTTTCTGCGCCACCACCCCGGCATGGCCCAGCTGCGCCGAAATAGCCGCCCCCGCACCGTGTACCGCGTCAGCGAGCCGGCGCAGTCCCGGTAGAGCCTTGCTGTCCATGACGATCTGGCCAGGTGCGCTCGCACCCTGGGGAGACACACAGCAGTAAGCCACGGTGGTCATTCCGACGCCGCCCTCGGCGAAGCTGCGATGGAAATCGATGAGGTCGTCGGTGACCAGCCCATTGGGTGAGCGGCCTTCGGACGTGGCGGCCTTGATCACTCGGTTGCGCAGCGTCACGGGCCCGAGCTGGGCCGGGCTGAACGGATCGGTCATCGCCATACCATCGCGCCGACACACCCTGTCGTCAACGGTGGTTTCCCGATGGCCGGGAACGCTGTGCCACCGTCAAGGCGGTCGATCGTAATCTCGGTTCATGGCTGAGGTTTTCGTCGTCGATCGGGTAGTCACCAGGCCGGGCTGCGCCCAGAAGTTCATCGACGCCTACTTGGCCGGGTATGCCCCGGGTGCCCGCGATCGCGGCATGACGCTGCGCGACGTCGTGGTCAGCCCGCCCGTCTGGTTTGAAGACCGATCCAACGTGGTCACCGCTACCTGGACGCTGCCCAGCCCCCAGGCCTGGTGGCAGATGACCTGGCAGGGCCGGCCCGACCCTGCCGTTGCGCGGTGGTGGGACAGCATCACCGATGTGGTGGTGGAACGCAGCCGCGAAGTGGCATCCGCTGCCGATGCCATCACCGATGTCTCACCCGCCCTGCCCGTCACATCATCCGGCGCTGCCACACTCGGGGTCACCCGCTTGCTCGACGTCGACGAATCCGACCGCGACCGCATCCTGGGCGCCCTACGCGATGCAGCCGAACACAGCGGAGCGTCGAGAGCGTTGGTAGAGCCGACACTGCCGGGTTCACGCAATGGTGGCGATATCCTGGTCCATCTGCGGTTTGCAAACGAAGATGACTGGCAGAAGAGCGATTTCGACGATTCACTGGCGGACCCGGCGATCACGCGCGTGAATGGAGTGACCTACCAGGGAGCTCCGCTCCGCCGCGGCAGTGGCACCGTGTACCGTGCACTCCTGCTGCGGGTACCCGCGGAGGTGGATGCCGAGACCGTCGCAACATTCGAGAGTGAACTGTCGATGATGCCCCGATACGTCCCCACCATCACCGCGTGGCAGCTCAGCCGGGTGGGGCAGGCCGTCGGCACCAGCGAATGGACCCATGTCTTCGAACAGGAATTCGCCGACGTCGACGGACTGATGGGCCCCTACCTCATGCATCCGATCCACTGGGCGGTGGTCGACCGCTGGTTCGATCCCGAGACCACCGACATCATTGTCCGCGATCGGGTATGCCACAGCTTCTGCGACCTTCCCGCTCCCGTGCTCTCCTGACCTCCCGCCTAAGCGGCTGCGGGTGGGGGTGGTTCGAACGGTGTGTACCACCACCAGTCGGCGCGTTCGCCCGTCGGGCCGCGGTAAGACGGGACGTCGGGTAAGGGTGTGGTCGGCGGGCGGGCCAGTGACCCGCCGGGTAATCGTTTTCCGGTGTGATCGGTGACGACGAGATGGTCAGCGGGCCCGGCGATGACGATGAGGCCACGATGGTGTGCCCGGTGGTGATACGGGCAGACGAGCACGAGGTTACTGACAAGTCATAAACCTACCTGCTGTCGAGTGATGCATGCGGCTGGACACAGAGAAATGTGAGGTTTCAGGATTTTGCATATGAACGTCGATGCGGTCACGTTCACGTCATTCGCTAGGCGTGAGCAGCTTGACTGGGACAAGCATGCTCGGGTGCCAGAAGCACAAGCGCGATTTCGTCGACGAGCTACGCGCCACCGCTCGCGGCTGGGCAGCCAAGCCCAACTGAACACCACCACCTTGCTCACGCCATGCGGTGCGTTGAACCTTGTCGACGGACCGGGCACTCGCCTGGTGGGTCCATTCAAGAGACCCCGCACGGGTCGGCTTTCAGAGATCGGTGACAGCGCTGTCTAGGGTGAGTCGTATGTTCAATGTGAGCCACGTGTGGCGCAACGGAGTGTTCGCTCGCACGATCGGAGCGTCCTATGACTGGGTGTTCGGGCACCAGCGCCTTGCTGTTCCATACGGCCGATTGGTGATGGGTGCCGATTTGTCGCGGGCGTACGAGATGATGACCCTCGTCGCCGACATGCCCGATAGTGCCGCGATTCTTGATGTTCCGTGCGGAGGGGGAATCACACTGCGCCACCTGGGCGATGGTCAGCGTGTTCGGTATGTGGCGATGGATATCTCTCCGGCGATGTTGACTAGGGCACGAGGTCGTGTCCCTGCTTCGTTGGACAGCCAGGTGGAGTTCGTTGAAGGCTCCATCGAGCGAATGCCCTTCTCTGACAGTGAGTTCGACCTGTGCGTCTGCTTCAACGGCCTGCACTGCCTACCGGATCCCGGGGCCGCTGTGCGCGAGGTAGCCCGGTGCCTGCGCCCCGGAGGGCGACTTGTAGGCAACTTCGCTGTCCGCGGCGAAGTCCGCCGTGCGGACATCTACATGCGCATACTGCGGGCGACCGGCGCCTTCGGCCCAGGTGGAACGGCCGACGACGCCCGACGGTGGTTCACCGATGCCGGGCTGCGGATCGATACCCTCGATTGTGCCGGGGCGATGGCCTATTTCGAGGCGAGCCGACCCGGATCGTCCCCCGTCCCGCACTGACATGGCGCGGACGGCCGAGCCTCGTCCCGGAGCAGTCGACGCGGACCTCTGCGTAGCCCGTTGACAGGCACATCGCCACCGGCCGGCTGGCCGGACCGTGCCCCCGATCGATCGCCGAACCACCGCGGATCACTCATCAGAGATGGCATCGATGATGTTCAACTGGGCGGCACGCCGCGCTGGTGGGTACGCACCCGCCAAGCAGATCACCAATGCCGTGACGATATACACCGGCGTCAGGAGACTGAGCGTGAACGGCACGACGATCGACGTCGCCGCGCCGAGGACCACCGTGCCCAGATAGTGCAGAATCTCGCCGAACACCACACCGATCACACCACCGACCAGACCCAGGGAGAGCGCCTCGCACAGAACGACTCGGGAGGTCTGAGTCTGGGAGGCGCCGAGGGCACGCAGCACGCCGAGTTCTCTGCGCCGGTCCATGACCGAGAGCATCAGCGTGTTCAACACCGCGATCGCCCCGATCAGCGCCACGATCCACTGCGTCATCACCGCGAGCACACCGATCTGGGCGAAGATCCCGCGCGTGGCATCGAGCGCTTCCTGGCCGGTGTACACACTCAGGGTCGGCGGCACGACCTCACGCACGGCCCTCATCGTGTCGGCTGTATCAGCGTCACGTGCGAACTGAACCTCCAGATACGTGGCACCGTCGCGGCGCAACCACCGCTGCATCACATCGAGCGAAATTGCTACCAGCCCGGCATCGAGCGTCACGTAGTCGATGACCTGCAATATCCGAGCGGAGTGAAGTCCGGTAGCCGACGGGAACTGCAATGTGTCGCCCACCGACAGCTTGAATGTCTTCGCCAGTTGACGCGACAGCACGACGCCGTCCCCTCGCGAAACCTGTTCGCGCACCTCGGGAGTCATGGCGTGGAAGGCGGGCGTGGTGGAACGGGCATCAGCGCCTTCCATCAAGACACGGGCAGTACCGAGGTTGACATAGGCGTACTGAACCGGCAGAACCGTCGTGACCCCTGGAACGGCTGCCACTCTCGCTGCGAGATCGTCCGGCAGCAGTGGGCCGGTGGGAATCATGTCCTTTGTCGTCGCTGAAATGAATGCATCTGTGTCGCCGAGCGCGGACACGGTCTGTATCCCGGCGTTGGTCATGTTGGTGAGAGCACCGGATGTCGCGGTGCCGACGGCGACCACCAAAGCGACGGTCATGGCCGTCGCCCATGCACGGCGAGGGGCCCGCTTGATGACCGTCGCTGCCAGGATCCCTGACGAACCCATCGCGGCGGCGACTCTCACTGCCGCGCGAGTCAGCCACCGCTGCAGCGCGTATGCCGCCGCCAGACCGCCGGCCGCGCACAGAGCGGCCGCCGCGATCGCGCGCTGGTCATGTACGGACACCGCGAGCAGGGCTGCCGCCGCGAGGCAGATCACCGCGATCACGCCAACGCTCCGGCGTAGCGGTTGATCACGCTCCTCGCTGTCGCTGATGTCGCGCCCCGCCATAGCCTCGATCGGCGTAGTCCGCAGGACGCTGCGCGCGGCGATGATGGAGGCGATCACCGTCGTCAAGGTGGTCGCGAGGAGGACCAACGGCAGTGCGCTCAGGGGCACCACGTAGTCGATATGCGCGTCGATGGTCTGTACGAGAAATGGCGGCAGCATCCGCACGGCGACCATGCCGGCGACCAGCCCGATCGGTATCCCGATGAGTCCGCCGATGACGCCGAGGAGAGCCGCCTCGATGACAAGGTCCCCACTCAATGACCGTGGTTCGCCACCGAGCGCGAGCAGGCTGGCGATCCGTGGGCGTCGTTGCGCTGCGGTCATATTCATCGAGTTGAACACCAGGAACCCGGAGACCACCAGGGCGATCGCGCCCACCAGCAGTGTCGAATACCGGGCGAGGGCCATCGCGTTGCTGGTCTGCACCGA
Source organism: Mycobacterium syngnathidarum (assembly GCF_001942625.1). Classification (GTDB taxonomy): domain Bacteria; phylum Actinomycetota; class Actinomycetes; order Mycobacteriales; family Mycobacteriaceae; genus Mycobacterium; species Mycobacterium syngnathidarum. Next base: position 37,095 of record NZ_MLCL01000019.1, read on the forward strand.
TCGGAACTGTGGCGTGGCCACCACCGCACGCCCCGCCACGACAGTCCTCAGATCGCTTTGTAGCTGGGCGATGTCAGTGCCCGGCTTGGCGACAACGAAGATAGAGTCGATCTGCCGTGGACGGTCGGTGAGTCGTTGGGCAATACCGATCAAGGACACGGCGAAGCGGCCCCCGTTGAGTGCGCGGGCGGCGTCACCGTCGACCACGACCGCAACCCGCTCGGTCCATGTTCCGAGGTGCAGCATGTCGCCGGTCTTGACACCGAGGCCAGGCCCGGCGATGACGCCGTCAGTGGGCAGCCCGTGGCCGATCTGTTCCTGAAGTGAATTGGCAAGGGGACTATGTACATCTCGGATGCCCGCGTCGATTCCCAGAACCACGATGCGGTCCCCGCCCACGCCGACAGGCTGCCGCACAATCGGGGCGACGGAAGCTACCCCAGTCTGGCGGCGTAACTCGGCCACCAGATCCTGCGACATGCCCGAATCCGCCACTGAGGTGACCTCGATGTTGGCATCACCACCCAGACCCTCCGATACCGCGGCAACCGATCCCGTGATCGACCCGTAGATGCCGATAATGGCGACCAACAGCGCCGCCGCCACCGCTACAACGCCCAACGAGGTCCCCGTGCGGCCGCGGTGGGCATACATCTCCCGCAGATTGATCAATCGGAAACGCGATGCCGCGGAGGCGATCACTGCGGCATCAATTCCGTGACGTCGTCCGCCACGACCTTGCCGTCGCGCATCTCGACGACCCGGTCGGTTGCGTCGGCGACATCGCGATTGTGCGTGACCATGACAACCGTTCGTCCACCACCGCCGTGGGCGAGGTCGGCGAGCAGGGCGATGATAGCTTCGCCGGTGGCCGAGTCCAGGTTGCCGGTCGGTTCGTCGGCGAGAACGATGCGCGGGTTCATGATCAACGAGCGGGCCACCGCCACCCGTTGCATCTGCCCGCCGGACAATTCCGCCGGACGGTGATCGACGCGGTGGCTCAGCCCGACCGAGTCGAGCAACGCGACGGCGTCAGACTTGGCGCTGCGCAACGACTCGCCGTCGAGCAGGCGGGTGATCGCGACGTTCTCCCATGCCGACAGTGTGGGAAGCAGATTGAAGAACTGAAAGACGAATCCCACGCTACGTCGGCGGTAGGCCGCCTGCTCCTTGTCGGTAAGCGCCGTCAGATCGGTGCCGTCCACGCGGACGACTCCGGACGTCGGCCGGTCGAGGCCGCCCATCAGATGCAGCAGCGTGCTCTTGCCGGCGCCGGAGGCGCCGACGATGGCCACGAACTGACCGCTGTGTATCGTCGTACTGACTCCGTTGACGGCTGGGACGGTGACATCGCCAATTCGGTGCTCGCGCACCACTTCCTGCAACTCGACAGTTACTGGCATGGCTGAAGTTTCCTTACGTGGGGGAATGAGGCTACGGATGCGCTACGTCGGGTCACAACCGGGTCGCGTCGTGGCTGGTCATGATGTCCCACCACCATTTTCGGCGACGCGGGGCCACCACCTCGGCCGGCATCACCATGTCCGCGCCGAGACGCATGATGCGTCGGGGCAGCCGAAACTGGGTGCGGACCATGCAGTAATTGGCCCAGTCATAGCGCCACGTGGCGTGGCGGGACAGGACCGCCAGCGAGTCTTCCAATGTGGCGATGAGCTGCCTGATTTCGGCTTCGCCGATGTTCAGCGGCGGGAAGATCCGCATCGCCGGCGTCTTGACGACGGTATTCATCGAGATTCCGGTCATGACGCCGCGATGAATCATCTGCAGCCAGAGTGCCTGTTCGATCAATGAGTTGCGTAGCCGCATCCCGATCATCAGGCCCTGACCCTCGATTCCACAGACCAGCTGCGGGTAGCGAGCGGTGACGCGGCGCAGTTCATTGATGAGCAGTTCGCCCATTCGTTCAGCGTTGCCCGGCAGGTCTTCGGCGACGATCTTGCGGATCGCTGTGGCTGCGGCCGCGCACGCCATCGCGGAGGTTCCCATCTCGGTGTCGAAGGGCAGCGCGCCATGACAGTTGCGCACCGCAGCATGGTAGATCGGTGCGCGCACAATGGCGGCCGACATCGGGACATGCCCACCAGACATCGCCTTCGAGACGATCAGCACATCGGGGACGACGCCTTCTCGCTGGATACCGAATAGGGTGCCGGTACGGCCGAATCCGGTCTGGACCTCGTCGACAACCATGAGCGCACCGGTCTCGTCGCAAAGCCGTCGCACCGCCGTGAGGTATCCGTCCGGGGGCACCGTGACATAGCCACCACCCACGACCGGCTCCACGCACACGAGCAGTACGGAGTCATCGAGGTGTGCTCGGAGAGCCCCGAGGTCACCGTGTGGGATGAACGTACTCGCCGACTGGGGCGCGATGAACGGGTCGGTCAGATGGGGCTGCCCAAGAACCGTCATCGCACCCAATGTCTTACCGTGGTAGCCGGTCGTGGTGGCGATCATCTTGGTGCGACCGGGGCGTGCGAGGCGAGCGACCAGTTGCGCGACTTCAGTCGATTCTGACCCGCTGCCTGTCAGGATCGGGCAGTCCAGATCGCCGGGTGCCAGATCAGCGAGCGTCTCCAGTAGATCCGTGCGCGCGGCGGTCCGGCACTGGACCGGCGCGGAGGCCAGCATCGCGAGCTGCTCCTGTGCGGCGTGCTGAACGTCGGCGTCGAGGTGGCCGAGGGCAAACACCCCGTATCCGGCAGAGAAGTCCAGATAGCGCCGCCCCATCTCATCGATGATGTGGTGCCCGACAGCACCCGCTTCGACGGGGCACTTCCCGGCGTCGAACATCGCTGCCAGCGGTTTGTTGTAGTGCCGCCGGTAGGCCTCGAGCAGGTTGGACCGGATGGTTCTGGCTTCGGTCACGATCAACTGGCCGCCTTCTGCCGCGTATGCTCGGCGGCTTCTTCCAGAATCTCCAAACCCGCGTCGATCTCGCCGGTGGTGGCAATCAGCGGCGCGCGCAGACCAGTCCACGACGTAGCGAACCGGCCGGAATGCAACAAGAGTCCCTCGCGACGCGCCACCGCGCTGACCGTCGCGGCGATTGCCGCACTGCGCCAGTGAACGGCGGCCAGGTGACCCGCACCTGCGCTGTCGAGGATCAGGTCGGGAAAACGATCGGCCAGCGCAACGAGCCGAGCCGCGATCGTCGCACCGTGTGCCGCGCATTGGCGGGCCACATCGTCTCGAATGATAACGTCGAGCGCCGCCACGGCCGAGGCGCATGCCAGGGGGTTTCCACCCGTGGCGCTGCCGTGCATCCACGGGCCGCAGTGTCCGTACACCCGATCGTTGATGGCTTCGGTAGTGACATACGCCCCCACGGGCAGGACACCGCCGCCGAGGGCACTCCCCAGAATGACGATGTCGGGCACGACATCGGAGCGATCGCATGCCAGCAGATTCCCAGTGGCGCCGAGACCGGTGGCGGTCTCGTTGACGATCAACAGCGCTCCGACCCGTTCGCAGACCTCACGGACACCGGTCAGGTATTCGACGCCGGGTATTGCCAGACCCTGTCCGGTCGCGATCGGTTCGACGACGATGCCCGCGGGTCGATGATCACTGGCCGCGCGGTGCAGCGCCGCCAGATCCCCGAAACGGACGAACCGGGTCCGGAACGGGGCGCCCGTCTCAAGATCCGCCACGCTGCGGACCGAGGACACGGCGGCTGCCCCAGCGGTATGGCCGTGGTCGGATCCGCTGGCGGCAACGAAAGTGGACCGTCCGGAGCGGCGTTGGTGGCCCAGTGCGAGTTTCAGCGCACCTTCGACCGCCTCCCCCGCCGAGTTACACGGATAGGTCACACTCAGATCGCCAGGCAGGACCTCCGCAAGGCGAGTGACGAGGTTGGCCAGCGGGTGGTTCAGAAACATCCGGGTCGACTGCGGCAACACGTTCATCTGGGCAGCCACCGATGTGAGGACGGCTTGGTGACCGTACCCGAACAACGATGAGGAGAAATCCAGCAGTGTCGTGCCGTCCGCTAGGGCCAGCGTGGCGCCCGACCCGGCGATCACTTCCGACTGCGCGCCCGTGTACTTCCCGGCAAACGCGTTCCCATTGGCCATCTTGGCCTTCGCCGTCACCCCAAAAACTCCCTCCCGCCGCGGACCGTCACGCCGCCAGCGGCAAGCACTAAACAGCCTGACACACAATGGATTACATCGGGCCACCCGACGTTGCCGCGACACCGTCGTAAATCAGAACCGGCGGCGTCCGAGCGGCGTCGTTCATAACACCACACTCCGCTGTTACTGGCGAACGAACCCCAATTGAACAGTTGCCCCAGAGCGTCCGGTGCATTTACCGCACGTCCGAATGTGCAGACACGGCCCGCGTCGAACGGCGAAAAGCGTTGCATAACAATGCGCCGTTACGGTGCGAGGGCTGGCGAAACCTTGACCGGAACGTTCCACTTCGACAGCGTGACTGTCATGGACTGGCTGGCGCTGAGCTTGATGAGCGCACGCACCAGAACCGGGTCGCCAGCCTTGCGGATCCATACTGTCAAGTCGGCGGGGCCAGTCGCCTCAGGCACCAGGCCAGCGGCCTCATCGGCGGGGATCGTCGCGGTCACCTTGGTGGTGTCGACACCGTCGATCGATTCGGATCCAGCGACTTGGGCGGATTGCGCGCCGTTCAGCAGATGGGGCAGACCCTGCCGCGCGTCGATGATCGCAGGCGGTATCAACGCAGAGGTGGCACCAACGTCGTTCCATACGCCGCCCTGCTTGACCGAGACGGTGTCATTCGCGATGACAAGCGGTGCCGTTTCACCGTTTTGGTAGGTGACGGTGCCGTTCACTACCAGTGGGCTGGCCTGTGCATCGCCGTCGACAGCCGTCGCCTGCCCGAGGCGGTCGAACTGCCCCTCGAGGGCGATACCGACGTGAGCGCTGGCCAACGTTTTCGTCGCGTTCGCGCCGGCGCCGAGCAGATTCTGCGCCTCTGGATCGGCGCTTTCGGTCGTTACCGGTGTGGGAGCGGCGTCGTCAGACGAACATCCCGCGACGGCAGGCAAGGTCACGACGACTACCGCGGCGAGCACCGCGATTGCTCCCCGACGGCTCATGACCGGTGACCATACCGACCGGTGGCTACGCGCCGTCGCCTCGGCCAGCCCGCGGTTCCTACGCAAAGGGGCCGTGTGGTCGGAAAACACCTCGACAAGGGTGTGCAACTGCCAATATGTCCGCACTTGCACACCATCCGGGCAGGAAGCGCACCGGCGCCGCGTGTCGGGGCGCTGTCAATGTTGCTCGCCACAGCCAAACAGATACGTTGTTCCCTATGGGGGCACCGACATCTGTAGCCAACGCGGGCTTCGGTGATGAGACGGTCTCGGCACGGGTCCAGCACAGCATGCTCCAGATCGAAGAGCTAATAGGGACCGAACTGATCGCCGCCGATGCCGTGCTTCGCGAGGTGGTCTCGCAGCGAACTGGATCCGCTGCAAGCCGATTCCGCCCGCTGTTCACTGTGCTCGCCGCTCAGCTGGGGCCATATCCGGAAGCACAGCAGGTGAGCGTCGCCGGATCGGTGATCGAGTTGGTTCATCTGGCCACGCTTAACCACCACGGCGTGTTGGACGATAGCGCCATCCATCGCGGCACCGACTGGGCTACCGCCCGGTGGCACAACAACATTGCAATACTGGCCGGTGATTACCTCTTCGCGACCGCCTCGCGGCTGGTCGCTCGACTGGGTCCCGACGCGGTGCGGGTGATCGCCGATACGTTCGCGCGGATGACCACCGGCCAGATGCGTCAGAGGTGCAGTCCTGGCAGCGACGGCGATGTCATCGAGCACTACCTGCGGATCGCCGATGAGAAGACCGCGTGCCTGATCGCGGCGGCGGGACAATTCGGCGCGACTGTCTCTGGCGGCGGCCAGCGACACGTCGAGCGACTCCGCCAGCTGGGGCGCCTGGTGGGGCTTGTTTATCAGATTGCTCAGGACATTCGGGCGATCAGCACTGAATCTGTCGGAACGAACCCCATCACGTCCGCCGACCTGCGCGTGGGTGCGCACTCTCTGCCTGTCGCGTATGCCTTGCGTGAGCGAGGTTTTCGATCCGATCGGCTGCGGCGGGTACTCGCCCTTCGGCTGACTGAAGAGTCATGGGCCGAAGCCCGGCAGCTGGTCGGATCCTCGTCCGGAATTGCGATGGCTCAGCAGACACTCCGTCGCTACGCCGCGCGGGCACAGGAGAGCCTCTCCGTATTCGCCGACACCCCAGAGCGCCGCGCGATGGCCGCATTGGTGGACCGTCTGGTGGCCGCCGATGGGTCGCTGTACTAGGCCGAAGTTACGGCTGCTGAAATGGGTGAATTCCTGGGTTGACCTGGGGATTCATCTGGTTTCGGGGTGGTTGTTGGTGGCTACGCGGTGATGGTGAGGGGGATGGGGCTGTCGAGGAGGTCGAAGGCGCGGCGTTGGTCGGGGGTGGGGTCGGTGAGCTTGTCGATTTCGATGTTGGTGTTGTGGTAGCGGATGCGGTCACGGGTGAGGGTGGCGAGGTGGTCGAGCAGGCCTGTGAAGCTGCGCACAGGGTTGTGTTCGGTGTCGTGTTTGGTTGATGCCTTGGCGTGGGCTTGGGTGGAGCGTTGTGCGGGGGCGACGGGGTTGTCCCGGTGGGGTGGGTGTTCGTCGGTGAATGTCATTGGTGCCCAAGCTTTGCGCAGGTGCCAGATCAGGTAGCAGGCGAGCATGCAGATCAGTACGTGGGCTTTGACGCGGTCTTCGAGTCGGTGGTGGATGGGCCGCAGGTCGAGGTCGTCGGCTTTGATGATGCGGAAGTCGCGTTCGACGTTGGCGAGGTTTTTGTAGTCGGCGACGATGTCGGCGGGCTCGAGGGTGTCGGCCGCGACGCTGGTGCGGATCACGTAGAGGCCGTCGAGGCGGGCTTCGGCGTCGATGCTGTCGGTGTTGCGGGTGTAGGTGAACGAGTCGTGGGTGATGGTGCGGTGAAAGTGCTTGCCCATCTTGTGTTTACCGATGACTTTGCCGACTGCTTCACCGATGCGGCCGGCTCCGGTCAGGGTGCCGCGGGTGACCCGGTTGGCGACACCGGCCAGCAGTTTCTCGGTCGCGGCCAGCATGTCGGCTCGTTTGCGGGCACGTTCGGCGGCCAGGGCGGGGTTGCGGCAGGCGATCAACCGTTCGCCGGGGTAGTCGGGGTGGGCGATCTCGGCGAGGTTCTGGGTATCGAACAGGCTCATCTGCAGCGGTCCGTTCTCGGCGGCGAGTTTGGCGATCGCGGGGGCGCGCAGTGCGGTGATCCAGCCGAAATCGGTGGCGGTGTCGGGATCATCGTTGAGTTCGCGCAGCGCGTCGATGCGGGCACCGGTGATCATGCCGCGATCACCGACCAGCACCAGTTTCTCGATGCCGAACTTGTCGCGGATCACGGTCACGATCTCGGTGAACGCGGTCGGGTCGCCGGTGTTGCCGGGGAATACCCGTACCGCCACCGGCCGCCCGGCAGGGTCGGTGAGCAGCCCGTACTCGATCTGCTCGCAGCCCTTCTTGCCGTCGCGGGAGTAGCCGCGCGCGGCCAGCGGGCAGCAATGCCCGGTCACCCACGCACTGGGCAGGTCGAACAACGCCATCCGTCCCGGATTCACCGACTCGTCCAAATGCCGTGCCGTGAGCTTCTTTTCGATCCTGTCCTGCCGATCGGCAAGCCAGTCCATCGCGGCGTAGATCTCGTCGGTGGACGCGTCGGCGACGCCCAGGTCCACACCGAGGGTGGTGTCGGGCCACCACGACAACGTCGAGAGCTTCGATTTCGGTCGCAACACCCGGGAGATGATCAGCGCGAGGGTGATATCGCGCGACCGGCACGCCGGGCCCAGCAGTGCGGCCAGCCCAAGCTTGTGCGCCATGGCCGCCACCGCGGCAGCGTGCCCGTGCGGCAGCGACCGGGCGATGGCGAACTCGCTGCCGGCCGGCACCAGTGACTGCCCCTTCACTGTCGCCTCGATCGTGGCGATGACCTGCGGCGGCAGCTTCGACAGGTTGGCCAGGGTCTCGTGACGAACCTTGTCGCCATCGCGGAAGGAGCGCCGCAACAGGACCGTCTCGTAGACGCGTTCCTCTCCCGACTTCGCCACATAATTCCGCTTGTTCCGGGCTACATGCATCGCACCTCTGTAGGCCGCCATACCAGAATGATACGACGATCTCAACGCATTTCACCGAAACAACACGCCAAATTCGTGGCTACACAAACAACACCGCGCTCCCACCAATTCGCCAGGTCAGCTACACAAACCCCCCACGAAGACCGTCGTAACTTCGGACTAGATCACAGCGGCGACTGCCGAAAGCTAGGCCGGCGCGCTAACGGGTCTTGTGCGGAAGCGTGGCTGCATCAACCAGATGTGAAGCGCCACCACGCCGATCCCCCCGAGAGTCACCGCGGCCGCAACGAGGCGGACCCATGGTGGCATCGGGGGGTGAAGCAGCACCGAGGTGCCGGGGTTCCACGCAACGAGCGGCTTGGCGGCCAAGACCAGTGCAACGAAGGCAAAGCGCAGGCCTGACGTCAGGATGTGCAGCACGTACTCGTAGCTCGGCAGTCCGCCGGCGGCGGCGCGGCTGTTCTTCTCGGCGAACATGTCGAGCACCTCGACCCCGAACCACACCACGACGAGGGCCACGGTGAGCCACAACAGGATTCCGCCGAAATTGAAGAAGAACAACAGAAAGACCGATGCCACCGCGAAGGCCGCGTGCAGGGTGTGCAGTTGGTGTTCGTAGAAGGTGGTGTCGGACGCGTGCAACCGCAACAGCACCAGATGCACCAGCACCACATCAATCCCACCGGTGACCGTCGACAGCACCAGTAGGGCGGTGGCGAGGGTGATCAGGTGGTCGGGCACAGGGCGACGGTAGCACCGTCGATACGCTGTGCCCCAGAGTGTTGCCCGACCTCAATACCCGATTTCTTCCCAGCCGTACCGGGGTGCAGACTCATCAGCGGCCGCGTTCGGTAACCCTTGGGATACTCCAGGTTCTCGACTCGTTACTGCCGACCGGCGCTCAGCCGCACTGCTCGTCAACAAGGCATTGGCCGGCGATGTCCTCATCCTCGGTCGGCATCCCGCGATATTCGGCGAGGTAAGCGGCGATGTACGCCCAGTTCGCCGCGGACCGCGTCGCGAATTCGATGAGGTGCTCGATGCTGTGATGCGGCGCCAAGTCCCGGATCCGATCGCCGTCGACACCGCTGACCGCGTGGCTGTGCAGCCACCGCAGCAACTCCCGGCCACGGGCATTCATCCGCAACGCCGGGTCGCGCGTCAACGTTGCCAGCACCGCGTTGACGTCGGCGGCCTTGGGGCGGTTGGTCTGCGGTGAGCCCGAAGACGGCGCCTTGTGCGCGGGGGGTGCGGCCTTCTCCCGGGAAGGTACGGGATCGTCGCCGCGCTGTAGTCGTAAGCGGACGTCACGCACCGTTCCCGGTGAGATGCCGGCTTGCTCGGCGATGTCACGTAGGGAGGCCGCAGGGTTCGCGGCAATCAGTTCGGCGGCGAGTTGGCGACCGGTAGCGGCACTGACCGGCCGTACCCGACCGTCGCGGCCGAGCCGGTGGCGTGGCGGCGAATCGGCGTCGTCGGCCGTGCGGAGCGCCGCGACGGTCTTCGTAGACAGCCCTGCCGATGTCGCGATCACACGGTCTGACCAGTGCGGATACGTGGATAGGATGTGGCTGGCCGCCCGCTTGCGATCGGCGAGGGATAGAGGTAGTCCGTGTTTGACGTTGCTCTCCACTGCGACCACGAAGGCCGCGTCGAGAGAATCGTCGAGGAAGCACACGTCGATCTCGTTCGCACCGCGAAGGCGCGCGGCGTACACGCGGTGGAATCCGTCGATGATCCGCAGGGTCGCGCGATGCACCAGGATCGGCGGCAGAGGGCCTTCGACTTCGTTCAGGCGTCGCACGTGGGCCTCATCGATGCCGCCGCTGCGCAGTGAATCGCCGTGCACCAGACGATTGATCGTCACGGATTGTGATGCCAGATCGGCCGTCTTGGCGGTGGTGAGCCGATGCCGCATCTCGGAGACGACCGGTGACGCCGGCCTGGCCGCCGCGGTGCGGTCTGTCGGACGCCACGCACGCTGCGCCGCGACATCTTCTGCAGCCGTCACTGCTCCCCCTTGTTGCAGTGTCCTCCCCGATGCGGCGCGTGCACGCCGCTGGAGACAGGCACGACACCACATTTACACTTATCTCATGCAGGCTAGTCTGGCAATACTTACCTAATGTATTGATATGAGTGTCAATTTACCGGCGTCCGCTGAGAGAGTGCCCTGTGACGGCGCTACCTTAAGGCATCACGATCATCGTGGCGAAGGGTGTGACTGTTCTCCGTGGACGCGGGCGCAGACCCAGGCGAGAGCCGTGTTCCGATCCCCGGCGCGACTGATGCCGGAAGCGATCGTCGCCTGCACATATGCCCCAGGGGATTTCGAGGTGATTCCGGCAGGTGGCCGCGTCGAGAAGAGGCACGACAACGACGAACTGGCCACTGCGGCGGACACGTCGCGCCTTGGCGGTGCGGCCCAGCCTGCGGCCAACAGCGAATAAAACGTATACGCTTAGTGCGTCGTCGCGAATTCGCGAATGCTCGGATCGATTAAATGCGTACCGAGCCGCCCGGAACAGATTGCGAACCGTCCTGCAGACCGTTGTCAATAACTGAAATGCGGGAGGGGTCAGCCATTCGGACCGATCGATTGTGTCTGGTTGACATTCTGCAGATCCGTCGTGTGTAGTCGACCGGTGGAGGACTCAGCCGCGCGGTCATCACGAGCCGCCCTCCGGTTGGTCCCGGTGTCAATTTGGGTGGTTCTCGCTCTCATCCTGAACATGCTGGCGCCCAACAGTTTTAGCGTCTTTCTCGGCTGCCTACCGGCGAACTTGTCGGCCCTCGCCTCGCACCAGCACGCGGTGGTTTCTGGGCCGGGCACCGACAACACCGTCAGCTTGGTGTTGACCAGGGCGCGTGCGGTCTCCGCTGACGACGTGCTGAGCTACCTCGACGACGTTCAACAGCGTTTGAGCCGTGAACCCGGGGTAACGGCTGTCCTGAATATGTCGGCTGACCCACTCACGGCACCAGCGGCCCAGAGCAGCGACCGACGGACCGCATACCTGCCGATCTGGCTCGACGGCGAACTGGGAAGCGTGCGCGGGCTTCAAACTCTGGCAGCTGCTCAGTCCGCCGCCGCCCAGGTATCAACGCCCTCCGGGGTACAGCTGACGTGGGCTGGTCCAGCCGCCGACGCACAGGCCGGCCACAACGAGGACCGGCGCATCGCCGGGTGGCTGCTACTGGCGGTGATCCTCGGCTTCGCGGCGCTGGCCTTGCTGGCGGCCGCACCGGTCCGGAAAATCGTCGCCGCGGTGCTTAGCGGCGCGCTCGCCCTGGCGGTCGCGGTGCCGTTGTGCGCCTTGCTCTTCCCCGGCGTTGCCGCAGCGCCGGCCGCCCTGGTAACAGCACTCACCATCGGTACCGCTTTTGGCGGCATCCAACTGCTGCGCAACGGCGTCGGTCGCGGCGGAGGCCAGGCCGGACGCGGTCCGTACCTGGTTGCTGCCCTCACCCTGGTCGGTGCGGCTGGGGCCGCATCGGCCACATTGATCGCGTTCGGGCTCATGGCATTTCCGGCTGGCAACGCATTGGCGCTCTGGGCCGGCCTCAGCATTACCGTCTGCGCGATGGTAGTCATGACTGTCGCGCCTCTAACTGCCGGCAATGGAGGTCGATCGTCGACGATCCACCTCCGCGCAGCTACAGCGGTACTGAGATTGCGCACCATCGCCTACCGCCGCGCGAACGTGACGTTGGCTGCCGGCACGATACTTCTCGCAGTCGCGATCGCTGCCCTGCTGGGATCCCATCCCACGACCACCGATGATCTCCGCGTTATCTCCTCGACGTCACGCGATTCCGCCTCGACGAAAACGCGACCGATCACCGTCGTCATCACTGGAAGCCGTGACCTGCGGAACCCAGTCGGACTGCTCGCGGTGGACAAGATCACCCGGCAGGTGTCGGGCATCCCTGGCGTGCGCAGCGTGCAGTCGGCGAGTTGGCCCGGCGGACAACCTTGGGCGGATGCGACCGTCGCGCACCAAGTTGGTGAATTGAACCGACACGTTCAGTCCGGCGGACTGGCAGCCTCACCGGTAATCACCTCGGCGGCCGGACTGCCGGACCTGATAAGCCAGATGATCGCCTCGATCGATCAGCTTGAGCGCTCCGTGGACGCCTCCGCCAACCACCTGCCTACGGTGACCGGCTCAATGGACTCGGTGCATGCCAGCATCACCGGACTGACCCAGACCATCGGACAATTGTCCAGGCATGCCGAACCGCTTCGCACGTGGATCGCTTCCTTCCCCGACTGCGCCGCGGATCCGCTCTGCGCGCTGGGTGAGCAGATCATCGAACCGGTCGACGCAGTCATTGCCGACACCACCCGACTACGGGCGAGTAGCGGTGAGATCTCCGATGCGGCCAGCTCCAGCGGTGGGGTTATCAGCACCTCGCGTGTGGCCATCGCCCAGATGCGGGCCTCGCTCACCCAACTGGGAGACCTGACCAAAGGGTTGTCCACCACAGCAACCGAGCGCTTGCCGCAAATGACGAAGATGACGGCATTTCTGAACCTGATGACCACCGACCTGAGCACCGGCGACGCAGGTGGCTTCTACCTATCTCAAGAGCAGATCAACGCCAAACCCTATGCACACGTGCGCGATACCTTCTTCTCCAGCGACGGCCGGTCTGCCAGCTTCATCGTCACCGGCGACGCCGAGACCCACGCTGATATCGTCGCGGCAATCCCGGCCGCAGTTGCCGCCGCCACCAAATTCGGTCCGCTGCAGGAAAGTAGCGTGGCGGTAGCCGGCGCGGGAACGCAGCACGCATGGGCGGCCGGTGTCTGGTATTCCGCCGGCATCTCGGCTCTGGCGGCGATGGTCATGAGCGGATTGTGCCTGCGCAGTGTTCGGGCAGGCGCGTGGGTTGCTACTGCCGCGATGCTCAGCGCCGTGACAGGACTTGGATTGCACGTGGTGCTGAGTGCGGGACTATTGGACACGGCCGTCAGCTGGCCGGGGTGTGCGTTGGGTGCCGGCATAGGAATGGCAGTGGTCGCCTTCGACGCCGCGGGGGTGGCAGCTCACGCCCTTGCCAGGCGGCGTGCCCGCGGCCCCACGGTGGCGTTCCACGCTGGGGGAACACCGCTGGTGGGCGCTGCGATCGTCTGGACTGGGGTCACCGGCATAGCCACCTTGATACATCAGTCGGCGCTGGGACAGGTCGGCGCGCTGGTCGCGCTGATTGTGACGATAGGCGCTTTGCTCTCGCGCGCTTGGTTGCTGCGGTCCCTCGCCTCTGAATGCGCAGAATCACGTCGAGCGGAGCGTGTCATGCTGGTGAATGGCCAGCTTTCCCGGCAGACACCCGACGATGGGAAACCGATCCGACGCAGACCAACGCTGCCCTCGAAGGGCGGTGAACAATGCCCTTGAAGGGCCTGACCCGGCATATCTGGTAGATGGCACCGCACGGGCGTCGTCCGCCCATGCCTTGAGCCAACGCGAGCTGGGCACCAAGCTCACCAGAGCATTTCAGGCTCCGGTGTCGATTGCGAGCCGCTGCGGTCCCCGCGGCGCGTCGACGATCGTGTAATTGCCACAGCGGCGACCGCTTGGCCCTACTCGGCCGGCAGTCGCCCGATCTGCAACTCGGTGCGCCACACCGCCACGCTCTTGATGCCAGATGCTCCAATCTTGTGACAACGGTTTTTGGGGTGCTTGGATGTTTGCCCCCGTCCGGCCTCGATGGCCTCTATGTTAATATCCATTCTCTGGCGAACCACCATTTTCGCCGGGCTGTTCGGTCGGTTAGTGTGACGGAATGGCGCGCATCTCGCCCCGGTCGATCGACAGTGGTGCCGATGGTGTGCGACGTCGTCCGAAAGACCGAAGGGCCCAGATAGCGCGGGCCTCGGCGGAGTCTTTCAGCGCGCTGGGGTACCACGGCGTGAGCATGGAGGCCATCGCCTCGCGGGTCGGAATCTCTGCGGCCGCGTTGTACCGGCACTATTCGAGCAAGTATCAATTGTTTCGCGACGCCGTACTCAACCTCAGCCAGCAACTTGTCGATGGGACGGCGTTTGCTGACGAGGCCGACGGGGACCCACGTGAGCAGTTGCGCGGGATCGTCGCCGCGCTGAGCGACACCGCGTTGGTTAACCGGGAATCCGGTGGCCTGTACCGCTGGGAGGCGCGTTATCTGCGCGGTGATGACCAGAGCACGCTGGACGCGCAGGTCCGCACGGTGCACCGCCGGATACACCGCCCACTGATGGAGCTGCGGCCCGAACTGGGCTCGCGGGCCCGCTGGACCCTGTCGACCGCGGTCCTCGGCGTGATCGGCAGCGTCGTCGACCATCGGTCCAAATTGCCGGCCGGGCAGATCCGCGCCCTGCTCGCCGAGATCTGCGACACCGTGCTGGCCGCTGAACTGCCTGACTTTCCGAATCCGGGCGACCCCGTGACCGCGCCCCCCGCGCCCGTGACAACCACGAAATACGAAGCGCTGCTGACCGAATCGATGCGCCTGTTCAACCAGAACGGCTATCGCGACACCACGATGGAGGACATCGCCGCCGCGGTCGGAATGCCCGCCTCGGGGATCTATCGGTACTTCTCGGGCAAATCCGACATCCTGGCCGCCGGGTTCCGCCGGGCCGCCGACCGGCTGTCGGCGGACATGTCGGACGTGCTCAGTGCGACCGATGACCCCGAACAGGCGCTGGGCGCCCTCATCGACGGCTACGTGGCCAGATCCTTCGACCGGCCGGAGCTGGACTACGTCTACTACACCGAACGCCTGAACATGACGCCCGCCGACCAGAAGATCCTCCGCGACCTGCAGCGCGCAGCCGTGGAATCGTGGGTCGAGGTCGTGATGCCGGTGCGTCCGGGATGGAGTGCGGCTCAGGCACGTTTCGCGGTTCATGCCGCGATGGCCTTGGTGATCGACTTGGGCCGGCTCATGAATTATCAGAATTCCGAGCAGGCCCGAGCCGTCGTTGCCGTCATGATCGACCTGACTCTGCTGGGCCGTTATCGGTTACGGACGGCGTTGCCGGCCAGGTAGGCCACGTAGCCGAGCGTGCCGACGATCGCCAGCGGACGGAAGCAAAGGGAGCGCAGCAGAGCCCGCAGGTAGCCGCCCGTGCAACGGGTTGTGGGTCATCGTGCGGTGTCGTCGCGGTGACCAGGACTGGCGGTGTTGAGGGTGTCGAGAATGGTGGACAGCTCGCGGGCGATGCCGGGGGCAGCGGCGATGGTCGAGGTGGACTGGTGGGTGTGGGCGTGGCCGTGGACGTCGGTGACGATCGCGCCCGCCTCGCGGGCTAGGAGGCTTCCTGCGGCGATGTCCCACGGCTTGTTTGCCATGATGACGGCGGCGTCGGTGGCGCCTTCGGCCAGCATTGCCAGGTCCAGGGTGGCGGTTCCGAGCATGCGGATACGTTCGACGCGGGGCACCAGGGCCGAGGTGAGCGCCAGCCGGTAGTGGTTACGTCGGGCCGAGTCATCTCCGACCGCATAGTCGCCGAGGGTGACGATGGCCTCGGTGAGGACGGTGGTAGCGCTCGCGCCAATCGGTTGGTCGTTGAGGTAGGCCCCCTGGTCAGCGATGGCGTGGTAGGTGCGGTTGAGCACGGGTGCGCGGGTGACGGCGATGATCGGTCGGCCGTGATGGAGCAGTGCCAACGAGACCGCGTATAGGGGTAGGCCGTGAACGAAGTTCGAGGTTCCGTCGATGGGGTCGAGCACCCAGAGGTATTCGGGGGTGGCGAGGTTGAAGCGGTGGGCGTTTTCTTCTCCGAGTAGGTCGATGTCGGGGGTCACTTGTTGGAGGTAGGTGGTGATGTGGCGTTGGATGCTCAGGTCAACGTCGGTGACCATGACCAGAGCGGGGATCCGTGATCGGCATGCGATGTGGGCGGTGCGCAAGAATCCGGCCGATCTGTGCGGGGAGCAGAAGACCAGCCTGGCCGAGATCGCCGTCACCAACAAGACCCTCTACCGGGCTTATCTGCTCAAAGAGCAACTGCGCGAGGTGTTTCGGTTCAAGGGCACCCACGGGCGGGCGCTGTTGGCCGGGTGGTTGTCGTGGGCGTCGCACTCACGTATCCCCGAATTCGTCAACCTCGCCCGCAGCATCCGCCGCTACCGCGACCTTATCTGCAACACTCTCGATCACGGGCTGTCCAACGCCCGCTCGGAGGCCACCAACACCCATTTCTCGAGGTCGGTGGCACCGCCGTCTTCCCAGTGCACGATGTGATGGGCATGAAGGCCGCGTGTTGCCCCACAGCCGGGAACCACACAGCAATGGTCGCGGTGTTCCAGGGCGCGGCGCAGTCGGCGGCTGATGGTCCGCGTGGCCCGTCCCGCGCCAATGGGCTGACCGTTGCGTTCCAGCCATACCTCGCAGGTGGCGTCACACAAGAGGTATTGGCGTTCCTCGTCGGTGAGCACCGGACCCAGATGTAGTGCGGCGATGCGGTCCTTGATGTCCAGATGCACCGCGACCGCCGTGTGTTGACCGTGCGGGCGGCGCGCCACTTCGATGTCCCAGCCGGCTTCGATCAGGCTCATGAAGGCGTCGACATTGTCAGGGAACGGTCGCGCCTGAACACCCTCGCCGCGATCCCCGTCGGTGTCCCGGTCATCCTCGCCGTGGTCACGTCTCCAGTCGGCGATCAACCCATCGCGTTGCGATTGCATCGCGGCGTCGAATTTCGCTGCTTCCACCCGAGGCAGCCGGATCCGCCACGTGGTGTACCCGTCGCCCTCAGCCTTGTTGAAGAACCGCTGCGGTTCAGGTTTGGCTTCGGGTTCGGGGCATGGCTCGAGTTTGATCGCGGTACGGAGCTGTTGCACGGTGGCGTTCTCGGCCAACTGGATGTAGTGCGTATCCGAACCGGGCGCGGCGCGCCTGGCCAGCACCCCGACCTGATCGAGGGACAGCCGGCCCTCGCGCAAAGCATCGGTGCAGCGGGGGAATTCCTCGCGGCGCCGCGCCACAGCCACCAGGGTTTCGGCGTTGGCCGGTGAGACACCAGTTTTCCAGGCCACCATGGCCGGTACCGAGCGAGCGCCGGTGATCCCGCACAGTTCGTCACGGTCGATCTCGGCCACGATGTCGACGATGCGCCCGTCGATGGCGTTGCGCTGCCCACAGAGCTGCGACAACTCCTCGAACAGCACCTCCAAACGGTCACCCGGCAACACCGGGGAGCCGTCCAAAGAAGCTGTCACCGAGGACATGCCCCCATCATCGCACCGACCACCGACAAAAATCGGCGCCGAACAATCCGCTGCTACACCCCCGCAGGCAGGATGTTCGGATTCGCCGCCGCAGGTGGCTGCAGCGGCGGCAGTACCGTGTTCCCGTCCAGCGAGTGCACCGGAAGTTGTTGCGACCACGGGTAGTGCAGGCTGAACGCCACCAGACCGGTCCGCTCCGCGGCGGGCAGGTGACACATCGCCAGTACCGTTTCGGCCAGGTATTCGACCGGTTCGGTCGGAAAGCTGTCCGGAATAAGCGATGCCGCACCAGGCGTACGCACGGCCGTCGACGGTCCGACGCAGTTCACTGCGATGTCGGCATCCAGCAGTTCGGCGGCCACCCCCTGGGTGAACCGATGCAGTGCGGCCTTACAGGACGCATAGATCACGTCGCCCGCCGTCTTGTTGTAGTCCCGGTACGGTCGCACCGGGGCCACGCCGGTCACTGAACCGATGTTGACGATCCACCCGGCGCCCTGGGTACGCATGTGCGGCACAGCGGCTTTCGTCAACGCAAACGGCGCCTTCAGATAATGCTCCACCGTGCGGTCGAAGGTCTCGACCGGCATGTCCTCGACGACCGAATAATCGGCATAGCCCGCGTTGTTGACCAGGATGTCGAGCCTGCCGGTGCGCTCGACCACGGCCTGGATCAGGCCGTCGCGGGCAGCGCTGTCTTCAAGATCGGCGGCCAGGCCGAAAGCCGACCCGCCGGCGTCTTCGATGAGAGCGATGGTCTCCTCGATCGTTCCCGGGATCGCCTCGGTGACACCAGCCCGCGTGGACGGTGTCGGAGTCTGGGAGCGCGCGGTCACGGCCACGGTCGCCCCTTCCGCCGCCAACCTCTGTGCGATGGCACGCCCGATGCCGCGACTACTGCCGGTCACCAACGCTGTTCTTCCGGAGAGCATCTGACTCATCGGAGGACGAAATCCTCTTCGATCGGGGCTCGGTGTTGCTGCCAGATATCCACCAGTCGGAACGGTGTGGCCACCACAACCCGGCCCGACCCTGAGCGGTAGTAGGTGTGAGCGTTGGGCGTATGGCACCAGACCGTGCGCTGCATCGCCTCGTCTATCCCTGCGACGTACTCGTCGTATGCACGTTGGGTGACCTCCATCGTCGACGCCCCGCGCAAAGCCATCAGTTGCAGGCACTCCACGATGTAGTGCGCCAGCACTTCCATCGAAAAGTTGGCGCCTGCCCCGTGACCGGGGCTGTAGTTCGGCGCCGAGGTGATGAACAGATTCGGGAACCCCGCGACGGCACCTCCTCGATAGGCACGCGGGCTGTCGCCCCATTCCTGGACCAGAGTCTTGCCTTCGCGGCCGCGAATATCGATGGTGGACAGGAAATCCAAGTGGTAACCGGTGGCGTAGATGATGACATCGAGGTCGATCTGGCGGCCGTCGGCGGTGACAATGCCCCTCTCGTTGACCTGAGCGGGTTCACTGGCCTCCACCTCGACGTGGTCACGGGTCAGCGCGGCATAGTAACCGCCGGGGTCGCGGATGATCCGCTTGCCGTACGGAGCAAAATCCGGTGTCACCTTCCGCGCCAATTCGCTTCCGGCCCCGAACATCCGGTCGATGTACTCCTGACACATCTTGAGCAGCACATCGTTGGCCGGTGAGATCGACAGGTGCGTTTCGGACCACTCGGAGTCCCGCAGAATGACCGGATAGTTGTTGTCCGCCGTTCCCCAGTACGACTTGAGACGGTGCCACATCGCGTAGTAGGGCAACGCTTTGCCCAGATAGCGCCGATGTTCGGGGACTTCATCCGACAGGCGCCTACGAGGGGCGACCCAGTGCGGCTGCCGCTGGAAGACTGTCAGGTGTTCGACCTCACCGACGCAGGCGTCGACGATCTGCACGGCCGTGCAACCGGCGCCGATGATGGCCACCTTCTTGCCTGCCAGCTCCAGTGAAGGGTCCCACTGCGCGGAGTGAATGCTGGTGCCGGCGAAGGTGTCTCGTCCCCCGATGTCGGGGAATCGCGGACGGTTGAGATAGCCGGCCGCGGTGACGACTACGGTCGCGTAGTCGATGCTCCGGGCTCCGTCAGCGTGACGGGAGTGGATCTCCCACTGCTGACGCTGCTCGTCCCACCACAGTGCCTCCACCTCGGTGCCGAAGCGGATGTGGCGACGCAGATCGTGCTTGTCGGCCAACGAGACCAGGTAGGCCTGATATTCCGCGCCCTGCGGATAGTAATTCGACCAGTCCGGGTTCACCTCGCGCGACAGGGAGTAATACGCCGAAGGCGTATCCACCCCGATGCCGGGATACCTTGTGGTCAGCCAGGTACCGCCCACCTCATCGTTGCGGTCGAAGATCTCGAAATGCACGCCCTCTTCGGCAGCGGCGAGCGCTACCGCGATACCAGCGATGCCGGCGCCGATGATCGCCATGGTGGTGGACGAGGGAATCGGCGTGGTGCGCGGCAGCGTCGGGTGCGACGGCCGGAAACCGCCTTGTTCGAGCAGTAGGTCGACGTGCTCGTCGCCGACGGGACCGCCCAGCGCAACCGGGAGCAGACGAACGAAGAACTCGCGATCGTCTACCGGCGGCGCGCCAACGGGACGCGGCCGGCCGAGCGCGGCGACGATTTCGTCGGCCAGCAGCGCGGCGGTCTGGGTATCGGTTGTCCCGGCCCGCTCGGGCGGATCGGGAACGTGATCGATCTTGGATGCGTACCGATCGATGACCGCCGGATCACCCGTCATCTGCGCCAGCACCGCGACCAGGACACCAGGGTCCGCCTCCAGGAGATGGGCGCGCAGGACGTCTGGGTCTGGGGCGCGATCCGCGAGTGACGAGGATTCAGTGGTAGCGGTCATGGTTTCGAGTATCGAAGGGTCGACGCCCCCGCCGCGCCCTCCCTGTCTACTGAGCGGGAGACGAACCACCGCAGCCGCAGGCGGCGTGCCTACTCTGCCGACCATGCATTCCGACGACCTTGCCGCCGTCATCGCCCGGGCCCGTAGCCACAGCCTCGCAGATATCCCCCGCCGGTCGGCGCGTAAACAACCTGAGAAGACAGCCATCATCGACGGCGACGTCGCCCTGAGTTTTGCCGAGTTCGATCACCTGGTGGATCGCGCCGCCGCCGCATTGCACGAGAACGGGTTACTCCCCGGCGACCGACTCGCATTGCTGTCGCGCAACTGCTGGCAGTACGCGGTGCTGGCCTTCGCCACCGCCCGCGCCGGCGTGGTGCTGGTTCCGATCAATTTCATGCTGTTGCCGGAGGAGATCTCGTACATCCTCGGCCACAGCCGGGCCGCCGGATTCGTCGTCGAGGCCGACCTGATCCCGGTGGCCGAACAGGCCATGGCCGTGGGGACAGCAGTTCGCACGAAGGCAGCACTCGTCGCCTCCGGCCAGTCAGGTCCGGGCGACTGGCCTGATTTCGCCGAATGGCTCACCACCACCGCGAACGTTCCCGATTGCCGAATCGACGACGATCAGCTGCTGCGGGTCATGTACACCAGCGGCACCGAATCCCGACCCAAGGGCGTGATGCACAGTAGCCGCAGCTTGATGTGGCAGTACATCAGCACCATCGTGGCCGGCTCGATGTCCGGCGACGACGTCGAGATCCACTCCCTGCCTCTGTATCACTGCGCGCAGTTGGACAACTTCCTGGCTACCGACATCTACCTGGGTGCCACCAGCATCATCCTGCCTCGGCCGGATCCGGAGCTGGTACTGCGGACGATCGAGCGCCACGGCGTCACCAATTACTTTGCGCCACCGACGGTGTGGATCAGCCTGCTGCGCTGTCCCGTGTTCGACGAGGTCGACCTGTCCAGCCTACGCAAGGGGTACTACGGCGCCTCACCGATGCCTACCGAGATCCTGCACGAGATGCGCAGGCGTCTACCCAATCTGCGGCTGTGGAACTTCTACGGCCAGACCGAGATGGCCCCACTGGCCTCAGCCCTGGGGCCAGCCGAGCAGGACGCCCACGCGGGGGCGGCCGGCCGACCTGTCGTCAACGTCGAAACGATCATCCTCGATGACAACGACGTGCCGGTCACGCCCGGCACCGTCGGCGAAATCGCTCACCGCAGCCCGCATCTGATGCTGGGCTACCTCGACGACGAAGATAAGACAGCCCAGGCCTTCGCCGGCGGCTGGTTCCATTCCGGCGACCTGGGCTACTACGACGAGCACGGCCTGCTACACGTCGTCGACCGCAAGAAGGACATGATCAAAACCGGCGGCGAGAATGTCGCCAGCCGCGAGGTCGAAGAGATTCTCTACCGGCACAACGGCATCGAAGAGGTCGCGGTATTCGGCGTGGCACACCCGGTCTGGGTCGAAGCGGTCGTCGCGGCGGTGGTGACTCGTGTCGGCACCACCCTGACCGAAGAAGACATCCTGCGGCACTGCCGCGAGCATCTGGCCGGTTTCAAGACTCCCAAACAGGTGTTCTTCGTCGATACTCTGCCGAAGAACCCCAGCGGCAAACTGCTCAAACGTGATCTGCGGCAGCGTTTCGGTCTCGAATTCACAAGCAACTGAAGGGATACACGATGTACAAGGGACGGATCGCGCGATTCGACGAGCCCGGCAAGCCATTCCAGATCGAAACCGTCACCCTGCCTGACGTCGGGCCCGGGGAAATTCTGGTCCGGGTCCTGCGGACGAACATCTGCGGTTCAGATGTACATGCCTGGCATGGCACCTTCGCCACGCGCGGCTTGGGTGGACAGCTACCGACCGTGTTGGGTCACGAGATGGTGGGCGCCATCGAGGTGCTGGGCGACGGAGTATCCGCCGACTCCAACGGCAAGCCCTTGGCCGAAGGCACGCGAGTGGTGTTCCCGTACTTCTACTGCTGCCACACGTGCCGTAACTGTCTGGCGGGGCGCCGTAACGCCTGCCTGAACCTGAAAATGGCGATGTTGGGCCGCGCCGACGAACCGCCCTATTTCGTCGGCGGATACGGCGACTACTACCTGTTGCCTGCCGGCGCAGTGATTTACACGGTTCCCGATACCCTGAGCGACGACATCGCCGCGGGCGCGAACTGCGCGCTGTCACAGGTCATGTACGGACTTGAACGCGTCGACCTGCAGCTCGGTGAGCACGTCGTGGTTCAGGGAGCCGGTGCACTCGGTCTCTACGCGGTGGCCGTCGCCAAAGCGCGCGGCGCAGCCAACGTCATCACGATCGACGGCGTGTCCGAAAGACTCGAGCTGGCAAACGCATTCGGAGCCGACTCGGTGATCGACCTCAACGAGGTCGCCACGCCCAAGGACCGTGCCAAAGCAGTACGCAAGTTGACCGACGGCCAGGGCGCCGACGTGGTGGTCGAGGTTGTCGGACACCCGTCTGCCATCGACGAGGGACTCCAGATGCTCGCCCAGTTCGGCCGCTACGTCGAGATCGGCAACATCAACATCGGCCAGACCTTCGCCTTCGACCCGTCACGGTTCGTCTTCACCAACAAGACCATGGTCGGGGTCTCCCTGTATGACCCGGCAGTCTTGTCCCGCGCCTTGACCTTCCTCGACCTCCATCAACACCATCTGCCGTTCGAGCGACTCGCCGCGGCCTCGTACTCACTCGACGACATCAACGAAGCGTTCAGCGCAGCTGACGGCAAGCGCGACGTCCGCGCCAGCATCGCACCATGAGCAAAAGGATGACAGTGCCTACTTTCGAACACGACAGACTGTTCATCGACGGTCGCTGGACCACGCCCGCCGGGAACGGGTTCATCGAAGTCGTCGACCCCGCGACTGAAGCCGTCATCGGCCATGTGCCCAATGGCGATGCCGCCGATGTCGACACCGCCGTGGCTGCGGCCCGGCAGGCGTTCGACCCGCTCGTCACCGTTGCCGAACGCCGGGACCGGGTGCAGCGGGTCATCGCCGCCATGGAGAAGCGATTGCCCGAGTTCGCCGATCTCATCACCGCCGAGATGGGTGCCCCCGTACGCATCTCGCAGACGGTGCAGACGCAGGTGCCACTGGCGGTGGCCAAGGGCTTCGCCGATGTGCTGGAAACCTTCGAGTTCGAAGAGCGCATCGGCAATTCGCTGGTTTTGAGAGAGCCCTACGGCGTCGTCGGGGCCATCACGCCGTGGAATTACCCGCTCTACCAGGTGGTCGCCAAGGTGCTCCCGGCCATCGCCGCGGGGTGTCCAGTAATCCTCAAACCCAGTAACGAAGCCCCTCTTTCGGTGTTCGCCTTCGTCGAAGCTTGCGAAGAGGCGGGCCTGCCCCCGGGGACCATCAATCTCGTCTCGGGCCCCGGTCGGGTGATCGGCGAACGTCTCGCCTCGCATCCCGACGTCGACTTCATCTCGTTCACCGGGTCCACCGGTGTGGGTGCACGCGTCGGAGAACTGGCAGGCCAGTCGATCAAGAAGGTCGCCCTCGAGCTCGGCGGCAAGTCGGCCAATGTGATCCTGGACGGCGCCGACCTGGCCACCGCCGTCAAGGTCGGCGTGGGCAATGCCTTCCTCAACGGCGGGCAGACGTGCATGGCCTGGACCAGGATGCTGGTGCCGCAGAATCGGTATGGCGAGGCCCTGGACCTGATCGAATCCGCTGTGAGCCGATACACGGTGGGTGATCCGCGCGACCCGGCGACCCGGATCGGACCATCGGCGTCGCGGTCGCAGTTCGACACCGTTCGTGGCTTCATCGAGCGCGCCCAGCGCGACGGTGCCCGGTTGCTGATCGGAGGCGCGGATCCGATCCGCGACGTCGGGTACTTCGTGGCACCAACAGTTTTCGCCGACGTGGATCCCGAGTCCGAACTCGGTCAGGAAGAAGTGTTCGGTCCCGTGCTCGCGGTGACGCCCTTCACCGACTCCGACGATGCACTGCGCATCGCCAACGGCACCCCCTATGGATTGTCGGGTGCAGTGTGGGCCGCCACCGACGACGACGCCATCGCCTTCGCCCGCCAGGTGCAGACCGGCCAGCTCGACATCAACGGCGGCGCCTACAACCCGACCGCCCCATTCGGCGGGTACAAGAAGTCCGGGATCGGCCGTGAACTGGGCCGGTTCGGCTTCGAGGAGTATCTCCAGACCAAATCCCTTCAGCTCAAGGAGCATGCGTGACCTCACCGCTCGACGTCCACACCGACGGACCGGTACAAATCTGGACGATCAGCCTGCCTGAGGTCGGCAATGCCATCACCGGCAAGGACGTCATCGCCGCATTCGAGGACAAGGTGGATGCGGTCAACGCCGACAACACCGTGGGTGCCGTCATCCTCACCGGTGCGGGCAAGACCTTCTCG
>NZ_MLCL01000062.1 GCF_001942625.1 Mycobacterium syngnathidarum
CGAGGGCGGCGGTGTCATGCAGGCCCTCTACGAGCGACCGACGCTGGCCGTCACCTCGGCCCCCGCCGAGTCCCTTCCACGAACCTCTCAACAAGGCCCGCAATAAGGATGGTGCCCTAGTGACCGGAGCCGACCTGGTCTGGATCCCGGCACAGACGACGATCCTCGGCTCTGACGCGCACTACCCCGAGGAGGCACCTGTGCGTGAGATGAGCACGGCGGGCTTCTGGATCCAGCGCCATCAGGTGACCAACGCCGAGTATGCCGAATTCGTCGAGGCCACCGGCTATGTCACGGTCGCCGAGCGGCCGGTCGACCCGCAGGACTTCCCCGGCGCCCCACCGGAAAACCTGGTGCCCGGCTCCATGGTGTTCCAGCGCACGGCCGGCCCGGTGGACCTACGCCACATCAACCAATGGTGGGCATGGACACCCGGGGCGTGCTGGAACCACCCGCGCGGGCCTCGCTCGTCACTGAAGGGACGCGAACAGCATCCCGTGGTACACATTGCCTTTGACGATGCCGCCGCATATGCGCACTGGGCGGGCCTGGAACTGCCGAGCGAGACCGAGTGGGAGACCGCGGCCCGCGGCGGCATCGCCGGTGCGGCCTACACGTGGGGTGACGAGCCGGAGCAGCCTGGCCAGCGTCTGGCGAACTACTGGCATGGCGAATTCCCGTACCTGCCCGACACCGGTTATGGCACAACGAAACCGGTCGGCAGCTGCGCCCCCAACGGCTACGGCCTGTTCGACATGGCCGGCAATGTCTGGGAGTGGACCACGGACTGGTATGGCGAGGACCGGACCACCACGCCGTGCTGCGCCGCCGACACCTACGACCCGAACCAGCCGCAGTTCCAGATAGGTCGCAAGGTGATCAAAGGCGGCTCGTTCCTGTGTGCCGACAGCTACTGCATGCGCTACCGCCCGGCCGCGCGGCGGCCGCAAATGGTCGATACCGGTATGAGCCACATCGGTTTTCGATGTGTCAGGCGGTCCTGACGAAGGCCGGCGCGACGAAGCGCTCCAACATCTCTCGTTCGGCCGCGTCACCGGCACCGGGCCAGACCAACAACGACAACACCAGCCGCACGATCCACGCCGCGGCCACCGGATCGTCCTCGGCCAGCCCGGTGAGTTCGGTGGCGAACGCGGCCGGCACCGGCGACTGCGTCAGATCCGCCATCGCGCCCCCACTGCGCAGTGAGCCGAGCAGCAGCGCGAACAGCGGATCGGCGCGAATACGCTGCAGCGCAACGGTAATCGCGGCCAACACACGTTCGGATCCGGTCATGCCGGCAACCGCCCGACGCACCTCCGCGACAATCGACGCCGCCAACCGCGCGAGCACGGCGTCGCGGATCTGCGCTTTGCCGCCCGCATGCCGGTAGATCGTCGCCCGCGAGCAGTGCACCCGGGCGGCCAGCGCGTCGATGTCCAGCGCGTCGAACCCATCACGCGCGGCCATCTCAGCGGCCGCGGCGTAGATCCGCTCGGCGGCTTCGGCGCGGCGGTCGCCGCCGACCAACCAGTCCGCGCCCTTGGGAGACATAGATACGAATTTATCGCATGATGAGACAGATTACCGGATCTTTCTCAATCACTCCGCAGGTCAACGCACCCCACTGAGACGCCCCCTCACTCCCATCCCCAGCGGCCGTTATCAACCTGTCCGAGCTTCGTTGACTCGCCCATAACCTCCAGTCAACCTGGGCAAATGCTTCTGGCACACGAACTGTTCGAACCGGCTTGCCTGCAGGATCCGTATCCGCTCTACGACCGGCTACGGGCGCACACACCGGTGGCACAAGTGGGCGACTCTCCGTTCTTCGTGGTGACGGGGTTCGACGCCGTCATCGAAGCCACTGCCCGAACCGAAGACTTCTCGTCGAATCTGACCGCGACCATGTGGTCCCAACCCGACGGCACCGTCTCCGCATTCGGTATGGGTGAACCGGGCGCCGAAATCCACGTGTTGGCCACCGCCGACGACCCGGTCCACGCCGCCCACCGCAAGATGGTGCTGCCCCGGATGGCGGCCAAACGGATCGCCGAACTGGAACCCTTCATCGTCACCCTCACCGCCGACCTGCTGGCTGGGGCGAGCGGAGAATTCGAGTGGATGTCAACCCTGGCCGATCGGCTGCCGATGCTGGTGGTCGCCCGGCTGCTGGGACTGCCGGCCGCGGATGTGGACCGACTGGTGACCTGGGCCTACGCCAGCACTCAACTGCTCGACGGACTGGTCGACACCGAACAACTGACCGCGTCGGGGATCGCGGCCGTCGAACTCGGCGGATACCTGACCGAACAGTTCGGCGCAGCATTGGCAAATCCCGGCCAGAACCTGCTGGGCGACCTCGCGGCGTACAGCGAGGCCGAGCGGGTCTCCCGAGACGCTGCAGTGTTCATGCTGATTCAGCTGGTCGGCGCGGGTGCGGAATCGACCGCATCGTTGATCGGCAGTGCCGTGTTGATTCTGAGCCGCCGGCCCGAACTCGCCGAGCGGCTGCGACAGGACCCCACGTTGATCGGGCAGTTCCTGGAGGAGGTGCTGAGATTCGAGTCCCCGTTCCGGGGCCACTACCGGCATGTGGCCACCGATTCCGAACTGGCAGGCGTCGCGATGCCCGCAGGCAGCCATCTACTGCTGATGTGGGGCGCGGCCAACCGCGATGAGACGGTGTTCGACAACCCGAACGAATTTCGGCTCGGACGGCCGAACATCAAGAATCACGTGGCATTTGGCAAGGGTGGCCATTTCTGCCTCGGCGCGGCCCTGGCCCGGCTCGAAGCCCGCATCGTGATCGCGACGCTCCTGTCCACCGGCAGAACGATCCGCCCGGCCGGCGACGCCGAATGGCAGCCCAGCCTGTTGGTGCGCCGGCTACGTCAGCTTCCGCTGAGCGTGCAGTGAACTACCCGACCTCAGGCAGCGAGCGCGATGCTGTCGTCGTCGACGAACACCAGGCCACCGTCGTCGAGATTGACCGCCCACCGCCGTGCCGGTCCGACGATTCGCTCTCCGGCGACCTCGACCGCGGTCCCGGCCAAGTCGGCGAAATCTTCCACGACAGTGCCGTGCAATTCTTCGTCAGTGCCCGGATACACCACTACCGAGGACCCCACAGCAACTTCTTCGGCAATTTCGCCGGAGTCGCTGTCGTTAACCCCCGTCACGACATCTTCGGACATCCCACACCTCCCCAATTACTGACGCGTGCAACCGAGTACATCACACCCGCCTGCGATTGGCTTACTTTCACCGATACCTACAGCCACACCTTGCATAGGTCTCGGGCAAATTTCCAAATCCGCCAACAACGACCGTTCCGGCAAATGCATCACACCAAAGGGCGCAGCGTGAGCCCAGTCACACACAACTATTGACGGCGCCATCGAACAATGCTTTTCAGGCAACCCCAGCAACATTCGCCGGGTCCCGTAGTACCCCAGCAAGAAGCCCAGGTCGCGGTTGCTGGCCGATCCCCGGCGAAGGGCCCTCCACGCACTGCCGGATCGGGTGCGAATCGTGGTGACACACACCACACCGGCATTCGCTAGGGTTGCAACACGTTCTAGCGAGGAGGTCTATGTCCGACGCTGTTTTGGTTACCGGCGCGTTCGGTTTGGTCGGTTCGGCTGTCGTCAAGACACTGGCCGCAGAGGGGCGCGCAGTCGTCGCGACCGATCTCGACGTGCCCGCGAACCGCAAAGCCGCAGCCGCCCTGCCGTCCGCGGTACAGGTGCGCTGGGCCGATCTCACCGACGCCTCCGCCGTAGACGCATTGGTGGCGGCCGTCGCACCGGCCGCGATCATCCACCTCGCCGCGATCATCCCGCCGTTCTGCTACATGCGCCGCGGCCTGGCCAGGAAGGTCAACGTCGAGGCCACCGCCTCCCTGCTGAGTGCCGCCGAGGCCCAGCCGGTGCCGCCGCGGTTCGTGCAGGCATCCAGCATCGCCGTCTACGGCGCCCGCAACCCGCACCACATCGACGACGTGCTTACCCCCGACACCCCGGTCAACCCGTCCGACATCTACGGCGCGCACAAGGTCGAGGCCGAGGCGCTGGTCCGGGCCTCGAAGCTGAATTGGCTGATCCTGCGTCTCGGTGGGGTGATGAGCTCCGAGTTCAGCCTGGACATGGACGTCGACCTCATCTCGTTCGAGAGCGTGCTGCCCGCCGACGGGCGGCTGCAGACCGTCGACGTGCGCGACGTCGCCGCGGCGTTCGTCGCCGCCACCACGGTCGGAACCGAAAAGGCCAACCACGAGGTACTGCTCATCGGCGGCGACGCTGAAACGCACCGGCACATCCAGTCCGCGGTGGGCTCGCAGGCGGCCGCCGCGATGGGGATCAAGGGCGGCCTGCCGATCGGTCGGCCCGGCAACCCCGACGATGACGGCGCCTGGTTCGCCACCGACTGGATGGACACCACCCGGGCACAGCAGGTACTCGGCTTCCAGCACCACTCCTGGCCGCAGCTTCTGGCCGACACCAGGGCCAATGCCGGGTGGAAACGCTTCCCGATCGCCCTGGCGGCACCGTTCATCCGCGCGTTCCTGCGGTCGAAGTCGGCCTACAAGGACTATCCGGGGCAGATGGCCGATCCGTGGAAGGCGATCGACAAGAAGTGGGGCGACCACAGCCCGGACGGGAGTGATGCATGAGCAGGCAGCGGGTAGCGATCGTCATCGGAGGAGCCTCTGGGATCGGCTGGGCCAGTGCGCAGGCGCTGGCCGCCGACGGTTGCCGCATCGTGGTGGCCGACCGTGACGCCGACGGTGCCGCCGCCCGAGCCACGCAACTCGGCGAGCCGCACACCAGCTTCTACGTCGAGGTCACCGACGAGAGTGCGGTGCAGAAGTTGTTCGAAGATGTTGCGGCGGTCGGCCCGATCGATGTGGTGGTCAACTGCGCGGGCTTCAGCAACGTCGGTCTGATCACCGACCTGGCGGTCGAAGACTTCCGCTCTGTCGTCGACGTCTGCCTCAACGGCGGGTTCATCGTTGCCAAACACGCCGGCCGCAATCTGCCCGAAGGCGGTGTGCTGGTGTCGATTTCCTCTCTGAACGGGCGCCAGCCGGCGGCCGGCATGAGTGCCTACTGCGCCGCCAAGGCCGGGTTGTCGATGCTGACGCAGGTGGCTGCACTGGAAATGGGACCGCGTGGCATCCGGGTCAACGCGATCGCTCCGGGATTCGTGAAGACCCCGTTGACCGATCCCGCGGCGATGATCCCCGGCGTGGTCGAGGAGTACGTCGAGAACACCGCGCTGGGTCGCAGCGGCACCCCCGAGGACATCGCCGCGGCCGTGGTGTTCCTGTGTTCACCGCAGGCGTCGTGGCTGACCGGCGAGGTACTCGATCTCAACGGCGGCGCGCACCTCAAGCGCTATCCGGACATTCTCGGGCATGTCATGAAGCTGGCCCAGGCGTGACGCGCAGCGAGAAGCCGGAGGCGGATCGCGCATGAACTCGGTCGACGGTAAACAGGCCATCGTCACCGGCGCCGGATCCGGCATCGGCGCGGCCCTGTGCCGCGCGCTGGTGGGCGCCGGCGCCGAGGTGCTCTGCACCGATGTCGACGAGGCCGCGGCGGCCCGTACCGCCGCGGCGCTCGGTGCCCGATCGGCCCGCCTCGACGTCACCGATGCGGCCGCCGTGCAGTCCGCGGTCGACGGTGTCGTCGACCGGGCCGGACGGCTGGACCTGATGTTCAACAACGCCGGCATCGTCTGGGGCGGTGACACCGAACTGCTGACGCTGGACCAGTGGAACGCCATCATCGACGTCAACGTGCGCGGCGTCGTCCACGGCGTCGCGGCGGCCTATCCGCAGATGATCCGGCAGGGCCACGGCCACATCGTCAACACCGCATCGATGGCCGGCCTGGCCGCCGCCGGCCAGCTCACCAGCTATGTGATGACCAAGCACGCCGTCGTCGGGATGTCGCTGGCACTGCGTTCGGAGGCGGCCGCGCACGGCGTGGGCGTGCTGGCGGTCTGCCCGGCCGCGGTCGAGACCCCGATCCTGGACAAGGGCGCGGTCGGCGGTTTCGTCGGCCGCGACTACTTCCTGCAGGGCCAGGGGGTCAAAACCGCCTACGACGCCGACCGGCTGGCCGCCGACACCCTGCGCGCCATCGAGCGCAACAAGGCCATCCTGGTCAAACCCCGTCGCGCCCATGCCTCCTGGCTGTTCGCCCGGCTGGCACCCGGACTGATGCAGCGTCTTTCGATGCGGTTCGTCGCCGCACAACGGGCCGGCCAGGCCGCCCACCGCTCAGCCCAGGGCTCGAACGTCACTCTGGAGTGACGCTCAATGCCGACCGTCACGTCAGCGTGGCGATAGGGTCAGCGCAACGGCGGGAAGGCGCGGAAATGAAAGACCAGTTCACGCTCACCCAGAAGCGCGCGCTCGCGATCTTCACCGTGCTGGCCCTGTTGCTCGGGGCCTATTTCCTGCGCGGCTTCTTCGTCCTGATCGTGATGGCCGCGGTCGGCGCCTACCTGTTCACCCCGCTCTACCAACGGTTTCAGCGCCGCCTGGGCACTGGGCTCTCGGCCACGCTGACGGTCCTCGTCGCCATTCTCATGGTGATCATCCCGGTGGCGCTGGTGGTGTTCATGGCCATCGTCCAGGTGACCCAGCTCGTCAACATGGTCAGCACCTGGATCGCCGAGACCGACGTCAGCACACTCGGTGACCGGGCCCTGCAACTGCTCAACTCACTGTTGGAGCGGGTGCCGTTCCTCGACATTCATCTCACCGCAGATTCGTTGCGCGACACCGTGGTCAAGCTCTCGCAGCACCTCGGAGAATGGCTGCTGGGCATTCTGCAGGGAGCGGTCGGTGGCATGGTCGGCGCGATCACCGCCTCGATCATCTTCCTGTACGTGTTCATCTCGATGCTGGTCAACAACGCCGAGATGGCCACGCTGATCCGCAGACTGAACCCGCTCGGCGAGGAGATCACCGACCTGTACCTGGCCAAGACCGGCGCGATGGTCAAGGGAACCGTCAAGGGCCAGTTCGTGATCGCGTTGTGCCAGGGTGTGGCCGGGGCCATCTCGATCTACATCGCCGGATTCCACGACGGGTTCTTCGTGTTCGCGATCCTGTTGACCGCGCTGTCGGTGATCCCGCTCGGTGGTGGCATCGTCACGATTCCGTTCGGCATCGGGATGATGTTCTTCGGCAACATCATCGGCGGAATCTTCGTGGTGGCATTCCATCTGCTCGTCGTCACCAATATCGACAACGTGCTGCGCCCATGGCTGGTGCCCAAAGCCGCCCGCCTGGACCCCGCCCTCATGCTGCTCGCGGTGTTCGCCGGCATCTCGATGTTCGGATTCTTCGGCCTGGTGATCGGCCCCGTGCTGATGATCATCATCGTCACCACCGTCAGCGTGTACCTGGCGGTCTTCAAGGGCGTCGAGCTGGAGACCACCGAACCCGACGAACCGGGCCAACGGCCGTGGCGACGCGTCTGGGAGTGGTTCCAGAAGCGGCTCGGGGGCAAGCCCGACGTGCCCCCGGCCGAATCCGAACCGAAAGCCGAGGCCGAGTCGGACGGACGCGCCCCCGCCTAATTTGCGCCGAGCCGCTCCGTAAGGAACGCCACCACCCGCTTGCGCGCCTCGTAGGCCGGATGCCCGTCGACCTCACGCACCTGATCGGTCAGCACCGAGTGCGCTGAGGCCGACAGACCGTCCGGGTTGCCCTTCTTCGAGTTGATCTCGATGACCTCGAAAGCATCGCCGAGCCGGGCCTTGAGGGTGGCGAACCGCTCCCCCGGCGCCAGCTTGTCCTGGCTGAACCGCAGGGCCAGCGCGCACAGGCCGTCGTTGGCGGCGCGCTGTTCGACGATCTTGAGTTCGGCCTCCGACAGGCCAGGATCGCGCTTCTGCGCGGCGGTCAGCGCAATCGGCACCGAGGGCTGGCTCAGCACCGGGGCCAGCACGCTGTCATCCACCGCGGCCGCGAGCGCGAACCCGCCGGTGAAGCACTGCCCGATGACGCCGACGCCCTTACCGGGGGTGTTGGCGTTGAGATCGCGGGCCAGGGCCCGCAGGTAATGCGCGACGGGGCGGTCGGCGTTCGTCGCGAACGCTGCGAATTCCTTTGTCACGCAGGCTTTCACCATCACCGGGATGGCTCCCGGACGGACCGCGGCCGCGCCCGGGGTGCCGAACAGTGACGGGGCGGCGACGGTGAAGCCGTTGTCCACCAGGTGATTACCCAGTGCGAGCACACCGGGATGCAGGCCGGGAATCTCGGGGATCAGGACCACGCCAGGCCCTTTGCCCTTGCGGTAAACGTCGTAGGTCTGATCGGCGGCGGTGAACGGGGCGGCGGTCCACCCGGAGAGATCTGCAACTGGCGACGTCAACACGGGCTCCATCCGTTAGTGCGTCACGGCCTCTTGATCGGCAGCGGCGACTGCTTCTGCGTCGCACTGGCCAGCGTACGGTACTCATCAGTACCACCGGCGCCGGTGATCGCGACCTGTGCCGGTCCGCTCAGCTTCGTCGTCCACACCGGCTCCGGGTCACTGCTCTCGTAAACCACCCAGGTCACCCCGTCGACATCCTGGGTGCCGGACGGATACGAATCCGGCTTGATCGAGGCCACCAGGGCCGCCTCGTCGGCGTTGCTCTGCGTCAGGCTGAGGTACTTGCCGCTGGGCGCCAGGTAACCGATGCGCGAGGACACCGCACGGCCGTGCTGACCGTCGGGCAGGGTGAGCCCGCCGTCGATCCCGTGCCGGCTGCCGGAGTTGGGCTGCCAGCCCTCGGGCAGCTGCGGCAGCCGGATGGGAATCTTCAGAGCGTCGGCATCGGCCTGCAAGGCGGCCGGTGCATCGAATTCCGGCGGCGGACCCGCCCCGGGCCCACCTGCCTGGAACGAGCACATGCCCAACAGGCCGGCCAATACGATGCAGGCCAGGACCAGCGGGGCCATCGACCAGAACATATCCCGGCCGTCCTGCAGCAACCGCGACTTCTCCGGCTTCGGGACCGGGGTTGGCTGAGGCGTCGGCTCGGAGGACATGCTCGTCAGTATCCCAGCTCCCAAACGCTGACCACGTTCTGGGACAATCTGGGCCATGAGTCCCACGCGGGGAGAAGCCCCGGATCGCAACCTTGCCCTCGAACTCGTCCGGGTGACCGAGGCCGGCGCCATGGCTGCAGGCCGCTGGGTCGGCCGCGGCGACAAAGAGGGCGGCGACGGGGCAGCCGTCGACGCCATGCGCGAGCTGGTCAACTCGGTGTCGATGCGCGGCGTCGTGGTGATCGGTGAGGGCGAGAAAGACGAAGCCCCGATGCTCTACAACGGTGAAGAGGTGGGCAACGGCGACGGGCCGGAATGCGACTTCGCCGTCGACCCGATCGACGGCACCACCCTGATGAGCAAGGGCATGCCCAACGCCATCTCGGTCCTGGCCGTCTCCGAACGCGGCGCGATGTTCGACCCGTCGGCCGTGTTCTACATGAACAAGATCGCCGTCGGCCCCGACAGCGCCGACGCCATCGACATCACCGCCCCGATCGGCGAGAACATCCGCCGGGTGGCCAAGGTGCGCGGCGCCTCGGTGAGTGACCTGACGGTGTGCATCCTGGACCGGCCGCGGCACGCCCAGTTGATCGAGGACACCCGCGCCGCAGGCGCACGCATCCGGCTGATCACCGACGGCGACGTCGCCGGTGCGATCTCGGCCTGCCGCCCCAACTCGGGCACCGATATCCTGGCCGGTATCGGCGGTACGCCCGAGGGCATCATCGCCGCGGCCGCCATCCGCTGCATGGGCGGCGCGATCCAGGCCCAGCTGGCCCCCACCGACGACGCCGAACGCCAGAAGGCCATCGACGCCGGCTACGACCTGGACCAGGTGCTGTCCACCGAGGACCTGGTCTCGGGTGAGAACGTCTTCTTCTGCGCGACGGGCGTCACCGACGGCGACCTTCTCAAGGGCGTGCAGTACTACCCCGGCGGCTGCACCACCCAGTCCATCGTGATGCGGTCCAAGTCCGGCACCGTCCGGATGATCGAGGCCTACCACCGTCTGGCCAAGCTCAACGAGTACTCCGCCATCGACTTCACCGGCGACAAGACCGCCGCCTACCCGCTCCCGTAACTCGCTAGAAAGGCACGCATGAGCACCGACAACGCTGTCGAATACCGCATCGAGCACGACACCATGGGTGAGGTCCGGGTGCCGGCCAATGCCCTGTGGCGGGCACAGACCCAGCGGGCTGTGGAGAATTTCCCGATCTCGTTCCGCGGCCTGGAACGCACCCAGATCCGGGCGCTGGGCCTGCTGAAGGCGGCCTGCGCGCAGGTCAACAAGGACCTGGGTCGCCTGGCCCCCGAGAAGGCCGACGCCATCATCGCCGCCGCCGGCGAGATCGCCGACGGCCAGCACGACGATCAGTTCCCGATCGACGTGTTCCAGACCGGCTCGGGCACCAGCTCCAACATGAACGCCAACGAGGTGATCGCCTCGATCGCCGCCCGCAACGGCGTGACCGTGCACCCGAATGACGACGTGAACATGTCGCAGAGCTCCAACGACACGTTCCCGACGGCCACCCACATCGCCGCCACCGAAGCCGCTGTGCGCCACCTGATTCCGGCACTCGAGGTGCTGCACGAGTCACTGGCCGCCAAGGCCAAGCAGTGGAAGACCGTGGTCAAGTCCGGTCGTACCCACCTGATGGACGCGGTGCCGGTGACGCTGGGCCAGGAGTTCGGCGGCTACGCCCGCCAGATCGAGGCCGGTATCGAACGGGTGCGCGCGACGCTTCCCCGGCTCGGTGAGCTGGCCATCGGCGGCACCGCGGTGGGCACCGGGCTCAACGCACCCGACGGCTTCGGCGCCAAGGTGGTCGAGGTGCTGGTCAACCAGACCGGCCTGGCCGAATTGCGCACCGCGTCAGACTCTTTCGAGGCCCAGGCGGCCCGCGACGGGCTGGTCGAGGCGTCCGGTGCGCTCAAGACCATCGCGGCTTCGCTGACCAAGATCGCCAACGACGTGCGCTGGATGGGTTCGGGCCCGCTGACCGGCCTGGGCGAGCTCCAGCTGCCGGACCTGCAGCCGGGCAGCTCGATCATGCCGGGCAAGGTCAATCCGGTTCTGCCCGAGGCGGTTACCCAGGTGGCCGCGCAGGTCATCGGCAACGATGCCGCCGTCACCGTCGGCGGTCTCTCGGGTGCATTCGAGCTCAACGTGTACATCCCGATGATGGCGCGCAACGTGCTGGAGTCGTTCACCCTGCTGAGCAATGTGTCTCGGTTGTTCGCCGAGAAGTGCGTCGACGGCCTGGTGGCCAACGAGGAGCACCTGCGCACCCTGGCCGAGTCGTCGCCGTCGATCGTGACGCCGCTGAACTCGGCCATCGGCTATGAGGAGGCCGCCAAGGTCGCCAAGCAGGCATTGGCCGAGAAGAAGACCATCCGCCAGACGGTCATCGACCGCGGCCTGATCGGCGACAAGCTGAGTGAGGCCGAGCTGGACAAGCGCCTCGACGTGCTCGCCATGGCGAAGGTGACGGACGGCGAGTAATTTCTCTGCGCGAGCAGACGTAAATGTCCCCGCACGCCCGGCGTGTCGGGGACATTTACGTCTGCTCGCCAGATAACGCTACTCGGGAAGCGGTGCGGCCCAATGCAGCACGGCGCCTCCGCCGGGCCGGTCGGTGATGGTGAACCGGCCCCCCGCGTCCAACGCGCGAGCCCGTAGGTTACCCAAGCCGCTCTCGGTGACCTCGGCAGCGATCCCGCAACCGTTGTCGGACACCTCGACCGACAAGTCGTCGGCAACGTCGACGAGAACGCTGAGTTCAGTTGCGCCCGAATGCCGTACTGCATTGCTGATCGCCTCCCGCAGCACCGCCTCGGCATGATCGGCCAGGGTCGCGTCGACCACCGACAACGGGCCGACGAACCGCGAGCTGGTGTGGATCGGCGCGTCGGCGAACTGAGCGATCACCTCATCGAGCCGCTGCCGCAGCCGCGTCGTACCCGCCTGTGCACCGTGCAGGTCGAAGATCGCCGTCCGAATCTCCTGGATCACCGCCTGCAGGTCATCGACGGTGGCGGAAAGCCGTTGCTGGACCTCCGGTGACTGCGTGCGCGGGATCGTGCCCTGCAGCGACAGGCCCACCGCGAACAGCCGCTGGATCACGTGATCGTGCAGATCGCGGGCGATGCGGTCGCGGTCGGCCAGGATCTCCAGCTCCCGCACACTGCGCTGTGAGCTGGCCAGCTGCCAGGCCAGCGCGGCCTGATCGGTAAAGGCCGCGGCCATGTCGAGCTGCTCGGCGGTGAAAGCACGGGAACCATCCGCGCGTACCGCCACCAGGACGCCGGCGACGGTGTCGACGGTGCGCAGCGGCAAAACCAGCGCCGGCCCACCCGAACCGTCCAGCTCGAGGCGGTCCAGCCGGTGCGGTGTGCCATCGCGGAACGCGACGCTCACCGCATCCTCGGTGGCCGTCCGGCCCACCGGAATCGAGTCGATCGTGGTCGGGCTGCCCGCGGTGGCGGCCACAACCAACGCATCAGCCCCACCGGCGGGGACCTCGCTGCCCGGCACGGCGACCACGATGCGGTCGGCGCCGGTCAGTTTGAGCGCCTCGTCAGCCACCATCCGGAACACCGTGGCCGGATCGGTGCCGCCGAGCAATTCGGTACCGATGTCGCGGGTGGCCGCGATCCAAGCCTGACGATCGCGGGACAGCTGATAGAGCCGGGCATTCTCCACCGCCACCCCCGCGGCCGCGGCCAGGGCCTCCACCAGCACCTCGTCGTCCTCGCTGAACGGCTGCCCATTGGTCTTGTCGGTGAGGTAGAGGTTCCCGAACACCTCGCCCCGGATGCGCACGGGCACACCGAGAAAGGTCCGCATGGGCGGATGGTTGGGCGGGAACCCGACCGAAGCGGGATGTTGGTGGATGTCGTCGAGACGGATAGGTTTCGGATCGTCGATCAGGACGCCGAGCACGCCCCGGCCTTCGGGCAGATGTCCGATCACAGCCCGGGTTGCGTCATCGATGCCCTGGTATACGAACTCGGTCAGCTCATGGTCGTCGCCGCGGACACCCAGCGCGCCGTAACGGGCGTCGACGAGTTCGATCGCGGTGCGCACGATGGTGCTCAGCGTGACCTCGAGATCCAGGCCCGAAGTGACGGCGAGCATGGCCTCGACCAGTCCGTCGATTCGGTCGCGACCGGTGATGATCTCCTCTACCCGGTCCTGGACCTCGGTGAGCAGTTCGCGCAACCGCAGCTGCGACAGAGTGTCGCGCAACGGCGGAGTCCGCTGTTCGTCGTCGGGCCGCGCACCGTGACCAGTCACGTCCACCATGCTGGCACTACCGGATGCAGCGCACCAAGCTCGTCGTCACCGCGCATCCGGTTCGGGTCCGAATCGGAACCGACGGCCGGTGACCCGGACCGGTGACACCCGCACGTAGTGAGTCTTCGACATCGCCGTCCAGGGCAGCAACTGTGCCCGGCCGGCGTGTTCCAGTTCCTCATCGTCGCGCAGGGTCCGTGCAATGCCTCGCACGATCACGCTCCAGCCCTCGGCCGCATTGTGATCGTCGGCTTCGAACAACACCTGGTTGTTGATGGCTGCGCTGATGAGCTTCGTCCCGGCCGCGGTCCGAAACAGGATGGTGCGGTTCTGCACCACGAAGTTGACCGGGAAGATGTGCGCCTCGTCATCCACCGCGGTGACGAGGCGGCCCAGCGACATGCCACCCAGCAAATCCCAGCACTCACGCTCCGAGAGAAGCTCGACCGGCTCACTGCGCGTTGACATTCCGATTCGCATAACGACGACGCTATTGCCGCGCAGGTCATCGCACCATGGGCGAAAGTCTTGCCCATCAGGGACCAAAGACCCTGGCATCACTGATGATTACGGCTGATTGCGACGGTCGAGATTGGAGGCGAACACCGCGGCCTGCGTGCGGCGTTCCATGCCCAGCTTGGCCAGCAATCGCGAGACATAGTTCTTCACCGTCTTCTCGGCGAGGAACATCCGGGCCGCGATCTGCCGGTTGGTCAGCCCCTCCCCCAACAGGTCCAGCAGCACCCGCTCCTGCTGGGTCAGCCCGGCCAGCGGGTCGGACCGCTCGGCGTCGCCGCGCAGTTTGGCCATAAGTGCGGTGGCGGCACGGTTGTCCAACAGCGACTTCCCGGCCCCGACATCCTTGATCGCCTGGGCCAGTTCCATGCCCTTGATGTCCTTGACCACATATCCGCTGGCACCGGCCAGGATGGCGTCCAGCATGGCTTCGTCAGAGGTGAACGACGTCAGCATCAGGCAACGCAGATCGGGCATGCGCGACAACAGTTCCCGGCACAGCTCGATGCCGTTGCCGTCGGGCAACCGGACATCGAGCACCGCGACGTCAGGCACGAGGGCCGGTACCCGGGCCAGCGCCTGGGCCACCGAGTCTGCCTCGCCGACGACGTCCAGCTCCGGGTCGGCGCTGAGCAGGTCGATCAGCCCGCGCCGAACCACCTCATGGTCGTCGACCAGAAAAACTCTGATCATCCTCCGAGTCTCACAACCGATGGCGCCGATCGCAAGTGAGCACCGCGCAACCCGTGCCCGCCAGCACCGTCTGCAACCCGGCCGCATCGGGATGATCTGCCCCCAACACCAACACCTGGGCCGAATCCGGATGTGCCGTCAGGTATTCCGCCACGCCGCCGTAGCCGTCGATGCTCTGCACGTCGAGGTTCGGGCAGCGCTTCAGCGCGCGGGCCAGGCGCCGCTCGAGCTGCGCCGCGGACAACCGGTCACGCTCGGCGACGGCGGTCGCGTCATACATCTCGCGGTGCCGGGCTCCCCAGGTGGTCAGCACCCGCAGCGGCGCCCCCCGCCGGACAGCCTCGTCGATCGCGGTGTGCAGTGCATCGTTGCTGGCGGTGCGGCCGTCGGCTTCGACAACGACGGCCGCACCGGCGCCGGTAGCTGTGACGGCAGGGTCGAGCAGGGTGTCGGTCATGGTCATCTCCTTTTTCGAAGGTCAGGATTCGAAGGTCAAGAAGGTGTCGACAGCGCGACGCGGGGTGGGCGGCGGAGCATCGGTGATCGTCGGGGCGATACCGATGCGGACCAGGAGTTGCGGGCAGGCATCACGGTCGATCAGGCTGCCGATGATGTCGCGGCTGGCGTGCAGTTCGGTCAGGTGACTCACCGGGCAGGTGCTCAGGCCAGAGAGTGTGCACTCCAGCAGCAGCGCCGAAAGGGCCTCACCTGCGTCGAGTGCGTCCGCGCGGCTGTAGCCGTCGGTGGACAGCACCACCAACGTGGCCGAATCCTCGCGAACCTCCGGCCGGCGGTCATCATGCGCGGTCACCGGGAACGTGCGTGCCACCGGTACCCGCTCATTCTCGGCCGCCGACACCAGGGCGCTCTGCGGGATACCGTCTTCGGTCGCGAACGGCGTTGTCCACCAGGCTAGCTCGGCGTGGTAAGCCGTGTCGTAGAGCCGCAGTGACTCGGTCAGCGCAGCGGCCTCGGCCACGGTTGAGCGCATGTCGTCGGTGAGCACATCCAGATGTACCGGGCCGTCGTCCAACCGCGCCCGCAGCAGGCCCTCGAAGGCATCCCAATCCGCATACCGGGTCATCGGCAGGCGATCGGTACGCCGCGCCAGAATTGCGTCCGCGCGCCGGCGGTGAGCATCCGTGACGAAGTCCATCGGTGAGAACTGAAGCGTCGCCAGATGATCCAAGTCGTTGGGGTTGGGGAAGCGATCGACGGCGGTGGCCCAGCCGGCCGCGGCCATCGCGACGCGCAGGTGGTCCAGCAGCACACCGCAGCTGATGACCGCTTCACGTGAGGACCGGTCGGTCGCGGTCACCACCCGGTGGGGGTCCAGATGCAGGTGCACACAGCCGCGTTCAGCCACCAGCCGCCACGGTTGGGTGTTGTGCAGAGAGGGCGCGCGCGATGCCAGCTGCACCGCGCGGGTGAGGGTCGCTGTATCGAACATCGTGTCGGGCATGCTTCAAGCCTCGTCGTGCTCGAGCCCGTCGGTTAGGGTCTTTGGTCCTCAACCTGCCGCGATGTGCGTCTCACGCCGCGTCTCACGCCCCGTTGTTCGGCCCGCCCGAGTTCGCCCCCGGGATGTCGGTGATCGGGAAGTTCGGCATCGGCGCGGGCGACGGTGTGGCAGGCAGCGAGGGGATCTGCTCCGGTGGGATGTCCTTGAGCGCCTCGGCCGGGGGCACCGGCGGGCCGTTCTCCCGACTGCCGTAACTGGTGCCCGGCTCGCGCTCGCCGAGCATGTGGCTCACGGTGACCAGGTGGTAGCCATTGGCCTTGAGCACCGGGATGAACTGGTACACCAGATCCACGGTCGACGAGTAGGTGTCATGAAAAAGTACGACAGCACCCGGTCTGATCTGCGTCATCAGCATGTAGCGCGTCGCGGCGGTGTTGGCGTCGTTGGCCCAGTCGAACGGGATGACATCCCAGTTGATGTCGGCCAGTCCCTGCTTGCGGGCCTCGGCCAGCACCTGATCGTTGATCAGCCCGCCGGCGGTGCGCACCAGCTTCGGCCGCTGGCCCGTCGCGGCCTCGATGGCGTCACTGGCCTTGCTGAACTGCGCCGGGATCTCCTCGGGCGGGATGGTCGTCATGTTGGGGTGTTCCCAGGTGTGGCTGCCCAGTTCCATGCCGGCCTCGACCACGCGCCTGGCACCCTCGGGATTGGCGGCGACCTTGTTGCCGATCTCGAAGAACGTCGCCTTGGCGTCGTTGTCCTTGAGGATCTGCAGGAGCCGGTCGGTGTACGGGCCGGGCCCGTCGTCGAAGGTCAGGGCGATGCACTTTTCCTTCGAGCAATCCACGTCATCGGGGCCGTCGCGGTAGATGTGGCCGGTCAGCGCCCCCACCACCACGACCACGACCGCGGCGGTCACGCCGACCAACGTCCATCGCCACGCCTGGTTGTTCGGGAGCCACGCCACCCCGGCAGCCTACCGGCCTGCGATTTGTGCACCTCCCGCAACGTCCACCGTCACGGGAGGTGCACAAATCACTCAGGGCAGGGCGCCGGGGCTGATCTCCTCCAGCATCTCGGTGACGAGCGCGGCGATCGGCGAGCGTTCGCTGCGCTGCAGCGTGATGTGGGCGAACAAGGGGTGGCCCTTGAGCTTCTCGATCACCGCCGCGACGCCGTCGTGGCGGCCCACCCGCAGGTTGTCACGTTGGGCCACGTCGTGGGTCAGCACCACCCGTGAGCCCGCACCGAGCCGCGACAACACGGTCAGCAGCACGTTGCGTTCCAGTGATTGTGCTTCGTCGACGATCACGAACGAGTCGTGCAATGACCGACCCCGAATGTGGGTCAGCGGAAGCACTTCCAGCATTCCGCGGGACAGCACCTCCTCCAGCACCGCCGGGCTGGCCAACCCTTCGAGGGTGTCGAAGACGGCCTGGGCCCACGGACCCATCTTCTCGCTCTCACTGCCCGGCAGGTAGCCGAGATCCTGTCCACCGACCGCGTACAGCGGGCGGAACACCACGACCTTGCGCTGAGTTCGGCGCTCCAGCACCGCTTCCAGGCCGGCGCACAGCGCCAGCGCGGATTTGCCGGTCCCGGCCTTGCCGCCGAGCGAGACGATGCCGACGGATTCGTCGAGCAGTAGATCGAGGGCTACGCGTTGTTCGGCTGACCTTCCCCGGAGGCCGAACACTTCGCGATCACCACGCACCAACTGCACCCGCTTCTCGGCATTGACCCGCCCGAGCGCCGACGAACTACCGCCCAGCAACCGAATTCCGGTGTGACAGGGCAGATCCCGAGCTTCGGCCAGATCAACCTCGCCGTCGGCGAACAGCTTGTCGATATCTTCTGCCGCCACGTCGAACTCGGTCATGCCCGTCCAACCGGACACCACGACATCCTGCGCGTGATACTCGTCGGCGGCCAGGCCCACCGCGCCGGCTTTGACGCGCAGCGGGATGTCCTTGCTCACCAGCGTGACGTGCTTGCCTTCCGCAGCCAGGTTGGCCGCACACGCGAGGATCCGGGTGTCGTTGGTCTCAGTGCGGAAGCCCGTCGGCAATACCGACTGGTCGATGTGATTCAACTCGACCTGCAACGTACCGCCCTCTGCCCCAACAGGAATCGGCTGATCCAGCCGACCGTGCTCAAGACGCAGGTCGTCGAACATCCGTAGCGCCTGGCGGGCGAACCAGCCCAGCTCATGGTGATGCCGTTTGGCCTCCAGCTCGCTGATCACGACCAGCGGGACCACCACTTCATGCTCGGCGAACCGGGAGCATGCCCATGGATCGGACAGCAACACGGATGTGTCGAGCACATAGGTACGGACAGGAGTATCAGTCACGTGGCGCTCCTAGAACCCGCGCGGCTCCACACGAGTTGCTCGGTGGACACTGCGGCACCAGGACCGGAGCCGGTCCTCTCGAGATCTAACCGATCGGTACCGTCCGGACAGCAGAGCA
Source organism: Mycobacterium syngnathidarum (assembly GCF_001942625.1). Lineage (GTDB taxonomy): Bacteria > Actinomycetota > Actinomycetes > Mycobacteriales > Mycobacteriaceae > Mycobacterium > Mycobacterium syngnathidarum. Next base: position 18,510 of record NZ_MLCL01000062.1, read on the forward strand.
TGTCGCTAGCCATCGGATCCGACGCTACTCCCGCGGTGGCGGGGTTGCTGGCTGGCGCGCCGCGTGTATGACGCCCGCTGCGTTACGTGTTGATGAACTCCTGGAGCCGGGGTTCGTCTGCCAGGCCCCAGGCGGCGATCCGGTCGGAGATGACCTGCGACAGGGCAGCCCGGTCGAAGATCCCGGCCTCGGCCACGACTGCCACCTTGTCCTGGTACGCGTCGATGTCAGCGCCGATCACGTCGAGTTCGCGGGCCCTGGCCGCGATGGCGGCCACGGTCTCGTCACGATGGGTGCTCAGCAGGTGCGACACCAGGTTGGCGAAGAACAGCTCGTGGCGCTCCTCGTCGGTGACGATGCGGTCCACCATCGAGCCCAGCACCGGCTCGGTGATCTGTGCCCGCAGGTTGCGCGTGTACACCGCGTGCGCGCGCTCGAAGAACGCCATGAACACCAGCGTCTCGATCTGGCTGTAGCTGTCGGCGCGGTAACCCTTCATCACGTGCTCGACGCGGACATCCTCGTTGGCCGTCGGGTCGATCTCACGGGTGACGACGAGGTAGTTGCGCAGGGCGACGGCGTGCAGGTGTTCCTCGGCGGTCCAGCGGCCCAGGAAGCGACCCCACTTGTCCTCGAGGATGAAGTGCTCGACGAGCTCGCGGTGATAGCCGGACAGGTTGTCCTTGGTGATCAGCAGGATCTCCAAGGCGTCGGTGATGGTCTTGGGCAGGGTTACCTGCGAGGGATCCCAGTCCCGGCCACCGAGGAAGGCGAAGTTCTCGCCCTGGTCGAACGGCACGTAATCGTGCGCGTACCAGAGAACCTCGGTATCCAGGTGGCGACGCAGCTCGGCATCGACGACGGGCTCGAGCTCCAAGGTCAGCGCGTTAGCGACAGGTTTCTGTGCCATGAGGTAACTGTAACCCGGGTTTACATGTTTCTAAAAGTCGGGCCGCCGTGTGTCACGGCGGCCCGACTCAGAAGACTTTCAGAGGGTGAGTCCCGGGTACAGCGGGTTGGCGTCGAGCAACTCGGCCGAGGCCGCGTGCACGCGCTCGGCCGTGCCGTCGGCCAGCTTGTACTTGGCTTTAGAGGAAGACCCTGCCGGGCCCTCCGCCGGAGTTGTGTTGGACAGCACTTCGACGATCAGCTCGGCCACGCGGTCGAAGTCGTCGGCGCCGAATCCGCGGCTCGTCAGCGCCGGGGTGCCCAGCCGGATGCCGCTGGTGTACCAGGCGCCGTTGGGATCGGCCGGGATGGCGTTGCGGTTGGTGACGACGCCCGCGTCCAACAGTGCGGACTCGGCCTGACGGCCGGTCAGCCCGAAGGAGCGCACGTCGAGCAGCACCAAGTGGTTGTCGGTGCCGCCGGTGACCAGACCCGCATCGCGCTTGACGAAGCCGTCCGCCAGCGCCTGCGCGTTGTCGGCGACCTGCTGGGCGTAGGACTGGAACGCGGGCTGACGGGCCTCGGCCAGGGCGACCGCCTTGGCCGCCATCACGTGGCTCAGCGGCCCGCCGAGCACCATCGGGCAACCCTTGTCCACGGCCGGCGCGAATTCCTCGGTGGCCAGCACCATGCCGCCACGCGGACCGCGCAGCGACTTGTGCGTGGTGGTCGTGGTGACGTGTGCGAACGGCACCGGGTTCTCGTCACCGGTGAACACCTTGCCCGCGACCAGGCCGGCGAAGTGCGCCATGTCGACCATCAGGGTGGCGCCGACCTCGTCGGCGATCTCGCGCATCTTGGCGAAGTTGACCCGGCGCGGGTAGGCGGAGTAGCCGGCGACCAGCACCAACGGCTTGAACTCGCGGGCAGCCGCGGCCACCGCGTCATAGTCCAAAAAGCCCGTCTCGGGGTTGGTGCCGTAGCTGTGCTGGTGGAACATCTTGCCCGAGATGTTGGGCCGGAAGCCGTGGGTCAGGTGCCCGCCGGCATCCAGGGACATGCCGAGCAGACGCTGGTTGCCCAGCTTGTTGCGCAGGGTCTCCCAATCCGCTTCGGACAGGTCGTTGACGTGCTTGGCGCCGAGCTCGGCCAGGCCGGGGGCCTCCACCTTGGTGGCCAGGATGGCCCAGTAGGCAACGAGATTGGCGTCGATGCCCGAGTGCGGCTGGACGTAGGCGTAGGGGGCGTCGAACAGTTCGCGGGCGTGCTCGGCGGCCAGCGCCTCGACAGTGTCGACGTTCTGGCAGCCTGCGTAGAAACGGTGCCCGACGGTGCCTTCGGCGTACTTGTCGGAGAACCAGGTGCCCATGGTGAGCAGCACGGCCGGGGAGGCGTAGTTCTCGCTGGCGATCAGCTTGAGCGAATCACGTTGATCGGCAAGCTCTTTGCGGGTGGCTGCCGCGACCCGGGGCTCCACGGATTCGATGACCTGCAATGCGGCCTGATAGGCGGCGCTTGAGGTCTCGGCGTAATCAGCGCCGGAAGCCGCGGGCAAAGTGGATGACGAGTCTGCTGCCATGGCTTTTAGCCTAGTCGGGCCGGTTGGGGCCGCTGATCGGGCCCGGCCCTGGACAGCGTCGCAGGCGACCTGGGTCGACGGGATCAGCGCTGATCAGTCGGCGGTGTGGTTCCAAGCGCCGCCGGCCTTGCCGTTGGCATAGCCGCCCCCGGGCCACCCCTTGCTCCAGTCATGGCCGGCCCAGGCACCACCCGGCCACCCTTCACTCCAGTCATGGCCCGCCCACGCCCCACCGGGCCACGGGCTGACGAGGCTTGGCGGGTCGAGCTCTTCGCCATTCAAAATGACGACGGGATCGGCACTGGCCATCGCCGCGGGTCCGATGAGTCCGGCCAGCCCCAGGGAGCCCGCCGCAACGACCACACCGGCCATCACCTTTGCTCGGTTTGATTTCATCCCCGCTGTAGCCATGTCGGCTCCTCGCTGCCACCCGGTTCCATCAGCCGTGATGCTCAGCAAATACTTTACGCTCCAGCAAAGGCGTTGAACAAACATTTCGAGTAGCGCCGACCCTGAATCCTCAGCACCGATCAAGGTCAGTAGTTGCGCTGTCAACAGCCATATCCTGGGAGGCCCGGGAAGAAGTCGACGTCCGAGACACGCACTCAGCCAGCAGCAACGAATGCCAAGTGCAGCCGTCAGCAAACCACCGCGCAGGGAGGGACCCCACCCGCCGGCCATGCGTTCGATCTTGCCGTTGAATTCAGGCCAGAGAGTTTGCCTTCAGCCGCAAGCGTGGCTATGCCCGCAGCGTCGACGGGATCAGCGGCTCATCGAGCAGCCGGCCGAACCGCTGGATCAGGGTCGCGCCCTCGGGCCGGTCGTCCAACCACGCCCGCAGCAACCGGTAACCCTCGATGTAGGTGCTGGTGTAGGCCCGCCACAACGGCGAAGACAGGAATCGTAGCGTCTGGCGGGCCCGATCATCGCTGACCAGCAGCCAGCGTTTGAGGAACTCCACGACCTCGTCGACGTCGCGATGCTCATCGTGCAGCATCAGCGCCGCGTCCTGGCGCACGTCGGCCAACCCGGCCATCGCCTCGGAAATCGCTTCGGCGCGCTCCCCGTCGAACCGCAACCCCAGATCGGCGTAGATACCGGCGGCCCACGTGCCCCAGCCGGGCCCGATGATGGCATGCAACGCCAGGTCGGCCAGGCCCTCGGCCATCAGGCATTGCGGGGTGTTGACGAGGAAGATCGTCTGTTCCAGTTCGCCGTCGCGGGCCACCAGGCCGGCTTCTTTCCGGCAGTGCTCGGTGTGATGGCCCGGGTAGGACTCGTGGGCCACCAGCCGGGGCAGATTGGCCATCTGTTGCTTGAGATCGGCGTTGACCGCGACCGTGGACTTGTAGTCGCCCAGGTAGTAGTTGAACCCCGACCACGGTTTGTCGGTGACCACCTCATAGGTGATGGTCTCAGTCTCCGGCAGCGGATACTCCGCGCGCACCCTGTCCCGAAGAGCCGACGAGAACGCGTGGATGCACTCCTCCAGGCGGGCCGGCGGGATCTCGTCTCCGCTGCGGTGCGCCTGGATTCGGCCGGCCAGCGGGCCGGTGCCGCCGAGCGCCTCGTCGAGCTTGGCATGCGCCTGGCGATACTTCTCCGGGTCGCCCTTGCTGATCCGCACGTCGAAATAGGCCTGCACCTCGTCGACGAAGCCGACCTGCTCACCGGCGAACTTGCGGCCCGCACAGTTGAGCGCGCGCAGATGCGCGGCGATGTATTCGGCGCGGTCGGGGTCGAGATCGTCGGGAATCTGGGTGAGCAACCGGTCGGCCTGCCGGGCCAGCTCGGCCGGATCGGGAGCGGGCTCGTTCTCGACGGCGCGGCGCAGTTGCGGGTCGCCGGTGAAAGAGTCGACGTAGCCGTCCTCGACGCGGTCGAAGCGCAGCCCGAGGAGCAGGTACTCGCGGACGAAGGCGTCGGAACCGGTCCCGGAGTCGGCCCGTATGTCCATCCCGTCAGTCATGCCCACAACCGTAAGTGCAAGACTGACCGAATGCCGCGGCCCAGCGAGCCGAGCCCCTATGTGGAGTTCGACCGAAGTCAATGGCGTGCACTGCGCATGTCGACACCGCTGAAACTCACCGAGGACGAACTACTGCGCCTGCGGGGTATGGGCGAGAAGCTCGACATCCTCGAGGTCGAAGAGGTCTACCTGCCGCTGGCCCGGTTGATCCACCTGCAGGTTGCCGCACGGCAGCGGCTGTTCGCCGCGACGGCCGAGTTCCTCGGTGAGCCGCAGCAGAATCCGGACCGGCCGGTGCCGTTCGTCATCGGCGTCGCGGGCAGCGTCGCGGTCGGGAAGTCGACCACCGCCCGTGTGCTGCAGGCCCTGTTGGCGCGCTGGGGTCATCACCCCCGGGTCGATCTGGTGACCACCGACGGATTCCTCTACCCCAACAAGGAGCTTCACCGCCGGAACCTCATGCATCGCAAGGGGTTCCCGGAGAGCTACGACCGCCGGGGGTTGATGCGGTTCGTCACCGCGGTGAAATCCGGTGCCGACGAAGTCTGCGCGCCGGTGTATTCACACTTGCTCTACGACATCGTGCCAGGTGAGCAGCAGGTGGTGCGGCACCCGGACATCCTGATCCTGGAAGGGCTCAACGTCCTGCAGACGGGGCCGGCGCTGATGGTCTCGGACCTGTTCGACTTCTCGGTCTACGTCGACGCGCGCATCGAGGACATCGAGCAGTGGTACATCTCGCGCTTCCTGACGATGCGCTCGACGGCGTTCGCCGATCCGGCCTCACACTTCCACCACTACTCGACGCTGACCGATGAACAGGCCGTGTTCGCCGCGCGTGACATCTGGCATTCGATCAACCGGCCCAACCTGATCGAGAACATTCTGCCGACCCGGCCGCGGGCCACCCTGGTGCTCCGCAAGGACGCCGACCATTCGATCAACCGGCTGCGCCTGCGCAAGCTGTAGCCGCTCAGGCGCGTTCCCAGCCACCCCACTCGTTGCCGGCGAACTGCTGCCCGGCGGCGATCTCGAAATGGTGCAGGAACACCTGCAGCGCCGGCTGCATACGTTGATGCAGGTCGGTCATCGCAGTGACCAGTTCGGCAGTCATCGGATCCTCCCCCTCGGGTTTCTTCGGGGGGATCAGACCCAGGTGCAGCGCCATCTCCAGCTGGTAGAAGGTGAAGTCGCCATATGGCCGCTTCGGATCGCAGCCGGGCACCTCATCGTCGAAATACGGATCGGACAATTCCCAGCTCATGTTGGCCAGCAGGGTGCGGTGCTGATCGGTGAAGACGAATGGACCCGACTCCGGCACGGTCTCGACGAAGAACGAATACTCATGGTCGGCCGGCGGCCGCTGGTAGGGATATTCGCCTGCGGCACAGGCTCCGAACCTGGCGGCGACGCGCAGCAGATCGATGTCGCGAGCTTCGGTAGCCCAGTCCGGCGGGAAACACGGTGCGCCTACTTCGGCCCCGTCCCAGCCGACCCGTACGGCCCGAAGTCGCTCGGTGTGCTCTGCTGCCCAGCGCAATTCCACTCGACGATTATCGGCCACACCCGGCCGAGTGCCCAGAACCCTTGGGGTTCTGGGCACCATGCCAACGATCAGGCTGCGATGCGCTTGACCCCGACGTACTGCAGTTCGGCCATCGCCAGGGTGTAGATGCCGGCCCCGATGACGACCACCACGCCCGCGGTGGTCAGCGCCATGGTGAAGACGGCGACCAGGGCGATCACCGTGCAGGCCGCGTTGGCGATCACGGTGCCGATGCCCGCCGGGCGCACCCGCTCGATGCCGGCCAGGGCGAACACCGCGATGCCGTAGACGACCGAGAAGATGCCGACGCCGTACTCGACGGATTTCGGCAGCCCCGTGAGATCGGCGAAATACCCGGCGGCAGCCAGCAGTGCGATTCCGCTGATGCCGACGAGGACTGCGTCGAGCCGCATGGCCAGGCGCAACAGCGCATCGGTGCCCTTCCTGGTGCCTGCGGTGGCGGTGATGGCGGTCATGATTCTCCTTCTCTGGCGATGGTGATTACCTGTCGTGCGTTCACTTCGAGCGATGGAGCACGGTGCGGGGATACAGCCGTAACCTCTTCCGGCGGCACCCCGCACCGGCTCAGAAAGGAGTCACGCCAGACGGCGCACTCCGCGGTATTGCAGCCAGGCCAGTACTGCAGTGGCACTGACGAATCCGAGTACCAACTCGTTTCCGGTCCCGGTCAGCGCCAACCAGCCGGCCCCGATCGCAACGACCGTGATGATCGCGAAGGCCACGTTGCCGGCGAGGACGCCGATGCCGACGCGCCGTACCCGCGGCACTGCGGCCAGGCCGTACAGCAGGACGCCATAGCCGACCAGGGCGGCGCCGGCAATCCACCCCGCGGTGGCCGACAGCCCCGCGATGCGCGCCAGCTGATCGGCGGCCATGGCCACCAGCAAGCCGACGCCGGCACAGACGGTGGCATCGGCACGCAGGGCGAATCGCAGCAGAGAATCCTGGGCGGGCGCTGCGGTTGTGGAGTCGGTGAGTGGTTGGTGCAAGGTGGCGGTCATGTCGGGCTCCTCGGCGATGAGGGTGTCGATCGGTGGAACACCTCCGACATTGCTCATCGGGCGCTGCCAGGTCGACGCCAAACACTGCCAAGCACTGCCACGCCCAGGTCAGCGCGGTGCAGATGTCAGTCGTCGGCAGTGACGAGGGTGCCGCGCAGATCCGCGGCGATCACCCGCGCCGCGGCGTTCTGCCAGTTGTGCAGTGAGCGCTGCGGCACCTCCGTGACGAGCCACTGCCAGGCCTGCCGGGCGACCGGGTCGAGCCCGGCGGCAGTCGCATTCTGCGCGTAGGCGCGGACCCCGACGACGTAGGGAAAGTACAGCGAGTTGTAGTGGCGCCATTGTTCGGTGGTGCCGAAGTCGCCGCCGTCGCGGGGCTTGAGTGCGGCGATCCGGTCGGCCAGCAGAGCTTTGAGTTCGTTCGCGCGTTCCAGCGGCTGATCGGGCGCCCCGCGCTGAGCCAGCCGGGCATCGATGGCGGGCAGCGCGGTCAGCGGGCTGGCCACCAATTTGGACAGATCCCCGTAATGGCCGAGGGCGCGACGCGTGAGCCGGGCGAACGCGTCGTCGTCGATGCCGCCCAGCGGGTGGTCCGATCGCAGCGGCAGGGCAGCCTCGGTCTGGCGGAGCGCCTCACGGTCGGCGCGCAGGTCCGGGGACCTGGAGAAGGCCAGCCGGTCGAAGACGCCGGCCAGCGGATCGGCCAGCACCTCCACCGCGACCGCGACCGCCAGGCTGGTGAACAGCAGGATCGTCATGACGGTGTGGCCGGTCCCGGCGTCGAGCACGGCCATGCCGATCAGCGCCTGCGCGGCGAAGGGAACCGCGATCACCAGCGTGCCGATGATCGAGCGGCGCATGTCCGCGCGCAACGCCTGGCCCTCGTCGAAGGCATCCCAGATCGCGACCGCCACACCGAGCAGTGCCACATCGAATCCGGTGGACGCCAAAGCCAACCAGCTGGGCACCAGCCCGAGCGGGATCACCAGGATCGCGTTGCCCAGCGCGAAGAACAGCGTGGCGACGATGATGAAGCCGACGACGGACCCGGGTTTCGCGCCGCCGAGGACGGCCTTGATCATCGCCCCCAGCGAGGACAGCGAGATCACCGCGAACATCACCCAATGACCGGTCCGCAGTGGGCCGTCGACACTGCCCGCGAGCCCCGCACCGGCCAAGGCCAGCGCGGCGACGGCGAAGATCGCGGCGATCTCCCCGGCTCGTGACCGGAAGGTGTCGGCCGGGCGGGCAAGCTCGACCATGACCGCGAACCAGGCGATACCCGGCACCGCCACCAGATAGATCTCGATGCGGCTGAGCAGCTCCGAGCCGGTGACGAGCCGGACCGCGTCGAGTGCCACGACGACCGCGAAACTGGTCAGCCCGACCGCCGCGAGGACGAGGACGGGCTTACGCGGGTCGCGGGCGAGCAGGTAGAGACCCAGCCACCAGCTGAGGGTGAAGACCACTGCCGACAGCGCAGCCATGGGTTCAGTTTGGCACTACTTGCCGAAGCGGCGATGTCTGGCCGTGTAATCGCGCAGTGCGCGCAGGAAGTCGACGCGCCGGAAGGCCGGCCAGTACGCCTCGGTGAACCACATCTCCGAATATGCGCTCTGCCACAACAGGAATCCCGACAGCCGCTGCTCACCCGACGTGCGGATGACGAGGTCCGGGTCGGGTTGCCCTGAGGTGTAGAGGTTCTCCGAGATCCCGTCGACGGTGACCGCTTCGACGAGTTGCTCGGCGGTGGCACCGTTGGCCAGTTCCTTCGACAACAGCGAGCGCACGGCATCGACGATTTCCTGGCGGCCGCCGTAGGCGACGGCCACGTTGACGTGGAACGAACCGGGCGGATTCGATGCTGTGCTCTCTACGGCCTCGCGCAGCCGCCGGGCCGGCTCCTCCCCCAACAACTCCAGGTCACCGACGGTACGCACGGTCCAGGTGTTGGTCGGGGCGCAGATCTCCTCGACCACGTCGGTGATGATCTCGAGCAGGGCCGACAGCTCGTCGGGATCGCGTTGCAAGTTCTCGGTAGAGAGCAGGTAGACCGTCGTCATCTCGATGCCGGCCGCCTGGCACCAGCGCAGCATCTCGGCGATCTTGGCCGCGCCCATGCGATAGCCGATGCTGACATCGTCGTAACCTGCGTCACGCGCCCAGCGGCGGTTGCCGTCGCACAACACCGCGATATGGCGGGGTAGCTCGGATTTGGACTGCGCCAGCTCGTGACGCAACCGCATCTCGTAGAGCCGATAGGCCGGTTCCTTGAGCCGCGGGGGAATGATGTCCACGAGAGTCCAGACTACTGTGAGCGTCGGGGTACACCACGGTTCTCAATGGAGGTGACATGACTGCGCCGACCGGTAGCACCAAGCCCTATCGTTCAGCGGCCGCGCTCGGCCGGCCCGCGGAGGACTTGCCAGAAGCTGTCGCCGACGGCGTTGCCCAGTTCCTCGGTAGGCCGCGGGCCCGAGGCTGGATCCATGTGTACTCGGCCGTCGTCGCGTTCATCGCCGGGGCGGCCCTGGTTTCGGTGTCGTGGTCGCTGGAGTCCACCCGGGCCGGGCTGGCCACGCTGCTCTACACGTTCACGATCGTGGCGATGTTCGCCGTGAGCGGTACGTATCACCGGGTGACGTGGAAGTCGCCGAACGCCCGCAAGTGGATGAAGCGCCTCGATCACTCGATGATCTTCATCTTCATCGCCGGCAGTTACACCCCGTTCGCACTGCTGGCCCTGCCCGAATCCAAAGGCATGGTGCTGTTCTGGATCGTCTGGGGCGGGGCGATCGCGGGCGTGCTGCTCAAGATGTTCTGGCCGTCGGCACCACGCTGGCTGGGCGTGCCGCTCTACATCCTGCTGGGCTGGGTGGCGGCATGGTTCATCGGGCCGATCATGCACGGGGCCGGGGTGGCCGCGGTGGTGCTGCTGATCGTCGGCGGCGCGCTCTACAGCATCGGCGGTGTGCTGTACGCGCTCAAATGGCCCAACCCGTGGCCGACCACATTCGGACATCACGAGTTCTTCCACGCTTGCACGGCGGTCGCGGCGATCTGCCACTACATCGCCATGTGGTTCGCGGTGTTCTGACGCCAAAGGCCCCACATCGCCGAAGCGATGCGGGGCCCAGCGAGCACCTGCTACAGCTGTGTGATGTCGGCCGCGGTCCAGTAGGCCTTCATCGAGGTGATCTTGCCTTCGGCGTCGAAGGTCATGATCTCTATCGGCTCGATGCGCATCGCCCCACCCACGACGATGGCGAACAGGAACGCCGCCTCGTGGCCACCGGGGCGGAACTTGAGCAGCTCGGTTGTGATCTCGGCGCCCGCGGCGGTCAGGTTTTTGTAGAAGCCCTCGATCGCCTGGCGTCCGATGTGCACTTCGCCGCTGCCCACCGGATCCTCCAGCGTCGCGTCATCGGCGTACAGCGCTGCGACTTCGGCGGCCGAACCCCCCGCCACGGTGTCGAGGTAGCGCTTGACGAAGGACTCCAGGGCTGCGGCATCGTGGCTCATGGCCGCGAGGCTACACGGCCCCACTTCCGCCGTCCGACGGTTGACCGCCCAGCGAGACAGCGAGGTCCTCGACCGCGGTGACAGGCAGATCGCAGACCGTGCCGCGGCACACATACGCGGCGTCCGAGCCGTCCACCCGATCGCGTCCTCGAAGCAACGGCGGCGAGTCTGCGGTCCCTGGGGCATCGCCGATCACCAGCGCCCCACCGGGCGCCAGCTCGCGCGCGGCCGCCAGCAGCTGCGACGACGGGTGTCCGGCCACCGCAACTTGGATGGGCCCGCGCACCTGAGCTTCGGCCACCGCCAGCCAATGCCCGCCCGAGCGGGCCGCACGGGCCAGGATCGGGGTGGCCGACGACAAAGTTGCCTGCGCCGCATCCACATACCGCTGAGAGCCCGTCAGATATCCGGCGGCCTGCAGGGCCTCGGCGATCAATGAGGCACCCGAGGGCGTCGCGCCGTCGATCGGATCGGCCGGACGCACCATGAGCTGCTCGGCATCGTCAGCGGTGTCGAACCAGCGGCCCGGCTGATCGGGATCGGCAAAATGTTCGAGCGCGACGTCCAACAAGCCAACCGCCTCGTCCAGCCCGAACCCGGTGAGCTGGTAGAGCGTCAGCAACCCGGTGGCCAGCGCCGCATGATCCTCCAGGATCGCCGCGCTCTCCCCCACCCGGCCACCGAGACTGGCTCGCCGCAAGCGGCCGTCCACCATGTGCAGATCGAGCAGCCGGCGCGCGCAATCGGCTGCCGCGGAATGCAATTCGGGGCGATCGAGCGCCACCGAAGCCTCGGCGAGCGCGGTCACGGCCAGCCCGTTCCATGCGGTCACCACCTTGTCGTCGCGGGCCGGTTGGGGACGCGAGGCGCGGGCCGCCATCAGCGCAGCCCGCACCGACTCGAAGCGGGCACCGTCGTCGGGATCGCGGTGCAATCGCAGCACCGACGCACCGTGCTCGAACGTCCCGCCGGCGGTCACCCCGAAAAGCGAAGCCGCCCAAGCCCCGTCGTCGTCACCCAGAACGGAGCGCAGTTCAGCCGGGGTCCACACGTACGTCAGGCCTTCGTGGCCGGCGGCGTCGGCGTCCAGCGACGAGGTGAACATCCCGCCGGCGCCCAGGTCGGACACGATGAACGCCGCCGTTTCGCCGGCCACCCTGCGGGCCAACGGATCCCCGGTACGACGCGCCAGGTGCGCGTAGGCCCTGAGCAACAATGCGTTGTCGTAGAGCATCTTCTCGAAATGCGGCACCACCCAGTGCGGATCCACACTGTAGCGGGCGAATCCACCGGCCAGCTGGTCGTAAATGCCGCCCCGGGCCATCGCCGCACACGTGCGCTGTACGGCCGTCAACGCCGGCACCGACCCGGTGCGTTCGTGGTGACGCAACAGCCCTTCCAACAACGCCGAGGGCGGGAACTTGGGCGCACCGCCAAAACCGCCGTACGTCTCGTCCTCGTCGTGCAGTACGGCGGCCACGGCGTGGTCGCACAGTTCGGGCCCCACCGGCGCCCCGCCGCCGGGCAGTCCGGCCGACATCGACCGCAGTTCGGTGGCGATCTGATCCGAGGCCCGCTCAACGTCGTCGCGCCGGTCCCGCCAGGTTTCGGCTACCGCGTCGAGCAGTTGCAGGAAACCCAGCTTCGGGTAGTACGTCCCGCAGAAGAACGGCCGGCCGTCGGGAGTCAGGAAACAGGTCATGGGCCAGCCGCCCTGCCCGGTCAACGCCACGGTGGCGTTCATGTACACCGCGTCCAGGTCCGGACGTTCCTCGCGATCGACCTTGATGCAGACGAATCCGTCGTTGAGCACGGCTGCGACGTCGGCGTCCTCGAACGACTCGTGCGCCATCACGTGGCACCAGTGACACGCTGCGTAGCCGATGGACAGCAGGATGGGGACGTCCCGCGATGCGGCCTCTGCGAGCGCTTCGGGCGTCCATTCTCGCCAGTGCACCGGATTGTCGGCGTGCTGGCGGAGATACGGGCTGGTGGACCCGCCGAGCGTGTTACCCGCCACCCGGCTCACGAGACTGACCCTGGTGGTCATCGGGAGTGCTGTTCACCGCGTCACCGTCGGCGGTGCCCTCGTCGGCCGCCTGATCGGGCTCGGGGTGCTCCCGGTCGAAGGACTCGGGCAACTTGCGCAGGTGCCGGTTCATCGACCAGACCAGCGCGAAGGTTCCGACCAGCAGCGCCACCGTGACGAGCAAACCCAGTGGCGTCGCCTTACCGAACTCCGGCCCGGTGTTGCGTGGCTCGTCGGCGAGCAGTGTGACCACTGCGGTCAAAGTGTCGATCATTTCTCTATCCCGGTGAACAGGTCGTCTTCCGGCAGATTCACCGGCACGCGCGACCGCGCCAACTCGAACTCCTCAGTCGGCCACAACCGCTGCTGCCACTCGATCGGCGCATGGAAGAAATCGCCCTTCGGATCGATCTGGGTCGCATGTGCGCGCAGCGCATCGTCGCGCTGACTGAAGTACTCCGAGCATTCAACACGGGTGGTGACCCGCTTGGCGAACAAGTCGTGATCGGGGTCCCAGTGCTCCAGCCATTTGCCGAAGGGGCCCTGCTGGCCGTTCTTGGCGAATTCGTCCTGCAGCAGCTGCATCCGCTGGCGCAGGAAACCGTGGTTGTAGTACAGCTTCGATACTGCCCACGGCGTTCCCGCCTCTGGGTACAACCGGTAGTCGGCGGCCGCCTCGTAGGCCGCCACCGACACCTCGTGGCAGCGGATGTGGTCGGGGTGCGGGTAGCCGCCGTTCTCGTCGTAAGTGGTCAGCACGTGCGGCTGGAATTCCCGGATGACCCGGACCAGCCGGCTGACCGGCTCGGCGAGCGGCACCAGCGCGAAACAGCCGTCGGGCAGCGGGGGCAGCGGATCGCCTTCGGGCAGCCCCGAGTCGACGAATCCCAGCCAGTGATGCTCCACGCCCAGGATCTCGGCAGCCTTGGCCATCTCGTCGCGGCGCACCTCACTGATCCGGCCGTGGACCTCCGGGAGGTCCATCGCCGGATTGAGAATGTCGCCGCGCTCGCCACCGGTGAGCGTCACGACCATGACGCGGACACCTTCAGCTGCATAGCGCGCAGTGGTGGCCGCACCCTTGCTGGACTCGTCGTCCGGGTGGGCGTGCACCGCCATCAACCGCAGTTCACTCATTTCGCTTTCATCTAACTACGGCGTCCTCTTACCTAATCCCTATACCCAACCCAACAGCTCCCTGCCTGGGCTGCGGTGACATATCTGTCTGGCCCTATAGTTCCAGTTCTGATGATCGAACGCCCCTCCGCCCGCTACGGATCCCGCCAAATGTCCCGCCGCACCCGGCGGTGGATCACGTTTTCGCTGGTCGGCCTGGTGGTGGCGGCGGGGGTGGCCCTCGCGGTCGTGGCCTTCCAGCGGTTGGGCACCGGCGAGGTGAAAGGCGAACTGTCGGCATATGAGCTGATCGACAGTCAGACCGTGTCGGTGACGATCGGGGTGACTCGCCCCGATCCGTCGAAGCCCGTGGTGTGCATCGTTCGGGCCCGCTCGATCGACGGCAGCGAAACCGGCCGACGAGAAATCCTGGTCGCCCCGTCCGATCAGAACGTGGTGCAGGTGACTGCCGAGGTGAAATCCAGCCGACCCCCCGTGATCGGTGATGTCTACGGCTGTGGGACCGATGTTCCGTCGTACCTGGTAGCACCCTGATTCTGAAGCCCGCAACCGGTATCGGCCAGCGATTAAATGAAGATTCGTCGTCCGCTCGGTGGTACGATTGTGCGATACACGGTTCCGCGCTGGGGCCGTGTATTGCTGCATTAGCACGCGGTTAGATGCTGACGCTCGCGGCAATACACGCGCCGTCCCCGGCGGACCAACGGACTTCGTACGCGAGGAAGGCGCAACAGAGCGCCGCAAGCTAGACAGACAGGAGCGCGAGAACATGACCGACACACAGGTCACCTGGCTCACTCAGGAAGCATTCGACCGGTTGAAGGCGGAGCTGGATCAGCTGATCGCCAACCGGCCGGTGATCGCCGCCGAGATCAACGATCGCCGCGAAGAGGGCGATCTGCGCGAGAACGGTGGCTATCACGCCGCCCGCGAGGAGCAGGGCCAGCAGGAAGCCCGTATCCGCCAGCTGCAGGAACTGCTCAACAATGCCAAGGTCGGTGAGGCACCCAAGCAGTCCGGTGTCGCGCTGCCCGGCTCGGTCGTCAAGGTGTACTACGACGACGACAAGAAGGACACCGAGACGTTCCTGATCGCCACCCGCCAGGAGGGCATCAGCGACGGCAAGCTCGAGGTGTACTCCCCCAACTCACCGCTGGGCAGCGCCCTCATCGACGCCAAGGTCGGCGAGTCCCGCACCTACACCGTGCCCAACGGAAACACCGTGAAGGTCACGCTGGTCAGCGCCGAGCCGTACCACGCCTGACGCGCCGACCAGGGGCAAAGCACTACAGTCGGGGAAATGGCGCAAATCGCCGAAGACCTGTTCTTGCTGTTGCTGGACAACGCGGCGGCACAGCCCGGGCTCGACCGTCATCGCAGGGAGAAGGTACTCAGCGCCGCGGTATTGCTGGATTTGGCTTACGCCTGCCGGATCCGCCCCGCCATGGCGGGCGAACCGATCGAGGCCGGTCGGCTGATCGCGCTGGCCGGCGATTGGCCCGCCGATCCGGTCGGCGACCCCGCATTCGAGCTACTGCAACGCCGCCCGCTTCGGGCCGGCACCGCAGTGGCCAAGCTGGGCAAGCACGTGCAACCCACCTTGGAAACCCACCTCGAACGCCTCGGAGAGATCCGCCGAGTCCGTATGCCCGGCAAAGGCTTTCCAGGCAAGACGGTCTACTGCTGGCCGCTGACCAGCCGCGACCGGGTCAGTCAAACGCGGTCGGCCCTGCTGGCCACGTTGTTCGACGGCCACAATCCCGCGCCGGCCGTCGCCGCGATCATCTGCCTGCTGCACGCGGTCGACGGCCTGGGCGCGGTCCTGAGCCTCAATGACCGCGGCTGGCGCTGGGTGCATGCCCGGTCCACCGAAATCGCCACAGGCATCTGGGTGGACGAGTCCGCATCGGCACTGCCGGATATGAATCTGGCCGTGACGACGTCGGCACTGCGCCCAGCCCTCATGGGCTAGCTTCCCCGGCGTTATTTGCCCAGGGCCTGCTCCAGGTCGGCCAGCAGATCGGCAGCGTGCTCGATCCCCACCGACAGGCGCACCAGGTTGTCGGGCACCTCCAACTGCGAACCCGCGGTCGACGCATGCGTCATGGCCCCCGGATACTCGATCAACGACTCCACCCCACCGAGCGACTCGGCGAGAATGAAAACCTCGGTGCGCGAGCACAATTCACGGGCCGCGCGGGGGCCACCGCGCAGCCGCAGGCTCACCATGCCGCCGAAGCCGGACATTTGGCGAGCAGCGACATCGTGGTTGGGGTGGCCGGCCAGACCGGGATACAGCACCGTCTCCACCGCGGGGTGCCCGTCGAGGAATTCGGCGATCAGCGCGGCGTTCTCGCTGTGCTGACGCATCCGCAGCACCAGGGTCTTGAGACCACGCATCGTCAGATACGCGTCGAACGGACCCGGCACCGCGCCGGCGCCGTTCTGCAGAAATGCGAATGCCGCGTCGAGTTCCTCGTCGTTGGTCAGCAGTGCACCGCCTACCACATCCGAGTGCCCGCCGATGTACTTGGTGGTCGAATGCAACACGATGTCGGCGCCCAGCAGCAGCGGCTGCTGCAGCGCCGGGGACGCAAACGTGTTGTCCACCAACACCTTGACGCCCGATGACGACGCGATCTGCACGATCGCGGCGATGTCCGCCACGCTCAACAGCGGGTTGGTCGGAGTCTCCACCCAGATCATCCGAGTGCGCGGGGTCAGCGCCGACCGCACCGCGTCCAGGTCGCTCAGCGGAACCGGGGTGTGGGTGATGTTCCACTGCGAGAACACCTTGTCGATCAGCCGGAAGGTGCCGCCGTAGGCATCATCGGGGATCACCACATGATCGCCGGGCCGCAACACAGCGCGCAGGGCACAGTCGGTCGCGGCCATGCCCGACGCGAAAGCCCGCCCGTAGGTGGCTTCCTCGACGGCGGCCAGCGCCGCTTCCAGGGCCTGCCGGGTCGGGTTGCCGGTGCGGGCGTACTCGAACCCGCCGCGCAGCCCGCCGACGCCGTCCTGGGCGAAGGTCGAACTGGCGTAGATCGGGGTGTTGACGGCTCCGGTGCCCGGATCGGGCCGGTAACCGGCGTGGATGGCTTTTGTGGCCAGACCGTGCCACCTGCGCTGTTCACTCATAACGGGTCGAGCCTATCGGTGCGGGCCCGCGTACGGGTTGAGACCGCCCTGCGGGCCCGGATACCCGGGGTGGACGGGCGGTGCGGGCGCGACGGCGGGCACGGGAACACAGACCGTGGTCATCAACTTGTCGGCGATCGTTTGACGCTTTCCGTCCCACAGCGGCATCAGATATCCGATGTAGAAGAAGCCGTCGACGACATGTGCGAACTGGCGTACCAGCGACAGGCCGAAACCGATTGGCCGCCCGGTCTTCTCGCTGATCACCTTGAATTTCATGACCTGCTTGCCGATGCTCTGCCCGGTCGTGCCCTGGCGGTATCCCCAGTTCCACACCGCGAAGGCAAGCGTCACCCCGAAGAGCGCCAAAAACGCCAGCATCACCACCACGACTGCGGCACCGGACGGCTCACCGGTGGTTGAACTTCCCGAGGTGGCAGCAATCATGATGCCCGCGATGATGCCGTAGCCGACGAAGAAGATCACCAACATCGGAATCTGATCGATCACCGAGGCCAGCACCCGGTTCACCCATGGGGTGTAGGCGTGCGGGTTCGGCGGTGGAGGGCCGTAGTTCCACTGCGGAGACGGCCCCGCGGCCGGGTAGGGCGACGGACCGGCCGCCGGGTAACCGTTGGGCCCGGGGCCGTACGGACTGCCCTGCCCGACAGTGGGATAAGGGCTGGGGTACGGATTCATCCCGGGAGCGGCGGGACCGGCGATGTATCCGGGGCCGGGCGGCGGCTGAAATGTCATTCGCAAATGATGGCACGGACCACAACGCCCGCGGCGCAGGCATTTCTGCCTGACGCCGCGGGCGTTGAGTTCGGTTCTGCTACTGCGACAGCGGTGCCACCGGGGCGCCGCTGAGCCGACGCCACGCGTAGACCGTGATCAGCGAGAGCAGCGGGTAGGCCACCAGCAGGCCGACGCCACACAACAGGGCGCCCACGAACGCCAGGGCGACGGTGACCAGCCAGGTCAGCGCGACCGGGCCGAAGTTGCCCTTGGACAGTTCGAAGCTGGTCTTGACGCCGTCGATGCCCGACAGGTTGCGGTCGAGCACGGCCACCGTGGTGAACATCAACATGATCGCCGCGATGATGCCCGGGATGATGCACAGGAGCACCCCGATACCGATGATGATCGACGACACCACCGACGCGATGATGACGTTGCCGACCAGGCGGGGGCGGAAGAACGATCCGATGGTCACCGGGGCACCGTTGGCGATGTCGAGCATGCCGCCGATGTAGGCCGACTGGATCACCGCACTGATCACCACGCCCACGAGGGCGACCAACAACGAGACGAGGATGCCGCCAGCGCCCATCGAGAAGCTGATGCTGTCGGGATCCGAGCTGTCCACCTCGGTGAACGGTGCCTGGATCATCTGGAAGATGAACTGCAGCACAACGTAGATGAGCCCATACGCCAGCGTTGGCACGAGCAGCTCGACCGGGTGCTTGGTGAACTTGTTCCAGGCCCAGGAGAAGGCGTCGCCGACGCTGTACGGCGCAGCGCCGAAGCCCTGGCCACCAGCGGGCGGGTAGCCGGGGGCCGGGTATCCGGGCGGCGGATACCCTCCCGGGGGCGGGTAGCCACCGGGCGGCGGGTAGCCACCGGCGTCACCCGGAGGGGGCGGCGGCGGGTAACCACCGCCCTGTGGCGGGGGCGGCGGCGGATAACCACCCTGCTGCGGCGGGGGCGGAGGAGGAAAGCCGCCCTGCTGCGGCGGGGGCGGATACCCACCGGGCGGAGGTGGCGGAGGATAGCCGCCACCACCGGGCGGGGGCGGCGGGTAGCCACCCTCTGGCGGCGGCGGGTAATTCCCGGGGGGCGGTTGATCAGTCACGTCGAAAGCTCTCCTCATCTGCCGATAGCGCTCCGCGAACGCTACTTTCTGCCAGCACCTAGATGTACAGACTGCTCCACAGGCAGATTACGCACCGTCAACCCGGTTTGACAGGCCAACACGAGCGCATTCGCTGTGGACAGAAGGACGTTCGTCGCCGTGGCTTTGGTGGTGACGGAGTTTGCCAGCCCTAGGCCAGCCCACCCTAGCCGAGAAGTTGCCAGAGGCAAGGTATTCCACGCGTGGCGATGCCCCCGACGTGTCTAGTGCCTGCCGCCGTCGGACAGGAAACCCAGCAGGTCGTGGCGAGTGAGCACACCGACGGGCTTGCCCTCCTCGACGACCATGACCGCGTCGCACTCGCGCAACGACTTGGCTGCCGTGGAGACCAACTCACCCGCGCCGATCAGCGGTAACGGCGGGCTCATGTGCTCGGCGACGGCGTCGGCCAGCTTTGCCCGGCCCTCGAAAACCGCGGACAGCAACTCTCGCTCGGACACGCTGCCTGCGACCTCGCCCGCCATCACGGGAGGCTCGGCGCCGACCACCGGCATCTGGGAGACACCGTATTCGCGGAGGATGCCGATCGCGTCGCGCACTGTCTCCGACGGGTGGGTGTGTACCAGGTCGGGCAACGCGCCGGACTTGCCGCGCATCACGTCGCCCACTGTCGACTGCTCGATCGACCCGTCGAGCCGGTTGCGCAGGAACCCGTAGGAGGACATCCACGCGTCGTTGAAAATCTTTGAGAGATAACCGCGTCCGCCGTCGGGCAGCAACACCACGACCACCGAGTCCGGTCCGGCCTGGCGGGCCACCTCCAGCGCGGCCACCACCGCCATGCCGCAGGATCCGCCGACCAGCAGCGCTTCCTCTCGAGCCAACCGGCGGGTCATGTCGAAGGAATCGGCGTCGGAGACAGCGATGATCTCGTCGGGCACCGCGGGGTCGTAGGCGGAGGGCCAGAAGTCCTCGCCGACGCCTTCCACCAGGTAGGGGCGGCCGGTCCCGCCGGAGTACACCGAGCCTTCCGGATCGGCGCCGACAATCTTCACCTTCCCGTCCGACGCCTCTTTGAGGTAACGGCCGGTCCCGGTGATCGTGCCGCCGGTGCCCACGCCGGCGACGAAGTGCGTCACCGTGCCGTCGGTGTCGGCCCAGATCTCCGGCCCCGTCGTCTCGTAGTGGCTCTCCGGCCCCATCGGGTTCGAGTACTGGTCCGGCTTCCAGGCACCCTCGATCTCCTCGACGAGGCGGTTGGAGACGCTGTAGTAGCTGTCCGGGTGGTCCGGCGGTACCGCCGTCGGGCACACCACGACCTCGGCGCCGTAGGCGCGCAACACATTCTGCTTGTCCTCGCTGACCTTGTCCGGGCAGACGAAGATGCACTTGTAGCCGCGGGTCTGGGCCACCAGAGCCAGGCCGACACCGGTGTTGCCCGACGTCGGTTCGACGATGGTGCCGCCGGGCTTGAGCTCACCGCTGGCCTCCGCGGCATCGATCATCTTGGCCGCGATGCGGTCTTTGGAGCTGCCACCGGGGTTCAGGTACTCGATCTTGGCCAGGACCTTGCCCGAGCCTTCGGGGACAACCGAGTTCAGCTGAACCAGCGGGGTGTTGCCGATGAGCTCACTGATGTGCCTGGCGATGCGCATACGTCAATGGTCTCAGGCCCGCGAAATGCTCACCAGGTGGCCTCTCGAATGTATTCGCCGATCTGACGCAAGGAGCGTTTCGCTTCCGACACCAGAGGTGACGCGAGCTGGAAGACATGCATCTGACCGGGCCAGATCCGCAGCTCGACGGGAACACCTGCGGCGGCCAGCATGTGCGCGGCTTTCCGTGCATCGCTGAGCAGGACCTCCGAGCCGGATGCGTGAATCAGCGTGCGCGGCAGACCGGGCTCGACGTGATCGAGTGGCTCGTAGACATCCTCACCCTTGCGTTTTGCCGCGGCCTCGATGAGCTCGACGAGGGCATCGAAGGCCTTTGCCGGGAACATCGCATCGGTATGCATGTTCGGGTGATTGGCCCGCGACTCGTTGTCGATCTCGAACAGCGGCGACATCGTCACCAGGGCTGCGGGCATCTCGCCTTCGTCGACCAGACGCTCGGCCAACGCCAGAGACAGGTATCCGCCCGCCGAGTCGCCGGCCAACACGATCTGGTCCGGCTGGTAGCCGGTCAGCCGCAGCCAGCGGTAGGCGTCGTAGCAGTCGTCCATCGCGGTGCCCACCGAGTGCTTGGGGACCATCCGGTAATCGACCACCAGCACCGGGCTGTCGGCATATCCCGACAGCGCCGTGACGATCCCGGAGTGCGTGTTGGCACCGCAGGCCAAGAATGCTCCGCCGTGCAGGTAGAGGATGACGCTGCGTTTCCCGTCGGCCGGCAGCACGCCGTCGGCCCGAACCAGCTGTGCCGTGCAGTTCGGGAGCGCGATGGTGGCCTTGATGGTTCCGGGCACCGGCCGGATCAGCCGGGCGGCGAAATTGACCAACCCGAATGGCCACGGCAGATGCGGCACATGGCTACCAATTGCCAAGGTCGGCTTGATTGTCAGCGTTGCCGCCAGCGAAGCCAATCGCCCTGCCAGGCTCGGCCCGTCCTCGACCACCTCGACGGGGGCGCCGTCACTGACCGGAAACCTGCGCCCGCGGTGGGCCCTAGCTGGGCTTATGCCAGCATGATGCGACCTGGATACCTTGCTCGGTGCAGTCATCGTCACCACTTCCTACGTCTTTGTAGTGCTAGGTGCGCTTCGTCACTCAGACAACCCGGGTAACTTAGCTTGACATCCGTAAACAGTTCAACAGTCAAATAAACTGAATTGATACCGGACTTGATACAGCACTGTGATCGCCACGCTGCGCCGCCACGCGGACAACCTGTCTCATCCGCCTAAACTGATCACGTGGGTTCAAGCCGAAGTGCTCCTCACGTGCGCGTCCCGCGCCGGTCGACCATCGCCCTCGCCGCTGCGGCGACGCTGGCGTCCACTGGATCGGCTTACCTCGGAGCACGCAACCTCTTGAGCGGGCAGGCCGACAAGGCCCGTCAGGTCATTCCCAAATCCTGGGACATTCCGCCTCGCGCCGACGGCGTGTATCACCCCGGCGGCGGGCCCGTCGAGAAGTGGGAACGCGGCGTCCCGTTCGACGTGCATCTGATGATCTTCGGCGACTCCACGGCCACCGGTTACGGCTGCCATGCGGCCGACGAAGTTCCCGGGGTGCTGATCGCGCGCGGTGTGGCCGAACAGTTCGGCCAACGAGTTCGCTTGAGCACCAAGGCGATCGTCGGCGCTACCTCCAAGGGTCTGTCAGGCCAGATCGACGCGATGTTCGTCGCGGGTCCACCGCCGGATGCCGCCGTGATCATGATCGGGGCCAACGACATCACCAAACCCAACGGCATCGGCCCGTCGGCCCGCCGCGTCGGTGACGCAGTCCGTCGACTGCGCTCGGCGGGAGCCGTCGTCGTGGTCGGCACCTGCCCCGACTTCGGGGTGATCAGCGCGATCCCCCAGCCCCTGCGCGCGGTGGCCCGCAACCGCGGCCTACGGCTGGCCCGCGCCCAGGCCGCTGCGGTCCGGTCCGCCGGTGGTGTTCCCGTCCCGTTCTCCGACCTGCTCGCCCCCGACTTCTACAAGTCCCCTGACCTGCTGTTCTCTGAGGACATGTTCCATCCTTCGGCGGCCGGATACGCCCTGGCGGCCAAGCAGTTGCTGCCCGCACTGTGCAGCGCCCTCGGTGAGTGGGACGGCGATGCGGCCCTGGAATCCGGAGCCGCCGATACCGGGACATTGCTGGACCGTCTGGGCGGGGTCAGCAGGCTGTGGCGCCGCTCGACCGGGGTACCCGCACCCGTCGTGGTGCACGCGGGCTAGTTTCAACTGAGTTTTCAAGCCATTCGATTAGCAGGAGCCGTCATGCCTGAAGCCGTCATCGTTGCCACCGCCCGTTCCCCCATCGGTCGGGCCGGCAAGGGATCACTCGTCACCATGCGGCCCGATGATCTCGCCGCCCAGATGGTGAAGGCCGTCCTGGACAAGGTTCCCGCGCTGGACCCGCGCGAAATCGACGACCTGATCATGGGCTGTGGTCAGCCGGGCGGTATGTCCGGTTTCAACATCGGCCGCACGGTCGCAGTCCAGTTGGGCTACGACTTCCTGCCCGGCACCACCGTCAACCGCTACTGCTCGTCCTCACTGCAGAGCACCCGCATGGCCTTCCACGCCATCAAGGCCGGAGAAGGCCACGCCTTCATCTCCGCCGGTGTGGAGACCGTGTCGAACTTTGGCAGCGGCAGCGCCGACGGCTGGCCCGACACCAAGAACCCCCTCTATGCCGACGCCATGGCCCGCAGCGAGCAGGCAGCCGCCGGCGCCGAGGAATGGCACGACCCGCGCGAGGACGGCCTGCTGCCCGACGTCTACCTCGCCATGGGCCAGACCGCCGAGAACGTCGCACTGCACACCGGCGTCAGCCGTGAGGACCAGGACCACTGGGCGGTTCGCTCGCAGAACCGTGCTGAGGAGGCCATCAACTCCGGCTTCTTCGCCCGCGAGATCACCCCGGTCACGCTGGCCGACGGCACCGTCGTGTCCACCGATGACGGCCCCCGTGCCGGCACCACCTACGAGAAGATCAGCCAGCTCAAGCCGGTGTTCCGCCCGAACGGCACCGTGACCGCCGGCAACGCCTGCCCGCTGAACGACGGCGCCGCCGCGCTCGTGGTGATGAGCGACGTGCGGGCCAAGGAGCTGGGCCTGACCCCGCTGGCCCGCGTGGTGTCCACCGGTGTGTCCGGCCTGTCGCCGGAGATCATGGGCCTGGGCCCGATCGAGGCCGTCAAGAAGGCTCTGGCCAACGCCGGCATGAGCATCGGCGACATCGACCTCTACGAGATCAACGAGGCGTTCGCGGTGCAGGTGCTCGGTTCGGCCCGTGCCCTCGGCATGGACGAGGACAAGTTGAACGTCTCCGGCGGCGCGATCGCGCTGGGCCACCCGTTCGGCATGACCGGTGCCCGCATCACCGCCACGCTGCTGAACAACCTGCAGACCCAGGACAAGACCTTCGGCATCGAGACCATGTGTGTCGGTGGCGGCCAGGGTATGGCGATGGTTGTGGAGCGGCTCTCCTAATTTGGGTTGACTCTGCGTGGAGGGCGCAAAAGTGCGAGTAGCTTGCGCCCTCACCGCAGAGTCAACGGCTCGGCGACCTCGTTCCACGCACGACGCAGGCGCCGGAGGATGTCCGGCCGACGGTGGCCGGCGGCCACTTGGATCGTGGTCCAACCGGCTCGCCTGATGTATTCGTGGCGGACGATGTCGTAACCGAGCGCATCAGCATGCTGCACGCCGTCGTATTCGACCGCGAGCATGTACTCCTCCCATCCCATATCCAGGTAGTACCGCGGCCGGCCGGCCGGGCCTGGCACCGGGATCTGCGTCTGTGGCCGGGGGTAACCCTCGCCGACAATCATCAGCCGCAGCCACGTTTCCTGCGGGGACTGCGCTCCAGGGTCATACAGGTCGAGAGCGGTTTCGAGCTGGCGCAACCCGCGCACATGCCGATGGCGATCGGCCAGCGCCAGAACATCTACGGCTTTCAATCCTGTCGCATTGCCGAGGGCGTCGAGTCGAGCTACGGCGTCACCGAGCCGGCCCCGCCGGCCGAGGTCGAAAGCCGTCCGCTCCGGCGTCGTAAGGCTGAGCCCGTCGAGCATTTGGGACTCCCCCGGCAGCAACAGATCCGCACGGGTGACGACCCTCCGTGGAGCCCTCGCGTTCGCCCAGATCAACTCGACCGGGACATCGTCGTCAACCCATTTCGCGCGATGCAGAGCGGAAGCCGAGAGCCCGGCGACCACCGCTTCCCGTTGCGACCACAGCCACGCCGCCTTGGTTCTGCGCACCAGAGTGGGGGCCATGCGCTTGTCCAGGTAGACGTTTGGCATCAGCGGCCGGTAGTAGCGGCGTAATTCGTAGCGGGTCAGCGCGCCGCAGGCGAGAGCCTCGCTGCCGACGAACGGATCAGTGCCGATGTCCATGGGCACAGGCTTGTTTCGGTTACCGACATTCCTCGCCGCCCACGACGCACCGAGCACCGGGCTGTGGATGAATCGGCCACTGGGGATAGCCTGCGCCCCGGTTGATCCTGCGCCCACGGCGCAAAAGTGCGAGTAGCCAACGCCCTCAACGCAGACTCAACGCATAAGAAAAAGGCGCCCGCAATCGCGGACGCCTTTCTCGGGCAGGGTCGCTAATCGTTGTTGAAGTACGACAGCAACCGGAGGATCTCGATGTACAGCCAGACCAGGGTGACGGTCAGGCCCAGGGCGATGCCCCACGCGGCCTTCTCCGGAGCGCCGGCGCGGATCATCTGGTCGGCAGCGTCGAAGTCGATCAGGAAGCTGAACGCGGCCAGGGCGATGACGAACAGCGAGAATGCGATCGACAGGGCGCCGCCGGAACGCAGGCCCAGGCCCTCACCGCCGCCCACGCCGAACATCGCGAGGACGAAGTTCACCAGAACCAGTGCAAGGACACCGAACATCGCGGCGACGATCATCCGGGTGAACTTGGGCGTCACTCGGATGGCGCCGGTCTTGTAGACCACGAGCATGCCGATGAACACACCGATCGAGGCCACCACGGCCTGGAAGATCATGCTCGGCCCGCCGCTGGACACCAGGTTCGCGAAGAGGTACGACGCGCCACCGAGGAACAGGCCCTCCAGCGCCGCGTAGGTCAGCACGATGGCGGGGTTGTCCTGCTTGCGCCCGAAGGTCGCGATCAGCACCATCACCAGACCGCCGAGGCCACCGATGAGGGTGAACGGCATCATCAGGGCTTCGTTGCCGGCCACCAGGAAGTAGGACACGACCGCGACGGCCGACACGACGGCCAGCGTCATACCGGTCTTGGTGACGACGTCATCGATGGTCAGGGGCCGGGAAACACCGGTCTGCGGCTGTTCCAGGTACTCCTGCGCGTAGGGCTGCGCATGCACCTGCTGTGCACCGAAGCCGCTGGCTCCGGTACCGAATTGTGCGTATCCGCCCTGCGTCTTGGGCAGGCTGCGGAATACCGGGTTGCTGGTTTCGCGCACCGTCGGGTCCTCTCCTATGAGATGTTCGGTAACGAACTACTAGCTCAACGATCAATGTTCCGGGTGGGTTCCCGTCGAGGCGAAAAGACTCTCAGGAAACTTCCAGGTTTGATCTTGAGGCAAACCCTACCCGTAGCGCATGGTCCCTGGGGGTCCGAACTAGATTGCAACTCGTGACAGAAAACGAGGACGTCCTAGTAAGTGTCCGCAACGGCGTCGGAATCCTCACGCTGAACCGGCCGAAGGCGATCAACTCGCTCAACGATGCGATGGTCGCGGGCATCTCCGAGGCGCTGCACGCCTGGGAGCACGATGCCTCCGTTCACACCGTGCTCCTGACCGGCTCTGGCGAACGCGGCCTGTGCGCGGGCGGCGACGTTGTGGCGCTCTATCACAGCGCCCGCGAGGGCGGTGATGCGGCGCGAAAGTTCTGGTACGACGAATACCTGCTCAACGCCTATATCGGCAGCTATCCCAAGCCATATGTGGCGTTGATGGACGGCATCGTGATGGGCGGCGGCGTGGGCGTCGCCTCCCACGGCAGCGTCCGTATCGCCACCGACACCACGAAGATGGCGATGCCCGAGGTCGGCATCGGCTTCATCCCCGACGTCGGCGGCACCTACCTGTTGTCGCGGGCACCCGGCCGGCTGGGATTGCACGCCGCGCTCACCGGCGCACCGTTCTCCGGGGCCGACGCGATCGCGATGGGCTTCGCCGATCACTTCGTGCCGCACGACAAGTTGGCGGAGCTCACCGAGTCCGTCGTCACCGACGGTGTCGAGAAGGCCCTGGCCACTTACGCCATCGATCCGCCCGCCAGCGCTCTGCTGGAACAGCGCGACTGGATCGATGGGTGCTATGCCGGTGACACCGTGGCCGACATCCTCGCGGCGCTGAAGGCCCACGGCACCGAGGCTGACGACGCCGCCGAACTCATCGCCACCCGCTCCCCCATCGCGCTGTCGGTGACGCTGGAAGCGGTGCGCCGGGCGGCCAAGCTGGAGACACTGGAAGACGTGCTGCAGCAGGAGTACCGAACCTCGTGCGCATCGGTGAAATCCCATGATTTCGTCGAAGGCATCCGCGCTCAGCTCGTCGACAAGGACCGCAACCCGCAATGGTCCCCCGCCTCGATCGCAGCGGTCACCCCCGCCGATGTCGAGGCGTACTTCGTTCCGGCCGACCCCGACCTGACCTTCCAGGAGGACAACAAATGACTGATTTCGAGACCATCCTGGTGACCCGCACCGGCCGGGTCGCCACCATCACGCTGAACCGGCCCAAGGCGCTCAACGCGCTCAACAGCCAGGTGATGACCGAAGTGACCACCGCCGCAGCCGAACTCGACGCAGACTCCGGCGTCGGCGCGATCATCGTCACCGGTAACGAGAAGGCGTTCGCCGCAGGCGCCGACATCAAGGAGATGGCCGAGCTGTCGTTCGCCGATGTGTACTCGGCGGACTTCTTCGAGCTGTGGTCGAAGTTCGCGGCCACCCGCACCCCGACCATCGCCGCGGTTGCCGGATATGCCCTCGGCGGCGGCTGCGAGCTGGCGATGATGTGCGACATCCTGATCGCTGCGGACTCGGCGAAGTTCGGTCAGCCCGAGATCAAGCTCGGCGTGCTGCCCGGCATGGGAGGTTCGCAGCGGCTGACACGGGCGATCGGCAAGGCCAAGGCGATGGACCTGATCCTGACCGGCCGCACCATCGACGCCGTGGAAGCCGAGCGCGCCGGCCTGGTTTCCCGCCTGGTGCCGGCGGATTCACTGATCGACGAGGCCCTCGCCGTGGCCGAGACCATCGCCGGAATGTCCCTGTCGGCCTCCCGCATGGCCAAGGAAGCGGTCAACCGCGCCTTCGAGTCCAGCCTCAGCGAGGGATTGCTCTACGAGCGCAGGCTGTTCCACTCGGCGTTCGCCACCGCCGACCAGAAGGAAGGCATGGCGGCGTTCTCCGAGAAGCGCGCCGCAAACTTCACCCATCGCTAAGGTCGACAGGTGACCGACACCGCCACAACCGACGAAGCCGCGCCGTCTCCGGTCCCGCCGGCGGACAGACCCGACTGGTGGGTCCGTCACTACACGTTCTTCGGCACGGCGGTGGGCCTGGTGTTCATCTGGTTCTCGCTGACCCCGTCGCTGCTGCCGCGCGGCCCGTTGTTTCAGGGCCTGGTCAGCGGCGGGGCCGGCGCGATCGGTTATGGGCTAGGCGTTTTCGGGGTGTGGCTGGTGCGCTACATGCGGTCGGCCGAGATCAGCCCGAAAGCGCCCAGGTGGGCCTGGGTGACGTTGGTCGTGGTCGGGATCATCGGCCAGATCCTGATGATCATCTACTTCCATGTCTGGCAGGACGAGGTCCGCGATTTCATGGGCGTGCCTAGGCTGAAGTTCTGGGACCATCCGCTGACCGCGGCGCTCTCGATCGTGGTGCTGTTCGTGTTCGTCGAAATCGGCCAGTTGGTCGGCAGACTGGTGCGGTACCTGGTTCGCCAGCTCAATCGTTTTGCGCCACGGCGGGTTTCGGCGGTGGTCGTGGTGGTCCTGCTGTTGGCGTTGACCATCGCACTGCTCAACGGTGTGGTGGCGCGGTTCGCGATGGAGAAGATCAACAGCACCTTCTCTTCGGTCAACGACGAGGACAGTCCGGACACCACAGCCCCGACATCGAGGCTGCGTTCCGGCGGGCCCGAGTCGCTGACCAGCTGGGAGTCCCTCGGCCATCAAGGCCGGGTTTTCGTGTCCAACGGACCGTCCGTGCAACAGCTTTCGCAGTTCAACGGCAAGCCTGCAATCGAGCCGATCCGCGCCTACGCGGGCCTGCATTCCGCCGACGGCATCAAGGCCACTGCCGCCCTGGCGGCCAAGGAGCTGGAACGCACCGGCGGCCTGGACCGGGCCGTGGTCGCGGTGGCCACCACCACGGGAACCGGGTGGATCAACGAGGCCGAGGCCTCGGCCCTGGAGTACATGTACAACGGCAACACCGCGATCGTGAGCATGCAGTACTCGTTCCTGCCGAGCTGGCTGTCGTTCCTGGTGGACAAGGAAAACGCGCGGCAGGCCGGGCAGGCCTTGTTCGAAGCCGTCGACGAGCTGGTGAAGGCGATGCCCGAAGCCCGGCGCCCCAAGCTGGTGGTGTTCGGTGAAAGCCTCGGCTCGTTCGGCGGTGAGGCTCCGTTCCTCGCCCTCAACAACCTCGTCGCGCGTACCGATGGTGCCCTGTTCTCGGGGCCGACGTTCAACAACACGATCTGGACCGATCTGACCATCAACCGCGACAAGGGCTCGCCCATGTGGCTGCCGATCTACGACAAGGGCGAGAACGTCCGGTTCTCCGCCGAGGCCCGCAATCTGGGCCGGCCTGATGATCCGTGGGGCCACCCGCGCGCGGTGTATCTGCAGCACGCTTCCGACCCGATCGCTTGGTGGAACACGGATCTGCTGTTCGCCGAACCTGATTGGCTCAAAGAGCCGCGCGGGTACGACGTGTCCGGGCGCATGCAGTGGATTCCGATCGTGACGTTCCTGCAGGTGTCGGCGGATATGGCGGTGGCGGTCGACGTACCCGACGGGCACGGCCATGTCTACGTCAAAGATGTCGCCAATGCCTGGGCCGCGGTGTTGCAGCCGCCGGGCTGGACACCGGAGAAGACCGAGAAGCTGCGCCCGACGCTGCACAGCAACGAGAACGCCTGAGCCATCACACCAGCCCGGCGGCCGCCAACGCGTGATAGCCACCGACGACGTCGGTGGACCGGTGCAGACCGAGGTCGATCAACGCGGCGGCAGCCAGGCTCGAGGTGTAGCCCTCCGAACACAGGATCACCCAGTGGACGTCATCGTCCACGGCCTGCGGGATCCGCGCGTCGCTGGTCGGATCGCAGCGCCACTCCAGGACGTTGCGTTCGATGAGCAGCGCACCGGGCACCGAGCCCTCGGCGGCACGTTGGGCAGCCGGCCGGATGTCGACCAGCACGGCGCCGGCATCCAATGCAGCGGGCAGGTCCGAGGCGGGTAGGCGGTGCAGCCGGGCGCGGGCCTGCTCCAGCACGGTGTCGATTCGGCTCATTGTCAACCCTCCGGCGCGTCGGTGAGTTCGGTTCGGTTGCGACGCAACGTGTTCTGTGGTGTCACCTCGTAGAAAGACATCGCGGTCAACGGCGGTGAGTAGGCGTGCACGCTCAGCGTCGGCTCGCTCACCATGACCGGGCCGGGTGCATGGACCACGTCGTGGACCCACCCCAGGGGAAACGCCGCCTGATCACCGGCCTTGAGCCGCCGTTGCCGCAACAGTTCACCGTCCCAACGGGTTTCACGCAAAGTGCCGGACACCACGGTGAGGGCGCCCAGCGACCCACCGTGGTCGTGCAGTTCGGTCGATTTGTCGGGCACCCAACTGATCAGCCAGACCTCGACTTCGTCGTCACCGGACAACCTGGTGTACCACCGGTCGTCTTTCGGCAGCCCTCTCAGCAAGCGGTCGTAGCGGCCGGACAACACGTCGTCGGCGGCGCGGTCGGTGGTATACAACAAGTCGGGTAGGCGCAGCCGCGTGGGCGCGGAGACGGCAGGCACAGGGGCCAGTGCGGACAGCATCGGACAAGCTCCAGGAATGACGGCGGATCAGGACAGGCGGGCGCGCTAGCGAGCCCGACAACACTCCTGGAATCCGGTCCGTTCCGTCATGGCGGCCAGTGTTGCACAGTTCGGCGACTTGCGTTGACCGCCCGCCTGAACGCAACGCGGACACCAATCTTCGCAGCGCCCATCTGCCCTGACAGTGCCGTGTTTCGGGCGGTTCGCGGCACCCCCTACAGCCTTAAACGCAGGTTGCGCGAAAGCCGCCCGTGCACAAGGACATCCTTCTAGCCAACCACGGCGCGGACGGCCGATCAGATCCGCCGAAAGGGTAAAGACGGACAAGCGCGTTGGCGAGCGGGCGGCGTTGCATAGATTGGCTGCATGCGCAGTTACACGTGGACCACACGCCTGACCGCCGGAGCCCTCACCGCCGCCGGATTGAGCCTGCTGATCGGGTGCTCGACAGACGCCGGCAAGGACCAGTCCAACGCATCCACGTCGCCGTCCCCGCAGGCGACCACGACCACCGAGGCGCCGACCCCGACGGCCGCGCCCGGCGAGGTGGCGACATCGCCCGGCGGGGTCACCACCGCCGTGGGTGCCGATGCGCAGTCCACCGAAGAGGAGTATTTCCAGGCCTGTCATGCCGCAAAGCTGTGGATGCAGGCCAAGGGCGGGGATTTGAAAGCACAGGTCGAGCCGTATCTGGCGAGCGTGCAGGCGCCTGACGCGGCGCCCGGGCCGGGCACCTACAACGTGCCGTGGGCTCAGCTTGAGCCGGGACGTCAGGCTGCCGTCATCGTCGCGGCGCGGGCGGCCGCCGACGAGCTCTGCAGCTAGTTCGAATCACGCTCCTGCGAGTCCCCTGCCTCCCCGCCCTGGGCGGTCACCCAGGCGCGGGCGCGCTCGACGGCGACGTCGAGCGCGCCGAAGACCCGGTCGGATGCGGGCACGACGCCGTCGTCGCCCAGTAGGTCGTCGAGGCCGCCGCGCCGCAGCACGTCAGCGGTGCCGGGGTTGACGCCCGCGATCATCAGCCTGCCGTGGTTGGCCGCCAGTTGGCCTGCCCAACGGCGCAGCGCCTTGATCGTCACCGATGAGGGCACGTCGGGCAGTGACCGCAGGCTGAGCACCACGACGGCGTTGGTGGTGTCGTCGGCCCGCGGCCAGGTCTCGTCGATGCGGGCCACCTCGGCGAACAGGCCCACCCCGGCGTAGTGCAGCACCGTGACATCGTTGCTGGAGCACCGTTCTGGGACGGGGGCCTGCTGCCAGCCTCCGTCCGCCGTGGGGGTCAGTGCCATCAGCTGCGCGGCCTCGGCGGCCTTCGCGCAGTACAGCACCAGCGAGGTGATCACGCCGATGACGATCGCGGTGTGCAGCGGCAGCTGGGTGGTGGCGGCGAAGGTGATCAGCATCGCCACCGCCGACAACGGCGCGACCCGCAGCACCAGCTTGATGTCGGGCAGCCGGCCGACCACCAGCTCAGCCCCGATCACCAGGATCAGGCCGCCGATCACGGGCATCGGAATGATCTCTGCGACCGAGCCTGCGATCAACACGAGACCGGCCAGCCAGATACCGGCAAAAATGCCGGCCCACCTGGTCTGAGCGCCGGCCGAGGTGGCCACCCCGGTGCGGGACAGTGAGCCGCCGGCCGGCAACGCACCGAACATGCCACCTGCCACATTTGCCGCGCCCTGGGCCAGGAAATCCCCGTTCATATTGGTGCGGCTGCCGTCTGGGTTCGGCACGGCCGCAGAGATGCCCGCGGCTTGAGCCAGCGCGACGAGCGCCACCGCCACGCCGCCGACGATCAGTTCGGGCATCGCGGCGAAGTTCGGAACCGTAACCGGGGGAAGCGCATTTGCAATCGCCGCGATGTCACCGACGGTTTCGACGTCGATGCTGGCGACGGCCACCACCGCGGTCACCACGACGAGAGCCAGCAACGTCGCGAACGATTCGAGTGGCTTGATGAAGTGGAACACCGCCCACACCGCGACAGTGCCCAGCGCCACGGCCACGGCGGGCAGGTGCCATAGACCCATGTGTGCCAGCGAGTCGATGAATTTGCCAATGGTGTTGCCGCTCTGCGGTTTGTACCCGGTGGCGTCGCCGAGGACACCGGCCACGATCTGCAGGGCGATACCGGTGGAAAAGCCGGTCATCACCGCGTTGGAGACGAAGTTCATGATCGAGCCGAAACGCAGCAGGCCGAACAGCAGCATCACCGCGCCGACCACAATGGCCAGGGCCGCAACATTGGCCGGGTCCGCCGGATCGAGCCCGGCCTCCTTGAGCACGCTGCGCGACGTCAGGGCGATGGCACTGGTCAGCGTTGTCACCATGAGCACGGTGCGGGCGAACAGCGACCCGATGATGCCCGGCACGATGCCGGCATAGATACCGGTGACCGGGTTGAAGCCACCGATACTGGCGTAGGCCATGCCCTCGGGTATCGAAAACAGACCCGTGACCAGTCCGGAAATGACGTCACGAGGCTTGGGACGGCCCAATTTCCGCGCGAATGCTGGCGTACCCACGGAATCAACCCTCGCACGAATGCGTCCGCCGTGGGCGATACTGCGGATGTGCGCGTGCCGGGAATTCTTCCGTATCAGCGACCGTGGGTACGCGCCGATGTCGTCGCCGGCCTGGCCGCCGGTGTGGTGATCATCCCGTCGCCCGCAGTGTGCGCCGCCCCGACGAACCCCAGATCGATGCCGACCGCGAGTTGTCGGCCAACGGCGTTGCCGCACTGGCGAGTTCGTTCTTCCACACGCTGCCGCCGGCCGGTGGGATCTGGAAACCGAGCTCGGTGACATCGAAGTGCGTTACACCGGCCCACGCGACGAGCTGCACCGGATGGCGAAACGCTGGCCGTGGTGACAGGACGTGGAGAGCCAGGGGCGTTACGGGTAAAGCCCGCGTAGCCGGCCGGCGTGCGCGACCCGTTCGACGGCCAGGCAGGTCGCGGCGGCGCGAAGCGGTCGCCGCAGTTTCTCGGCGTGGGCGCAAACCTGTTCCCATGCAGTCAGCATGCGTTCGGCCAGCCGCGCCTCGACTTGGTCGACCCCCCACCAATACGACTGATTCGCTTGTACCCACTCGAAGTACGAGACGATGACACCGCCGGCATTGGCCAGGATGTCGGGGACCACCAGCGTTCCCGCGTCGTTGAGTAGCCGATCCGCCTCAGGGGTGGTGGGCCCGTTGGCCCCCTCGACGACAACGGTGGCCTTGATCTGCGCTGCGTTACCTGCGTGGATCACACCTTCGACGGCCGCGGGGACCAGCAGATCGACTTCCGTCGAGAGCAAGTCTTCGTTGCCGATCGGGTCGGCATCTGCGAAGCCGACCACCGAGCCGGTGGCGTCGACATGACCGGCCAAGGACGTGATGTCGAGGCCGGAGTCAGCGCTGACGGCGCCGTACTCGTCAGATACCGCCACGACGCGCACGCTGGCAGCCTCGAGAAAGAGTGCCGCGTGCCGGCCGACCTTTCCGAAGCCCTGGACCGCGGCGGTGGCCCCCTCGGGTTTGATGCCACGAGACCGCAGGGCAGCCAGCGCGATGTGGACGACCCCGCGCGATGTCGACGTCGCCCGGCCCAGAGAACCGCCGAGGCTCACCGGCTTACCGGTGGCGACCCCGAGAACGGTGTGCCCCTTCTGAACGGAATAGGTGTCCATCATCCAGGCCATGGTTTGCTCGTCGGTCCCGACATCGGGTGCGGGGATGTCATGGTCCGGCCCGATCAGCGGACTGATCTCGCTGGTGTAGCGCCGGGTGATGCGTTCGAGTTCGGCGCAGCTGTACTGACGCGGATCAATGCGGATCCCGCCTTTCGCGCCGCCGTAGGGCACATCGAGCAGTGCGCATTTCCACGTCATCCACATTGCCAGGGCGCGAACCTCGTCGAGTGTGACGTCGAGGGAATAGCGCAAACCGCCCTTCGCCGGGCCACGAGAGACGTTGTGTTGTACCCGATGTCCGATGAGCAGTTCCAACTCACCGGAATCCCGATGCAGCGGAACGGCCACGGTGAGCTCGCGGCGGGGTCTGGCCAGCAGCTCGTACATTCCGTCGTCGTAACCCAGGATCGTGACGGCATCGCGGAGTTGGGCACGTGCGTCGTCGAACGGGTGGGCGAAATCGGCCGCAGTGTGTTCGAGCGTGGTCAAAATTCTCCTTCTGTTGGTTGACCAGATGCCGCTGATCTGCGCATCCCCAGAACTTCGACGGTGCATCCGGGTCAGCTCGCGATATGACTGCCCGGCCGGCCGGCGGAACGGGCCAGGCCGAAATGTCCTTGTACCGATGCTAATTGGCATCACCGCCGCCCGGCGGATGCAGAGCGGGTCTCAAACCATGTTCTAAGACTTGCCGTCGGGCCCAGGTCCGGGTGCGAGGTGGCGACCATCTCCCCCACGTGCTTCACAATGGACGTATGCGTGTTGCTCTGGCCCTCGGCAGTGGTGGGGCTCGCGGCTACGCGCACATCGGGGTGATCAACGAGCTGCAGGATCGCGGTTACGAGGTCGTCGGGGTTTCCGGGTCATCGATGGGGGCGCTGGTCGGCGGGTTGCACGCAGCCGGTGCGCTCGATGAGTTCGCTGACTGGGCGCGGACTTTGACCCAGCGGGCCGTGCTGCGGCTGTTGGATCCGTCGATCACCGCGGCCGGGATCCTGCGCGCCGAGAAAATTCTCGATGCGGTCCGCGACATCATCGGCGAGGCCACCATCGAAGAACTGCCGATC
Source organism: Mycobacterium syngnathidarum (assembly GCF_001942625.1). Classification (GTDB taxonomy): domain Bacteria; phylum Actinomycetota; class Actinomycetes; order Mycobacteriales; family Mycobacteriaceae; genus Mycobacterium; species Mycobacterium syngnathidarum. The sequence goes on from NZ_MLCL01000062.1 coordinate 53,666, forward strand.
CCTTACACCGCGGTTGCGACGGATCTGATCACCGGCAAATCGGTGTGGTTGCAGCATGGCGCGCTGGACTCGGCGATCCGGGCGTCGATCGCCATTCCCGGCGTGATCGCCCCGCATGTGCTCAATGGCCGGCTACTCGGTGACGGCGGCATCCTCGACCCGCTGCCCATGGCGCCGATCGCTGCGGTCAACGCCGACCTCACCATCGCGGTCAGCCTGGCCGGCGGTGACCCGGGCACCGCGGCCGCACCCGAGGATCCCGAGCGGCGGCCGACCACCGAGTGGCTCAACCGGATGATGCGGAGTACATCGGCTGTGCTGGACACGGCGTCGGTGCGGTCCGTGCTGGATCGTCCGACTGCTCGCGCGGTGTTGAGCCGGTTCGGGGCCTCACTGCCGCCCGAGGACAGTTCCGGGTCCGACGAGGCCGGGCACGACGATCAGGCTGACGTGCCGGACGACGCCGTAGGCGTCCCCGATCCAGCGGTGCCCGAGGTGCCTGACGTGCCCGAACCGGCCGACGTGCCGAAGCTGGGCAGCTTCGAGGTGATGAACCGCACCATCGACATCGCGCAGGCCGCGCTGGCCCGGCACACGCTCGCGGCGTACCCGCCGGACCTGCTCATCGAGGTGCCGCGCACGGTGTGCCGGAGCCTGGAATTCCACCGGGCCGCCGAGGTCATCGACATCGGCCGAGAGCTGACTGCCCGCGCGCTCGACGGCTGATTGTCAGCCCGCCAGGAACGCGGCGACCTCGGCCGCCACCCTGCGGCCTTGCGCGCGTCCGGCCTGGGCCGAAGGCACCCGGCACGCCGGGTCGAGCGGATTCTTGCCGAACGCGGCAAGGGCGTCATCGTCGGCGAAGATCCCCAAGGAGCGTCCGTCGAAGCCGTCGACCTCCTCGGCCGCGCCGGTACCGAACGGGGACGGTGTCGAGCGGCCCTGCGGCACCAGGGCGACCGCGGTGTCACAGTCGGCCGCCAGCACCATGTTGACCGCGCTGCCGATGCCGCCGTCCATGAAGCGTCGGCCGCCGATCGTCACGACCGGCCACACGGCGGGCACCGCACAGCTGGCGGCAACCGCGTCGACCAGCGACACCCCGGAGTCTCGGTCCAGCGTCACCAGTTCGCCGGTGTCGATGTCGATCGCCGAGATCCGCAGCACCCGGTCGGGCCAGTCGTGCGACGGCAGACGCTGTTCGATCACCTTGCGCCGCACCGCCGGGTCGATGGTGGCGGTGCTCGCTGCCACCGCGCCGATGCCTTGCAGCTTCTGCGCTTTGGTGGTGTTGGGCGTCAGCATGGCCTTGACGAACAGGTCGGTGACGCTGTCGATGCTGACGTCGGGGTCGAGTTCGGCCGATACGGCACCGACCTGGCGCTCGAACAGTTCCTCCAGCCGCAGGCCGCTGCTGAGCTGCGCGGACACCGTCGAACCCGCCGACGTGCCCACCAGCACGTCGGAGTCCAGCAGCGCGCCGGCAGTTTCAGGAGATTCGTCGGCGATGCCCTGCAGGATGCCGGTTTCCCAGGCGATGCCTGCGATACCTCCACCGGCGAGCACCAGTGCACGTTTGGAAGTCACGAACGTCGAGTGTGCCAGGCTACCCGTGCTGCGACGCCGCAGCCTTGGCGCTCAGATCCTCGCGGCGCAGCAGGTGGCGCGGCGGCTCCGGAAATGCCCGCTGAGGGTTGATCTCCAGGTTCGCGTCGACATGTACCAGCTCACCGGGGGCGATGGGCCGCCAGTCCTCACCGTCCATCGGCTCGCTGGCGAACACCACCGACGGCTGCGTGGTCAGCTGTTCCGACTCGGCGCGGATCCGCGCGCTGCGCAGGCGCAGGCGCCGCTGTGACGGATGTCTGCGGTCGAGCACGTACAGGTCGTGAGTGTCGGGGTAGCGCAGCGCCCACATGTCGGTGGCGGTGCTGAGCAGGAGATTGACCGCGTAGATCCCTACGTTGTCGGCCAGCCAGCCGACGGCGTCCACGATGCCCGCACCGATGTCGCCGGCGCGCGCCCGCACGGCCGCGGTGATGAGCGCGAACACGCGCTCGGAATCGGTCTGGCCTTGGACGAGCTCTGCCACCCCAAGCTCACGGATTCGGTCGTCGAGCACGTCCAGACCTTCGACGACGCCGTTGTGCGCAAAGATCCGGCCGTCCTGGACGAACGGATGGGTGTTGCCCGGATCCAGCGCGCCCGTCGAGGCGTAACGAACATGGGCGATGAATGTCGTGGCAGTGACATCGTGTGCCTCCGTGGCGAATTCGGAATCCTGCCACGCCGCTACCGGCTCCTTGTGCACCACGGCCAGACCGTCGGGCCCGAATACCCCCAGCCCGGTGCCATCGGGGTTGCGCCGGCTCTGCTCAGCGAGGTTGTCCGGAGCATCGAGCAGCCAGAAGGTCGCCGGCACCAGTCGGCGGCCGGCGTGCAGACCGAACAATCGGCACATCGCCTCAACACACCCGATGAAGTGCCATGATTTCCGATAGTAGCCGGGGAGACGAAGGGGATGCCATGACCGCCGATGTTGGGCCCACCATGCGGGCGGAACGCTTCTATGCCGACACCAAACGCGTTGCAGTGGAAGATGTTCCGATACCCGAGCCCGGTCCTGGCGAGGTGCTGGTCAAGGTGGCGTTCTGCGGCATCTGCCATTCCGACCTGAGCCTGATCAACGGCACCTTCCCCGCGCAGGCCCCGGTGGTCACGCAAGGTCACGAGGCCTCGGGCACCATCGCCAAGCTGGGCCCGGGTGTCACCGGCTGGGCCGAGGGCGACCGCGTCATCGTCGCGGCCGGCCGGCCGTGTCTGCAATGCCCCAACTGCCGGCGCGGCGACATCGCCAACTGCATGCGAATCCAGTTGATGGCCTTCGCCTATGACGGGGCGTGGGCCGAATACACGCTGGCTCAGGCGGTCGGACTCACCCGGGTGCCCGACAACGTGCCGCTGGAGCAGGCCGCGATCCTGGCCGATGCGGTCTCGACGCCGTACGGCGCCGTGGTGCGCACCGGCAAGGTCGGCATCGGGGAGTCGGTCGGAGTGTGGGGGCTGGGCGGGGTCGGCACGCACATCGCACAGCTGGCCCGGCTGGTAGGTGCCGTGCCGGTGGTGGCCGTCGACATCAAACCCGAGGTGCTCGAACGTGCCCTGTCACTCGGCGCCGATTATGCGTTCGACGCCGCTGACGAGCAGCTCGGCGAGAAGATCGCCGAGGTCACCGGGGGCCGGGGGCTGGACGTGGCGTTCGACGCGGTGGGGCTGAAGTCGACGTTCGAGCAGGCGTTGGGTCAGTTGACCGTCGGAGGCCGCTTGGTCGCAGTCGGAATGAGCGCCCAGGAACCGACCATCGGCCCGACGTCGATGTTCGGCCTGACTCAGAAGCAGGTGCTCGGCCACCTGGGTTACCAGAACGTCGACATCTCGACATTGGCCACGCTGGTTTCGCTGGGCCGGCTGGACCTGTCCCGCTCGATCAGCGAGATCGTGTCACTGGAAGACATCGCCCTGGGCATCGACAAGCTGGAGCGCCAGGAAGGCAATCCGATCCGGATCCTGGTGCGCCCCTGAGGTGTTGTGCGCCGAATCTGAGGTTGTGTGCGAGTTTCCACGAAAATCTCGCACACAACCTCAGCTTCGGCGGGCTTTGCCTGTGATGAGAGGCAGGTCCGGGTACGTGACGACGCCGGGCTCGGCGGCGTACACCGCGGGCACCGAGTTGACGCAATGCGCCGCGGTGGCGACGACGCCGGACTCCGGGCCTTCATCGCCGGCCTCGGACTGGAAGCCCTTGATGATGACCGTGAAGTCCGGGTTGCCGCGGACCTCCATCTCGTAACGCTGCCCAGCTGAGCCGAAAGTCCATGCAGGATCGAGGTTTTCCTCGCCCATCAGCCAATTCACCGTGACCCGCACGACGGGCTCTCCGTCGACGAGGGCCTCCCAGTGGAACTTGCGCGCCGCGACCTGCCCGGGCTCGATGACGCCGATCGGCGAGTCGATGGGCGCGGTGGCGACCGCGATCTCCTGGCTGGCGCGGATGCGTGGGTCGATCTGGAAGCCCACCTGATCGACCACCATCTTGACGGCCTGAATGAAACCGCCGTCGAGCATCTTCTGCATCGGGCCGCTCAACGCGGTGTCGGGGGTACCGCCGAACCCCATCACGTGGCGCACCACATCGGGCGCATCGTAGGTACGTAGGTCCGAAAACTCCTCGGCACGAACGAACTTCACACCAGTTGCCATCGCGGAAAACACCAGCGGGAACTTCTCGCTGATCCCGCCAGGCGCGATGCCGGTGCCGTGCAACGTGGCATTGCCCTGAAGCGCGGCAGCCCGCATCGGCGCGGCCTGCTTCTCGCTGGGGTACAGCCAGCCGACGGGAGTGACGACGTTCTTGCCCGAACGCAGGAGCGCCGCCACCTCGTCAGGGTTGGGGATCAGCGGCGAGTAGATTACCGCGTCGGCATCCAGCGCCAGGATCTCCTCGGCACTGTTGGTCGCCGTGATGCCGAGTGGTTCGGTGCCGATGATCTCGCCGACATCCTTGCCGTTCTTGGCGTCCGAATGCACCCAGCAGCCGACGAGTTCCAGTTCGGGATGCTCCAGCACACCTTTGATCGCGGCCACGCCGACCCCACCGGTTGCCCACTGCACGACCTTGAGCGTCAAGACCCCTCCTCGGCAGAACTAGAACACGTTCTACTGGTCTACACCACCGTCGTCTTCAGCGGAAGGGCGGTGACACCGACTCCAGCTGAAGAGGGTTGCCCCGATTTCGCAATGAAGTATGTTCCGTTGCATGGCTAACAAAGTGTTCGTCGTCGGTGTGGGGATGACGAAATTCGAGAAACCAGGACGTCGCGAGGGTTGGGACTACCCGGACATGGCGCGCGAGTCCGGCACCAAGGCCCTCGAGGACGCGGGCATCTCTTATGACCAGGTGCAGCAGGGTTACGTCGGGTACTGCTCGGGTGATTCCACCTCGGGTCAGCGCGCACTCTACGAACTGGGCATGACGGGAATCCCGATCGTCAACGTCAACAACAACTGTTCGACGGGGTCGACCGCGCTTTACCTTGCCGCACAGGCGATTCGCGGCGGCCTGGCCGATTGCACGATGGCCCTCGGCTTCGAGAAGATGCAGCCGGGCTCGCTGGGCGGCGGCGCGCAGGACCGCGAGTCCCCGCTGGGCCGCCACGTCAAGGCCCTGGCCGAAATCGACGAGTTCGCCTTCCCCGTCGCACCGTGGATGTTCGGCGCGGCCGGCCGCGAGCACATGAAGAAGTACGGCACCACCGCCGAGCACTTCGCGAAGATCGGCTACAAGAACCACAAGCATTCGGTGAACAACCCGTATGCGCAGTTCCAGGACGAGTACACCCTCGACGACATCTTGGCCGCCAAGATGATCTCCGATCCGCTGACCAAGCTGCAGTGCTCCCCCACCTCCGACGGGTCGGGTGCGGCGATCGTGGCCAGTGAGGCGTTCGTCGACAAGCACGGCCTGGCCGGCCAAGCGGTCGAGATCGTCGGGCAGTCGATGACCACCGACTTCACCTCGACCTTCGACGGCAGCGCCGCCAACATCATCGGCTATGACATGAATGTGCAAGCGGCCCAGCAGGTCTACGCGCAGTCCGGCCTCGGCCCCGAGGACTTCCAGGTCATCGAGCTGCATGACTGCTTCTCCGCCAACGAACTGCTGCTGTACGAAGCCCTGGGCCTGTGCGCCGAGGGTGAGGCGCCGCGGTTGATCGACGACAACGACACCACCTACGGCGGCCGCTGGGTGGTCAACCCGTCTGGCGGGCTGATCTCCAAGGGCCACCCCTTGGGCGCGACGGGCCTGGCCCAGTGTTCCGAGCTGACCTGGCAGTTGCGCGGCACCGCCGACAAGCGTCAGGTCGATGGGGTCAGCGCAGCTCTGCAGCACAACATCGGACTTGGCGGCGCGGCCGTCGTGACGGCCTACCAGCGCGCCGAGCGGTAACCCTTCCCGCGAATGGGTGCGCGCCTAGCTCCTGCCACCCGTCGTCCACCACCCGTTGTCACACTGGAGTGGCTGTCGACGTCGATAGCTGCTCTGGTGTGACACAGCGGAGACGGCCCAGCACGTTGCGTCACGCCAGCGTGGCGCTCGGGCTCGACGGCCACTCTGGCGTGACAGTGGCGGGGCGGGGCGACAGTGGCGGGGCGGGACGACGGTGGCAGCGCGGGGCGATGGCAGGCGGGGTCGAGCTAGAGCGTGACCACCTCATAGTCACCATCGGCGTGACGGGCTCGGATGGTCTTCTTGTCGTACTTGCCCACACTGGTGCGTGGCACTTGCTCGATGAACGTCCACCGCTCGGGCAGCCACCAGCGAACCACCTTGTCCGCCAAGAATTCCCGTAGTTCAGCGGGTTCGGCGGACGCCCCCTCGTTCAGCACCACCACGGCCAGTGGGCGTTCTTGCCAGCGCTCGTCGGGCACCCCGACAACGGCGGCCTCCAACACCGCCGGGTGGGCGATGAGGTGGTTCTCCAGCTCCACCGAGGAGATCCACTCTCCGCCGGATTTGATGACGTCCTTGGCCCGGTCGGTCAGGGTCACGTACCCCTGTGGGTCGATCACGCCAACGTCCCCGGTGCGCAGCCATCCGCTGTCGAACTTCTCGGAGTCGCGGTCCAAGTAGTAGGACCCGGTGATCCACGGCCCCCGCACCTCCAGTTCACCGACCGCGTCGCCGTCGTCGGGCAGGGGGGCGCCTTCGTCGTCGACGATGCGCACCTCCACGCCGCACATCGGCCGGCCCTGGCTGACCCGCATCTCCCAGGCACGGTCCTCGGAAACCCCGGGCAGCGGCTTGGCGACGGTGGCCAGCGGTGAGGTTTCGGTCATCCCCCAGGCCTGCTGGATGTACACACCGTACCGCTCCTGGAACTCCTGCATCAGCGACAAAGGCACCGCCGAACCACCGCACGCCACAAGTCTGAGCGACGAAACATCATGTCCCGGTTCCTTTTCCAGGCGGTGCACGACGTCGTTCCAGATGGTGGGCACGGCTCCGGCCAACGTGGGACGCTGCGATTCGATCAGCTCGATCAGCGAGGCGCCGTCCATGAACCGGTCGGGCATCACCAGGTTGGCGCCGGCCATCAAGGCCGCATACGGCAACCCCCACGCGTTGGCGTGGAACATCGGCACTATGGGCAGCACCGAGTCGCTGCAGCTGACGTCGAGCGCGTTGGCCGTGCAGGTGTTCAACGCGTGCAGGTAGCTCGAGCGGTGGCTGTACACCACACCTTTCGGGTTTCCGGTCGTGCCGCTGGTGTAACACATTGCCGCCGCGGAGTTTTCGTCGATTTCCGGCCAGTCGAACTCGGTGGGCTTGGTGGCCAGCAGCTCATCCCAGCGCAGCACGGTCGCGCCTGTCAACGCGCCCACGTCGCCGTCGCCGACCACGATGACGGTGTGCACGGTCTCCAGCAGCGGCAGCACCGGGGCCAGCAGCGGCACCAGGGAGGCATCGGCGATCACGACGCTGTCGGCGGCCTCGTTGGCGATGTAGGCGATCTGCTCGGGCGAGAGCCGGATGTTCAGGGTGTGCAGCACCGCGCCCATGGCGGGCACCGCGAGGTAGGCGGCCAGGTGTTCGGTGTTGTTCCACATGAACGTGCCGACGCGCTGGTCTCCGTCGACGCCGAGCCCTCGCAAGGCGTGCGCCAGTTGGGCTGCCTGCCCGCCCAGCTCCCGGTAGCTGATCTTGCGGTAGCGGCCCTGGCCGCAGGCGGTGGTCACGGTCCGGTCCCCGTTGACACCGCAGGCGTGTCGCAGGATCGCGGTGATCGTCAACGGCCAGTTCTGCATCGTGCTCTTCACGGGCGCGATGGTATGCGCTCGGCGACCGGCGCCGGCGGGAACGATTCGAATTCCTCGAACGATGTATGTAAGGGAAGATGGACGGGTAGCGACGGAAGGACGTGCCGATGCGCATGAAATGGTCCCTGATGGCAGTCTCGGTGGCTGTGTTCGGGGCAATCGGCGCGTCGTCCGCGGAAGCCTCGGCCGAAACGGCGCAGGAGACGATCAATCGCCTGCAGTCCGAGGGCTACACCGTCACCATCGACAAGATCGGCACCGCGCCGCTGGACCACTGCACTGTCACCAGCGTGCGAAACCCGCAACAGGTCGGCCAGTTGGTGCCCTACGTCGGGCCGGGTCTGGGCGGTGATCGCATCCTGGTGCCGTCGGTCAGCCGCACGGTGTCGGTGTCGCTCAACTGCCAGCGCTGAGGCTCATTTCGAACAGTTCAGCGATACCGTGATGGTTTTCCGCACCACCACGGGCACGAGGTCGAATTCCCGCTTGCCGTTGTGGCCGAGCCGCTCGACCCGGATCAGCTTGGTCTGGGTCTGTGGGTTACGGACGCTGGTGACGATGCACTGATCGAGTGGTGCGCTGCCGACCCGATCGATGTTGACGTAGTAGCCCTCGGCTTCCAGCAACCCGATGGTCTCGACCGCCGAGTCGGCAGATGCCGATCCGGCGGGCGCCAAAATGGTTCCCAACGCCGCCCCCGACGCGGCCATCATGATGATCGATGCGTACATGGCCGTGTCTTCTTTCGTGCTTCCCGCATTCACTCTTTCGGTGATGTCCTGCCCCTTGTTACGGGTGAGGACGGTTTCGGGTTCAACGCAAGAGGCCCGGCCGGGCCTGGAGCTACCCGCTAGGCGTGGGCGGGCGCCGTGGCCTGGTGGTCGACCATGGTGAGTTCGTCGAACGGATCGTCGCCGCGCAGCACCGCATCGACTTTGGTCTTGTCCACGGTGTGCGTCCACGAGCCGACGAGCAGGGTGGCCACCGCGTTGCCGGAGAAGTTGGTCACCGCGCGGGCTTCGGACATGAACCGGTCGATCCCGACGATCAAGCCGACCCCGTCGAGCAGATCGGGGCGGTGTGCCTGCAGACCCCCGGCCAGTGTGGCCAATCCGGCGCCGGTCACGCCTGCGGCTCCCTTGGACGCGACGATCATGAACACCAGCAGGCCGATCTGCTGCCCGACGGACATCGGCGCGTGCAGCGCGTCGGCGATGAACAGCGCGGCCATGGTCAGGTATATCGCGGTGCCGTCGAGGTTGAACGAATACCCGGTCGGCACAACGACACCCACCGTGCTGCGCTCGACGCCCAGATGCTCCATCTTGGCGATCAGCCGCGGCAGCGCCGACTCCGACGAGGACGTCGAGAAGATCAGAAGGTACTCGCGGGCCAGGTACCGCACCAACTTGAAGATGGACACCCCGGACACGGCGCGCAGCAGGATGCCGAGGATGCCGAACACGAACAGCACGCAGGTCACGTAGAAGCCCAGCATCAGGGTGAGCAGCTGGGTGACGGCAGTCCAGCCGGTCTGCCCGACGACGTTGGCGATCGCGCCGAAGGCACCGATGGGCGCCAGCCACAGGATCATGATCAGCACCTTGAACACAAGCTTCTGCAGGTACTCGATGCCGCGCAGGATCGGTTCACCGGAGTTGCCCATGCCCTGCAGGGCGAACCCCACCAGCAGCGCCACGAACAAGGCCTGAAGCACGCTTCCCGCCGTCAGCGCCGAGAACAGCGTCTCGGGGATGATGCCCTGGACGAAGTCCATGAGCCCACCGGCTTCGTGTGCCTTCTCCGCGAGTTCGGCACCCTTGCCCGCCGAACCCTGCGACAGATGCATGCCGCTGCCGGGGTGGATCAGGTTGCCGACCACGAGACCGATGGCCAGGGCGATCGTCGACATCGCCAGGAAGTACCCGAAGGCCAGGCCGCCGACCTTGCCGACGGTGGCGGCCTTACGCACCGATCCGATCCCCAGCACGATGGTGCAGAAGATGATCGGCGAGATCATCATCTTGATCAGGTTGACGAACATGGTGCCGAGCACGCCGACGCTCTTGCCGACCTCTGGCGCCACCAGTCCGACCACCACGCCGATGACGACGGCAGCGATGACCGCGATGTAGAGCCAGTGCGTGCGGTCGCGACGCGTGGACGCCGGCTCTGGTTGCGGCTCAGCGGTGACGCTCATCGGTACGACCTCCAGTTCGAATGCGCTGTAACAAGCACCTTCGACCATATGGTGAGCCGGGTCACGTTTTTGTTCATTGTGTTCAGACGCGGCGTTGCCGACGGCCGGGGAATCACCGGCGGGACTGCCGAGTGCACCCTGAATCGATGATCGGGACAGCCCGGCCGGTCCGGGCCATTATTTTGGTGGTGCGCACGTGAACAATCCGGAGGTGCAGTGACGCGCTGGTGGCGACGATTGGCAGGTGGGGCCTGGCCGCGCTCGCTCGCCGGGCAGGCCATCGCATTGCAGGTCCTGGTGATCGCGGTGGTCGTGCTGGCCGGGACGGCGCTGGCTCTGTTGGATGCCCGTCACGACGGCGAGGATGCTGCCCGTCAACAGGTGATCGGAATCGCGACGGCCCTGGCAGATTCCCCGTCGACCGCCGAGGCTATCGAATCCGGTAGTGCGACAGAGGTTTTGCAGCCGGTGACCGAGGCGGTTCGCACGAGCACCGATATCGCGTTCATCACGATCATGGCGCCGGACGGAATCCGATTCACTCACACCGATCCCAGCCAGATCGGCGGTCATTACCTGGGCACGGTTGAGCCCGCGTTGCGCGGTGAGACTTTCAGCGAGGTCTACACGGGGACGCTGGGTCCGTCGGTGCGCGCGGTCGCACCGGTGCGCGGCCGCGGTGGAGGCGTCGTGGGCCTGGTGTCGGCGGGGATCACCCAGCAGACGTTGGGGCAGCGCTGGCGCGGGCAGATTCCGGCGATCGCCGCGGTAACCGCTGGGGCATCGGGTATTTCACTGGCAGGCGGGTGGGCCATCCGGCGACGGCTGCTCCGCCAGACGCGGGGTCTGCGGCCTGACGAACTTCGGGTCATGTACGACCACCACGATGCGATCCTGCATTCGGTGTCCGAGGGGCTCATCGTGCTCGATCGTGACGGCGTGGCGCTGGTCAACGACGAGGCGCGCCGACTGCTCGGCCTGTCGGCCGGAGCAGTGCGTCTGCGCGACCTGCCGGAGTTTCTGCGCAGCGCTGATCCTGGTGTTCGCGACGAGTTGCATGTCACCGGCGACCGCGTGCTGGTGATCAACCGGTCTCGTGTCGCGGGTGCTGGTTCGGAGGTGGTCACGATCCGTGATCGCACTGAGCTACAGGGCGCTCTGGGCGAACTCAGCTCGCTGCAGGTGTTGGCCGACTCGTTGCGGGCGCAGGCGCATGAGTCGGCGAACACGCTGCACACCGTGGTCACCATGGTCGAGATGGGTCGGCCGGAGGATGCCGTCCGGTTCGCCACCAGTGAGTTGGAGTTGTCGCAACAGTTGGTGGACCGGTTGTCGGTGGCCGTCGGCGAACCCGCTCTGGTGGCCCTGCTGCTCGGCAAGACCGCGCAGGCGAACGAACGCGGGATCGCGTTGACGGTCACCGAGGAAACCCAGCTGTCCGCCGATGCCGTGCTCACCGGGCAGGAGATGGTGACGGTGCTGGGTAACCTGATCGACAATGCGATGGACGCCTGCGATCGCGAGGATCCGTGGGTCGAGGTCACGGTGAGCCAGGACGAGCACGGGTTGTTGATCCGGGTGGCCGACAGCGGACCGGGTATGGACGCGTCCACATTCGAAAAGGCCATGCAGCGCGGATATTCGACGAAGTCCGATGCGTCCGGCCACGGCCTGGGTCTGGCCCTGGTGGCGCAGACGGTCAAGCGGCACGGCGGGACGCTGCACACCGACCTTACGTACGGTTCGGTCGTCACGGCAACGGTGCCGCGATGATTCAGGTCCTCATCGTCGAAGACGATCCGTTGATCGCCGAGGCTCACCAGGTCTATCTCGGTCGCCTGGAAGGGTTTTCGGTGACGGCAGTGGCACACACCGGGCGGGACGCGATGCGAGCCGCGGCCGCAGCGGCAGCGTCTGAGCGCCCCGTCGATCTGGTGTTGCTGGACATCGGATTGCCCGATACCAGCGGAATCTCGTTGGCGTCGGGCCTTTCCGGATTGCGGCCGGCGCCTGACATCATCGCGATCACCTCCGAACGCGACCTGGAGATGGTGCGGGCCGCGGTGTCCCACGGCGCCCTGGCCTACCTGCTCAAACCGTTCACCTTCGCGGCTTTTCGCGATCGTCTGGAACGCTACCGCCGCTATCGCGAGGCGCTGCCGTCGGGAACGGATGCGGCCAGCCAGGCCGAGGTAGACCGGGCGTTGGCCGAACTGCGGATCGCGACAGACAAATCCACACCCAAAGGGGCGGCGCCGCAGACCACCGAGGAGATCGCCGCCGCGGTGCGCGACGATCCAGCCGGGCTGACCGCTGACGAGGCAGCCAAGCAGGTCGGGGTGTCCCGGGTGACGGCGTGGCGCTATCTCGAACGTTTGGCCGACGACGGCGTCGTCATCCGTAGCACGGAGTACGGCAAGGCCGGGCGGCCGCGCACGCGTTACCGGTGGCGCTGATTCAGGCGCCGGCTGCCTGAAGGGCAGGCAGCTGCTGCATCTCGACCTCGTCCACCGAGGCCAGCTGCGAGTACAGGGACTCGGCGACGTCGAAGACGTTGACCTGGCCCTCGTAGTCGGCGATGTACAGCCGGGTGCCGTTGTCGCGCACAGTGACCGCGGCGGGCTGGGCGTGCACATCCACACTGCCCTGGATCTGGTTGGTCAGCGCGCACCACACGATGACGCGGTCGTAGTCGACCAGGTAGGCGCGGGTGGCGTCGGGGCTGAGCACCAGCAGCGTGGGCGCACCGCCGACCTCGACGGCATCCACTACTGCACCGGCGGTCAGGTCGACGGTGTGGATCACACCGCGATGCTCCAGATCGGAGGTCAGCACGTAGGCGACGCCGTCGCCGATGGCGATGTCGCGGATCGGGGCACCGATCCACACTGTGGCCTGCGCCTGCGCGGTTTCGGTGTTGACGACGACCAGCCGGCTGCCACGGAGGTCGGAGGTCGCGACGTACAGGCGCTTGCCGGTCGAGTCGATCTCCAGCGCGTCCAGGTTGACGCCCTCGCCGGTGGCGATGTCGATCGCGCCGACGCGCTCGGCGGTGGTGTCGATGACGGCGATGTCGATGCGCTCGTGACCGGCGCGGCCGGCGAACACACGCTTGCCGTCGGGGCTGATGGCCAGGGCGGTGACGCTGAGGGCCAGCGGGTATTCGTTGAGCACCGCACCGGTGATGGTGTCGACGGTCACGATCGAGTCGTGAGTGGCCGTGGCGACGCTGACATAGGCGCGGTCATCGGCGACGACGACGGCGAATGGGTCTCCTTCGAGTCGGACCGAACCAACCAGGCCCATGGTGTGGGGGTTGATGACGGTCAGGCTCTGGGCCGCGGCGTTGGTGACGACGACGGTTTCGCGGTCGGGGTCGACGGCGATGTCACCGATGGGCCCGCGCCCGACCTCGGCCAGGCCGGCCACGTCGATGTCGTCGAGGGCACCGTCAAATGCGACGCCGCGGGCGGCCGTATCGTCGATGGCGCGGTCATTGCGGCCGGGGCGCAGCGCTTCACTCAGCGCGCGCAGGAAGTTGTTTGCCATCGCTATCGGCACCTCCGCCGGCAAGGCTTATACCGGCTCTAGATTCCAGGTCGATCTGCGCCGGGAGTGGCGCGGTTACGTTGAGTCTAGCGACGAATACGACAGGCTTTGGACGAGTTCGCAGCGAATAACCGGCCGTGGATAGCACTCTCTCAGAATGCGCTTAAGAAATTCTTCGTTATCGACTCGTTACTTTTTGTCCGCATTTGATTAAATGCGTGTTACCAGGGACTTCTCAGTCCACGCCGAACGTGTCGCATTTCACGATCAGTGTGGCCGTCAATAGCATTTCTTACCATCACCGGCAAAAGTGAGCGGTAGATCACACCACGCCACGACAGCAAACTTTCCTCGGCGTCAACCCCTGGCCGACTGGCGGCAATCCCCAAAAACTGTTACCGCTGTGAAAATTGAGCCGAGCCGAATCCATGGTTCGCTGACCAAAAACTAGTTCGCGACCGGCTGTAGCTGGAGGCTGACCTCGCATGACCCGTGCCGCGCATCGGGCCGGACCGACACTTCGTACCTGCCCCCGATGGCCTCGGCATTCAGGTCAATAACCTCTTGCATCAGGCCCTGCTGGATTCCTCGGACCACCTCCGGAGAGCCGACCGCCACCTCGGCCAGCGGACAGGTGCAGATCTCTACGGACACCTCGCCGAACGATGTGAGCACCGAGCGGGCCTCGAATCCCAGCTCACCCAGGGTAGCCAGCACCAGATCTGCCACCGACGTCTCGCCGCGGCGTCGTGTCACCCGCACTTGGTGGGCAAGGTCTGCACCGATCCGTAGCGCGCGAGCCTCTCGTTCCTCAGGGGTACCGCCCAGGTGGGCCGCGAACAGCGCTACCACGTCGGCGTAGTCCAGTCGCGGCACGGTCTCGTACGTCAGCCGGGGGCGGCCCACTCGCCCAGCTCCGGAATCCGTGTCACCACGCCGGATGACACCCTGGCTCTCCAGCGTGCTCAAGTGAAACCGCGCTGTCGTGACGTGGATCTGTAGCGCCTCGGCGATCTGTCGAGCGTCCACGGGGTTGTCCGCGGCACGTAGCAGGTCGAGGACCCGCCGCCGCTGTTGGCCGACCGCCCGGTCCGATTCGACGTGTTCACCATGCCGGGGCATGTACACATCATGCACGCGCGGGCCGTCCACCCCTGGCGCAGCTGCCATTTCGAGACACCTAGGCCGCGTCGGGCACCACCGCAACGATCGCCACGGCAGTGAGCTGCTCGCGGTAGCGGTTGAAGGTTTTGCGCATGTGCAGCACGCGTTTCCGGGCGGCCGGATGAGACAGCACGTTCACGACGATCCGCAGTGCGCCGAACACTCCTTCGTCGGCGATCACGCGTCGCGGTTGTAGCAGCGCCATGGGCGCGCGATCGACGCTCGACACCTCGAAGCCCGCGCTGGTCAGCAGCTCGGTCCACTCGGCCACGGTCAACGGCCGGGCGTTGACCTTGATGGCCCTGGCCATCTCATGCCGTATGTCGTCCTTGACCGCCTCGTCCAAGCCGTCGGGTGTCAACCCCAACTCGTGAATTGCATAGCGCCCCCCGGGGCGCAGTACCCGAAACGCTTCGCAGACGATGGCCCGCTTGGCCTTGTCCCCTTGCATGGTCAGCATTGCCTCGCCGACGACGACGTCGGCTGAGCCGGCGTGCAGACCAGTGTCGGCGGCACCGGCGGCGATCAGTTGGCCGCCGGTGGCGGCTACCGCTTTCCTCAGCAGCGCGGAGGTGGTCGCGCTGTCGTCGACACCGACGTAGGAGCGGGGCTGCTGCGCCGCGATGTCGGTCGCGGTGCGGCCGAGCCCGGGCCCGAACTCGACGACGGCGGCTCCGTTGATCCCGGCTGCGGCCAGCAACCTTGTCGTCAGCTCCAGTCCGCCCGGTCGGAGCACCCGCTTGCCCAGCCGGGCCAGCAGCCAGTGCCCAGGCAGGTCACCGTCGGATCGGCGCGCGAGCGGCAGATCGTTCTTGCCTGTCATTTCGGGACCCCTCCCTACAGGCTGTGCACGACGTACTGCACAGCAGGACAACGGAAAACAGGGCGCACGTGTACGCCAGGGCGAAGTTGAGCCGCGGCGGATTCAGGACGATGCCCTGCCCGGTGGCGTAGACCCCACTACGGCTGCGGTGCCGGCGACCAGAGCAACGAGGCCCTTCATCAGCGGTTCCTTAATTTAGAGGAGAAGTATGCGGTTAACCGTAGAAGTTTGGTTAGCCTAAGGCAACACCTTCGCCTCGGAACACCGAATGCGTGAGTTGGCCCGACGGTGCTCTCAGAGCCGCAGCGCGGCCGCGGTGGCCGGACCGACGATGCCGTCGACCTTGAGCCCTCGAGTACGGCGCTGGAACGCCTTGACGGCGGCCTCGGTCTTCGGGCCGAACACACCGTCCACCTCGAGATCCCCCGCATACGCGGCATAGGCGTGTTTGAGCCGGCGCTGCAAGTGGGCGACCTCGGGTCCTTCCATCGGCCGGAACATCAGCACGTTGGCGTACTGCCCGACCGGAGCCGGGGGCCTCGGCGTCGGCGCCGGACGCGTGATGTCGCCGATCTGCGCCTGGATGTCGGCACGCAGGAGGTCCATGTCGATGGCGCCCGGATCCCATTTACCTTGCGCTCGGCCCGCGTACTCCTTGTGCCCGATGGTGCGTTCAGAGGTCTGCGCCAGCCGCCGATTGATCGCAGCGCAACACCGCACCAGCGCGAAATACTGTGCGTCAGGCCAGTTCCTACGGTGCGGCGCGGTGGGACTGGTGCCGCTGTTGGCGCATTCGATACCGATCATGTGCCAGTTGCCCATGTTCGTCGGCAACCACGGGTACATGCCGACGCCGGCATGCCAGGCCACGCCGAGTGCCACCACCGTCACCGTGCCGTCGCGCGCGATGTGCAGCTGCGACAGCGGGCCGGAAAGATCCGGGCGGCCGTTGGCGATCGACGCCGCCGTCGCGGTATCCGACCCGGTGTGATGCACCATGACCCCGCGGATGTCCTTGAAGTCTCCATGCCCCCGCGTGCGCCAGCCCGGATACTCGAGGAGGTCGATACCTTCGGCCCGCAGTACGTCGGCCAGCCAGACCGGGTCGCCGGTCCATCGTCCCGTCTGAGGCACTGAGATTCCGCTCCTTTTCCATTCCTGTGCAGCAACTACCTGAGAAGACCAGGCTACGCGCAGTAACCGACACCACGTCGCATGCCGCAGAGCGGTCAGACCGGTTATGCATCAACCGCTTTGCTCGCCGGCACCCCACCTGCAACCGGCAGCCCTCGGCGGTTCGCGACCACACGAGATAGCAAAGGACCCGGTGAGGCGGGCAAATACTCTTTCCACCCCATCGAAGGCCGGATGTGCGAGCATCTGCGCATGGACCCGAAGGACGACCCCGAGGCCCGCATCCGGGAACTCGAGCGCCCGCTAGCCGATGCCGCTCGCACCTCGGAACTCGGAACCGAGGGCCCGGCCGCCCCGCCCCCGACCCAGCCCTGGACACAGGCGAACACCTTTCCGCCGCCACCTCCCGGGCCTCCGGCGCCTTGGCCGGGTTACCAGCCGTATCCGGCGCCGCCTGCCCCGCAGCGCAGCGCCGGCAGCATGCACTTGTTCCTGGTGTTCGGCGGACTCGCGGCCGCGCTGGTGGTCGGCGGCATTGTGACGGCCTACCTGGCGTTCAACGAGACCGACACCGGAGACTCGGCCTCCGGCACGGTCAGCGACACCCAGTCGACCACCATCCGGCAGACCACCATCAGCGGCGTGCCACTCCCGGGATCCGCTGCGCCGACCCAGGTTCCGGCGGGAGAGACCCTGATCGTCTCGGGGATCAACGAGCACCGAACTGTCGAGTGCCGGGACAACACGGTGATCGTCAGCGGCATCGAGAACGAATTGGACATCACGGGTCACTGCGCTGCGATCACCGTGTCCGGCGTCGAGAACGTCATCACCGTCGAATCCGTCGACACCATCGGGGTATCCGGATTCGACAACCGGGTCACCTACCGCACGGGTGAACCGGACGTGAGTAAATCGGGTCAGTCCAACGTGGTCGAGCGAGGCTGACCGGAGCCGGCCGGGGTCCGGGGACACCCGAGGAATTCGCAGAGCAGCGCGACCAACGGCGCCGGGTTGTCTTCGGGCACCCAGGCATAGGAGTCGTCAATGTGCTTCAGCGTGGCCCGCGGCAGCGTCTGGGCCAGTCGGCGTGCACCCTCGGCCGGAAAGTAGCGCTCCTCCCGCGGCCAGACCACCAGTGCGGGCCTGTCGTAGTCGGCCAGCTGTGGTGAGTATTCGGCCAGGTACGCCGGTGACAGCCCGCCCAGGAACCGCCGGAGATCATTTCGCACCAACGGATCACAACGCAGTGGCCGCAGGTACTCCGCCATGACGTCGGCCGGGATGGGTCGTTTGGTCGCGCCGCCGTAGGTGATCCGGAGCCGTTGTACGGGTTTCAGTCCGATGGCCTTCGACTGCACCACATTGGCTCCTGGTAGCGAGGTGAGCCGGGCCAGCACCTTGACCGGCCATGGGTCGGAGTCGAATGCGTTGGTCGCCACGAGCACCAGCGCCTCGACCCGCTGCGGATAGCGCGCGGCGACCACCTGGGCGATGTCGCCGCCGTAACCGTTGCCGATCAACACGGCCTGCTCGATGTCGAGCGCGTCGAGCAGATCGACGACGGTCCGGGCCAGGCCGGGCAGGGTGAGGTCGGCGCCCGGCACCGCCGGGCTGTGCGATCCCAGCGCCAGGTCAGGAGCGAGGCAACGGATCTGGTCACCGAACTGCGCGGCGAGGCCGTCCACCACGTGCCGCCAGACCAGTCCGTTGGCCGCCAGGCCGTGTAACAGCACAACCGGCCGGCCGTTGCCGTGTTCACGTACGCCCACCTGGCCGCAGGGCAGCTGGACCAAGCTCCGGGAGCTGAGTGCGTGCATCGTTACGTCCTCTCGCCACGAGCACCGGGACACAATTAATACAGACTGTATGCAAACACACCGAGCGCCGAACATCAATACATACAGCTTGTTAAAATTTCACCGTGAGTGAAGACGCACGCGACGGCCGAGAACAGCGCAGTGAAGCCACCCGCGCGGCGCTGGTCGCCGCGGCCCGCGCATTGTTCGTCGAACGCGGCTACGCAGCCGTTTCCACGGGGGACATCGCCCGCGTGGCAGCCGTCACGCGCAACGCGCTGTATTACCACTTCCCCACCAAGGAGGCGGTCTTCCGCGCGGTCTACGAGAACGTCGAAGGCGAGCTGGCCGCGCGGGTCCTGCCGGCTGCGCTGGCGCACGACACCAGCAGGGCACAGCTGGAAGCCGGGATCGAGGAGTTCCTGGACGGCTGCTTGGATCCCACGGTGGCGCGGATCAGCGTGCTGCAGGCACCGGCCGCGCTCGGTTTCGCCCAGATGCGCGAAATCGACAACCGCAACTATCTCGGCGCCCTACGCGACGGCATCCGCAGCGCGGTCGATGCCGGTGAGCTGCCCGGCCTTCCGGCCGACACCCTCGCATCGATGATCCTCGGGGCGCTGGACGAGGCGGCCCTGCTGATCGCGACCGCCGACGACGCCAAAACCGCCCGGCGCGACGCCGGCCGGGTGGCCCAGGCCATCGTGGCCGGACTCTTCACGGGCTGAGCTACAGCACCTTCGACAGAAACTCTTGCAGCCGAGGGTGTTTGGGATTGTCGAACACCTCGGCCGGAGTGTCGTCTTCGACGATGTTGCCGTCGGCCATGAAAATCACTCGCGAGGCCACCTCACGTGCAAACCCCATCT
Source organism: Mycobacterium syngnathidarum (assembly GCF_001942625.1). Classification (GTDB taxonomy): domain Bacteria; phylum Actinomycetota; class Actinomycetes; order Mycobacteriales; family Mycobacteriaceae; genus Mycobacterium; species Mycobacterium syngnathidarum. The sequence goes on from NZ_MLCL01000062.1 coordinate 73,082, forward strand.
CGTGGGTGACCACCACCATCGTCATGCCGCCCTCGGCCAGGTCGCGCAGTACCTGCAGCACATCACCGACCATCTCCGGATCCAGTGCGCTGGTGGCCTCGTCGAACAACATGATCGACGGATTCATCGCCAAGGCCCTGGCGATCGCGACGCGCTGCTTCTGGCCACCGGACAAGGTGGCCGGTTTGACCTTGGCCTTCTCTGCCAGGCCCACCTGAGTCAGCAATTCCATGGCCCGCTTCTCGGCAGCGCCCTTGTCCATCTTCTTGGTCAGCAGCGGCGCCAACGTCACGTTGTCGATCACCGTCATGTGCGGAAACAGGTTGAAGTGCTGGAACACCATGCCGATGTGCTGACGCACCTTGTCCAGGTCCACTTTTCGGTCGGTGAGGTCGAATCCGTCGACGGTGACCTTGCCGGCGGTGATGTCCTCGAGCTTGTTCAGGCACCGCAGGAAAGTGGACTTGCCCGAGCCCGACGGCCCGATGACACAGACCACCTCGCCCTTGCTGACCGTGGTGTCGATGCCGTCCAGCACCACCAGATCGCCGAACGATTTCTTCAGGCCCTCGATGCGGATCTTGACGGTGCCCTCAGGCTCGGCGGCCGCGGCTTCCGGTACCAACTGGGTCATTTCACCATCCGTTTCTCGAGCCGGTCGGAGAGCTTCGTAAGCGCCATGATGACGATGAAGTAGATGATGCCGATGATCAGCCACATGGTGAACGACTGGTAGTTGCGGGCGATGATCAGCCGTCCGGTCTGGGTCAGCTCGGCGATACCGATCACCGACAGGATCGAGGTGTCCTTGAGGGTGATGACGAACTGGTTGACGTACGACGGAATCATGGTGCGAACCGCCTGCGGCAGAATGACTTTGCGCATCGTCGGCAGATACCCGATACCGAGGCTGCGGGCCGCCTCCATCTGCCCCTTGTCCACCGACTGGATTCCGCCGCGGACGATCTCGGTCATGTAGGCACCGGCGTTGAGCGAGAGCGTGATGATGCCCGCGGTCAGCGCCGTCATCTGGAATCCGAGCGCGGTCGGGATGCCGAAGTAGATGAAAAAGGCCTGCACCAGAAGCGGTGTGCCGCGGAAGATGTCGACGTAGGTGGTGCCGATCGCCCGCAAGATGATCGACCGCGACACCCGGAAGAGCCCGAACACGATGCCGAGTACCAGCGCGATGGCGATCGACACCACCGTCAGGATGATCGTCATCTTCAGGCCGGCCATAAGGAACGGGAAAGTGCTCTCAAGCAGGCCGAAGAACGAGTTGTCCGCGTCCGATGCCCCCTCGCCGAGGTACTTCTCGATGATCTCGTCGTAGCGGCCGGAATCCTTGAGTTCTTTCAGACCCGCGTTGAACTTCTCCAACAACTCGGCGTTGCGCCCCTTGTTGACCGCGAAGCCGTAGCTGGAACCCTTCTCCTTCGGTGTCACGGTCTTGAACCCGTTGCCTTGCTGGATGCCGTAGTTCAGCACCGGGTAGTCCTCGAAGATCGCCACGGAATTACCCGTCTTGACTTCCTCGAACATCGACGCCGAATCGGCGAACGAGACGATCCGGAAGCCGTACTTGTCCTTGATCGACTCGGCGAACTCGGCGCCCTCGGTGCCGTTCTTGACCGCGACCCGCTTGCCCTTGAGGTCGGCGTAGGACTTGATGTCCTCGTTGGTGTCCAGCACGGCCATCTGCACGCCGGATTCGAAGTACGGGTCGGAGAAGTCGAAGACTTTCTTGCGCTCGTCGGTAATCGACATTCCGGCGATCACGCCGTCGGCCTGGTTGGCCTGGACGGCCTGCAGCGCGGCGTCGAAGCCCAGCGGCTTGACGGTGATGTTGAAATTCTGATTCGCCGCGATCTCGTTGATGAGGTCAATGTCGATGCCGACGAATTTCCCGTCCGCATCCTGGAATTCGAACGGCGCAAAGGTGATGTCGGTGGCGACGACGTAGGTCTCGCCCTCGGCGGCAGCGCTGGCCGGGGCCAGCATCGCGGCCCCGAACAGCCCGACCAGCAACGCCACGACGGCGGCCATCAGCCGTTGCGGGGACCGGACGCCTCCGGTGATGCCCTCACCCGACGTGGATTCGGCTCTCATCGTCCAGTCTCCTATCCAGGTATGAAACGACGAGTCCTCACGCTATCGCCGCGACGACGATCAGGCCGGGATTTCCGGGGTCCGACAGGCCGCTCCGGCTTAGCATCAACTGATGGCCGAGCACGTCAAGACGCCGCGGGAGCCGTTCGAAAGCAACGCAAAGATCAAGTCGCATTCCTTCGGTGAGCGCAATGACGGGGAGGCGCTCAACGCCTCCGGCGTCGTGCAGGTGGCGCCCGATCGCTTTGTCTTCATCGACAATCACGACAGCACAGCGGTTTTCGATCTCATCCTGGATCGGGACGACGACAAGCTGCGGCGGATCCAGCGGCGTGAATTGACGGGTGTGACGAAGCGCCAGCTCGGTGATCCCGAGGGGCTGGCCCGGATGGATGCTGACGGCCGGATCCACCTCATTGCAGCCTCCTCGCTGTCTGCATCCGGTTCCCACCCCAATGACGGACTGGTCCGGATCAGCTACGCCGACTCCGGTGACCTGCCGGCCGAACCGATGACAGGCTTCCGGTCCTGGCTACTGGCGCATCAGCCCGCCTTGGTCGCGGCGGCCGCTTCCAAACCCGACGACGGCGGGCTCAACATCGAAGGTTTGGCGTGGGATCCCGGCGCACGCGCACTGCTGTTCGGTGTGCGGGGGCCTGCGCAGCCCGGGCAGGTGACGATCATCGAGGTGCCCGTGCACACTGACAGGCCCGGATGGACCACGGCCTGCCTGGGTGAGCCGGTCGCCCGAACGGTGCGCGTTCCTCATTCGGACGCGCTGCAGGGCATCCGCGACATCTCTTACGACGAGCGTTCCGGTCAGTTCCTGATCCTGCTCGGCAAGTCGCTGAGCAAGAAAGGTGAACCGTTCGCGCTGTGTACCTGGACCCGCGGCGCCGAAGCCCTGCAGGTATCGGGGACTCGCTTCCGAAGGTCGATGAAGCCGGAGGGCTGCACCGCTTTCTATACCGACGGTGGGCGCCGGATCCTGATCGTCGACGATCGTGGCGGCTATGCGGTGATCGGGTAGAAGCTACGCTCGGTGGTCGGCGCGCGCCGCACCCCATTTTGCTTGCACCAGAGCGGATCTGACGTCCAAGACGTTGTCGAGCGAGTACAGCGGGTGCGCCGACCACCCGGTCGGCCATCCAATTGCGGTGTACGGGAACATGTTTCCTTGCACAGGGAAGATCCCGGATGCCCGCCATCGGACAATGGCAAAGTGAGTGTCCGGGTTTACAAATCGATCCCGGTGTCCATTTTTCCGTCTCCCGAAGCCGAGCTGTAAAAGGACGTTCGGTTCGATACGTCGCATAAAGAGGTAGTGCACTACGCGTGAGGGGTGGCCACAACCGGCCGTACGTTCTGTGCATCAGAGCGCCTGACAGTACGGCGCTTGGTTCGAAGGAAGTTTCGACATGAGCGTTTTCCACCCGGTTTCCACGGTCAAGCGCGAAACCGCACGAAATTCCGCATCGGTCCGGCACTCGCACGAGCCGGTGCTCATCACCGAACAGCAGGTGCTGTTCAGCACCGCCGCCGCAGCGGGCGCACCCGCGCACCACAACATCGTCACGATGATGTCGCAGGCGGTGGCATCGGTCGCCGAACACTGGCACACCCTCGCCGACCGGCGGCGCGCCACCTACTACCCGCCGCGGTGCAGCTATCTGGAGCACAGCCTGATGGCGCGCGAAATGGATCGACTCTGAACGAATGCCCGGTCAGCCCGCCAACGCTACCGGCGCGACCACCTCAGAGTAGCGAGACGCGTCACCGGCGACAGTCCGGCTGCGCCGGCCGTGCACGTCGACCGGCACATCTCCGGCCAAGGTTATGCGGCTCAACCGACGAAACTGGTCGCCGTAATCGGCCACTGCATAGTGCTGGGTCGCCCGGTTGTCCCAGATCGCCAGGTCACCTGGTTCCCAATTCCATCGAATCGTGTTCTCCAGCTTGATGACCCGGTTCTGGAGCAGCTGGAACAAGGTGGCAGATTCGGCGGCACCCAAGCCGACGAACTGCTTGACGAAGTGCCCGAGCAGCAGAACTTTGTTGCCTGTTTCGGGATGGACCCGCACCACCGGATGTTCGGTCTCGAAGTATTCGGACTCGAATTCTTCGCGGTACTGACGGTGGCCCTCGACCGGTTCCTCGTGGCGCCCGTCGTAATCGGCCGCATAGTCGTACTGGTTGGTGTGCACGGCCCACAGATTCTCGACCAGGGCGCGCAGCGGCTCCGGCAGCCGGTCATAGGCCGCCTCGGTCGATGCCCACGTCGTGGTGCCACCGTAGTTCGGCAACGCGACCGCCCTCAGCAGTGAGGCTTTCGGGACGCGGTCGATGAACGTCACATCGGTGTGCCAACTGTTCGCTTTGTCATAACGGGAGTCGATGGGCAGGATCCGGTCGCCGCGCGAGGTAACCGTCGGGTGCGCTTTCGTCGGGGTACCGAGCAACCGGGCGAATGCCAGCTGTCCGTGGTCGTCGAGGTGGTGTTGCCCACGGAAGAAGACAACCTTGTGCTCAAGAAGAGCGTCGTTGATCGACGACACCGCGGCCGGCTGGAGGTCGCCGTTGACGTCGATTCCGTCGATGCGGGCCCCGATGTGGGCGCCGAGCTTCACTACACGTAGAGAGGACACCCCGACACCATGGGCGGCAGGGCGCCGGAACACCACGGTTGCGCTCACCGCGAGCGCAACGGCCTTGGAAGGTCAGTCGATCCGGATGACGTAGGTGCCGTCGTCGTACCGCTCGATCTGGCCGTCGAGGGCGTTGATCCACACCGGGGTGTCGCGACGTGAGCCGAGGAACGCGCTCTGCACCGAACCCCCGGGCTGCAGATCGACGTTCCACTCGTCGTCCTGGGCGACGATGGTGAGGATCTCCTCGCCATTGGCGCGGCGGATCGAGATCAGCTGACCATTGGAATCCAGATCCTCCAGGTCCGCATCGTCGTCATCGAGGTACTCATCAAGCTCAGCGTCATCGAAGATCTCGGCGTCCGAACCCCTGACATCGTCATGCACGCCGACGACTGTACCGAGGATCACGTTTTCCGATGAAGACCCCCGGGCGTTGAACCGCTAACGTGCATCCGACGTTTACAGGATGTTCGCCCGGGGAACAACGAGTCCCGCTGTGGCGTTGGCCAAGCATTGGTCTGGTTATTAGGAGGATCATCTATGGCAACCGATTACGACGCACCTCGCGTCAAAGACACAGACGAGGCCACTGACGAGTCTCTCGAGGAACTGGCCGCCCAGCGGCGCACCTCGGCGAATACCGCGGTCATCGACGAGGACGAGGTGGTCGACTCGTTCGATCTGCCCGACGCCGACATCTCCGGTGAGGAATTGAGCGTACGGGTCGTCCCGAAGCAGGACGACGAATTCACCTGCTCGAGCTGTTTCCTGGTGCAGCACCGCAACCGGATGGCACTGCAAAAGGGCGACCAGCAGCTCTGCGTCGATTGCGTCTAGCTCTCACCGGACGCCGGCCCGGCTGATTTTCCGGTGACCTGGGGCGGTGGTCGCCTACCGTGACCACCATGACCGATGCCGCCATCCGCCAGCGCATCGCCGAGGGCGTGAGCGCGATCCGTGCGCGCGACCTCGACACGCTGACCGCCCTTTATGCACCCGACGTCGTCTCATTCGACCTGGGCGCACCGCTGCGATACGCCGGCGACGACAACAAGCGAAGGGCCTGGCAGGAGGTCTTCAGTGCGTACACCGGCCCGATCGGCTACGACGTACACGAGTTGACCGTCACCACCGAGGGCGACATCGCGTTCGTGCACAGCCTCAACCACGTGCGCGGCACCCTGGCCAGCGGCCGCGCCACCGACATGTGGTTGCGATGGACAGCCTGCCTGCGGTGCGTCGACGGCATCTGGCTGGTATTCCACGACCACGTCTCGGTACCGGCGGACCTGGAGTACGGCAAGGCAATTGTGAATCTCACGCCATGATCCGCCGGAATCGCCCCCACCACGGCGTCTAGTTCCTATCCTCAGACCTGCAGACCGGCAACGACGTTGGGGGCGCAGATGTCTGACAGTGCCATGGTGGAAGCCCGACATGTCCAGCACAGCTACCACTTCGACCGGCACACCCCGCAATACCGCGACCGGTTCGAGCCGATCACTTCGGAGATGCTGGACTCCTGCCCGCTGGCCTGGACCGACACCTATGGCGGGCACTGGGTGGCCGCCGGCAGCAGCGAGGTCTTCGAACTGGCCCGCTGCCCACACATCTCGAACGACAACGACATCGTGGGTGAGCGAAAAGGCTACCGGGGCATCAATATTCCGCGCGCCGAGGCCAGCACCCAGTTCCGTGGCGGCATGTTGGAGATGGACGATCCCGAACACCGGGCGTACCGGACACCGCTGAACGGGTATCTCTCACCGGCCGCGGTCGCGCGGTGGAAGCCGGTGGTCGACGAACTCGTCCGGGCGTGTCTGGACGAGAAGATCGAAGACGGCAGTATCGATTTCGTCGACGATCTGGCGAACATCGTCCCGGCGGTGCTGACGCTGGGCCTGCTCGGTGTCCCGCTCGCCGAATGGGAGATCTACTGCGAACCCGCGCACGCCTCGGTCTACACGCGCGCCGACTCCCCCGACGCCAAACGCGTCTTCGACCTGTCCGTGGCGTCGGCGGTACACATGATGGGCCACGTGGCTGTGATTCGCGACGATCCGCGGCCGGGGTTGATCGACGCCATGGTCCGCATGCGTATCGATGGCGAGCCGGCACCCGACTCGGAGATCCTGGGCATGCTCATGCTCTTGATCGGCGGCGGTTTCGACACCACGACGGCGCTGACCGCGCACTCGCTCGAGTGGCTCTCGCAGCACCCTGATCAGCGTGAGCGGTTGAGCCGGGACCGCAACGCGCTGCTGCACTCGGCAACCGAGGAGTTTCTACGGTTCTTCACCCCGGCACCCGGTGATGGCCGCACCGTCGCCGGGGACATCGAGGTAGGTGGCGTGCCACTCAAGGAAGGTGAGCGGCTGTGGCTGTCCTGGGCGATGGCCAACCGCGACCCACGCGTCTTCGAGAACCCGAACGAGCTGATGATGGACCGAACGGGCAACCGGCACTTCAGTTTCGGGCTCGGGGTGCACCGCTGCATCGGTTCGAACGTGGCACGCATGGTGTTCAAGTCGATGCTCACCGGCGTGCTCGACCGGATGCCGGATTACCGTTGTGACCCTGACGCACCGTGCACTACGAGACCATCGGCGTCATCCAGGGCATGCAGCACCTGCCCGCGACCTTCACCCCTGGTCGCCGGACCGGTCCGGGCCTGGCCGAAACGCTGCAGAAACTGCAACGGGTCTGCGACGAGCAAGAGTTGGCCGCGCCGATTACCGTGCACAAGGCGACCGCGGTCATCGACTGAAAGTGAACGACATGAAACCCCTGATCACTACCCGACACCTGATCGTCACCGCCTGCTCCGCGGTCGCGGTGGTGGCAGCGGCGGCGACCACGGTCGCCGCCCTGCCCGCTCCGGCGACCGTGCTGGCGGCCTGCCCGAATGGCGAGGACAACGACACCTACACCGGCAACTGCGTCCCCTACCTGATCCCGAACTCACCGAGCGGCAACACGCTGTGCCCGCCCGGGGTCAGCGGCACCGAGTGCGGCTCGGCAGAAGGCCAGGCCACGCCCACCGCCCCGGTCGCGCCGACCGGCCCCGAGCAGGAACTCGAAGACGTGAGCACGCCGGACTTCTGATGGCACGACGAACATGACGACCGGATCCCAAGGTGAGATCCAGCTCGAAAACGACTGGTTCCGTGTGACTCGGTGGACGATCGACCCCGGCGGTGCGATACCGATGCACCGGCACGATCACGAGTACGTGGTCGTCCCGCTGGTCACCGACACCATGCATGTGGTCACCGCTGACGGTATCGAGATCGTCGCGGAGCTCGTGGCCGGCCAGAGCTATTCCCGCCCCGCGGGCTCTGAACACACCGTCGAGAATCGCGGTGACCTCAACCCGATCGTCTTCGTGGAGGTGGAGCGCCTCACCTGACGTCGAGGCGCTACCGGATCACCAGAACCCAAGGTCGACCGACGCGGGAGGCACACATGGTCAGCGTCACTGCCCCGTTATGGCTAGGACTGCTGATCGGTGCCGCATTCAGTGTGCCTGCCTCGATATGGGGAATAGGCAACCCCGAGACCATCATTCGAACTGCCAGGCTCGTCGATCGGCTCCTCCTCGGCTGCTTTCTGTTCGTCACCGCGATTGGCGCTGTCCTGCTGTACGGCCTGTACGCGCTGGGATTCTCGATGCACTTCTCACCACGGCCCACGTATCTGGTCGGCGTCACCCTCGGCGGGATCTTGTTCGGCGCCGGGGCGGCGGTCAGCGGCTACTTCCCCGGCACCGAGATGATTGCGCTCGGAGAGGGGCGCCAAGACGTTCTGGCAGCGCTGCCGGGCGGCCTTCTCGGCGCCGCAGCGTGGACGGCGGTCTATCAGACCGACGCCGGCAAATGGCTGGTGCATACCGCCGATCTCGGTGACCTCGTAGCCACCGGGAACATCGCGGATATCCGACCCATCCCGATGTTCACCATTTCAATCGCCTATGCGGCAGCCGCATTGACGCTGTTGTATTACCTGCCCCGCTATGTCGGGGGCAGGCATAGCTGTTTTCAGCACTTGCGCGGGACCGCCGCCCCGGTCGATGAGCATGATCGGGCGTTCGCCGTGGACACCTCCGCCTATCTTGCCGAAGGTGCGGCCATGACCGCCCGGACCGCCCAACTGTCACGGGCGGCGGCGCGACGGGTCCTCAGCGCGAGCTTCTTCGCGCGCACGACCGCCGTGGCGGCGGCGTTCGTCGCCGTGCTCGTGGTCCTGTCACTGTTCCTTCGTCAGCCCTTCGGCATGTCGACCACCTACTCCTGGGTGGTGGGGCACCTGTTCATGCCGGGCTTCGACTACAGCCGGCAGGTATTTGCCACAATCGGCTGGGAGCCCCTGGTCGTGCTCGGAGTCCTGATCGGGTCCCTCTTCTCGGCACTGTTCATCACGGGCCGCTTCAACGCGTTCCGCCCCGTCGTACCGCCGTCGTGGCGTAACCGATTCGGTCCCAGCCGAACCAGGCGAGCAACGGCATGCTTTGTGGGATCATTTTTCGTGATCTTCGGGGCGCGCATGGCCGGTGGATGCACCAGCGGCCACACCCTGAGCGGCGGTATCCAGTTGGCGGTCAGCGCATGGCTTTTCACGGCGTCACTGCTCGCCGGGACGCTGCTTACCGCCCGGTTCGTTTATGGCCATTGCAGTTGGGAGGTCGAGCCGGCGAAGCCCGAGGTGTAACGGCCGTCTCGATCACGCCATGCCGGTCTCCCCGATGGGAAAACTTCCCCCGAATCGGGGGACGACGTGGGGCCGCCGCGCTCATAATCTCGTTTTCATGGCGCACAACGAAATCAACGACTGGACCCAACCGGCAGCTCTCGCCATTCCCAAGGAGGGCTACTTCGAACTGACCCGCGGGCGGTACGGCCCGGTCTTCCCCCGAACCCCCGCGTGCTACGGCTTCAACATCATCGCCAAGGTGAAGGAAGGTCCCGAACACGAAGAGGCCATCCGCGCCCACGGCAAGAGCATCGAGGCAGCCGTCGCCGCGCAACCCGACGTTCTGGCCCCGTTGAAACTTCATTATCTGCGGTGGAATCTGTTCGACGTCGGCTCCGGTCTGCACTTCCAATACATGGGCATCTTCGACACCGACTTCGACAAGTACACCGAGGACGCCGTCAAGCTGTTCAGTTCGACCGGTATCACCACGGCATTCACCCATCTGGAGGGGTTCCCAGAGGACTGGAAGACCAACCCGGAGGCGTTCATCATGTACGTCCGTGATCACCAGGTGCCCAGCTTCCTGGAGTATGGCGAGTATCCCTATGTCACCTCCGTCGAGATCAAGAAGGCCCTGCGACTGAAGGCCGCGTTCTCCGACATGCTGGACCAGATGCAGTGACAGCACTCGAATTCGACGACATCCAGCACATCATGCTGACCGGGACGCCCCACCTGACCGGTCGGTATGAGTTCCTGTCCTTCGCCACACCGGAGGCGGGGCGAGGCTGGCTGGCCGAGATGGTTCCGCTGGTCCAGTCGGCCACCGATGTCCGCGAGACGGTCAACGTGTTCAATCGCTGGGTCAACCTGGCATTCACGTGGAGCGGTCTGCGCGCACTGGGCCTGGACGAGGCGTCGCTGGCGAGTTTCCCGGATGAGTTCCGCGAGGGCATGGCATCGCGGGCCGACATCCTCGGTGATACCGGTGCGGCCGCGCCCGAGCACTGGGTGGGTGGGCTCGCGGGCGACGATCTGCATGCGATCGTCATCCTGTTCGCCCGGGATGAGCAGGAACGCGTGCGGTGCGTCGGTGAACACGACGCGCTGCTGACCCGTTGTCCCGGGGTGCGGTCGCTGTCGCATCTCGATCTGGCCGCCACCGCACCGTTCGAGTACGACCACGACCATTTCGGGTACCGCGATCCGGTGTCCCAGCCGCAGATCGAAGGTTCGGGTGAGGCGTTGATACCCGGCGCCGGCGGGTACCTGGCACCGGGCGAGTTCATCCTCGGCTATCCGGACGAGGAGGGGCTGGTATCGAACCATCCTGCCCCCGAGGCGCTTTCGCGCAACGGGAGCTACCTGGCCTACCGCCGGCTGGAGGAACATGTCGGGGTCTTCCGCGACTATCTGAAGCAGAACGGCGAGGGCGCCGAGGGCGAGGAGCTGCTGGCCGCCAAGTTCATGGGCCGCTGGCGCAGCGGCGCACCTTTGGTGCTAGCGCCTGAACATGACGATCCGGAGCTGGGTGCGGACCAGATGCGCAACAACGATTTCGACTACGGCGAGATGGATCCGCACGGCTATGCCTGCCCACTCGGCTCCCACGCCCGACGGCTCAACCCACGCGATACCGAACCGAATCCGAACCGGCGCAGGCTGATCCGGCGCAGCGGCACCTACGGACCGGCACTACCGGAGGGCGTCGCCGACGACGGGGTCGAGCGCGGGGTCGGGATGTTCCTGATCTGCGCCAGCCTGGTGCGTCAGTTCGAGTTCGCCCAGAACGTCTGGATCAACGACACGGCGTTCCAGGAGCTCGGCAACGAGCACGACCCCATCTGCGGCACCCAGGACGGCACATTGGACTTCACCATCCCGAAGCGGCCAATACGGAGGGTACACAAAGGGTTACCCGCATTCACCACGCTGCGCGGCGGAGCGTACTTCTTCCTACCCGGCCTGAACGCGCTGCGCTATCTCTCGACTCTGAAGGATTAGGACATCATGGCAACACAGCCCTACGCCCGCACCTACAACCAGAGCCACATCGCCCGCCCGCGCAACGGCAAACGCCGCGTCAGCATCTACTGGTCGTGGAGCTACCCATGGGAGGCCCAGCGCGACCCGGCGCTGCTGTACAACCGGTTCTCCACCATGACCGAGGTTCGCGCAGCCACGTGGCCGGCATACGAAGGACGCGAGTACAGCCCGCGAAACTTCCTGCAGGGCGTCGACGGAACGCTGGAACTGTTCCACCGATCCTCGTTGTTGTTCCAGGACGTCGCCGGCGAAGCAACCGGACATCCGGTGGCGGTGTTCCAGCGGGTCGATCAGGCGGGGTACCGGCTGCCGATCGATGAACGGATCCTCAACGACACCGACACCCTGATGATCTTCGGCCTGGACCACCTGCTCGGCGACGAGGCCGCGACCGAAGAAGAGGTCGCCGCGATCCAACAGTGGCTGCGCCGCGAGGGCACCTGCCTGATGCTGGCGCCACACCACGACGTCGGGTTCACCGACGACAAAGAGCAGCAGCAGATGGAGTACCTGCACCACAGGGATCCACTGACACCGCGGATCCAGCGCTTCAGCGGCTACGCCCGGTCGCTGCTGAACGGGCTGAAGATCCCGGTGCACAACACCTGGGGTCTGCGGCCTGCCACGGTCGAGGGCACCAAACAGATTGTGCCGCTGACCGCTTTCCGCGATCTGGATTCGGCGGGACTGCTGCGGGACGTCAGCACGCTCGCCTTGCATCCGCACCTGCCGCACTATGAGCTGACCGCACCCGAGGGCCCGGACCTGCGGGTGCTGGGCCGGCAACCGATCGACATGACCCGGCCGCACCCGTTCACCCTGGCGGGTAACACCGAGTTCAACGCCATGGTCCACATGCCGCCGTCCGGTGACCGCGCCGGCGACATCGTGCTGGTCGATTCCACTCACTTCACGACGCTGTTCGGCGCCAGTGACAGCCTGAGGTCCTTCTGGCGCAACCTTGTGACGATGGGTTGACACGGCCGGCATGAACGATCTCCTCTTGAAGGGTTCGAATGTCGCCGTTGTCTTCTTCGTCGTCTCGAGCACTCTGGCCGTCGGCCTGAGCTTGACCGTCAGCCAGATTCTGGCCCCGCTCAAGAACATACGTGTCGTCGCACTCGCCCTCGCGGCCAACTTCGTGCTGGCACCACTGGCCGCGTTCGGGCTGTGGCGGGTGTTCGATCTCGACGAGCCGCTGGGGATCGGGCTGCTGTTGTGCGGACTGGCCGCCGGCGCACCGTTCTTGATCAAGCTCGCTGAGTTCGCGAAGGCCGACATGGCCTTCGCGGTAGGCCTGATGGTGTTGTTGATGGTGGTCACGGTGGGCTATGTGCCGCTGGTGCTGCCGATCTTCGTGGCAGGCACCGCGGTCAACCCCGTCCATATCGCGGTGTCTCTCGTGGTGCTGATGCTCATCCCGCTGGCCGCGGGCCTGCTGCTGCGGGCCCGCGGTCCCGGGGTGGCCGCCCGCCTGCGGCCCGCGGTCGCGAAGGTGTCCACCGTCAGCATGATTCTGGTGATCGTGTTCACCATCGCCGCCCATTTCAACAGCGTCCGGTCGGCGTTCGGCACGTTCGCCATCCTGGCCGCCGTCGTGTACACCGCGATATGCGCCGGGATCGGTTGGCTCATGGGCGGTTCCAGGACCCGAAAGGTGCTGGCACTGGGAACCGCCCAGCGCAACGCCGCGGCGGCGTTCGTAGTCGCCGGCCAGAACTTCGACGATCCGAAGGTGGTGGTGATGATCACCGTTGTGTTGATCGTCGAGTTTCTGATGCTGTTGCCGTTCGCGCGGCGGCTCGCCCGCTCTCGCTGAGCAGCCCGAGGTTGTCGGCCTCGGCCACCGCGGCGGCGCGGGAGGAGACTCCCAGCTTGCGGTAGATCGACTTGGCCTGGCTCTTCACGGTTTCCCGGCCGATGACGAGTTCATCGGCGATGCGCTGCAGGGACAGATGCGTGGCCAGATGACGGAGGAGCCTGAGCTCGGCCGTCGTCAGCGACGGCCGAGTGCCCCGGGCGGCGCGGGCGGAAGACAAATCCCGGATCCGGTCCAGCCACTGACCGATGCCGACCGCCTCGGGTTCACGCCGATACGCGCGTTGCGCCTCACCCAGGTGCCGGTCGCACAGTTTCGTGTCGTCGATCTCGACGGCGGCGGCCGCGACCAGCACATGGGCCGTCAAGGCGGTCCGAGCGGACAGATTGCCCAGCCGCTCGAGGAGCTGCTCGGTGGCGCGGACCGCCGAACGCGCGCCGGCCACGTCCCCGCGTCGGGCCCGCACCAACGCGTCGACCGCGTAGACCACCACGATCGGCACCATGTCGGACAAGTCGCGCGAGTCGACGATCGCGCGTGCGGCGTTGGTGTGTGTGACGGCGGCAGGCAGGTCGCCGTCGCCGAGGTCCAATGCGGCGAGGTGCGCCAGCACGGCCGCCTGGAATCCGGGAAGGTCATCGAGCACCGGCAGCGCCGACTCGAGCGTGACTCGTGCCCGTTCCGGTTCACCAAGCATGGACAACGCGGCGCCCTTCATCGTGGTGGCCGCACCCCACCACGGGTTGACCAGGTGATCGCCTGCGCCACGGACTGTTTCGGCATGGCGGATCACCTCGCCCACTCCCCCGACGCCGAGCAGTGAGCCGATCAGTGCCGCAGCCACCTCGACCGATGGTGTGCCGTCGGCCAGCGGCTGGCCGGAGTCGGCTGCGCTCGCGGTCAACAGCGAACGCTGGATCAACTCGGCATCGCCGGTCATCACACCCAGCCAGGCTCGCGCGATCGCGGCGTCGGGATAGTCGGTGAACGTCTGCTCATCGATCAGGCTGAGCCGCCGGGCCAGGACGCCGGCCCGGCCGTCGAAACCCAACCGCACGGCGTCGATGCCCACCAGGGCGGCGGCCTTGGCACGGTCGTCGGCAGCGAGCGCTTGGGCCAGCGCACCGTCGATGTCACCGGCATTCGCCAGCCGATCGGCCGCTCGTGCCGCCAACTCCCGGAACCGGTCCGGGTCCCGGTCGCGTAGGCGCGCACGCAACAGATCCCCGAACAGCTGGTGATACCGGAACCAGATACCTTGGGCATCAAGGGAAACCAAAAACATGTTGCCCGATCGGGTGATTGCGTCGAGCATCGCCGCGGAATCGCTGCGCCCCAGCAGCGCGTCGAGCTCGTCAGCGCAAAAGCGGTCCAGGATGGCCGATTCCGTCAGAAACAGGGCAGTGTCGGGTTCGAGTTGACTGAGCACTTCCTCCACCAGATAGTCGGCCACCAGCCGGTGCCGCCCGGTCACCACCTCGGCGGGTGTGCCGTCGCGCAGCGCCAAGGCCGCCATCACCACACCCGCGGCCCAGCCTTCGCATTTCTCGAGAACCCGTGCGATCGTGGCCCGATCCGTCTCCGCACCGAGCGCTGCGAAGGCGGCCGTTCCCTCGGACCCTGACAGCTTCAGCTCCGCGATTCCGATCTCGACAACACCGCCCCGCAATCGGCGACGGGCCAGATCGAGTGCCGGGATCTGCCGGCTGACCAGCACCAGCGTCGTCGAATTCGGGGCCAGGTCCACCACCGCCCGCAGGGCGTCGATCGCTGCGCTCGCCGACAGTGCATGAACATCGTCGAGCACTAGCGCCACGGGCCCGCAGCTTTCGAGCACCTGGATGAACGCCGACACCAATTGGCTTTGGGCTCGGCCCGCGCCCTGCAGGTACCCCAGCACCGCTGGGTCGATGCGCCGGGTCTGGTTCAGCGCGGTGGCGAGGTGTAGCAGAAGGTGCGCGGGGTCGTTGTCGAGGTTGTCGAGCCGGGCCCAGGCAAACGGACGGTCGTCGGCGTCGTCCCACTGCGCCACCGCGGTGGTCTTGCCATAGCCTCGATCCACCGACTGACTTGATGAGGATTGGGGTGTCGGTATAAGAAAAGTGCCCTTTGAACTGGGATGATTGTAGTTCTCACACAAACAATCGGGCCAACTCGGAAGGGCACTTCGAGTGCAAGTTTCTCATAGGTTCGCCGCAGAGTCTGCGGTCTTCGACGATGCCCATCTCGTGTCGTGCGCGGGTTTGGTGCCGGTGATGACGCTGGCCAGCCAGACGGGGTTGTCCGGCCTGCTGGGCAGCAAGATTCGTATCGCGGCGCCGCGGGTCAAATCCGGGTCGGCCAACCCGGCGCCGAAACTGACGACCCTGGTCGCTGGGATATGTGCCGGAGCGGACTGCATCGATGACCTCGATGTGGTTCGCAGCGGCGGAATGAAGACATTGTTCGACGGGGTATATGCACCGTCGACGATTGGAACACTGTTGCGGGAGTTCACCTTCGGACATGCCCGCCAACTGGAATCAGTTCTGCGCGAGCACCTGGCGCGACTGTGCCAGCGGGTTGAACTGCTGCCGGGCAGCGATGAGCGGGCGTTCGTCGATATCGACTCGCTGCTGCGCCCGGTCTACGGCCGGGCCAAACAAGGTGCCAGCTATGGGCACACCAAGATCGCCGGCAAACAGATCCTGCGCAAAGGCCTGTCACCGCTGGTGACCACGATCAGCACCGAGACTGGCGCCCCGGTGATCGCCGGCGCCCGGTTACGGGCGGGTAAGACCAACTCCGGCAAAGGCGCGGCCCGCATGATCGCCCAAGCTGTCGCCGCTGCCCGCGCCTCGGGGGTCACCGGTCAGATCCTGGTGCGTGGTGACTGCGCCTACGGCAACAGCACCGTGGTGGCGGCCTGCCGCCGCGCCGGCGCCCGCTTCTCGCTGGTACTGACCAAAACCCGGGCCGTCACCGCGGCCATCGAGGCGATCAGCGATGACGCCTGGGCCCCGGTGAAATATCCCGGTGCGGTGCGTGACCCCGACACCGGGGAATGGATCTCCGATGCCGAGGTCGCCGAAACCACCTACACCGCTTTTGGTTCCACCGACCGACCGGTGACCGCCCGGTTGATCGTGCGCCGGGTCAAAGACGCCCGCTACCGAGACGCGTTGTTTCCCGTCTGGCGGTATCACCCGTTCTTCACCGACACCGACGAACCCGTCGATGCCGCCGACATCACTCATCGCCGCCACGCCATCATCGAAACCGTCTTCGCCGACCTCATCGACGGACCGCTGGCGCA
The DNA here is from genome assembly GCF_001942625.1 of Mycobacterium syngnathidarum. GTDB lineage: Bacteria > Actinomycetota > Actinomycetes > Mycobacteriales > Mycobacteriaceae > Mycobacterium > Mycobacterium syngnathidarum. Next base: position 89,691 of record NZ_MLCL01000062.1, read on the forward strand.
CATGCCCTCCGGGCGTTTCGGAGCGAACTCAGCCTGGATCCTGTGCGCCGCGATCGCCCACAACCTGCTGCGCGCCGCCGGCGTCCTGGTCGGCGGAGCCCACGCGGTAGCCCGCGGGTCAACACTGCGCCGCAAGATCGTCACCCTTCCCGCCCGACTGGCCCGGCCGCAACGCCGACCGATCCTGCACCTGCCCAGTCACTGGCCCTGGGCTGATCACTGGCTCACCCTGTGGCACAACACCATTGGCTACAGCCCACCCCCCGCCGCCACGACCGTCTGACCACCCGCCGAAAGGCCCAACCGGAACACACAGGAAAAGCTGGGCAGACCAGCAAGTACCTGCTGCTCACACCACGACCAGCCCACAGGAACCACCCCGAGCCCCACCAACCAGGTCAGTCCACGGATCGAGGCATAGCCTGCGGGCGCGGCTACCACCACCAGGCCGCTGCGGTCCTGCAGCACACGGGTGATTCCCAGGCGGGGAACGCCGGCCGGTGCGGTGACCGATCGCCCGACAGTTGCCACCGGAATGTGCGCCGGCCAAGATCCTGCTCCCACTTCCGCATCGTAGGTCAGGGGCGTCACAGCAAGGCTTTCCGCACGACTGCTGCAGGCGCGAAGCATCAGCGGCCAGTTTGTCGCAGGTCACGACGCTCTGAGCGTCGCACCCTCGGCGTACACACAAAGTTGACGGCGTGGCGTGCCATCCGTACATAGAGCCATCCGGAGGAGGTCACGAATGACTGCATCAACTGGCCAACGCAATGCGCACGTCCATATGGTGACCCCCGATGAGGCGCGACTGAAAATTGACCGAATGCATGCCCGCATCGGAATTACTCGCGACGAACTCGAACGCCGTGGCGACGCTTGGGAGCTGGATGCACCCGCACGCGGTGTTCTCGCAGATATCCGAGGTCTCGAGTTCCTGCTTGAGCGGGCCGCCTCCAACAAGTGACGGAGTCACTTGCAGAGCAGGCCGAGAAGTTCGCCAATGACCTGACGGCGACCACTCGCGCAGTGGTCGGTGACTCATTCGACCTCGGACTCGACCAACCCGGCGCTGCGGGCGTCGACGACGACGTGTTCCCAACTGGTCGCCACGGCAGCGATCACCGTGATGGCGGTCGCGAAGCCGGCCAGCGAGGCCAGCACGGTGGCCCACGGGCCGTCGGCGGCGACGCCGAGCAGGATGGCGACGACCGTCCCGACGACCACCAACGCGGCGGTCAGCGCTGAGGGCCGCCGGATGGCGCGGCGCAAATATTCGATCGGCGTGCTCATGTAACCCACTGTGCCCGCGCTGGCTGAGCAGGTATGAAGCGTTTCCTATGGAAATGTTCTGAACCAGCCGGGCCCGGCCGGCAAACCCGTTCAATCCCTACGCGCGCACGCTGCACGGCTAAGGTGATCCACCATGGCCAACTTGGACCGCCGAAAAATGATGATGCTGTCAGGTCTGGGCGTGATGGCGGCAGCGATGCCTGCCCCGCTCGCCAGTGCTCTCCCAGCCAAGCCCCAGGCACCGCGGGTTCCGGCCCCGGCAGCGCCACAAGCCGCTACGAGCTACGTGTTCGCCGACGAATTCGACGGGCCCGCGGGCTCGTCACCGAATACGTCGAAGTGGACCATCGCCAAGGCCCGCGAGACTTTCGAGGACCCCACCTACTGGGAGCAGCCCGGCCGTATCGGCCAGTACCGTGACGACCGCAAGAACGCCTTCCTCGACGGCAAGGGGAATCTCGTCATCCGGGCCACCAAGGAAGGTGACACCTACTACGGGGCCAAGCTGGCCAGCGTGTGGGAGGGCGGCGCCGGGCACACCTGGGAGGCACGGATCAAGTTCAACTGCCTGACGGCGGGCGCCTGGCCGGCCTTCTGGCTCGGCACCCTGGGCGAAGGCGAACTCGACATCGTCGAGTGGTACGGCAACGGCAAGTGGCCGTCGGCCACCACGGTGCACGCCAAGTCCAACGGCGGAGAATGGGAGACCCACAACATCGCCGTCGATACCGCGTGGCACACCTGGCGCACCCAGTGGGACGCCAACGGTGCCCGGTTCTGGCAGGACTACACCGAAGGCGCGAAACCCTACTTCGAGGTTTCGGCGAGCCAGTTGCCCGACTGGCCGTTCAACCAGCCGGGCTACACGATGTTCGTGGTGTTGAACCTCGCGGTCGCGGGCTCGGGCGGTGAGGACCCGAGCGGGGGTACCTACCCGGCCGACATGCTCGTCGACTACGTGCGCGTCTGGTAGTCGGCTGCGGCAACGCGTACGGGCTACTTCGGCGTGACGGTCTCCGCGAACGTGCCGTCACCCTTGTTCAGCCAGGTGATGGTGCCGTGCTCGAATTCGGAGATCCACCCACCATTGGCGACATCGGGACCGCCGCCCGTCTCATCCTCATCTTCGGTGGGGAAGCCCAGGGTGCCCGCAGGACCGCCGTTGGCGGTGTAGACCCGCAGGATCTCGCCCTGCACGACGTGCGCGCCGGCCGACGGCGAAGAGTAGATGGTGCCGTTGGCGAACGCCTGCACCGTGCCATCCCCGACCTTCTCCGGCTGCGCGGTCGGAGCGCCCAGTTTGGCTTCACCGCCGGCGTCGGAGTACTCCTCGGCAATCTGAGGTTCGAGCACCACCTCGCCGACGCCTGGCGCGTTCACCGTGCTGGGTGCGCCTTCGACGACGGACGAGACCGCGCTCGAAGCGGAGCTGGCCCCCTCCTTGGCCTTGCTCGTGCCGGCATCGACGGCCGACGACGCGGCACTCGTCGCGCTGGACAAAGCGTCCCTGGTCTGGTCTTTTGATTCCTCCGAACATGCAACGGCCGCCGCCCCCGTGATGGCGAAAGCTGCAGCCAGCGCGCCTGCGCGTTTCATCAGCTTTTGATCCATTTTCCGAACGTAACAAAGCCGAGAAGGCCTCGTCAGCAAATATCGGGATCCCGGAGCAAACCCCGACCGCGGCTATCGTGAAGTAACGGCGAATGGAGGACGCATGAGTTCCGGGACTCAACTCGACCGCACCGGTGCTGCTACCAGCGTTACCGAACACCCCGACCGGTTCACGATCGACGTCGAGGGCAGGACCGTCGGGCTCGCCGACTACCACGACCGTGACGGTCGCCGGATCTTTCCGCACACCGAGGTTCAGCCGCAATACCGCGGCCGGGGGCTGGCGACGATCCTCATCGCCGAAGCCTTGCGTTCGACGCGCGCCGCGGGCCTGCGCATCGTGCCGACGTGCTGGATGGTGGCCGAGTACATCGACAAACATCCGGAGTATGCCGACATCACCGACCGGTGAGAGCACCCTGGCTCAGCACTGCGCAGGCCGTGAGTCGGCGGCGACGAGGGTGAGGATGGCGTCGGTCAGCCGATCGAGATATTTGTCGTCGGCATCGAGCTGCATGACCGATTGGCGCCAGTACAGCGCTCCCCCGATCATGTCGAGCGCGACATCGATGTCGGCATCATCGGTGATCTCACCGCGCTGCCGGGCGCGTTCGAACAGCTGAGCCGCCTTGAGCCGCCGCGGTTCTCGGATCTGGCCGGCGATCACGGCTGCGTAGTCGGGATCGCGGGCGGCCTCGGCGAGCAGGTCGGGGATGATGGTGCGGGCCAGCCGGTGGGTGAGCGCCTCGCGTCCGTTCTGCAGGTATGCCCGGACGTCTCCGCGAAGGGTGCCGGTGTCGGGAACGTCGATCGCCGCGACGGCCACCTTGGTCACCAGGTCCACGGCCAAGTCCTGCTTCGATTTCCAGCGGCGGTAGATGGCGGCCTTGCCGACCCCGGCTCGCCTGGCGACGGCGTCGACGGACAGCCTGCCGTAGCCGACGGCGGCCAGCTCCTCGAAGAACGCGGATTCGATCGCGACGGTCACGTCGTCGAGGAGGACGGGGCCGCCCGATGTTCGGCGCGCTGCTGTGGCCACGGCACGATTCTACGAGACGGAACGGTTGCGTTCCGTTCACGCACGGCCTACCCTAATCGAGACGATGCAGTTCCGTTTCGTTAAGGAGGGATCCATGAAGTTCCTGTTCGACGACGAGTCGTTCTCGTTCGAAACGCTCCGCGCGGCCGGGTACGCCAACGCCGGCGGCGCCGATCTGGGCGAGATCCTGGTGACCGCGCGGGCCATCCCCGAGGGCGACGAGGTCGCCTGGCATCGCGAATGGAAGGCAACCGCGCAGCGGGTCGAAGCCCTCGGCCGTCAATCGTTGGCGGCCGCTCACCCCGTCAGCGCACGCGAGGCATTGCTGCGGGCGTCGAACTACTACCGCACGGCCGAGTTCTACCTTCGAGAGGATCCGGCCGGCGACCCCGAAGCCAAAGAACTGTTCAACCGCTCGCGCGAGACGTTTCTGGAATCAATGGCGTTGTTCGACTTCGGTTTTGACCGCATCGCCATCCCCTACCAGGACACCACGCTGCCCGGCTATCTCTATCTGGTGGATGATTCCGGAATCCCCCGCCCCACCGTCACCTTCAACGGTGGATACGACTCCACGCTCGAAGAGTCCTACGTCGCCCTTGCGGCCGGGGCGCTGGCGCGCGGGTACAACGTGCTGGCGTTCGACGGACCCGGCCAGGGTGCTGCCCTACGCGAGCAGGGGCTGACCTTCCGGTCCGACTGGGAGGCGGTGCTGACTGCGGTGATCGACTTCGCCCTCACCCGCCCCGAGGTCTCACCCCACGCCATCGCCATTTTCGGCTACAGCCTGGGCGGATATCTCGTGGCCCGCGCCGCCGCGTTCGAGAAACGCGTCGCCGCAGTGATTCTCAACGACGGCGTCCACGACTTTCACGCGGCGTTGGCCACCATGATGCCGCCATTCCTCGCGGCCTGGATCGAAGATGGCAACGACGATGCCGCCAATGCGGTACTCGGACTGCTGATGGCGGTGAACACCCAAACCCGCTGGGCGGTGCGCAACGGACTGTGGGCCTTGGGAATCGACTCAGCCGCGGCGCTGGCCCGCGCGTTCAAGGCCTACACGATCGCCGACGTGGCCGACCGGATCACCTCCCCGGTGCTGGTGCTCGACGCCGAGAACGACCAGTTCTTCAAAGGCGAGCCCGCGCGGGCGGCCCAGGCGATGGTCAATGCGAAGACCACTCTGGTGACGCTCTATGAAGCCGACGGCGCGGGCGAGCACTGCCATATGGGTGCCGCGTCCCGCGCAAACCAGGTCATGTTCGACTGGCTCGACGAACAGCTCGGCATTCAGGCTTGAGGGGTCACCAGATACTTCTCGCCGGTGGCCTTCTGCAGGTAGCCGTTGAACGCCTCGGGTGTGAGCATGCCCGCCAATGAGACCTCCTGGGTGTAGGCGCTCGCGAACGTCGTGGTGAGCTCCGAAGCGACGCGGGCGCGCAACCTGGCGATGGTCTCCGGCCCGGTACTGGCCAGAAAGGGGGTGAGCAGCCAGCCGCCCACACCCCAGGCCATTCCGAAGTTTCTGGTGAGCACCGTGGGGCCGGTGTCCAGGCTGCCGTAGATGTACACCTGCTTGTGGACGGCCGACCCGTAACGGGAGTACTGCGCGGCGGTCGCGTTGGCGGCCCGCTCCATGCCGTTGAGGATCTGGCTGGCCAGCGTGCCACCACCGGTGGCGTCGAACGCCAGCGTCGCCGACGTCGCCTTGAGTGCCTCGAAGAGATCCGCCTCGAACGACGAGGACGCCGAATTGCAGACGTAGGCCGCACCCAGACCACGCAGCAGCTCCTCCTGCTCGGCCTTGCGGACGATGTTGACCAGCGGCACCCCGTCGGCCAGGCACGCCTTGACCAGCATCTGGCCGAGATTCGACGCCGCGGCCGTGTGCACCAGGGCCGAATGTCCTTCCCGGCGCATGGTTTCCAGCATTCCCAGTGCGGTGAGGGGGTTGACGAAAGACGAGGCGCCGTCCTTGGCCGACGCGCCGTCGGGCAGCACCAGGCACGCCGCGGCGTTGACCACCCGGTACTGCGCGTACATCGCACCGCCGGCGAGGCCCACGGTCTTGCCCAGCAGGGCTTGTGCGTCCGGCGAGGCTCCCGCGGCCACCACCGTGCCCGCTCCTTCGTTGCCCACCGGAAGCGAGTCGCCGACGCGCGCCGCCAGCCCAGCCAGGGCGCCGTCGCGCAGCGGTGCGGTGACAACGGGACGCTCCGGGGTGCCCGTCACCGTCGCGGCCGTCATGTCAGCGGCGGCCGGGATCAACAGGCCCAGATCGGACGGGTTGATCGGCGATGCCTCGACCCGGACGACGACGTCGTCGGCGCCCGGTTTGGGCACGGCGACTTCATGCAGCGACAGCTCAAGCGTGCCCTCCGGCGTCACCAACGACCGCAATTCCAACGCGGTCTCGGGTAGTTCCTCGGTCATGGTTGAACACTACGTCCGGGGCACGGCACTACACCGAGCATTTGCCCCCGGTAAACAGATCGCACGTGGTGCGCAGGCCGTTGAGGACGCCGCCCGGGATAGCGGTGACGAAGTCGGTGGCGCTGATGGCGTGCAACGACGTGAGGTCCGTTGCCTGCTGGGTGCCGATCAGCACCGCCACGGCTTCGCCCTTGTCGGTGGTGATCGTGAACGACTCGTCGCCATCGCCGTACTGCCCTGCGCAGTCGGTTTGGCAGGCCCCGGTCGCGGGGTCGATCTTCTCGTCGAACATGTCGTTGATCCACCCGGCGGACAGCTCGCGAACAGCCAGCGGATTCTGCGGCTGCGGGAATCCGGCGATGAGGTACGCCGCGGCCTGGATCAACGGATTGCCGCCCTGCATGGGATCCATGTGCACGCCGTCTTCGAGTACGACGCCGGTGAACTGCCCCGGCCGTGCCTGCGAAAGTTGGTCGTTGACGTCGCTGAACACGTTGAGGAAATTCAGCGGCGCGCCGATCTCGTAGATCGGGATGTAATCGTTCGGGTCGTCGTCGCTGAGGTCCGGAGTCCCGTTCGTCTCGAGTTCGTTGAGCCGTTCCATCGCATCGGGAACGATCGAACCCATCGGCACCGCGTCGTAAATCACCACGCCGGCAAGCTCATTCGGGGCATCGAGGCCCTGCTCACGACGGCGGGTCAGCCCCTCGGCGTAGTACCCGGCGACCCCGGGGGCGAATCCACCGCCCAGCGAATGCCCGACGAGGACGAATTGCATAGGCACGTCGAGGTTCTCGGCATGCCCCGCCTTGAGCTCCGCGGTGTCCATACTGGCGTTGAGCGCCGTACGGTCAGGGTCGAGGAACAACTGCGCGACCGCCTCGTGCAGGTTGTCACCACCCAGCCACATGCCGTCCTCTTCGAACGGGTTCGACGAGAACGTGGTGGTGACCACGATGCTGTTGGTCGAATGCGCCAGATAGGATGCGGTATAGCTGTAGAGCGGACCGTTGGCCAGGAAGCCATGCTGCAGGTAAATCATCCGGGTGGGTGGCTCGCCGTTCTCGGATGTCGGGAAGTACCAGTTCGATTCGACCTCATGGCCTTCGGAGATCACCAGCGTAGAGGTGCTGACCTCGACCGAATCGCGCAGTTCCGGCGGCACCACCGGATCGCCACCGACAACGCGCTCCAGGGTCGCCAGGGTGTCGAACACGACGCCGGTGATCACCGACACCGGCTTGGGATAGTTCTGCGGTTCCGGGTTGAGTGCCAGCTCGCCGAGGCTGCGGATCACGTCGTGGATCGCCTCGAGCGGGTCGTTCGGGACCGCGGCTGCCTGGGGGCGGGCGACAGGCTCCACAGCGTTGTCGGGCTTGGGCGCGGCGATGGCCGGCCGAATTTTTATCGGCGGCCGAACCCGGATCTCGGCGGTGGGCGGCGCCTCCTCGGTGAGGCTGCCGGCTGCGCCCTCCACGACATCGTGGGTGGTGTCGCGCATTGCGGTGTCGACGTCGCGCACTGCGGTGTCGATGTCGCGCACTGCGGTGTCGACGTCGCGCACGGCGTCACGGAATGTGCTGCGCGCCTTGGTCCGAACTGCATCGGCGAAGTGCCGGGCGGGGCGCTCGGACTTTTCGATCTGCGTGTGACGCTGCTTGGTCTCGACTTTCGCGGCGGCCGAGGTGGCTTCCGAGGCCTCGGATTTCGGCTGCGGTTTCACCGACCGCGCCTTCTTGCGGTGCTGGGGTTTCTGCGCGGTGTCGTTGCGGGTGGCCGACGACTTCGTGTCGTGCTTTGACGGGCCGCCCTCGTCGGCGTTGGCGGTTCCAGCCCCGGCCAGCACCGCTGCCGACATACCCGCCGTGAACAGTCCAGCACCAACCCACGCCGCGACACGCGTCATTATTCGCCCCCCGTTACATCGAACTCGACCTGTGTCACGTTAGCGGGCAGCCCGGTGGCGCGGGCAGAATTCGCCGAGCCGGCCGATCGCGGCCAGGAACGGGTCCGCGCCGCACTGTTGGCCAGGGTCCCGAAAATGGCGCAAAACCCGGCGCACAAGCCGACTTTCGCGCGTCCACGTCAATCGAACCGGTAGTTGTCCCGGCCCGGGTCCGAAACCGCGGTGACCTCCCGCAGCCACGCCGGGCATTCCAAGACCGCCAACACCGCCGCCGCGGCTTGTTCGACGGTCAGCGCTCCCCCGGGACCATTGGACGGCAGGTATCCACCGGCGGTCCACTCGTCGGCCAGCCGGGCGAGTAATTCATGATTCCAGCTGTCGGTGACGCCAGTGCCCAGCACTGAGCCCACCCGCACCGTGGTGAAGGCCAGGTCCGGGTGTTCGTGCTGCCAGGCCGTGACCATGGTCTCCAGTGCCGCCTTGCTGGCGGCGTAGACGCCCATTCCGGGCAACGGGCGCGGAACCGACGAGGCACTGAGGTACACCGCCCGCCCCTTCGCCGCGATCAGGTGCGGTAACGCCGCGCGGGTCATCGATGCCGCGCCGTACACATTGGTGGCGAAGGTGTCCGCCCAGGTTCCGGCACCCGCGTCTTCGAGGCGGACCAGCACGTCGATCGCGGTGGCGTACACCAGGTGGTCCACACCGCCCAGCGCGTCCACCGCATTCTGTACCGCGGCGACGCACTGCCCGTCGTCCCTGACGTCGCATTCGAGCGCGACGTGCCCCCGCCCAGCGGCTGCCGCCACGGCGTCCTCAAGTAGTTCGACCCGGCGCGCGGCGAACGCCACAGACGCGCCGGACGCGGCCGCCTGCAGGCCGATCTGCCTGCCGATTCCCGACGACGCTCCGACCACGAGGATCTTGGCACCATCCAACGTCTTCACAAATGTGTCCTTTTTCCCGAGCCCTGCGAGCGCGACGAAACCGCTGTAGACAGGTTCTCAAATCTGTACACTCCTGGCGTGCAAATGGATGATGTCGGTCGGCTGAATGCAGCGCGCGAGTGGCTGTCCGCCCAGTGGGACGCCCCGGTCGAGGTCGCAGCGGCCGGCAAACCGGGCAGTGGGTTCTCGGCGGACAACCTCATCTTCACCGCGACCGTCGACGGTCACACCACCACTCACGTGCTGCGCGTCGATTCCGACAACGAGCAGCCGTATCCCGAACAGGCGCGCGGCCTGGGCACCGGAGTGGAGTTGCAGTCTCGCGCCATGGCCGCGATCGGCGACCGGGTACCCGTCGCCCCGATCGTCGGTGTCGAACTCGACCCGAATGTCCTGGGTGCGCCGTTCCTGGTGATGGACTTCGTCCCCGGCGTCGTCCCCAAGGAGATGCCCCCGTGCACGACCGAGGGCTTCTACGCCGAGGCCGAACCCGACTTCCGCCACACCATGGTCCGTACCGGCCTCGCCGCGCTGGCCGACGTGCACACCGTTCCGTGGCGTGACCGCGGACTGGCCGACCTGGACAACGGGGCGCAGCCGGCGGGCGCCGCTCGTCAGTTCGAGTTGTGGGATGCCCACCTGCGCAACGCTTTACGCGGCCGCGAAGCCGAGCTGTTCCGGCTGGTCGATGACCGCCTGCGCTCGGAACTCCCGCCCGCCCCGGCCGCCGACGACACGGTCCTGCTCTGGGGCGACGCCCGATTGGGCAATGTCATCTGGGACGCCGAATCGGGTACGCCGCGGTGCCTGACCGACTTCGAGGGCGTGGCGGTCGGTGAACGCGAGCTCGACCTCGGCTGGTGGTTGATGGCCGATCGCTGGATGCACGAAGGGTCGGGCACAGCACGGCTGGACGGGGAGCCCACGCGAGCCGAGCAGGTCGCCCATTACGAACGCCTGGCCGGGAAGTCGGTTTCGGACCTGCACTGGTATGAGCTGTTCGCGGCCTACCGCTTCGCCACCACGGTGGTGGTGGTGATGAACAACTGGGAGAAGACCGGCATGGTCCCCGGCGACCACCTGATCTGGCGCGACAATCCGGCGACCGAACTGATCACCGCCATCCTCGACGACCGGGGGCAGGCGTGATCATCGGACCGTACGCGGACAGCAACGACGAGTTCCATCCGCCGGCCGACGCGGCAGACCCTGAGTGGACCGAGACGTGCTGGTTCACGTTCACCGTGCCCGAACGCAAACTGTCCGGGCAGTTGTACCCGTTCTTCAAACCGACCCTGGGTGTGGCTTCGGCCGGGGCGTACTTCTGGGACGACAGCGGCGATCAGATCTGGAATTGCCTGTATGCCAAGAACTTCTGGCACCTGCCGCTACCCGAGGAGCCGTTGTCCAATCTGCGGCTCGGCAATGGTGCGCGGTATGAGGTGATCGAACCGGGTCTGCAATACCGCATCGGCTACGACGACCCCGACGACGGCGACGAGATCCACGTCGACCTGACCTTCACCGCCGTCGCCGAACCTCATCTGCTCGGCGACAGCCACCTCGACCAGCCGGGTCGATATCGCGGCGAGATCGTTCTTCGTGGGGAGCGGATTCCGGTCGACGCCTTCGGGTTCCGGGATCGGTCCTGGGGGCGCCGAACTCAGCACGGCCAGGGCATCCACGCCACACCGAGCAAGCGTGGCGGCTACAGCTACGCGACCGCTGGTGACGGCGACGGGTTCCACGCGATCACCATGGACTTCGGAGACGGCACCGCGCACGCCATCCACGGCTACGTCATCGCCGAGGGAAAGTGGGGCAAGCTGACTCAGGGCCGCCGCGACGTCCTGGAACGCGATCAGGGAACCGGCGCACCGACGCGCGTGCAGATCACGGCGACCGACGAGCACGGACGCACCATCGAAGCGGTCGGCGCCACCCTCAACCGACTGGGGTTCGCGATCAACCCGAATCTTTGGACCTGGAACTGTCTCACCGAATGGTCATGGAACGGCATCACCGGCTACGGCGAGGACCATGACAACTGGAGCATGGCCGGGCAACGAGAGTTCGCGCGGGAATTCTTCAGCGGCCGATAGCGACCCGGTTGCGGGGAACCTCCTAGAGCTTGCCGGCAGCGAAATCAGCTGCCTGCGCGACCTTCCCGGACTGCACATAGGACACATGAGCGCCCATGTCCCAGCCGCCTTCCCAACAGATCGGATCGCCCTCGTTGCATTGATCGATGGCGTCGGCGGCGTACCGCGGAGCCAGCGTCGGCAACGGTTGGCCGGCGGCTAGCAGACCGGAGAAGCTGGTGCGCGGCGTACCGAACAGCGCGCTGGCTGCCACATGATCAGCGACCTGCGGAGCCGCCTGATTGGTGGCCTGTTCGATGACCGCCGCGCCCTGTGAATAGCCACCGAGCACCATCTTGGTGTTCGGGCAGCTGGCCGCGACGGACTCGATGAGGGACCGCGCCGCGGCGGTACCGGCCGGAGTGCTGGTGTTGAAGTCATTGGTGGCCGGGTAGTCGACGGCCGCCGCGTCGACCGTGCGGGGCGCCACCCGGGCCCGCAGGTCGTCGACGAACGGGCCGCCGACACTGCCCAGGCCCGGCGGCTCATTGGTGCCGCGGGCGAAGACCACCTCGACATCGGGACACGGTGCGGCTTGGGCCGGTGCGGGCGTGATGACCGGAGTGGCAGCGGCGAAGGCCGCGAACGCCAAGATCAGTACAGGCTTGCGGGTCATACCGCCCGATCGTAGGGCCGTCCCCCGATCGGTGGACGCACGATTCCGGCGATTCATGGTCTGACCAGCGGACAAGGTTTTCGCCTCATTCGCCGCTGTTGACCGTTTTCTTGATATTGGCGACGGCCGAGTCCCCAGACTTGTTCGACGGTGGGCTTGGGTGGCACCGGCTACGCCCCGGACCTGCCGGCCCCAGGTCAGCGAGAGCCGATACGAGGGTCGAGGCAACGGTAGGCAGAGCAATCCTTCCAAGTGATGTCAAATACGTTGTGTTCCAATAGGGCTGAACGAGTCCGGCGTTGCGGATTCCCAGTCCACCTGCCAGCTCTCCGGAGGTTCGCTCAAGAGCGCTTTTGCGGGCAGCCACTCGTACAGCTCGGCGTAGGACCGCTGTTCGGTGGCGGACAGCCGTTTCCGCAGCAGATGCGGCGAAAGCTGCGCCGGGTCGGTGATGCCCATCGACGCCATCAAGCGCATCGCCTGCGCCACCGTCGCACGCTGATACCGGTAGACCCGTTGGCTCTTGTCGGCGACGTCGAGAGCACGTGCCCGCCGCGGATCCTGGGTGGCCACCCCGACCGGACAGTGGTTGGTGTGGCAGCGCTGGGACTGGATACAGCCGGTGGCCATCATCATCGGCCGGGCGGCATTGGTGTAGTCGGCCCCTTGGATCAAACGCTTGACGATGTCGGTGCCGGTGGCCACCTTGCCGCTGGCGCCCACCCGGATGACGTCACGCAGCCCGGTGCCGACGAGAGCGTTGTGCACCGTCATCAGGCCGTCCGTGAGCGGCAGGCCGACATGGTCTTCGTATTCCAGGGGTGCGGCCGCCGTCCCGCCCTCGGCGCCGTCGACGATGATGAAGTCCGGGGTGATGCCCTCGGCGAGCATCGCCTTGCAGATCGCCAGGATGTCGACTCGCGAGCCGACGCACAGCTTGACGCCCACCGGTTTTCCGTCGGCCAGTTCCCGCAGCCGGGCGATGAACCCCACCAATTCCCTTGGGGTGTGAAACATCGAATGCGCTGCCGGACTGACGCACTTCTGCCCCGCCGGCACGCCGCGGTAGCGGGCGATCTCCTCGCTGACCTTGGCGGCAGGCAATACGCCGCCCACGCCCGGCTTGGCGCCCTGACTCAACTTGATCGAGATGCACTTGACCGCGTCGTGGGCGGCCTTGTCGGCGAACTGATCCGGATCGAAGGCGCCGTCGCGCGTGCGGGTGCCGAAGTAGCCAGAACCGATCTCCCACACCACGTCGGCGCCGCCCAGGTGATACGGCGTCAGCCCGCCTTCACCGGTGTCGTGAGCGAAACCGCCGAGCTTGGCTCCGTTGTTCAACGCGCGTAATGCGTTGCCCGACAGGGCACCGAAGCTCATCGACGAGATGTTCATCAACGCCATGTCGTAGGGGTGCCGGCAGTCCGGACCGCCGATGCGGGCCCGGAACGGTTCCGGTGGCTCGTCGAGCGGCGCCGTCGAGTGCACAAGGTACTCGTAGCCCTCGATGTTGATGTCACGTTCAGTGCCGTAAGACAGCTCCGCGGCGGTGCCCTTGGCACGTTCGTATATCAGCGACCGTACGTCGCGATCGAACGGGCGCCCGTCGAAGTTGCGCTCGATGAAGTACTGCTGCAGCTCGGGACGCAGCGCCTCCAGCAGGTAGCGCATATGCCCCACGACGGGATAGTTGCGCAGCACGGAGTGCCGCCGCTGGATCAGGTCATACCAGCCCACCGCCGCGAGCAGCATCGTCACCGCGGCCAGCACCCACCAACCCCACGAGCCGATGACTGCCGCCGCAACCAGGATCATCGCCAACACCGTCAATGCCACCACGGCCCCGAACCGGATCATGAAGGTGGCATACCCGCGGTCGGCGGAATTCAGGCCCGCCCTTGTGACCGCACAGTGAACCCACAGCCGGAATCCGCCGACTTCGGGTCTGATCAGTCGTGTTTCGCCTCGTAGCGCAGCAGGACCGTGCCGCCCGGAAAGGTGCGGTTCTCCAACAGTCGCAGCGAAATCCATGACGGCAGCGTCGGGAAAAATGGGGTGCCGCCGCCCACTGCGGTGGGCGCGACCACGATCCGGTACTCATCCACCAGACCGGCTTGCACGATCGGCGCCGCCAGCGTGGCACCGGCCACCTCCAGTTGGCCGTCGGTTTCGGCTTTCAGCTTCGTCACCACCTCGACCGGGTCACCGCGCTCCAGGCGGGAGTTCCAGTCGACCGACTCCAGGGTGCGCGAGAACACCACCTTGGGCATGTCGCGCCAGATGTGGGCGAAGTCGACGATCATCGGTGTGGCGTCCGGGGCCTCGTCGGCCGTCGGCCAGTACGCGGACATCAATTCGTAGAGCCGCCGCCCGTAGAACGAAAGGGCCGTCTCCCGCTCGAAGTCGTTCCAATACTGGTGCAGTTCGTCGCTCGGCTCAGACCAGTCGATGTTGCCTTGTGCGTCGGCGATGTACCCGTCCACCGACACGTTGAAGCCATAGATGAGCTTGCCCATGCAGAGTTGACCTCACCGAGGTCCAAAATTCATCGCGAAGCCAGGGCTCAGCGCGCGTGCGTCAGCAGCAGAGCTGCCTCGTTGTAGGGAAACGCTGTGTAGAACAAGCGGGAACACGGCGTGACGAAGGTCGCGGCCTCGGCCTTGCTCACGACCGTTGGGTTGGTGAGCTTCACAGCGCGCCCCCGCTTGTGCAGCACCGTCGGTCCGCCGGCCAGCACATTCTTCAACCAGTCGGTCTGCGGGCCGTAGCCGATGAGGATGGCGTAGCCGTCGTGGGTCTTGAACACCAAAAGCGGCGTTCGATATTGCGCACCCGACTTCCGCCCGACATGCTCGAGCGTCCCGAGGTTCGGAAGCCACGGTGTGATCGCGCGAGCCGCCGGATTCGTGACTCGCTTGTTGAAGCGTGCGACTTGTCGAGGGACGCGCATTCTCGGAGTCTAGGTGTTGGTCCACGTTGGTGCCCCCAGTCGGACTCGAACCGACACTGGGCGGATTTTAAGTCCGCTGCCTCTGCCAATTGGGCTATGGGGGCGATCGGTAGCACGGTACCTGGCGGCCCGATCACCGGATGTTGCCAGCCCACGCTCGCCCGAATGGGGGATGTCACCGGCTAGCGGCGCTTGGTTGAATGAGCGCCAGGGCTGGACAGCGACGGGGGCCGCATATGCCGAGCAGTATCGCGAATTCGATTGCCGTAGTTGCCGAACGGATCGCGGCAACACTGGGACTACCGGTGATGCGGGTGATCGCGCAATTGAACAAGTACGTCACCAATCCGCTGCAACGCCTGTGGGCGCCATGGCTGCCGTACATGGCCGTCATCGAGCACACCGGCCGCAAGTCGGGCAAGCCGTACCGCACCCCGGTCATGGCGTTCGTCGACAGCAAGTCGCTCCGGGTCGTGCTGAACTACGGCGAGCAATCGGATTGGGTGCGCAACATCCGGGCCGCCGGCCGCGCCGACGTGCTCCACCGGGGCAAGCGGTACCAGCTGACCGATCCTCGCATCATCCCGGCCACCGATCAGAAGGCCCGGCTTGTCGCTACCCTCGCCCCGCGAGGCTGAAGTTGTGTGCGAGTTTCGGCAAAGATCTCGCACATAAGTTCAGGTTCGGCGAACCCTCCACCCGGCGTAGGCTGCGGATATCCCGACTCCCGGGAGGCTGCGATGCCCGAACTGGCCATCGAACTGCGCGATGTCGTGCGCGAGTACAAGGTCGGCGGCCAGACGGTGCGCGCCCTCGACGAGATCAGCCTCCAACTCAACGGCGGGCAATTCGTCTCGATCATCGGCCCCTCCGGCGCGGGTAAGAGCACCCTGCTGCATCTGCTGGGCGCGCTGGACTCCCCCGATTCCGGCTCGATCACCTTCGACGGCGAGGAGATCGGCCGCCTGGGTGATGAGCAGCAGTCGGCGTTCCGCCACCACCGGGTGGGCTTCATCTTCCAGTTCTTCAACCTGCTGCCGACCCTGTCGGCCTGGGAGAACGTGGCCGTCCCGAAACTGCTCGACGGGGTCCGGCTCGGCAAGGTCAAACCGCAGGCGGTGGAGCTGCTGGACCGCGTCGGGCTGGGCAACCGGACCGAGCACCGCCCGTCCGAACTGTCCGGCGGGCAGATGCAACGCGTCGCGGTGGCCCGGGCCATGATGATGGACCCGCCACTGATCCTCGCCGACGAACCGACCGGCAACCTCGACTCGACCACGGGTGCGGCGATCTTGACCCTGCTGGGCGACGTCGCCCACGAGGAGGGCCTCGGCCAGCTGGTGGTGATGGTCACCCACAATGCCGAGGCCGCGGCGGCCACCGACCGGGTGATCACGCTGCAGGATGGGCGCCTGGGCTCCGACGAGATGTCGGTGGTGCCGGGGTGAGACTCGCGGCCGCGGCAAGTCGGCTCCGAGTGTTCAGCCTGCGCGAGCTCACCGTGCACCGGCGGCGTACCCTCGCCTCGATTGCCGTAATGGCGGTGTCGGCAATGTATCTCGTCGCGATCCTCGGCATCTTCGGGTCGATCACCGGATCGGTGAACCGGCTGGCGGACGGCGTCGCCGGCGTCGCGGCCCTCGAAGTATCGGGAGTCACCGACGCAGGCTTTCCGGAAGCCGTCCTGGCCGACGTCGCCAAGGTTCCCGGCGTCGCGACCGCGGCACCGATGATCCGGATGTCCGCGCCCACCGCCACCGAGCCGGTGCTGTTGTTCGGTGCCGATGACCGCAGCCGCGCCTTGGAGGGCGCGCTGAAGGATGCGGTCGGGGTGCAGGTCCAGGCCCCCACCGCGGCCGAGGGGGTCCGCGTCGGCCCCGCCGTCGGTCACAACAAGGGCGAGACGTTCCGGCTCGGCTCGGGCTCGGTCACCGTCGCCGAAGTCCTCGACGGCAAGCAACTCGCCGACCTCAACGGCGGCCACTATGTGCTGGCTCCACTTCCGTTGGCGCAGAACGTCACCGGGAGACCAGGACAACTCGACTCGATTCTGATCACCACCACACCGGATGCCGATCTCGCCACGGTGCGAGATCAGGTCACCGCGGCGGTGAACGGCCGGGCCCTGGTCGCCGCCCCGAGTTCACGGGCGGCCCGCGCCGGTGACGGCGTCAAGCTGATGAACTACATGGCGCTGATGGGCGTGGCGGTCGCCCTGGTGGTCGGCGCGTTCCTCATCTACACCACGATGACGATGGCGATCGCCCAGCGCCGCCCGGTCATCTCGATGCTGCGCGCCATCGGCGGCCGGCGCGCCACCATCGTCCGCGACATGCTCGCCGAGTCCGCGATCCTCGGGCTGATCGGCGGCACCATCGGCGCACTGCTCGGAATTGTGTTGGGCCGCCTGGCAATCGGCCGCCTGCCACCGACGATGACGCAAGGACTGGAAGCGCGCATCGAGTACTGGCTGCCCGACTACGCGATCCCGGTGGCCATCGCGGCGACGGCGCTGACCAGCGTGGCAGCGTCGGCGATGGCGGCCCGGCAGGTGTATAAGGTCTCACCGATCGAGGCGCTGGCCCCCGTCGGGGTATCGGCGGCCGACAATGTTCCGCGCTGGCTGCGCATCGTCACCGGAATCGCCGCCGTGGCAGTGCTCGCGGCGTCGATCCTGGTGGTGTTCTACCTGCCCGGCTCAATCGCTTTCGTGGCGATCGCGGCCCTGTTCACCGCGCAGATCGCGCTCGGCTTCGCGCTCGCCGGGCCGATCGTCAAAGTCACCGCGACCGTGGCCCGCCGGTTCGGGTCGGCGGGTTCGCTGGCAGCCGCGACCGTGGAACGCGCGCCACGGCGCGTGTGGGCCACCGTGATGACCGTCCTGATCGCCGTCGTCACCACCGTGGTGATCACCGGCACGAACAACGACATGATCCGCTCGGCGCGCGACATCTTCGCCCCGGTCGCCGAGGTTGACGTCTGGGTGAGCGCCAACTCACCCGGCCAGTATCCCACCGGCCTTCTGCCCCAAGGCCTTACCGCCAACGTCACCGAGGTGCCCGGGGTCGCGAACGTCACCGAAGGTGCCCTGGGCTTCGCCGTCGTGGGTGGTACCCGCGTCATGCTCGACGGCTTCGCCCCCGGCAGCCACGACGCACTCTTTCGCGCCCTCGACGACCGGACCCGTGGCGACGTGCTCGCCGGCCACGGCGTGGTGCTCTCCCAGAATCTCGGGAAAACCCTCAACGTCCGGGCGGGCGACGAACTACAGCTGCAAACGCCGCACGGTCCCCAGCGGACGAAGGTGCTGGCGCTGGTCCCCTACTTTTCGACGGTGATCGGCACTGTCGGTATGGGCCTCGATC
The DNA here is from genome assembly GCF_001942625.1 of Mycobacterium syngnathidarum. Classification (GTDB taxonomy): domain Bacteria; phylum Actinomycetota; class Actinomycetes; order Mycobacteriales; family Mycobacteriaceae; genus Mycobacterium; species Mycobacterium syngnathidarum. The sequence goes on from NZ_MLCL01000062.1 coordinate 107,992, forward strand.
AGCTGCGCGCGTGGTTCGACCGACCGGGGTCGACGACGCTGCAGGTCACCGCCACCGAGGGAACAGATCCCGATCGCCTGCTGGCCAATATCCGGCAGGTCGTGCCCGCACCGAACCACACCTACGACGGCCGCACGGCGCTGGCCGGCCTCGAAGCGCCGCTGCACCAAAGCATGCTGATCGCCAACGCCGTGTGGATCATCGTGGTGTTCGTCGCCGCGGTCGCGCTGCTCAACACGCTGACCCTGTCGGTGCTCGAGCGCCGCCGCGAGATCGGGGTGCTGCGGGCGATGGGCTCCAGCCGTCGCTACACGTTGGCCATGGTGCTGGCCGAGGCCGCAGCCATCGGCATCGTGGGAGGTCTCCTGGGCCTGGTGATCGGGCTGGTCGATCAGTGGCTGTTCAGCCTCGTCAGCGGCGACGTCATGAGTTTCGAGGTCTCGTTCCGGCCGAGTCCGATGGCGCTGGTGTTCACGCTCGGCGCCCTGGCGATCAGCCTCCTGGGGTCGCTGCCGCCTGCGCGACGCGCCGCCCGGCTCAACATCATCGAGGCCGTCAGTGTCGAATAGTCGCGACGCCCTGCAGATGTGGTGTACACGGCGGTGGCACCAGTGTCCGCCGGGTGCTGCGCAGGCCGCTGGTGTCGAATCCCGCTGCGGAGATGGCGTCGATGGTGCGGCGGTTCGGCTCACAGCCCGATGACAGCCAGGCCCACGGCCTCGCGATCAGATCCTGATACCGCCCCATCAAGCCGTCACCGCGCACGTGCTCGAGAACCACCAACCGACCCCCGGGCGTCAGAACGCGCCGGATCTCAGTGAGTGTGGCCGCCACATCGTCGACCGAACACAACACCAGACCGACGTGGACCGAATCGAAACTGTTGTCCGGGAAAGGAATCGATTCTCCAGCACCGTCGACGACGTCGACGGTGATGCCGTGGCGGCGGCCCAGGGCGCGTGCCATCCGACGCATCACCGGATCCGGTTCCACTGCAGCGACGGACGTCACCGCCGCCGGCACGAACAGCAGATCGGTGCCCGGGCCGGGCCCGACCAACAACAACCTGCCTGTCGCATGGCTCATCGCCGAGCGGCGGTACCGGCGATAGAACAACCGGTCGAACACCGGCATGCCCAGCCGATACACATACGGGAACAACGGGTTACGGCGCTTCAAGGCTGCTGCCCGAGATCCATTCGAAACGGCGGATATTCGTCGCTCATCAGCGAGACGTACACGGCGACGCGGTAGCGCCATCGCACGATTCCCATCAGGAGGTCGAACATGCCCTGCGAGACCGTGCCCCGGACCAGCAGTCGCACCGCGGAGATGACGCAAAGTACTTGCAGCGGCGCCTCCATCGCCCAGCACATGATGATCTGCGGCAGCGCCAACAGCCACTTCACCAGCACCGCCGCTCTCGAGAGCTGTTCGGGGTAGTCGACCTCGAGCTCACCCGGATAGTCGGCCCGGGGTTTGAGGCTGAACGGCGGGTACCGGTCGGTGGTGTTCATCGGGAACCGGTAATTCATCACCCGCCACGACCAGCGCAGCACGCCGACGTTGAAATCGAACAGGGGCCGCGGATACCGGCCGGTGAACAGGATCGCGGCCCCCGCGGCGAGCACCACCAGCGGATACACCAGGTACAGCCCGATCAGGATCGGATAGTGCGGCACTGCCAGCACACACCATTTGACCAGCCACAACGTGTTCGACGGCACGTCGATCGCGCCCCGCACCCGGACTGGATCAGCGGGCATGCTCGTCGCTGTCCGCAGGCCTGGAGGCGAGGTCCCGACTGATTCCCGCGGCCAGCCGACGGTGACTCACCGCCCGCAGGAAAGTCGCCAGCATCCACGTCATGACCCGATCCGGGACCAGCGCCGCCGGCCGCAGCACCGCCTCGCCGTGCGACACCTGCAGCGAGGCCACCCGCGAGACCGCAGCGACCCGCCGCTGACGGGTCTTCTCGTACCAGCGCAGGGCCTCGGAAAGATCGCCGTTGGCGCCCGAAATCGCCTTGCACAGCACCATGGTGTCCAGCAGCGCCTGGTTGGTGCCCTGCGCCAGGGTCGGCGGCATGGTGTGGGCCGCATCGCCCAACAACGTCACCGCGCCGTGGCCCGGCCCGGGGATGGGATGGCGGAAATGCGGATAGGGCGACCGGGCCAGGTCAGCGTCGGTCAACGTCGCGAGCAGTTCATCGACCAGCCCGGACCATCCGGTGAAATTGGTGCGGATCACCTCGATCGGATGGGCTGGGCGGACGAAGTCGGGCGACCACGGCAGATCGAACCACCACTGCACCTCGGTCTCGTCGGCGGGCCACAGGCCGAGGTTGCCGTGGTCCCCGACGATGACGAATGCGACGTGCCGATCGGCCCCGTCCGGGAGCGTGGCCAGTCCTTGCCAGCTGCACCAGCCCGTCGGCTCCGCATGCGGTGCGCCGACGATTTCGCGAACCCGGGAGTGCAAGCCGTCCGCTCCGACCGCCAGATCGCCGTCGGCACAACCGCCGTCGGCGAAATGCAGGCGGACGCCGCGAACGCCGTCGGTCACGCTGACCACCCGCGTGTGGCACCGAATCCGTTCCACCGGAAAGCCTTCCAGCAGTCGTGCGAGCAGGATCCGGCGCGGCACCATCCGGACCGGCGCACCCATCCGGCTCACTATCGCCGTCACGTCGAGCGTGGTCATCGAACGTCCCGTCGACGTCATCACCCGGACGGTGGACAATTCCTGACCGGCGCCGCCCATATCGACACCGAGCTGCCGCAGCACAGTTTCGCCGTTCGACCAGATCGTGACGGCGCCACCGCCGGCCCGCACCTCGGGGCGCTGCTCGAACACAGTGACCTCGTGGCCGTCCCGCAGCAATCCGCGGGCGATGGAGATGCCACCGACCCCGGCGCCGACAACGAGGATCCTCAGCGGCCGTTGCGGCGCTGGTTGAATGTGGTGCCGGCTCTGGGGCCGTTTTGAGCCCACGGCTCAATTTATGTCCGCTGAAGGGTCGCTGTACAGCCAGTGCACGACGCCGCCCCCAGAAAAGATTCCGTTAAGGACCAGCAGCCGGGCGTAAAGATGGCGTCAAGACCGCAGCCACCGCCCAACCGCGGACGCACCCTCGATCAGTCGCCGAAAGCCGGCGGCCGTAAACGTGTGGGAGAACCCATGTCCGTAGTGGTCTACGTCGTGTTGACAGTGGCGGTCTTCGCGCTGCTGGGCCTGGTGCAGAAGTTGGTCGAGCGACTGTGAGCTACGAAAACGTCGTCGGCCTTGGCCTGGCGATTCTCATCGCGCTGTTTCTCTTCGCGGCGCTGCTGTTTCCTGAAAGGTTCTAGTGACTACTACAACCGCGGGGATCGTTTTCCTCGCCGTCCTCATCATTGCGTTGGCGGTTGTCCACGTGCCGCTCGGCGACTACATGTACCGCGTCTACTCAACCGAGAAGCACTCGCGTGTTGAGCGCGCCATCTACCGCCTGATCGGCGCCGACCCGAAGGCCGAGCAGACCTGGGGCACGTACGCCCGCAGCGTGCTGGCCTTCTCCGCGGTCAGCATCTTGTTCCTGTTCACCCTGCAATTGGTGCAGGGCAAGTTGCCGCTGCATCTCAACGATCCAGACACCCCGATGACACCGGCGCTGGCCTGGAACACCGCCGTCAGCTTCGTCACCAACACCAACTGGCAGGCCTATTCGGGTGAATCCACCCATAGCCACCTGGTCCAGATGGCCGGCCTCGCCGTGCAGAACTTCGTGTCCGCTGCGGTCGGTATGGCCGTGGCCATTGCGCTGGTGCGCGGGTTCGCCCGTCGGCACACCGGCGACCTCGGCAACTTCTGGGTCGACCTGGTGCGCGGCTCCCTGCGCATCCTCCTGCCGGTGTGTGTCGTCGCTGCCATCGCCCTGATCGTCGGCGGCGCAGTCCAGAACTTCCACAACTACGACCAGGTGGTGGACACGCTCGCTGGCGCCAAGCAGACCATCCCCGGCGGACCTGTTGCCAGCCAAGAGGCGATCAAGGACCTCGGCACGAACGGTGGCGGCTTCTACAACGTCAACTCCGCGCACCCGTTCGAGAATCCGGCAACCTGGACCAACTGGATCGAGATTTTCCTGCTGCTGGTGATCGCCTTCTCCCTTCCTCGCACCTTCGGCCGCATGGTCGGCAGCGCCAAGCAGGGTTACGCGATCGTCGCTGTGCAGGCAACCATCGCGCTCATCAGCTGGAGCGCAACGATGTGGTTCCAGCTACAGGCTCACGGCACGGTGCCCACCGCGGTCGGCGCCGCGATGGAAGGCGTGGAACAACGCTTCGGCGTGGCCAATTCAGCGGTTTTCGCGGCGTCGACGACACTGACCTCGACCGGATCGGTGGATTCGTTCCACGATTCCTACACCAGTCTCGGCGGCCTGGTCCTGTTGCTGAACATGCAGTTGGGCGAGGTGGCACCGGGTGGTGTCGGCGCGGGTTTGTACGGCATCCTGATCCTGGCAATCATCACGGTATTCGTCGCCGGGCTGATGGTCGGCCGCACGCCGGAATACCTGGGTAAGAAGATCACTCCGCGCGAAATCAAGCTGGCTGCAAGCTACTTCCTGGTGACGCCACTACTGGTGTTGACCGGCACCGCGGCGGCAATGGCAATGCCCGGTCAACGCGCCGGAATGCTCAACACCGGCCCGCACGGGCTTTCGGAGGTGCTGTATGCGTTCACATCGGCCAGCAACAACAACGGCTCGGCGTTCGCCGGCTTGAGCGTCAACACCACGTGGTACGACACAGCCCTAGGGCTGGCAATGGTGTTCGGCCGGTTCCTGCCGATCATCTTCGTGCTGGCGCTGGCCGGATCGCTGGCCCGCCAAGGCAAAGCACCCGATTCCGTCGGGACCCTGCCCACTCATCGGCCCCAGTTCGTCGGGATGGTCGCCGGTGTCACGCTGATCCTGGTCGCCCTCACCTTCTTGCCCATGCTCGCGCTCGGGCCCCTTGCCGAAGGAATTCACTGAAATGCCAACTGCTCAGTCCTCCCCTGTCGCCGAGCGTCACTCCAGAGTGGCTGCCGAGGCCGGGCGCCACTCCAGCGTGACAAAAGGCTCGCGGATCAACGGCGGCCTGCTCGACCCCAAGATGCTGTGGCGCTCGCTGCCCGACGCACTGCGCAAGCTCGATCCGCGCACGCTGTGGCGCAACCCCGTGATGTTCATCGTCGAGATCGGCGCGGTGTGGGCAACGCTGTGCGCCATCGGAGAGCCGTCCTGGTTCTCCGGGCTCATCGTCATCTGGCTGTGGCTGACGGTGATCTTCGCCAACCTGGCCGAAGCCGTCGCCGAGGGCCGCGGCAAGGCTCAAGCCGAGTCACTCCGGAAAACCAAGAGTTCCACCATGGCCCGGCGGCTGACCGATACCGGTTCCGAGGAAGAGGTGGCCGCTCCACTGCTGCGGCAGGGCGACGTCGTCGTGGTCGAGGCCGGCCAGGTCATCCCCGGCGACGGCGATGTGGTGGAAGGCATTGCCTCGGTGGATGAATCAGCGATCACCGGCGAATCGGCACCCGTCATCCGCGAGTCCGGCGGCGACCGCAGCGCCGTCACCGGTGGCACCACGGTGCTGTCTGACCGCATCGTCGTAAAGATCACCCAGAAACCGGGTGAAAGCTTCATCGACCGGATGATCAATCTCGTCGAGGGCGCCAACCGGCAGAAGACCCCGAATGAGATCGCGCTCAACATCCTGCTGGCGTCGTTGACGATCATCTTCGTCTTCGCCGTCGCCACCCTGCAGCCGCTGGCCATCTTCTCCAAGGCCAACAATCCAGGCGTGGCAGACACCCTGGCGCTCAACGGAAACGGCATCGCGGGCATCGTCATGGTGTCGTTGCTGGTGTGCCTGATCCCTACCACCATCGGCGCCCTGCTCTCCGCAATCGGCATCGCCGGCATGGACCGGCTGGTGCAGCGCAACGTGCTGGCGATGTCCGGCCGCGCCGTCGAGGCTGCCGGCGACGTCAACACCCTGCTGCTCGACAAGACCGGCACCATCACGCTCGGCAACCGCCAGGCGGCTGCGTTTGTGCCGTTGACGGGTGTGACGCCGCCGCAGCTCGCCGACGCCGCGCAAATGTCCAGCCTGGCCGATGAGACCCCAGAGGGCCGCTCCATCGTGGTGTTCGCCAAGCAGGAGTATGGATTGCGTGGTCGCACAGCCGGTGAACTCGACCACGCGCACTGGGTGGAGTTCAGTGCGAACACCCGAATGTCGGGCGTCGACCTGTCCGGTGACCACCGCCTGCGCAAGGGCGCCAGTGGTGCGGTCGCCGAATGGATCCGCTCCGAAGGCGGCCGGGTGCCCACCGAACTCGGCGACATCGTCGACGGCGTCTCCGCCGCCGGTGGCACTCCCCTGGCGGTCGGCCAGGTGGTCGACGGCGAAGCCGAAGTACTGGGCGTCATCCACCTCAAGGACGTCGTGAAACAGGGCATGCGGGAACGCTTCGACGAGATGCGCCGGATGGGTATCCGCACCGTGATGATCACCGGGGACAATCCGTTGACCGCCAAGGCCATCGCCGACGAGGCCGGTGTGGACGACTTCCTCGCAGAGGCCACACCCGAGGACAAGATGGCGCTGATCAAGAAGGAGCAGGCCGCCGGCTTGCTCGTCGCGATGACCGGCGACGGCACCAACGACGCGCCCGCCCTGGCCCAGGCCGATGTCGGCGTCGCGATGAACAGCGGCACCTCGGCGGCCAAAGAGGCCGGGAACATGGTCGATCTCGACTCCGACCCGACCAAGCTCATCGAGATCGTCGAGATCGGCAAGCAGTTGCTGATCACCCGCGGTGCACTCACCACGTTCTCGATCGCCAACGACATCGCCAAATACTTCGCGATCATCCCGGCGTTGTTCGTGGCTTTGTTCCCCGGCCTGGACCTGCTCAACATCATGCGGCTGCACAGCCCGCAATCGGCCATCCTGTCTGCGGTGATCTTCAACGCGATCATCATCGTGGCCTTGATCCCGTTGGCACTCAAGGGCGTCCGATACACCCCGAGCAGCGCGTCCAAACTGTTGAGCCGCAACCTGTACGTCTACGGCCTCGGCGGGATCATCGCGCCCTTCATCGGCATCAAACTGATCGACCTCGTCGTCCAACTCGTTCCGGGAATATGACATGAAATTCTCCAATCTGCTCCGCCAACATGCCGCCGCCCTGAGGGCCCTGCTGGTGCTCACCGTCATCCTGGGCATCGGTTATCCCGTGTTCATCTGGCTGGTGGCCCAGATCCCCGGGCTGCGCGACAACGCCGACGGATCACTGATCCAGGTGAACGGAAAACCGTTGGGTAGCAGCCTGATCGGTCAGTCCTTCACCGACGCTGACGGCAATCCGCTGCCCCGCTACTTCCAGAGCCGGCCGTCGATGGCCGGCGACGGGTACGACCCGATGTCCACCGGCGCGAGCAACCTCGGCCCCGAAAGCATTGTCGACCAGCCGGACAAGCCCAGCTTGCTCACCCTGGTGTGCTCGCGCAGCGCCGCCGTCGGCAAGCTCGACGGTGTCGACGGTGCCCGCCCGTTCTGCACCGGAAGTGGGGTCGGCGCAGTGTTGTCGGTGATCGGGCCGCGCGACGCAGGTGGGAACGTGGTGCACCCGACACAGGTGGTCAGCGTCAACGAACCGTGCGACACCACGAAGACGCCGTTCCTCAACACCTATGAGGACGTGCGGGTGGAATGCGCGAAGCCGGGCGAGAATTACAGCGCCGGCCTGATCGTGCCGATCCGCGGCAGTGCACCCGCCGATCCCGCGGTGCCGGCCGACGCGGTCACGGCCAGCGGCAGCGGACTCGATCCGAACATCTCGCCGGCCTACGCCGATCTGCAGGTCAACCGGGTGGCCAAGGCCCGAGGCCTCAACCCCGACCTGGTACGCACAGTGGTCGCCGAGCACACCGACGGACGCACCCTAGGTTTCCTCGGCGAACCGCGGGTCAACGTGCTCCAACTCAACATCGCGCTCGACTCGCTGCAGGCGCGAGGATGATGGACTTGTGAACCCGCCGCCGGTCAGCCCCGCCAAGCGCGGTGAGCTGCGCATATATCTGGGTGCGGCGCCCGGCGTGGGTAAGACCTTCGCGATGCTCGGTGAGGCGCACCGCAGGCTCGAACGCGGCACCGACGTGGTGGCCGCAGTGGTGGAAACGCACGGACGGAAGAAGACCGCGGGCCTGCTCGACGGCATCGAAGTCATTGCGCCGCGCTACGTCGAGTACCGGGGTGGTCGCTTCCCCGAACTCGACGTGGCCGCGGTACTGGCCCGCAACCCGCAGGTGGTGTTGGTCGACGAACTCGCCCACACCAACACCCCGGGCAGCAAGAACCCGAAGCGTTGGCAGGATGTCGAAGAACTGCTGGACGCCGGGATCACCGTGATCTCGACGGTCAATGTCCAGCACCTGGAAAGCCTCAACGATGTGGTCACCCAGATCACCGGCATCGAACAGCAGGAGAAGGTTCCCGACGAGGTGGTCCGCGCGGCCGATCAGATCGAGTTGGTCGACATCACCCCGGAGGCGCTGCGCCGCAGGCTCTCCCACGGCAATGTGTATGCGCCCGAACGTGTCGATGCCGCGCTGTCGAACTACTTCCGGCGCGGAAACCTCACCGCGCTGCGCGAATTGGCCCTGCTGTGGTTGGCCGACCAGGTCGACGCGGCCCTGGCGAAGTACCGTGCCGACAACAAGATCACCGACACCTGGGAGGCCCGCGAGCGCGTGGTGGTCGCGGTCACCGGCGGCCCCGAGTCGGAAACTTTGGTGCGCCGGGCATCACGGATCGCCTCGAAATCCAGTGCCGAGCTGATGGTGGTGCACGTGGTGCGCGGCGACGGCCTCTCGGGTGTCTCGGCGCCGCAGATGGGCAAGGTGCGGGAGCTGGCCGCCAGCCTCGGTGCCACCGTGCACACCGTGGTCGGCGACGACGTACCCACTGCGCTATTGGATTTCGCACGGGAACGCAACGCCACCCAGCTGGTGCTCGGCACGTCGAGGCGGTCCCGGTGGGCCCGGATGCTCGACGAGGGTATCGGCGCCGTGGTCGTACAGCAGTCCGGCAAGATCGACGTGCACATGGTGACCCACGAGCAGGCCCGCCGCGGCTTGGGCTGGTCGGCGGCCAGCCCTCGGCAGCGTCATGTCGTGTCCTGGCTGGCCGCCCTTGTGGTTCCCTCCGTGATCTGCCTGGTGATCGCGACCATGCTCGACCCGTATCTCGGGGTCAGCGGTGAGAGCGCCCTGTTCTTCATCGGCGTGCTGATCGTCGCGTTGCTCGGCGGCGTTGCACCCGCGGGGTTGTCGGCCCTGCTGTCCGGGCTGTTGTTGAACTACTTCCTGGTGGACCCGCGCTACACGTTCACGATCGCCGAACCCGACAGTGCGGTCACCATCGTGGTGCTCCTGTTGGTGGCGGTGGCGGTCGCGGCGCTGGTCGACGGGGCCGCGAGCCTGGCCCGCGAAGCCAGGAAAGCCTCGCAGGAGGCCGAACTGCTGACCTTGTTCGCCGGGTCGGTGCTGCGCGGGGCCGATTTGACCACCCTGCTGGAACGGCTGCGCGAGACCTATTCCCAGCGGGCGGTGAGCCTGCTGCGCGAACGCAGTGGACGCGCGGACATCGTGGCGTGCGTCGGCACCAAGCCGTGCGCCGACGTCGACACCGCCGACACTGCGATCGAAGTCGGGGACGACGAATTCTGGCTGCTGATGTCCGGGCGCAAGCTGGCGGCGCGAGACCGCCGTGTGCTCAGCGCCGTCGCCAAACAGGCTGCCGGACTGGTCAAGCAGCGCGAGCTCACCGAGGAGGCGGGCAAGGCCGAGGCGATCGCGCAGGCCGACGAACTGCGCCGCTCGCTGCTGTCCGCGGTGAGTCATGACCTGCGTACCCCGCTGGCCGCGGCCAAGGCGGCGGCGTCGAGCCTGCGCAGTGAGGACATCGACTTCTCCGCCGAGGACACCGCTGAGCTGCTCGCCACCATCGAGGAATCCGTCGACGCGCTCACCGCGCTCGTCGGCAACCTGCTGGACTCGTCTCGATTGTCGGCCGGGGTGGTCCGCCCCGAGCTGCGCCGGGTGTATCTCGAGGAGACGACGCAGCGTGCACTTCTGGGAATCAGCAGGGGCGCCACCGGATTCACCCGCGAGGGCCTGGACCGGGTGAAGGTCGAGGTCGGTGACGCCGTCGCGATGGCCGACGCCGGGTTACTCGAGCGGGTGCTGGCCAATCTGATCGACAACGCCCTGCGGTACGCCCCCGACGGTCCCATCCGGGTCAGCGCCGGGCAGGTGGCCGATCGGATACTGATCGCGGTGATCGACGAAGGACCCGGCATGCCGCGCGGGGCCGAGGAAAAACTGTTCGCGCCGTTCCAACGGCTCGGCGATCACGACACCAGCATCGGCGTCGGGCTGGGCCTGTCCGTTGCCCGCGGCTTCGTGGAAGCCATGGGTGGCATCATCTCCGCGACCGATACTCCCGGCGGGGGCCTTACCGTCGAAATCGACCTTGCTGCACCGCAAAAGGACCAACCGGCATGACACCAACCAGCGCCGCCAAGACCCGCGTCCTGGTGATCGACGACGAACCACAGATCCTGCGTGCACTGCGGATCAACCTGTCGGTACGCGGCTATGAGGTCGTCACTGCCACCGACGGCGGTCAGGGCCTGCGCGCCGCCGCCGACCATCGGCCCGACGTCATCGTCCTCGACCTCGGGCTGCCCGACATGTCGGGCATCGAGGTGCTGGCCGGCCTGCGCGGCTGGCTGTCGGCACCGGTGATCGTGCTCTCGGCCCGTACCGACTCGGCCGACAAAGTCGAGGCCCTCGACGCCGGCGCCGACGACTACGTCACCAAACCCTTCGGTATGGACGAGTTCCTGGCCCGGCTACGCGCCGCGGTACGCCGCGGGGCGGCGGCGTCGGAAACCGATGAGCCCGTCATCGAAACCTCCTCGTTCACAGTCGATCTTGCGTCCAAGAAGGTGACCAAGAACAATCACGAGGTGCATCTGACCCCCACCGAGTGGGGCATGCTGGAGATGCTCGTCCGCAACCGCGGAAAGCTGGTCGGCCGCGAAGAGCTGCTGCGCGAGGTGTGGGGCCCGGCCTATGCGAAGGAAACCCACTACCTGCGGGTCTATCTGGCACAGCTGCGCCGCAAGCTCGAGGACGATCCGTCCCACCCGGTGCATCTGCTGACCGAGGCGGGTATGGGCTACCGCTTCCAGGAGTAGCTCCTTCCGCCGAGCAGACACAGAATCGCACTTTGCAGCGTGGAATGGTGCGACTCTGTGTCTGCTCGCGGGAGGGGTCGCACACACGCTACGGTGCCGGTATGTCAGGTGATGGTGCCCTTTACCGCGCTCTTTTCGACGCCAGCCTCAACGACCCGGCCTCGTTCTGGGCCGGCGCCGCCGAGGCGGTGACCTGGACTTCCGAGCCGCAGCGCATACTCGACGACACCAACCCGCCGTTCTACCGGTGGTTCCCCGACGGCGAGCTCAACACCTGTGCCAACGCCCTGGACCGCCACGTCGACGAGCGCGGCGATCAAACCGCGCTGATCTACGACTCCCCCGTCACCGGCACCAAAGCCGGCTACACCTACCGAGAGTTGCGCGACGCCACAGCCCGGTTCGCCGGGGCCCTGCGGGGACTCGGCGTCAACAAGGGCGATCTCGTCGTGATCTACATGCCGATGGTCCCCGAGGCCGTCATCGCGATGCTTGCCTGCGCGCGGCTCGGCGCCGTGCATTCGGTGGTGTTCGGTGGGTTCGCGGCGCATGAGTTGGCCACCCGGATCGACGACGCCCGCCCCGTGGTCGTGGTGAGCGCATCCTGCGGCATCGAGCCGACCCGCACCGTCGAATACAAGCCCATGCTCGACGCGGCACTGGAGATCGCCGAGCACAAACCGAGGGCCTGCGTCGTCCTGCAACGAGAGCAGTGCCCCTGCCAGCTGGTCGACGGACGCGATCACGACTGGAAGCAGCTACTGGTGGACGCTGCACCGGTCGATCCGGTGCCGGTGGCCGCCACCGATCCGCTGTACGTGCTCTACACGTCGGGCACCACCGGTAAACCCAAGGGCATCGTCCGCGACAACGGCGGGCATGCGGTCGCCCTGCTGTGGAGCATGCGTCACATCTACGACATCGCACCCGGCGATGTGTTCTGGGCGGCCTCCGACGTCGGCTGGGTGGTCGGCCACTCCTACATCGTGTACGCGCCCCTGCTCCTGGGCGCGACAACCGTTCTCTACGAAGGCAAACCGATCGGCACCCCCGACGCCGGCGCGTTCTGGCGCGTGGCGGCCGAGTATGGCGTCAAGGCGCTGTTCACCGCCCCGACCGCGATCCGCGCGATCAAGAAGGAAGATCCCGACGCTACCCGCCTGGCCGACTACGACCTGTCCGGCCTGAAGTACCTGTTCCAGGCCGGCGAGCGCCTGGACCCCGACACCTACCATTGGGCCGCCGACAAGCTCGGAATCCCCGTGGTCGATCACTGGTGGCAGACCGAGACCGGTTGGGCGATCGCCGCCGATCCGATGGGCGTCGAGCCGCTGCCGATCAAGCCGGGTTCGGCGACGGTCCCGATGCCGGGTTACGACGTGCAGATCCTGCGTTCGGACGGCTCTCCGTGCGATGCGGATGAGGAAGGCGCGATCTGCATCAAGCTGCCGCTGCCTCCGGGCACGCTGCCCACGCTGTGGGGCGATGACCACCGCTATGTCGCGTCGTACCTGTCGGCCTTCAACGGGTACTACCTCACCGGCGACGGCGGCTATGTGGACCCCGACGGCTATCTGTTCGTGATGGGCCGCACCGACGACGTGATCAACGTTGCCGGACACCGGCTCTCGACCGGGTCGATCGAAGCCGTGCTGGCCGATCACCCGGCGGTGGCCGAATGCGCGGTGATCGGTGTCGCCGACGAGCTCAAGGGACAGGTGCCGCGCGGCTTCGTCGTACTCAAGACCGGCGCTTCGACCGAGGGGATCACCCAGGAGCTCGTGGACCGGGTGCGGGAAAGCATCGGTGCGGTTGCGGTTTTCAAGAAGGTCGACGTGGTCGCGGCATTGCCCAAGACCCGGTCCGGCAAGATCCTGCGCAAGACCATGCGCGGTATCGCCGACGGTTTGGACGAGCCGGCGCCCTCCACCATCGAGGATCCCGCGGTGCTCGACGCCCTCAAGAACGTCCTGCGGGGCTGACTTCTTCCGCCGAGCGCTAGGAAGGGCGGGGCCACGCGCGGTTGCTCAAGAGCCGCAGGCCGTTGAGCGCCACCAGGATCGTCGAGCCCTCGTGACCGGCTACTCCCAACGGTAACGGCAAGTGCCCCACCAAATCCCAGGCCACCAGTACGGTGATGACGGTGGCTGCGATCACCAGGTTGGCGATGACCAGGCGCCGGGCCCGCTTCGACAACGCGACCACCGATGCGATGGCCGACAGGTCGTCACCGACGGTGACGACATCGGCGGTGTCGACGGTGAGATCGGCGCCGGTGCGGCCCATCGCCATGGACGAATGCGCCGACGCCATGGCCGGTGCGTCGTTGACACCATCACCCACCATGAGCACGCGTCGGCCGGTGGCTTCGAACTCCCGGATCACGGCCGCCTTGTCCTCGGGCAGCAGTCCGGCCCGCACATCCTCGATACCCAACTGGGCAGCCAATTGCGTTGCCGCGGCGCGGTTGTCACCGGTGAGCAGCACCGGTGAGCACCCGGTCAGGGCATGCAGTGCCCGCACCGCCGCGACCGCGCCCGGGCGAGCCTGGTCGTGTAGTCCCAGCACCCCGATCGCTTGTCCGTCGACCGTCACGACGACGGCGGTAGCCCCGGTGGCCTCGATGTCGGCCACGGCCTGGATCGGTGGCCCCGCATATGCCGCGGGGCTGAGCACCTCGACCTTGCACCCGTCGACGATCGCCTGCGCCCCGCGCCCTGAGCGGGCAGTGAAGCCGGTGGCCTCGGGCACCGCGATGAGTCGCGATGCCGCCTCGGCGACGATGGCTCGGCCGATCGGGTGTTCGCTGAATTGTTCTGCGGCAGCCGCAGTGGCGAGTACCTGGTCAGGGGGCGCACCGGCAACCGCCGACACCTGCGATACCCGGGGCGCGCCCGTCGTGAGGGTTCCGGTCTTGTCCAGCACGACGACATCGGTGTCGGCCAGCCGCTCCATGGCCACCGCCGATTTCACCAGTACCCCACGACGGCTGGCGTTCGCGATCGCGCACAGCAAAGGCGGCATCGTGGCGAGCACGACCGCGCACGGCGAGGCCACGATCATGAACGTCATGGCGCGCAGCAGGGTTGAGCGTAGATCACCGCCCAGCGCCAGCGGGACCGCGAACAACGCCAGGGTCGCCGCCACCACCAGCACCGAATAGCGCTGCTCGATCTTCTCGATGAACAGCTGGGTGGTGGCCTTGGTCGCCGAGGCCGCGGCAACCGCCGCCACGATACGGGCCATCACCGTGCTCGAAGGGTCCTGGGTGACCGTGACCTGCAGCGCCCCAGAGGTGTTCAGCGTGCCGGCGAACACGTCGTCGCCCCGTTGTTTGGCAACCGGCAGGGGTTCGCCCGTGATCGAGGATTGGTCGACGTCCGAGGACCCGCCGGTCACGGTGCCGTCGGCCGAGATCCGTTCCCCGGGCCGGATGAGGATCTGGTCGCCGGGCCGCAGCGTGTCAGCGGCGACGACGCGCTGCGCGCCGTCGCCGTCGACCAGTGTCGCATCGGGCGGCGCCAGCTCGAGCAGTCCGCGCACCGATCTTTCGGTGCGCGCGGTGGCCACGTCCTCCAACGCGCCCGACGTCGCGAAGATGACAATCAGCAGTGCGCCGTCGAACACCTGCCCGATGGCGGCCGCCCCGATCGCCGCCAGAATCATCAACAGGTCGACATCGAGCGAGCGGTCGCGCAACGCCTGCACACCAGACACTGCCGATTGCCAACCGCCGGCGAGATAGCACGCGAGGTACAGCGCCCACCACACCGGCGATGGGGCATCGGCCACCTGCGCGACGACACCGCCCAGCATCAATCCCAGGGCCACAACGGCCCAGCGCACCGAACTCAGCGTCCAGATCCACGTGCCGATCCCGCGCGCACCGGCCGGCCGGGCAGCGCCGTCGCGGCCGTCGCGCACCGACAACCGGTCGCTCGACACAGCGGTCATGGACCGCACCCCCTGGTTTCACTCTCTCGCAGCTTGTGAACATTTAAACATGTAGAGATTGAAATGTATCACTAGTATTTTTGACGCGCGTGCTTGAATGAATGCCATGGGCCACGGAGTTGAGGGGCGCGCGACACCGGCAGCGTCCCTCGACGCCGCCTCCGCAGCCAAAGTCGCCGAGACCCTGCAGGCCCTGGCCTCCCCCAACCGGTTGCTCATCCTGACCCGGTTGCGGGAATCACCGTGCTCGGTCACCGAACTGTCGGCTGCGGTGGGCATGGAACAACCCGCCGTCTCCAACCAACTCCGACTATTGCGGGCGCTGGGCCTGGTGACCGGCGACAGGTCCGGCCGCAACATCGTCTACCGGCTTTACGACAGCCATGTGGCGCAACTGCTCGATGAAGCCATCTACCACATCGAGCACCTCCGGCTCGGCGCCCGTGAAAGCTCCGCCTGACTCTAAATCAGCTGCAGGCAAAGAGTTTCACGCAGTGTTCACCTGAGCGAGCCGCATCGACGCGGACCATGTGGCAAAAACCCGCACCATTGCCGGAATGCTTTATTTTCAGGGTGGGCCGAACTATTGTGAAGTCGTTATATGTTGATATCCGCCCATACTCGGGAGTTTGCTGTCGGCCACGCCCGCAGCACCCGCACAATGAGGAGTTGAACAACGATGCGCATCGCAACCAAGGGATCGTGCACCTGCCGCTGCAATGCCTGCGACGGTGGCCACCACTGCGGTAACCCGCCGAACTGCAACGCGCGGCGCTGACGCCGCCGGTGGCCTGTCGTCCGGGCACCCGGCGACAGGCCACCACCCGCGACCCCTAACGCCCCCTGATGCTCTGCCCAAAACCTCATCGATCACACCGATCGGTCGTGCGATCTCGCGCTTCGTCACTTTCTCCACTGCCCCCGCTTCCCCGGTTCTGAGCCCGCGCTGGCTTATGCTGCGGCTGTGCTCTCCGCACTGACCTGGGGACTGGTCGCCGCATCCTCACTGCTCATCGGCGCGGTCGCCGGTGTGGTCCGGGACTGGAATCAACGCCTCGTCGGCCTCGTCCTCGGCTTCGGTGCGGGCGCGCTCATCTCCAGCATCTCCTTCGAACTCGCCGAAGACGGCTTCCGCGCCAGCGGCGCCTGGGCCGTTGCACTCGGCCTGGCCGCCGGAGCCGTGGTGTTCTACCTCGCGGACAAGGCCGTAGATCGATTGAGCCGCAAGGGAACCCAAACAGCCGGGCTACCCCTGCTGCTGGGTGCGCTACTCGACGGCATTCCCGAGCAGGCCGCACTCGGCATCGGCATCGCGGCCGGAGCCGGCGTCAGCCTGGCACTGGTGGTTTCCATCTTCGTGTCGAACCTTCCCGAGTCCATCGGGTCGGCCAGCGACATGCGAGCCGCGGGAGATCCGGCACGCCGGATCGTGGGCGGGTGGACCGCGATCGCCGCACTGTGCGCGCTGGCCACCGTCGGCGGTTACCAGTTACAGAACCTCGCCGGAGCCCAATTACAGGGCGGAATCAACGGTTTCGCCGCCGGTGCCCTACTGGTCATGCTGGTGGGCTCGATGATCCCCGAGGCCACCGAGAAAGCCGGAGAGAACGCCGGACTGGCCGCCGTGCTGGGATTTGCGGTTGCCGCCGGGCTGTCACTAGCCGGGTGAACCTCTCCCGGGTTAGGTTCGGCGGGTGACTGCCCAGTGGCACCTGGGGCCGCTCAGCGTCGGGGTGCACAACCTGTTCGTCGCCCTCGGGGTGTCCGCGGCATTGCTGGTCTTCGTCTCCGAGGCCCGCAGACGCGGCGCGGTCAACGAGCAGTCGGTCGTCGCCGCGGCCGGCGCGCTGATCGGTGGCGCGATCGGGATGAGAATGACCGGGTGGCTACGGCACCTGGACTTCAGCGCCAATCCGAGCCTGGCGCAGGCCTGGCAGTTCGGCTCGCGCAGCATCCTCGGCGGGCTGCTCGGCGCCTACCTCGGTGTGCTCATCGCCAAACGAGTCGGTGGTTTCCGCGGAAAAACCGGTGATCTGTTCGCCCCCGCAGTAGCACTCGGCATGGCCATCGGCCGCATCGGCTGCCACCTCACCGAAGCCCCCGGCCGGCCCACCACACTGCCCTGGGGCATCCATGCCCCGGCCGACACCCCCGAATGTCCGGGGTGCCTCACCGGCGCCGCCATGCACCCGTCGTTCCTCTACGAGATCGCCTTCCAGCTCACCGCATTCGCTGTGTTGCTGTGGTTGCGGCCGCGCATCGGCAAGCCCGGGGAGTTGTTTGTTCTCTACGTCGCCGGCTACGCGGTATTCCGATTCCTCGTCGAGTTCGTCCGGGCCAACGAGACCGTATGGCTGGATCTGACCCGCCCGCAATGGTTCCTGCTGCCGTCGTTGCTGATCCTCGGATTTCGGCTGTGGTACGGCCATCGCCGCGGGTACTATCGCAAACCAGCCCACCCTCAGGAGGTGCCCGTATGACGACACCGCCCGGCCCACCTGACGACACACCTCCGCACGGCGGCGGCCCACCGGAGGATTTCGGGCCGCAAAGCTTTGAACCACAGGGCATTCCACCCGCCTATCACGGCGGTCCACCCGCCCCGCCACCGCCGGCCCCTGGCTACCCGGCCTATCCGTACCCACCGGGCCATCCCTACGGCCCACCGCCACAGCCTCAGCGGCGCATCTCCGTCGCCATGGTGATCCTCGGGCCGTTTCTCTATGCCGCACTCAACCTGGTGATCGGTTTCATCGCCTTCATGGGCGCCGGAGCCACCGACAGCGCCGGCGGCAGCGCCAATGCGGTGCTGGGCGGGGCGGCAGTGCTGTTGGCGTTCATCGCCTTCGGCGGCGGAACCCTGATGCTGCTGTCGAAGAACCCGACGGCCAAGGGCCTCGGTATCGGGCTGATGGTCGGCTGGGCCCTGGTTTCACTGTTCACCGCCGGGTTCTGCACCGGCGTCAACCCCGACCTGTACGGCATATGAGCGCCGGAATGGCGTTGCGCGGTGACCGGCTGCACCGGTACGTCACCGCCTTCTGCCCGCACTGTCACGACGAGGCCCCCGAGCGTCCACTGCCCGACGTCGAACGTCTGGCCGGCATGCTCATCGAACGCGACGGCCGCGTCTGGCTCGAACGCGGCTGCCGCACACACGGATTGGTTCGCACCCTCTACGACGAGGATCCCGAGATCCTGTCCTACCTGGAGGAGTGGACCGCCCCGACAAAAGCTCACACGCCCGATGTGGCCGGGAACTTCGACCCGATCCCGTCGGCCTATCTTCGCGGCCTGCCCGAAATGCAGACGCAGCACACCTGCATCCTGCTGGCCGACATCGCCGAGACCTGCAACCTGCGCTGCCCCACCTGCTTCACCGACAGCTCGCCCGATCTGCGCCACGTGGTGCCGACCGCCGATGTGTTGGCCAACGTCGACCAGCGGTTGGCGCGCGAGAACGGCCGCCTCGACGTCCTGATGCTCAGCGGCGGCGAACCAACGCTGCACCCAGACCTGACCGAGCTGCTCGACGAGCTGGCGGCCCGGCCGATCACCCGAATCCTGGTGAACAGCAACGGAGTCCGCATCGCCAATGACGACGCACTGCTCGACCTGCTCACCAGGCACCGCGAACGCGTCGAGGTATACCTGCAATACGACGGAGTGTCCGAGCAAGCGCACCGCCACCACCGCGGCGGCGACTTGCGGCGGACCAAGAGCCAAGCCCTACAGCGGCTCTCCGAGCGGGAGATCTTCACCACCCTAGTGATGACCTGCGCACTGGGAGTCAATGACGGCGAGATCGGCGACATGGTCCGACTTGCCCTGGACACCCCGTATGTCGGCGGGCTCACCATCCAGCCGCAGTTCGGCTCGGGCCGCTCCGGTGCGATCGACCCGATGGACCGGCTCACCCACACCGGGGTGCTCAAACGGCTGGGTCCGCAGACCGACGGTGCCGTCACCTGGCGCGACCTGACCGCGCTGCCCTGCTCACACCCGCACTGCTGCTCGGTCGGCTACCTGGTCCGCGACGACGGCGACCAATGGCGCTCGCTGGTGTCGGTGATCGGTGCCGAGAGCCTGAAGGACAAGCTGGGCCTGGTGTCCAATCGCATCGCCGACACCGAGATCCCCCGCCAACTGCGCATGGCGGTGCAGGAGTCCCTGCTCGGCCTGCTCTCGGAGCAGTCCTCGCTGTCACATCCACAGATCGGCGACGTGTGGCGGGCGATCTGTGAGAGCTGCGACCTGGGGATGGGGACCCTGCTGACGCTGGCATCCTCAGCCCTGCCGGGACGCCGCCGCAAGATCCGTGCGTTGCTGGGCGAGCGCGTGGTGCGGCTGACCGTGAAACCGTTCATGGACATGTCCACGATGATCGAAGAGCGCCTCATTCAATGCTGTGTGCACGTGGGCACCCGTTCGCCGCAGCCGGACTCGGCCCAGCACCAGTGCGCGCCGTTTTGTGCCGTACAGGCCTGGCCTGCGCTCGGACGTCAACGGTTGTCCCTTTCGGCGGGGCGGGCATTACCGCTCACCGAGATTCGATGAGGCGCCGAACAGGCTGGTCACCTCCGTATCAACCTGACCGCAGTGCTCAGATCCCAGGTCAACGCGGCTTTCTGCCAAGCGCCAATGGCAGAAACTGTGAACTAGTGTTCCTAACCGTCCTCTTAAGCTGCTAACTTGCCATGAAGTGGGTGTCCCACTGCCGGGGGGCCTGCCACCTCTTTTTGGATCAGTCAGGAGTGAATGCCTTGAAGATGACAAATATCAGTACGGCCTTCGCCGCAGCGGCCGTCGCCGCAGCGGCGATCGTCGGTGGCGCCCCGATGGCGCTCGCCGACGACGTTGCCGTCACCACCGCTGCGCTCGGCGGCCAGGGCAAGCTGGACGGCGGCACCCAGGTCTGGACAGTGACCGATCTCAAGCCCAGCACCGACACCATCAACTACACGCCCCGCGGCACCCTGTGGGAGGTCACTGCGACCAACGAGGCCCTGCAGGGCTCCGTGACGCCGATCGTCTCCAACTTCAACGTCCGCGCCGCCGACGGCCAGAACTACCGCGCGCTGTTCCAGGTGCCCAGCCAGCAGGGTGTCAACCCGGCCACCCTGGCCCAGGGCCAGAAGACCAGCGGCAAGATCTACTTCGACGTGACCGGTGACCAGCCGACCTCGGTCGTCTACAACGCCGGCGGTAACGACGTCCTGGTGTGGGACAAGGCTGCGGCGCCCGCCGCGGCCCCCGCTGCCAACGCGCCGAAGCGTCAGGCACCCGCCGCCCCGGCTGCCACCCCTGCCGCTCCGGCCGCAGCCCCGTCGGGTGCAACTCCGGCCGCTCCGGCCGCTGCCACCCCGGCCCCCGCGCCCGCCGCCTCGCCGGGTGCTGCTCCGGCCGCCGCAGGTGCCGGTAGCCGCGCGACGGACCTGCCCGCCGCCACCCCGGCTCCGGGTGCTCCGGCCGCTACCCCGGCCGGCACCGAAGCCGTTCCGGCCGCTCCGGCTCCGGGCGCTCCGGCCCCTGAGTCGACCCCGGTCGCTCATGGCATGCCGGTCGCCGAGGGTGCCCCGGCACCGGCCGCCGCGGGTGCGGGCAACGCCGCCACCGCGGTGACCCCGGCCGAGGGCGTGCCCGCCGAGGGTGCTCCCGCCGCCGTGCCGGGCGCTCCGGCTGCCCCGGCCGCTCCGGCTCCGGACGCTCCCGCCGCTCCGGCTGCTCCGGCTTCCGAGCCGGCGCTGGTTCCCGCCGGCACCCAGCCGGTCGTCACCACGCCCGCCCCGGCCCCCGCGGTCGCCCCGGCGAGCAACCACGGGCCTGCGTCCTGATCTAGGCAAACACGGCAACGGCCGGACGCGGGCAACCGCGTTCGGCCGTTGTTTTATGTGTGGAGCCCGGTCCGACCCGGCCGGGTCCCGCCTGCCCGGTCCCGCCTGCCCGGTCCCGCCTGCCCGGTCCCGCCTGCCCGCCGCTTTCTACACCCGGGCTGCGCCGCCGCGCGAGGTACAGCCCCACGGTAGAAAACGGCGACGGATGGCGCCCGAGGCAGAGAAATCGGCGCGCCCAGAAGCGCATTCAGGAACAGGTCAGGCGATCGACAGCGCGATGCCGTCGAGAATGTCGTGCTCGCTGACCACCAGTTCCCCGATGCCGGCCTCGCGGCCGAGAACCGCCGCCAACTCCTCGACGATGATCGCGCCGCCGCCGATCACATCGGCACGGCCGGCGTGCATCGGCCCGAGCGTCAGGCGCTGCGCCTTGGTCATCCCGATCAGCCGCTCGCACACCCCGAGCAGATCATCGAATCCGATGCGAGACAGGTGAATTGCCTCAGGATCGTACTCAGTCATCCCCTGCGCCAGCGCTGAGAGGGTGGTCATCGTCCCGGCCACACCGACCCAGGTGTGCGCCCCTTCGACCGGCACCACGCGCAGCGCATCGGCCAGGCCGTCACGGGCCACCGCTCGCGCCTGCTCCACCTCGGCCGCGGTCGGCGGGTCGGAGTGCAGGCACCGTTCGGTCAGGCGGACACATCCGATGTCGGCCGAGTAGGCGGCCTCTACCGCCGTGCTGCCGCGCACCAGTTCGGTCGAGCCCCCGCCCAGGTCGACCACCACGAAAGGCCCAGCGGTAGGGTCGAGTTCACCGACCGCACCGCGGAACGACAGCTCGGCCTCTTCCGTGCCGGTGATCACCTCGGCCACCGCCCCGGGCACCACCTTGCCCAGCAGTCGCGCAGTCATCGCGAAGAAGTCGTCACGGTTGCCGGCGTCGCGCGCCGCCGAGGTCGCCACCATCCGCACCGCGGTGACCGAATGCTCGCTCATCAGCGCCACGTAGTCCGCCAGCGCGGATTCGGTGCGCGCCAACGCTTCTGGAGCGAACTGCCCCGTGGCGTCGACGCCCTGGCCCAGCCGGACCACCCGCATCTCGCGGTGCACATCGCGCAGCTTCCCGTCCGCGACGTCGGCGATCAGCAGACGAATCGAGTTGGTACCACAGTCGATTGCGCCGACCCGGCGCGAGCCGTCGATTGCGCCGACCCGACTCAAACCCACACCTCCGGATCCAGGATTCCGGCCATCGCCGGCTCAACCGCCAGCAGTGCCAGCGCCTCATCGCCAAAAGGATTGACCCCGCGACCCTTTGCCAACGAGTGGGCCATCACCACGTGCAGACACTTGACCCGATCGGGCATGCCACCACCGGTGAACGTGGTCCCCAGCGGTTCGATCGCGTCCCGCTCGGCCAAATACGACTCGTGCGCCCGCAGGTATGCCGCAGCCAGATCCTCGTCGCGCTGCAGCCGTTCGGACATCTCCCGCATCAGCCCGGAGGATTCCAGCCGGCTGGCGGCCGCGGTGAGCGCCGGATGCGTCAGGTAATACAGCGTCGGAAACGGCGTACCGTCGGGAAGCTTCGGCGCGGTCTTGACCACCCCCGGCTCCCCGTTGGGACACCGATAGGCGACCTCCAGCACTCCGCGCGGTTCACGGCCCAACTGCCGTGTCACGGCCTCGATGTCGGCGGGATCAACCATTGGGACCTCGGGGTTCAGCAGGCGGAGGCGGGGCCGGCGGCCCACCCGAAGGAGGCCCACCCGGGGCCGGAGGTCCGCCGATCGTCGGGGAAACCCCGTGCGGCTCATCGGCAATCGTGTGCCACAGCGAGGTATACCAGGGCTGGCCGGCCGGCACTGTCGAGCCGGGAAGCACAGGAGCTCCCGAATCGTCCGACACCAGAGCCCCAGGCGGCAACTGCACTTGGTACGGAGTGTCGCCGGGCATGACGAAACCCAGCCGCTCTCTGGCCTGTGCCGCGATGTACACCGGATCGGCCAGCTTGACCTTCTGCTGCTCCAGGTCGGCGATCTGGGCCCGCAACTGCTGCTCGCTGGCCTTGAGCTGTTTCATCTCGGTGCGCTGGGCGAAGTAGGTGCGGACCGGCCCGGCGATGGTCAGAGTCAACACGCATACCACCGCGGCCAGGATCGCCGCCCGGCGAGCCGTCGACCCGAACCGCTGTTCAGACTGCAGCTCGGCTTGCTGCTGAGCTTGCACCGCAATGGCTTTGGTGACCTTTTCCTCGGCCACCGGATCAGCCTGCGCCGGACGAGATTCAGCTGCCCGGCGGCGGGCCTGTGAAGCGCGCGGCCGCTTCGACTCCCCGGCCTTGCCCGGCTTGCCGGGCCGGGAGGCCGGAGACCTTCGTTTCGGATCGGGCCGCTTCGCTTCGGGCATCGACGTATTGGGTGCGCAGACGCCTGCGTTACTTGGCCTCGAACCGCGGGAACGCGAGATCGCCCGCGTAGCGCGCGGCGTCGCCGAGCGCCTCCTCGATGCGCAGCAACTGGTTGTACTTCGCCACGCGCTCACTGCGGGCCGGGGCGCCGGTCTTGATCTGACCGCTGCCCACCGCGACCGCGAGGTCGGCGATGGTGGTGTCCTCGGTCTCGCCGGAACGGTGGCTCATCATGGTGCGGTACCCGCTGTTGTGCGCCAGCGCAACGGCATCCAGTGTCTCGGTGAGTGTGCCGATCTGGTTGACCTTCACCAGCAGCGCATTGGCGGCGCCACGCTCGATACCGTCCTCCAGACGCTCCGGGTTGGTGACGAACAGGTCGTCGCCGACCAGCTGGATCCGGTCACCGATGGCCGAGGTCAGCGCGACCCAGCCGTCCCAGTCGTCCTCGGACAGCGGATCTTCGATCGACACCAACGGGTAGGAGTCGATCAGGCCGGCGTAGAACTCGGCCATCTGCTCGGCGGTGCGGGTCTCCTTCTCGAAGGCGTAACCCGTACCGTCCGTGTAGAACTCGGTGGCGGCGACGTCCAGCGCCAGGGCCACGTCGCTGCCGAGCTTGAATCCGGTGGCCTCGACGGCCGTCGCGATCAGGTCCAGTGCGGCCTTGGTGCCGGCGACGTCGGGGGCGAAGCCGCCCTCATCGCCGAGACCCGTCGACAACCCCTGCTTCTTGAGCACAGACTTGAGCGAGTGGTACACCTCGGCACCCCAGCGCAGCGACTCCTTGAACGACGGCGCGCCGATCGGGGCAACCATGAATTCCTGGACATCCACCCCCGTGTCGGCGTGGGCACCGCCGTTGAGGATGTTCATCATCGGCACCGGAAGAATGTGTGCGTTCGGCCCACCGAGGTAGCGGAACAACGGCAGCGCGGCGCTGTCTGCCGCGGCCTTGGCCACCGCCAGCGAGACACCGAGGATGGCGTTGGCGCCCAGACGAGACTTATCCGGTGTGCCGTCGAGGTCCAGCAGGGCCTGGTCGACGAGGCGCTGATCGTCAGCGGCCAGGCCGATGATCGCCGGCGCGATTTCGTCGAGCACGGCCTCCACAGCCTTTTCGACGCCCTTGCCGCCGTAGCGGGAACCGCCGTCGCGCAGCTCCACCGCTTCGTGCTCGCCGGTCGACGCACCCGACGGCACCGCAGCCCGGGCGAACGTGCCGTCGGTCAGGGCCACCTCGACCTCGACCGTCGGGTTGCCACGGGAGTCGAGGATCTCGCGGGCTCCAACCTGCTCGATGATGGGCACTGGCTTCTCCTTATTGAGTCCTGCGTGTATGGATGAGACTAGAGCGTGGCCCGCGCGACGGCGTGTTTGGGCGTGTCAGTGGCCTCACTCGTGGTGTCACAGGCCGTGACCGGCCGCGTATGCCGTCGCCCAGTCCCGGACCATCCGGGCGTACTGCTCGGAGTTGTTGTAGGCCTTGAGCGCCTTCATCCAGCCCCGGGGTGTGGACAGGTCTTTGCCGTACCAGCACAGCAGCCCGGCGGCCGAGAGCGCCGCATCGTCGAAATTGTCCGGGCTGACCACACCGTCGTTGTTGGCGTCCACCCCGAAATGCCCCCAGGTCTCCGGGATGAACTGCATCGGCCCCATGGCGCGGTCCATCAGCGGATCCCCGTCCAGCTTTCCGTGGTCGGTGTCGGGAATGCGCAGGTTGCCCGCGGTCCCGTCGAGTTGCACACCGCGGATCGGCGGGGTGACGTCGCCGTTGCGGGCGATCATCGCGCCGCGGTAGGTGCCGTGGTGGCTCTCAACCATGCCGATGCCGGCCAACGTGGTCCAGGCCAGCCGGCAATTGGGGTTCTCCACCTGGGCCACGCGTGCCGCGTAGGCGTATGCCTCGAGGGCGTTGACGGGCATTCCCAGCGCGGGAGCCCGCTGCGCGGCCCACTCATGCAGCTGATCGGTGGGCCTGCCCTTGGCGTAGGTGTCGATCGCGGGCACCGGGTCCCCGGCCGGCGGCGGCACACCCTCGGGAATTGGGGTCCCCAGATGCCACGAACAGCTGGATGCCAACAGCAGCGCTGTCGCAGCAATTACGGCGACAGCCCGCAGCCAACGCACTGGCGACACCGGACTCCCTCAACCCCGCTCTATCTGATGGGCCATCGTCGCATGCGCGCCCATGAACGCGGCGAGCGACGGGTCCGTGCCAGAAGAACGGCAGGTGAAGTCGGCAGGACCCACAGGCCCCCCTGCTAAGGTGAGCCACGCCTTGCTATGGCAAGCCAAGGCTACGTCTTTTATGGTGATTTCACCCCGGACGAACGAGGACGCATTGACGACTGCCATCTCGGACGTTCCGACCAGCACACTGGCCGCGTCCAACGTCACATCGCAGGTGTTCGGCAGTGGCCTGATCGGTTTGCGGGAAGGCCTCGAAGCCGCCATCGTGGTGTCGATCCTGGTCGCATTTCTGGTCAAATCCGAACGCCGCGACGCGCTCAAATGGGTGTGGCTGGGAGTGGGCGCCGCCATCGCCATGACCGTCACCGTCTTCCTGGTGATCCAGTTCGGTGAGAACACCATCAGCGGACTCGGCGCGGAGGCCATCGCCGGTATCGCCTCACTGATCGCCGTCGTCATCGTCACCACCATGGTGCTGTGGATGAAAAAGGCGTCCGCGTCGATGTCCGGCCAATTGCGCGGCGACATGTCGCAGGCGCTGCAGACCGGCGGCCTTGCGGTGGCGCTGTTGGCGTTCCTGGCAGTGGGCCGTGAAGGTGTCGAGACCGCGCTGTTCATGGTCGGCTACGCCGAGGCCGAGACCCTCTGGCCGCTGACCGGCCTGATCATCGGGGTGCTGATCGCCGCGGCCATCGCCTATGGCATGTACGCAGGTGCGGTCCGGATCAACCTGGGCAAGTTCTTCATGTACACCGGCATCTTCCTGATCGTGGTGGCTGCCGGCATCCTCGCCTACGGCATCAAGGCGCTGCAGACGGTGGGCTGGATCCCGGGGTTGAGTGCCAAAGCCTTCGACATGAGCGGCGCGTTCGACTGGTCGGCCTGGTACGGCGAGATCATCCAGGGCGTCTTCAACATCGACCCGACGCCGACCGTGCTGCAGTTCAGTGCGTGGCTGGCCTACATCGTCGTGGTGTTGGCGCTGTTCCTGAAGCCGTTGCGGGCCGCGGACGGCGCGGCGGCCAGTGCTGCGACTTCCTCCGAGACTTCCTCCGAGCCGACCGTCGAGTCGGAGAACTCCACCACATCCGAAAGGTCGACCAAGTGAAGCTGACTCCTGCCGTCAAGACCGGATTCGCCGCCACCGCCGCGGTACTGGCCGGCATCTCGATGACTGCCTGCCAGGCCAAAGAGAGCAACGGCGGCAACGCGAGCGGCGACGGCAGCAGCAAGGCCCCCGCGATCACCGTCGACGCCTCCGACACCGAGTGCAAGCTGTCCGGCACCACCGCGACGACCGGGCCCAGCACCTTCGAGGTCACCAACAACGGCAACAAGGTCACCGAGTTCTACGTCTACGGCGAGGGTGAGCGGGTCATGGGCGAGGTGGAGAACATCTCCCCCGGGCTCAAACGCCAGTTGATCGTCCAGCTCACCCAACCGGGCACCTACCGGACCTCGTGCCGCCCAGGCATGGTCGGTGAAGGCATCCGCGGCGATTTCGTGGTGACCGGCGAGGCCGTGCAGGTCGACACCGAGGGCAAGTTCAAAGAAGCTGCCGACAGCTACAAACGGTACGTGCTCAGCCAGGTCGACGCGCTGGCCCCGTCCACCGAGGCGTTCGTCGCGGCCGTCAAAGCGAAGGACGTCGCGAAGGCCAAGTCGCTGTATCCGACCACGCGCACCTACTACGAGCGCATCGAGCCGGTGGCGGAGGCTTTCCCCAACGATCTCGATCCGCGGATCGACCTTCGCGAGGCGGACCTGGAGGAAGGCCAGAAGTGGACAGGGTTCCACGCCCTGGAAAAGCAGCTGTGGGTGACCGGTCTGCAGCCCGACGCCAACGCACTGGCCGATCAGTTGCTGGCCGACGTCAAAGAACTCGAGTCCGGGGTGAAGGCTCCGGACTGGACGATCGACTCCACCCAGATCGCCGGTGGCGCCCAGGGTCTGCTCGACGAGGTCGCAATGAGCAAGATCAGCGGTGAAGAGGACATCTTCAGCCACACCGACCTGTGGGACTTCAAGGCCAATGTCGAAGGTTCGCAGACCGCCGTCGCCTCGGTGCGGCCTATTCTCGACGAGCGCGACGCCGAGCTGGGCAAGCGCGTGGACACCCGCTTCGCCGATGTCGAGAAGTTGCTGGAAAAGTATCGTGACGGTGACGGCTTCATCTCCTACGACAAGGTGACCGAGCCGCAACGCCAGGAACTGTCACGCGCCATCGACGCGCTGAGCAAAGAAGTGAGCCAGGTGCAAGGTGTCATCGCCCAGCAGTGAGCAGCCGCTCGCTGCATCAGATCCCTCGTCGACGTCGGGTTTTTCGCGGCGCAAGCTGTTCGGTGCCGCCGGGGTCACCGCCGCGGTAGTCGGTGCGGCCGGCGCAGGTGCGCTGGCCGGCCGGGCTTCTGCGGCCAGCACCCCGCACGGTGCCCTGCAGGGGCCGGTTCCGTTTCGCGGTGACCGGCAAGCCGGCATCATCACCGAAGCGCAGGACCGCATGCATTTCTGCGCCTTCGACGTCACCACCGACAGCCGCGAGGACATCGTCGCCCTGCTCAAGCAGTGGACCGAGATGGCCGAGCGGATGACGCGTGGCGAGGAGACCGAGGACGGCGGCGCGGTGGACGGCAATCCGTATGCGCCCCCGTCGGATACCGGGGAGGCCCTGGGCCTGCCTGCCTCACAGCTCACCCTGACCATCGGGTTCGGGCCATCGTTCTTCGTCAAGGACGGCAAGGACCGCTTCGGCATCGCCGACAAGCAACCCGCCGAACTCAAGGATCTGCCGAAGTTCCCCAACGAGACCATGGATCCGGCTCGTTGCGGGGGCGACATCTGCGTGCAAGCGTGCGCCAACGACCCGCAAGTCGCGGTGCATGCCATCCGCAACCTGGCCCGCGTCGGGTTCGGCACCGTCGCGGTGCGCTACTCACAGCTGGGGTTCGGCCGCACCTCCTCGACCACGCGGGATCAGGCCACGCCGCGAAACCTGTTCGGGTTCAAGGACGGAACGAACAACCTCAAGGCGGACCAGACCGACCTGCTCGACAAGAACGTCTGGGTGGCCGAGGGTGATGGGCCGGCCTGGCTCACCGGTGGCAGCTACCTGATCACCCGGCGGATCCGGATGCGCATCGAAAACTGGGACCGCACCACACTTCTGGAGCAGGAGCGGGTGATCGGTCGACAGAAGGGCAGCGGCGCCCCCAACGGACTGCAGCAGGAGTTCGACGAGCTCAATTTCGAGATCACCGATGGCAAGGGCAATCCCAAGATCGATGTCGATGCGCATGTGCGGCTGGCCTCGGCAGAGCACCTGGGCGGCATCGAGATCCTGCGCCGCGGTTACAACTTCACCGACGGGACGGACGGGTTCGGGCACTTGGACGCGGGCCTGTTCTTCATCGCATTCGTGCGCAGCCCCGACAAGCAGTTCATCCCCATGCAACGGGAACTCGCCCGCAACGACGCCCTCAACGAGTACATCACCCACACCGGGACGGCCATTTTCGCGTGCCCGCCCGGGCTGCGTGACGGTGACGCCTCGGGGTACTGGGGTTCGACGCTGTTCGAGTGAGCTCTTGCTCAGCCGTTGGGGCCGAGCAGGATCGCCAGCGTGTAGCGCCGGCCGATGCCTCCGCCGTGGCCGCCGAAATCAAATACCTTGACGCTCTAGCAGATGTGACCCCCACGTGGAGAGGCACATTTGTTAGGCGCCAACCACGTTCGTAGCGCTGTGGCGGAAAACTGCGGGCAGAATCGCCACTGCGTTACGCGCGTGAGTCCTCGTCGCGTGAGTCCTCGTCGCGTGAGTCATCGTCGTCTGAGTCAACGTCTGAGTCGTCTTCGCCGCGGTCCGCGTCCTCAGGCCCAGGCCCAGGCCCAGGCCCAGGCCCGACAACCGCACCCGGCCAGTACGCGCGCCACTCGTCTTCGGTGATCGAGCCCAGCGGGGTCGAATCGAGTTCCTCGGGCACGTCCTCGCCGCGGCGACCGGCGGCCACGTCGGACTCCACGACCCGCACGGTGTCCATGAACTCCAAAACCGCGCTGCGTAAGTCATTCTCGGCATCTACATCCGCCGAGATCGCCACCGCCGTCAGCGTCGCAGGCACCAAATCGGCAGGCAACCCGGCTTGCGCCACTCGGGCCAGCACCTTCTGTGCGAGCGACAAAGCCGGCTGCCCGGTGGGAACATCGTCCATCGACGACCCGCGGGCCTTCACCTTCTGCTCCTGAGCCTTGCGTTGCTCCCATTGGGCCAGCTGCTCATCGAGTGAAATCGACTCGCCGGCAAGGACTGCAGGCACACGGTTACCGAGCTTGCGGACCAGCGAATCGGCAACGTCATCGATGTTGAACGGATGAACGGGCGCATCTTCGGCGATGCGCGCATGGAACAGCACCTGCAGCAGCACGTCGCCGAGTTCTTCGCGCAATTCGTCAGCGTTACCGCCACGCACCGCGTCGAACAGTTCGTAGGTTTCCTCTAGGAGATAGCGACGCAACGAGTCATGGGTCTGCTCACTCTCCCAAGGACCGTCGCTCCGCAGCTTGTCCATCATCGCCACGGCATCCACCAGCCGCTCCCCCGCTTGCGCCTGAGGAGCCGCGATCAAGCGGTCCCCGGCTGCCAGCCGGGCCTTGACCGCCGGATGCTCCGGATCGGAAGAAAGGAGCACCGGCGCCGGGTTGTCTTCGTCATCGCCGTAGATGGGCCGCGCCGCCGGCAAAGTCCACGGCACCTTGATCGGCATTTCCTCGGTGTACTGCACATCACCGGTCAGGAATTCGATCGCTTCCACCGGAACGAGAGAGGGTCGGCGCGGATCGACCAATACCACGGTCATCGGGCTCCACCCCCTCACCACTTCGACGAGATTTGCTGATCTCGGTTATACCAACACTGTGCCGGACTGCGACGCTCCTGGTGAAAGCGGCCAACGCCGTGTTTCGCCGACGTCGGGCGGGCCCCGCACGGGATGGCCGCCCTGCCCGAAGGCAAGGCGGCCATCATGTCACAGACCGTGGTTTATGACTCCGGCGGGAACTCGCCCTCCGGGACCACCCAGTGGCCGGGAGTTTCGTTGTAGAACGGGTTTACCAGCCCGTTCACCGTCGGCTGGGTCTTCAGCTGACCAGGCGGAATTCCGTAGAACGGATTCGCAACGCCGTTGATGGTCGGTGAATTCATCAACTGTCCGGGCGCGATATTTCCGTTCGGCTGCTGGAAGAAATTGTCCACCTCAGGGAACCGCACGGTGGGCACGTTCACATCAGGAACGTTGACACTCGGCACATTCACGTCCGGCACGTTCACGCTCGGCACGTTCACATCAGGAACATTCACGCTCGGAACATTCACATCAGGAACATTCACACTGGGCACATTCACATCAGGAACGTTCACACCCGGCACCACCGGGCCGGGGACCGGCGGCGGTTGGGGCACGCCCGGATCACCGTGCGCCAGGCCCGTACCCAGGCCAAATGCACCCAGACCCAGTGCGCCGGCCATTGAGGTGGTTACTGCGAACTTCTTGAAGTCCATGATCACTCCTTCGCCTTGCGTCATCGCGACCGATCCACCAACCGTGGCGATCGCGTGATGTTCGGTTTGGGAAATTGCGTGACCGCCGTATGCCCGACGACCCGTCGCCGCTCCTTCGGACGACAGTGCAATACCTTGACCCCCGACATGTATGTCGGGTCCCCACGCCACCGCGTTAACGGCGCTTTCTAGATTCGACCGGCACATGCCGGCAAAAGGCGCACCTACCAGGAAATAGGCTGCAGAATTTATTCTGCGGAATCCAGTCCAGCGGTGATATCGACAGCGCTTTGCGTTTGCCCGTTGAGCACCAGGACCAATCCGGCCACCCACTGCACCAATTCAAGATCGCGAATACGTGGTGCCCCGACACCGTCACCGGCGCGCGGCAGCGGCACCTGCACGGTTGACGTCGTCGCTCGATAGTGCCCGCCCGGGTACATCCGCTTGAGCCTGAGCTGGGCGGAGTCCGGCAGAACCATGGGCGACAGCTTCACCGTGGATGCCGACACCGCACCGATCTCGGTGATGCCGTACTCGCGGCACAACAGCCGCAGCCTGGCCACCGCGACAAGGCGCTGCGCTTCGACGGGCAACGGACCGTAACGGTCGACGAGCTCGTCCACGACGGCCCGCACCGCGTCCTCGTCCGTGGCCGCCGCCAGCCGCCGGTACCCCTCCAGCCGCAACCGATCACTTCCGATGTACTCCGGCGGCAGATGTGCGTCGACCGGGAGATCGACGCGCACTTCCTTCGTTTCCTCCGGCGTGGCAACGGTTTTCCCGTCGGCCGCGGCCCGGTAGGCCTCCACGGCCTCACCGACCAGCCGCACGTAGAGGTCGAAACCCACACCGGCGACATGCCCGGACTGCTCGACACCCAGCACGTTGCCCGCGCCACGGATCTCCAGGTCTTTCATGGCCACGGCCATACCCGCACCCAGCTCGTTGTTCTGCGCGATCGTGGCCAACCGGTCGTATGCGGTCTCGGTCAGCGGCGAATTGGGCGGGTACAGGAAGTAGGCGTAACCACGCTCACGGCTACGGCCGACGCGGCCACGCAGCTGATGCAACTGGGACAGGCCGAAGGTGTCGGCCCGCTCGACGATCAGCGTGTTCGCGTTGGAGATGTCCAGCCCGGTCTCGACGATCGTGGTGCAGACCAGGATGTCGTATTCGCGGTTCCAGAAGCCCTCGACCGTCTTCTCCAGCGTCTCCTCGTTCATTTGCCCGTGGGCGACGACGACCCGGGCCTCGGGCACCAGCTGGCGGATCCGTGCCGCGGCCTGATCGATCGTGCGCACCCGGTTGTGGATGTAGAACGCCTGCCCGTCGCGCAGCAGTTCACGGCGCAGGGCCGCGGCCACCTGCTTGTCGTCCTGCGGGCCGACGTAGGTCAGCACCGGGTAGCGCTCCTCGGGTGGGGTGAGAATCGTCGACATCTCCCGGATGCCGGCCAGGCTCATCTCCAAGGTGCGCGGGATCGGGGTGGCGCTCATGGTGAGGACGTCGACGTGGGTGCGCATCGACTTGATGTGTTCCTTGTGCTCGACGCCGAACCGCTGTTCCTCGTCAACGATGATGAGGCCCAGGTCTTTCCACGTCACACCGGTCTGCAACAAGCGGTGGGTTCCGATCACGACGTCGACCGATCCGTCGGCCATCCCTTCCATCGTGGCCCGCGACTCGGCGGGATCGGTGAACCGCGACAACCCCTTGACGGTCACCGGAAAACCCGCCATCCGGTTGGTGAAGGTCTGCAAATGCTGATCGGCCAGCAGCGTCGTCGGCACCAACACCGCGACCTGCTTGCCGTCCTGCACGGCCTTGAACGCCGCCCGCACCGCAATCTCGGTCTTGCCATAGCCCACATCGCCGCAGATCACCCGATCCATCGGAACCGGCTTCTCCATATCCGATTTGACCTCGGTGATCGCGGTCATCTGGTCCATGGTCTCGGTGAAGCCGAACGCGTCCTCCATCTCGTTCTGCCATGGAGTATCGGGACCGAATGCGTGCCCTGGCGCCGATTGCCGCTTGGCGTACAGCGCCACCAGTTCACTGGCGATCTCACGAACAGCCTTGCGAGCCTTTGTTTTCGTGTTGGCCCAGTCGCTTCCGCCGAGCTTCGACAACGACGGCGCCTCGCCGCCGACGTACCGCGACAGCTGATCCAGCGAATCCATCGGTACATACAGCCGGTCTGATCCGCCACCACGCTTGGACGACGCGTATTCCAGCACCAGGTACTCGCGGCGAGCTCCGCCGACGACACGCTCGGTCATCTCGACGAACTTGCCGATGCCGTGTTGGTCGTGCACGACCAGGTCACCGGCGGTCAACGCCAGCGGGTCGACGACGTTACGGCGTTTGGCCGCAAGCTTTTTCCCCTCCGACGCCGTCACCCGGTTACCGGTCAGGTCGGTCTCGGTGATGATGACGAGGTTGGCCCCGGGCAGGATCACACCGTCGTGTAGCGGCCCCCTGAGCACCCCGACCACCCCGGCCTTGGGCGCCGCGCCGGGCTCCAACATCCCTGCGGGAGTATCGGATTCGCCGAGCTGTTCCACGACCCGGTGCGCGGTGCCGGTGCCCGGGGTGACCACCGCGGCGTACCCGCCGGTGGCCACGTGGGCGCGAAGCATCGCGAAGATCTCTTCAAGGCTCTGCTGACTGCGCGCGGACGGCGACGGCCGCAGGTCGAGTTCGGTGGCCTTGCCGTCGGGCAATTGGCTCAGCGTCCACCACGGGTGCCCCCCGGCGACGGCGTCCTCACGCGCCTGGTCGAAGGGCACAAAGCCCGACGCGCCGAGCGCCTCGATGTCGATAGGTGCGTCGCCGCCGACCGCAGCCGTCGACCACGAGGCCTCCAGGAACTCCTGACCGGTCTTGATCAGGTCCGCTGCCCGGGTCCGCACCTTCTCCGGGTCACACAGCAGCACCGGCGCACCCTCGGGCAGGTGGTGGGTCAGCGTCGTCGGCTGCACCGGGTGCAGTAGCGGCAGCAGCGCCTCCATGCCGTCGACGGGGATACCCTCGGCGAGCTTGGCCAGCATGTCGGGCACGCTGCCCGGGACGCTGTTCTCGTGGGTGGGGTGTTCTTGAGAAAGCACCGCGGCCCGCTCACGCACATCCGGCGTCATCAGCAGTTCGCGGCAGGGCATGGCGACCACGTGCTGCACCGGGATCTCGGGAATCGAGCGCTGATCGGCGATCGAGAACATCCGTATCTCGGAGATCTCGTCGCCCCAGAACTCGACGCGCACCGGGTGCTCGGCGGTCGGCGGGAACACGTCGAGGATGCCGCCGCGCACGGCGAACTCGCCGCGTTTGCCGACCATGTCGACGCGGGTGTAGGCCAGGTCGACCAGCCGGGCAATGACGGCCTCGAACTCTGCCTCGGCACCGACGGCGAGGGTGACCGGCTCGGTACTCACGACATCGGGGGCCATCGGCTGCAACAGGGACCGCGTGGTGGTGACCACCACCCGCAGCGGCGCGCCCAACGTCTCATCGCCAGGGTGAGCCAGCCTGCGCAGCAGCAACAATCGGGCGCCGACGGTCTCCACACCCGGGGACAGCCGCTCGTGCGGCAGTGTCTCCCAGGATGGGAACAGGGCGACGGCATCGCCGATCACACCGCGCAGTTCGGCGGTCAGATCGTCGGCCTCGCGACCCGTGGCGGCAACCACCAGCAGCGGGCCCTGCTGGGCCAGGCCGGCAGCCACCAGCACGCGGGCGCTGGCCGGCCCGACGAGTGCCAGATCGGCGGGCCGGTCGGCGGCACGGCGAAGGACGTCCTGCAGGGACGGATCGGTCAATGCCAGCTCAACGAGACCCGCAATCGGGGTCTGGACATGGTTGTGCCCCGGTGCGGTCATGATGCGCGCCATTCTACGGGGCCTTGGATTTGGCTCCACCGCGATCTGCCCGGGGCGATCATGGAGCGATGAAGCGGTGGGCGGCAGCGCTCGTTGTGGTGCTGACGGTGGCGCTCGCCATCATCTGGCTGACCAAGCGGGACACGTCGAACTCCGCCGACGAACCCGTCCCGACCCACCTGCGACCGGATGGCGTCCCCGACTTCGCCGCCTACCCCACGGTGGATCCGGCGCAGTACGTCCTTCGCGAGGGCGAGGGGTTTCCGGTGCAGGGCTTCCGCACGCCCGACGGCTTCGTCTGCATGGCCACCCAGCACCGAGCGATGTACGCACTGGACTGCCGCGGGCCGTTCGTCGGCGCCCCCGACGGCGCGAACCTCGCGCACCTGTTCAGCTACGGCACCACCAACGGCGCCATTCCGATGAGCTTCTCCCGTACCGAAGAGCCGCTCAGCCCGGTTGACGGTCTCACCGAGGACGAGGCGCCGATGCTGCCCGCCGGGCAACGCTTCGACATCGGCAACGCCACCTGTATCCACACCGACGACGTCCTGTTGGCTTGCCGGATGGCCGATCCGCAGAAGGGCAACGGCTTCATCGCCACCCGGACGGAGACGAGGTCGTTCGGCAGGAACTGAGCCCGTCAGCCGTCCTGCTCGACAGCGTCCTTGATCCGCGCGAGCCGGCGT
This sequence comes from Mycobacterium syngnathidarum, assembly GCF_001942625.1. Taxonomy (GTDB): domain Bacteria; phylum Actinomycetota; class Actinomycetes; order Mycobacteriales; family Mycobacteriaceae; genus Mycobacterium; species Mycobacterium syngnathidarum. The sequence goes on from NZ_MLCL01000062.1 coordinate 143,811, forward strand.
TCCCAGCCTGCGGCGATCCCGTCGAGCCGACGCGCCACCTCGCTGAGCCGAGCCCCCACCGCCTCGTACTTGACCTCACGCCCCACGCGGGTGGCCGCCACCAAGCCGACATCGGTGAGCACTTTCAGGTGTTTGGCGATGGCCTGGCGGGTGATCGGGAGTTCGTCGGCCAGCGCCGACGCCGAGGCGGGATGACGCCCGAGCGCGACGAGCACCTGCCACCGGCTGTCGTCGGCAAGCGCCGCGAAAACCTGTACCGGTGACGCACTTTCAGGCACCGGCCGCGGCTCCCACCAGATACTTCTGGGCGAGGCCGAGCTCGAGCGGCCAGCCGCCGCTGTGATCGTCGAACCGGGAGCGGCGGTCGGCTTCAGGCTCGTCGAGCGAGGCAAATCCGCTCTCGACGACGCGCAGCACTACGCCGGACGGTGCTGGGGTGATCCAGAATTCGACGAGGGTGGATGAGCTGTCGAGATCGTCGGCGTCGATGTGCCACCGGAAGGCCACATAGCGCGGCTCGTCGACCGCGACGGTCCGCAGCGCGAACCGCCCGTGCGTGGGGTCGGTGACGATCGCGACGTCGCCGTCACGCTCGATGTGGTGTTCGGTGATCTGCTCATCGTTGATGTACCAGCCGGGTTCGCTCACCAGGTCCCAGACGCGTTGCGCCGGTGCGTCGATGGTGATCTCGCGCTCGATGCGGTCGAAGTCGGTGGTCATATCGGATTCCTTTCTGGCCGGATTACTGCAACCCAAGAGTTGCACATGAGGCCCTGTTGCTGCAACCCTAAGGTTGCAGTTTGCTGACCTACTCCTCGTGCAGGACTGGGTCCGACTCCAGATGGGTCAGCCCGTTCCAGGCCAGGTTGACCACGTGCGCCGCCACCACCTCTTTCTTGGGTTCACGCACGTCGAGCCACCACTGCGCGGTCATCGACACCGACCCGACCAGGGCCTGGGCGTAGAGCGGCGCGAGATCCGGATCGAGCCCGCGGCGGGAGAAATCCCCGGCCAGGATCGAGGACACCTGGTTGACGGCGTCATTGAGCAACGTCGCGTAGGTGCCCGAGGTGATGGCCGCCGGTGAGTCGCGGATCAGGATGCGGAAGCCGTCGGTGTGCTCTTCGACGTAGGTCAGCAGCGCCAGTGCCACCCGCTCGACCCGTACCCGGGACCGGTTGTTGGTCAGCGAGGATGTGATCCCGTCCAGCAGGGCCGACATCTCCCGGTCGACGACGACGGCGTACAGGCCTTCCTTGCCGCCGAAGTGCTCGTAGACCACGGGTTTCGAGACATTGGCACGCTGGGCGATCTCCTCGATCGAGGTGCCCTCGTAGCCCCGCTCGGCGAACAGCGACTTGGCGATCTCGATGAGCTGTTGTCGCCGTTCGTTGCCGGTCATCCGGGCCCGAGGGGCCCGCACTTCCTTCTCGGGTGCTGCCACGCATATCAGGCTAGACCGTTCGACTAGAGTCTCTCCCGGACATTCCGTCGTGGTGTAATCGGCAGCACCTCTGATTTTGGTTCAGATAGTTCAGGTTCGAGTCCTGGCGACGGAGCTCAGGCGTGCCAATCGGCCCAGGCAGCACGCAGCAGAGAGGGGAACAGTGTCTTCCACCGAGGCCGCAGTCGTCGTACTGGCAGCAGGTGCCGGCACCCGAATGCGCTCGGACACCCCCAAGGTGCTGCACACCCTGGCCGGCCGCAGCATGCTCAGCCACGCGGTGCACACCGTCGCCAACGCGGCCGCCCAGCATCTGGTGGTGGTTCTCGGACATGACCGCGAGCGCATCGCCCCCGCGGTCGGCGAGTTGGCCGACAAGCTGGGCCGCGCCATCGACGTCGCGATCCAGGACCAGCAACTGGGCACCGGCCACGCCGTGGCCTGCGGCCTGAGCGCGCTGCCCGACGAATTCGCCGGAACCGTCGTGGTGACCTCGGGTGATGTCCCGCTGCTCGACGCCGACACCCTGGCCGGCCTCATCGAAACCCACAGCGCCGCGACCGCCGCCGCCACGATCGTGACCACCACCGTGCCCGACCCCACGGGTTACGGACGCATCCTGCGCACCCAGGACAACGAGGTCATCGGCATCGTCGAGCAGGCCGACGCCACCGACTCGCAGCGGGCCATCCGCGAAGTCAACGCCGGGGTGTACGCCTTCGACATCGCCGACCTGCGCTCCGCGCTGAGCCGGTTGAGCTCGAACAACGCCCAGCAGGAGCTGTACCTCACCGACGTCATCGCGATCGTGCGGCAGGACGGCCGGACCGTGCGGGCCATGCACGTCGACGACAGTGCGCTGGTGGCCGGCGTCAACGACCGGGTGCAACTGGCCGACCTCGGCGCCGAGCTCAACCGCCGCATCGTGGCCCGCCATCAACGCGCCGGCGTCACGATCGTCGACCCGGCCACCACCTGGATCGACGTCGACGTCACCATCGGCCGCGACACCGTCGTGCGTCCCGGCACCCAGCTGCTCGGCACCACCGAGATCGGCGCCGGCTGCGAGATCGGCCCGGACTCCACGCTCACCGACGTCGAGGTGGGTGACGGCGCATCGGTGGTGCGCACGCACGGCCAGCTCGCCGTGATCGGCGCGGGCGCCACCGTCGGTCCGTTCACCTACCTGCGGCCGGGCACGATCCTCGGGTCCGACGCCAAACTCGGCGCCTTCGTCGAGACGAAGAACTCCACCATCGGCACCGGCACCAAGGTGCCGCACCTGACCTATGTCGGCGACGCCGACATCGGCGACCACAGCAACATCGGAGCGTCCAGCGTCTTCGTCAACTACGACGGCGAGAACAAGCACCGCACCACCATCGGCTCCCACGTGCGCACCGGCTCCGACACCATGTTCATCGCCCCGGTCGCCGTCGGCGACGGCGCGTACACCGGGGCGGGCACCGTGCTGCGCGACGACGTCCCACCCGGCGCCCTGGCGGTCTCGGACAACGCCCAACGCACCATCGAAGGCTGGGTGCAGCGCAAGCGTCCCGGTTCGGCCGCGGCCGAGGCCGCGCGCAACGCCCGCGAGGGCCGGGCCGACGAGACCGACTGACCCCTTGTGCCGCGATTTGCGGTCAGCATGTGGCTGTAGATCGCGGCACTGACAACATTTCAAGATTTCAAGCCAGGTCAGGCCGCGAGGTCGAGCAGATCGAAGTCGCACCCCGGCCCACAGACCCGCCCGCCCACCTCGATCCCGTGCCGCCGCATGACTTGGGCAACCTTCGCGGCAGTCCGACACGGTCGGTCGAATACCTGCCGGTATGACAGCCGGACAGTCGACAATCCCTCCACCGCAGCATCGAGATCGCGTTCGAAATCCTTGTTCCGCGCCGACCACGAGTCGTGGAACGTGCGACCGTCGAGTTCGACCACAAGCCGTTGCCCATACTCGTTATCGCGGTAACGAACACCTATCGACGAGGCAGAACGCTTCTGTCTATCGGCCCGGGGTAACCCGTGTGCCCGCTCCACGCGACTGAGATACCCGTGTTCGAGGACCGAGCACGTGCCTTCGGCAATATCCAGCAGTATTGCCCGCATCCAGCGGCGACGGCGCACTCGTCGACGAGCATCGAGGGTGCGGAGCAAACGCCGAGCGGTGGTGCGCCGCGACTGACAGGCGTTGGCCAGGACCGCAATGGCGTCAAATTCGGACGTCGCACGGCAGGCAACCTCGAGCGCAGCTTCCTCGTAGCGCATACGTGGCGGCCCGACATGCCACAGCACCCGCTCCTCGAGGTGCGCGAAATGGTAGATACGGACGCCGGGCGGCTCAGCCAACGAGGTCCGTTTGCGGGCGACGCCGACATGGATCACAGAGCCTTCGTCCGACAAGGCCGATTCGAGGCACAGTGCGGCCGGGGCCGCATAAAGCACTGCCGCCCAGGCCCGTTGCAACCAACTCAACGGTCCCGTGTGGTCGACGTACACGCCATCGTGGACCCGCGCCCACTCGTTGCGTCTGAGCAACCTCCGGATATCGTGCTGCTTCATTCCCGCATCGAGCGCCTGCCGGCGCGAGATGGTCCCCGCCTGCTGTCGAAGCACGTGGTCGATATCCACGCTGCCATGGTCGTACGGCCGAGGCGCCAGCCACCAGTACCGGATCGACAGCCTGGGGATAACCCGTTGTGCCGCGATTTACGGTCACCCGGTGGCTGCAGATCGCGGCGCTGATGGTCTCTGTCCGACGATTCGTGTTGGCAATCTGGTAACCCGGCTACGAACTACCAGAAACGCTACGTACGATTGCCCCGTATCGATCCCCAACCGCGAAGGCAGCCATAGTGGCCACGGACTGGACCGACAATCGAAAAAACCTGATGCTGTTCTCGGGGCGCGCGCACCCGGAGCTGGCGGAGCAGGTCGCCAAGGAACTCGACATCGAGGTCACGGCGCAGACCGCCCGCGACTTTGCCAACGGCGAGATCTTCGTCAGGTTCGATGAGTCCGTGCGCGGCTGCGACGCGTTCGTACTGCAATCGCACCCGGCCCCGCTCAACCAGTGGTTGATGGAACAGCTCATCATGATCGACGCGCTCAAGCGTGGTAGCGCCAAGCGGATCACCGCGATCCTGCCGTTCTATCCGTATGCGCGCCAAGACAAGAAGCACCGCGGCCGCGAGCCCATCTCGGCCCGCCTGGTCGCCGATCTGCTCAAGACCGCCGGCGCCGACCGCATCGTCTCGGTCGACCTGCACACCGACCAGATCCAGGGGTTCTTCGACGGCCCGGTCGACCACATGCGCGGCCAGTCGCTGCTGTGCGGCTACATCGGTGACAAGTACGGCGACTCCGACCTGGTGGTCGTCTCCCCCGACTCGGGTCGTGTACGCGTCGCCGAGAAGTGGGCAGACTCGCTGGGCGGCGTGCCGCTGGCCTTCATCCACAAGACCCGCGACCCGCTGGTCCCCAACCAGGTCAAGGCCAACCGCGTCGTCGGTGACGTCAAGGGCAAGACCTGCATCCTGACCGACGACATGATCGACACCGGTGGCACCATCGCCGGCGCGGTCAAGCTGCTGCGTGAGGACGGCGCCAAAGACGTCATCATCGCGGCCACCCACGGTGTGCTGTCCGACCCGGCCGCCCAGCGTCTGGCCGACTGCGGCGCCCGTGAGGTGATCGTCACCAACACGCTGCCGATCACCGACGACAAGAAGTTCCCGCAGCTGACCGTGCTGTCCATCGCACCGCTGCTGGCCAGCACCATCCGCGCGGTGTTCGAGAACGGTTCGGTGACCGGGCTGTTCGACGGGTCCGCGTAATGGCGCGGATTTTTCACAATCCGAAATGCTCGACCTCGCGCAAGACGCTGGAACTGTTGCGCGAGAACGGGATCGAGCCTGAGATAGTGCAGTATCTCAAGACCCCGCCGACCCGCGCGGAGTTGAAGCAGATGATTGCCGACGCAGGCATCGACGTGCGGACCGCGGCACGCAAACGCGAAACCCTTTACACCGAGCTGGGTTTGGCCGATGCCTCCGACGATGAACTGCTCGACGCGATGGCCGAGCACCCGATCCTGATCGAGCGCCCGTTCGTCGTCACCGACAAGGGCACCCGGCTGGCCCGCCCGATCGATTCGGTGCGCGAGATTCTGTGAAGCAGCTGCTTGCCATCGCCGCCGCGACGGGGATCCTGGCCACCGGCTGCGGCGCCGAAACGCCTGACTACAAGTCGATCTGGACGACGAGTTCGACGACCCCGGCCGCTGCTGCGGACGACCAACCGGTGCCGCTGTGGCAGTACCTGGAGGACTCCGGCGTGGTCGGCGAACCCGTCGCACCCGAGAAGATCCCCCACCTGTCCGTGACGATGCCGACCCCGCCGGGGTGGCACCCCTACAACAATCCGAACCTCGCGCCGGGTACCCGAATGATCGCCAAGGGTGACACCTACCCCACCGCGATGATGCTCGCCTTCCAGTTGCACGGCGATTTCGACGCACCAAAGGCCCTCAAAGAGCACGGCTACGCCGACGCCCAGCTCTCGGAGAACTTCAAGCAGCTCAACGCATCCACCGCCGATTGGAAAGGCTTCCCGTCGGCGATGATCGAGGGCAGCTACGACCTCAACGGCAAGCGCATGCAGAGCTACAACCGCGTCGTTGTCGCCGACGACGGGCTGCAGCCGCCGCAGCGCTATCTCGTCCAGCTCACCGTGACGACATATGCCGACGAGGCCGCGGCGCAGGGCCAAGACATCGAGTCGATCATCGCGGGCTTCAACATCGCGAAGAAGTGACGCCGGACCGTAGGGTGGTCAGCATGAGTGGATGGACCAGCGCTGATCTGCCTTCGTTCTCCGGCCGCCGGGTGATCGTCACCGGCGCCAACAGTGGCCTGGGGCTCGTCACCGCCCGTGAACTCGCCCGCGTCGGCGCCAAGGTCACCATCGCGGTCCGCAACTTGGACAAGGGCACCGCCGCCGCGGCCACCATGACCGGCGGATCCGTCGAGGTCCGCAAGCTCGATCTGCAGGACCTCGCATCGGTGCACGAGTTCGCCGACACCGTCGAGAGCGTCGACGTGCTGATCAACAACGCCGGCATCATGGCCGTGCCGCTCAGCCGGACCGTCGATGGCTTCGAGAGCCAGATCGGCACCAACCACCTCGGCCATTTCGCGCTGACCAACCTGCTGCTGCCCAAGATCACCGGTCGGGTGGTGACGGTGTCGTCGTTGATGCACTGGATCGGGCAGATCAGCCTGCGGGACCTCAATTGGAAGTCGCGGCCGTATTCGGCCTGGCTGGCCTACGGCCAATCCAAGCTGGCCAATCTGATGTTCACCTCCGAACTGCAGCGCCGGCTGACGGCATCGGGCTCGCAGGTGCGTGCGCTGGCCGCCCACCCCGGCTACTCGGCGACCAACCTGCAGGGCCAGACCGGCAACAAGTTCGGCGCCAGGATGATGGCCGTCGCCAACCGGGCGTTCGCCAGTGACGCGTCATTCGGCGCCCGTCAGACGCTGTTCGCGGCCTCCCAGGATGTCCCCGGCGACAGCTTCATCGGCCCGCGGTTCGGCCAGTTCGGTCCCAGCCAGCCAGTCGGTCGCAGCCCGCTGGCCCGGCGTGTGGAGACGCAGAAGGGGCTGTGGGAGCTGTCCGAGCAGCTCACCAAGATCACCTACCCGCTGTAGCGGTAGCTGGACGATTTTTGCCGACAGCCTGCTCTTTGCTACCCTGACCAGGCGTCACGGCGAGGGTGGACCTTCACAGACCACCGTTATCGGCGGGAACTTCTACAAGTGTTGCGACCCTTGCCGTGCTGACGATCCGACCGCAGTACCGCAATTAGAGGAGCAACATCATGGCCAAGGCCGCCGCCAAGAACATCCCCAACAAGCTGACTGCCAACGTGCGTACCCGCACCGGCAAGGGCGCCTCGCGTCAGGCCCGCCGTGACGGCAAGGTGCCCACCGTGCTCTACGGCCACGGCACCGAGCCCCAGCACCTCGAGATCAATGCCCGCGAGTTCGCTGCCGTGCTGCGCCACGCGGGCACCAACGCCGTGCTGACCCTCGACATCGAGGGCAAGGAGCAGCTGGCCCTGACCAAGTCCCTCGACATCCACCCGATCCGCCGCAACATCCAGCACGCCGACCTGCTCGTCGTGCGTCGTGGTGAGAAGGTCCACGTCGAGGTCACCGTCACCCTCGAGGGCGACGCCGCCCCGGGCACCCTGGTCACCCAGGACGCCAACGCCATCGAGATCGAGGCCGAGGCCCTGTCGATCCCCGATCACCTGACCGTGTCGATCGAGGGCGCCGAGGCCGGCACCCAGATCACTGCCGGCCAGATCGCCCTGCCGGCCGGCGTTTCGCTGGTGTCGGATCCCGAACTGCTCGTGGCCAACATCGTCGAGGCCCCCAGCGCCGAGGAGCTCGAGTCCGAGGGTGCCGGCGAGGCCGGCGAGGCCGCCGCCGAGGAGCCTGCTGCCGAAGCCGCCGAAGAATCCGAGTAATTAGGCTTCCGAGTAATCAGGTAGGACATTCCGCGAATGGCCGAGCCGCTGCTGGTGGTGGGCCTGGGGAACCCCGGGCCCGCCTATGCCAAGACCCGGCACAACATCGGGTTCATGGTGGCCGACATACTGGCCGCCCGCATCGGCTCGGCCTTCAAGGTGCACAAGAAATCTGGCGCCGAGGTGGTTACCGGGCGGCTCGCGGGAGCTCCGGTGGTACTGGCCAAGCCTCGCTGCTACATGAACGAATCCGGCCGCCAGGTCGGACCTTTGGCCAAGTTCTACTCCGTACCGCCAGCCCGGATCGTGGTCATCCACGACGAACTCGACATCGACTTCGGCCGGATCCGGCTCAAAGTCGGTGGCGGAGAAGGTGGCCACAACGGGCTGCGGTCGGTCGCGTCAGCCTTGGGCAGCAAGGACTTTCAGCGAGTCCGCATCGGGGTGGGTCGCCCGCCTGGCCGCAAGGATCCGGCGGCATTCGTGTTGGAGGCCTTCACCGCCGCCGAACGCGCCGAGGTGCCGACAATCTGCGAGCAGGCCGCCGACGCCACCGAGCTGCTGATCGCTCAGGGCCTGGAGCCGGCCCAGAACACCGTGCACGCCTGGTGACATCTCGGCTTGCACCGAAGCCGGGCATGGGCATATTTCCCTATATCCGCGGAACTACCAGGTGGGTAGCGTTTTCCGCATGCCTCCTCTGAACGCAACGATCGGGCTGCTGCTCGCAGTCCCCGCCTTGGCGAGTTGCCAGTTCTCGGTGTCGGCCGGCCAGCCTGACTACGAGAAGCTCGAAAACGCCATCGCCGACACGTTGAACGCGACGTACGAAAAGATCTCCAGCCAGGTTTCGGGAGTGGAATGCCCTCGGCAGGCAGAAGCGCCGAAAAAGGGCGACACCTTCATCTGCAAGGCGGATCTCGAGGGTGAGGACGTACGAGTCCAGGCCACCCTGACCGATGACGACGGCAACGTCGATTACCGCACGATGGACACCGTCTACGACCTACAGGCGTTGGCCGTGGAACTGTCCGGGAACATCTCGGCCGACCGCGGGTTCGAGGTGACGGTGTCGTGCGGTGATGGGTTGAAGGTAGTCGAGATCGGTAAGTCGTTCGAGTGCGTCGCCGCCGACCGGCGTGGCGATACCCGTCCGGTCAAGGTAACCGCGGGCGGCGTCGATGAGGAAGACCGCTGGGAACTGATCCTGGAAGAAGGCGACGAATAGGTCGTACGCACAGCTGTTTGGTCGGATAACCTGCCTGCCTTATGGCAGGTATCGTCGGGCGCGTCGCGCTCATGGAGGTGCTGGCCGACGCCTGGCGCCAGGCATGCGGCGGCGGCGGGCAGGTGTTGGTGCTGCTCGGCGACGCCGGCGTCGGCAAGTCCAGCGTGCTCGGCTGGCTGGCCGAGCGGATCGGCCGGCAGGCACGCACGGTCACCTGCCGCGGTGAGGAACTGTCGCTGCCGCTGTCGACGGTGGCCGACTGCGTGTCCGCGTTGCGTTCGCCGGCGATCTCGGCCGTCGGCGGTATGCCCGGCACGGATGTGTTTCAAGCGGCGGAAGTGCTGCGCGACACGCTGAATCAGGCCGGCCCGACCGCATTGTTGATCGACGATATCCACGATGCCGATCCGTCCAGCCGCACGGCGGTGAGCCTTGCTCTGCGCCGGTCGCCAGTCAGCGGGGTGCTCGTGGTGATCACCGCGCGGAGCACGCCGGCGATGCATCGTTTTGCCGAAGGGTTCCGCGTCGAACAACTTGATGGGTTACCGATCGACGCCGCGGCCGAGTTGCTGGAGACTTCCAGCGAGCGGCCGGTGGCACCCGAGGTCGCACGCAAGCTGTTGGAAGTCGCTGCGGGTAATCCGCTCGCACTGACCCACCTGCCGGATGCGTTGTCCTCCGACCAGCTCGCCGGTTCGGCGCGGCTGCCCGATGAGCTCCCCCTCGTCGGTGACTTGCACACCGTGTTCACTCGCCAACTTCCACTCGCCGGCACCGCCGCCAGAGAGGTGTTGGATCTGGCCGCGGTATCGGCGAGCGGAACCTGGTCGGTGATCGCCGAGCTGCGCCCCGGCCTGGTCGTCGACGGAGTGGCGGCACTCGAGGACGTCGGGCTGGCCCGGCTCCACGAAGGAGTGCTGACTCTGCGACATCCCTTGCTGCGGACCGCCGCGCTGCGCGCGATGCCACAGTCTCGTTGGCGTGCCCTCAACCTCGAGCTGGCCGCATCGTCGGCGACACCCGAGCACATCCGGCTGCTGCATCGGGCGCGGGGCACGTTGGGCCCCGACGAAGAACTTGCGGACGCGCTCACCGACGCGGCGCATGTGCAGCGGATGCTCGGCGCCACCGCCGCGGCCGCCTACGCGCTCGACTGCGCGGTCGAGTTGACCGAGTCTCCGGTGCGCCGCGCCCAACTGCACATGGAGACGGCCGGATTACTCGCTGTAGCGGGCGAGCCGTTGGCGGCGCGATATCGGTTGGAGGCTGTGCTGGCCGACCCGTCTTGCCGTGACCTGCACGTCGCTGCCACGGTCTCGTTGGCCACACTGGAGGCCGTCGATGGTGCTCCTGCGGTTGCATGGCAACGACTTTCCGAGTGCGCGGCCGCGGCGTCGCGCGACGACATCGGCATTCTGTATGCCAGGATGGGTATTCCGCTCGGCATGTTGGGGCTGGTCGGTGACATCGTCCAGAACGCCGAGACGGCCGTCGAACTGTGCAAGCCCAGTACGCCGGAGTGGGTGGCGGCACGGTTGACGCTCGCGCACGCCGCCTGCGCCAGCGATGAGGCGCGGGCCAATCATCTGGTCGACGAGCTGCTCGGCGACCTGCAATTAGACGGTGTGGTGGAGGTGGACCCCACCGTCGGCCTGCATCTCGGCCGAGCGTTGTCCATCGCGGAACGGTACAGCACCGCTGTCGAGATACTGACCCCACTGAGCACTCGACTACGAGGTGAAGGTGCGCGAACCAGCTTGGCGATGACCTTCGGCGCACTGGGTGAAACTCGGGTCCGCTCATCACGATTCGACGAGGCACTGGTCTGTCTGGACGAGGCGATCGCACTCAGTCTTGCCACTGGGCAGCGCGCCTTCGCCCCGTTCTGGTTGTCGTTGCGGGCGCGGGTGCGGGCCATCCGGGGTGACGATCGGGCCGCCGACGATGATCTGGCGCTCGGATTCAGCATCTCCGACGAGCTACATACCTTCGGCGCCAGGTACTTTCTGCTTGCCAATGCCGGTCTGGTGGCGCTGAGCGCCGGACGGTACGCCGACGCTGTTGCCGCACTTGAGGAGTGCTGGTCATTCGAGCAGTCAGGCGGTCTCCTGGCTCCGCAGTTGGCTCGCTGGCACGCCGACCTGGTCGAGGCCCTCGTCGCAACCGGACGCCGCGATGAGGCCGTCCCGGTTCTCGCCCATCTCACAGCGGTTGCCGACACCCCAGGCTGTAGCCGGTGGACCCGCGCCACCACATTGCGTGCCCAGGCACTGATGTGTGCGGACGCCGACCGGGATGAAGCCCTACGATTGGCCGACGCGGCCCTACAGACCTACGACCGAGACGTCGACGCGTTCGACCATGCCAGGACCTTGAAGATAGCCGCGGAATTGACCCCGGACCCAGATCGTCGCCAGGTGACGAGGATGAAGGCACAGTACGGTTTCCGCAGAGTGGGAGCGTCGGCGTGGTCGGCGCAGGGTCCGGCCGTGGAATCACCGCCAGGAATGTCCGGACTGACCGATACCGAACGGCGGGTGCTGATCGAGGTCTCCAACGGCCTCACGAATCGTCAGATCGCCAACGTGCTGCAGATGAGCAGCAAGACGGTGGCGAACCACCTTTATCACGTGTATCGCAAACTGGGTGTCGCTTCGCGCACCGAGGCCGCACGGGTCATTCTGCTCGCGCAGGGCTGACCCGCCCCCGATCATCCCCCGCGGCGTCGCAATCGGGGATTCCGAAGTCCGGTCAGACACCCCGGATTCCGCTGTCCACCACCTTGACGGTCTTGTGCGGAAACCGCTTCTCGGCATGCGCCTTGGCCGCCGAGTTCGGCAGCACATACAGCGTCTCCCGCTTGTCTCGCAGGGGTTTGAGCACCCGGTCCATGAACTCCTGGCGGTCATCGAGGTAGGGCTCGATGACGTCCTCCCCCGCCGGGCACACCGCAAGGCAGTAGGCCGCCTTGTAGTTGGCTTTGAAGGACAGGCTCTGCCACATCGACGCATTCTCTGAATCACTTACCCGGGAACGGAATTCGGCGGCGTCAGCACTGTCGGCGACGGTCTGCGCCCAGTCGGTGAAGCCACCCATGAACTCGCGGTAGTTGTGCACCGAGCAGGCGACGAAATCGAACTCGCCGTCCTTGCCGATCGCGCCGACCGGGCAGGCCGCCACACACAGCTTGCATTCCAGGCACGGGGAATAGTCCAGCGGCTCACCGTAACTGCTGATCGGTGTGCCGACCAAGATGGTGGCCAGCAGGATGAAGTTGCCGAACCTCGGGTGGATCACGTTGCGATGGATTCCCATCACTCCCAGCCCTGAGGCTACCGCGACGGGCTTGTGCGCCACCACCCAGATCCGCCCGGGGTACCTGTCCATCTCCATCGGGAAGGTTGCCGACGGGTTCACCGCGCGATGGCCGGCATCCTCCAACGCCCGGGTGATCCGGTGGGCCGCCTCGTTGATGATCTCCCCACTACGGTGGAACTCCTGGTTGGCCACGCTACGGGTGGACGAGCGCACGTTGTCGCGGTTCATCTTCACCACCAGTGAGATGTAGCTGCGCACCCCCGGCAGCGCGGCCTCGACGTGCTCGCGCTCAGAGGCCAGGTCCGGGTTGTCCGCACCAGCGAAGGCGACGTCGTCGGCCCCGGCGTCCAGACACAACGCACGCAGCCAGTCGGCGTCGATCATGTCCGGGGCCGGGGCCTCCGAACGGGCACGCACCGCGCGTACGGTCGGGTGGTCGGCCAGCCGCGGCGGAAGCTTCGATGTCATGACGCTGAGTATAGTTCTCTATACTCAGCGCGCAAGGGCGCAACCGCTCGGCGTGAAGAAACGGTTCCGGCCCGATGCGCACCCGCCCGGCCCTGCGTAGCGGCGCCACAAACCACCGCGGGCGGGCGCGTCACGAAAGACACGCCCGCCCGCGGATGTTCGATTCCGACTCGGCGAAATGACTAGCGACGACCCCCGGGCATACCCAGCCACGGGAACACCGGGATGTTGGCCGGCGGCGCAGTGGTGCCTGGCCTGACCTTGATCGAGGTGCTGCCGTTGGTCGAACAGATCGTCTTGGTGGCGGTGTCCTGGCAGGTCGGTCGAGCCGACGCCACGGGCGCCGAAATAACCGAGGCTGCCGCCAATCCCGCCATCACGAAAGCGAACTTGCCGCGACCTGTCATCATGTCCTTCCCTTTCCGGGCTACGACCGCGATACCAGAATGGTCATGCGCTGAACGCGCCGGCTTCCGCTCGCTCATCAGGGGCAGGCCGATACGACAACGGGCGAATCCGCATCCAGCGGAGTGTTGTTCGCCGCCGCTCGATTGAACGCGTCCTGGCGCGCAGCCTCCACAGTGGCCCCGGCGCCGCCGGCCACCGCATGGTTGCTCGGGCTGGCGACCGACACGATGCAGAGGTTGTCGTTGGTCACCTCGTCAGCCGTACATTCGACGCCACCGGCGTTCTGGCACGCCGCGATCACCGCCGCAGAGGCCTCTTCACTGGTGTCACCGGTCGCGGTGAAACCGCCGAGCGTGTCGATGAATTCGCCCGTACCCACTGCCGCAAAGATGTCTTCGGGGTCTTCGACATAGCCCCCAGGCCCGCCTGCCCACGCGGTGCCCGCGGAAATCCCGGCAGCAATAACGCCTGCGCCAAGAATCGCCGAAACCCATCGGGAATTGACCATGCTGGTCCTCTCGTCAAAGTGGTTTCCGCGTCAGAATACGCAAATTCACGTCGACGATGGGCAAATTGACGTGCTGTCATCGCATTTGCTTACAACAATGGAAACCCAGCACGAAAAGCGCGCCGAAATCCCGCGAGATTACCCAAAGTGCTGCCCGCGAGCGGCGTGTCGCGGAGCGGACACGCGCGGTCGCGGCGCAAAGACTAGGTGACCAGGGAGACCGAGTTGGCGCGACGCAGCTTGCCCGACGGGGTCTTCGGGATACTCCCGGGCCCGAGCACCACGACATTGCGCGGACGCATATCGACCTCGGAAACCACCTCGTGAGCCACCTGATGTTCGATCCGGCGCACCTCGGCCGGGTCCTGCCAAGCATTGGATTCCACCGCGACGGCGAAGGTCTCACGCGAGTGTCCGGCATCAAGCCGCACGGCGACGGCACAGCCGGGACGCACGCCCTCGACGCGGCCGGCGGCACGCTCGATGTCGGTCGGGTAGATGTTGCGCCCGGCCATGATGATCACGTCCTTGACGCGACCACACACGATGATGTTGCCCTCTTCGGTGATGTAGCCCAGATCGCCGGTGTCGTACCAGCCGTGCTCGTCCTGGGCCGGCAGGAATCCGCCCATGGTGATGTAGCCGGGAGTCAGAGATTCGCCGCGCAACTCGATGACGCCGACGCCGCGGGCGGGCATCACGTCGCCGTGCTCGTCGACGACGCGCGCCTCGAGATCCTGCAGGAGCGGACCGAGGGAGGCCAGCCGCTTGGTGTTGCCCTTGGTGGCGGGCACGGCGCGGCGCAATGCGGCCAGCAGATCGGCGTCGACCTCGTCGACCACCAGACCGGCGTTGCACGGCGAGAACGACACCGCCAGGCAGGTCTCGGCCATGCCGTAGGCCGGCAGGATCGCCGACTCCGGAAGACCGAAGGGCTTGCCCGCGTCCAGCAGGTCCTCGACGTCGGCCGGCTCCACCGGCTCGGCACCCGAGAGCGCGAACCGCAGTGTGGACAGGTCGTACTCGCCCGGCTTGGCCTGACGGCGCAACCGCTTGGCGAACAGTGCGTAGGCGAAGTTGGGCGCCGCGGTCATGGTGCCCTTGTACTTGGTGATGAGCTTGGCCCACAGCAGGGTGTCGCGCAGGAAGTCCATCGGCGTGACCTTGACGAGCTCGGCGCCGAAGTACATCGGGATGGTCAGGAAGCCGACCATGCCCATGTCGTGGAAGCAGGGCAGCCAGCTCACCATGACGTCCTTGTCGACGTCGTACTCCGCACCGATGAACATGGCCTCGGCGTTGGAGTGGATGTTGCGGTGCGTGATCTGGACGGCCTTAGGAGACCCTGTCGAGCCAGACGTCAATTGCATCAGCGCCAGGTCGTCCTCGCCGGTCTCGACCGGATCGACCGGGTCAGATGCCAGCAGGTCGGCGACGGTAAGGACCTTGACCCCTTTTTCTTCGAGCACCGGGATGGCCACCAGGAACGGCTCGGAGACGATGACGGCGTCGGCCTCGATCATCCCGATCACGTTCATCGTGTCTTCGGCCCACACCGCCAGGTCCGTGCGCGGGGTCGGCTGGTGCAGCATGGTCAGGCTCGCGCCCCGCATCCACACACCCTGCGCCGTCGGCGCGATCTCCACCGGGAAGCCGGCCAGCACGCCGACCGCGTCTCCGTGGCCGATTCCGGCGGCGGCCAGGCCGCCGGCGATACGCCGGGCCCGTTCGTGAACCTCACCCCAGGTGTGGCGCACCGGCTCGTGCGGCTCGCCAGTCACCATGCCGCGCTTGCTCTCACGAGCGTTGCGGAACATCTTCTCGGTGAATCTGCTCACGACGACCTCCTTGGCTTCCGCGGCGCGGGCACCGGCGACAGTGCGCCAGGTGCAGTTGCCCGGTTATCCATGCTCCGCCCGGTGTGCGCTGCTTTTGGGTAGGCGCGCGCACACGATTGGGGAGCAGTTATGTCTCGAAAAGGTGATGCCCCGGTACCGGGGATACAGCTCCGCGACCGCCCACCGTGACCGGCGGCGGGCGCATAAGTCGCATCCGATGCGACATCGCTAGCATTCACCGCCGATCATCTTAAGAGACCCTTAAGTAACTGGCCAAACCCTCACGTCAATTGAGGCCTGCGTCACATTTCTCCCCTCACGCCGGCCCGCCGCCGAAAACCGCGGACAACGCCAGTCCGGCCTCTTTCTCAGGCTGAGCTCGACGGTTCCGGCACGACCCGGGCACCGCTCACAGGTCCGCTGGCCACCCGCACAGTCCGGCACACACCCGCCCCGGCCAGCTCCGCGCCCACGTCCACCGCCGACGTCGACGACGGACACAGGAACGCGCACGTCGGGCCCGAGCCGGACACGATGCCGGCCAGCGCGCCCGCGTCCACCCCGGCACGCAAGGTCCGGCGCAGGTCCGGATACAAGCTCAACGCGGCCGCCTGCAGGTCATTGCCCAACAGCGCGGCCAGTTCGGCCGGATCGCCGGAGGCCAGCGCCGCGACCACGGGTTCAGGTTCTTCGACCCGCGGCGGGCCTCCGGTCGAGGTGTCCGCACGCAGCCGATCCAGCTCACCGAACACCTTCGGGGTGGACAGCCCCTTGTGTGCGAACGCCAGCACCCAGTGGAAGGTATTGCGGGCCAGGACCGTGGCGAGCTCCTCACCGCGGCCGGTGCCCAACGCCGTGCCGCCGTGCAGCGCGAACGGGACATCGCTGCCCAGCCGCGCGGCCAGCGCATGCAGATCACGCCGGGGCACGCCGAGCTCCCACAACGTGTTCATCGCCACCAGCACCGCGGCGGCATCGGCACTGCCGCCGGCCATGCCACCGGCGACCGGGATCGACTTGTCGATGCTGATCGCCACGTCCGGCGCCCGGCCCACGTGCTCGGCCAGCAGCTCGGCCGCACGCCAGGCCAGGTTGCGCTCGTCGGCGGGCACCGACTCCACGCCCTCACCCTCGACCGTCAGCGACAGCATGTCGGCATTGCGCACCGTTACCTCGTCCAGCAGCGAAACGGCATGGAACACCGTGGTGAGGTCGTGGTAGCCGTCGTCGCGCACATCGCCGACGGCCAGATACAGGTTCACCTTGCCGGGGACGCGCACGGTGACGGAGCCGGTGGGGACCCACTCGGAGGCGATACTGCCGTCGGATGCTGACACGGCCACGACACTATCGCCGCCACCCCGTGGTTGTCGGTGAACTTAAGCTGAGACGGTGCCCTCACCCGAGGTGGTCGTCGCGGGCTACACCGCGGTGAAAGTCGTGGGGACCGGCGGCTCGGCCACCGTCTACTCGGCCTGCGACCCCGACGGCGACACCGTCGCGCTCAAGGTCCTCGATGATCAGCATCGCCAACCGGCTCAACTGGCCCGGCTACAGCGCGAGTTCGACTTGGCCCGTCGACTCGTCCACCCCAACGTCGTCACGGTGTATGCCGCCGGTCCGGGCTGGTTGGCGATGGAGCTGCTCGACAGCACGGTGAACGGCCTGCCCGGGATCCCCGAGCGGCTCACCGCTCTGACCCAGATCGCGGGGGCACTGGATTTCGCCCACCGCCGCGGGATCGTGCACTGCGATGTCAAACCCGCCAACATCCTTGTCGATGAACCATTTTCGCGGGCAGTACTGGTCGATTTCGGCGTCGCACACTCGATGGCCCAGGATGTCGCCGCCCGCCTCGCCCACGACCGGTCCCCCCGGATGAGCCTCGACCCGGCCCGTCGAATCACCCGTCAGACTTCCCAACCGCATCCGAACATCCAAGCGTCACTGGCCTATTCGGCGCCCGAGCTGCTCGTCGGGCGGACACCGTCGGCGGCCACCGACCAGTACGCGCTGGCTTGCACGACGGTGGAACTGCTCACGGGTTCGCCGCCATTCACCGCGGACACCGCGCTGGCTCTGATCGACCAGCAGCTGTACAGCCGTCCGCCACGAATATCGCAGCGCTGCAATTGGATTCCACGCACCGCAGACTCGATCATCGCCAAGGCCATGGCCAAGGAGCCAGGCCGGCGCCACGACTCGTGTTCCGAGTTCGTCAGGCAGCTCCGCGAGGCGGTCCAGCCCCGAACGTGAAGAAGATCGCGAGACTGGTCAACAATCTCGCGATCTTCTTCACGTTCACCACATCAGTGTGGCCGGTTAGCGCGCCGCCTCAACCTCGGCCGCAGCCTCACCCTCGGCCTCTTTGGCCCGCTGCAGTAGCCGGACGAAATCGGCGATGCTGAGTGTCTCACCACGGCGCGACGGGTCGATGCTGGCAGCCAGCAGCCGCTCGGCCGACTCGTTACCCGAGCCCGCCCAGTCGGCGAACGCGTTGCGCGAGGTCTTGCGCCGCTGCGCGAACCCGATGTCGATGAGCTTGAACACCTCATCGCGGAACTCGACGTCCGTGGGCCACGGCGATGTCTCGTACCGGTCGATGCGGACCAGCCCGGAATACACCCGCGGAATCGGCCAGAACACCGTCGGCGACACCATCCCGTGCCTGCGCACGTTTCCGTAGAAACGCACCTTGGCACTGGGCACGCCGTAGTCCTTGCCGCCGGGTTCGGCCGCCAGCCGCTCGGCCACCTCGGCCTGCACCATGACCATCACCGTCCGGATCGACGGGAACTCGGCCAACAGATGCAGCAGCGCGGGCACCGCCACGTTGTACGGCAGGTTGGCCACGAGCGCGGTCGGCTGATCGGTCAGGTCAGACGGCATCAGCGTCAGGATGTCCTGGTTGATGACGGTGAGCCGGTTGATCTCGCTGTGCGAGTGATCGGCGATGGTGGCCGGCAATTGCTTGGCCAGCACCGGGTCGATCTCCACAGCGGTCACCCTGGCGCCACGGTCCAACAGGGGCAGGGTCAGTGACCCCAGACCCGGTCCGACCTCCAGCACATGGTCGCTCCGGTGGATACCGGAAGCCGACACGATGCGCCGGACAGTGTTGGCATCATGCACGAAGTTCTGGCCAAAGGCCTTGCGTGGCCGAAAGTCGATTTCTTTCGCCAAGCGTCGTATCTCGGTCCGCCCGAGCAGTCGAATAGTCAGCGCGCCCCAATCCTCCCACTACACACCGGCCAAGCTCCCCATCCCTGCCGGGCCTGCGTCACCGTAGCAATCGCAATCTGCTCTTCTCTAGTCGCCAGATCGGCCCTCGGAGCATACCGCAGACCACCCTGTCGCTCCCAGGTGTTTTGGTCGAATTGGACGCCACCGTAGAACCCGTTGCCAGTGTTAATCGCCCAGTTACCTCCCGCTTCGCACTGTGCGAGCGAGTCCCACTGGGCTCCGTTGGTAACCGGCGGAACTTCGGTGCCGGGCTTTGCTCCGACCCGCAGCACACCATCGCGCGCCGGCTCGATCACGACATTGGCTACTGGCAGCCTGCCGGTCTCCACACCGTTCACCTTGGCCACCGCATAGGTCACGTCCTGGGTGCCCGGGGCGCCGGGGTCCTCGACGACCTTGCGGCTCATGTTCAGCTCGGGGTCTTCGATGCGCTTGTTGCCGGGAGCCAACGGCACCCGCTCGGTGACCTTCTCGATGCGCATGCGGGTCACCTGCACTTGCATACCCTCGGTGACCGGCGTCGATGCCGCCGGGACCACGGTGTCGTTCTGTTCCAGCGGCGCCCCCGCGGCGGCAAGCAGACCGGCCACGTTCGGGGCCGCCAGGTGCACGGTCCGCGCATTGCCGCCGTCGTCGATTCGCACCGTCTTGGCGCTCACCACGGGCAGTGCCATACCGCCCAACGGCACCCTGCTGCCGCGGGACGCCGCGGCCGGCGCCTTGTCGGTCATCTTCAGCTGCGCCAGGGCCTCGTCCACGGTCGAGGCGGTGGTCCACACCTGCTTGCTGTCATTGCCGTCCAACGACAATTCCAGCGGCCGGCTGCGCCGCAGAACGATGGTGTCGGACTGGTGCACGGACTCGTCGGCGGCCGGATAAAGATCATCGCGATCGCCTACGGAAAATCCGTTCTCCTGGACCACGTCGATCACCCTGGACTTCATGGTCGTCACAGTCATCGGCGCGCCGTCCACGCTCAGCGTGACGGTCTTGTGCGATCCGACGGCGTAACCCCCGGCCGCGGTGAGCGTGACCAACAGGGCTCCCACCACGCCTCGCAGCAGCGGTGATCGCGATTCATGAATTTTGTTGAGCGCTTCCATATACCCGCTTTTCGGCTCGGACGGCATAGTTCACCGCCGGCGGTTGAGCTTTGATCACAAGACGGTAACGAAAAGGCCCACACCCGGCAACTACGCCAGGCCGCTCCCGTTAAGTCCGTACACCCGCGCCGCAGTGGCTGCGGTCTCGGACGCGACCTCTTCGGCGGGTCGGTCCAGCAACTCTGCGAGTGCCCGCACAGTGTATGGCAGGCAGTACGGCTCGTTCGGCGCCCCACGGAACGGGTGCGGGGTGAGAAACGGTGCGTCGGTCTCGACCAACAACTGACCCGGCGGGATCAACCGGGCGGCTTCACGCAGGTCAGCTGCATTCTTGAAACTCACGGTGCCCGAAAGGCTGAGCACCCAGCCCGCCTCGACACAGGTGTGGGCCATCTCCGGTCCCGACGAAAAACAGTGGAAGATCACTATCTCGGGGGCTCCTTCGGCGCGCAGCACGTCGAGAACCTCCGCATCGGCATCGCGATTGTGGATCATCAACGGCTTGCCGGTGCGCTTGGCCAGGTCGATGTGCCATGCGAAACCCTCGCGCTGCTCGGCCGGCGTCGCGCAGCCGTCCAGCCGGCCGGGCCAGTACAGGTCCATCCCGGTCTCACCGACCGCCACCACCCGCGGATGGACGGCCAACCGCTCCAGCTCGGCCCTGGCCGCGTCGTCGAGCACGTTGGCCCGGGTCGGATGCAGCGCCACCGCCCCGAAAACCCGCTCATCAGCGTCGACGGCCCTGGTCACCCAGCGCGCCGAATCCAGATCGTCGGCGATGGTGACCGCCTGGCCCACCCCGACGGCGGCCGCGCGGTCCATGATCGCGCGGACATCCTCAGCGGTCTGCGCACCGCAGGCGTCCAGATGGGTGTGTGCATCGACCAGCGGACCCAACGGCTCGGGGGCTGGCGGCTTCTCCCTGGCTGAGCGTTTCGAACCCACCGCAACACCATAAGGTGGGACCAAATGAGTGAGCCTTTCTACATAACTACGGCCATCGCCTATCCCAACGGTGCGCCGCACATCGGGCACGCCTACGAGTACATCGCCACCGATGCGATCGCCCGGTTCAAGCGTCTCGACGGCTTCGACGTGCGCTACCTGACCGGTACCGACGTCCACGGCCAGAAGATGGCCGAGACGGCCGCCGCCGAGGGCATCTCGGTGGCCGAGCTGGCCCATCGCAACTCCGATGTGTTCCAACGGCTGCAGGAGAAGCTCAACATCTCCTTCGACCGATTCATCCGCACCTCCGACGCCGACCACTATGAGGCGTCCAAGCAGATCTGGCGCGCGATGAACGAGGCCGGAGACATCTACCTGGGCACCTACTCGGGCTGGTACTCGGTGCGCGACGAGCGCTTCTTCGCCGAGGACGAGACCACCGAAGGCCCCGACGGCACGCGCACGGCGATCGAGACGGGCACCCCGGTCACCTGGACCGAGGAGCAGACCTACTTCTTCCGGTTGTCGGCCTACGCCGAGCGCCTGCTGGCCCACTACCAGGCCCACCCCGAGTTCATCGGACCCGATGTGCGCCGCAATGAGGTCGTCAGCTTCGTCTCGGGCGGGTTGAAGGATCTGTCGATCTCGCGGACCACGTTCGACTGGGGCGTGCCGGTCCCCGACCACCCCGACCACGTGATGTACGTGTGGGTGGACGCGTTGACCAACTACCTGACCGGCGTGGGATTTCCCGATGTGGAGTCGGAGTCCTTCGGCAAGTACTGGCCCGCGAAGCTGCACATGATCGGCAAGGACATCATCCGGTTCCACACCGTGTACTGGCCGGCGTTCCTGATGTCGGCCGGGATCGCGCTCCCCGAACGGGTTTTCGCGCACGGCTTCATCAATGTCAAGGGCGAGAAGATGAGCAAGTCGGTCGGCAATGTCGTCGATCCGATCGCGCTCGTGGACACCTTCGGCCTCGATCAGGTGCGCTACTTCTTCCTGCGCGAGGTGTCCTTCGGCCAGGACGGTAGCTACAGCGAGGAAGCCATCATCGGCCGGATCAACGCCGACCTGGCCAACGAGTTGGGCAACCTGGCGCAACGCTCACTGTCGATGGTGGCCAAGAACCTCGACGGGGTGGTGCCCGATCCCGGATCGTTCACCGACGACGACACCGCGCTGCTCGACGCCGCCGATGGCCTACTGGAGCAGGTGCGCGCGCATTACAACGTGCCGGCGATGCACCTTGCGCTGGAGGCGATCTGGTCGGTGCTGGGCGCGGCGAACCGCTACTTCTCCGCCCAGGAGCCATGGGTGCTGCGCAAGTCCGAGGATCCGGCCGACCAGCAGCGGTTCGGTACGGTGCTGTACACGACGCTCGAAGTGGTGCGGATCGCAACGCTGCTCACACAGCCGGTGATGCCGGACTCGACGGCCAAACTGCTCGACCTGCTGGGCCAGCCGACCGACGCACGCGACTTTGACTCGATTGGTACGCGGATCAAGCCCGGTACCGAACTGCCCGCTCCGACAGGGGTTTTCCCCCGCTACCAGATGGACTGAGATGGCTGGACTACACGAGAAACTGCAGGCGATCTATGAGGAGGTGGGACAGCGCAACGCCGGCGAGAAAGAGTTCCACCAGGCCGTCTACGAGGTGCTGACCAGCCTCGGTCCGGTCGTCGCCAAGCATCCCGAATACGCCGACGGCGCCATCATCCGCCGGCTGTGCGAGCCTGAGCGTCAGATCATCTTCCGGGTGCCGTGGCAGGACGATTCCGGTGCCTCACAGATCAGCCGAGGCTTCCGCGTCGAGTTCAATTCCGCCCTGGGACCGTTCAAGGGCGGGTTGCGGTTCCACCCTTCGGTCTACCTCGGCATCGTGAAGTTCCTCGGCTTCGAACAGATCTTCAAGAACTCGCTGACCGGTCTGCCGATCGGCGGCGGCAAGGGTGGTTCGGACTTCGACCCCAAGGGCCGCTCCGATGCCGAGATCATGCGGTTCTGCCAGTCCTTCATGACCGAGCTCTACCGCCACATCGGCGAGTACACCGATGTCCCGGCCGGTGACATCGGGGTCGGCATGCGCGAAATCGGTTACCTGTTCGGCCAATACAAGCGGATCACCAACCGCTACGAGTCCGGTGTGCTCACCGGCAAGGGCCTGACCTGGGGCGGATCGCAGGTCCGCACCGAAGCCACCGGCTACGGCACGGTGTTCTTCGTCGACGAGATCCTGCGGTCGAACGGACAGTCCTTCGACGGCAAGCAGGTCGTGGTGTCCGGTTCGGGCAACGTGGCGATCTACGCGATCGAGAAGGTGCACGCGCTCGGCGGCACCGTGGTGGCCTGCTCGGACTCCAGCGGCTACGTGCGTGACGACAAGGGCATCGACCTCGACCTGCTCAAAGAGGTCAAGGAACTGCGCCGGGGCCGTGTCGCGGACTATGCCGAGGCCCGCGGCGGCGCGACCGAGGTGGTGACGGGCCGCAGCGTGTGGGAGGTGCCGTGTGACATCGCGCTGCCCTGCGCCACCCAGAACGAGGTCTCCGGCGCCGACGCGGCCACGCTGATCAAGTCCGGCTGCCAGATCGTGGCCGAGGGCGCCAACATGCCCTGCACTCCCGAGGCGGTGAAGTTCTTCGAGGAGTCCGGGGTGAAGTTCGCCCCGGGGAAGGCCGCCAACGCCGGCGGGGTGGCCACAAGCGCCCTGGAGATGCAGCAGAACGCGTCGCGGGACTCGTGGAACTTCGATGACACCGAGGCGCGGTTGGCCGAGATCATGCGGCGTATCCATGACCGCTGCCTGGCCACCGCTGACGAGTACGGGCAGCCGGGCAATTACGTGGCGGGCGCCAACATCGCCGGTTTCATCCGGGTGGCCGACGCCATGCTGGCACTGGGCCTGGTGTAACAGGTCGCCGGGTGATGTGGCTCACATAACCTCGGTGCCTGTCACAAACTCGGACGGCGCGGTGTCTTGAGGGCATAAGCCTTCGAGAACAGGAGAAGCTCCGATGACCGAAACAACTGCGCAGAACACCCGAGTGGTCGTGATCGGCGGCGGTTACGCCGGGGTGCTGGCGGCCAACCGCCTGCAGGGGACACCGGGAGTGGCTGTCACGCTGGTCAATCCGCGGCCCGAGTTCGTCGAGCGGATCCGGCTGCACCAGCTGGCAGTCGGCAACCACGACGCCACCGCGGCCTACGACACATTGCTCGGCCCCGGGGTGCGGTTGCTGGTCGACGGTGCCGATCACATCGACGCCGACATCCGTCAGGTGCAGATGATCTCCGGCGAGGTGCTCGATTACGACTACCTGGTGTACGCCGTGGGCAGCACTGCCGGCGTGCCCGGCTCGGTGCCTGGTGCCGCCGAATTCGCTTACCCGCTTTCAGAATTGGAACAAGCCCAGCGGCTGCGCGCCCGGCTGCAGGACGTGCCGATGTCAGCACCGGTGGTCGTGGTCGGCGGTGGCCTGACGGGAATCGAGGCGGCCGCAGAGCTCGCCGAGGCGGGCCGTCAGGTCACCCTCGTCACCGATGTGGTGGGTGCCTCGGTGGGCGCGGGTGCCCGTCGCTCGATCGTCAAGGCCCTGACCAAGCTCGGTGTCTCGATCATCGACGGACCCGAGATCCTGGTGTCCGGGGTCGAGGCCGACGCGATCACCCTGGCCGACGGCAACCGGTTGCCCAGCGCGCTGACGGTGTGGACCACCGGATTCGGGGTCCCCGGGCTGGCCGCCGCGAGCGGGCTGCGCACCGACGAACTGGGGCGCCTGCTCACCGACGAGACATTGACGAGCATCGACGACGCGCGCATCGTGGCCGCCGGCGACGCGGCCTCACCCTCGGGGGTACCGCTGCGGATGAGCTGCCAGTCGGCGGGCCCGTTGGGCGTCCAGGCCGCCAACACCGTGCTGGCCCGCATCGCGGGCGCCGAGCCCGAGGTGATCAACCAGGCCTTCGCCGGTCAGTGCGTGAGCGTCGGCCGGAATGCCGGGACAGTGCAGCTGTGCCACTCGGATGACAGCCCGCGCCGCATCTTCATCGGCGGGCGCACGGGCGCCTTCGTCAAGGAGCAGGTGTGCCGGGCCACGCTGACGTTCCTGCGCAAGGAAGGTGTGAAGCCGGGATCGTACTTCTGGTTCAAGGGCGACAACCGGGCACGCCAGCTTGCCGAGGCACAGCTGGAGACCCCGGTCGGTGCGGACGCGAGGAGCAAGGGGAACCGATGAACACCACCGGCGCGGGTAGCTCGCACTCCAACTCGACCGAACACGCCGAACGGTTCACCCTCCTGCGACCGTTGTTGTTCACCATCGCGTACGAGATCCTCGGGACGGCAACGGAATCCGATGACGTGCTGCAGGAGAGTTACCTGCGCTGGGCCGAGGTGGATCTGGACACTGTCCGCGACACCAAGGCGTTCCTGGCCCAGCTCGTCACCCGCCAGTCGCTCAACGCTCTGCGGGCCCAGTCCCGGCGGCGCGAGGAGTACGTGGGGCCATGGCTGCCCGAACCGCTGCTGTTGACGGAGGGCACCGCCGGCGACCCTTCAATGGATGTGGTTCTGGCCGAATCGGTTTCAATGGCCATGCTGGTAGTGCTGGAGACCCTGACCCCCGACGAACGCGCCGTCTTCGTACTGCGTGAGGTGTTCGGTTTCAGCCACGACGAGATCGCCTCGGCCATCGACAAATCCGCGTCTGCAGTCCGGCAGATGGCACACCGGGCCCGCGAGCACGTGCAGTCCAGGCGCAAGCGGTTCGAGCCCGTCGACCTCGAAGAGTCCAACCGGGTCACCGAGGAATTCCTGACCGCGGCAGCCACCGGCGACATCGACGGGCTGCTGGCCTTGCTGGCGCCCGATGCGGTGTACACCGCTGACAGCGGCGGAAAGGCCACCGCGGCACGGCGGCCTGTCGTGGGCGCACAGAAGGTCGCGGCGATGCTCGTCGGCCTGTTCCGTGCGGGTGAGCGGATTCCGGGGCTGACCTTCGAGCGCATCACGTGCAATGGCGAGCCCGCGGTGATGATCCGCAGCGAGGCGGGGATGGAAGGGGTTTTCACCGTCGAGGTCATCGACGGCAAGATCACCCACTTCTACGCGATGCGCAACCCGGACAAGCTGACCGGCATCGACATCCCGCGGGTGATCAGCCGCTGACGCTTCCCGCCGAGCAGACACAGAATCGCACTATTTCGCCTGGAATAGTGCGATTTTGCGTCTGCTCGCGGGAGGAAGCAAGCTAGCTGCATGCGGATCGAGCGGCTCGGCGCGCTGGGCGACGCCCCGGCGGTGCTGCGCGGTGTCGCCGCGGCCGCCCGGGCCGCGGGGCAGCCGCCGCCGGCCGCGGTGATCGGCGACTGGTTCGGCTCGCGGGCGGTGATCGCGCCGTCGGTGTCGGTGGCGCCGGCGGCGCCGGACGCCTGCTTCGAAGTGCCCCAGGACACCTCGGGACCGCCGGGGTGTGTGGGTGGCGGCTGGTTCGGCTATCTCAGCTACCCGGACCCCGGCGCCGACGGCACTCCCCCGCGCATCCCGGTAGCTGCGGGCGGCTGGTCGGACTGCGTGCTGCGCCAAGCCGCCGACGGTCTGTGGTGGTTCGAAAGCCTCAGTGGCGCAGCACTTCCCGACTGGTTGCGGAACCTGCAGCCGACTGAGCCACATCCCTACAGCCTCAGTTGGACAGCCCCCGATCGCGGCGATCATCGCCGTGGCGTGTCCTCCTGCCTGGAGGCCATCGCGGCCGGTGAGGTGTACCAGGCCTGTGTGTGCACCAGATTCACCGGCCGCATCGCCGGAGGACCGATCGATTTCTTCACCGAGGCGGTGGCCCGGACCGCGCCGGCGCGCGCGGCGTATGTGGCCGGGGACTGGGGCGCGGTGGCCTCGCTGTCACCGGAGCTGTTCCTGCGCCGGGCGGGCAGCACGGTCACCTCCAGCCCCATCAAGGGCACACTGCCTTCCTCGGCCGATCCCGCCGCCCTGCTGGCCTCGGTCAAGGATGTCGCCGAGAACGTCATGATCGTCGACCTGGTGCGCAACGATCTGGGACGAGTGGCGACCACCGGTAGCGTGACGGTGCCCGAACTGCTCGCGGTACATCCGGCGCCCGGAGTCTGGCACCTGGTCTCGACCGTCACCGCCGAGGTACCCGCGCACGTGCCGACGAGCGCACTGCTCGACGCCACCTTCCCACCGGCGTCGGTGACCGGCACCCCCAAGCGCCGGGCCCGGCAACTGCTGCGGCAGTGGGAACCGGCACGACGAGGTATCTATTGCGGCACAGTCGGTTTCGCATCACCAGTGGCGGGCTGCGAGCTCAACGTGGCGATCCGCACCGTTGAGTTCGGTCCCGACGGGTCGGCGGTCCTCGGCGTGGGTGGCGGCATCACCGCCGATTCCGACGTCGACGCGGAATGGGAAGAGTGTCTGCACAAGGCCGCAAGCATTGTCGGAGCCCCGACTGTGGTAGCCAATCAGGTATGACCGAACTCCCCGATATTTCCGGTGCACTGAATGATTTCCCGGCCGACGCGCCGGTCCAGATGGTGAACCTGCTCAAGTTCAAGGAGCCGGACGGACTCGACAGCTATTTGCAGTACGGCGCCGGGGTCGCCCCGCTCCTGGAACGCGCCGGCGCGAAGGTCCGCTATGGCGGGTCCATGCCTGCGGTACTGCTCGGTGAAGAAGCCAAACCTTGGTGGGACGTGATTCTCATCGTCGAGTATCCGACGCCCGCCGCGTTTCTCGAGATGGTGACCAGTGAGGAGTACGCGGCCGTCCACGTGCATCGGGCAGCGGCACTGGAACGTGGTGAACTGATCGCGACGTCCAACTGGCCGCTCACCGCGTAGGTCTGGCCCGCAGCACGGCGTCGTAGAGCTCGCGCCGGGACGGCGCTCCCGGATTCGCCGCGATCACCTGCGCACAGGCGTCCTTGACCCGGGCCCCGTCGGCCACCAGTTCCTCGACCTCGGCCACCAGGGCAGGCAGTTCGACGGTCGGGGTGCCCCCGGCCAACACCACGGTGATCTCCCCCAGCACGCCGTCGGCGGCCCACTCGGCGAGCTCGGCCAGGCTGCCGCGACGGATCTCCTCGTGGGTCTTGGTCAGCTCACGACACACCACGGCGCGTCGCGCCGGACCCAACACGTCCACGGCATCACGCAGCGTCTCGGCCAGCCGGCGCGGGGATTCGAAGAACACGGTGGTGCGCGGTTCGGCAGCCAGGGTCTGCAGCCAGGCCAGCCGCGCGCCGTGCTTACGCGGCGCGAAGCCCTCGAAACAGAACCGGTCCGAGGCCAGTCCGGAGACCGCCAGCGCCGTCGTCACCGCGCTCGGGCCCGGCAGACAGCTGATCGGCCACCCTGCTTCTATGCAGGCCGCCACCAGGCGGTAGCCCGGATCGTTGATCAACGGCATCCCGGCGTCGCTGACCACGAGCACCGTCGCACCCGCCGCGATCTCGTCCACCAGTCCGGGCACGCGGCCCGCCTCGTTCTGGTCGAAGAAGCTCATGATCCGGCCCGCCGGCCGCACACCGAGCGCTTGCGCCAGCGCCCGCACACGCCGGGTGTCTTCGGCCGCGATGATGTCGGCGGTCTGCAGTGCCGTGATGAGGCGCGCAGAGGCATCGGAGGGCAGGCCCAGCGGCGTGGCGCCGATCAGTAGTTTGCCGGGTGTCACGACCGACAGCCTACGATCGCTTGCGTGACCGCCACCGCCACCGAATCGCCGACGGCTGGTCGCTCGGTCCCGTTGATCAGCCCCGCGCCGCTGATCCCGGCCCCCGATTTCGGGCCGATGGACCGGCTGCAGGGCTGGCTGATGACGGCCATCATCACCGCATTGGCAGCGATAAGCCGGTTCCTGAACCTGGGTTCGCCGACCGATGCCGGCACGCCGGTCTTCGACGAGAAGCACTACGCGCCGCAGGCCTGGCAGATGCTGCACAACCACGGTGTCGAGGACAATCCGGGCTACGGCCTCGTGGTGCATCCGCCGGTGGGCAAGCAACTGATCTCGATCGGCGAGGCGTTGTTCGGCTACAACGGACTGGGCTGGCGGTTCTCCGGGGCGCTGTGCGGTGTGGTGACCGTGCTGCTGGTGGTGCGGATCGCGCGCCGGATCAGCCGCTCCACCCTCGTCGGCGGTATCGCCGGGCTGTTGCTGATCGCCGACGGCGTCAGTTTCGTGTCGGCCCGCACGGCGCTGCTGGACGTGTTCCTCGTGATGTTCGTGGTCGCGGCGTTCGCCTGTCTGATGGTGGATCGCGACGACGTCCGCCGGCGCATGCACGTCGCGTTCATGGAGGGCCGCATCGCCGAGACGCCGTGGGGTCCGCGGCTGGGCGTGCGATGGTGGCGCTTCGGTGCGGGCGTGCTGCTCGGTCTGGCCTGTGCCACCAAGTGGTCGGGGTTGTACTTCGTGGCGTTCTTCGGCGTCATGACGCTCGTGCTCGATGCGATCGCGCGCAAGCAGTACCACGTGCCCGGGCCATGGCGAGGCATGCTGCGCCGCGACCTCGGGCCGGCCGCATACGTGTTCGGGTTCATTCCGTTCGCGGTGTACCTGGCGTCGTACGCGCCGTGGTTCGCCTCCGAAACCGGCGTCGACCGCCACGAGGTCGGCCAGTCGATCGGTGAGAACAGCATCATCCCGCTGCCGGACGCCCTGCGGTCGCTGTGGCACTACACCTATGCCGCCTACCGTTTCCATGCCGGGCTGACCAACGCCGACGGCAACCACCATCCGTGGGAATCCAAGCCGTGGACGTGGCCGATGTCGTTGCGTCCCGTGCTCTACGCGATCGACAACCACGATGTGGCCGGCTGCGGCACCCAGTCGTGTGTGAAAGCCGTGATGTTGGTGGGCACTCCGGCGATGTGGTTCATCGCGGTGCCCGTGCTCGGCTGGGCCTTGTGGCGCGCCGTGGTGCGCCGGGACTGGCGCTACGGCGTGGTGTTGGTCGGCTACTCGGCTGGCTACCTGCCCTGGTTCTTCGACATCGACCGGCAGATGTACTTCTTCTACGCCACGGTGATGGCGCCGTTCCTGGTGCTGGCGATCGCGCTGATCCTCGGCGACATCCTGTACCAGCCCAAGCAGAATCCCGAACGCCGAACGCTGGGCCTGCTGGTGGTGTGCTTCTACGTGGCGCTGGTGATCGCGAACTTCGCGTGGCTCTACCCGGTCTTGACGGGAATCCCGATTTCACAGTCCACCTGGAATCTGGAGATCTGGTTGCCCAGCTGGAGATAGGTGGCGGTAGGCCGTCTGGTCTTGACGCCGATTTCTACCGCTGGGCTGTGACTCGCGAAGTCCAGCCACCCTTGAGTAGAAACCGGCGATACACCCGGCCAAGGAATCCCTAAAGCAAGTCTCGTGCCGCCGGGCAGGACATACAGCGTGGCCCGCCACGGCCCGTACCCAACTCCGAGGCCTCGATCGGCAGCACTTCGATGCCCGAATCAGCCAGCCGGGCATTGGTTTCCGAGTTGCGCTCATAAGCCACCACCACACCCGGCGCCACGGCCAGGGTGTTGTTGCCGTCATCCCATTGCTCACGTTCAGCGGTGACCGGATCGAGCCCGGTGTCGATCACCCGGAGCTGCTCGATCCCCATCGCCTCGGCAGCCGCCGCCACGAAAGGCACCTCGTCGTCGATCCGGATGCCGGCCTCGGTGCGATGAATGGTGAACGCCGACAACGAGTCCACGATATTGGGATACATCACCACCGCGTCGACGTCGACCATGGTGCACACGGTGTCCAAGTGCATCTGCGCGCGCTCCTGCCGGATCGGGACCGCCAGCACGGTGTGGGCCAGGTCGTCGTCGAACAGGCTGCGCGCCAACGCCTCTGCTCCGGCCGGCGTGGTCCGCTCCCCCACGCCGACCGCCACCACCCCGGGCCCCAGCAGCAGCACGTCTCCACCTTCGACGGGCGCCGAACGGGATTCGTAGGCGCGCCGGACACCGAGAAACCGTGGATGATGGGCGTAGATCACGTCGGTCAGCGAGGTCTCACGGACCCGGGCCGGCAGCGCGAGCGAGGTGATGGCCACGCGCGGGCCGATCCAGAACGACGAATCGCGGGTGAACAGCAGATTGGGCAGCGGCTCGATCACGAAATCACCGCCGTGGTGCATGAGGCGTACCAGTGAGAGTTCGGCTCCGTGGAACGGCACCTCGTTGAAGGTCATCCCGGCCATCAGGATGTGCGCCAGATCAACCGGCGGTAGGGTGCGCAGGTAGGACGAAAGTTCTTGGGCCAGTGGCACGCCCAGGCGTCGCGCATCGACGGCGGCCGAGATGCCGTGCATTCGCGCGGCCCCACTGTGCGCCAGCGACTCCGTCAGCAGATCGGCCAGGAGCAACACCTCCACGCCACGGGAACGCAACACATCCGCGAACGCGTCGTGCTCACGTTGCGCCTTGGCCACCCACGGCAACCCGTCGAAGAGCAGGGCGTCGTTGTTACGGGGCGTCAACCGCTGCAACTCCGGGCCGGGCCGGTGCAGGATGACGGCGCGCAGGGTGCCGACCTCAGAGTTGGAACCGAACACCGCAGTCTCCACCTCATGACGTTAACTCAACTATGGTTGAGGTGTATGGAGACGCACGAGTTAACTCCTGGCGAGATGTCGCTGCGCAGCGGCGTGGCGGTGTCCGCACTGCACTTCTACGAGCGCGAGGGCTTAATCGCCAGTCGCCGCACCTCAGGAAACCAGCGGCGCTACGCGCGCGAGACACTGCGCCGCGTGGCCTTCATCCGGATGTCGCAGCGCCTGGGCATACCGCTGGCCCGCATCCGCGAGGCACTGTCCAGCCTGCCCGACGACCGGATCCCGACCAGCAAGGACTGGGCCAGGCTCTCGGCCGGTTGGCGTCAGGACCTCGACGACCGCATCCTGCACCTGCAACGGCTGCGCGACAACCTGACCGGATGCATCGGCTGCGGCTGCCTGAGCCTCAAGACCTGCCAGCTGACCAACCCCGGCGACGTCCTCGCCGAGCGCGGGCCGGGCGCCTCCCGCCTCTAACGCACTCGAACGTCTGTGCGATACACTCGCGCGCATGGAGCTGGCGTTGCAAGGCTCACTGTTCGAGCACGCTGAACGTCGTCGACTCGGCAACGGCGCCTGGGTGGAACTGCGGTCGGGCTGGTTGCCCGATGCCGACTCGCTGTTCGAGGAGTTGATGGACGAGATCCCGTGGCGATCCGAGGAACGTGAGATGTATGACCGGGTGGTGGCCGTGCCACGGCTGGTCAGCTTTCACCACCTGATCAACGAGCCGGTGCCGCACCCTCGCCTGAAACAAATCCGACGCAGACTCAATGACACCTTCGGTGGTGAGCTCGGAGAACCGTTCACCACCGCCGGGCTGTGCCTGTACCGCGACGGCAATGACAGTGTCGCCTGGCACGGTGACACCATCGGCCGCAGCCGCACCGAGGACACCATGGTGGCCATCGTCGGGCTCGGGGCGACAAGGGTTTTCGCGTTGCGCCCGCGCGGTGGCGGTCATGCCCTGCGGCTGCAGCACCGCCACGGCGATCTGTTGGTGATGGGCGGATCGTGCCAGCGCACCTGGGAGCATTCGATACCGAAGACCACCAGCCTGGTCGGGCCGCGCATCAGCATCCAGTTCCGTCCGCACGACGTGCGCTGAAGCTCACGAGCCTCTTACATCGGCGACGGCGGCGCTGAGCAGGTCACGAGCCCGCTTGTCATCTACCCGCGACACCGGCTTGCCCGGCTCCACCAACGGGTTGGCGGTGACGATCACCATGAAAGTGTCGAAACTGGCGACGTAGTTGTACAACTCTCCGGTGCGCGCGTGGCCGCCCATCACGGTCTGCACGATGCGGTGTGTCCCGGTGGTGCGCGCCCCTTCGATCTGCGGGGCCTCGACCACGTCCACCTGCCCGCGGACCGCGGGGCCCAGGAACTTCACCTTTTTGCAGGCATCATCGGGGTCGTTCACCGGGACCGGTTCGGAGGTCTCCACGGCCAGCACGATGAACCGGTTGCCCGCGCCTTCGGCCGTGGTCGCGGCCATGTTGCCTTTCAGCCCCTCCGGAAACGACTGCCCTTCGGCGAATTTCGCACAATCGGCAGGGTCAACCTTCACCCCGGGCGGCATCTTGTGCGGCGCCAACATTTTCGGGTCGATCCCGGTGGGCGCCACATCGGTCACCTTGAATTCCGGGCCGAAGGTGGAGCGCACCTTGGCGACGTTGGCGATGTCCGCGTGGGCGGAATCCGACTGGTCCGATTGACCGCAAGCGACCAATCCGGTGGCGCAGGCGAGGACGCCGGCGCAGGCGAGTAACACGTTGCGGTTCCACATCGCACGTCAACTTACCCGGCTCCGCCGACTCAGCCGCGTAACGCCGAAACAGTTTTTACCAGCAGTCCGGTGGCGAACGCGGGCTCGAGCCGAGGATTCGGCGAGCCGGGGTCGGTGACCACGCTGACGAACACGTAATAGCCGTCGGCGAGATCCGCGGTGAACGTGTCGGCGTGGGATCGGGTTTCGGTGCCGCCTTCGACGATCGTGGCGACGGCGGTGGACATGCCGGCGGTTTCGGCATCCTCGATCGGTGGAGCAGCGACGGCGGTGACCGTGCCGACAGAATGGCCACCCGACACACTCCACTGCTCACACGGTGGGTCATCGCGGTCCGCGGGCACACCCGGGCCCAGCTTCGATACGCCCGCGTACACGATGCCGCCCGGCCCGGAGGCCGACCAACCCCGGGTCGGCTCGACTTCGCGGGCCGCCAGCTGCCCGCATTCCTCCGGGTCGGCCGTCCAGTCCCGGCCGAAACCCCACAGCGATATCGGGGTGGCTTCGGGCGCGATGGACACCACCTCATAGCCGGGCGGCAGGTCCTGACGTACCCGTTCGATGCGTGCCGGGTTGACCGTCACGGAGCTGCCCGCGGTCCGGGACGCTGACGATGTCCGCACCGATTCTGGCGCCGGCCGCGGCCCGCACGCCACCCCGCAGACCAGGGTGCACGTCAGCAGGACCGCCGGGACGGCGAAAGGGTGCACGGCGTTTTGATACCACAGTCGGCCAACGGCTGAGGCTGCCCCGCCCGAGCGGCCGGAACATTTCACTGCGCAAGAGTCGCGGCGCCGGACTGCGCCTTCTTCCAGCTATCGGCCGGCGGAGCGCTTATCGTGCCACTCAGTTGCGCCTCACCCGGGCGTTTGAACCGATGGGAGACCGATGAGCACGTCAATGAGGGCCGGTGGACTCGTCGTCGCCGCCGTCGCGCTCGGGGTCATGTTGACCGGCTGCGGCGGCAAGACGGTGTCGGGCACCGCGACCGAGCCGACCGGCAGCAGCCAGACAAGTACCGAGCCGACGAAAACCACGGCGGCCGAAACAGACACGCCGACGGCAGGGCACCAGTACACGATCGTCGACTACGTCCGCGACAACAACATCACCGAAACGCCGGTACACCGCGGCGATCCGGGCACACCCACCCTTGACATGCCGATTCCCGAGGGATGGACGGATGCGGGCTCGTCGATACCCGAATGGGCCTGGGGCGCAATCGTGTCCACCGATCCGGCGTTCGCCGCGGATCCACCGTCGATCATCGCGCTGATGTCCAAGCTGACCGGCGACGTTGACCCGGCCAAGATCCTGGAATACGCCCCGAACGAGATCAGGAACATGCCGGGCTACCAGAACCAGGGCGACGGATCGGCCGACGAACTCAGCGGATTCGACGCGTATCAGATCGGCGGCACCTGGGTGAAAGACGGCGCCACCCGGTTGATCGCTCAGAAAACCGTGGTGATCCCCGCCGACGACGGTCTGTTCGTGCTGCAGTTGAACGCCGATGGCACCGAGGAACAGATGGGCCCGTTGATGGACGCGACCGCGGCCATCGACGATCAGACGGTCATCACGCCGTAGCCGGCCGACGCGAGAAGGCCGACGCGGCGGCCACTTGCTCACGCGTGGGCCGCACACCGGTGTAGCGCTCGAATTGTTCTGCGGCCTGCAGCGCGATCACCTCGGCGCCGGTGATCACCGGCAGGCCCGCGGCCCTGGCCGCGGTGATCATTGGGGTCTCGGCGGGCACGGCCACCACATCGAGCACTGCAGCCGCAGCCTCGATCGTGGCCGGCTCGAAGGCGCTGCGGTCCTCGTCGGGCCCACCGGCCATACCGATCGGGGTGACGTTGACCAGGATCGGTGCCGTCAATGTGCCCACCTCGGTCGCATAGTCGTAGCCGAGTCTCTCGGCCAGTACCCGGCCGGCTCCGGCATTGCGCGCGACAACGGTTCCCCGGAGAAATCCCTTGTCCCGCAAGGCTGCCCCGACCGCCTTGGCCATACCGCCGCTGCCCCGGATCAGCACCGCATCACCCGGATCCAACCGTTCGACGAGTTGTTGCACCGCCAGGTAGTCGGTGTTGGAGGCGACGAGGTGGCCGCCGGGGGTCGACAAGTCGTTGACGATCGTGTTGACCGCGTCGATCGCGAGCGCCGACGGTTCGATCTCGTCGACGAGGGCCATGACGTCCTTCTTGAACGGCATGGATACCGAGCAGCCGCGGATACCCAGAGCCCGCACGCCGCCGATCGCCGCAGCGATATCGGTTGTGGTGAAAGCCTTGTAGAGGTAATCCAAGCCGAGTTCGTCATAGAGATAGTTGTGAAAACGGGTCCCGATGTTGCTGGGCCGGGCGGCCAGCGATATGCACACCCGCGTGTCCTTGTTCAGTGGTGGCCTTCGGCCACGGGCGGTCTCCGGAGGCACACTCACTGGCTCACCGCCCGGATCACCTGACGCGTCGCATCCCGGATCTTCGCAGCCAATTCGGGTTCCAGGCTCAGCGTGTCGACAGGGGGCACCGCGACGTTCGTGAGCACCACGCCCAGATCTTCACGCTCCCACACCGCCCCAAGCCGGTCCAGGATGCGCCTCATGGCGTAGTTGTCGCTGAGCACCCGTGCGGTGAAACGTTGAATACCAAGGTAATTCGCCGCCACCACCAGTGCGTCCATCAGGAAGGTACCGATACCGCGGCCCTGGTAATCGTCGCCGACGGTGAACGCCACCTCCGCCGTGGTCGCATCGTGGCCCTCGCGGACCACGCGCGCGTCGGCCACGACCGGCCCCAGCGCCCCCTCGGTCATCACCCAGACGAAATGGTCCGCATAGTCGACCTCGAACAGATACTCCAACAGCGCCTTGGTCGGCTTACGCACAGATTGGAACCGCCGGTAGAGCGTCTCGCTGGAGAACTCGACCGGCCCGTTCAAGGTGCGCTCGACGTCGCCGGGCAGCACGGGCCGTAGGTAGAGCCAGTCGCCATTGCGCATCTGCACCGGGATGGGCGTGATGAACCCGGCCAGCCGCTGGCGGGCGATGCGGACCAGACGGTCGAACATGCCCGGCAGATGCAGGATGACCTCGAACGCGTCACGGTCACCCACCCACCCGGACACCGGTTCGAGGGCAGTCACCGTGGCGGTGCGCGCCGTATCGCGCAGCAGCGCGATCTCACCGATGATCAGGCCGGGTTCCAGGTCCGCCACCACGGACTGCCCGTCGGGCCCGGCGTGGACCGCCCGGGTTCGCCCGGAGGCGATCAGCATGAACGTCAGGGCCGGATCGCCCTGCCGGATCAGTACCTGCCCGGGCGCTGCCGACATCGGCCGCAGCAGGGCCGTCAGCGGCGCCAGCACGGACGGCCGACATCCGGCGAAGAATTCCAGTGCCGCCAGGTCGTCGGCACTGATCTCGGTCAGATCGGCCACGATCCCAGGCTACGGCGCCGCCGCGGGCTCGGTCAGGGCTTGGCGAATCCGGCCTTGGCGAGTGCTTTTTGGCCCGCAGCACCGGTCACCAGGTCGACGAAACGCTGCGCCAACTGCGTGTCGCCGGACTCTTTCAGCACGGCGATGGGATAGGTGTTGACGGCCTGGGCGGCTTCGGGGACGGCAACACTGGTGACCTTGTCTCCGGCCCCGGCGGCGTCGGTGACGTACACCAGCCCGGCGTCGGCCTGGCCGCTGGTCACCTTGCCCAGCACGTCGGTGACCGAGGTCTCCTCACTCACCGGGTCCAGCGTCACCCCGGTGGCCTTCTCGACCTTCTCGGTCGCGCCACCGCACGGGACGACAGGTGCGCACACCACGACGTTGAGGCCCGGTGTGGCCAGATCGGCGAAGGACTTGATGCCCTTGGGATTTCCCGGTGCGACGACGATGGTCAACGTGTTGGTGGCGAAGT
This sequence comes from Mycobacterium syngnathidarum, assembly GCF_001942625.1. Taxonomy (GTDB): domain Bacteria; phylum Actinomycetota; class Actinomycetes; order Mycobacteriales; family Mycobacteriaceae; genus Mycobacterium; species Mycobacterium syngnathidarum. Next base: position 181,146 of record NZ_MLCL01000062.1, read on the forward strand.
CGACCGGGCCACCCTCGACGAGGCCCGCGGCCACCGCCTTGTCCATGTTCCGGGCGTCGGCCGAGGCGAAGACGTCGGCGTCGGCGCCCTGAGTGAGCTGGGTGACCAGGGCAGAGGACCCCGCGAACGAGAACTCCACCGAGCTGCCGGGGTTGTCGGTCTCGAATTGCTCGCCGATCTCGGTGAACGCCGATTCCAGCGAGGCCGCGGCGAACACCGTGATCGAGCCGCCCTCGGTGGTGGAGGGCGACCCGGTGCCGTCGGACGAGGTGCAGCCGGCGATCACAGTGGCCACGACCACGGCACTGAACGCCGTCGCGAGCATGCGGACTAGGTTCACGATTGTCCCTTCGGGTTTCCGCGGTCACGATCGAGTGCGAGCGTATCGACGCCGGTACGGCCCGGTCACACCGAGAAGCGGATGGTGGCGAGCTCAAGGGCCTTGCCCTCGAGCCGTTGACCCAGATAGATCTCGGCCTGGATCAGCCGCTCGCAGTGCCAGCGGATGTCCTCGGCATGCTCGCGAGACGCCGTGTAGCGCACCGCCATTGTGCTCACGTCGATGCGTCGGGTGTCGCTCACCCGGAGGTTCTCGGACACCCGGAACCCGTCTTCCTCGGCAGCCGTGATGGCCTCAAGCACCTGGCCCACAGCCAACCGGATGTCACGGCATCCGTTCTCGGCGATCTCGGAGGCTTCACGCTGAATGTCGCCCTGCTTGCGGACCACCGCTGCGTCGGCACCGACCTGCTCGCCGGCGACTTCACTGGCGGTACCCGACCATTCCGCCCCGCCGGGTGCACACACGTTCTGCCGATGCCACTCGAACAATTCCTCGGACTCGGCCGCCAACTGCCGCCAGCGCGCGGCAGCGTCCGCGAGATACGTTGTGTCCCAACTCTCCAACTGAGAGCGAGTCAGCGCTCCACCCAACGGACCGGCAGCTGGTACGTCATTCACATCAACTCCGCCAGACCTCCGGCGTGTTGTTCATCGACCGCGCCGTATCGATGTGCGGCCGCCGACAGGTATCCCGCCTGCGTTCTGACGCGACCCGACTGAGAGGCCCGCGCGGTAATCACCGCGTCGTCCATCGCCGCGACACCGGTGCTGCTCGGGTAGCTCCCGGCGTCCGGGCGCGCGGGTGGCACCCCCAATTCGGCAGCGATCACCTCGCTGCTAGTGGCCCCCGCTCGAAGCGCCCCCGGGTCCACTCTCAGATCGTTTGCCATAGCAATCCCCCAACTGGCCAATCTGTTCCCCAAGGCTAACGGAATTGGCTGGGTTGAGCCCAGGGGCTGAGCAAGTATGCCATTGCGAACTGGCGCCGACCAAGAGCGGGTTTGTCGCCGTCCGGCCACCTGGCGGCCATCAACCGGCCGTCCTCAAGCACTCACTGAGACTGAGGACTTGGCCAGTAATGAAGCTGGCACCGTCAGAGGCCGAGAACAGCACCGCTTTGGCGACCTCGTCAGGATCCGCGTCCCGACGGGCCGGGATGACTCAGATCGGCCCGTCGCGCACCTTGGCCGGAAGCGAATCGGACAGCGAGGTGTCGGCCGGTCCAGGGCAAACCCGGTTGACGTTGATCTGATGGCCGGCCACCTCACGCGGGAGCGACCTGATCAAGGCGATCAAGCCACCGTTGGTGCCGACGTAGACCGCCTCTCCCGGACTGCGCACTCGCACCGCATCGCTGGCAATGCCGGCGATCTTTGCCATATCGCCATCGGTGGGGATCATTTCGAGTAGGGCGTGGGTGAATGTCTCGGCGTGTTACCACACACGGACAGATCTGATTTCAACCACTCGGTCGATAATTGACTCAATGGTCGAACACTCATAGGTTCGGTTGAACAGTTATGTGCCCGACAGGAGGGACACTCCCCCATGGATTTCGCTGACTACCAGCAGCTGACGCTGACCCGGCGGGACAACGGCGTCCTCCTGATCACGCTGAACCGGCCGGAGAAGTACAACGCCGCCGACGAGGGCATGCACACCGAGCTCGCCAACATCTGGAAGGACGTCGCGGCCGACCCGCAGACCCGGGTCGCGGTGATCACCGGTGCCGGCAAGGCTTTCAGCGCGGGCGGTGACCTGGCCATGGTGGAACGCATGGCGGGCGACTACGACCGGGTCTCACACATGCTCACCGAGATGAGCGACCTGGTCTACAACATGATCAACTGCGACAAGCCGATCGTGTCCGCGATCAACGGCGTCGCGGTCGGGGCAGGGGCGGTTGCCGCCCTACTGGCCGACATCGCGATCATTGCCGAGGACGCCCGGATCGGCGACGGACACGTCAAGCTCGGTGTGGCCGCCGGCGACCATGCCGCCATCATCTGGCCACTGCTGGCCGGAACGGCCAAGGCCAAGTATTACTTGATGACCGGCGAGATGATCGACGGTGTCGAAGCCGAGCGGATCGGGATGGTCGCCAAAGCCCTTCCGCGCGAGGAGGTTCTGGATGAGGCATTGCGAATCGCCGACAATCTGGCCACCAGCGCCCAACAGGCGGTCCGACTGACCAAGCGTGCGCTCAACAACTGGCTGCGCACTGCGGGGCCGATCTTCGACCAGTCCGCGGCCTACGAGATGTTGACCTTCCTGGGACCCGACGTGATGGAGGGCTACACCGCGCTGCGCGAAAAGCGCACGCCACACTTCCCGTCGGCGCAGCCGGAGAAAGATCAGTAGAACAGGCACAACGCACGGTCGACAATCGCACCACGCAACTCGGCGCGACCGTGCATACCCGGCCCGATCCATACCGAGGACTGGTTGAGGATGCCGTGCAGGCACTGCAACGCGACATTGATGTCAGGACAGGTGAATTCGCCTGCGGCGACGCCGCGTTTCACCACCCTGCGGAACACCGCGTCGTGGCGGCGCCGCATGTCCTTGATCGGCTCGTCGAAGGCCTCGGGCCAGCCGCGGGGCCAGGAGAACAACGTGGCCACTTCAGGCGCGGTTTCGGTGAGGATGCGGATCTGTTCGTCGATCAGGGTCGCGAGGTGCTCACGCGGGCCGACGTCTCCCAGGGCCTCCTCGCGCGCGGTCAGCCGCTGCAGGACTTGCCGGGTGAGAGTCTCCAACGCTGCGGCCACCAGCACGTCCTTCGACGAAAAGTAGTGGTAGAGCGTGGCCTTGGCGATGTCGGTCTGCTCGGCGACCTCTTCGAGGCTCATCCCCTGATAGCCGGACTCGGTCAGGATGCGGGTGGCCGTCTGGACGATCTCGGCCTTACGCCGGTCACGACGGCGCGCCACGCGACTGACGCCCGCGGGCTGATCGACCACGCACCCATCCTAACGAGGTGCGGTCGACTATTCGACCGCATGGACGATTCAGAACGATGGCGCACCGATCACCGAGAGCAGCTGCAGCTTCTCGTAGCTCTCGCTGCCCGGTACCGCGGTGTAGACCAGCAGCGAGTGAGATTGATCGGGGTCCAGCAGGACCTGGCAGTTGAGCTCCAGGCTCCCGACCTCAGGGTGCTGATAACGCTTCGTGTCCCGCGGTCTGATTCCGACCTCGTGCCGGTCCCACAGAAGCCTGAACTCTTCGCTTTGGGCGGTGAGCAGTTCGGCGAATCGAGCGGCCTTGGACCCCGGCCCACGTAGAGCGAGCACTCCACGAAGCCCGGAAACGTACATGCGCGAGTAGAACTCGTGGTCCTCGCGCGGATAGAGGTCGCGCACCGACGGATCGGTGAACCAGCGGTACCCGATGCTGCGTGCCGGGCCGGTGTACCGGCGCAGATCGCCCACGAGGGCCACGCCGAGCGGAGTCTGGCGCAGGGTCTCCCCCAACTCGCTGACGATCTCGGCCGGGGTGTCGGTGAGCCGGTCGAAGATTCGCAGCATGCCGGGGCTGATGTGGCCACTGCTCGACCCGCGCACGGGCGGTTGATGCCCGGCAAGGCGGAAGAGGTGGTCGCGCTCGTCAAGTGACAAATGCAGTCCTTGCGCGATCGAGGCGATCATCTGCTCCGAAGGCTGCGGGCCGCGTTCCCGCTCCAGACGCGAGTAGTAGTCCGTCGACATGTGGCACAGCACGGCGACTTCCTCGCGCCGCAGCCCTCTCGTTCGCCGGCGTTGTCCGCGCGGGAGCCCGACGTCCTCGGGCTGTAAGGCCCCGCGACGGCGGACGAGGAATTCCGCCAGCCCGGCTCGATCGATCACGCCCGCCATTTTCTCCCGGGCCGGATCGCTCAGCCAGGGATCGACAGGCCGTGGATACGGCAGGGTCGGGTGGGCAATCTTGAGCACATGCCACACGATGACAACCTCACGATCGACGACCTGTCTGGAAAACGTGCGGTGGTGACCGGCGCGAGCGACGGTATCGGCCTCGGTATCGCGACGAGGCTGGCCGGAGCGGGCGCTGACGTGGTCATGCCGGTCCGCAATGCCCGCAAGGGCGAGGTGGCCGCCGCCAAGATCCGCGAACAGCATCCGGACGCGAAGCTGACACTGGAGCAGCTCGACCTGTCCTCCCTGGCGTCGGTGGCAGCGCTCGGCCAGAAGCTGTGCGCCGAGGGCGCTGCGATCCACGTACTCGTCAACAACGCCGGGGTGATGACCCCGCCGGATCGGCAGACCACAGCCGACGGGTTCGAATTGCAGTTCGGCACGAACCACCTGGGCCACTTCGCGCTCACGGCCCATCTGCTGCCCCTGCTGCGGGCCGGCCGGGCACGGGTGACGTCGCAGACCAGCGTGGCCGCGCGCAGCGGCACCATCAACTGGGATGACCTGAACTGGGAGCACTCCTACGACGGCATGGCGGCTTACCGGCAGTCCAAGATCGCGGTCGGGTTGTTCGGACTTGAGCTCAGCCGTCGCAGCGCCGCGGCGGGTTGGGGAATCACCAGCAATATCTCCCATCCTGGCGTCGCCCCGACCAACCTGCTGGCGGCGCGTCCGGAAGTGGGCCGGGCCAAGGACACCGTCGGTGTACGTCTGATCCGCTGGTTCTCCGCGCGCGGCCTCCTCGTGGGCACCGTGGACAGCGCGAAACAGCCCGCACTGATGGCGGCAACCTCCGCCCAGGCCAGGGACGGCGCGTTTTACGGGCCCCAATGGCCAGGGCACGTCGGCGGCCCTCCCGGTGAACAGAAACTCTGGAAGCCGCTGCGCGACAACGAGGGCGCCGCGCGTCTGTGGACGGTTTCGGAGAAGCTCACCGGCGCTACTTTCGCGTCGGAGTAGTAGGCGCAGTCCAGCTGGCCATGATGCTCAACGCGCGTCGGCGAGAAGGACCTGCACTGGATCACCGGAACCGACCGGAGATTCGACGGTTACAACTACTTCGGCGTCCACCCCGAGATTCCGATCGAGTGGTTCGACAAATACGTGAAGTGATCTTCCGGCCGCGCCGGAACCACTGCGGGTTCTTTCCAGCGCACTGTGACGAGCATGTCGGCTTCTGTGATGATGTGCCCGCCACATCACGACAGGCTGCACGTTCGTCACAGTGTCCAGATGACCATCCGGCTAGGTCTGCGACATCCGGGCGCGAGCCACCTGCGCCGCCCCGCTACCGGTGATCACCCAAAGGGTTGCAAGTTGCGCGATGAAATCGTCGAGGGACAGGTCGACGCCGCGGTTCACGTATTCCAAGATGGCGTCGGCTGTCCCGCCGACGATGAACGCGGGCGCCACCTTCGCCAGCGGATCGGTCTCCAACTCGACGCCGTGCACAGTGCGACCGTGATCGATGAGCACGTCGGTGAGCCGGTGCATGACGGTGGTGCGATGAGTATCGAGCTCTGGCGACGCCCCGACGCCGCCCAGCAGGACACGTGCGCGTCGGGGGTCGTCAACCAATGACCGGACTGCGGCCGCCACACTCGCCAACGCCTGGGCCTCCAACGGCTGGTCCACGGCGGCGTCCGCAGCCGCTACCGTCACGCTCCGCAAGCCTTCGGCGAGATCGTCGACGACCGCAGCTGCCAGTGCATCGAGATCGGTGAAGCTCTCGTAGAAGTAGCGCTTGTTGAGATTGGCGGCGGTGCAAAGCTTATCGACCGTCGCACCGCGCCACTCGTTGCGCGCCATCACCTCAAGCGCCGCATCGAGCAGCCGTTCGCGCCGCTGCCGCCGGCGGTCGTCCGCCGATTGACCGCCGTACGCGCGATTGGTCGTTGACACCACGCGTGCATTCTGGCACGGTTCTGTACCAGATATTAGGCACGATTCCGTACCAGATTCGAGAGAGGTGCCCATGGCCACCGCAGAAACTCAGGCGCAAGGCGCCAACGACACATCGGACCCGGCCAAGGTGTCGGTGTTGGACGACCTACTCGAGTTGTCACTGACCTCACCGGTGCTGGCGCGCCACCAGGGCTGGGAATACCTGCAGGACCTCGGCAAGGCCGGGCGCCGCGATCAACTCGCCGCACTCTTCGAACGCGGGCAGGCACCCGAAGGGCCACACGGCGCCCTGGAAGGGCTGATCGTCGGCAACCTGTTCGGCATCCCCGAGGCGTACCTGGCCAATCCGCTGCTGAAGATCGACCCGACCTGGCGCGGAAAGACATTCAACACAGACACGGGTTTCAACCGTCTTGCCCCGTTGGCCAAGTACGCGATGCGGGTCATCGCACCCCTGTATCGCGGACTCCGCCGGGCCGGATCCGAGATGGTGGGATTCGAATTCACCCACCGCATCGACACGGCGGCCATCCCGCCGTACATCAAAGTGCGTGCGCTGGACTACAGCCCGGCTGAGTTTCGAAACCCGAGCGTTCGCACGTTCCCGATCAAACGGACCCGCGACGAAGTCGTGGAGCTGCTGCCCGGCCTCTATCTCGGGCGTGCCCTGCTAAAAATGCACAGCGGGGAGGTTCGCCTCATCGCCTACTTCGCGCTGCGCACGTTCACCGACGAGAGCACCGGCCGATGATCGACCTCGCCGGAGCGGTCGCATGTGTCACCGGAGGCGCCCGCGGAATCGGCCGCGCCACTGCGGTGGCATTGATCGAGCGGGGCGCAACGGTGTGGATAGGCGACCTCGACGCCGACGAGGCCACCCGCACTGCGGACGAGATCGGAGCCAACGCGACCTATCTCGACGTCACCGACGCAGAGAGTGTGTCAGCGTTTCACCGGGCGGCCTGCGCGGATGGTCCGGTCGCGATGCTGGTGAACAACGCCGGCATCCAACACATGGGCCCGTTCGTGGAACAGAAGCTCCTCGCATACCACCGTGAGATCGCGGTCAACCTGACCGGTGTCGTCAACGGCATGCACGAATTCCTTCCTGACATGCTCGAGTGCAATCACGGCCACATCGTGAACGTCGCCTCCATGGCCGCCAAGGTGACCACTCCCGGAATGTCGGTGTACTGCGCGACGAAGTACGCGGTGGCGGCGTTGTCGCGGGCTGTCCGTGCCGAAATCGCCCACACCGATGTCACCGTCACTACCGTCATGCCCACGGCAGTCCACACCGACCTGACGGCAGGAGTCACGCTCGACCTGCTTCCCACCCGCCAGCCCGAGCAGATCGGAAACGTCATCGCCGACAGCGCACGGAGCCCCGGACGCGAAGTCACCGTCCCGAAATGGCTGTCGCCGTTCGGGTTACTGGAGGAGGCCACGCCCGAGCCGGTGATGCAGCTGTTCAAGCGACTCGCCACCCGGAACGAACCACCCGGCCATTTCGACGTAGACCGTCGCCGCGACTACCTGAATCGGATCAACCGATGACGACCTCGGCCACCTGTCTCACCTCACCGGTGAACAAACACCGACTCCAATCCTTGGGAGCCGCCGTCACCTCACGGTTTCCCAGCGGTGAGCATCCGCTCGCCCCGCCGCCGGCGGGATCGAACCTCAAGCCGGTGATGGGCAACTACGGCTTCCCGTTCCTCGGCCATGTGTTGAGCTCGCTGGCCGATCCCCTCACCTTCGCCCGAGAGCGCTACGAGCGCTTTGGGCCGGTCTCGTGGGCCGGCGGCGTCGGCTTCCGCGTCGTCGGCCTGATGGGCCCCGACGCCCTGGAAGCCGCGTGGGTCAACCGCGACAAGGTCTTCTCCAGCACTCGCGGCTGGGCACCGGTCATCGGACCGTTCTTCCACCGCGGAATGATGTTGCTGGATTTCGACGAACACCGCGACCACCGGCGCATCATGCAGCAGGCCTTCACCCGTAGCGCGTTGGACGGTTACCTGGACCTCATGCGACCCAGTATCGATCGCACGCTGGGCAATTGGCCCTCGACACAGGGGTTTCCGTTCTACCCGTCGATCAAGCACCTGCTGCTCGAACAGGCCGCGGAGGTGTTCGTCGGCACCCATCTCGGTCCCGAATCCGATCAGCTGTCGGCAGATTTCCACGCCACGGTGCGCGGCGGGCAGGCCCTGGTGCGGGCAGACATACCGGGCGGGGTGTGGGCCAGGGGCCTGCGGGCGCGCGAGCGGCTCGAACGGTATTTCGCCGAGCAGGTGCCCGACCGGCAACGCGGCGACGGCACCGATCTGTTCTCGATGTTGTGCCGCAGTGAGGACGAAGGCGGTGCTCGATTCACCCCGGCCGACATCGTCAACCACATGATCTTCCTGCTGATGGCCGCCCACGACACCACCGCGATCGCCCTGTCCATGCTCACCTACGAGTTGGGCCGAAACCGGCAGTGGCAGCAAGCCCTTCGCGACGAAGCGGTCAACCTGCCCAACGACACACCCACGGTTCTGGACCTGGACGCCTACCCGCTGCTCGACGCCGCGTTCAAAGAGATCCTGCGCATGTATGCGCCCGCGGGTGCGCTCTTCCGCCAGACCGTCCGCGATACCGAGATCCTCGGGCACTTCGTCCCGCGCAAAACCCAGGTGGCCATCAATGTCTATGCCTCCATGCGGCTTTCGGACTGGTGGCCCGACCCCGACACATTCAACCCGGAACGCTTCGTCAACAATGGAGCATCCCGTGCCGCGGTGAGCCGCTACGTGTTCGCGCCGTTCGGCGGCGGTGCACACAAATGCATCGGACAGCAGTTCGCGGACATGACGGTCAAGACCACCATGCACCAGATGCTTCGGCGGTTCGAATGGAGCGTGCCCGAGGACTACCAGCCGCAGCTGACATGGGGCACCGGACCGATGCCGGCCGACGACCTGCCGATCACGCTGCGGTCGCGTGGGTTGACGCAACATCGATGACGAGGCCTGCCCCTCAAATCTGCGGCATCGCCTCACCGACGGGCTGGGGAGTAAGGCCGACCTCGCCCTTTCAGGAGACCGGGAACTGCTGACCACCCTGCTTGACTCGATCAACATCGTCTGACGCCAGTCCGTGGATCGACAGTGACGTCAGCCTCGGATAGAGGATTGCCGGGCCCAGCCAACGACTGATGAAACTGCGCAGCGCGAGCCCGGTGCGCGGTGCCGGTCCAGGATCGGTCAGCATGGACTGCACGGTGCGCAACGTCATCTCGGCGAGTTCGCGCAGTGCGGTGTCGTCGAAGCCGTGCAGCTTCCAATCGACATCGAGGCGATGAAAAACGGACAAGCAGAAAGCGATTGCCGTATCCGAGGTCAGCGAGGTGAGAGCCTCGCCGTTGTCTTGCCGCGTCAGCAAGGTTTCCAGTTGCGGATCACCGGCGAGGTTCTCGGCGCCGAATGAAACGCTTTCAACCACTGCGACGATCGGATCGTTGAGGCCGCTGACATGGTCGGCAACCTGGTCGATGAATCCGTTGACGGCACGCATCGCGCTGGCGATGAGCAGCGCGTCGGCGTTGGGAAAATATCGGTAGACGGTCTGACGGGTGACCCCGAGCCTGCGGGCGACCTCGGCGAGCCGTATCGCCGGTCCGTGTTCGGCGATCTCCTCGTCCACCGCAGTCAGGATGCGCGATATGGCTTCTTCGTCCGACGCGGGCGTCGAACCCGCCCAGCCACGACTACGCATCCGCCGTCACCAGCCTTTCGCTGCTGAACTCGATGGGAAGCGTTGTCGGACCGGTCATTCCCAGCAGGGATTTCCACGGCGCCGGACCGGCGCGATGCGGGGCGGGGAGGCGGCGGGTGAGGACCGTGAGTGCCTCCGCCAGTTCCCGGCGTGCAAGGTTGGCCCCCAGGCAGTAATGCGCGCCACCGCCGAACGTCAGAATTGCGGGAGCGTCCGTGCGCGCAACGTCGAAGCGATCAGCATCGGCATAGATGGCTGGATCTCGATTGGCCGCAAAGGTGTTCGCGAGCACGAAGGTTCCGGCGGGGAACAGATGGCCACCGAACTCGACATCTTCGACGGCAGCTCGCGGCACGATGCAGGCCGCGGGTGAGTGACGCATGCTCTCCTCGACCGCCTGCATCGCAAGCTCAGGATGGTCACGCAGCTTTGCCCATTGATCCGGATGCTCGCAGAGCACCTGAACCGATGCCGCCAGCTGGTTTCGCGTGGTATCCGTTCCCGCCATCAAGAAGCCGGCCACCAGCATGCGGAGTTCGTCGAGATTCAGCCGGTCACCATCGCTTTCAGCGCGGATGAGCTCCGACAGCAGGTCGTCGGTGAGGTTGTCGCGGCGGGCGGCGACCATGCCGTCGACGTAGGCGTCGAGTTCACCCCAGGCGCGCATGATCGCGGACTCGTCGAAGTTGACATCGGGCTGAAAGTTGAGGGCTTTGAAGACCTCCTCCGTCCAATCCGCGAACAACGGCCAATCCTCGCGAGGTGCGCCGAGCAGCGCGCACATGATCGGGGTGGGATAGGGGCGGGCGATGTCGGTCACGACGTCGCACCGTCCCGCGTCGATCACCTGGTCAATCAGGTCGTTGATCACCTCGTGGATGGTGTCCTGGAGTCGTGACGTCGCGCGGGGAGTGAACGCCTTGGAGACCAGCTTGCGCAACCGAACATGGGGTGCACCGTCCAGGCCCAGCAGACTGCTCATCATCTTGTCGAACAGCGGGCCCGATGTGATGCCCTGCGCCGCCACGGTGATGCCGGGCGGCAAGCGGAATCGGTTGTCGCGCAGGATGTCGCGAGCCAGCTCGTAGGACAGGATTTCGGGGCCGAGGGGCCCGATGGCGATAGGTGCTCGCGCTTGCGCCCGTCGGACATCGTCGAGGATGTCGTGCGGCGTGGCAGTCAGGCTGTACGTGAACGTGGGGAGCCCGGCTTCGAAGACGTTGGGAGCGGCGCTGTTCAGGTTCATCGTTACCCGTCCTTCTCCTCGGCCGACCGGAGGTCCCATCCGACATAATTTCTCGAAGCGTATGACCACTGACGTTCCATCGTCAAGATATGAGCGATGCAGTCCAGTTGAACGCACGAGACGCCCCGCCCAGGTCATACAGACAAAGAAAATATGTCTAAACCCGCGCTCGCAGCCCACTCAGCGAAAGCGAACAGTTGGGACCAGGCATGGAGGCCAGATAGCAAAAAGGCAGATCAGTTGCCTGATCTGCCTTTTGAGAGTGGAGCTAAGGGGAATCGAACCCCTGACCTTCTCGATGCGAACGAGACGCGCTACCAACTGCGCTATAGCCCCTGATACCGGAACGAAAGGCTACCAGCCGCCGGCCCAGAACCGGAAACCGGCCGCTCTACTGGCCCGAAGCACGCGGTAGGTCGTATTCGCGCGACACCGATGAGTAGGACGAGTACGCCAGGTGCTCGAAGATCGGATCCTCGTCGTCGATGTCGAGAACCACCGCGCCAGGCCTGCGTAGCCGGGCCGGCACGACGTCGAGCTTGTGATCGTCGGTGTTCTCCACGCCCAGCCGGGACCGGGCCATCCGTTGCGCACGACGACGCCGCAACTGCTCCTCGATCCGCGTCTGGCGGCGCAGGTAGGCCAGGTACAGCACGGTGACCGTGGCGGCACCGCCACACACCCACCAGGCCGACGGCGTGACCAGGAAGGCCGCACCCGCCGAGAACAGCAGCGTGACGGCCAGCACCGCGAGCACGCGCTTGCGGAACCGGAACTTGCGGGCACTGATCTCCGCGGCCTTCTTGGATTCGAACCGACGCTGCCGGGTCGCGCTCAACGACGCGACGGGCGCCTCGGCCCGTTCTTCCTCAACCGGCTCGTCTTCGGCCTCGGGCTCCAGGCCCGACGAGTCATCGATGTATTCGTACTCGTCGGCGATCTCTTCGGCATCGTTTGCCGCGACATCCGCGGAGTCCGCGGCATCATCCTCGGCCTCGTCGAGATGCAGTGAGATGCGCTCGGTTTGGGCCTCCGCTTCGGCAGAGTCGACGTCGGCGAGGGGCTGCTCCACCTCGACCGGCTCGGGTGCAGGCTCAGGCTCCGCTTCGGCCTCGGCCTCAGCTTCGGTCTCGAACTCCAATTCGAGTTCGGGCTCGCCGACTTCCTCAGGTTCGGCCGCCTCCGCCATGGCGCCGACGGGCAGTGCGCCGGAATCCTCGTCGACGATGTCGACGTCGAGGTAGTCGGGTTCGGGGGTCTCGACACTGGCCGCGGCCACCACGACGGTGCGCTGCACCCGCACTTCGGCGGGCGCCTCGTCGTCCCGGAGGTCCTCATCGAGATCCTCGTCGAGGTGGTCGACACTGGGCTGCCAGTGCGGATCGCTGTGGTGCCCCGCGGCAGGGCCGCGTCGTAAGCGTTGCGCGTTGCGGCCGCTGTTGAGCACTCGAGTCGCCAGGGCAACGTCACTGGTACGACGGACCGAGTCGCGCTTGCTGATCAACATCGGAACCAAAACGAAGAGCCAGAGGACGACGAGGGAAATCCACAGCAGTGACTGGGGGATGCTTGGCATGACGCCTGCTCCTTTCCCCTTCAGGCTAGGTCTGTGACCAGCGCATCCATGAGTGGCGCGCCGACACAATTACACACCTGTAATTCGATCGATACAAGCACCAACAGTCACATAAGTCACATTGGTAACAGCCGACGAGGGGTACTTCGCTGAGATTGCTTCCAGGGCTGCGGATCCGGCGAAATCGCAGCCGCGAGCGCGGTCGCGGCACGGCGCGCCGCACACACGGTCAGCCGAATCAGCACCAACTGGCCCGGCCGGCCGACACCAGCGCTTGGGCCGCCGAATGACTGAGCTCTTCCGACGTGACAGCCACCAGTAGATGGTCTCGCCAGGCCCCATCCACCTCGAGGTAACGGCGCAACAGCCCCTCCTCGCGGAATCCCACCCGCGCCAACACCGCCCGGCTCGCCGCGTTCTCGGGACGCACCGTGGCTTCCACCCGATGCAGCTGCACCCCGTTGAAACAGTGGTCGAGCCCCAGGGCCAGCGCCCCGGTCGCCACCCCGCCGCCGGTCTTGCCGCTGGCCACCCAGTAGCCGATCCAGGCCGAGCGCAGCGCGCCGTGCGTGACGTTGCCGATCGTCAGCTGGCCGGCGAACTGCCCGTCGAGTTCGATCACATAGGGCAGCATCCGACCGCGGCGCGCCTCGCTGCGCAGCCCCGAGCAGATCGCCGGCCACGACGAAACAGCATGGCGGACATGCCAATCCACGCCGCTCACCGGCTCCCACGGCTCCAGGTGAGCCTGGTCGGCCAGTCGTGTGCGGCTCCACACCGCGGCATCGCGCAGCCGCACCGGACGTAGCCGCACCACCCCGGCCGGTACCCGCAACGGCCCGACCGGGCCGGGCCAACCCGGGTGAAAAGCGCCGGAGCGAAACAGGCTCATCCGCGTGATCGATTCGTCAGACCGTCATTCATCGACTGAAGTCTTATCAGCCGCGCTGGGCCAGGAATGCCACATCCACGGTTTCGCCGGTGCGAACCTCGTCGACTTCGCTCGGAATCACCACGAGACAGTTCGCCTCGGCAAGAGTGGCCAGCAGATGAGTCGACGCGCCCGGCGCCCCGCCCAGTGCCTGCACCAGGTATTCGCCGGTGTCCTGATCGCGCATCAACTGTCCGCGCAGGTAGCCCGTGCGGCCGGCGACCGAGCTGATCGGCGCCAGCGTGCGGGCCTGAACCATCCGGCGCATCGGCTGGCGCTTGCCCAGCGAGAGCCGGATCAGCGGACGCACCATCACCTCGAACACCACCAGCGCACTCACCGGGTTGGCGGGCAGCAGGAAGACCGGAACCCGATCGCGGCCGAGCTGGCCGAAGCCCTGCACCGAACCGGGGTGCATCGCAATGCGGGCCACCTCCATCTCACCGAGCTCGGAGAGCACGGTGCGCACCGATTCGGCGGCGGCTCCGCCCACCGCGCCGGCAATGACCACGATCTCGTTGCGATTGACTTGGCCCTCAACGGTTTCCCGCAGTTCCCGGGGATCGGTGCTGATGATCCCGACGCGGTTGACCTCGGCGCCCGCGTCGCGGCCCGCCGCCGCCAGCGCATAGGAGTTCACGTCGTACACCTGCCCGGTTCCCGGGCTCCGCGACACGTCGACCAGCTCACCGCCCACACACATCACCGACAACCTCGGCCGCGGGTGCACCAGCACGCGGTCACGGCCGACGGCGGCGAGCAAGCCCACCTGCGCGGGGCCGATGATTGTGCCGGCCCGCACCGCGACGTCACCGGGCTGCACATCGTCGCCCGTGCGCCGTACATAGGCACCTGAGCGCACACTGCGCAGGATCCGAACCCGGCTCTCACCTCCGTCGGTCCATCGCAACGGCAGCACGGCGTCGGCCAGCGTGGGCATCGGTGCACCGGTCTGCACACGCGCGGCCTGCCGCGGCTGCAACCGGCTCGGCGTGCGGGCACCCGCCTCGATCGAGCCCATCACCGGCAGGCTGATCTCACCGGCGCCGTCTCCCACCGACAACACGTCGACACTGCGCACCGCGTAACCGTCGATCGCGGCCTGATCGAATCCCGGCATGGGCCGTTCGGTCACGACCTCCTCGGCACACATCAGACCTTGTGACTCGGCGATGGCCACGCGCACCGGTCGGGGGGCTACCGCGGCAGCCGCCACCCGAGCCTGCTGTTCCTCCACCGAACGCACAACACGCCTTCCTATCTACGGGCCGACATGTGGCTTACCGGGCCAGCTTGTGGCTAGCCCTCCTGTCCGGTCAGACCCAATCGTTCGACCAACCACCGCCGCAAATCGGGGCCGTAGTCTTCACGTTCCAACGCAAAGTCAACCGCAGCCTTCAGGTAGCCGCCGGGATTTCCCAGGTCGTGTCGGGCTCCGCGGTGCACGACGACATGCACCGGATGGCCCTCTTCGATCAGCAAAGCGATGGCGTCGGTCAGTTGGATCTCCCCGCCCACTCCGCGCGAAACCCGGCGCAGCGCATCGAAGATGGCCCGATCGAGCAGGTAGCGGCCGGCGGCGGCATACGGAGACGGCGCATCGTCGGACTTGGGTTTCTCCACCATGCCCTTGACCCGCAGCACGTTCGGGTTGACCGCATCAGGCACGGTCTCGACGTCGAAGACGCCGTAAGCACTGATCTCGTCCGCGGGCACCTCGATGGCGCACAGCACGGTGCCGCCGCGTTTGGCACGCACCTTCGACATGGTCTCCAACACGCCGGTGGGCAACACCAGATCATCAGGCAGCAGCACTGCGATCGCGTCTTCGTCGGGGGCCAGCGCAGCCTCGACACATCCGACGGCATGCCCCAGGCCCAGCGGCTCGGCCTGCACCACAGACTCGACCTTGATCAGTGCGGGCGCGCGGCGGACCTTCTCCAGCATCGTCTGTTTGCCCCGGGCCTCCAGCGTGCCCTCGAGCACCAGATCCTCGACGAAGTGCGCGACGACGCCGTCCTTGCCTTCTGAGGTGATGATGATCAGTCGCTGGGCGCCTGCCTCGGCGGCCTCGGCCGCGACCAACTCGATGCCCGGCGTGTCCACGACCGGCAGCAATTCCTTGGGAACCGTCTTGGTCGCCGGCAGGAATCGCGTACCCAAACCGGCCGCCGGCACCACGGCCGTGTAGGGAATCGGCACCTCAGGCGCCTTTTGAGACGTGCTCATCGTTCACACCCTAACGTCCGTTCTGAAATGGTGGAGGTTGTGACCCCGCCGACAAAGACTGAGTTGAGAGCCGACGTCATTCGTGCCAGACGGGCCGTACCTGACGACCTTCGCGACAGTGAGGCGCAGGCACTCTGCCATTGGCTGCCCTCGTTGGTGTGCGGCGGGCAAACGGTGTGCGCCTATGTCCCGGTGGGCTCCGAACCCGGCTCGCGAATGCTGTTGGACACCCTGGCGGAACTCGGTGTGCGCGTGCTGCTTCCGGTCGCCCGCAAAGACGGCGACGGCCGCCCGATGCCGATGCAGTGGGGCCCGTACGAGGCGGGCACGCTGGTGGCGGGCGAGTTCGGTCTGCGTGAACCGCCGGCACCGTGGTTGCCGCCCGGGCACATCGCGGATGCCGAGCTGGTGCTCGTGCCCGCGCTGGCCGTCGACCGCAAGGGCAACCGGCTCGGCCGCGGCGCCGGGTTCTACGACCGCAGCCTGATCTACGCCGCTCGACACACGCGGCTGGTCGCGGTGGTGCGTGATGACGAATTGGTCGACGACCTGCCGGCCGATCCCCACGACGTGCGGATGACGCATGCGCTGACACCGTCGGGCGGAATCGTGACGTTGCGGCGCTGAGCTGGTCCAGAATCGTCAAGTGCCCGATCCGGTATCTGCTGACTTCAGCGTCCGCATGCAGCTGATCGTCGACGACCTGGCCCACGCCCTGGATCGGGCTGTGCTGCTTGATGACGAGGACCTGACCCCGATCACCCACAGCCGTCAGCTCGGCGAGCTCGACGATGTGCGCGTCCACAGCGTGCTGCAACGCGAGACCCGCGCGGAGGTCAAGGCGGCGCTGTTCGACTTCGGCATCGGCTCGGCGGACTCGGCGCTGTGGATCCCGGCGTTTCCCCAGCACAACCTGATGCCGCGGTTCTGTGTGCCGGTGCGATCGTCCTGCGAGCGGTTCGGCTACCTGTGGATCATCGTCCCCGAGGGCACACTGTCCGAGCGGGGCCGCCGGCTGGCCGAGCAAGCCGGCGCCGACCTGTTGGACATCCTGGACCGCCGCAACGCCGCGCTACGCGCCGAAGAGTCCGCGCAGCAGCGGCTCCTGACGCGGCTCGTCGCCGCCGAAGAGCCCGATCAGGCTCGCGAGGTGGTCGCCGAACTGCACACCAGGGGCATGGCCGAGCCGGACGACGTCGTCCAGGTGTTCCGCTTCGAGCCCGACACCGGCGGCCTGGGCGATCGGAACCTGGCGCTGCGCCTACGGTTGACGGCCACCGACCGCAGCCGCCGCTGGTACACACTGGGCGGGTCTCCGACCACGATCCTGGCGGTGTCACCTTCCGAGGCCGAGCCTGCGAGCACCGCCGAAACCGTGGCCGAGGCGGTGCGGGCCAGCTACGGAACCCACCCGGCGATCGGGGCCTCCGGCGCTCCCCTGCCGATAACCCAAGCCGCCCTTGGGTTTCGACAGGCGCGCCTGGCACTGACTCTGGCCGGCGTCGGCGCGGGCAGCGGGCAGGTGACCGACTGGTCCACCCTGGGCTCATGGCGCACCTTGGCGGTGCTGGGCCAGCACTATGGCGACCGGCTCGGTGAGCTGGTCCACCCGGGCGTCGTCGGCCTGATCGAGCAGGGCCGCGACGACCTCCTGCTCACCCTGGAGACCTACCTGGCCAACGGAGGTGACGTGCGGCGGACCGCCGAGGACATGTTCCTGCACCGATCGACGCTGTACTACCGGCTGGAGAAACTCACCGAGGCCGTCGGCGGCGATCTCAGCGACGGCGAAACCCGCTTCGACCTGATGCTGGGCCTGCGGCTGGCGCGGCTGGCCGGGCGGTATCGCCCCGGTTCGACATCTGCCTGAACGAGCCGGCTGACTTTCCGACAGTTTCGGCCCGATTTCTGCTCCGTCGACCGTGCCCCAGGCATAGCGTTCCCTTCTGGCCGTTTGTGAGCTGGGTCACACAGCACGGAGGAGTCGATACGCACATGGGTGAAGCACCCGGATTGAAAAAGGCGCTCAGTCAGCGTCAGCTGCGGATGATCGCGATCGGCGGCGTCATCGGCGCCGGGCTTTTCGTCGGTTCCGGGGTGGTGATCGGCAAGACCGGTCCCGGCGTCTTCATCACCTATGCACTGGCCGGCGTCCTGGTCATCATGGTGATGCGGATGCTCGCCGAGATGGCGGTGGCCAACCCGTCCACCGGATCGTTCGCCGACTATTCGCGCAATGCCCTGGGCAACTGGGCGGGTTTCTCGGTCGGCTGGCTGTACTGGTACTTCTGGGTGATCGTGGTCGGCTTCGAAGCCATCGCCGGTGCCAAGATCATCCAGTTCTGGATAGACGTCCCCATCTGGTTGACCGCACTGATCCTGTTGATCGCGATGACCGCGACCAACCTGTTCTCGGTGTCATCGTTCGGCGAGTTCGAGTACTGGTTCGCCGGTATCAAGGTGGCCGCGATCCTGGCATTCATCGGGCTGGGTTCGCTGTACGTCATCGGGCTGTGGCCGCACAAGGAGATGGACTTCTCGAACCTGTGGGCCAACGGCGGCTTCTTCCCGCTGGGCGCGACGGCCGTCACCGTCGGTGTGGTGACGGTGATCTTCTCGATGGTCGGCGCCGAGATCGCCACCATCGCGGCCGCGGAATCGTCCGATCCCGAACGTGCCGTGGCGAAGGCGGCCAACTCGGTGATCCTGCGCATCGCGGTGTTCTTCGTCGGCTCGGCATTCCTTCTCGTGACGATCCTGCCGTGGAACAGCGAACAGGTTGCCGCGTCACCGTTCGTGTCGGCATTCACCGAGATCGGCATCCCCTACGCCGACCACATCATGAACGCCGTGGTGCTGACGGCGGTGTTGAGCTGCTTGAACTCAGGCATGTACACCGCGTCGCGAATGCTGTTCGTGCTGGCCGCCCGACGCGAGGCGCCGCCGCAACTGGTGTCGGTGACCCGGCGGGGGGTGCCGGCCGCCGCGATCCTCGCGTCGTCGGTGATCGGCTTCCTCGGCGTGATCGCATCGGCTTTCTCTCCGGACTTCATCTTCAAGTTCCTGCTGGACTCCAGCGGCGCGGTGATCCTGTTCGTCTACCTGCTGATCGCGATCTCGCAGATCGTGCTGCGGTACCGGACGTCGGCCGAGACGCTCAAGGTCAAGATGTGGTTGTTCCCGGTGCTGTCCATCCTCACTGCGACAGCCATCTTCGCGATCCTGGTGCAGATGTTCGTGCAGGGCGGCGACAACCGGAAGGCGCTCACCATGAGCCTGCTGTCGTGGGCTGTGGTGATCGCGCTGTTCCTGGCCAACCGCTGGTTCATCGGACATCGCCCCGAGGTGTCCGGGGTGGCCCCGGCCGCCGAGGCAGCGCATCCGCACCGGGTGCTGGTGCTGGCCAATCAGACCGTGGAATCCGGTGAGCTGCTCGACGAACTACGCCGCATCGGCGCGGACCGCGAGTCGGTCTATCAGGTTGTGGTGCCGGCCAGCCCGATCGACACCGGAGTGGCCGAGACCCATGGCCCGCTCGACATCTCGGAAGCCACCGCCCGCGCGGCGCAGCACCGCCTCGACCAGACGCTGAACACGCTGCGCTCCGAGCAGTTACAGGCCGACGGCGAGCTGGGTGACTACCGACCGCTACGTGCCCTGGCCCATGCCGTCGAGACATTCCGGCCCGATCAGATCGTGATTTCCACCCTGCCCCCGGAGGAATCGATATGGCACCGTTTCGATGTCGTCGACCGGGCCCGCGCTGACTATCAGATCCCGGTGACGCATGTGGTGTCACGAGTACGCACCCAGGAGCACGCCTCGTGACCATCCTGGCCGCGTTCAGCTCCAGCCGGCACAGCAGCGCACCGCTGAATCTGGCCATCCAGATCGCCCGGACCACCGGCGAGCCGGTGATCGCGGCGGCGGTGGCGGAACGGTCATGGCCGCCGCGCGACGACCCGGTGGAGGGAGAGTACCTCGCTTACGTCCGTGCGCAGGCCACACAGGCGTTGCAGCGCGCAGTCGCGGTGCTGCCCGTCGACCTCGACGTGACCTCAGTGGTTCACGAATCCACCTCGATCCCAACCGGTTTGATCGAGCTCGCGGACGCCCACCGAGTAAGCGCGGTGTCGGTCGGCTCGTCGTCGTCGGGGATGATCGGCCGGGTCGCCCTGGGAAGCGTCACCGAGCGCCTGGTGCACACGGCCCGGGTTCCGGTGGTCTTCGCCCCACGTGGGTACGCCCAAACCGATGGCTCGATCCGCCGGCTCACCGCCGCCTACGGCGGGGAAGCCGACGTCAACGGACTCATCCCGGCCACCGCGGAACTCGCCGGGGCATGGAAAGCCGAACTGCGCATCGTCTCATTCACCGTCCGCAACACCGCGGCCTTCGCCGGCACCATCGAATCCTCGGCCGAGGAGTTGGTGATCCAGCAATGGTCACGCCGAACCATCGCCGAGATCACCAAGCAGCTCAACGCCATTCGCGACCAGATAGATGTTCCGGATATCGATGTGGTGGTCGGCACCGGCCATGATTGGAACGCCGCGGTGCAGAGCATCGGATGGGAAGCCGGAGACATGCTGGTCCTCGGCTCGGGCGCTGCCGCCCCGAGCGCACAAGTCTTTCTCGGCTCGGCCGCAGGCAAGATCCTGCGCCGGTCACCAGTGCCGGTGATGATCGCGCCGAGCTATCGCCGCGGCTAGCAGTCTTCCAGCACGGCAGCCATGGCACGCTTCTCTTTCGCCGAGACCCACAGCCCGTAGGCAGTTTTCACCTCGACCTGCCGGGCCACGAATCCACAACGGAATGCCGCATTGGGCGGCAGCCAGCCGGCCGCGTCACGAAAGGCCTTGTCGAAGTTGGGTTGGGCGGCGACAGCGATCAGGTTGCGCGGATCGTTCGCGAAGTCCTTGCGCCGCTGCGGGTCCCACACCCGCGCACCCTTGTACCAGGCGTCTGACAATGACACCACGTGGTCGATCTGCACGGCGCCCGAGGTATCGGGCCCGCGGGTGAACACGATCTCGACGCCGGTGTACGGATCGTGCAACACCCCGGTGGCGGCGTAGCAGGTGCCGGGGCGGACGGTCAGTTGGGCCAAGTCGCGGCGCAGGACGTCGTCGCGGGTGTTGCAGCCGTTGTGGCCGAACTCGACGTTCACGTCATCGCTCCACGCTTCGCCGAAACGGTACCGGGCGTAGTCGGTGTGACGGTCCCAGCCTTTGACCGGCAGCCCCGCCAAGAGCAGGCGGGCGTGGTCGTAGCCAGGGTTCGGCTCCGACGGCGCCGGGGCCGGCCCGGAGGGCAGGGCTGACGGCTGGGACGCCGACCCGTCGTCCCGAGTGCGAGCCACCACGAGCACGGCCGCCACCGCCAGGACTATCGCCACCACGACCAGTACCGCTAACCTTCCTGTGCGCCGGCGCCGGCGGCCCGCGGGAATGACATGGCCCACGTAGCGGTTCTAGCACTTGAGCCGGTAGAGTGCTAACAAGTTTGACCAACTCGGAGGGTTTTCGTGCCTACCTATTCCTACGCATGCACTGAGTGCGGCAATCGGTTCGATGCGGTGCAGGCCTTCAGCGACGACGCGCTGACCACCTGCCCCAAGTGCTCCGGCAAGCTGCGGAAGCTCTTCGGGTCGGTCGGAGTGGTGTTCAAGGGCAGCGGCTTCTACCGCACCGACAACCGCGAGTCAGGCAAGAGCTCGTCGAACGGCTCGTCCGCCAAGAGCTCGGAGGGCTCCTCCTCGAGCACCTCCTCGGACTCGTCGTCCTCCTCGAGCGCCTCATCGTCGGCGTCGTCGAGCAGCAGCGCTGCGCCCGCCGCGGCAGCGTCGTCCAGCTAAAGAAGTTATCCACAGGGCGGCGAAGACGTCGTTCTCCCCAGGCCCTCGCGCACTTACCGTTGCGCCATGGCCGAATCACTCAACGCGCCATCCTGGCGTCGGCTGACTGCTGCCCGTCCCGATTGGACCCGCACGGTCGCAGCCCGGCGCGCAGCCGCAGCCGGCCTGGTCGTGCTGGCCGCCGTCACCGCTCTGCGCTCCGATCCGCATGGCGACTACACCGAGGTCGCGGTCGCAACCCACGACCTGTCCCCCGGCGTCGCGTTGGCCGCCGCGGACGTGCAACTGGACCGCCGTAGCACGGCCACCCTGCCCGAGGGTGCCCAGCGTGACGTGGCGCCGGTGATCGGTGCGACGCTGACCGCGCCGGTGCGACGCGGCGAGGTCCTCACCGATGTGCGGCTGCTCGGTTCACGGATGGCCGAATCGGCAGCGGGCCCGGATGCGAGGTTGGTGCCGGTCAAACTCAGCGACACCGCACTGCTCGATCTGATTCGTCCAGGTGACGTGGTCGACGTGCTGACGGTCACGGCCGAGCAGCATGACAAGCCGGCCCGACCGGTTGTAGTGGCTTCCGGGGCCGTGGTGGTGCTGGTCTCGGAGAAGGCCCGCGGGGCCGGAGTGGGCACCGAGCGCGTGGCTCTGGTGGCCCTGCCTGCGCGTGCAGCCAATGAGGTAGCGGCGGTCAGCCTGGTTCAGGCCGTCACTCTTACGATTCATTGATCTGGAATTGCACTGTCCAACAACACTATTGACGTTCAGCCAAGATGTTGACCAACAACCCCCAGCCGCTCGGCCTACTCGGTTACTGTTTGCTTGTCCCACCCAACACACCAACTGCAGGAAGGGTCCGCAGCATGTTGAAGGGCTTCAAAGAGTTTCTGTCGCGCGGCAATGTCATCGATCTCGCGGTTGCTGTGGTCATCGGCGCCGCCTTCACCGGCTTGGTCACCTCATTCACCGAGAAGGTGATCCAGCCACTGGTCGACCGCGTCGGCGCCGGCGGCGACCGTGAGTACGGCATCCTCAAGATCTCGCTCGGCGGCGATCCCGAGCAGTTCGTCGACTTCAACGCCGTGCTGTCGGCGTTCATCAATTTCGTGATCGTTGCGGCAGTGATCTACTTCGTCGTCGTCGTGCCGTACAAGAAGCTGCGCGAGCGCGGCGAGGTCGAGCAGGCCCAGGACACCGAGCTGAGCCTCCTGACCGAGATCCGCGATCTGCTGGCCGAGAACGGCAACACCGGCAAGCACGTGACCGGTCCTGGCACCGGCCCCAGCCCCGACACCGCCAAGCACACCAGTGCCGACCGCTCGTGATGGCACACAGCTACAAGCAAAAGCAGCCCCTGGAGATTCCAGGGGCTGCTTTTGGTGAAGACCTAGCTCAGTTCATGTTCCAGGGCTCGCCGTAGGTGGTGACGCTGTCACCGGTGGAGGCGATCAGGCGGGCGAACGGCCGCAGCAGCACCCCACCGGCCGCACCGGTCACCGTGCCGTGCGCGTTGGACACCGCCACACCGCCGGCCGGACCGGCCACGTCCACCGAGAAGGTGGCCACTTCCTGGATACCCGGGCCGTTGCCCAGATCCGCGCTGATCGACACACCCGGGAACAGGTTCGGGGTGATCACCGACTCCAGACCAAACGGCGGACCGGTGATGTCACCATCGTCGATCAAGATGTTCGGGGTGGTGTAGGAGAAGTTGATCCCCACACCGAGTGACCAGGGGAAGCCGATCTGATAGCCCAACTCCAAGGTGCCCTCGAAGTCCTCGGCGCCCGGGCCGGCCACGATGTACTTGGCTCGACCGGAATGGAACCACTCACGGGTCAGCCGGTTGCGGTCCAACGGGAACACACCGTTGAGGAAGGTGTCCCACTGCTGAACGGTCAGCGTCCGGTCCTGACCATCGACCAGGCTCAGCTCATTGTCCAGACCCGCATGGGAAGTGCCCGCGCCTATGAACAAGCCCGCGAAGATCCCGGCCAATGCGGTCACCAATGCAACCAGCACTCGACTGAATGCCTTCATGTTCTCCCTTATATCGCCGGCGCTCCCGGAGGCTCACCGTTTGTGGTCGGCTTCCCGGCCCCCGCAGACCGTATCGCCCCGCAAGACCCACATGTGACAGGGATTAGAGACCCCACATGTTGCTCTTACGTAATGCTCATCGTTGACACGAGGAACATAACGGCACCCCATCGGGGCGGCAACGCGAGCACACATCGGCACGGCTTCATACGGTCGATCGATCAAAATTTGCTGGGAACAAGCTGGAAGCTTGCCCACCACGTCACGACGCTGCGAATTGAGCCGCCCGGCAATGCTGTGACGCCGTTCGCCTTGGTGACGAACTGAGGTACAGACCACAACCGAACGGGGAAGTTTCGCACTGCCACAGGCCGTTCACCTATTCATTGGTGATGTGGCGGAATGTTGTTCCTCAGCCACCGGTCACGGTCGGCATCGTCGTCCGGCGAAGCGGTGTCGCGTTCGTCGGGCGCGATGTCTGGGATCGCTTCACCGAAGATCTTGTTAACTGCGTGGCGGGACGCTTTGTTCGCTTCCGGCATCTTCAATTCCCTTTGTGACTAAGATCACAGACCATCCTAGTCGGCGCTACAACAACCGTTAACCTGCTCTTAACCAGCGGCGTCGCTCTGCCCAACGCTCGTCTGGAAACAAAAACGGCGGCCGATGGCCGCCGTTTTGTCGGAGTTCAGATCTCCAAACTTGATAGCTGGCCGATGACTTGCGCAGCCAGTGGACCTAGGGTGGCCATCCCGTCGCGCACCGCGGCGCGTGACCCGGCGATGTTGACCACCAACGTGCTGCCCGAGACACCGCACAAGCCACGTGACAGGCCCGCATCGGGAATCCCGGCCGAAAGACCCGAAGCCCGCAGCGCCTCGGCGATGCCCAGCAGCTCCCGGTCCAGGATGTCGAGGGTGGCCTCCGGCGTCACATCGCGCGGCGTCACCCCCGTCCCGCCGACCGACACCACCAGATCGACGCCACCGATCACCGCGGTATTCAGCGCGTTGCGGATCTCGACCTCGTCAGCGGCCACCACCACAACCCCGTCGACGACGAAACCGGCTTCGCCCAACAATTCCGTGACCAACGGACCGCTGTGGTCTTCCTCGCCATGTGCGGTGCGATCGTCCACGACGACGACGAGCGCCCGGCCCACCAACTCCCCTGGTTGTTCCATGCCTGCAACCGTATATCCGGCGGCAGACAACGGTGTAGCCAGACGGAGTGTGGCCAAGTTGTCGGACCCGATCACCGTGCTCACTGCTCTGCCCTTCCAAGTGTGACCTCGACGGTCTGCGGTTTGCCCCCCTGGTCCAAGAACGTCAGCGTGACCTTGTCACCAGGGGCCTTGGACCGCACCGCGGCCACAAGGGCGTCAGCGCTGCCGATCACCCGGTCATCGACCTTGGTGACCACCACACCGCTGGGCAGCCCGGCCGCCGACGCGGCCCCGCCGTTGGTGACCTCGACGATCTTGGCGCCGTCACTGGTCTTGTCGTTGGCCACCTGCACGCCCAGCGAGGCGTGCGAAGCCGTCCCGTTCTGGATCAGCTCGTCGGCGATGCGCTTGGCTTGATCGACCGGAATGGCGAAGCCCAGCCCGATCGAACCGCTCTGTGCCTGAGCCGAATCGCCCCCCATGGTGGCGATCGCCGAGTTGATGCCGACCAGCTCGCCGTTCATGTTGACCAGCGCGCCACCGGAGTTACCCGGATTGATTGCGGCGTCGGTCTGAATGGCGTCGAGCACCGTGTTCTGGTTGCGGGTGTCGCCGCCGGCCGCGACCGGCCGGTTCAGCGCGCTGACGATGCCGGTGGTGACGGTGCCTTCCAGCCCCAGCGGCGACCCGATCGCGACGACGTCCTGGCCCACCCGCAAGCTGCTCGACGACCCGAGGGTGACGGGGGTCAGACCCGAGACGTCCTGCGCCCGCACGACAGCGATGTCACTGCTGGGATCGGTGCCGACGACGGTGAAGGGCTTGTTGGATCCATCGGAGAACGTGACCTTGGTTCGGGCGCCCACCGGTGCCGCCCCAGGCAAGGGCGACGAGGAAGCGGCGCCCGGCTTGGCAGCCTGCACCACGTGGTTGTTGGTCAGGATGAGGCCGTCGGCGGTGAGGATGATGCCCGAGCCTTCCTCGGACGCGCGGCCCAGATCCGTCTCGAGCTTGACCACACTCGGCACCACCTTGGCCGCGACCTGCTCGACCGAGCCCGGTGGCAGCGCCGCCGCGGGGACGGTCGGTGCGGCACCGAGCCCCTGGGTACCCAACCGAGGGTGGTCGTCCTGCACCAGGGTCGCGACGCCGCCGCCGACGCCGGCGGAGACCACGGCCACCGCGAGCGCCCCGGCGACCAGGCCGGCCTTGGAACGTTTCTTGGCCGGGACGGGCTGTGGGCCGGCCGGAACGCGGTACGGGTCATACGGTGCGCGGTAGGCCTGCTGCTGAGTCTGTTGCGGGTGCTGCTGTTGACGCGCGTATCGCCAGTCATAGGGCTGTGACTGGTAGGGGTCAGGACGCGCACCGGCGTATCCGGGGGCAACGCCGCCGGAGTGCTGCTCCGGCTGGTGGGGGTACCTCGGGTGGTTCGTCATTGTGCTGCGTGCTCTTCTCTTGTAATAAGGTCCGCCGGCCAGTGACGCCAGCCCGGTCCGACCCGTTTGTCCAACCCTCGTGTCTTCGATTCGTCCAATTCGTCAAACGAACTTGTCGTCACTCAGGTTGCCCAGATGGGCTGAGAATCCACTTAGAGATCTCTGACCCATCCATGACCAGTCCCCCGACCGATACAACTGTCTCATCTTTTCTCCGCGCCGACGGTGTACCCACCACCGGCTCCCGGCATGTGTGTCGCCTCGCCGGCTGGGATGGGCTGCCCCGGCAGGACCATGTGGAACGAGGCCCCCGGCGGCGTGCCGCCGGGCACAGTCTCGTCAATCCGCAGTGCCCCACCGTGTTTGAGCACCACTTGCTGGACGATAGCCAATCCGAGGCCGGATCCCGGCATTGCCCTCGCCGCGTCCGATCGGTAGAAGCGCTCGAACACCAGCGCCCGTTCCTGTGGCGGGATACCGGGGCCGTGGTCGGAAACCACCAACTCGGCGTGCGTGGGGTCGACTTGGTGCAATCGCACACCGACGCGTCCGCCGGCCGGGCTCCACTTGGCGGCGTTGTCGAGCAGGTTGAGTACCGCGCGGCCCAGACCGGGCGCGTCGCCGAACACCTGCCACCCGGTGACGTCGACATCGAATTCGATGTCGTTGCGGCGGCGGCGGACCCGTTCCAGGCTGCGGTCGACGACCTCCGACATGTCGACGGGTTCCGGCGTGATGTCGCCGGCGTCGTCGCGGGTCAGATCGACAAGGTCGCCGACCAAGGTGGACAGCTCCTCGATCTGTGCGATCACATCCTGCTGCAGCCCATCCATCTCGTCCCTCGGCAGCGGCGGCGCCCCGGGTGCCTGCGAGGCCATCAACAGCTCGACGTTGGTACGCAATGAGGTCAGCGGTGTACGCAGTTCGTGCCCGGCGTCCGACACCAGCCGGGATTGGCGTTCCCTCGACTCGGCCAGCGCTCGCAGCATCATGTTGAATGCCTCGGTGAGCCGGGCCAGCTCGTCGCTGCCGACCACCGGGATGGGCCGCAGATCGTCGGTGCGGGCCACCCGCTCAGCGGCTTCGGTGAGTCTGCCCACCGGTCTGAGCCCGGCTCTGGCCACCGCACCACCTGCCATGGCGGCCACCGCCACCCCGACGCCGCCGACGATCAGCAGCACCGTGCCCAGCCGTCGGAGCACTTGGACAGTGGGTGCCAGGCTCTTGGAGATCAGCAGCGAGCTGCCGTTGGCCAGATGCACCGCGAGCACCCGTTGGTGGTTGGCAGTGCGTAGCGACATCAGCAGTTCACCCGAGATGACGTCTTTCTCGGCCTTGCCCAGCGGCAGCATCTGGCCCTGTTGATTGGCGGTGTAGATGGAGCGGCCCGGGATCACCAGCATCGCGTTGACGTCGGAGTACGCCGTGCCCTCGATGGCCTTGCCAGGGTCGGCGGCCAGCGATCCGCTCTCGATCAGCAACCGGGCCCGGCTGTGCAGCTGGTTGTCGAGGTCGTCGTAGAGGGCGCGGGACACCACGGCGTAGACCGCGACCGCCATCAGCACCACCACCATGGCCACCATCGACATCGCAAGCATCATCACGCGCCAGCGCAATGACAGAGAGCTGGTGTTCCGGAGGACGGCGGCGGGCCGCCCGATGTTCACGGGGGTGGTTCGACCGTTGTTCTCGTTGAGTGCCATCAAGTCAGGGGGGTGTTTCGCGCAGCACGTAACCGACGCCGCGCACGGTATGGATCAGCCGCGGCTCGCCGTCGGCCTCGGTCTTGCGTCGCAGGTAACCGATGTACACCTCGAGGGCGTTGCCGGAGGTCGGGAAGTCGAACCCCCACACCTCTTCGAGGATGCGGCTACGGGTGAGCACCCGCCGCGGATTGGCGATCAGCATTTCCAGCAGCGAGAACTCGGTGCGGGTGAGGCTGATCTGGCGTTGGCCGCGGGTCACCTCACGGGTCACCGGATCAAGCGTCAGGTCCGTGAACGACATCTTCTGCGAGTCGGCGCCGTCGTCGCTGACGGTCCGCCGCAACAACGCGCGCATCCGGGCCAGAAGTTCTTCGAGCGCGAACGGCTTGGGCAGGTAATCGTCTGCACCGGCATCCAGACCGGCGACCCGCTCGGAGACCGAGTCGCGGGCCGTCAACACCAGGATCGGCAGATCGTCACCTGTGCTGCGAAGCTGCCGGCAGACCTCCAAGCCATCCAGTCGCGGCATCATCACGTCCAGAACCACAGCGTCAGGCCGGTCATTGGCAATCGCTTCGAGCGCTTCGACCCCATCCTGGGCGAGCTCGACCGAGTAACCATTGAAAGAAAGCGACCGGCGCAGGGATTCGCGCACAGCGCGATCGTCGTCAACGACAAGAATGCGCACAGGCACAGTTTCAACCCGCTGTCTGAGAGTGGGCTGAGAGGCGCGCCGCAAATTCGCCGAGCGTTTTTCCAGCCTGGACCAACCCTGAGCACGACAAAAAGCGCTACCACCGAGTGGTAGCGCTTTTTGTAAAGTGTCTGCGGGTTCTAGCGCTTGTCGAGGTCGACAAGGCCGAGACGAGCGGCCTTGAGCAGACGGCGCGGCACCTTGTGCTGCTGACCGGCGACATTGACGCCGACGAGGCCGGTGGCCTCAGCCTTCCACTGCGCGCGCCGGCTACGGGTGTTCGCGCGCGACATTCTGCGCTTGGGCACAGCCATGACGTGCATCTCCTTGCTCTGGGTTGTTGCCGCGCGTATCGAAATCAGCTCACCGCGGGCGACGATTAGGTACAGACTAGCGGTTGACCTGCGTCGGCTCCAAAACGTGGGTGATTTCTGCGCCGAGCACGGGGAGCACCCCTTGACGTGGGACCGGCGGTACCCGTTAACCTACCGGTTGGTTGGGTCCCTTACGGCGTTGACGGGAGTACGTGTGCCACCAGTAGTACGGATCGGCAACTGTTCGGGGTTCTACGGCGACCGGCTCTCCGCGATGCACGACATGCTCACCGGTGGTGAGCTGGACTATCTGACCGGCGACTACCTCGCCGAACTCACCATGCTGATCCTGGCCCGCGACCGGGCCAAGAACCCCGACCGCGGCTACGCCAAAACCTTCCTGACCCAGTTGGAAGGGTCCCTCGGCCTGGCGCTGGAGAACGGCGTGAAGATCGTGGCCAACGCCGGTGGGCTGAACCCGGCTGGGCTGGCCGCCGCGGTCCGGGCTCTGGCCGAGCGGCTGGGCCTCGACGTCAAAGTCGCCCACGTCGAGGGCGACGACCTGGTGGGGCGCGCTTCCGAACTCGGGCTCGGCACACCCCTGGCCGCCAACGCCTACCTGGGCGCGTGGGGCATCGTCGACTGCCTCGATTCCGGCGCCGACGTCGTCGTGACCGGCCGCGTGACCGATGCGTCGGTGATCGTCGGGCCCGCGGCCGCGCACTTCGGCTGGAAGACCACCGACTACGACGCGCTCGCCGGGGCCGTGGCCGCCGGTCACGTGATCGAGTGCGGCACCCAGGCCACCGGCGGCAATTACTCCTTCTTCGGCGAGATCGCCGATCTCGCGCGTCCCGGGTTCCCCATCGCCGAGATCGCCGCCGACGGCTCGTCGGTGATCACCAAACACCCCGGTACCGGCGGGCAGGTCAGCGTCGGCACGGTGACCGCGCAGCTGCTCTACGAGATCACCGGCGCCCGCTACGCCAATCCCGACGTGACGCTGCGGGTGGATTCGCTGCAGTTGAGCCAGGAGGGTCCCGACCGGGTCCGCATCTCCGGGGTGACCGGCGAGGCCCCGCCGCCCACGCTCAAGGTGTCGTGCAACAGCATCGGCGGATTCCGCAACGCCGCCACGTTCGTGCTGACCGGCCTGGACATCGAGGCCAAGGCGGCGCTGATCCGCAGTCAGCTGGAAGCCGGCATCAAAGTCCGCCCGGCTGAACTGGAGTGGACGCTGGCCCGCACGGACCATCCCGACGCCGATACCGAGGAGGCCGCGAGCGCGCTGCTGCATTGGGTGGTCCGCGACCCCGATCCCAACGTGGTCGGACGTCAGTTCTCGGCGGCAGGCGTGGAACTCGCGCTGGCGAGCTATCCCGGCTTCACCACCACCGCCCCGCCGGGCGACGGCCAGATCTACGGCGTGTTCGTACCCGGCTACGTCGACGCCACCGAGGTGCCGCACATCGCCGTGCATGCCGACGGCACCCGGATTGGTATCGCACCGGCGACCGAAACACAGCCGCTGACACCGGTTTCCGATCCTGAACTGCCCGCGGCACTTCCGACTGGCGCCACTCGCCGCGCCCCGCTCGGCACCATCGCCGGCGCCCGCAGCGGCGACAAAGGCGGATCGGCCAATGTCGGCGTGTGGGTACGCACTGACGAGCAGTGGCGCTGGCTGGCCCACACCCTGACCGTCGACAAGCTGCGTGAATTACTGCCCGAGACAGCCGATCTGCCGGTCACCCGGCACCTGCTGCCGAATCTTCGGGCCGTGAACTTTGTGATCGAAGGCATTCTCGGCCAGGGCGTGGCCTATCAAGCCCGGTTCGATCCGCAGGCCAAGGGGCTGGGCGAATGGTTGCGCAGCCGTCATCTCGATATCCCGGAGGAACTCATCAAGTGAGCATCTGGACTTCGCCCGAGCGTGAGGCATTGCGCAAGACCGTGCGCAGTTTCGCCGAGCGTGAGGTGCTGCCCCACGCCGCCGAGTGGGAGCGCACCGGCGAACTGCCGCGCGAACTGCACCGCAAGGCCGGCGAGGCCGGGCTGCTCGGCGCCAACTTCCCCGAGTCCGCCGGAGGTGGCGGCGGCGACGGGGCCGACGCGGTGATCATCTGCGAGGAAATGCATTACGCGGGTGCGCCCGGCGGCGTGTTCGCCTCGCTGTTCACCTGCGGCATCGCGGTGCCGCACATGATCGCCTCGGGCGATGAGCGCCTGATCGAGGCGTACGTCAAGCCCACGCTGCGCGGCGAGAAGATCGGGTCGCTGGCCATCACCGAACCGGGCGGTGGCTCCGACGTCGGGCACCTGACCACGAAGGCCACCCGTGATGGGGACGACTACATCCTCAACGGCGCCAAGACCTACATCACCTCCGGTGTGCGCGCGGACTATGTCGTCACGGCGTCACGCACCGGCGGACCGGGAGCGGCAGGCGTCTCCCTGATCGTGGTGGACAAAGGCACGCCCGGATTTGAGGTCAGCCGCAAGCTCGACAAGATGGGTTGGCGCTCAAGCGATACCGCCGAGCTGTCCTACACCGACGTCCGGGTCCCGGTGACCAACCTGATCGGCGCCGAGAACTCGGGCTTCTTCCAGATCGCCGCCGCGTTCGTATCCGAACGAGTGGGCCTGGCCGTACAGGCCTACGCCAGCGCGCAGCGCTGCCTGGATCTGACCGTCGAGTGGTGCCGCAACCGCGAAACGTTCGGCAAGCCACTGGTTTCCCGCCAGTCGGTGCAGAACACGCTGGCTGAGATGGCCCGCCGGATCGACGTGGCCCGGGTGTACACGCGTCACGTGGTCGAGCGGCAGCTGGCCGGTGAGACCAATTTGATCACCGAGGTGTGTTTCGCCAAGAACACCGCCGTGGAGACCGGTGAGTGGGTGGCCAACCAGGCGGTCCAGCTGTTCGGCGGGATGGGCTACATGGCCGAGTCGGAGGTCGAGCGCCAGTACCGTGACATGCGCATCCTGGGCATCGGCGGCGGCACCACCGAGATCCTGACCTCGTTGGCCGCAAAGACATTGGGGTTCCAGTCATGACCACCCTGAAATCGACGATCGATCCCCGCTCCGATGGGTTCACCGAGGCCGCCGAGGCGATGGCCACCAAGCTGGCCGAACTCGAGGCCGAGCATGCCAAGGCCCTGGCCGGCGGCGGGCCCAAGTACGTGGACCGCCACCACGGCCGCGGCAAGCTCACCGCGCGAGAGCGGGTGGAGCTGCTACTGGACCCCGACTCGCCGTTCCTGGAGCTGAGCCCCTTGGCGGCCTGGGGCAGCGACTTCGTCGTGGGCGCCAGCCTGGTCACCGGCATCGGCGTGGTCGAAGGCGTCGAGTGCTTGATCGTGGCCAACGATCCCACCGTCAAAGGCGGGACCAGCAACCCGTGGACGCTGAAGAAGATATTGCGCGCCAATCAGATTGCGCGCGAGAACCGGTTGCCGGTGATCTCGATGGTCGAGTCGGGCGGCGCGGACCTGCCGACGCAGAAGGAGATCTTCATCCCGGGCGGGGCAATGTTCCGCGACCTGACCAAACTCTCGGCTGCGGGTATTCCGACCATCGCGCTGGTATTCGGTAACTCCACCGCAGGCGGTGCCTACATCCCCGGCATGTCCGATCACGTGGTGATGATCAAGGAACGCTCCAAGGTGTTCCTGGCCGGGCCGCCGCTGGTCAAGATGGCCACCGGTGAGGAGTCGGACGACGAGGCGCTCGGCGGGGCCGAGATGCACGCCCGCACTTCGGGTCTCGGGGACTACCTCGCCAACGACGAACTCGACGCCATCCGGATCGGCCGGCGCATCGTGGCCCGGCTGAACTGGCACAAGAAGGGGCCGGTGCCCGCGCCGGTGGTCGAGCCGCTGTTCGATCCCGAGGAGCTCGTCGGCGTCGTGCCGACCGATCTGCGGATCCCGTTCGACCCGCGAGATGTCATCGCCCGCATTGTGGACGGCTCGGATTTCGACGAGTTCAAGCCGGCGTACGGCTCATCGCTGGTGACCGGGTGGGCCACGCTGTGGGGGTACCCGGTCGGCATCCTGGCCAATGCCCGCGGAGTGCTGTTCAGCGAGGAATCCCAGAAGGCCACCCAGTTCATCCAGCTGGCGAACCGCTCCAACACGCCATTGTTGTTCCTGCACAACACCACCGGCTACATGGTCGGCAAGGCGTACGAGGAAGGCGGGATGATCAAGCACGGCTCGATGATGATCAACGCCGTGTCCAATTCGACGGTGCCGCACATCTCACTGCTGATGGGCGCCTCGTACGGCGCCGGGTACTACGGCATGTGCGGGCGCGCGTTCGATCCCCGGTTCCTGTTCGCCTGGCCCAGTGCCAAGTCCGCCGTGATGGGCGGCACGCAACTGGCCGGGGTGCTCTCGATCGTCAGCCGCGCCGCCGCCGAGGCGCGCGGCCAGCAGGTCGACGAGGCCGCTGATGCCGCTTTGCGTGCTGCGGTCGAGGCACAGATCGAGGCCGAGTCGCTGCCGATGTTCCTGTCCGGCCGGCTCTACGACGACGGGGTGATCGATCCCCGCGACACCCGCACCGTGCTGGGAATGTGCTTGTCCGCCATTGCGAATGGACCGATCGAGGGGACGTCGAACTTCGGCGTCTTCAGGATGTGAGCGCTTATGCCTACCTTGCACGTCGAAACTGAGCTTATGTGCGAGATTTCGACGATTCTTCGACCACAAGCTCAGGTTCGGTGACAATGATTACGAGAGTTCTGGTCGCCAACCGCGGCGAGATCGCCCGCCGGGTGTTCGAGACCTGCCGCCGTCTGGGTATCGGCACCGTCGCGGTGTACACCGACCCTGACGCCGGCTCCCCGCACGTCGCCGAGGCCGACGCCCGGGTACGCCTGGAGGGCAACAACGGCTACCTCGATTCCGCCCAGATCATCGCCGCGGCCAAGGCTTCCGGTGCCGACGCCATCCACCCCGGCTATGGCTTCCTGTCCGAGAACCCGGATTTCGCGGCCGCCGTGATCGAGGCCGGGCTGAGCTGGATCGGTCCTCCGGTCAACGCCGTGCAGGCCATGGGCTCCAAGATCGAGGCCAAGAAGATGATGGCCGCGGCCGGGGTTCCGGTGCTGACCGAGCTCGACCCCGCGACCGTGACGGCTGATCAGCTTCCGGTCCTGGTGAAGGCCTCGGCAGGCGGCGGTGGCCGTGGTATGCGTGTAGTGCGCGAACTGTCGGACCTGGCAAGCGAAGTGGCCGCGGCCCAGCGTGAGGCGCAGTCGGCATTCGGTGATCCGACCGTGTTCTGCGAGCGCTACCTGGCGGCCGGCCATCACGTCGAGGTGCAGGTGCTGGCCGATCAGCACGGCACAGTGTGGGCGGTCGGTGAGCGCGAGTGCTCAATCCAGCGTCGCCATCAGAAGGTCATCGAGGAAGCACCGTCACCTCTCGTCGAGCGCACTCCTGGAATGCGCGAGAAGTTGTTCGACGCCGCCCGGTTGGCCGCCGAGGCGATCGGCTACGCCGGTGCGGGCACGGTCGAGTTCATGGCGGACGAGCAGGGCGATTTCTTCTTCCTGGAGATGAACACCCGCCTGCAGGTCGAACATCCGGTCACCGAGGCCACCACCGGGCTCGACCTCGTCGAGCTGCAGATCCTGGCCGCCGACGGTGGACGCCTCGACGCCGAGCCCCCGGCCTCCCGCGGCTCGTCGATCGAGGTCCGGCTGTACGCCGAGGATCCGGCCAAAGGCTGGCAGCCGCAGGCCGGCACCGTGCATCGGTTCGACGTCCCCGGGCAGGTGCGCGTCGACACCGGCATCGTGGACGGCTCGGTGGTGTCGATCTTCTACGACCCCATGTTGGCCAAGGTCATCTCGTACGCCCCGACCCGCCGCCAGGCAGCCACTGTGCTGGCCGATGCGTTGGCCCGCACCCGGATTCACGGGCTGCGGACCAACCGCGATCTGCTGGTGAATGTGCTGCGGCATCCGGCGTTCCTGGACGGGGCCACCGACACGGCGTTCTTCGACACGCACGGCCTCGATACTCTGGCCGCCCCCCTGGCCGACGTTGGTGTGGTGACACTATCGGCGCTCGCCGCTGCCCTGGCCGACGCCGCGCACAACCGCAGCACCGCACGCGTTTTCGGTGCCGCGCCGAGCGGCTGGCGCAATCTGGCCTCGGGCTATCAGTCGCGGACCTACCGCGATGCCGCGGGCGACGAAGTTCCGGTGCGCTACCGGTTCACCCGCACAGGGGTGGACCTGCCCGACGACGACGGCGTTTCGCTCCTGTCGGCGACACCGGATCGGGTGGTGCTGTCCGTGAACGGGGTTGATCGCACGTTCGATGTGGCGACCTATGGCGATCAGGTGTTCGTCGACTCTCCGCTCGGCCCCGTCCAGCTCACCGCGCTGCCCCGCTTCCCCGATCCGGACGACGCGGTCGCGCACGGCTCACTGCTGGCACCGATGCCCGGTTCGGTGGTGCGGGTCGGTGCCGCGGTCGGCGAAACCGTCACCGCCGGGCAGCCACTCATCTGGCTGGAAGCCATGAAAATGGAACACACCATCGCCGCACCCGAAGACGGGGTTCTGGCCGAACTCAATGTCGCCGCCGGCCAGCAGGTCGAGGTCGGCGCCATCCTTGCCCGAGTAGAGAACCCTGAAGGAGAACAGGCATGAGCTTCATCGAAACCGAGGAACAGAAGGCCCTGCGCCAGGCGGTGGCTGCGATGGTCGCCAACTACGGGCAGGACTATTACCTGGAGAAGGCCCGCGCCGGTGAGCACACCACCGAATTGTGGAATGAGGCAGGCAAACTTGGCTTCATCGGGGTGAACCTGCCCGAGGAGTATGGCGGCGGCGGGGCCGGCATGTACGAACTGTCCCTGGTGATGGAGGAGATGGCGGCCGGCGGTTCGGCGCTGCTGATGATGGTGGTCTCCCCCGCCATCAACGGCACGATCATCTCCAAGTTCGGCACCGAGGAACAGAAGAAGCGCTGGATCCCCGGCATCGCCGACGGGTCGATCACCATGGCCTTCGCGATCACCGAGCCTGACGCGGGTTCCAACAGCCACCGGATCACCACCACCGCCCGTCGCGACGGCAGCGATTGGATCCTCAAGGGCCAGAAGACGTTCATCTCCGGCATCGACCAGGCCCAGGCCGTGCTCGTCGTCGGCCGCACTGAGGACCACAAGACCGGCAATCTCAAGCCCGCACTGTTCGTCATTCCGACGGATACCCCGGGCCTGAGCTGGACCGCGATCGACATGGAGATCATCAGTCCGGAGAGCCAGTTCCAGGTGTTCTTCGACGACGTGCGACTGCCGGCCGATGCGCTGGTCGGTTCGGAGGACGCGGCGATCGCCCAACTGTTCGCGGGCCTGAACCCCGAGCGGATCATGGGTTCGGCCATGGCGGTCGGCACCGGCCGGCTGGCCATCGCGAAGGCGACCGACTATCTGAAGACCCGCCAGGTCTGGAAGGTTCCGATCGGCTCACATCAGGGCCTGTCGCACCCACTGGCACAGATCCACATCGAGGTCGAACTGGCCAAGCTGATGATGCAGAAGGCCGCCACTCTGTACG
Source organism: Mycobacterium syngnathidarum (assembly GCF_001942625.1). Taxonomy (GTDB): domain Bacteria; phylum Actinomycetota; class Actinomycetes; order Mycobacteriales; family Mycobacteriaceae; genus Mycobacterium; species Mycobacterium syngnathidarum. The sequence continues at coordinate 217,845 of NZ_MLCL01000062.1, forward strand.
ACGCCGGCGATGACTTCGGCGCTGCGGAAGCGGCCAACATGGCCAAGTACGCCGCAGGCGAGGCCTCGGTGCGTGCGGTGGATCAGGCCGTCCAGTCTCTCGGCGGCAACGGCCTGACCAAGGAATACGGCATCGCCGCAGCCGTCACGGCGTCGCGGCTGGCCCGCATCGCCCCGGTGAGCCGGGAGATGATCCTGAACTTCGTCGCCCAGACGTCACTCGGCCTGCCTCGCTCATACTGACGGGCCGATGATGACGTCTTTGGTTCACCACAACGTCGACGGGGCCGTCGCCCGGTTGACGCTGGACTCCCCGCACAATCGCAACGCACTGTCCACGGCACTGGTCGAGCAATTGCTCCAGGGCTTCTCTGACGCCGCCGCAGAGCCCGGTGTCCGGGTGGTGGTGCTCGGGCACAACGGTGGAACATTCTGCGCCGGAGCCGATCTCAGCGAGGCCGCCGGACAGGATCCCGGGGAGATCGCTGTCGGCCGGGCCCGGGAGATGACCAAGCTGCTGCGGGCGATCTTGGAACTGCCGGTTCCGGTGATCGGTGCGATCGACGGGCATGTGCGGGCCGGCGGGATGGGGCTCGTCGGCGCGTGCGATCTCGTCGTCGCAGGTCCGCAGAGCACGTTCGCGCTGACCGAGGCACGTATCGGCGTTGCGCCGTCGATCATTTCGCTGACGCTGTTGCCGAAGTTGTCGCCCCGGGCGGCGGGACGCTACTTCGTCACCGGTGAGAAGTTCGGCGCCGCCGAGGCGGCCGAGATCGGGTTGATCACGCAGTCCGCTGATGACGTCGAGGCGACGGTGGCCGCGGTGGCGGGTGAGATCGCGAAGGGGTCACCGCAGGGGCTGGCGACGTCGAAGGCGCTGACAACGGCAGCGATCCTGCGTGGGTTCGATCGGGACGCCGAGGATTTGACCCGGCAATCAGCTCAACTGTTCGTCTCCGACGAGGCCCGCGAGGGCATGATGGCCTTCCTGCAGAAGCGTCCGCCGAGCTGGGTGAGCTGACTTTGTCACGCTGGAGTGGCACTCGGGGCCGAGCGCCACTCCAGCGTGACAGTCGCGGGCTCAGTTAACTTTTGCCCGGCGACTCGGGCCTACGCCAGTCGCCTTGTTGCCCAGGCAAGTAGACCGATCCGCACCCTGCCCAACCTCCCTATTCACGAGGCGAATCCGCGCCACCGACTGCTGGCAACGAGCCGCTTGCAGCAGGTCAGCCAGTGTCGGCGGAGTTGACGGTAGTTGCCTGCGACAGCAAACGTCCTGGCGCCCCTGTCACGGAGTTCGTCGCAGTTCTACCGTTTCTTGTGCGGACGTCCTCTGCCGTGCGGTGTATCCCCATGAAAGGCCGGAACCATGGCCGACGATCAGAACAAGGCGATTTCCCGACGGATCTGGGAGGTATTTGCCTCCGGCGACCTCAGCGAGCTGGACGATCTCGTCGCTCCGGGCGCCGCCTTCCACGACACCCAGGATCCATTCGGCGACCAGCGGGGCCCCGAACACATGAAAAGCCTGATGGAGATGTATCGGAAATCGTTCTCCAACATGAGATTTGACATCAAGATGCAACTCGCCGAGGGCGACCACGTGTGCACGATGATCGAAGCGCAAGGCGACAACACCGGCGAGATCATGGGCCAGCCGGCCACCGGCAAGCACAGCCGGATCAACCTGACCGATATCGATCGGATCGAAGACGGCAAGATCGCCGAAAGCTGGGTCACCTGGGACACCCTGGGCATGTTGCAGCAACTCGGCCTGATCCCGGCGGGAGCCCAACAGAAAGCGCCCGCCTAGGACCTGTCAGGCGGGTTCAGGGTCGGCCGCGGCCCTGAACCCGCGACTGGCCATCCCATAGAGTCACCTCACCACTCGATCCGCGCGGCGCCCCGCACGCCCGCGGCAGTTGGCTGCGCGCCGGCAACGCCTGCAACCAAAACGGCCCGCCCACGCGCATCGTGCCGCCACCGCGCCCCGACGGCGACCGCGGCGAATGACAATGCCGTGCAGGCCATGCCCCTCGAGCGACGACCGGTTCCATGGCACATGACCTTGGCCGTTGCGCACAAGATCGCATTCTGGGCAAATTTGCTATTCCGCAAATACTTGTTGCTACAGTATGCAAGCACTTTGTCGGCCAGATCACATATCGAAGGCGGCGCGCTTGATGTCACAGCCCACTCCTCCCCGTCTGTCAATGGCCAAGACCGCTGCCACCACGGCAGCGGTCATTGCTACTACGGCAGCGTTGACCGCAGGCGTCGCGTCCTCCGCACCGGAGGCACTCGCCGCACACAACCGAAGTGTGCAAGCGGAGGTCGAGCTGACGGCGGCGGCGAACCCTGACATCGGCAAGATCCCCGACATCGTCGGGATCTACGGTGTTGGCCCAGTCTTTTGGACCGCACAGGCGCTAGGGATCACGCCCGAGAACGTGATCAAAGCGGCCGGAGGTTTGACCGGCAATACTGCGTTGGCCGACACCGTCATTGGGCTGCTCAACCTGCTCGATGCCATCTCGCCGATCGAAGCCGGCGTCAAGGGCCCGATGCCCAGCGATGTGTACGACGCGGTGAACGGGCTGACTTACACCACTGACGCCCTGGCTCAGCTGCTCGGCGTTCGCGACGGGTCCGTGATGGACAAGATCATCGACTGGCTTGTCGGCAACGCACCCATCCTGAATCAGCGCCGCGCGGTCATCCTGTCCGAGAGCCTGGGTGGACTCACCACGTCGCTGGCGTACCAGGACATGATCAACGCGGTGCAGTCGGACGACCCGAATTGGGGCGTGGGAGTCACCGGTCAGTGGTTGATCTTCGTCAACAACGTCAGCCGCCCCGGCGGGGGGTTATTCGCACTGGCAACACCTTTCACAAACCTCTTCGGCCTGAACCTCACAACGCCCGACGCAGGCAGCTACACCAACCCTGACAAGACCAAGGTCCTCAACACCTCGATCCTCGACATCACCTGGGCCTATAACCCACTGTCGGATGCACCCACCACACTCAATCCGCTGGCATGGGCCAACGCCGCGGCTGCCGGGGTTTTCCTGACCTACCTGCTTCCCGACGAGGACAACAACATCGGCGACCATGTCCTGCCGAAGTTGATCGCCGGCATCGCCGACGGGGTGAAGGTAATGGTCGACCCCACCGGCGGCCAGGGGACTTCGCTCATTCCAGGCCTCGGCAACTTGCTCGAAAGCCTCGGCATCCAGATTCTCGACTTCCCCGGCAACGCCACGTACATCACCTATGACTCAGGCAATCTCCCGTTGCTCGAACCGTTCCGGATGGCTCCGCACCTGCTGAACCTCGTTCCGGGCGTTGACATCCCGACTCCGCTGACCGACAGCGTCGAGGACGCGCTGCGGAAGATGGTGAACATGGGCTATCAGGACGTGAACCCCGCGGACCTGGAGCGCACATTCAACGAAGCCGGTGAGCAGGCCTACCTGTGGCACTCCCCGCTCACTCCGACACAGCAGCTGGAAGCCGTTCAGACGGTCTTCAACGCGCTGGTCGACGGCATCCAGGACAATGCGCTCAACCCGGAGGCCTGGACGCCGGAACTTCCTGGCGCTGACTTCAAGCCGATCGTGCAGAATGCGGTGTCGATGGCGGTGTCCAAGGCGCTGAACGACGCTATCGACGCGATCCAGAAGAATGCCACCGATCCCATGTTCGACGCGGTCGAGAAGGGTCTGGCTCCCGTCACGCACGCGCTCGATGACATCAACGCTCAGATGGAATCCGCCATCGACGGCATGTTGAAGGTCAACGGGTCCACGGCCAACAAGCAATCAACCAAGCAGGCCATCACCGTGGTCCCGTCAGACAACAGCCTGATGAAGACAGTAAGCCTCGAGGCACCCGACAGCGCCGCCACCGCAACTGAAGACGAAGACGCCGACGTGAAGGCTACGCCCGTCAAGGATGTCCTCAAAGGTCTTGGTGTGGACAAGAACTCGCTGCAGACCAAGGCGAAGGCGCGGACCAAGGCCCGCCACGCCGCCGACGCGAGCGACCCCATCAAGAAGTCGGTCAAGGAGACCGTCGCCAAGGTGCGCGGTGCGGTCGATGACGCAGGGAAGGACATCAAGGGCGCCGGCGACGATGCGGGGAAGAAGGTCAAAGACGCCACCAGCGGTCTGAAGAAGGATGCGAAGAAGGCGAAGCCGGCGCAGACCAAGAAGGCCAAGAAGGCCAAGACCGAGAAGAAAGAGAAGTCCAAAGCAGCGGCGTAAACGCTGACAGCCTCGGTGACGCGTCGGTAGCGTGGCCAATATGCCACGCACAGTGCTCGTCACCGGGGCGACCGGCACTCTCGGCCATCATGTAGTTCCTGAGGCGACCGAGGCCGGCCATCATGTCAGGGCGTTGAGCCGTCGGGACCGGGTGGGTTACACGGGCGTGCACTGGCACCAGGCCGACTTGCTCAAGCCTGACTCTCTGGATACCCCGCTCGACGGCGTCGACGTCGTCATCCACTGCGCCACCCAGGCCGCCGGCAGCAAGGACATCAAGGCGGCCCGGAACCTGATCGAGGCGGCGAGACGCAAGGGCGTCGGGCACCTCATCTACATCTCGATCGTCGGGATCGATGACATCCCGCTTCCTTATTACAAGACCAAGCTGCACGTCGAGCAGTCGCTCGAAACGTCGGGCATCGGGTATACGATTCTGCGTGCCACGCAGTTCCACGAGCTAATCGAAAAGATGTTCTCGATCCAACGGTTCTCACCGGTTTTGTGGACTCTGCGCGACGCCCGATTCCAGCCGATCGACACGCGCGACGTGGCGACGCGGCTGGTCAATTTGATCGATTCAGAGCCGGCGAAACGGGTACCTGACATCGGCGGGCCCAGCGTCCACACTCACCCAGAATTGGGAAAGATGTATCTCGCAGCACACAACGGCGTGCGGCGCGTGGCCAGATTCACGATCCCCGGACGCATCGTCGCCGGTTACAGGTCAGGGGCCAACCTAACCCCGGAAAATGCGGTCGACGGCGTATCGTTCCAGGACTATTTGGGTAGCGGCGGATAGCCGGGTTGCGCCGAGAAGCATCGATTCTCGCAACCATGCCGACACAGTTTGGCCATCGGTCTTGCATGTGGCAGCGATCGTCGTAGGCTCGACATCGATGAGCACTTCAGCGCCGCAGGGCAGGTCGATGCGGGCTGCCGACACCGACCGTATCCAGGTGGCGCAGCTGCTCACTGATGCTGCCGCCGCGGGCCGGCTGCCGATGACCGAGTACGAGGACCGGCTAGCAAAGGCTTACGCGGCCGAGACCTACGACGATCTGGCGCGGTTGAGCCGCGACCTTCCCGGCGCGGTGAACTGTTCGGCGGGCCACTGTCGCCCGGCTCCCTCGACGCTGCTGCTGGCGATCATGAGCGGGTTCGAGCGCCGCGGTCGGTGGAACGTGCCGAAGAAATTGACGACGTTCGCACTCTTCGGCGGCGGGGTGGTCGACCTTCGCTACGCCGATTTCACCGCACCCGATGTCGACGTCCGCACCTATTCGATCTTCGGCGGGCAGACCATCCTGGTGCCGCCCGAGGTGAATGTCGATGTTGACGGCGTCGGCGTGATGGGGAACTTCGATCAGAGCGTCGACGGCGACGGCACGGCCGGGGCTCCGCGTGTGCACATCCGCGGTTTCTCGCTCTGGGGCAGCGTCAGCGTCAAACGCAGGAAGCGCCGCAAGAAGACCGACTGAAAGAAATACGCGCGGGCCCGAAGGCCTAGAGCAGAGTATGCGTGTGCGAGGAAACCGTTGGCTGTGGACAGTCGCTGCCGTAGTTGCGATTGCCGGCGCTACAGCGGGTGGTGTCTGGACGTTTCAGCAACGTGACGTTTCTGCCGCGCCGCCCGCCGAAGAATGCGCCGTGGTTGAACGACTCGGACACGAATGGCTGGCGATGACATCATCGGTAAACAACGAGTTGTCAACGGGGCCTGGCGGCCGGGATGCTTTGCTCGCGGCAGCACAACGCGAGGCGATCATGGGAAGTAAGATTCGCTCTGAGGCGCAATCCGTCTCAACTATGAGTCTGAAAGACGAGCTGACCAAATGGGCAGAAGCCGCCGAGCTGGGATCTCAAGTGCAACGCGACTCGGCGAACCGAGATCCACGGCTAGCTCCCTCGGCAGCCGAGGGCAGCGCATTTATCGAATCGTCGGTAAAGACTTACGAGGCCACCGCCGCGCTCCGAGAACAGTGCCCCGATATGCCTGCGCAACCCAAGACCGAGCCATAGATGCTGGCGTAACCTTCGTGTACCACACAGGTGTGGTACACCTCGCCGAACGGGCTGTCGTAAGCTGATCGCGCTCGTCGAAAATCCTCAGCTATGCTCGCTGAATTTCGCTACCTGTGAGCTCGTCGAGCTCGTAGACGGGCGCCCCCTGCAGGTTGTAGTACTGGGCGCCAGGCTCGAGATCGGCAGTCGTGGCACGGGTCCCATCTGCGTTGTAGAGCGGCGTGCCGTTCGCGTCGACAAGGTCTCCCATGCCATCGTCGAATCCCGCGGCAGGTTTGGGGCTTTGGCCCGGGAACCAAAGGCCGCCATAACCCTGAGTAAACGACTGCCACGCACCTTGCAGCGACAGCGCGAGCAGATGGATCTGCTGCTGCGTCAACGTGTTGTGCGCTTCGACCGCAGCCGGAGAGGCAACGGCGACCGTTTTGTGCGGAACGAACAACGCCGGGGCCCCCGCAACGATCGCGCCGGCGCTGACGAGGGCGACGCCAGTGGTGACGAGCGGACGAACTGCCATACGCGTGGCCCCTTTTTCTGAGCGTCAGCGGGTTCCGAAGACCCGTGCCGGCACCGGAGTACAACTTAGAAACTCCTGAGAATGCTAAGTCCGGCTATCGCCTCCCGCAACCTTTATCGACGCAGGACGTTATCCACTTTGCTGCCCTCGCGCAGGCAGTTGAACGAGGCCGTTCGGATGAATTTCTCAATTCAAATGAACTGCTCCAGGTCGGCCAATTTCAGCTACGCCCAACACGTCGCTGGCCATCGGCTTCCTGAGCCCAAATGCGCGGGACACTGAGGCGACAGCTCGTGAAGCCATCGCCAGATTGTTTGCTACAGCACACGTGAACCCAACCCCACCGAGGCATGCCCGCACCCCAGGCCAACCACATTGGAACTACACATAATCCAAGTTCACAACGGCGTGGCGCATCGCTGCCTCGCCGCCCTTGTGCGGACGATCCGCCCACAAATCCCCCGGCGCCCGGGCGCGGATCAGCGATTGCGCGCGGCGACGGCCATCACCGGTCCACTCCGCGAGCCTGACCCAACCATTGTTTGCGAAAAATGAAACCGAGAATACTGCTTGCAATCGCAACCATTAAACGGTCCAACAGCACTCGGACAGGTCACGCCGCGTTAACCAAAGGTGAACAACACGTATCCTAAAAGGTTCGACAAAAGACCACGCCAGCAAATTTTGGCTCTGGGAATCCGCTGAGCTCGCCCTCAGTCGCTGTCGGACGAATCGTCGTCGGCGTCCGGTGTATGCGTCGACGTCGTCGCGCCCGTGCCGCGCAGTTTCTTGACGAATGAACGCACACCGTCGACCACAGGCCCGCCCGCCCGTTGCGGACCCGAAGCCCGATCACGCGCAAGCGTTTTCACGGAGAAATCCAGGCTCTTGCGCAACGACGGGCGCGGCGCCTGGACGCGCGCTCGCTCCGGCTGGCGCGGCGCCGCAGCCGCAGAGCCACCGTCGCGCAGGATGTCCGCACCCTCCTCGACCCCGCCGGTGAAGTCATGGACGAAGCGTTCGGTTTCCGTACGCGTCGGCATCAGCCGGGCCGCGGTGTACTGCTCCGGATTGGCCAGCGGGTCGTTGTCGGGGTAACCGTAATCGACGACGGCCCGCAGCGCGGGGGTGGCCGCATCGGCCAGCAGGTTGCCCGGCTCCCCGAACGCCCGCAGCGGCGAGACCAGCGGCAGGTTCTCGGACTCGTAGCCGACGTAGGTGGTGTCGTCGACCTTGCTGATGCGCACCGTGCCGTCAGCCGTCTGCCGTACGACGGTGCCACCTGAATCCAGGGTCTCGTGGCACACGGCATCGCAATCACGGAAATTGCCCTGCGCGTCGATCGGGAAATCCAGGCTGTCCTGATTCAGCCGACGGTCCAGGTACGCCATCAGCGAATTGGCCATCGCCGGCGCGTTCCACAAGTAGGCCGGGACGTTGGAGTTGATGTCGTACTCGTAAACCACGTTGACCACCGGCACGCCCGGGTCCGTCGGCGCTGGGATCGGATTGACACCGATCAGGGCGAAGAACGGCAGCCTCGTTCCGAATCCGCCGTTCGGGCTGGCCACGTTGTTGTCCAGGACATACAGCGTGGGCTCGGTGACCACCGGATCGTGGGTCAGCTTGCCGTAGGTCAGCAGCAGGCTCGCATTGGCCGCGCCCCAGCCCGAGGACAGCACCACATTGTCGTCGGCATCGCTGTTGCCCCGGATGGCCTGATAAATCCCGGACGGGCCGGTAAAGAAGTTCGCGACCACCGGCTCCTGCTGCCCCTGTCGGTACAGCCCGCCGTAGAAATCCGCGACGCCGTCGCCGCCGGGGTTCGTCGAGCTCGCACCGATGATGAGCGCCGACAGTTGCACCGCGGTCACCGGCTGCGTCGCCCCGAGGGCTGCCACCGTCGCCAACGCCGTCCCGCCCAGAAGAGTCGCCGGCAAAGCGCGTCCACCCCAGCGTCGTGTCATGGCGCCGCCTCTCAGCCCAGTTGGAATGAGCAGAAGCTACCCGACGGCAACCGGCAACGTCAGCAAATGCGGGGTTAGCGAGGCATGGCGATACGCATCCCGGCCAGCATCACCTGAGCATCGGCCATATAAGTCCTGTTGTTGGGCGCGGTGCTCTGCGCGAGCGCCACCACGTTCCATACCTTCGATCCGAGCGGCACCATCACCGTCACCGCCGTCACGTATGCCGTGCTGCCGCCGTCGGGGGTCAGGGCCGTGTAGTTCACCAGCAGCGCCGGGAATCCACAGATCTCGCTGGGAACCTGGGTGACGTTCTGCGCGCCGGCAGCCTGGAATCCCTTGACGGTCTCGTTCAGCAGATCCTGGGGCGGCCGGTCGCCATCGGTGGCATCCGCGGTCGACACCGACAGGGCCGGATTCGTCACGCCATCACTGAGCGACACATTGCGCAGGACCAATTTGACTGGCCCCTTTGCCAACTCGGGCACCGGAACCCAGCCCGCCGGCTGCGCGATGCGGACCCTCGGCTCATCCGGTGTCCCGGGCAGTTCGATCCAGGCATCCGAATGCAACTGCTCGCACGACTGGGCTTTGTACGCGGACGCGCCCTCCGAGCCCACCGATGGCTCGAATCCGGCTTTCGCGGCGCCATCCGTCAACTGAGTGCATCCGGTGAGCAGCAGCCCGGCCGCCAACACCACCACACTCACAACGCGCTTCATCGCTCACAGAGACTACGCGAGCGCGCCTTGCGCGCTAATGCGACGCAGGGGTCGCTCCGCCGCGTTTGCCAGCAACGTGTGCGTCGCACTCGACGCGAACTAGCGGCGCCGCGAGCGCAGATAATCGCCGACCACCGCGGCACCCAGGCCATCGAGATCAGGCACCACGACTCGGCCCTGCACCCGGCGGGCCACCTGGTCGATGAAGCGAGCGAGGCCGGGGTCGGAGCCCAGCCGGAAGATCGTCACCTGCGCGCCGAGCCGGGCCACCTCGTCGAAACCACGCACGGTGTGGGCGATGGTGCGCGGGTGTGGCGGGTAGTCGAAAAAGACTTCCGGTGACGGAGTCGCCGAATTGGGCCCAGCCCCGTGCCCGTATCCCTCCAGATGGGCGGTGGGCTCGCCGTCGGTCACCACGAGCACGACCGGCTGGGCATTGGGATGACGACGCAGATGCCGGGTCGCCAATGCCAGCGCGTGGTGCAGATTGGTGCCCTGCTCGTACACGCCTTCCAGGCCGGTCAGCTCGCCGGCGGTCACCGTGCGCGCATACCGGCCAAAGGCGATGATCTGCAACTCATCTGAGCGGAACCGCGTGCTCACCAGATGGTTGAGCGCCAGCGCCGTGCGCTTCATCGGCAGCCAGCGGTTCTCCATCACCATCGAAAACGACGTGTCCACCAGCAACGCGACACACGCCTGGGTGCGGGTTTCGGTCTCGGAAACCTCCACATCCTCGACCGCGAACCGGATCGGCCGCTCGGCAACCCCGGTCCCGGCCTGGCGCAGCACCGCGTTGGTCACCGTGCGGGTGACGTTCCACGGCTCGGTGTCACCGAATTGCCAGGGCCGGGTCGCCCCGGTCAGCTCCCCGGCCGCGCCGGCCCGACGCGTGTCACGCTCGCCGTGACGACCCGAGAGCTGTTGTGCCACATCACGCAGCGCGGTCTGGCCGAGCTGACGCATCGCTTTAGGGGACAGCCGCCATTGACCGTCGGAGCCACGGTCGATGAAACCCTGGTTCACCAGGGCCTTTTCGAGCTCGGACAGGGTGCGGGCGTCGATCGCGGCGTCGTCGCCGAGCTGGCGGGCCAGCGCTTCCAGGTCGACGTCATCCATCGATGCCCCGGAATAGCTCTGCGACAACGCGTCGGCGAGCTGCTCCAGCTCGCCGATGTCGGACAGAGCTTGGGCGCCCTCCCCCATACCCAGCGGATCGCCACCGGAGAACTGCTCCGAACCACTCCAATCCTCACCCGGGCGTGCGGCCTGCAGGTGGTCGTCGAGCCGGTTCAGCGCATTCATCAACGACGGCGAACCGAAAGCCTGCTGCGCCAACGAATCCAACTGGGCACGCTGCTCGGCCGACAGGCTGTTGCGGAACCGCTGCGCTGCGGCGGCCCGCTTGGCCAAGGAGTCCAGCAGCTCGTCGATGTTCTGCGGGCCCTCCGGGAAGAACTCGCCGTGTTTGTCCATGAAGTCCTGAAAATCTTGCTGCGAGTCCTGTCCGTTCGCGTGCTTGTCCAGCAAGTCGTTGAGGTCGTCGAGCATGTCGTTGACCCGCTGCCGGTCCTCGTCGGTGGCGTTCTCCAACGCCTCCTTCATGCCGGCGAAACGCTGATCCAACATCTCCCGGCCCAGCAGATCCTTGATCTGCTCGTACTTCTGCCGCGCCTCGGGGCTGCGCCAGTCGTAGTCGGCCAGTTCCTGAACCGCCTTGGCCGGTGACGGCGAGAGTGCCTCCATCTGCAGTTCGCCGAATCGCGCGTCGTCGTCGAGGGCGCGGGCCAGCTCCTTGCGTTCGGCCAGCACGGCCTCGTCGAGCAGCTTCTTGATCTCCTGCAGCGTGCCGTCGAGATTGTGCCGCTGCAACAACTCCCGGCGCTTGCGGTTGGCCTCGGCAGCCAGCCGGTCGGTGCCGCGCATGCCTTCGGTGCCGCGACGCATCAACTCCGACAGCGCACGGCGCGGTGAGCTGCCCTCCATGACGCTCTGACCGATCTGCTCGAGCGCGTCGCGCAGATCGATCGGCGGTGCCAGCGGGTCGGGGCCTCCGGTGTACCGCGAATACCGCGAGGTGTGCCCGTGTCCCCGACCGGGATCAGCCATAGACCGTCTCGCCCTCCCCGGTCACCTTGTCCACCCGCTTGGCCAGATACAGCGCTTCCAAAGCCAATTCGATCGCCGCGGCACGCTCACCCACCGACACCGCGTCCAACCGGGACGCGAGCGTGTCGACGACGGCGAGATCCGGCAGTGCGGCCAGGACGTCCTTGGCCGACACTCGCTCGCCCGTCGTCACCGGCGAACCTTCCTCGACCGCGGCCACCAGCGGGGCGACGTCGATGCCGCCCAGCAGCCGCTGCGCGGTGTCGGCGGTGGCACGTCGCAGCAGGTGCTCCAGCACCGCCTGCTCCCGACCTTCCTCGCCCGTCTCGAACTCCAATTTGCCGCGCAGCACGTCGATCACGGTGGCCAGGTCAACCACGCGAGCCACCGGGTCATCCTCACCCAGGATCGCCGAGCGGTGCCGTGCCGAGGCCGCCACCGTCTCGGCCGCGGCGATCGCGAACCGGGCCGACACACCCGACCGCTGGTCGATCGAACTCGATTCACGCAGATTGCGGGCGAATCGGGCCAACACACCGAGCAGGTAATCCGGAACCTCGGCGGCCAACTGGGCCTCCTGGCGGATCACCCCCACCTCGTCGTCGATCTCCAGCGGATAGTGCGTGCGGATCTCGGCGCCGAACCGGTCCTTGAGCGGGGTGATGATCCGGCCGCGGTTCGTGTAGTCCTCTGGGTTGGCGCTCGCCACCACCAGTACGTCCAGCGGCAGCCGCAGCGTGTAACCGCGGACCTGAATGTCGCGCTCCTCCATCACGTTGAGCATCGACACCTGGATCCGCTCGGCCAGATCAGGCAGCTCGTTGACAGCCACGATGCCGCGGTGCGCCCGTGGGATCAGCCCGTAGGCGATCGTTTCCGGGTCACCGAGGCTGCGGCCCTCGGCCACCTTGATCGGATCGATGTCGCCGACGAGGTCGGCCACGCTGGTGTCCGGGGTGGCCAGCTTCTCGGTGTACCGCTCACTACGGTGCCGCCACTCGATGGGCAGATCCTCACCGGAATCGGCGGCCCGGCGGATCGACTCCGGGGTGATCGGGCTGTACGGGTGCTCACCCAACTCGGACCCGGCGATCACCGGCGTCCACTCGTCGAGCAGCCCGGTCAACGCACGCAACAGGCGCGTCTTGCCCTGACCGCGCTCACCGAGCAGCACCACGTCGTGCCCGGCGATCAACGCCCGCTCCAGCTGCGGGATCACCGTGTCGTCAAATCCCAGGATGCCCGGCCACACGTCGCGACGGTCCGCGAGCGCGGCCAGCAGGTTCTCCCGGATTTCGGCTTTGACGCCCCGCTCACGATGGCCGGAGGCACGCAGCTCACCGACAGTACGGGGCACATCCTTGGGTTGGCTCACCACTCCAAGCTACGACTGAACCGGCCCGCGCACACCGCCACCCGTCAGAACTAGCACCCGGCACACGCGAGCCACTCCCCCGGCATAGTCGTTGTCCGAGCGTCGCGACCGGTAGTCTGCGCTCCATGCCGTTGGCTAGCGGTCAGGAATTCGCAGGGTTCACCATCGTGAAGTTGGTGGGCACTGGTGGCATGGGCGAGGTATATCTGGCGTCCCACCCGCGGTTGCCCCGTGAGGACGCGCTGAAAGTGCTGCCCATCAGCGTCAGCTCGGACAACGAATTCCGGCAGCGGTTCATCCGCGAGGCCGACATGGCCGCCACCCTCTGGCATCCACACATCGTCGGCGTGCACGACCGCGGCGAGTTCGAGGGCCGGCTGTGGATCTCGATGGACTACGTCGACGGACACGACGCCGCCAAGCTGCTGCACGACCAGTACCCCAAGGGCATGCCGGCCGAAGACGTCATCGAGGTTGTCACCGCCGTCGGCGACGCACTGGACTACGCGCATCAGCGCAAGCTGCTGCACCGTGATGTCAAGCCCGCCAACATCCTGCTCACCAGCAAACAAGGTGCCAAGCGCCGCATCATGCTGACCGACTTCGGCATCGCGCGCCGCGCCGACGAGGTCAACGGACTCACCTCGACCAACATCACCGTGGGTTCGATGTCCTACACCGCGCCCGAGCAGCTGATGGGCCAGCCCCTCGACGGTCGCGCCGACCAGTACTCGCTGGCCGCCACCGCCTACCGGCTGTTCACCGGCACCCCACCGTTTGCCCACAGCAATCCCGCTGTGGTGATCAGCCACCACCTGAACTCACCGCCACCCAAGCTCGCCGACACGAAACCCGAACTGGCCGTGTTCGATTCGGTGATGGCCAAGGCGCTCTCGAAGGACGCCAAGGACCGGTACGACACCTGCCACGACTTCGCCGTCGCACTCGCCGAAGCAGCCACCGGCACCACGCCCGAGGTGCGCACCCCGGCACCGGCCCACGAGCCGGCTCCGCCGACCACTCCGCTGATCATCCCGAACCCGGCGAACGCACCGACCGCGCCTCCGCCGCCGTCGACCCCGCGGCCCGCGGCCCCGGCGGAGCCTCCGGTGTTCACCTCATCCTGGGCCGGCAACGAAATCTCCTCCCGCCAACCCGTTGCGGCGGGCAACCCCACCGGGATGCAGAACCTAGGTGGGCCGGCCGGCCCGGTCGGGCCGCCGCAGACCAACTTCGGGCCGCCCCCGCTGCCGCACAACCCGATCCCGAAGAAGCCGAACAACCGGCGCAACCTGCTGCTGGTGGCCGGCGTGATCGGCGCAGTGGTTCTGCTGGTCGGCGGCATCACGATGGCCGTGACCTCCGGTGGCGACAACGACACCGCGGGCGGCGGCGAGACCACCTCCGCGGTTGCCACGGATACGTCCGCCGCAGACACCTCGACCACGCCCAAGCCGCCAGGGCACGCCTTCACCATCGCCGACTACATCAAGCAGAGCGGCATCGTCGAAACACCGGTCCACCGCGGCGATCCGGGTGCGCCGGTGTTCACCATGCCGACCCCGCCCGGATGGATCGACGCCGGTCCGCGGACCCCCGCCTGGGCGTATTCGGCGATCGTGAACGACCCGGTCAACCCGACCGAGCCGCCATCCGTCGTCTCTCTGATCTCCAAGCTGACCGGTGACGTCGACCCCGACAAGCTGCTCGAGTACGCCCCCAACGAGTTGCAGAACCTGGCCGACTACAAGCCGACCGGCGAAGTCACCCGCGGGAACATCAGCGGGTTCCCCACGGTGCACCTGGCCGGCACCTACGCCAAGGGCAACCAGCGTCGCGCGATCACCCAGACCACCGTCGTGATCCGGGCACCCGGCACCGCCTATGTGCTGCAGATCAACGCCGATGCCACCGAACGCGACAAGACGGCGTTGACCGACATCAACAAGGCGATCGAGGCCCAGGCCACCATCACCATGCCCTGAGTCAGGCAATTTCAGGTACCCAGTACCCTGAGTACCGTGAATTCGCTCGATTGGCGCAGCCGGCCAACCACCGTGCACTTCGGTCCCGCATCCCTGCAGTCCAGGGCACTCGGCTGGACCACCGCGATCTTCGTCCGCCCATTGCTGGGTCTGCTGACCCTGATCGGGCTGGGCATCAACCGCGTCGCTCCCGCGCTGCTGCAGCGCGCGCATCTCGACGTCATCGACCGGCCCCTGCGGGTTATCAAGCCGCTGCCCGGTACCGACGTGACGCCCGTGGCACTGCCCAACTGCCCGGCCGAATGGGTGGTCGCCCCCGAGGCCCGCGACTCCGATGTGGTGATCGTGTACCTGCACGGTTCGGCCTTGGTGACCCTCGGCCTGAACTCGCACCGCCGCTTCGTGTCGAAACTGTCCGCCAGCACCGGGGCGCGCGTGCTCAACGTCGGCTACCGACTGGCCCCACAGGCCGACATCGACGATGCCGTCGCCGACGGACTCGACGGCTACCGACTGGCATTGTCGCTCGGTTTCGAGCCCGGTCGGATTGTGCTGGCCGGCGATTCGGCCGGCGGACTCATGGCAGCCGGTACCGCACTGGCAGCGCGGGACGCCGGATTACCCGTTCCCGCCGGGCAGGTACTGCTGTCACCGTTGACCTCGTCCGACATGGACCTGAAATACCGTGCGCTGCAAGAACACAAAGACGTGATGTTCCCGTTCATGACGGTGAAATTCATCTACGACGTGTTCGCCACCGTCAACGGAACCCGGCCCGCACCGGTGATGCCACCCGAGGCAGACCTGCACGGCCTCGGCCCGTTTCTGCTCCAAGTCGGCACTCACGAGATGCTGCTCAACGACGCCTTCGCACTCGCCGACAAGCTCCACGCCAGTGGTGTTCCGGCGTGGGTTCAGGTGTGGGACAGGGCAATGCACATGTTCCAGCTGAGTTTCGACATCAACCCCGATGCGCGCCACGCGGTCGACGAGATCACCTCGTTCATCGCATACGCGACCGCCGAGATCGAAGACGAGGCGAGCGCGTAGGGGCTTGCCTCGCGCGGCTTGCCTCGCCCCTAACTCTGCGCCGATTCCTACTTCTGGGTTGTAGTTCGCGTGGTTTAGCGACCCCAGGGTAGAAAGCAGTGCGCCGCCGCCGCGAAGGGCTGCGCCGGTTTCTACCTCAGGGTTGTTGATCGCGTGGAGTCACGACCCAGCGGTAGATAACGGCGACGCGCCGTGCCATCCACAGCACACGGTTCATCCCCAGCCTCGGCTGAATCCCGTGTAGGTGCCGTCAATCCGTCGGCCATGCCGCCGACCATCGGTGACCATGGACGCTCCATTCATCGGACCCGAGGCGATCGCGGCAGGAGTCCTCACCCGAGGGCAGCTGCGATGGCGTTACGCCGCGGCGCATCCACGTGTCTATCTACCGAAGGGCTCGGTCCCGACGCTGGCAGACAACACCATGGCCGCATGGCTGTGGACCGGTCGTCGCGGCATCATCGCCGGACGGGCAGCCGCTGCTCTGCACGGCGCGCTGTGGGTCGACGACGACGCCCCGGTGGAACTGATCACCGAGCACGGCCGTCGCCGGCCCGGCGTCATCGTGCGCGAGGAACGCTTCAAGGACGACGAGATCTGTCGCATGGGCGATTTCAGCGTCACCACGCCCCTGCGCACAGCGCTCGACCTGGCCCGCTTTCTTCCCCGTGACGAGGCGGTCGCCCACCTCGACGCATTGGCCATCGCGACGGGTGTCGAAGCCGAACAAGTACTCGAATTGGCGGCTCGCTATCGCGGGCTACGCGGAATCCGAAGTGCCCGAACAGCCCTCGACCTGATGGATGCGGGCGGGCAATCTCCGCGGGAAACCTGGTTGCGGCTACTCCTCATTGACGCGGGGGTCCGACGCCCGCGCACGCAGATCCGGGTGAGCGACGGATTCAACGAGGCCTTCATCGACATGGGCTATGACGACGTCAAGGTAGGCCTGGACTACGAAGGCAAGCACCATGCCACGGATCGACCGCGGTATGTGCATGACATCGGCCGCAGCGAATTCATCGAATGCGAAGGCTGGATCAACATCCGCGTCGTCGCTGAACACTCCAAGGGATTCATCCTGCACCGGGTTCGCGAGGCATTCGCTCGGCGCGGTGCCTCACCGTTTTCCACCGCGGGGTCGTGATCGCAGGGGTGGCGGCAGCCCACACGTAGAAAGCGCCGAAAACCTGGACGCGGCTGCTCACCGCTTTCTACCCCAGGGTCGTCACACCTCGCGATCGACAACCCTCATGTAGAAAACGGCGCAGCAGCACACGGCCCGGCGAAAATTAGTGTGCGAAATGCCTTGCACCCGTGAGGTACAACGTGATGCCCGCAGACTCGGCGGCGGCCGTCACCTCGGCGTCACGCACCGATCCACCCGGGTGAACGATCGCCTTGACGCCGGCATTGGTCAGCGTCTCCAGGCCGTCGGGGAATGGGAAGAACGCGTCGGAGGCGCCCACCGAGCCGGTCACGCGGTCACCCGCGCGCTGCACGGCCAGCCCGGCCGCGTCGACGCGATTCACCTGTCCCATACCGACACCCACGGTGGCGCCATCCTTGGCGATCACGATCGCGTTGGACTTCACCGCGCGGCAGGCCCGCCAGGCGAACACCAGATCGCTGAGCGTCTGCGGGTCAGCCGGGTCGCCGGTGGCCAGGGTCCAGTTCGCCGGATCGTCGCCCTCGGCATCCAGCGCATCGCGCTGCTGCAGCAGCATCCCGCCGCTGATCTGGCGCAACTCGATGCCACCGACCAGGGGCTCGGAGGCCACCAGGATGCGAATGTTCTTCTTGCGGGCCAGGATCTCGACTGCGCCGGCCTCATACGCGGGGGCGATGATGACCTCGGTGAAGATGTCGGCGACAGTCTCGGCCATCTCGACACTGACCTCGGTGTTGGAGGCGATGACGCCGCCGAACGCGCTCAGCGGGTCGCACTCGTGCGCTTTGCGGTGCGCGTCGGCTACCGATTCCGAGGAGATCGCGATGCCACACGGGTTGGCGTGCTTGATGATCGCCACGCAGATCTCTTCGTGGTCGAACGCCGCCCGCCACGCCGCGTCGGCATCGGTGTAGTTGTTGTACGACATCTCCTTGCCGTGCAACTGCTCGGCCTGGGCCAGTCCGGGCCAGGCCGAGTCGTCGCGATACACCGCGGCCTGCTGGTGCGGATTCTCGCCGTAGCGCAACACCGCGCTGCGGTGCCAGGTCCCGCCGAACCACTGCGGCAAAGACGCGGGCACTGAATCGTCCGAGGGAGCCAGGGTCGAACCCATCCAGGACGCCACAGCGACGTCGTACTCGGCGGTGTGCCGGAATGCCAACGACGCCAACTTCTTCCGCTCGTCCAGGGTGAAGCCGCCGGCCCGGACCGCGGCCAGCACACCGTCATAGCCCAGCGGATCCACCACCACGGCCACACTCGGATGGTTCTTGGCGGCCGCACGCACCATCGACGGCCCGCCGATGTCGATCTGCTCGACACACTCGTCCACCGACGCTCCGGACTCCACGGTCTCGGAGAACGGATACAGATTCACCACCACGAGTTCGAACGCCTCGACCTCGAGCTCGGCCAGCGCGGCGACGTGTTCGGCCTTGCGGGTATCGGCCAAGAGACCGGCATGCACCCGCGGGTGCAGGGTCTTGACCCGCCCGTCGAGCACCTCGGGGAACCCCGTCACATCTTCCACCGGGGTAACCGGAACACCTGCGGCAGCAATGGTTTTGGCGGTCGACCCGGTGGAGACGATGGCCACGCCCGCCTCGTGCAGGCCGCGGGCCAGATCGGCCAGGCCGGTCTTGTCGTAGACACTGATCAGCGCGCGCCGGATCGGTTTCTTCTCGCTCACCCTATGGTCGCCTTTCGTCCAGTCCAGGTCACGCCGCGGGTTGCCAGCGCGGCCAGCACATCCACCAGCAGTCGCCGTTCGACCACTTTGATGCGCTCATGCAATGTCTCTTCGGTGTCATCATCGAGCACCTCGACGGCCTGCTGGGCCAGAATCGGCCCGGTATCCATACCGGAGTCCACGAGGTGCACCGTGCAGCCCGTCACCCGCACGCCATACGCCAACGCCTCGGGCACCGCATGCGCCCCGGGGAACGCGGGCAGCAACGCCGGATGGGTGTTGACGACGCGGCCGGGGAAACCGGAAAGGAACTGGCCGCCCAGAATTTTCATGAACCCGGCCGAGACCACCAGGTCCGGCTCGTGTTCGGCGGTGGCTGCGGTGAGCGCGGCATCCCACGCTTCGCGATCGGGATGATCACCCAGCCGCACGGTGTAGGACGGCACGCCCGCGCTTGCCGCGATGTCCAGGGCGGCACAGTTGCGGTCGGTTCCGACCGCAACCACACGTGCCGGATAGTCGTCACCGGCCGCGGCCAGTAGCGAGGCGAGCAACGACCCTGTCCCCGAAGCCAGCACTACCAGCCGTGCCGGGGCGCTCGGGGGCACATGTAACGGTTGCTGCACGCGAGCAGCCTAGTCGCCCGCGTTGCGGGGGTTGTCGCCGGTCACCGGGTCATCGGAGATGTCGTCGACGATGAAGTGGTCCTCGGGATCGTCGTCGAGGTCGTCGTAGCTCCGGGGGCGGGCCTCTTGGACGGTTTCCTGCATATCGTCGTATTCGACGTACCTGTCGACGTACTCGGCGGGCGCGGCTTCGGTGACCTCGGGCTCATCCGTCGCGGGCTCGTCGGCCGACCATGACACGAGCGGCTGGTCAGGTTCGAGCTCAGGTTCTGGATCCACGTCGACGTACTCGAGCTCGGCGTCCTCGGCTTCTTCTTCCGCCTCGGGTTCAGGTTCAGGTTCAGGTTGTGGCTCGGCAACCGGCTCGGGCGCCGCGACCGGCCGAGGTTTGCGCGTCAGGCCGCCGGACATTGCGACCGTCAGCCCGCCGATGCCTGCGAACCACAGGAACGCGGCCGGCGCGAACGTCGCCTGGTCCACCCCGACATCGCCGAAATTGCCCAGCCGCCCGCCACCTGCGTAGCCGAGCAGAGCCATCGTCAGCGCTGCCAGCATCGAGGCCACCAGCAACTTGCCGGTGGCAGGCCCGATCGGCAGCGGACGCCGCGCACACTGCTGGCCCAACGCGACCGCCGACGCCGCCCCCACGATCAGCAGCGCCACCCAGATCGGCCCCAACGGCGGCGTGGGCACCGCGGCCAGCACCGGCACCGCGGGGATGTCACCGCCGAACACGGTGAATGAGCTGAAGGCGGCCAGCCCGACATGGGCACTGGATCCGACCGCGATCGCCGACGCGCCGACGATCACATTCGGGATGTAGAGGATCGACAACAAGGTCAGACTGAGCTGGCCGAACACGCTGTCGGTGATCGCGAACAGGTCGTGCATCGTCGACCAGTGCACCACCAGCGATACGCCCGTCACCACCCCGGAAAGCCCGAAAAGGGCCAGCACGCCGGCGATCGCAGCCCGCAACGCCTCGGGCAGCCAGGTCGGCAGTGGGGAGGCGGCCCGAGACGTGGTCAAAGCGCGTGGCCCGACCTTCGATCCCACGCCGATGAGCGCACCGATGGCATGCACGACCAGCACGCTGAAGAACGCGCGCAGGGCGCTGGGAGTCTGGAGTTCGCTGATCACCGAAGCGGCGTCATGGATGACGGCCAACAGGATGGCGGCGATCAGGATCGGGCCGCCCAGGGCTGAGCCGACCACCCATCGGGTGACGAGCCAGGAAGAATTGGGGGCGGTGGCCGCTGCCGTGGTGCGCGCAGTGCCCCAGATCATCGCCAGGACGGGCAGCAGGGGCATCACCCCGAGCTCACGCCCGCCGATCGACACCGGCACCTGATGCACGCCCAGCCACATGCTGGCGATCGCACCGAATGCACCGGTCATGTCGCTGTTGGCGATCAGCAGCTGCAACAGCACAACCGCGGCGATGACCACCAACGCGACAACCGACGGCCCGAACGCGACCCGGAGCAACTCACGTGCCTGGCGGGTGCCGACTGGCCGGTTACTCACTTGCTGGGCTGCTCCTCGCAATGATCGGCGCGTGCGCGGGAAGCGCACGCGCCGATCAGCTTACGACGACGCAGGGCCAGATTGCTGTGAAGGCGACTGCTGTGCCTGCTGCTCGGCCGGGAAGGCAGTGGTGGGCGCCGACGAACCCGACTGCTGTTGCTGCTGCGGCTGGCCGTAGGTGGGGTAGCCGGTCGGAGGGGTCGGCGGGCCGCTCGGCTGCTGCCCTTGCTGACCCTGCGCAGCCTGCTGGCCCTGCGGCGCCTGAACGGGAAAGCCACCGGTGTTCGGAGCGCCGGAGTAACCACCGTACTGCGCCGGGTATCCGGGGCGCTGAGCCTGCTGGTAGGGCTGAGGCTGGTGCTGCTGACCGTAGTACTGCGACGGGCCCCCGTACTGGCCGTAGTGGGGCTGCTGATCGAACTGCGGCTTCGGCGCGGGCGGCGTGATGACGCCCGCCTCGAACAGGAGAGCGGTAATCGCGGCACCGGCCTGCACCAGAACCAGGACGAGGATGGCGTAGAAACCCCAGTCGAGCACGGCGCTCAACTCAATCGTGAAGTAGATCGCCGACAGCAAGGAGAACGTCGAGATGACCGCGGCGATTGCGGTCCAGTTCTTCTGCTTGGGCAGCAGCGAGACACCGGCCACCAGCCCGGCCAGCACCGCGGCGTCGATCGTCCAGCCCGTCAGGTCTCCGTTGGAGACGACCTGTCCACCACCGGCGAGTCCGCTCAAGTCCAGCAGCGGGCCGAACCTCAACAGGTAGACGAGCAGGCCGGCAACGGCTACGACGGCCAGCAGGATCTCGGGCAACTTGTTCTCGCCGGGTTCCGCACCGGCCGGTGCGGCGGGCACAGGAGCGGGGGCAGCCTTGGCGAACTGCTGAGTTGCGTCGAACTGCGAACCCGACTGCGGCGGGTATCCGGGATTACTGGGCGGGTAGGTCATGACCTCTCCTGTGCTATCGAGCTTCGCGACGTGTGTTCACGCAGGCATGAATACCGACCACGTGAGCGATTCGAGCTTCCACGCTAGCGCACCCAACCGGGTGCGGGACGCTCGTGTTTGATGTCGGGCAGGTCTCAAGCTGATACCAGCACAGGTGCGTCTGCGGAATCCGTTTCGGCGGACTCGATTTCGCGGACGAGCGGCAGCACCTTGGCGCCGAAGTACTCGATTTCCTCTTGGAAATGTAGGAACCCGCCCAGGATGAGGTCCACGCCACGTTTGCGGTATGCGGCAATGCGTTCGGCGATCTGTTCAGGCGTTCCGATCAGCTGTGTGCGGAAGCCGTCGTTGTACTGCACGAGGTCCTCGAAGCTGGAGTCTGCCCACATGCCCTTCCGGTCCCCGGTGGAGTTACCTGCCTGTTGGACTGCACTGCGGAAGCCTTCGACGGCAGGCTTGTTGGCCTTGGCGACAATCTCGCGCAGGATTTCCTTTGCTTCTTTCTCCGTGTCGCGGGCGATGATGAAGCCGTTCAGCCCCACCTTCACCTCACGGCCGGCGCTGCGGGCGTGGTCGCGCACCTCGATGACCTGTTCGGTGATGCCGTCGAAGTCTTTGCCGTTGGAGAAGTACCAGTCCGCGTAGTTTCCGCCGTTGCGCCGCGCCGCCGTCGAGTTGCCGCCCTGGAACAGCTCGGGGTTGGGGCGTTCCGGCGTGTTGAGCGGCTTGGGCTTGAGGGTGAAGTCGTGGATCCGGTAGAAGTCGCCGCGGAAATCCACGTCGTCCTCGGTCCATATCTTGCGCAGCACCTGCAGGAACTCGGCGCTGCGCCGGTAGCGCTCGTCATGTTCGAGCCAGGGCTCGCCCAGGTGGGTGAACTCGTCTTTGAACCAGCCGGAGACGACGTTGACGGCAAAGCGGCCATTGCTGAGATGGTCGGCGGTGGCCCCGAGCTTGGCCAGCACCGCCGGCTGCCACAGGCCGGGATGGATCGCGGCGATGACTTTGAGCCGTTCGGTGGCCAGCAACAGCGCGAGGCTGAAACTCGTCGACTCGTGCTGATACTCGGCACCGTAACTGGCCTCATAGCGAACCTGGCTCAGCGCGTACTCGAAGCCGTTGTTCTCGGCGGTCTGCGCGAGCTTCTTGTTGTACTCGTAGTTCCAGTCGGTGCGCTGCTCGATGTCGCTGGTGACCAGGCCGCCGCTGACATTGGGCACCCAGTAGGCGAACTTGACGTGGTCGGCGATGCGTTCAGTCGTCATGTCGGAGATCCCAGCAAACGTGTGGACGCCCGTCGCGGGTATCGCTCGCGGTGAAGTTTTCTTTCCCCTTTCCCCGTCCGGACACGTCCAACGAGACGGACCGTCTTGCTACTCGGACTGAAACACGTTCTAATTCTGGTCATGGACTATGGGCTTGTTCTCTTCACCAGTGACCGCGGCATCGCCCCGGCCAAGGCCGCCAAGCTGGCCGACGATCACGGCTTCACCACGTTCTACGTGCCCGAGCACACCCATATCCCGATCAAGCGCGAGGCCGCACACCCCACCACCGGTGACGAGTCACTGCCCGACGACCGCTACATGCGCACCCTCGATCCCTGGGTGTCGCTGGGCACCGCCTGCGCGGTCACCTCACGGGTGCGGCTGTCGACGGCCGTCGCACTGCCCGTCGAGCACGACCCGATCACCCTGGCCAAGTCCATCGCAACCTTGGACCATCTGTCGGGCGGCAGGGTCAGCTTGGGCGTCGGATTCGGTTGGAACACCGACGAACTCGCCGATCACAACGTGCCCCCGGGCCGGCGCCGCACCATGCTGCGCGAATACCTGGAAGCCATGCGTGCGCTGTGGACCGAGGAAGAGGCCTCCTACGAAGGCGAATTCGTGAACTTCGGGCCGTCGTGGGCCTGGCCCAAGCCCGTGCAGTCCCACATCCCCGTGTTGGTCGGCGCCGCCGGCACCGAGAAGAACTTCAAGTGGATCTCCAAGTCCGCTGACGGCTGGATCACCACGCCCCGCGACTTCGACATTGATGAGCCCGTCAAGCTGCTGCAGGACACCTGGGCCGCGGCCGGACGCGACGGTGCACCCCAGATCGTCGCGCTGGATTTCAAGCCCGACCCCGACAAGCTCGCGCACTGGCGCGAACTGGGCGTCACCGAGGTGCTGTTCGGCCTGCCGGACAAGTCCGAGGCCGAGGTGTCGGCGTACGTCGAGCGGCTCGCCGGCAAGTTGGCGTCGCTGGTCTGATCGCGGCCGGTGCGCACCGAGAGCTACGCCAGGGTCGTACTAGCTCGACGGGAACGACCCTGGCCGTAGATCTCGCGGTCGATCCGGAACGCCATAGCTGATTCAAATACGGCACAGAAGCTGGGCATAGCCTGAAGTAGCAGGCTCGGGCAGGTGAAGCACCACATCGAAGAACACGACCTCGGTCTGACCCACGACATCGCGGTGATCTCCCGCCGACGCGCACTACGGATGCTGGGTGCCGGCCTCGGTGTGGGCGCGACAGCCATCGCGGCCGGGTGCAGCTCGCGTTCTGCGGACCCGGCGCAAGACTCGGTGGCCAGCACCACGGTGGTCCAGGCAGCGCCGCAGGAAACCCAGGGCCCCTACCCCGGCGACGGCTCCAACGGGCCCAACGTGCTGATCGAATCCGGCATCGTGCGTCACGACATCACATCCAGCTTCGGGTCTTACAGCGGTACCGCACAAGGAGTTCCGGTGACGTTGTCCATGACGATGCAGGACCTGGTCAAGGACGGCGCCGCCGGGACCGGCATGGCCGTCTACGTATGGCAGTGCGATCGCGAGGGCCGGTATTCGCTGTACTCCGAAGGGGCCACCGAGCAGAACTATCTGCGCGGTGTACAGGTGGCCGACGACAACGGGCGCGTGACGTTCCAGACGATCTTCCCGGCCTGCTATCCGGGACGCTGGCCCCACATTCACTTCGAGGTTTTCGACTCACTCGAGACAGCCGTCGCCGGCTCGGATGCCCGGCTGACGTCTCAGATTGCGCTGCCGGCCGAGACGTGCTCGGCCGTGTTCGACTACGACGACGGTTACGCCGAGAGCATCGCGAACATCGCGCAGCTGTCTTTGGACACCGACGGAGTCTTCGGCGACGGCTGGGACGCCGAGCTGGCCAGCGTCACTGGTTCGCCGCAGACGGGTATGGACGTCGCCATCACCATCGGCGTAGCGGATCGCGAATCAAACATTGCCCAGGACACCGGATTCGGCCGGCCCGCGGTGCCACCTCCAGGTGGGCCGGCTGGACCACCTCCGCGCTGAGAGCCTCAGCCGGGCGCGGTCGCCACTACGCCAGCGTCGCGGTATTCCGCTTCTCGCCGGACTGCACCACGATCGACGCGCCCAATGGCTCGCCGTCGGTGAGCAGTTCCAGCAGCGCCTCGTCGGTGGTCGTCGCAAAGAAACGGCTGCCGTCGGAATCCAGACGGCCGATGACAATGCCGGTTCGCGGTGTCCAGTCGTAGCGGACCGTATATGTCTCGACAGTGGCCGGCCCGTCAGCTTTTTCGGTGATCGCGATGCGCTCTTGGGTGTTGAACTCGTCCTGCAACGCGGCGCTGTTGTCGGCCAGCCAATCGGCGGGCTCGGTCGAGTAGATGCCGACCGAGTACTTGCTCGCGATGCCGCCATTTCCGCCGACAAGTGCGAATTGTCCTGGCTTGTCCCTCATTTCATTGACAGCCTCGGCGATACCGTGCATCGAGTAATTGTTGCCCGGCCTCCCGAAGAACGGCAGACCACCGGTGAGGGTCAGGCCGCGTTCGTCGTCGGTGGCCAAGCCGGTGCCGTCGCAGATGTTGAACACCGGGAACGGGAAGCAGCTGTACAGGTCGAACGCCGCGACGTCGTCGAGAGTGATGCCCGCGACCCGCAGCGCCTCGCTCACCGCGATCACGGCAGCATCGCTGTAGCCGAGTTCAGCCCGCTCCAGCAGC
The DNA here is from genome assembly GCF_001942625.1 of Mycobacterium syngnathidarum. Lineage (GTDB taxonomy): Bacteria > Actinomycetota > Actinomycetes > Mycobacteriales > Mycobacteriaceae > Mycobacterium > Mycobacterium syngnathidarum. Next base: position 243,803 of record NZ_MLCL01000062.1, read on the forward strand.
TTGATCTCTTTCATGTCGGCATGCCCACGTAGATACACCCACTTCTCCTCGGGCACACCGAGTTTCCGGGCAGACTCAACCGACATCAGCAGTACCGCCGCACCCTGGTTGACCTGATCGCGCGCCACCATCAGGCGCGGGTACGGATCACAGATCATCCGATTGCTCTCGGTAACCGTGGCCAGTTCCTCGGCCGAACGCTCCGCCGGAGACGACGAATACGGGTTCTTGGCTGCCACTTTGGAGAACGGCGCGAATAGCTCGGCCATCGCCTGTCGATACTCGGCAACGGACAGTTTCTGCCGCGCCCGGCGGGCGTTCTCCAGCAGGCCGTACTGCACCGGAGCGCCGATCAGCCCGTGCTTGACGGTGTACTCGTCGAAGATGCCGTCGTACCCATAGCCGCGGTCCTCGAACTGACCGTCGATGGATTCGGAGTGATCCGGCTTGTCGTCGCGCTTGGAGAAGTGCCGCAGCGTGGAGGTGTTCTCCGAGCCGAACAGCAACACCACCTGGGCCTCGCCGGCCGCGATGGCCGCAGAAAACTCGGTGACGAGATGCTGGGGGCTCTGACCGCCGATCACTTCGAGGATCGCGCGGGCCGGCTCGGCGCCGACGTTGCGCGCCACCGAACGCGGGTAGTTGTTGGATACGCCCAGGGTCGCCGACTGCGGGCCGGAGATCTCGAACTGCCGCGTGCCCGCCACGGTATCGATGGCCTGCGCCACGGCGGCGGTATCGGCGCCGGTGTCGTGCAGGGCCGCCTTGGCCGCCTCCGTGGCCAGCTCGACCGAGGACATACCGCGATATCCCTCGAGGTCGATGCGTTCGGTGAACTGTCCGACGCCGACGATGACGGGGGTGCGCGGATCGACCATGACAATCTCCTTGACGGATGTTAATTCGTGAGGCTAACCGATCGGGGTTTGGCGAGGGAAATCGGTGCATATCGCCCTCATCAGCGGCCGCCTAGCACCACGGTTTCGTGGTCTCACCCCGCGGGAGCCGGGGTCCTAGTGGTGAATGCGCCGCCGTTTCCTACTGCAGGGTCGCCCAGAGCGTGGCGCCGCGACCCTGGTGCAGAAAACGGCGCGCCGACGATAAACGCCCAATCTGACGTACATTTATATTGACGTACATCAACCTAGACGTAGAATTGCTTCATGACCTGGCCGGTCCGCCCAATGTCCCTGGTCGTGGGCGGTATCGTGCCGCCGGCGAACGTCGTCGGCCGGGTCCGCGAGGAGCAGGAGATCCTCGCCAGCCTGCCCGACGGCGGAGCCGCCCTGGTCGGGGACCGACGGCACGGCAAGACATCGCTGGCACGCCTCGTCGCGCATACCGCCCGCCAGCAGGGGCTGACGGTGGTGTCGGTCAGCGCGGAACGCCAGACCTATGCCGAGTTCGTCACCGCACTGGCCGGCGAGCTCGGCCGCATCGACAACGCACTGCGCCAGGAGGTGGAACGCTGGAAGGTCGCCTTCGTCACCGGACCGGTCCGCTTCGAGCGCACCCGGGCCGAGGCCGCCCTCGACGATCTGCTGCAGCGTGCGGTCGCCCGTGCCGAGCGCGGACCGCTGGTGCTGTTCATCGACGAGGTCACCGTGCTGGCCCGCAACTTGGAACGGGAAAACCCCGGCGGCGGTGACGCATTCCTGCATCTGCTGCGACGATTCAGACAGGATCACACCGGTCGCCTCGCCACGGTGCTTTCGGGATCGATTGGCTTTCACCATGTTTCAGAAGACGCGCTGAGCTCCGTGAATGACATCCGCAAAGTCACCGTCGGACCGATCCGCCATGACCACGCCACCTATCTGGCCGAATGCCTGCTACTGGGTGCGCAGGCCGCCACCACCGATCGGCACCTGGTCGCCGAATCCATTGCGACCGCAGCCGAAAACGTGCCGTACTACATCCAGCATCTGGTCGCTGCCTCCATGCAGGCGGTGCCGACGCGTCCCGACCAGATACCCGCATTGCTGCGTGCCGCCATCATCGACCCGCACGACCCGTGGGACCTGCGGCACTACCGGGACCGGTTGCGCAACTACTACGGGGACGACGCCGCAGCCATCGCCAATCTGCTCGACATCTACGCGCACGCCCCGCATCCGTTGAGCGTCGACGCCGCAGCGCACCTCCTCCAGTCCGAGGGCTCCCCGATCCACGACCGCGACCAACTGGTGTCGTTCATCGAACGCCTCGAACAAGATCACTATCTGCGCCGGGCCGGCGACGACGATTGCTTCGCATCGGGTTTGGTGCAATCGGCGTGGCTGGCCATGAGGCGATGAGCGATGAGCATTCCGCTGTTCTCCCCGGCGGCAGTCGATCCCGACGAGCTCGACGCCCACACCGTCGGACGGGCGGCCCTGCTGTCGCGGCTGACCGACCGGATCACCGGCGCGGTCCGCGACGGCTCGCGTCCGCACACGCTGCTGCTCGGACCACATGGCAGCGGTAAGACACACACGCTGCACCTCGTGTTGTACCGCGCACTCTCGGACCGCGAAACAGCGAAACGCACACTGCCACTGATCCTTCCGGAAGACTCCCTGGCCATCGGCAGCTACGGCGATCTTCTGGTCGAGCTCATCCGGCCACACCACCCCAATGCGTCGGACCTGCGCAACGACGTGGTCGCGCTGGAGCGGGCCATTCTCGACCACGCCGACGGCCGGATGATCCTGGTGGCCGCCGAAAACCTGGACCGGGTTTTCGCCGCCATCGGCACAGCCGGCCAGGGCAGCCTGCGAGCGTGGGTCGAAACATCGACAGCCGTCACACTTTTCGCGACCGCACCCGCCCTGTTCCGGACTGTCGCGTCGCGCTCACATCCGTGGTATGGCTCGTTCATCGTCGAGGAGTTGCCGGCCCTGACGGCCAGCGAGGGCGGCGAGATCGTCGCTCGCGCCAACGAGGAGTTGTCTGCCTACGTCCGCTCCCCCGAAGGTCAACACCGGATCGCCGCCATCGACCGACTCATCAGCGGTTCCCCACGGTTGTGGCACATCATCGCCGACACCGCCGACGTCCCTGCGCTGCAGGCGTTGACGCCGGTGGTGGCCGCGCTGATGGACCGGATCGCGCCGTCGTATCAGCAGCGGCTCTGGCAGTTGCCGACCGGCGAGCAACGCCTGGTAGTCGAACTCGCGCGCGGCGACGGTTCCCGCACCGTGTCCGATCTCGCTGCAGCCGTGGGGGTTTCGAACCAGACTGCGTCGGCCGCCCTGGGCCGGCTCGCCAACACCCGGTGGGTGGTAGCTGCGAAATCGGAAGCCGACCGCCGCGTCACCTACTACGACCTGGACGACCCCCTGCTGCGCCACGTCGTACGGTACCGCGAGCGAGGCATCGTTCCCACGCCTTGACGAGGCTGTCACTTAGTGACACATTGGAGCTGTCACTAAGTGACAGGGAGGTGAGGGTAATCAGCGAACGGCAGGACCAGGCGCGTCTGGAGGTGTCACGACACGCCTGCAAGCTGTTCTGGGAGCGCGGCGTCGCCGGCACCAGCGGTGACGACATCGCCTCGGCAGCAGGGCTTTCCACTCGCACCATCTGGCGCTATTTCCGCGCCAAGGAAAGTTGCGTCGAACCGGTGCTGGCCAAATCCGCGGACCGATTCATCGACATCCTCAACCGGTGGACGCACGGGCTGTCATTGGCTGAACACCTTGCCGCCGACGGCATTTCACATCCGTTGACACCACAGGACGTCGAGGACGAGATCAGCGCGATGCGCATCGCCACCATGACTTCGTCCGAGCCCGCTCTGCGGACCTCGTATTTGATGGTGCACGACCGGATGGAGCAGGGCTTCATCCCGGTGATCGCCGACCGGTTGCACCTGCCCGCCGACGACCTCACCGTGCGCCTGTGCGCTGCGGCCGTCACCGGCGCGTTCCGCGTCGTCGACGAAGACGTCAGCCTGGCGGTGATCGTCGAGGGCAGGAAAGTCACCGAAGAACAAGCGCTCGCGCTCATCGACCGCGCGATCCGCGATGCCACCAACGGGCGGCTCGGCGGACCCGTCACCTCCTGAACGGCCGAAAGAGCTTGCCCGCAAACCCGAAAGGATCGCAATGGCGTTACCCGAGCTGATCTCGGTAGAGGAGTTCTTCAGCCCGCCCGAGCGCACAGCCGCCAGAATCTCACCGGACGGCACCAAGATCGCCTACCTGGCGCCGTGGAAGAACCGCCTCAACGTGTGGGTCGAGGATCTCGACGGGGACGCCCCGCCACGCTGTGTCACCGCCGACGAGACCCGCAGCGTCTACATCTACCACTGGACCGACAACCCCCGATGGCTGCTCTACCTGCAGGACAGCGGCGGTGACGAGAACTGGCACGTCTTCCGCGTCGACCTGGACAACCCGGACGCCGCGGCAGTCGACCTCACCCCGTTCCCCGGCACCCGAACCGTACTGGAGCTACCCAAGGGCCGCCCCGGCAAGGCCGTCATCCAGATCAACAACCGCACACCGGAACTGTTCGACGTGTACGAACTCGACATCGCCACCGGCGAGCTCGCGCTGCTCGCCCAGAATCCGGGCAACGTGGTCAGCTGGCTGTCCAGCCGGACCGGCGAACTGTTCAGCTCGACCCTAACGGCTGAGGGCGATGTCGAGGTGTCGCAATGGGATCCGGAGACCAACAATCTGCGGACCATCACCACCTTCGACGGAACCGACTATCCGCTGGGCATCTACCCGATCATCGTCACGCCCGATGGCACCGGTATCTGGTTGGGCGCCAACACTGGCACCGACCGGACCCGTCTGGTCGGCATCGACGTCGCCACGGGCGCGGAGACGGAGGTGGACAGTCACCCGACCTACGATCTGGCCGCCCAGATGGTGTTGCCGTCACCGCTGATCCTCAGTGAGAGCACCGGCGAACTGCTCGGTGCCCGCTACTACGGCGACCGGCAGGTCATTCACGCCCTCGACCCGAATTTCGCTGCGGTGCTGGAGAATCTGACCAAACTGTCCGACGGCGACCTCGGTGGCGTCTCCTCTGACGACAGCGGGCGGCGTTGGGTGGTCAACTTCAGCCACGACCGCGATCCGTGGGTCACCTACTTCTACGACCACGCCACCGGCGAGAGCCGGCTGCTGTTCCGGCCATATCCGAATCTGAATTCAGATTCATTGGCACCGATGACGCCGGTAACCATCACCGCGCGCGACGGACTGGAGCTGCACGCGTACCAGACGCTGCCCGTCGGGGTCGAGCCCACCGACCTGCCGCTGGTGCTGCTGGTACACGGCGGTCCGTGGTCGCGGGATTGCTGGGGCTTTCAGCCCGACGTTCAGATGCTGGCAAACCGCGGATATGCGGTGCTGCAGGTCAACTTTCGCGGCTCGACCGGCTACGGCAAGGCCTTCACCAAGGCCGCGATCGGTGAATTCGCCGGCAAGATGCACGACGACCTGATCGACGCGGTGGACTGGGCCGTCAAACAGGGCTATGCCGACCGCGACAAGGTGGCGATCTTCGGTGGCTCCTACGGGGGATACGCCGCGTTGGTCGGCGTGACGTTCACCCCGGACGTATTTGCCGCGGCCATTGACTACGTGGGCATCTCGAACCTGGCCAACTTCATGCGCACGCTACCGAACGTGGCACGGCCGTTCCTGGCCACCAACTGGCACCTGTACGTGGGGGATCACAACGACCCGGTGCAAGAGGCCGACATGCTGGCCCGCTCCCCCATCACGCGCGTCGATCAGATCCGCACTCCACTGCTGGTGGTCCAGGGCGCCAACGACTCTCGCGTGGTCCAGGCCGAATCAGACAACCTGGTCGAAGCCCTGCGCGAGCGTGGTGTCGAGGTCGAATACCTGGTGAAGGAGGACGAGGGGCACGGATTCCTCAACCCGGACAACCAGATTGACATGTATCACGCGGTCGAGCGGTTCCTCGCCGAGCATCTGGGCGGTCGCGTGTAACTGCCCACCAGACGCAAAACCGCACCTTCTCGCCTGAAAAGGTGCGGTTTTGCGTCTTCTCGCGGGAACTAGCTGAGCAGCTCGCGAGCCAGCTTGGCGGTCTCGGACGGTGTCTTGCCGACCTTCACGCCGGCGGCCTCCAGGGCCTCCTTCTTGGCCGCGGCGGTGCCCGACGAGCCCGACACGATGGCGCCGGCGTGGCCCATGGTCTTGCCCTCCGGAGCCGTGAAGCCCGCGACGTAGCCGACGACCGGCTTGGTGACATTGGCCTTGATGTAGTCGGCGGCACGCTCTTCGGCGTCGCCACCGATCTCACCGATCATCACGATGACCTTGGTCTCGGGGTCCTTCTCGAACGCCTCGATGGCGTCGATGTGGGTGGTGCCGATGACCGGGTCGCCGCCGATGCCGATGGCGGTGGAGAAGCCGAAATCGCGCAGCTCATACATCATCTGGTAGGTCAGCGTGCCCGACTTCGACACCAGGCCGATCGGGCCCTTGCCGGTGATGTTGTTCGGCGTGATGCCGACCAGCGACTCACCGGGGGTGATGATGCCCGGGCAGTTGGGGCCGATGATCCGGGTCTTCTTGCCCTTCTCGACGTTGTAGGCCCACGCATAGGCGCTGTCCTGCACCGGGATCCCCTCGGTGATGACCACCAGCAGCGGGATCTCGGCGTCGATGGCCTCGATGATCGCGTCCTTGGAGAAGGCCGGCGGCACGAAGGCGATCGACACGTCGGCGCCGGTCTCCTTCATGGCCTCGGCCACCGATGCGAACACCGGGAGTTGGATTGCCGCACCATCTTTGTCCACGTGCTCGACCTTGGTGCCGGCCTTGCGCGCGTTGACGCCACCGACGATCTGGGTGCCGGCCTTGAGCATCAGGGCGGTGTGCTTGGTGCCCTCACCGCCGGTGATGCCCTGGACGATGACCTTGGAATCCTTGTTCAGGAAGATAGACATTCTGGTTGGCTCCCTTACTTATTCGCCAGCTCGGCGGCCTTGTCGGCACCGGCGTCCATGGTGTCGGCCTGGATCACCAGCGGGTGGTTGGCCTCGGCCAGGATGCGACGGCCCTCTTCGACGTTGTTGCCGTCCAGGCGGACGACCAGCGGCTTGTTGGCCTCGTCACCGAGGATCTGCAGCGCCTGCACGATGCCGTTGGCCACCGCGTCACACGCGGTGATGCCGCCGAACACGTTGACGAACACGCTCTTGACCTGGCTGTCGTTCAGGATGACGTCCAGACCCGCGGCCATCACGGATGCCGATGCGCCGCCGCCGATGTCGAGGAAGTTGGCCGGCTTCACGCCGCCGTGCTTCTCACCGGCGTAGGCGACCACGTCCAGCGTCGACATGACCAGACCGGCACCGTTACCGATGATGCCGACCGCGCCGTCGAGCTTGACGTAGTTGAGGTCGTTCTCCTTGGCCTTGAGCTCGAGGGGATCGGTGGCGTCCTTGTCCTCGAACTCGGCGTGGCCGGGCTGACGGAAGTCGGCGTTGGCATCGAGGGTGACCTTGCCGTCCAGCGCCAGGATCTGGTCGTCGGGCGTGCGCACCAGCGGGTTGACCTCAACCAGGGTGGCGTCCTCCTTGACGAACACCTCCCACAGCTTCTGGATGGTGACCGCTGCGGCGTCGAGCACCTCGGCGGGCAGGTGACCCTGCTCGGCGATCGACCGGGCGAAGGCAAGGTCGACACCCTTGACCGCGTCGACGGGCACCTTGGCCAGCCGCTCGGGCTTGGTGGCGGCGACTTCCTCGATCTCCACGCCGCCCTCAACCGAGCACATGGCGAGGTAGGTGCGGTTGGCGCGATCGAGCAAGAAGGAGATGTAGTACTCCTCGGCGATGTCGCTCGCTTCGGCCACCAGCAACTTTTTGACGACGTGGCCCTTGATGTCGAGACCGAGGATGTTCTGGGCGTGGGTCAGGGCGTCCTCAGGGGTGGCCGCGTACTTCACGCCGCCGGCCTTGCCGCGGCCGCCGACCTTCACCTGCGCCTTGATCATCACAGGCTTGCCGATTTCGGTGGCGATCGCCTTGGCGTCCTCTGCCGAGTCGGTCACCCGGCCCGGAGTCGTGGGGACGTTGTGCTTGGCGAACAGCTCTTTCGCCTGATATTCGAAGAGATCCATGTGCTTCCTAGATAGGCGTTGTCTGTCTGCTTGGCTTCTAGCGCGCTTCGAAGCTGCCCGGTCCGCTGTACCTGTGACGGGCCCGCAGGCACTTTATCCACGACTCAGTGATGGCTTAGCATCACCTCCGGCTCATGTGGTAGATCTCACCGCCCGCTCGAGGTGATACGGATCACATTCCTACCCGGAATAGACCCATAAGTTGCCACCATCATTGGGATTTGGTTAACGTGCCTCTGGTCCAGATAACGTTCAGGTCACGACGAAGAAGGATTCTCGAGTCTTGCCGCAGCATCGTTCGTCCGCAGCTCCGCGAGGGGTGCCGACGGACGCGCGCCGCCGCCGACCGCGCGTTTCCCCTGATGAGGTGAGCGCCGCCGAGGTCACCGACGTCATCCCCTTCAGCGCTTTCGAGGAGTTCGACGAGCGCGCTGAGGATCACGAATCCGGCGTTATCTATGCCCCGGAACTCGACGATCTAAACGACACCGACGACTTGGTGCCCGTCCGCCTTGCCGTGCCGTCCCGTTTCCGCCCGGATGCAGACGGCGGGCGCAGCTCCCGATACGCGTATCGCGACAGCCACACCGATGTGAGCGACGGCGTCGCCGCGACCGACGTGATCAACCTGTCCGGCCGCCGCGGTGCCCACCGCAAGGAACATGCCGGAGCCGTCAAGAGCCGTCTGATGATCGCCGCCATGGCCGCGGGTGCCACCGCCGCCGGCGCCTACTCCATGGGGAACCCCACCGAGACCCAGGCTGACGACACGATCCTGGCCTCTGAGGGCACCCGGGTCGATGGCGCCTCCGTCACCGGCTCGGTCGACGGCATGCAGATCGTCTCGGTCTCCTCGACCGCCGACACCGCGGTGCATGCCGAGGAGATCACCAAGGCCGCTGCCTTCGCGCAAGAGCGCGCCGAACGCGAGGCCCGGCTGTCCCGCCCCTTGTTCGTGATGCCCACCAAGGGCTACGTGTTCACCTCGAACTACGGCTACCGCTGGGGAGTCCTGCATGCCGGCATCGACCTCGCGAGCCCGATCGGTACCCCGATCGTGGCGGTCTCTGACGGCGTCGTGATCGCCTCGGGCCCCACCGCGGGTTACGGCGCCTGGGTCAAGCTGCGCCACGCCGACGGCACCGTCACCCTGTACGGCCACATCAACACCTGGCTGGTCAGCGAGGGCGACCGGGTGATGGCCGGCGACCAGATCGCCACCGTTGGCAACCGGGGCTATTCCACCGGCCCCCACCTGCATTTCGAGGTTCTGCAGAACGGCACCAGCCGCATCGATCCGGTGCCGTGGCTGAACAAGAGAGGTCTCAGCGTCGGCAGCTATGTTGGCTGAGTGAGCGACGACCGTCAGTCAGCAGCCGATCACCCCGACGAAGACGACGACCGCACCCGCATCATCCGGCGCCAGCCGCAGGACCCGGTTTCCAAACCTGTGCCGGTCGCCGGCGAACCGCACACCAGCATCATCCGGCGCCATCCCACGGGGGCTATCCCCACCGCAGCCGGCGCAGAACCTCAGACCAGCCTGATCTCGGGCACCATCGGCAGCGACGCGCAGACCGGCCTTGTCAGCACCACGAACGACGACGCCAGCACGTCCTACGTGCCGCGGGCCCGGCCGGTGGCCATCCCACGTACCTCGGTGAGCATCAATCCGCGTACGGCGATCGTGGCGGCCACTTTCGCGATCCTCAGCGGTTGGGCCAGCGGCGTCATCGCCACCGACCTGATCGCGGGCTGGTGGCGCACCGACCGATTGTTCTGCGTGGCCGTCGGTTTCCTGGCGGCGATCTCGGCTGCAGCAACCATCGGAGGGCTAATCGCATTGTTGCTGCGACGACGGATGGGCCGGCTGCTGGTCGTCGTCGGCGCGGTCATCGGGCTACTGATCTTCGCCAGTTTGTTCATCGCCGGGGCGAGACTGCATCCCATCGTCTACGCCATGCCGGTGCTTCCGGTTGCCGCCATCGTGTTCACGATGTTGCCCTCGACCCGCCGCTGGAGCTCGAGCCGATAGGCGCCCGGCGAGGCCGGTGATCCGCTGTTAAGTTGGCGTGGTGCGTCCAACTGAGCTGACCACGATTGTCCTTACCTATATAAGTGGCCTCTTGGGGATCGTCGCGACGCTGCGGGCGCTGATCATGGCCTGGTATGCCATCGGCTTCGGGTTCGGTACCGATCCGCTGTTGTTCTGTCACTCGATCCTCAACCTGGTCGCGCTGGGCCTCGTAACAATCGCTTTGTTCGGTGGTGCAGCACTGCTGGGCCGCGGTGACCGTCGCGGCCGCAGACTGGTGATCGGCGGCAGCGTCGCGGTGATCGTGTTGTCTCTGATCGAACTCGCGGCATGGGCCAATCCAGACTTCCCGGTGTGGTCGTCACCGGGCCCCCTCGGTGTGCATCGTTGGGTGTGGTTCGCCCTGTCGATCGTGACGCTTGTGGTAATCCTGGCCGCCGGTGGCCGATCACGCGGCGCTGCAAGCGATCCCGAGATCCCCGCACCCCGTCCGGGCCGTTTCCTCGGTCCGCTCATCGCAGCACTGGCCTTCGCGATGGCTTGTTATCACCTCTGGCGGGCGAAGGAGCAGTTCGATCACAGCCTGCTCTATATCACCGACTTGACGGACCTGCTGCCGACTACGCCCAATGCGACATGGACGTTGGCCATGCTCGAACCCGTGATTGCCTCGGCGATCGCGGCAGTCACGCTGATTCTCGGCGCACTCCTGACCGCAGTCGGATTCACCGCGGGCCGGTACGTCGTGATCGCCGGCTGCACAATCACGGTGGCGCAGGGCATCTTTGGTTGGTTTGACCTGGATCGGCTTTTCTACGAGGTCGGAGCCGCCGAGCTGACGACGGTTTTCGCGTCCCGTTCGGCGTCGGTGGTGGTACTCACACTCACGGTGCCCGTGGTCACCGCAGTGCTGGCGGCAGTCACACCGGCACACGCCGTCAGAACTTGACCGGCGATCCTCAGAGCTTTTGCACCGGTGCGTGATTGTGCATCAGCTTGACGCGCCCGGCACTGCCGAAGTCGATCAAAGACATCGCGGATTCACCCACACCCGAGACCTCTTCGACGCGGCCCAGCCCGTACTTGTCATGGGTGACCCGATCGCCGGGCTCCAGTGTGATGATCGGGCGGTTGCGCGCGGGCGCCGGCCGGGACGGTGACGGCCGCGGGGTGCCGTAGCGGCCGGCGTTTCCGACCGGCGCACTCAGCGACGACGACGGCTGCTCGATGCGCCGCCAGTTGATCAAGTCTTCCGGAATCTCGCGCAGGAACCGCGATTCCGGGTTCAGCATGGGCTGCCCCCACGACGAGCGCACCTTGGCCCGCGACAGATACAGCCGCCTACGGGCACGGGTGATGCCGACGTAGGCCAGCCGGCGCTCCTCCGAGAGCTCGTTGGGATCGCCCAGGGCCCGCATGTGCGGGAACATGCCGTCTTCCCAGCCGGTGACGAACACCGCCGGGAACTCCAGCCCCTTGGCGGTGTGCAGCGTCATCATCGTCACCACGCCGGCCCCGTCCTCGGGGATCTCGTCGGCGTCGGCCACCAGCGACACCCGCTCCAGGAACTGGGCCAGCACCCCGGTGTCAGGGATGTCCTCATCGACCGGCTCGCCCTCGCCCTGCTCGGACAGTGCCCGGGCGTTGGCCAGGTCGGTGCTGAATTCGTGTGCGACGCTGACCAATTCGTTGAGGTTGTCGAGCCGGGCCAGATCTTGCGGGTCACTGGAGGCTTCCAGCTCACGGCGGTAGCCCGTACGCTCCAGCACGGCCTCGACCAGATCCCCCAGCTCGTCATCGAGCTTGGCCCGCAACTGGTCCAGCATCTCCACGAAGCTCGCGATGGCCTTCTCCGAGCGGGTGTTGAGCATCGGCACCCGGCCCTCGGCGGCGGCCTGCAACGCATCGTTGAAGTTCGACCCGGTGTTCTCGGCGTACACCGCGACACAGGCCTCGGCCCGGTCCCCGATGCCGCGGCGCGGGGTGTTGAGGATGCGACGCATGCTCACCGCGTCCCCCGGATTGTCCAGCACCCGCAGGTAGGCCACGATGTCGCGGATCTCACGGCGCTCGTAAAAACGAACTCCGCCTACCACTTTGTAGGGGATGCCGGCGCGGATGAAGACTTCCTCCAGCGCACGCGAGGAGTTGTTGGTGCGGTAGAAGACCGCCACGTCACCGTATTTCAGGCCCTCACTGTCGGCGAGGGCGTCGATCTCCTCGGCCACGAAACGGGCCTCGTCGTGCTCGTTGTCGGCCACGTAGCCGACGATCAGCTCGCCCTCACCTTCCTCGGTCCACAGCCGTTTCTCGCGGCGGCCGGTGTTTCGGGAGATCACCGAGTTGGCCGCATTCAGGATGGTCTGGGTGGAGCGGTAGTTCTGTTCCAGCAGGATCGTCGTCGCGTCGGGATAGTCGCGCTCGAAGTCCTCGATGTTGCGGATCGTCGCTCCGCGGAACGCGTAGATCGACTGATCCGCGTCACCCACCACACACAGCTCGGACGGGCCCACCCCGTCCTTCTCGTCGAGGTGATGGCCCACCAACTCCCGCACGAGCACATACTGCGCGTGGTTGGTGTCCTGGTATTCGTCGACCAGGACGTGGCGGAACCGGCGGCGGTAGTACTGGGCAATCTGCGGGAACGCCTGCAGGATCCCGACCGTCTCCCCGATCAGGTCATCGAAGTCCAGCGCGTTGGCCGCCCGCAGCCGCCGCTGGTACTCGCCGTAGACCTGGGCGATGATGCCGGCCATCTCCTCTGCGGCTTCCGATGCCTCGGCCGCGGCCTGCTCCGGGCCGATCAGCTCGTTCTTCAGGTTGGAGATGCCGTTGGCCAGCAGCCGCGGCGAGTACCGCTTGGTGTCCAACCCCATGTCCTTGCCGATCATCATCAGCAGGCGACGGGAATCGTCGGAGTCGTAGATCGAGAAGTTGGAGTTCAGCCCCGGCAGCAGCGAGGCCTGGTTACGCAGGATCCGCACACAGGTCGAGTGGAACGTGGACACCCACATGTTCCGGGCCCGCGGGCCGACCAGCCCCACCACCCGCTCACGCATCTCGGCGGCAGCCTTGTTGGTGAACGTGATCGCCAGGATCTGGCCCACCCCGACGTCGCGGGCGGCCAGCAGGTAGGCGATCCGCCGTGTCAACACGGCCGTCTTGCCCGAACCCGCACCCGCGACGATCAACAATGGCGACCCTTCATGCAGCACCGCTTGGCGCTGCTGCGGGTTCAAGCCGTCAAGAAGTTCGTCAACGTCTGCATCGGCCGGCGGTGCCATGGGAGAAGTAGTGGTCATCTTGCGTTCAAACTTACCGCTGAGGGGGGACAGTTTTGCGCTGGCACGAGCCGACTGGGACTATCAGCGTGTGCCTGAGATCGATGACCTGCGTCGGGAGATCGACGAACTCGACGCCACCATCCTCGCCGCAGTCCAGCGCCGCGCCGAGGTCTCCAAGCTGATCGGCAAAGCCCGGATGGCCTCGGGCGGCACCCGCCTGGTGCACAGCCGCGAAATGCAGGTCATCGAGCGCTACAGCGTGCTGGGTCCCGAGGGCAAAGACCTCGCCATTCTGTTGCTGCAACTCGGCCGCGGCCGGTTGGGCCACTAGGTCTAACGGCCCGCGGGTTTCGCGGGCATCTTCAGCGAGTCCAGCAGCCACGGAGTCAGCCACTGCACCGCCTCCGATGTCGGATGTACGCCGTCGCTGCGCATCCTGACCCCGTTGATCTTCGCGGTGTACTTGCCGTCGGGGTTGAGCTTGGCATTGAAATCGAGCACCGACACATTCGGCCGCTGCCCGGCCACCGACCGGAGCATGGTGTTCCAGGTCTGCACCCGGCCGGGCTGATCTTCCGGATACAGCGTGCCGTCCGGGCGCTCGCCGCGCCGGCTGTACGGCGCCGTGGTCACGACCACCCGCGCGCCGGTCGAGCTGAGGATGTCCAGGGCGCGCTGTAGCTCACCCTTGAGATAGGCGTCGTAGGCGTCGTTGCCGATGTGCGTCCAACGCCCGCGCCAGGTGCGGTCGACGACCTCCCAGCGCCCGATCATCAACAACACGGTCTCGGGCCGGTCATGTGCGATCCGCTGCGCCCAACGCGCCGGCCAGGAATCGCACTCCGGCTTCTGGTTCAGCGTCTCCCCGGCCGAGCGGTACGGGCCGCCACGCGCGATACCGCAGCCGATTGTCGTGTAGTCGTTGAAGTGAAAACCCGGGGTGGCGGGCAGGTACCGCATCAACGTCCAGGCCACCGAGTCACCGAACACCGCGATCGACCGCGTGCCGGGCGGCAGCGCCTGCGGTGGCCCCACCAGGACGGGCCGTTCCGCGCCGACATCCTGCTCGGACGCGGCGGCTGCCATCACATCCGGACCCGCGGGACGGATCGGGGCCCCAACCGGGACCACCGTCATCGTCACCACCGCCGCGGTGGCCACCGAGGCCGCGGCCAACCGCAGCATCGGTACGTGCTGCGGACGCCAATGCCGGACCGGTTGCTCGATCGCCCACCACGACACCCACGACACCGCGATGGTCACCGCGCACCGCAGCGCCAGCAGCGACCAACCCGCAAGGCCGGTGCGCTCGCCGTTGAGGATCTGGAAGATCGGCCAATGCCAGAGGTAGACACCGTAGGAGATGACGCCCAGGGTGACGAGCGGATACCAGGCCAGGACCCGCGCCACGTAGCCGTCCTGATCCAGTGCGACCGGTGCGACGACGAGCACCGCACCCAAGGCCACCACGATCAGTAGCCCGTGGCGGAACTCCTCGGCACTGCCGGTGGCCAAGTGCGCGGCCGCCGCCAGCATCGCCACCCCGATCACCGGCAGCACCCAGGCGATCCAGCGCCGCCACCGGGCCCGGATCAACGTGCCCGACATCGTCAGCGCCGACCAGTCCCGCACCAGCAGCGCCGCGGCCGCCGCGCCGATCAGCAGCGCCTGCGCGCGGGTGTCGGTGCCGAAGTACACGCGGTTGAGCTGGGCGGCATCGCCGGACATCACGATCGCCAACACGGCCGAGCCGACCAACCCCAGCGTCGCCAGCACGAACACCACGGCGCGGGTCGCATCGGGCGAGCGGCGGCGTACCAGCAGCACAGCGCCCAGCACCAGCAGTGGCCAGATGACGTAATACTGCTCTTCGACCGCCAGTGACCACGTGTGCTGTAAGGGCGACGGCGGACTGCCCTGACTGAAATAGTCGGTGTCCGCGGCGACGAAGACCCAGTTCGCCATCCAGAAGAACGCCGCGACGGCATCCTCCCGAAGCGAGGACACCGCGTCCGACGAGAACAAGGGGCGGGCGATCACCACGGCCAAGGTCATCAGCACCATCGCGGGCAGCAGACGCTTGGCCCGGCGGATCCAGAACGCCTTGAGGTCGATGCGCTCCGTGCGCCGGTACTCGTCGAGCAGCAGCGAGGTGATCAGGAACCCGCTCAGCACGAAGAAGATGTCGACGCCGATGAAGCCACCGGCCACACCCGGTACTCCGCCGTGGCCGGCCAACACCAGGGCCACGGCGATGGCCCGGATGCCGTCGAGTGCGGGGATGTCGCGCCGGATGGAGGCACGCCGACGCCGGCTGGCAGCACGCACTGGCGCCGCGGTCACGTCATGCCCTCCCGTCTTGGCGTCTGAGCCCCAGAGTTTAGGGGGCATCGGGCGCCGAGTCGGGAAGGCGCGACCGAGCGTTAACGGGTTAGCGCAATATATTTCGTGTCGAGGTACTCCTCGATGCCCTCGATGCCGCCCTCACGACCGAAACCGGACTCCTTGATGCCGCCGAACGGCGCGGCCGCATCCGAGATGACACCGCGATTGATGCCGACCATGCCGGACTGGATGCCCTCGGCCACCCGCAGCGCGCGGTCCAGGGACTGCGTGTAAACGTAAGCAGCCAAACCGTATTCGGTGTCGTTGGCGGCGGCCACGCCCTCGTCTTCGGTGTCGAAGCCGGTGATCGGGGCGACCGGGCCGAAGATCTCCTCTTTGAGGATGCGGGAATCGGCAGGCACATCGGCCAGCACCGTGGCCGGGTAAAAGTTGCCCGGCCCGCCCGGAGCGACGCCGCCGACCGCAACCGTTGCACCGCGAGACACCGCATCGGAGACCAACTCGGTGACGGTGGAGACCTGTTTGGAATTGATCAGTGGGCCCAACGTGGACGCTGGGTCGATGCCCTTGCCGAGGGTGAACTCGCTCATCCGTTTGACGAGCTTCTCGGTGAACTCTTCACGCACCGAGTTGGCCACGTGGAACCGGTTGGCGGCCGTGCAGGCCTCGCCACCGTTGCGCATCTTGGCCAGGATCGCCCCGTCGACCGCGGCATCCACATCGGCGTCGTCGAACACGATGAACGGCGCGTTGCCACCCAGCTCCATCGATGTGCGCAGCAGCTTGTCCGCGGACTGCTTCACCAGGGCCCTGCCCACGCCCGTCGAGCCGGTGAAGGTCAGCTTGCGCAAGCGGCCGTCGTCGACCAGCGCGCTGGTCACCGCACCCGGGTTGCTGGTGGGCAGCACCGAGAGCACACCCTTGGGCAGGCCGGCCTCATCCATCAGCTTGGCCAGCAGCAGCATGGTCAGCGGGGTTTCCTGGGCCGGTTTGACGATCATGGTGCAACCCGCGGCGAATGCCGGTCCCATCTTGCGAGTGCCCATGGCCAGCGGGAAGTTCCACGGCGTGATGGCGTAGCACGGGCCGACGGCCTGTTTGGTGACGAGGATGCGGCCGGTGCCCGCCGGAGCCGGTGTGAAGCGGCCGGCGATGCGCACCGCCTCCTCGGAGAACCAGCGGAAGAACTCGGCGCCGTAGGCAACCTCGCCCTTGCTCTCGGCGAGCACCTTGCCCATTTCCAGGGTCATCAGTGCGGCGATGTCGTCGGCTCGTTCGGTGATCGCCTCGAACACCGAACGCAGGATCTCGCCGCGTTTGCGTGGTGCGGTCGCGGCCCACTCGGCCTGAACGGCGCAGGCGGCGTCCAATGCGGCGACAGCGTCGGCGGCGGTCGCGTCGGCCACCGTGGCCAACACCTCATCGTCGCTGGGATCCAGCACATTGAACGTCGATGCGGCCTGGTGTTCCTCACCACCGATCCACAGACCCGTGGGAACGGATGAAATCAAGTCTTCAATGGCCATACATCCATCATGTACACCCTTGAGCCGAGCGCCACACTAAGGTCAGCGGAATGAGTGCTGACATCACCGCAACTCCCGCATGGCAGGCATTGTCGAAGCACTACGACGAGATCGGTGACATCCATCTGACCGAGCTGTTCGCCGAGGACCCGAACCGTGGCACCGAGCTCGTGCTGACCGTCGGCGATCTCTACATCGATTACAGCAAGCACCGGGTCACCCGGCGCACCCTGGAGCTGCTGACGGATCTGGCCCGCACCGCCGGCCTCGAGGCCCGCCGCGATGCGATGTTCGCCGGCGAGCACATCAACACCTCCGAGGACCGCGCCGTACTGCACACCGCGCTGCGGTTGCCCGCCGACGCGGCCCTGACCGTCGACGGCCAGAACGTGGTCGCAGACGTGCACTCTGTTCTGGATCGGATGGGTGATTTCACCGACCGGCTGCGTAGCGGCGAATGGTCCGGCGCCACCGGCGAGCGCATCAAGACCGTGGTGAACATCGGCATCGGTGGTTCGGACCTGGGCCCGGTGATGGTGTATGACGCATTGCGTCACTACGCCGACGCCGGTGTCAGCGCCCGCTTCGTCTCCAACGTCGACCCGGCCGATCTGGTCGCGACGCTGGCAGATTTGGACCCGGCCACAACGCTTTTCATCGTTGCCTCCAAGACGTTCTCCACCCTTGAGACGCTCACCAACGCCACGGCAGCGCGCCGCTGGCTGGTCGACACACTAGGCGAGGACGCGGTGGCCAAGCACTTTGTGGCGGTGTCCACCAACGCGAAGCTGGTGCAGGATTTCGGCATCGACACCGACAACATGTTCGGCTTCTGGGACTGGGTGGGTGGCCGGTACTCGGTGGATTCGGCGATCGGCCTGTCGGTGATGGCCGTGATCGGCCGTGAGCGTTTCGCCGAGTTCCTGTCCGGTTTTCATCTGGTCGACGAGCACTTCCGCACCGCACCGCTGGCCGAGAACGCTCCGGCGCTGCTGGGGCTGATCGGACTGTGGTACTCGAATTTCTTTGGCGCACAATCACGTGCGGTGCTGCCCTACTCCAACGACCTGTCCCGGTTCGCGGCGTACCTGCAGCAGCTGACCATGGAGTCCAATGGAAAGTCGGTGCGGGCGGACGGTTCTGCGGTGAGCACCGATACCGGAGAGATCTTCTGGGGCGAGCCGGGCACCAACGGCCAGCACGCGTTCTACCAATTGCTGCACCAGGGCACCCGGTTGGTTCCCGCCGACTTCATCGGCTTCTCCGAACCCACCGACGATCTGCCGACAGCCGACGGCACGGGCAGCATGCACGACCTGCTGATGAGCAACTTCTTCGCTCAAACCCAGGTGCTGGCTTTCGGGAGAGATGCAGCGGCCATTGCCCGGGATCTTCCAGAAGGGACGCCGGCGTCGGTGGTCCCACACAAGGTGATGCCCGGAAACCGACCGACGACGTCAATCCTGGCAACCAGGTTGACGCCGTCGGTCGTGGGTCAGCTCATCGCCCTCTACGAACACCAGGTGTTCACCGAGGGAGTTGTGTGGGGCATCGACTCCTTCGATCAATGGGGCGTCGAGCTGGGTAAGACCCAGGCAAAGGCACTGCTGCCGGTGATCACGGAGCCGCAATCACCGAGCAGGCAGTCGGATTCATCTACGGATGCGCTGGTGCGCCGGTACCGCGTCGAACGCGGACGTTCGGCTTAGGGCATCCCCGGGACCGTCGCACATCCCACATTCGGGATACAGCCACTGGCCCCGCCAGGACCGGCGGTGCCGCTAGGTCCATACGGGATACCGCCGGTAGCGCCACCGGGGCCTGCGGTCCCGCCCGGACCACCGGGGATCTGGCCACTGGCGCCGCCCGGACCGGCCGTACCGATGTCAGCACAGGGTGTGCCGTCGGCATTGGTGCACGGAGGCGGCGGAGGGGGGTCGGCCACGGCCACTGGAGCCAACGCGACAGCCCCAGCCGCAGCACCTGCAAAGAACATCGAGGCAATCAGTCTTGAGGTCATGATGGTGGTCTACCCAGGTGTGCCCGGTGCCGAAACGCGAGCGGTGGAACACCGCGTCGGGGCGGCCCGGAGCAGTGCCACCTTCTGGACCCGGCGTGTCGCGTGCTCAACTCGGCGTGTCGCGCGTCGGAACGATGTGCCGAGCTGCCCGGCTAATAGCGACTTTTCAGCGACTATCGCCTCACGGCCATCGCGGGCATCGTTCGTCACACACACAATCACTACTCACGTCACTCCAGCTGTCGCCAGCCTCATCCGCACCAGAATCTGGGTTGTCCAGCTACGAGCGACAGTGTCGCTAGTACGCGGGCACTGAACTGGTGAGGCTCACGAGGCTGCAGATGCAGGAGTGGCAAAACCGCCCAGCGACAACGAGTTTGGTGAGGCCAGTGTTATCCAGGTGGCGATTGTCGCTGAAAAGTCGCTAAAAGGCGGGCACATCGACACCCTCCGGGACACCGCCCCGGAAATCCGGGCCGGGTGCGATGGCCCGCGACTAAGCGAAACGTTTGGTGTATTTCGGCGGCAGCAACCGCATCACCTGGGTCAGCGGCGCCCACGGCCAACGCGGCACGACAGCCCGGCCATTCTCCTTCTCGATGGCCTCGACCATCGCGCGCACACCGGTCTCGTTGTCGACCATCAGCATCGTGGTCGCCGACTTGGCGGTCATCTCCGACTCGATGTAGCCCGGCTCGATCACCGTCACCCGGATCGGGCCTTTGTCGTACTCCGCGCGGAGCGACTCGCCCAGCGAGGTCATGCCGGCCTTGGAGGCGCAGTAGGCGGCTTTGCCGCCGGGCACACCGGTGTTACCCAGCACCGACGAGATCAGCACCAGGTGACCACTGCCGGATTTCTTGAACATCTCCAGCGCCGTCTCGATCTGCACCAGCCCGGCGATCAGGTTGGTTTCGATGGTGGCCTTGTTCGCCCACGGCTTGCCCTCGCCGAGCGGCCAGCCCTTGCCGATGCCCGCATTGACGATGACGCGATCGATGCCGCCCAACTCCTCGGACAGCTCACCGAACACCCGCGGTACGGCCTCATGGTCATTGACGTCCAGCGCCGCGACCGCGACCTTGATGTAGGGGTGCCGGTCGGCCAACTCTGCCTTGAGCTCGTCGAGCCGCTCGGTGCGGCGGGCACACAGCGCCAAGTCCCGGCCCTTGGCCGCGAATTGGCGGGCCATGCCCGCTCCCAGTCCGGAGCTGGCACCGGTGATGAGGATCTTCTGACGGGTCATCGCTGCAGGATAACCGAGTTAGACAACTGTCAAAAATGCGGCCGCTACTTGAGTAGCCTGGACATCCGCCGATCGGCCAGCACCTTGCCCCCGGTTTGGCACGTCGGGCAGTACTGAAACGACTTGTCGGCGAAGGAGACCTCGCGCACGGTGTCCCCGCACACCGGGCACGGCAGGCCCGTCCGGGCATGCACGCGCAGTCCAGAGCGCTTCTCCCCCTTGAGCGTTGCCGCTTGCTGGCCCACCGACCGTTCGACCGCATCGGTGAGCACCGAGATCATCGCGTCGTGCAATGCGCCGAGTTGGGCCTCGGAGAGCTTGTCGGCGCTCGCGAACGGCGACAGCTTCGCCACGTGCAGTATCTCGTCGCTGTAGGCGTTGCCGATCCCGGCGATCACTTTCTGGTCGGTGATGACGTTCTTGATCCGACCCGAGTTGCCGGACAAGACCGCGGCCAACGCCGCCGAATCCAGTGACAGTGCGTCCGGCCCCAGCGAGGCGATCTGCGGGACCGCCAGCGGGTCGGCCACAACCCAGACCGCGAGGCGCTTCTGCGTCCCTGCCTCGGTGAGGTCGAAGCCGACGCCCTCCCCCAGGTGCACGCGTAGCGCGATCGGGCCCTTCCCCGACGGTTTGAGCGGCGTCGGCGACAGCTTGTCCGACCAGCGCAGCCAGCCGGCCCGAGACAGATGTGTGATGAGATGGAGTGGGCCCGACTCCCCGGCTAATTCGAGGCCCAGGTACTTGCCCCAGCGGTTCGCGCCGGTCACGGTCTGGCCGTGCAACGCCGTCGTCGGCGGATCGAAGGTCTTGAGCACCGACAACGCCGACACGTCGACCCGGGTGACTTCCCGGCCGGTCGCATGTCGGCGGAGATGGTCGGCCAGCGCCTCGACTTCGGGCAGTTCAGGCATGGGTCCAGTGTGTCAGCGAAACGCCGAGCATGCTGTAGACATGTCCGACCGGCCCGCTCCCCGAGCGACCAATCCGATACGGAACATCTTCGTGATCAACAGCGTGCCGCGGCGGTGGCCGTTCGCGCTGCGCGCGGGAATCTGCATGGCCGTGCCCGTTCTGGTGGGCTGGCTGGCCGGCGACACCACGGCCGGATTGATCGCCACCATCGGCGGATTCACCTCGCTGTACGGCAGTGGCCGGCCCTACCTGAATCGCGGCGTTTACCTCGGGCTGGTCGCGGTATGTTTCGCGGCCGCGGTGGCGCTCGGCGACTGGGCGTCGTCAGCGCCGTGGCTCGGGGTGCTCACCGTAACCGCGATCGCCGTGGCCGCCACCCTGGTCTGCCACGCACTGACCATCGGGCCGCCCGGGGCCTACATGGTGGTGCTGGCCTGCGCGGCCGGCACCGGAACCCCGGCGACACTGCATCTCGGCCCGGGCCATCACGCCGCGCTGGTGCTGGCCGGTGGCGCGTTCGCCTGGCTGGTGCACATGTCCGGGGCGCTGGTCCGGCCCCGCGGGCCGGAGAAGGCTGCGGTGGCTGCGGCTGCCTCAGCCGTCGCGGCCTACATCGAGAACATCGGGGGCGGGCCCGACGCGGAGGCGACCGCACGGCACAAGGCGGCGCTGCTACTGCACACCGCGTGGGTCACGCTGGTCACCTACCAGCCGGTCCAACCCAAGCCTGACCAGGCGCTGTATCGGCTGCGGGTGGTCAACCGCCGGCTGCACGTGCTGTTCGCCGAAGCGATGCGCGCCGCCGATTCCGGTGAGCCGCCGGCTTACGCCGGGGCGGCCCTGGCTCGTCACCTGGCCACCGTGCCGGCCGATGCGGTCACCGATGAGCATGGCGCCGAAGGGATTCCGCTCGGCCGTCCCAGCGCTTCGCGACTACTGCTCCGGGCGCTGACCCCGGGCTCGGTGTCCCTGCAGCTGGCAGCGCGCGTTGGGATCGCGGTCGCGATCTCGGGTGTCATCGCCGTGCTGATCTCGCAGGCCCTGACGATGACGCATGCGTACTGGGCGATGGCCGCGGCGGTGCTGATGCTGCATCAAGGTTTCGACTGGCAGCGCACCGTGGTCCGAGGCGTGGAACGCACGCTGGGCACCTGGCTCGGCCTCGGCGTGGCCGGGGCCATTCTCGCCCTCCACCCGCAGGGCCTGTGGCTGGCGCTGGTGATCGGAACGTTGCAGTTCATCATCGAGATGTACGTGGTGCGCAACTACACGCTCGCCGTCGTGTTCATCACCCCCGCGGCGCTCACCATTGCCTCGGGCGGTCAACGCGTCGACGATCTCGGTGAACTGCTGCTCACCCGCGGCAGCGACACCCTGATCGGCTGCGCGGTGGCGCTGGCCGTCTACTGGGCCACCCAGCGTCTCCGCCACCCGACCGGCCTGTGCACTGCGATCAATGCCACGCTCGACGCGGTGACCGCCACCCTGCCGCACCTGGCCGCCGACGACGCCACCTCCCCCGCGGCCCGTACCGATCGGCGGGATCTGCAGTTGCGCGCCATGGAACTGCTGCCGGCCTATGACGCGGGTATCGGTGGATCGGCCGCGCAACGCCTTGGGGCCGAACGCATGTGGCCGGCCGTCGTCTCTACTGAGCAGCTGGCATACCGCACGTTGGCGGCCTGCTGGGGCGCCGAGCGTGATCGCGACACAGAGTCGGGAGCCGAGGCCGCCGCAGACACCGCAGCGGCGCTCGGCGAACAGGCGCGCGCCCTACGCGAGGGCCTTGACGAAGGACAGTAGCCAGCTGACCAACGACAGCACGATCGCCGCCCAGATGGCCGTCCACCAGAACTGGTCGATGTGCAGGCCCCAGTGGGTGGTGTGGTCGGTGATCCACGACGTGATCATGAGCATCAACGCGTTGATCACGATGTGGATCAGGCCGAGCGTGAGGATGTACAGCGGGATGGACAGGATCTGCACGATCGGCTTGACGAACGCGTTGACCAGACCGAAGATCACGGCGACGACGAAGATGATGCCGACCCGGGCGATGGTCGAATCACCTCCGATGAAGTAGATCCCCGGCACGACGAGAGTGACGACCCAGAGCGCGAACCCGGTTACCGCGGCGCGCAGGAGAAATGAGCTCATGGCGGTCTAGTCTGCCGAGCGCAGGAGGTACGTGTCCATGATCCAGCCGTGGCGAGCTCTCGCTTCGGTACGCGCAGCAACGATTTCGTCGCCGATATCGCCGACCGTTCCCGCATAGAGCAACTCATCAGGCGTCCCCAGATACGCACCCCACCAGATCCGGGTCTGCGGCGGGCACTGCTGGAATGAGCAGTCCGCATCGAGCATCACCACGGCGCTGCCGGTCAGCCCGTGCTCGCGCAATTGGCGCCCGGTGGTGATCAGCACCGGTTCGCCGACGTCGTTGAGTGGGATGCGATGCCGTGCGGTCAGCACCTGGACCGCGGTGATGCCGGGGATGACGTCGTAGTCGAAGTCCACGTACTCGGAGACTTTGTCCAGGATCCGCAGGGTGCTGTCGTAGAGTGACGGATCCCCCCAGGCCAGAAAGGCCCCGACGCCGTCGGGCCCGAGTTCGGTCTCGATGGCGGCCGCCCAGATCCGGGCCCGCTCGGCATGCCAGTCCGCGACGACCTGGCGGTAGCCCGGTACGTCGCCGGCCGCGGCTCGCGGTGGGTCGACCAATTCGACGAATCGGTAGCCGGGTTTGCCCGGTTCGGTGCGGATGAAGCGATCGCAGATCAGCTTGCGTACCGCGACCAGATCGTCTGCCGCACCGCGACGCGGACCCTTGTCCATCGCGAAGAACACCTGCGTGTCGTTGAGCGCGAAAATGGCCTGAGCCGTGACGAAGTCCGGATCACCGGCCCCGATTCCGATGACATGGATGCGACGCACCGTCGAAGGTTAACCGAACCGAAACCGGGTACCCGAAGTACCCGATACCCGGGGTATTGACATCACGCATTGTCGATACCTAACGTCGAGGTGAGAGGGACCACAAACGAAGGGAACGTCAACGGTGACAACTTCGGTCAGACCCGGCGGAAGCTCGGCCAACGCTGCGCGGCGGGACGCATTCTCCGAACGCCTGCTCAAGGGTTCGGTTCGCAAGTCCTACGCGCCGGTGGTCGACATCGACTGGCAGGCGCCGATCGACCCGGACAAGTTCTTCCTGCCGCCAAGGATCGTGTCACTGTACGGAACGCCGTTGTGGGACAACATGTCCCGCGAGCAGCAGATCGATCTTTCGCGCGAGGAGCTGGCCAACACGCTCTCGGCGGGTATCTGGTTCGAGAACATCCTCAACCAGGCGCTGCTGCGCAAGATGATGCATCAGGACCCCACCTCGAACTCCACGCACTACGAGCTGACCGAACTCGGCGACGAGACCCGCCACATGGTGATGTTCGGCAAGGCCATCGACAAGATCGGCACCAAACCGGTTCGGCCGCGGCTGTACCAGCGCATGATCATCAACACGCTGCCGTTCTTCTTCCGCGGCTCGGTGCTGTGGGTGGCCGCACTCATCGGTGAGGAAATCTTCGACTCACTGCAGCGGCAGATGATGGACGACCCCGAATTGCAGCCGATGGTGCAACGCCTCATGCGCATTCACGTCACCGAGGAGGCCCGTCACATCCAGTTCGCCCGCGACGGTTTGCGCCAGCGCACCCCATCGATGCGCTGGTACAAGCGAGCCTGGGTGGCCAACCTCAACGGTGTCGGCGGGTACTTCTTCCGCTATCTGTTCACCAACAAGGTGCAGTACGCACGCGTCGGCCTGAATGCGCGCGCCGCCCGCCGGGTGGCCCGGGCCAGCGCCCACCGTCGCGAGGTGCAGATCTCCGGATTCGCGCCGCTGGCGGCCTTCCTCGAAGAGGTCGGGCTGATGGGACGCATCGGACGCCGCATGTGGCGGCGCTCCGGGTTCCTCCCCGCCAAGGCACCGCAGGCACTGGCTACGTCAGCCGATTCGACCCCCGACTCCGAGGGGAGTGTGACCGAAGAGGTGTACGACGGGTTCGCCATCCTCGACATCGGTGACGGCGATCGCCGCGTGCATGTGCGGCTGGCCGGTCATCTGGATCCGATCGACGGCAAGTACCACTGGCGGGGAACGATTCTCGATGCGCCGAGCACCGTGGCCGCAGGTCCGGTCCGGCTGACCATCGGCGCTCGCACCGTCGACGGCCGCATCACCGAGCGCACATCGCAGGGCACGCACTCGGTCTCCGGGATCGGTGAACCGCCGTTCGAGCTGGACGGCGCCGAGGGCTCCGAGGTCAGCGCGGCCGGGTAGCGACGGAGCGGCCGAGCAATACGACCGCGAACACCGCCCCGGCGATCCCGGAGATCAGCAGCGGCAACTGGCCGGGCTGACCTGGAACCACAGTCCATGCCAGCCCGGCCCATATTCCGGCGCCCAGCACGGCAAATCCGCTGAGCCCCTGGAACACTCCTTGCGCACTACCCTGCAGGTCGGAACCGACCAGTGAGGACACCCAGGCCTTGCCGACCCCATCGGTGCAACCCGTGAACAGTCCGTAGGACCCGATCAGCAGCCAGGCCAGCAGTGGATCGGTGGTCAGCCCCAACCCGGCGTAGCCGATTGCGAAGAACACCAGACCGATACCGAACACCGGCAGCCGCCCGATCCGGTCGGCCAGCAACCCGGCCGGGAAGCTGGAGACGGCGTAGACCGCGTTGTAGGTGACATAGGCCAGGATCACCTCGACCACCGAGAAGCCGATCTCGTTGAGCCGCAACAACAGCAACGCGTCAGGGAAGTTCACCAGACCGAACGCCACCAGCACGGCCGTCACGCGCCAGTACCGCCCGGGCAGGTCGCGTACCCGCGAGAACACCGGTTGACGCTGTTTGCGTGGCTGAGCCTTACGCCCCTCGGAAACCAGGAACACCAGAAGCACGCTGAGGACCGCGGGCACCACCGCCACCCACAACAGCGGTGCAATCTGGTGGTCTAGCAGTTCGTAGCCCGCCAAACCCAGAAGTGGACCGATCACGGCACCGAAAGTGTCCATGGCACGGTGGAATCCGAAGACGCGGCCGCGGGCAGCATCGTCGACGTCGGCGACGAGCAGGGCGTCACGGGGCGCGCCGCGGATACCCTTGCCGAGCCGGTCCACCATGCGGCCGGCGAGCACGCCGGACCACGCACTGGCCGCTGCGACCATCACCTTGCCCAGGGCCGCCATGCCATAGCCCGTGGCGATCAGGGGCCGCTTGGTGAACCGGTCACCGAGCGGGCCTGCCGCCAGCTTGGTCATCGCCGCTGCTCCTTCGGCAGCGCCCTCGACCGCGCCGACCACCGCCGGCGGGGCACCGAGCACTGTCGTCAGATAGATCGGCAGCAGCGGATAGAGAAGTTCGCTCGCGGTGTCCTGCAAGAAGGACACCGCCGACAGCACCCGGACGTTCGGGGTCAGCCAGGCGGGCATGCGGTCATCATGCCCGCCCGATCGGCCCCGCAGAACTAGAACACGTTCTAGTGTGTACGGCATGCGGTTCACCTACGCCGAAGCCATGACCGATCCCACCTACTACATTCCGCTGGCCCAGGCGGCCGAGGCGGCCGGCTATCACGCCATGACAATCGCCGACAGCGTTGCCTACCCCTTCGAATCCGATTCGAAGTACCCGTACACCCCTGACGGCAACCGGGAGTTCCTGGACGGCAAGCCATTCGTCGAGGCCTTCGTGTTGGCCTCGGCCCTGTGTGCGGCCACCACCACGCTCAAGTTCAACTTCTTCGTCCTCAAGCTGCCGATCCGACCGCCGGCCCTGGTTGCCAAGCAGGTCGGGTCGCTCAATGCCCTGTTCGACAACCGGCTGGGCCTCGGTGTGGGCACCAGCCCGTGGCCCGAGGACTACGAGTTGATGGGGGTGCCGTTCGCGCGACGCGGCAAGCGCATGGACGAGTGCATCGACATCATCCGCGGCCTGACCTCCGGTGACTACTTCGAGTACCACGGCGAGTTCTACGACATCCCCAAGACCAAGATGACCCCGGCACCGTCGGAGCCGGTGTCGATCCTGGTCGGCGGGCACGCCGAGGCCGCCCTGCGCCGCGCGGCCCGCAACGACGGCTGGATGCACGGCGGCGGGACCGACGACCTCGACGAGCTGTTGAAGCGGCTCAACCAGATTCGTGAGGACGAAGGTCGCACCGGGCCGTTTGAGGTCCACGTCATCTCGGCCGACGCGTACACGCCCGACGGCATCAAGCGGCTCGAGGACAAAGGTGTCACCGATGTGATCGTCGGCTTCCGCCTGCCCTACATCAAGGGTGACGACCCCGAGCCGCTGGACCGCAAGATCCGGCACCTGGAGAAATTCGCCGAGAACGTCATCGCCAGGGTCTAGCGGGTTTTCTTTGCGCCGGATGTTGCGCGGTTTTCCACACCCGGATCGCGCTGAGTGCCCGCTCAGCAGCCCACGTGTGGAAAGCGGTGGGCACCGAACCATGAATTTGAGGGAACACTCGCCGCGCCGTTAGCGTTGCACCCGCCGTTCTCGCCAACGCTGTCCGAGAGCTCCAATCCGTACCCCCTCGGAAAGCCTGAGAATGACGACATCCCTCGAACGTCCGACCCCAACGGATGGCCCGCCGCCGCGCGCCGTTGTCGCACCTGATCCCACGGTGCGCATGCTCGCGGTGTTCGCCCTGGCCCTCGGCGGCTTCGGCATCGGCACCACCGAGTTCGTCGCGATGGGATTGCTGCCCGATATCGCAGCGGGTTTCGGCATCAGCGAGCCCACCGCCGGTCATGTCATCTCCGCGTATGCGCTGGGCGTGGTGGCCGGGGCGCCGGTCATCGCCGCGCTGACCGCCCGCTGGCCGCGCAAGGCCCTGCTGCTCACCCTGATGACGGTTTTCACCCTCGGCAACCTGGCCAGCATGCTGGCGCCGTCCTACCCGACCCTGGTGATCGCCCGGTTCGTCGCGGGTCTGCCGCACGGCGCGTTCTTCGGGATCGCCGCGTTGGCCGCCGCCCATCTGATGGGCCCACAGAACCGGGCCAAGGCCGCGGCGTACGTGCTGTGCGGGCTCACCATCGCGACCGTCCTGGGTGTGCCGCTGGCCTCCTGGCTGGGCCAAGCCCTCGGTTGGCGCAGCGCGTTCGGCCTCGTGGTCGGCGTCGGCCTGGTCACGTTGGCGGCTCAGTGGCGGTGGCTGCCCAAGCATCTGCGGTCCATGCACGTCACCAGTCCGCTCACCGAACTCGGTGCGCTGCGCCGGCCTCAGGTGTGGCTGGCGGTGCTGGTGGGCATGATCGGCTTCGGCGGCATGTTCGCGGTGTACACCTACATCAGCACCACGATGACCGACGTGACCGGCCTGCCCCGCGCGATGGTTCCCGTAGCGCTGATGGTGTTCGGCCTCGGCATGGTTGTCGGCAACCTGATCGGTGGCCGGCTGGCCGACACCTCGGTGACCCGCGCGCTGTACCTGTCCCTGGGTTCCCTGGCGGTGCTGCTGGCAGCGTTCTCGCTGGGGTCTCACAGCCCCTGGACCGCGCTGCCGCTGCTGTTCGGGGTCGGTGTGGCCGGCTCCGCCGTCGGTCCGGCGCTGCAGACCCGGTTGATGGACGTCGCCCACGATGCCCAGACGCTGGCCGCCGCGCTCAACCACTCCGCACTCAACATCGGTAACGCCACCGGCGCCTGGGTGGGCGGCCTGGTGATCGCGGCCGGCCTCGGCTACACCGCTCCTGCCGCCGCCGGTGCACTCCTGGCCGTCGGCGGGCTGTTGGTGTTCACCATGTCGGTGGCGTCAGAACGTCAGACCGCCATCCGGTGACGACGGCGGGATGATGTGGACCGCGGCTTCCTCGGCGGAGGCCGCGCCACCGTCGATGCCGACGTCCGTCCCGAGCAACTCCGCCTCGTCGTCCACACCGAAGCCCGCGTCGGGCGCCACCAACCGCCCCGAACGCAGGTCCCCGACCTCGTCGTCGCCGGCTTGCTCGTCGGAATGGTCGGAATCATCGAGCTGCATCGCGGGGTCAGGTTCTTCCTCGGCCAACAGCTCGTCGAGGGTCTCGTGGTCCCGAGGCTCCCGCCAGCGATCCGGCGGCGAGTACCCCTCGTCGAGCAAGTCGTCGACACCCCGATCGATCAGGGTGTCCTCCTGAGTCAACTGGTCGTCGTCATCGACGCTGTACCCGTCAGTACTCATGGTTCAACGATGGCACAGATCCGTCACCGTGACCGCTGATGATTTCTCTGCCCGCCTGAGCCGACGTCTGGCCCGGGCACCGAGATGGGAAGAACCGCCTTGCCGCCGCTCATCTTGCGGCACCCCCAACCTGAGAAATTCCGCAATTTCAGCTGAAAATTCTGGAATTTTCGAACCCTGTCGCCAATTAAACGTAATAGGTGGCAACCGGAAGTAGTGGGACTTCCGGTGCGGCCTGCAACGGAGGGTTGGGAAATGAAGTCATATACCATCGCCACATTAGCCGCAGGCGCGTTGGCCGCCGGCACTTACCTCGGGGGCGTCGCCGCTGCCGCCCCGACCGAGCAATCCGCTGAGCAAACCGTAAAGAGCCTTCAGACCAGCGGATACCATGTGATCGTCAACCGCACGGGTGCCGCGCCACTGGCCAACTGCACCGTGCTCGGGGTACGCCAGGGGCAGACATACGCCACCGACGATTCCAGGGGCGGAAGTTCGATCAATACGACCGTAATTTCAAAGACGGCATATGTTGACGTCGCCTGCTGAGTGAGGAATAAAACAGGCAGTGCAATTGTTTGAGCCACCAAACCGAATCTAGCGGTTTGGCGCAATTGCACGTCCGCAATCGGCCGCACAATTGTGCGGCCGATTGTTGTTGCGGCTGGAGTCGCGGAGCGTTTCTGCCTCGGCGTCACTTGTCGGTCGGTCGGCGTACCGTACCGAACATGAGTTCGATATTGGTATCCGAGAGGGATCTCGAGCGGACGATCGTGGGTGAAGCCCTCGATCACCTCAACGCCGCCTGCAAAGAAATAGACGCGCTGTCGGTGCACGCCCTCACGCGCTCGGAGCTCCACGAGGTTTTGAGCCGGCTCGACGCCGGTGAGAAACGGTTGGCGACTGCGCAACAACGGCTGCTCGGCCGGATGGTGGCCACCGAGACCGCATCACCGCCGCGGTTTGATCCGGCCGCTGTCCTGGCCCGAAGGCTTCGGATCTCGCCTGCCGAAGCGCGACAACGAATCGCGGCGGCTGGGCACGCGTCCGACTGAGGGCATGGCCGCAACGTTCGGCCGGCGGCGCAGCGGGGTACCCCCTCCGCTGTGGCATTCGACATCACGCCCACAGCGGCACAACATGAGCTGGCCCGAAGGGCACACGAGTTCGCCGAGCAGGTCATCCGGCCGGTCGCCGCCGAGTATGACCAGCGCCAGGAGTTCCCCTGGCCGGTGCTCGAAGAGGCGGCGGCCCAGGGCTTCTACAGTCCGCTGTTCTATCGCGACCTGATCGGTGACCCCACGGGCTTGTCTCTGCCGATGTTCATGGAGGAGCTGTTCTGGGGCTGTGCCGGTATCGGCTTGGCCATCGTCATGCCGGCATTGGCGCTGTCGGCGATCGGCCAGGCCGCCTCACCAGAACAGATGCTGCAGTGGGCACCCGAGTGTTTCGGCACCCCGGGCGACCTCAAATTGGCGGCCCTGGCGATCTCCGAACCCGAGGGCGGCAGCGACGTACGGAACCTTCGCACGTATGCCACCCGGAGCGGGCCGGCGCCAGATGCGGACTGGATCATCGACGGCCACAAGATGTGGATCGGCAACGGCGGCATCGCCAATGTGCACGTGGTCAACGCGGTCGTCGACAAAGACCTCGGCCACAAGGGACAAGCCCTGTTCGTGGTGGAGGGCGGCACTCCGGGCCTGGAAATGGTGCGGAAACTCGACAAGCTCGGCTGCCGTGCCTCGCACACCGCCGAGCTCAAGTTCAACGGCGTCCGGGTACCGGCCGGCAATCTGCTCGGCGGCCAGGAGAAGCTTGAGTACAAGCTGGCGCGGGCACGTGAAGCCGTTGAGGGCGAGCAGCATTCGGGCTCTGCCACCCTGGGCACCTTTGAACAGACCCGGCCGATGGTCGCCGCACAGGCACTCGGAATTGCCAGGGCCGCACTGGAATACGCCACCGAGTACGCGAACCGCCGCGTCGCGTTCGGCAGCCCGATCATCGACAACCAGGGCGTGGCGTTTCCGCTCGCCGACCTGGCCACCCAGATCGACGCCGCCCGGCTGCTCACCTGGAGAGCCTCGTGGATGGCCGCCAGCGGCGTTCCGTTCGAGCGTGGCGAGGGTTCGATGTCGAAGCTGGCCGCCAGTGAGGTTGCGGTCAGAACCACCGAGCGGGCCATCCAGACGATGGGCGGCTGGGGTTACATAACCGACCACCCCGTCGAGAAGTGGTACCGGGACGCCAAGCTGTACACGATCTTTGAGGGCACCAGCGAGATCCAGCGGATCGTCATCGCGCACGCGCTCGGCGCCGCTGACGGAAAGCCTCCGCTACACGTGGACCTGGAGCCATCCGGTGGGCCGTTGAACCGGTGGTTCGGTCGCGGCACCCCACTGCGCACCCGTGCGGCCAACACGGCACTGTCCGCCAAGGACCGGGTGCCCGATCCGGTCATGCGACTGGCGATGAAGGTGCTACGACCGCCCCACAAGTGAGCCGGCCAGCTAGATTCGACGTCCATGACCGTCACCGTCGACGTGCTCGACGTCGCCGACCCACCGGACGCCTGGGCGCGAGCCGGGTTCAGTGTTGATCCCGACGCGGTCTGCCGGGTGGGCGGCGTTCGCATCCGGCTGGTCGGAAACGATCGCGGTACCGGCATCGTCGGGTGGTCATTGCGCGGTCTGCCACCGCAGGGATCGTTCGACGACGTCGACGGCGTCCCGACATTGCGGTCAACCACAGACATCGCAGATGCGGGCACACACCCGAATGGCGTCAGCGCAATCGACCACGTCGTGCTGTTGTCCCCCGACCTCGGCCGCACCGTCTCATCGCTGGGTGCCATCGGCGTGGAGCCGCGCCGGGAGCGGGACGCCGAACTCGGTGGCCGGCCGATGCGCCAGGTCTTCTTCCGGCTCGGGGAGGTGATCCTCGAGGTGGTCGGATCGCCCGCGACCGCGTCTGACGGTCCGTCGAAGCTGTGGGGGATCACCTACGTCGTCGACGACGTCGACGCGACCGCCGCCTTCTTCGGCAAGCACACCGCCCCGATCAAGGACGCCGTCCAGCCGGGGCGGCGGATCACCACGGTCCGGAACAGGGACCTCGGAATGTCGGTCCGCACGGCCGTGATCTCGGCGACTCCCCGCCGTTGACGTGTGTCGGGGCGCAGACCAACCGACTCCGTTGCCTATCCTCAGCGCATGACCGACGCCGGACTCCTCAGCGACGACGTCGTCGTGATCCACACCGACGGTGGCTGCCGGCCCAACCCAGGCCCCGGCGGATGGGGCGCGGTGCTGCGCCACCGCGAGCGCGTGCGCGAGATGTATGGCGGCGACCCCGGCACCACGAGCAACAACCGGATGGAGCTGACAGCGCCCATCATGGCGCTCGAGGCACTCACCCGACCGGTGGTGGTGCACCTGCACACCGACAGCACCTACGTGCGCAACGGCATCACCAAGTGGGTGCTCGGCTGGGAACGCAACGGCTGGCTGACCGCCGCCAAACAGCCGGTGAAAAACGTCGATCTGTGGCAGCGGCTGCAGGCCGCGTGCGCCCGGCACCAGGTCGAGTGGTTCTGGGTGAAAGGCCACTCGGGCATCGCCGACAACGAGTTGGCCGACGAACTGGCGACGCGGGGTCTGCTCGAAGCGGTCGCGGCGGGCCACCAAGAGACCGCGGCGGCCGGCGCCGCCAACGGCTGAACGGGCTTCCCGTCGATCTGCGGCCTCATGGTCCCAGCAGCGCCAGCGGGACGACCGCGACACCGTCCGGTCTCCGATAGGAGAACTCGCCGGTTGTCACGACGACGCTGTCGACGAGGCGATCTCCGATCTGGCTACGGAGCCAGTGCAGATGCCGCACGTCACGGTCGGTGACGGTGGCCGCCAATTTGATCTCGATCGCGACGACCCGCCGGTCTTCACTCTCCACGACCAGATCGACCTCGTGTTCGGTGTTCTTCGTTCGCAGGTGCCCGACCTGAGCGTTGGAAGCACCTGCGTAAACGCGAATACTCTGTGCTGCAAGGGATTCGAACAACGCCCCGAGCCACGTCCCGGTCGCCTGAGCGACCCTGACGCCATCGCCTTGGAGCAATCCAGCCTTTCCGACACCCACGAGCCGAGCCGCGATCGCGGGGTCGACGAGATGATGCTTGGGGGTCTGCGTGAGCCGCTTGAGAGGACTGAACGTGGGCACCCAAGCCGGCACCGGATCCAGGACGAAGAGACGCTGCAGATGGTTGCGGTAGCTGTCGACGGTTTGTCGGGCAGGCTTGTCGGATTCGCCGGCCGTCGCGGCGTCGAGCAGGGTCGTGAAGGAGGCATCGGTGCTGGTCGCTGCGGCGTACGCGGAGAGCCATGACATGAGCGTGGCCGGCCTTCGTACGACGTAGCCGTTCTCGGGAAGCTCGCGCTCGACAATCCGCGCCACATAGCTGTCGAGCTGGATCTGACGTGCCCGCTCGGGCAGGTCTCGGATACCGGGAAATCCGGAACGCAGGATCTCATCGGCGTACATCGGCAGCGTGACATCGGATCGTCCGGCGACGTCCGGCTTCTCGCCGGACAGGAGCTCCCGCAACGAAACAATTGGATGGGCGGTGCCACGCTCACTGAGCGCCATCGGCCGCATCTGCAGGCTGACGATGCGACCCGCGCCCGAATGGATTCGGACGCCAGGAGCGACGCCAGCTGATCCGGCAAGCAGGAATCGGCCACCCGACGAATCGTCGTCGACCGCCCGCCGAACGCGGTCCCAGACCGACGGCTCCAGCTGCCACTCGTCGACCAACACTGGATGAGGTGCTCGGACGATGTAATCAGGATCGGCTGTAACCACTTCGTGTTGACGGGGATCGTTGAGCGAGACGACAGTCTCGGCGCGCTGGCTTGCAGTGGCAGTCTTCCCGACAGCTTTGGCGCCTTCGAGGGCGATGGCGGGTAGGTGCGAAAACAGCTCGTCGAGCAGCTCATCTACAATGCGCCGACGGTATCCCACCAGCTCAATCTAACAGATGGACGAGTTTCTATTTAACAAATGGACGAGATCCCATCAGGCAAACGGACGGGTTCCGAGCGCCTACTCCCACACCACCTCATCGGGCGTCTTGTCCGGCCGCAGTCCCCGCCAACTGGGCTGCCGCAACCGGTGATCCGAGGTGCGCTCGCTATAGCGGACCTCCCCCACCAGCTCCGGTCGCACGAACGTGACCCCTTTGGCGTCGAGCTTCGGCAACGGCTTGTCGAAGGGCGAGTCCTCGGTGTGCAACGGGGCCAGCATGCGTTTGAGCTTGGCCAGTTCCTTCTCGGTGAACCCGGTGCCGACGCGGCCGGCGAAGTGCAGGCCGTCGGACCTGGGCACCCCGAGCATCAGCGCCCCGATGCCGCTACTGCGGCCGCCCTCCCCCTGCCGCCAGCCACCGATCACCACTTCCTGGGTGTTCCAGATCTTGTCCTTGATCCAGGACGCCGACCGCCGGCCCGGCTGATACGTCGAGTCCCGTTTCTTGGCGACCACGCCCTCGAACCTGTGCTCACGGGCATGGACCATCGCCTCGGGACCGTCGCCGGTCAACTGTTCGGGGACAATCAGTCCGCCACCGACTGCCAACGCGTCCAACAGCTTTCGCCGATCGGAGTACTTGGCCCGCAGCAAGGAACGGCCGTCGAGCCACAGGATGTCGAATGCCCAGAACTCGACCCGGGTGGAGCGGGCCCGATTCTGCATCTCGCCGAAACTGGGCACCCCATGGTCATCGAGTGCCACCACCTCGCCGTCGAGCACCACGTGATGGTCGGCGAGATCGGCTGCCAGCGCCTCCAATTGCGGATACTCCGCGGTGACATCGCGCCCGCGGCGCGACCGCAATTGCAGGCGGCCATGATCGGCCTCGACCAGTAGCCGGTAGCCGTCCCACTTGCCTTCAAACGCCCATTGCGAGGCCTTGAGTTTCTCGACGGACCCCTCGGTGGCCAGCATCGGCGCGAAATCCTGGGGCTCTGGGGTAGCTGATTTCTGGTCCTTCATCCGGTGCGCCAGCCAGTTCTTGCCCTCGGTCTGGATCAGGGCATAGCGGCCTTCGATCTTCTCGCCGCGCAGCGTGATGATGACCTCGCCGTTGCGGTCCTCGGGGTTGTCGGTAACCCGGAACTTCTCCGTTTCGTATGTGCCCGTGTCCCAGATGACCATGTTGCCTGCGCCGTACTCCCCCTTGGGAATCGCGCCG
Organism: Mycobacterium syngnathidarum; assembly: GCF_001942625.1. Classification (GTDB taxonomy): domain Bacteria; phylum Actinomycetota; class Actinomycetes; order Mycobacteriales; family Mycobacteriaceae; genus Mycobacterium; species Mycobacterium syngnathidarum. Next base: position 279,758 of record NZ_MLCL01000062.1, read on the forward strand.
TGGAAGGTGAGGTACTCGATCGGGTGGTCTTCGGTATGCACGGCAAGGTGATTCACCGCGGTGGTCTCGGGCAGGTTCTTTGGCACCGCCCAGCTGACCAGCACGCCGCCGCGTTCCAGTCGCAGGTCATAGTGCAGCCGCCGGGCATGATGCTCCTGGATCACGAAGCGGTCGTTGTTGCCGGTTGCCGGAATGTCCTGGGGCACCGGTTCGGGAGTCTTGGCGGCGTCGCGCATGGTGCGGTAGGTGGTGAGCTTGTCAGCCACGGGGGCATCATCATCCAGTTCGGACAGCAGGTCGCCGTCATCGGAAACCCGTTGCAGCACTTCATCGAATCGCAAGTGGCGCAGGTCGGGATCGCCGATCTCGTCCCAGGTGCGGGGCACCGCGACGGTCGGGTGCTCGCGCCCCCGCAGCGAATACGGGGCGATCGTGGTCTTGGATCCACTGTTCTGGCTCCAGTCCAGGAATATCTTGCCGGAGCGCACGCTGCGGGTCATGGTGGCGGTGACCAGCGTGGGCATCGACTGCTCGAGCTGTTGGGCCACCCGCTTGGCCAGGACCGAGGCGCCCCGGGAACTGATCGGCTCAGCCAGCGGCACATACAGATGCAGGCCCTTGCTGCCGCTGGTGAGCGGAAACGTCGTCAGACCGATATCCCCCATCAGCTCGCGCACCGCTTGGGCCACCTCGCACAGCTGCGGCATCGTGACGCCCTCACCAGGATCGAGGTCGAACACGATTCGGGTGGCCGGCCCCTGACCGCCGCCGGAATCGAACCGCCATTGCGGCACATGCACTTCGAGCGCCGCTTGCTGCGCGATCCAGGCCAGGCCCTCGCGGGTGTTGATGATCGGGTAAGTCGTGGTGCCCGACTTGTGCGCAATGGTGCCGCGTTCAAGCCAACCCGGCGCCGATGACGCCAACTGCTTCTCGAAGAAAGACGCCTCCGCGACCCCGTTCGGCCAACGCTTTCGGGTCACCGGGCGCCCGGCGATGTGCGGCAGCATCACCTCGGCAATGCTCAGGTAATAGTCGAAAACCTCGGCTTTGGTGGTGCCGGTGGCCGGATAGAGCACTTTGTCCGGATTCGTCAGCCGAACCCGCTCATAGCGCTCCATCACGCCCGCCATGAGGCCAACGTATACCCAACATCCGAGACACAGACTCCGTCGCCATGTCAGCATGGCCCGATGGCACTGAATCCCATGGCCAGTTTGCTCCTCCGCTGGGTCGCGGTCATGTTGATGCCCGCAGCGCTCGTTTTCTGCGGTCCGGCGCCTGCCGCGTCGGCCGATCCCTGCTCGGACGTCGAGGTGGTGTTCGCCCGCGGCACCGGTGAGCCGCCCGGGATCGGCCGGGTGGGCCAGGCTCTGGTCGACCAGCTCGGCCCGCGGATCGCACCGCGCAGCCTCGGCGTGTATGCGGTCAACTATCCGGCCGGGATCAATTTCCTGACGACTGCAGACGGGGCCAACGATGCCGCCGGGCACATCGCCTGGCTGGCCGATCAATGCCCCGGCACCCGGGTGGTGCTCGGTGGTTTCTCGCAAGGCGCGGCTGCGGTTTCCATGCTGGCGGGCGTACCTCCGATCGGTGACCGGATCGGCACCATCGGCTCAGCTCCCCCGCTGCCGCCCAACAGTGCCGACCGGGTCGCCGCCGTCGCGGTGTTCGGCAACCCCGGCAATCGGTTCGGCACGCCGTTGTCGGGGGCCGGGCAATTCGCCGGTCGGGCCATCGACCTGTGCAGCCCCGGTGATCCGATCTGCGTGCAGGGTGGGCGTCTCCGCGCCGCGCACAGCGCCTACGAACTCCCGCCGTATCCCGACCAGGCGGCGGGTTTCATCGCCGGACGGGTCTAGCCAGACGCACCTACCATGGAGCCATGAGCCGGGCCCTGGTTATCGGCGAGGCGCTGATCGACGTCGTCGAGAGTGACGGCGCGGTCATCGGCGAGTACGTGGGCGGCAGCCCGCTCAACGTCGCCGTCGGGCTGAGCCGGCTGGGCCGCGGTGTCGACTTTCTCACCCACATCGCCGAGGACGATCACGGCAAGCGCATCATCAAGTACGTGGAAGATTCTGGGGTGCAACTGGTTTCGGGAAGCACGACGGCCAGCCGAACACCAACCGCTCTGGCTGTCCTGGACGCGGCGGGCTCTGCCAACTACACCTTCGACATCGACTGGCAGCTCACCGGCACCCCCGAGGTGGCCACCCCGCAACTGGTCCACACCGGCTCGATCGCCACAGTTCTGGAGCCGGGATGTCGGGCTACTGCCGCGCTGCTGGACGCCTACCGCATGTCGGCGACCATCAGCTTCGATCCGAATGTGCGGCCGGACGTGATCCAGGACGGCGACATCGCCCGCGGCCGCATCGACCGACTCGTCGAACGCGCCGACATCGTCAAAGCATCCGAAGCCGATCTACGCTGGCTGGCCCCCCGCCACTCCCCCGAACAGATCGCGCGGGCCTGGCTGGAATCCGGTCCGTCCGTGGTCACGGTGACCTCCGGCGAGCAGGGCGCCTTCGCGGTCTGCCGAGCCGGATCGGTGTCGGTTCCGGCGCAGCCGGTGCATGTGGTGGACACCGTCGGCGCCGGTGACGCCTTCATGACGGGCCTGCTCGACGCGTTGTGGTCATTGGGATTGCTGGGTGCCGACCGCCGCCGTGACCTGGCCCGGATAAGTGCCGGGGACCTCGAAGGCGTCTTGAGGTGCGCCGCGTTGACCGCGGCGTTGACGGTGGCCCGGCCGGGCGCCGACCTGCCTGACCGCGCCACGCGAGACGGCGCTCAGAGCTGACCGATCGCGCTCACGATGCGCTCGGCAACCGCGTCAGCCTGTGTCTCGGGCAGCCGGGCGTATCCACACACCAGGCCTCGAGCGCCGGGCGGACCGGCAAAGTAGGTGGACAGCGGCGCTGCGGTGACTCCCTGCTCACCGAGCAGCGCGGTGATCGCGAGGTCGTCGCTCTCATCGGGTAGCCGCACCACCACGTGCAGCCCGGCCTCGACCCCCTCCAGCTGGAGTCCCCTGCGCCGCCGGCCGAGCGCGCCGACGAGTGCGGACCGCCGCGCCGAGTACGTGCGCGCCGCCCTGGCAAGGTGGCGGGTCATCGCACCCGAATCGATGAACCGCGCCAACGCCAGAGTGGTTACCCCACAGATGGATTCACCGCTGCGCTCCAGCGCATCGGCGACGTCATCGCGCAGCCCCGGCGGGGGCAGCAGCCAGGCCACCCGCAGCGCGGGCGTGAGGATCTTGGACACCGTCCCGATGTACGCCACGCAATCGCGGCCGTCGTCGATCCCGCGCAACGCGGGCAGCGCGGAAACGTCATAGCGGAACTCGCCGTCATAGTCGTCCTCGATCAGCAGGGCGCCGGTCTTGACCGCCCACTGGACCAGCCGGGCACGGCGGCCCACCGGCAACCGCGCCCCGAGCGGATATTGATGTGCCGGAGTGCAATACACGGCCGCATCGGAATCACGCAGCGATCCAGGATCCAGCCCGTCGCCGTCGACCACCACCGCACGTGTTCGGGCGCCGGACATTTCGAACGTACGCCGGGCTTCGTCATAACCCGGTTCCTCGAACGCCACATCGCGCCCGTTCAGTCCGGCCGCCGCGGAGAGCGTGCGCAGCGCAGCGGCCACGCCGGGCACGATGATCAGATCGTCCGCGTCGGTGACGATCCCGCGGGTGCGACGCAAATGACTCGCCAGGGCCGCGCGGAGTTCAGCATGGCCCTGTGGTCCAGCGGCGGCGGCAGGCACGGGTGCGGCCGCGGCCGTTCGCCAGGCCCGCCGCCAGTCGGTCGTGGAGATCAGGCTGGGATCAGGGTGGCCGGGCGTGAGATCCCAGACGGGTGGTGACGGTCTCGGAGCCGCCGGCACCGAGGTCGTGAGGCCACTCGAGCTGACGTGGGAGGCCGCGCCTGCGTGGGCTGCGGCATCGGCACCGGCCGCGACCCGGGTGCCCGACCCGGGGCGGGCGGTGGCGTAGCCGGCCGCGGCCAGTTCGTCGTAGGCGTCGACCACCGACGAGCGGGCAACCGCGAGTTCTGCGGCCAGGCTGCGGGTCGACGGCAGCGCGTCGCCGGGACACAGCCCGCCCAGCCTGATCTGCTCGATGACGGCCGCAGCGATGCGTTGGCGCAGCGGCGCCCCGTCAGCGGGCAGCTGCCAGACCAGGTGCAGCTCGGGTGCATGGCGTGCCATGTCGCCACAATAGTGGTCTGCACACTATTGCCAGTTCTGGATCTTCCGACCAGGCCGGTATGTCCGCAGAATACGTCGTGTGAAGCAGATCAGGAGAGAACGCGAGCGCGCCCGCACCGACCGGCCCGACCTGGACGCGGTGCTCGACGCCGCCGCCGTAGGCACCCTGGCGACAGTGTTGGATGGACAACCGTGGGTCGTACCGATGCTCTACGCCCGGGACGGTGACCGGATCATCCTGCACGGGTCGACCGGCGCGGGCGCACTGCGGCATGTCGCAGCCGGAGCGCCGGCCGCGTTCTGTGTGACGCTGCTGGACGGAATCGTGGTGGCGGATACGCTTTTCGACTCCTCAGCCAACTACCGGTCGGCCGTCGTGCGCGGCCACCTGACCGTCATCGATCCGTCTGACGCGGCATACGCACTGGATCTGATGAGCGACGCGCTGATTCCCGGCCGCAGCTCTGAGGTGCGGCCCAGCACCACGAAGGAGCTCTCGGCGACACTCGCGATGGCCCTGCCGATCACCCCCGACGGCTGGACGGTCAAGGTGCGGGTCGGGCCGCCATCCCCGCCCGACGAGGCAGCCGACTCCGGCGGATGGGCCGGCGTAGTGCCGTTACGGACCGTGGCCGGCGATCCGATTCCCGCACCGTGGGTCAGTGCGGACGTCGACACTCCCGAGTCGGTTGGCCGCCTGGTCAAGGGCACCTGACGCGGCGCACCGATCCGGCGGTTCTTCGCACTCGCGGCCAGATCAAGCCATACTGGGCAAATGCGATCCATCTGGAAGGGTTCGATCGCCTTCGGCCTGGTGAACGTACCGGTCAAGGTCTACAGCGCGACCGAGGACCACGACATCAAGTTCCATCAGGTCCACGCCAAGGACAACGGGCGCATCCGCTACAAGCGGGTCTGCGAAGTATGCGGCGAGGTCGTCGAGTTCCGCGACATCAACAAGGCGTTCGAGTCCGACGACGGACAGATGGTGGTGATCACCGACGAGGACATCGCCACCCTGCCGGAGGAACGCAGTCGCGAGATCGAGGTGGTCGAGTTCATCCCGGCCGATCAGCTCGACCCGCTGATGTACGACAAGAGCTATTTTCTGGAGCCCGATTCCAAGTCGTCGAAGTCCTATGTGCTGCTGGCCAAGACCCTCGCCGAGACCGAACGGGTCGCGATCGTGCACTTCTCGCTTCGCAACAAGACGCGGCTGGCCGCGCTGCGGGTCAAGGACTTCAGCAAGCGCAACGTCATGATGATCCACACGCTGCTGTGGCCCGACGAGATCCGCGACCCCGACTTCCCGGTGCTGGACAAGGAAGTCGACATCAAACCGGCCGAGTTGAAGATGGCAGGTCAGGTTGTCGAGTCGATGACCGACGATTTCAAACCGGACCAGTTCCGCGACGACTACCAGGAACAGCTACGCGAGCTGGTTCAAGCTAAACTTGAAGGCGGAGAAGCCTTCTCGGTCGAGGAACAGCCGACCGAGCTCGACGAGACCGAGGATGTGTCGGACTTGCTGGCCAAACTCGAGGCCAGCGTGAAGGCACGTGGCGGTTCGGCGAAAGCGCCTGCCAAGAAAGCGCCTGCCAAGAAGGCGGCGACGAAGAAGGCCTCCGCCAAGAAATAGCTCAGCGGCGACAGTCCAGATCCACGTAGACCGTTGTGTACTGCAGATTCTGTCCGGGGTTGAACGACGTGATGCTTGCCGCACCGACAGGTATCTGCGGTGCGGTGACCGTACGGCCTTGCCGGACGGCACTCACCGTGCAGTCGTCCATCGCCTTGGTGCCCACTTTGCTCAATATCACCCGGTAACCCTGGCTTTCGAGTTCGCTGATGGTCTCACTCGCCGACGCGTCGGTCGGTGCTGCGCCGGCCGGCGCAGCCAACGCAGTCCCGAGCCCACACAATCCGACAGCGGCGGCACACGTGCTTGTCAACTTCGGCTTCACTGGATTCAGCCCATCCCTTCGGTTTCGGTGATGTGGGCTAAACCTAGGACGGCGAATTCCGTTGTCGGACAATCTCATACCGAATGCACACCGGTTAACACACAGTGAATACCGCCGCAACACGGCGTTAACATAAGCCCGCCGGGACCGTGGTCAGGCAGGCACGTCGACGCGCAGAGCCTCGTGCTCGTCGAGGATGCGGCGCAGCGCCGCGTCCATCGGGTGGGCCGATTCGAGGTCATGGCTGCAGCGGCGGTCCACCGCGACCACCACGCCAGGACGCAGCGGCGTGTGCTCGATCTGATCGACGAACGCGTCGAACATCGTGCGCGGGGTGGCCAGGTAATACAGGCCGTGACGAGCATCGGCGAACCGGGCGCCGTACATCAGCCCGCATTGGGTGATGACGAACAACTCCGCGGCCGGGTGCGCGCGGCCGGGGTGGCCCAACTCCTCTTCACCCCATACCGAGGCCGCCAGACGGGCCTGAGCCAACCGGTCCTGCAGGTCATCGGTGCAGGCGAGCAAGCGGTGGATGAGGGTGCCGGCCGTCGACGGGTAACGGTCGACGGCGGGGTGGAAATACTCCGCGAAAGCATCGCCGAAGAAGTCGTATCGCTGCTGGGTCATGGCGACTCCCCACCTTGAGCTGACAACTCGATTGTGCTCCCGCCACCAGGGCTGCGGTGGCGATTTGGGCGACCCACCATGTCGGCGCAGTGATCCACAGACCAACTAGAACGTGTTTCAGAAATGCCCCACGAGCGTCTGCTCACCCTGCTAGCGTGGCGCCGAGCAAGCGAACGGAGTGCACGTGATTCTGGATAGATTCCGACTGGACGACAAGGTTGCGGTTGTCACCGGAGCGGGCCGCGGACTGGGCGCAGCCACCGCCCTGGCATTCGCGGAAGCCGGTGCCGACGTGGTCATCGCGGCCCGCACCCAGGCCCAACTCGACGCGGTCGCCGAGCAGATCGCGGCAGTGGGACGCCAGGCTCACGTCGTCGCCGCCGATCTGGCCCATCCCGAGGCCACCGCGGAACTCGCGGCCGCTGCCGTCGACGCGTTCGGGAAACTAGACATCGTCGTCAACAACGTCGGTGGCACCATGCCCGCACCGCTCCTGAACACGTCCACCAAGGACCTGCGCGACGCGTTCACGTTCAATGTGTCCACCGCGCACGCGCTGACGTGTGCGGCGGTACCGCTGATGCTCGAGCACTCCGGCGGCGGCAGCATCATCAACATCACCTCCACCGTGGGCCGCCTGGCCGGACGCGGGTTCGCCGCCTACGGCACCGCCAAGGCCGCCCTCGCGCATTACACCCGACTATCCGCACTCGACCTGAGCCCGCGCATCCGCGTCAACGCGATCGCGCCGGGCTCGATTCTGACCTCAGCCCTCGACATCGTCGCCTCCAACGAGGCGCTGCGCGACCCGATGGAGAAGGCCACCCCGCTGCGTCGCCTCGGCGACCCCGCCGACATCGCCGCCGCCGCGGTGTACCTGTCCTCCCCCGCGGGCAGCTACCTGACCGGCAAGGTGCTCGAAGTGGACGGCGGCCTCAACATGCCCAATCTCGATCTGCCCATCCCTGACCTCTGAGGAGAACAATGACCATTCGGGTAGCCGCGGTCGGTACCGGAAACGTCGGCAAGCACGCCCTGGCGCAGCTCGTCACCAATCCGGACTACGAACTGACCGGTGTGTGGGTGTCCTCGTCGGCCAAGGCCGGCAAGGACGCCGGAGAGCTTGCCGGCCTTGATGTTTCGACCGGCATCCTGGCAACCACCGACCTTGACGCGATCTTGGCCGCCGAGCCGGACTGCGTGGTCTACACCGCGCTCGCCGACAACCGGCTGCCCGAGGCACTCGAGGATTACCGGCGCATCCTGGCCGCCGGCGTCAACGTGGTGGCCAGCTCGGCGGTGTTCCTGCAGTACCCGTGGCAGGTGCTACCGGCCGAGCTGATCGAGCCGATCGCCACTGCTGCCGAAGAGGGATCTTCGTCACTGTTTGTCAATGGCATCGATCCCGGTTTCGCGAATGACCTTCTGCCGCTTGCCCTTGCCGGCACGTGTCAGCAGATCCAGCAGATCCGCTGCATGGAGATCGTCGACTACGCGACCTACGACAGCGCAGCGGTGATGTTCGACGTCATGGGCTTCGGCAAGCCGATCGACGAGACCCCGATGCTGCTGCAGCCAGGAGTGCTGAGCCTGGCGTGGGGTTCGGTGGTGCGTCAGATGGCCGCCGGGCTCGGTATCGAACTCGATGAGGTCACCGAGGAACACACCCGGGTGCCGGCTCCGGAAGACTTCGAGATTGCGGCCGGGCACATCCCCGCCGGCACGACCGCAGCGCTGCGGTTCGAAGTGCGAGGTATGCGCGACGGCAAGGCCGCGGTGGTGCTTGAGCACGTCACGCGGCTGCGCGACGACCTGTGCCCGGACTGGCCGCAGCCCGCGCAGGAGGGCGGCTCCTACCGGGTGGTGGTGACCGGCGAACCGTCTTACACCCTGGACCTGTGCCTGAGCAGCCCTAACGGCGACCACAACCATGCTGGTCTGGTCGCGACGGCGGCGCGGGTGGTCAATGCCATCCCGGCAGTGGTGGACGCCAAGCCGGGCATCCGGACCACACTCGATCTGCCGTTGATCACCGGCCGTGGTCTGTACGTCGCTGCCGGATAAGTCCTCGGCGGAACGAGCTGCGATGAGGTTTCGCCTCACCCCCTGGAATGATGAGTTTTTCGTCCTCTGACCAGCGCTGACAGTAGCGTTTGGACGTAGACTTACTCCACGATCGGAGTAGGTCATGAGCAACACGGTTCGGTGCCTGGCCGCAGGGCTGGCGGTGGCCTGTTCGGCGATTCTGACGGCCCCGGCCGGCGCGGCCGCGCCGAACTGCACCAACACGTCGCCCAACACCACCCAGTGCCAGACCAATGGCAGCACTGCGATCGTGACCTCCCCGCCGGCGATGAACAACTACGGGCCCTGGTACGGACCGGTCTTCGGGTTCGGAGGCGTCGGCTGGTGACGGTCATGTTCGACCCGCGGCTGACGATCACCACAAGGTTTCGGGTACCCTAACTTTTCTATTCGCACACCCGGATAGAAAGCAGGGGCATTGTTACAGGACACCAAGACGCGCGTGACGCCGAGCTGGCTGCTGCTCGGCCCGGCGTTCGTCGCCGCGATCGCCTATGTCGATCCCGGCAACGTCGCCGCCAACGTGAGCGCAGGAGCCCAGTTCGGCTACCTACTGGTCTGGGTCATCGTGGTGGCCAACGCCATGGCGGGCCTGGTGCAGTATCTATCGGCCAAACTCGGATTGGTCACCGGACGATCGCTGCCCGAGGTCGTTGCCGACCACACCCGCACCCCGACACGGATCGTCTACTGGATACAGGCCGAATTGGTGGCTGTAGCAACGGATCTCGCGGAAGTTGTGGGCGGGGCCATCGCGTTGCACCTGCTGTTCGACCTGCCGCTGCTGGTCGGTGGCGTCATCACCGGCGTGGTGTCGCTGCTGCTGCTGAGCGTGCAGAACCGGCGGGGGCAAGGGGTATTCGAGCGGGTCATCACCGGGCTGCTGATGATCATCGCCATCGGGTTTCTCACCAGTCTGTTCGTCAACACTCCCCCGCCGGCCGAGGTTGCCACGGGTCTTATCCCGCGCTTCCAGGGCGCCGAAAGCCTGCTGCTGGCCACCGCGATGCTCGGGGCCACCGTGATGCCACATGCGGTCTACCTGCATTCCGGTCTGGCCCGCGATCGCCACGGTCATCTCCAACCCGGCGCCGTCCGGCGGCGCCTGCTGCGGATCACCCGCTACGACGTCGGCCTGGCGATGCTGCTGGCCGGCGCGGTGAACTTGGCCATGCTGCTCGTCTCGGCCACCAACCTGCAGGGACGCGACAACACCGACTCCATCGAGGGCGCCCACGCCGCGGTGCGCGACACCTTGGGCCCCACGGTTGCCCTAATGTTCGCCATCGGATTACTGGCCTCCGGCCTGGCATCGACCTCCGTCGGCGCGTATGCGGGCGCGATGATCATGCAGGGATTGCTGCGTCGTTCCTACCCGTTGCTGCTGCGGCGGATGGTCACCCTGATCCCAGCGCTGGTCATCCTGGCCATCGGCGTGGACCCCAGTCGCGCCCTGGTCCTGTCCCAGGTGGTGTTGTCCTTCGGCATACCGCTGGCACTGATACCGCTGGTGCGGTTGACCAGCAAAGCGAACCTGATGGGCGAGGACGTCAACCACCGGTTCACCACCGCACTGGGCTGGGGAGTTGCCGGGTTGATTAGTGTGCTCAACGTGGTATTGATCTACCTGACCGTCACGGGCTGAATGCTGCACCCGTACTTCGCCTACGGCTCGAATCTGTGCGTGGCACAGATGGCCCGGCGCTGTCCCGGGGCGGTCGATCCCCGACCGGCCCGCCTCGACGGCCACAATTGGCTGATCAACCAGCGCGGTGTGGCCACGATTGAACCTCTCGACATGACCGCGGTGCACGGTGTGTTGTGGCATGTCACCGACCACGATCTGGCCGCACTCGACAGCGCCGAGGGAGTCCCGGTGCGCTATCGCCGGGACCGGCTGACCGTGCACACGGACGGCGGCCCCGCGCCGGCCTGGGTCTACATCGACCATCGCGTCGAGCCAGGTCCACCGCGGCCGGGCTATCTCGAACGCATCCTCGCCGGTGCGGTGCACCACGAACTTCCGCACACCTGGGTTGATTTCCTGCGCCGCTGGGCGGTTTAGTCACTGGTCACCGCTGACGCCAATTCGCGGATCACATCGGCGATTTCGTTGCGTCGGCGCCAGGCCCGTCGCTGCCGCATCGCGCCGTTACCCTCGGCGGCGATACGTGCGATCTCACCGTGCACCATCTCGTATTCGCCCAACACCTCCAGCGCGGGCCGTACCGTCTCCAGATATCGGTCCAAGAGTTCGCGCACTGAGACTGTCGACTGGTCTCCCAGCAGGTAGATGCCGTCGCCTTCGAGCCCGTCGCGGGCGGCCTTCCAGTGCGCCGCCCGGACCGCGTAATCCGCCAGGACCGGAACGGATTCACCCTCGGCGCGCAGCTGCAGCGCGGTCATCACCCCGGCCCGGATCAAGGTGGCGAGCAGCACCGTCTCGGCCACCGTCGCGGGTACGTCGGAGACCCGCACCTCCACGGTCGGGAAATTCGCCGACGGACGCACATCCCAATAGATCATGCCGTCGTCCAGGGCGGCCCCGGCCCGTTGCAGCATGTCGATGCTTGCCTCGTAGTCCGCGGCCGAATCGAAGTGCGGTGGCGGACCCGAGCACGGCCAGCGCGACCACAGCACACTGCGGAAGCTGGCGTAGCCGCTGTCGGTGTTGCGATAGATCGCCGAGTTGGCGGTCAGCGCCAACAACACATGCAGCCAGGGCCGCAGCCAGTTGCTGACATAGATGGCATGCGGCCGGCTGGGTACCGCGACGTGGACGTGGCAGCCGCAGATGCCCTGCTCATGGGCGACCATGCCGAAGCGGTGGGCGATCCTGCGGTAACGCGCGGTCGGTGTCACCGGGAATTTGTGCGGCACGGTCGGCGGCAGCCCGACCGCCAACAGCTGTGCCCCGTTGGCCGCGGCAGCCTCCGTGGCGATACGGCGCAACCTGGTCAGTTCGCGCCGTAGCGCACTGCTGGTGCCCATCACATCCGTGGTGGTTTCGACCTGACAGCTGGTCAGCTCCAGTTGCAGGTCTACGCCGTGCTCGGCGGCACACGCCGCGACCTGTTTGTTCCGGGCGATCGGCTCGCCGCTCTGCGGGTCGATGAGCAGGAACTCTTCCTCCACGCCCACCGTCGGATGACTTGTCACGGCTCAGAATTGCCCGCCGCCGACGCCCCCAAACCTGCCGGCGCCATGCCTAAGATCGGGTGATGCCCAACGATTTCCGTTTTGGTGTCAGCCTGCGCGCCACCGGATCCCAATCGCAGATCGCCGACGTGGCACGCCGGGCCGAAGATCTCGGCTTCGACGTCCTCAACGTTCCCGACCATCTCGGTGCACCGGCCCCGTTTCCCACTCTGACAGCGGTGGCCGCGGCCACCAGCACACTGCGCGTCGGGACGTTCGTGCTCAATGCCGCCTTCTACAAGCCGGCACTGCTGGCCCGCGACGCCACCGCCCTGTGGGATCTGTCCGAGGGACGCTTCGACCTCGGCCTGGGCGCCGGCTACGTGCGCGAGGAGTTCGAAGCAGCCGAACTTCCGTTCCCCAGCGCGCGCGAGCGCGTCGACTATCTACGCCACACCACCGAGTACCTGAACGAGCACGCGCCCGACATTCCTATCCTCATCGCGGGCAACGGCGACCGGCTGCTGACGGTGGCCGCTCAGACGGCCGACATCGTCGGCCTCACCGGCGGCGACCACGTCGACGGCGACCCACTGGCCGAGCGGATCTCGTTCCTGCGCAAGGCCGCCGGCGACAGGTTCGGCGACCTGGAACTCAATATCGCCATCACGGCGATGCCCGCCCCCGGCACCGAGATGCCGATTCTGAATGTGCCACGCCATTTCCTGCCGGGGCTCAGCGACGACGAGCTGCTCCGCCACCCCGGTGTGCTGTCCGGATCGGTCAGCGCCATGGCCGACCGAATCCGCGGCCTGCGCGCACAGTACGGGATCACCTACATCATCGTGCAGATCGCCCACGCCGAGGCGTTCGGGAAGGTGATCGCCGAACTCCGGTAAAAGTCCTTCCCATCCGGGCCGTGCCCGGCTCCGAATACCGGGTGTGGAGCACACTCATCCTGGCGAGCGCGCCATTGCGGTGATCGGTAGCGGTGTTGCCGGCCTGACGGCTGCCCATGTCCTATCCGCGCGTGACCGTGTCACCCTGCTGGAAGCCGACAGCCGCTTCGGCGGCCACGCCCATACCCAGCAGGTCATAGCAGACGGCCGCACCATTGCGCTCGACACGGCCTTCTTGGTGCACAACGACCGTACCTATCCGACTCTGTGCCGGCTGTTCGACGAACTGGGGATCCGTACGCAGGAGACCGACATGTCGATGTCGGTACGCGATGAAGGAACCGGCCTGGAATACGCGGGCGCGCGGGGCTTGGGCGGGTTGTTCCCTTCCTTGTCCAACCTGACGCGGGCACGCTACCTGTTCATGCTCGCCGAGATCACTCGATTCCACCGGCTGGCAACCCAATTGCTGCGGCGGCCGGCAACACAAGGCGAGGTGACCTTGGACGCGTTCCTCCACCGGCACGGGTTTTCCCGGTATTTCACCGAGCGATTCATGACTCCGCTGGTCGCCGCGGTGTGGTCCTGCCCGCCGGGTGAAGCGCTGCGCTACCCGGCGCGGTATCTGTTCGTCTTCCTGCAGCACCACGGCATGCTTTCGGTGTTCGGCTCGCCGAGATGGCGCACGGTGGTCGGCGGGTCGGCCAACTACGTCGAGGCCATCGTGTCCGGGCTACCCGAGGCGGTCACCGGCGCGCACGTACGGTCCGTGCGGCGGTGCGCCGAGGGCGTTCTGGTCACCGTCGACGGACACCCTCCCCGGAGGTTCGATGCCGCGGTCATCGCCACCCATCCCAATCAGGCGCTGATGATGCTGGACCACCCGACCGAGGCCGAACGGAGCATCCTCGGGGCCATCCCCTACAGCGTCAACCAGGCGCAGTTGCACACCGACGAGTCGGTACTCCCACGCCTGCCGAGAGCGCGCGCTTCCTGGAATTATCTGATCGACCCGATTGATCACGCCGTCACCGTCACCTATGACATCACCAGGCTGATGAGGCTCGGCGGCACTCGGCGCTATCTGGTGACCCTCGGCGGCGCCCACCGCGTGGACCCGTCGAAGGTCCTGGCCGAGATGGTCTATGACCATCCGGTCTACACCTCCGAATCTGTTGCCGCGCAGCAGCTTCTACCTGCGCTCAGCGATGACCGCGTCGTGTTCGCCGGCGCTTACCACGGCTGGGGCTTCCATGAGGACGGCGCCGCCTCGGGACTGCGGGCCGCCGAGCGCCTGGGTGCCCGATGGGCCGAAGGCACGGTTGCGGAGCCGGCGGCATGCTGAGCCCCGCGCTGTACCGCACTGAAATTACCCATGTCCGGCTCGCACCCGTGCGTCATCGCTTCAGTTACCGCGGCTACAGCTGGTTTGTCGATCTCGACCGGATGCCGCGATTGCCGCGTTGGCTCACACCTTTCGCCCGATTCGAGGCCGAAGACCACTTCGCGGGCAAACCGAAAGACTCGCTGCGCCAACGTGTCGACACGTTTCTGTCGACGCACGATGTGGATCTTCGCGGGGGCAGGGTGACCGCGTTGCTGCAGGCGCGAGTGTTCGGATACGTATTCAACCCGCTGAGCCTGTACTGGTGCCACGATGCCGCAGGCACGCTGCGCTGTGTGATCGCCGAGGTTCACAACACCTATGGCCAGCGGCACGCCTATCTGCTGCCCGCCGGACAACCCGCATGCGTGTCCAAGCGCTTGTACGTCTCGCCCTTCAATGACGTCGACGGGCACTACCGCGTCCGCGCACCACAGCCTGATGAACATCTTGACGTGACCATTTCCCTGCACCGCCAAGGGCATCCGGCGTTTGTCGCCACCCTGCGGGGCGAGCGCATGGTGGCGAACGCGCGGCAGTTGCTCCGCCTGCAATTCGTCGCACCGCTGGCCCCGCTGGCCGGGGCCCTCGCAATCCGGGTCGAGGGAATCAAGTTGTGGCTGCGTCGGGTCCCGCTGGTGCCCCGACCCACCGACGAAGCCGTTGAGTTCGTCACCGAGCACCGAGGAAGGGCACTGTGAGCACCCGGACCGGGACCTATCCCGCCATCGACCCGACCCGCTGGCCCGACGTGGCCCATCCACCGCGCGGACCGGTGGCCGCGATCTCCGGCGCGGTGGCCGACCAACTACTGCGACGGGCCGCCGCGACATTGCCGGTACGGCTGGCGTTTCCCGACGGCACCGTGATCGGGGCGGCTGATCCGACCTTGCCCACCATGGTCATCGAACGGCCGGGGGCCGTGGCTCGGCGGATCGGCTGTCACGGCCTGATCGGGTTCGGCGAATCGTATATGGCCGGTGAGTGGCACTCCACCGACCTCGTCGGGTTGCTCACCGAGTTCGGCAGGTCGATGGGCGACCTGGTTCCCGCTGCGCTGCAACGCTTTCGTACTGTGACGCTGCCCCGATCACCACGGTCAGCCCGCAACAACCCGGCGCAGTCCCGGCGCAACATCGCGGCGCACTACGACCTCTCCAATGAGCTGTTCTCGGAGTTTCTCGACGAGACGATGACGTACTCCAGCGCGCTGTTCCCTGAACTTCCGGGCACGGCAGCCGGCCTGGCCGACGCCCAGCGCCGCAAGATCGACCGACTGCTCGACTCGGCGGGCGTGGGGCCGGGCAGCCGCGTCCTGGAGATCGGCACCGGCTGGGGTGAGCTCTGCATCCGCGCCGCACAGCGTGGGGCGCGCGTCCGCTCGATCACCCTGTCGTCCGAACAACAACGGCTGGCCCGGCAACGGGTGGCGGCGGCCGGCCTGTCAGACCGGGTCGGTATCGACCTGCTCGATTACCGCGACGCCGACGGCTGCTACGACGCGGTCGTGTCGGTCGAGATGATCGAAGCCGTGGGATATCGATTCTGGCCCACCTATTTTCGAACACTCGACCGGCTCGTCACTCCTGGAGGCCGGGTCGCGATCCAGGCCATCACCATGCCGCACGATCGCATGCTGGCCTCACGC
Organism: Mycobacterium syngnathidarum; assembly: GCF_001942625.1. Taxonomy (GTDB): domain Bacteria; phylum Actinomycetota; class Actinomycetes; order Mycobacteriales; family Mycobacteriaceae; genus Mycobacterium; species Mycobacterium syngnathidarum. Next base: position 295,733 of record NZ_MLCL01000062.1, read on the forward strand.
GGCACACACACCTGGATCCAGAAGTACATCTTCCCCGGCGGTCTGTTGCCGTCGACCGAGGCGATCATCGGACTGACCGAGCACGGAACCCGGCTGCGCACAGTCGATGTGATGTCGCTGCGGCCGCACTACGCCGAGACCTTGCGGCTGTGGCGAGAACAGTTCGTCTCGCGCAGTGACACGGTGGCAGCGCTCGGTTTCGACGATGTATTCGCCCGCATGTGGGAGCTGTACCTGGCGTACTCCGAAGCCGGGTTCGCCTCCGGCTATCTCGACGTCTACCAGTGGACATTCGCACCGATCGGAGGGCACCGGTGAACGTGCTGATCGTTACCGCGGTGTCGCTGGCCGCACTCGCCGTGGTGCACGGGGTGACGTTCCTCATCGGCCGAAGCCTCGGGCGGTACAACGTCGTCGACGTGGCCTGGGGCATCGGGTTCATCGCGGTCGCCGCCGTCAGCGCAGTTCTCGGTGCCGGCGATCTCTTCCGACGCATCCTACTGTTGGTGCTCATCACCGTCTGGGCGGGCCGGCTGTCCTGGCACATGGTGCTCAAGTCCGCGGGCAAGGGCGAGGATCCTCGCTACGAGGAGCTCTTGGGTGGCGACTATTCGGCCGCTCACGTGCTGCGCAAGGTGTTTGTCATCCAGGGGGCGGCAACCTGGTTCGTCGCACTGCCGGTGCAGCTGTCGTCGACGTTGGGGCCGACTCCGAGCGTGCTGCGACCGGTCCTGATCGCGGGCGTGCTGATCTGGGTGGTCGGGCTGGTGTTCGAGGCGGTCGGAGACCATCAGCTGCGCCGGTTCAAATCCGACCCGGCCCACCGGGGAGTGATCATGGATCGCGGGTTGTGGGCCTGGACCCGCCATCCCAACTATTTCGGCGACAGCTGCGTCTGGTGGGGGCTGTGGTTGGTGACCATCTGCGGCTGGCTGTCACTCGCGACGGTGCTGTCCCCGGTCTTGATGACGTACTTCCTGGTGTACGCGACCGGCGCCCGATTGGCCGAGAAGCATATGGCGGGCCGACCGGGGTTCGAGGAATACCGTTCGCGCACTGCGTTTTTCATACCGATGCCACCGAGATCTGGATAAACATGACGGCGCACGCCCCGGTCGCTAGGCTGCTGTGGGTGACCGCCGAACTCGACGCGTTGCTGCGGCGGGTGGCCCGACGCGATGTCGACGCCTTCGCCGAACTGTACGACCATACGCGGTCGCGGGTGTTTGGCCTGGTCACCCGGGTTCTTCGGGACCGGGGATACAGCGAGGAAACCACCCAGGAGATCTACCTGCAGGTGTGGCGCACGGCCGACAGCTACGACCCGACCGCAGGATCTCCGATGGCGTGGCTGATGACACTGGCCCACCGGCGAGCGGTGGACCGGGTCCGCGCCGAGCAAGCTGCCGGCCAACGTGAGTCCCGTTATGGGATGACCAGCATGGAACCGGCCGCCGACTACGTCGCGGACTCGGTGATCACCCAGGACGAACAGCGCAGGGTCGCCGACTGTCTGTCCTCGCTCACCGATGCCCAGCGCGAATGCATCCACCTCGCCTACTACGACGGTCTGACCTACAGCCAGGTGTCGCAGCGGCTGGCGGCCAATCTGGCCACCATCAAGTCCCGTATGCGTGATGCTCTCCGCGGACTGCGCAATTGTCTGGGGGCGGCATGACCGAACCGGTTGACTCCGAACTGCTCGAGCTGGCCACCCCGTATGCGCTGCACGCCGTGTCCGACGGCGAGCGCGCCGACATCGAACAGCGCCTGGCCGCTGCTTCTCCCGAGGTCGCGGCCCAGTTCTCCGCCGAGGTGCGCGACGTGCAGGAAACCATGGCACAGGTGGCCGGTGCCACAGCCCTGGAGCCACCGGCAGGTCTACGTGACCAACTACTGGCAGCGGTCTCGGTGCGCGAGCTGCGGCCGGCACCACGCTGGCGTAACGCGGCGCTGGCGGCTGCAGCAGCCATCGTCATCGCCCTGGCCGGCGTCGGCATCGGCTTCGCACTGAGGCCCAGCCCACAGACCACGACGGCCGAGCAGATCTTCGCCGCCCCCGACGTCCGGACCGTGTCCGGGTCGATTCCCACCGGCGGTACCGCGACTGTCGTCTTTTCCCGCGAACGCAACGCCGGGGTGCTGGTGATGAATGGCGTCACGCCCCCAGAAACCGGCACGGTTTATCAAATGTGGCTGCTACGTGGGGACGAGGCCGAATCGGCAGGCACCATGGATTCGGCAGCCGTCGCGCCGTCGACCACCGCGGTGCTCCCCGACCTCGGCGACGCGTCGGCACTGGCGTTCACCGTCGAGCCTGGCAGTGGTTCGACGACGCCGACCACACCTGTCTTCGCCGAGCTGCCGCTGCGGTGACACGCGTGAGGTCGCTGAACGCCGGGTACTACTGACCTCACCGCACCGAGTCGGGAATAGGAAGTGGTGAAAACCATGTCACAAGCAGCAGACGACCTCAGCAAGGCACCCACACCGGATCAGGCCGAGTACAACGCGTACTTCCCGTCGCCCTACTCGTTGAGTCAGTACACCGCGGCCAAAACCGACTTCGCCGGCGTCGAACACGCAGGTGCCTACACCGAGGGCCGGTGGAAGGTACTGATGATCGCTACCGAAGAGCGATATGTCTTGTGCCAGAACGGAAAGATGTTCTCCACCGGCAACCATCCGGTGGAGATGCTGCTGCCGCTGCACCATCTGATGCAGACTGGGTTCGACGTCGACGTCGCGACCATCTCCGGGTACCCGGCGAAGCTGGAATTGTGGGCCATGCCCCACGAAGACCAGGCCGTTCTGGCGACCTACGAGACCCTCAAGCCCAAACTCAAAGAACCTCTCAAGCTCACCGAGGTCGTCGCGGACCTCAAGGCGGCCTCCGACTATCTGGCGGTCTTCATTCCCGGCGACCATGGCGCCGTCGTCGGATTGCCGGGCAGCGAGGCGGTAGGTCAGACCCTGGACTGGGCACTGGATCACGGCCGGTTCATCATCACCCTGTGCCACGGACCGGCCGCCCTGCTGGCCGCGAGCATCGGCAGGGACCAGTCGCCGTTGGCCGGATACTCGGTGTGTGTTCCCCGACTCGCTCGACGAGGGACCCAACATCGACATCGGTTACCTGCCCGGGCGCCTGCAGTGGCTGGTTGCCGACCTACTCGCCAAGCAAGGACTCACGATCGTCAACGACGAGATGGCCGGCACCGTGCACCAAGACCGCCGTCTGCTCACCGGCGACAGCCCGCTGGCCTCCGACGCGCTGGGCAAACTGGCCGTCAACTGCATGCTCGACGCGCTCGGGCGGGAGCACGATGCCTGACCGATCGGCCGGCTCGATCACGGGAGCCGCCGCTTCAGGCGCGCACTCCTGAGGATCTGCAACGCCATGTTGGTAGAGGTGATCATCGGAAAGACGCCGAGAAACGTGCGCTCTGACGGAGTGCGTCCGTGCAGTTGTTCGAGGCTGCCGAAGACGTAGAAGCATCCGATGCAGAACAGCGTGGCCGGAACGGCGAGCGCCAGGATGCTGCCGCGGTCGGCGAGCACCTGCCGGGCCAGGGCCAGTTCGTCTTCCGTGAGCGCTTCGCGTTTCCGGACCTTGCGCAACGTTGCCGACAGGGTGCCGATGGCGAGCTTCGAGGTGACGTGGGCGTGGCCCCTCATCTTCCTCGTGAACACGAAAGCCACGACGGCGAACACCCAGATCAGCGCGAAGAAGACGATCGACAGGATGCCATACAGAGTCGAGGTCGTCACGTCACGCCTCCACGCGCTGGTGCTGGGGCAGTGGCTGCCGCAGCGGCCGCTGCCGGATGAATGTAGGCCACCAGAACCACGGACCCAGGAAGCGCAACAGGCACGGCACCACGAACGACCGCACGACCAGCGTGTCGAGCAGCAGGCCGATACACACTGTCGAGCCCACCTGGCCGATGGTGCGCAGATCGCTGATCAACATCGCCAACATGGTGAACGCGAACACCAGACCGGCAGAGGTCACCACGCCGCCGGTGCTGCCGAGGGCACGGATCAGCCCGGTGTTCAGGCCCGCGCCCGACTCCTCCTTGACCCGCGAGATCAGCAGCAGGTTGTAGTCCGAGCCGACCGCCACCAGGATGATGAAGGTCAGCGGCAGTACCAGCCAGTGCAGGTGCAGCCCGATCAGGTGCTGCCACACCAGGATTGACAGTCCGAACGCGCCGGCATACGAGAACGCCACCGTGCCCGGAATGACCATGGCCGCGACCAGGCTCCGGGTCAGGTACAGCATGATCAGGAAGATCAGGACGAACGCGGCGATCGCCACGATGAGCAGATCCGAGGCCGCATAGGCCTTGATGTCCTTGTTGTTCGAGCCCGCGCCGCCGATGTAGATCTTCGAACCGGCCAGCGAGGTCTCCTTGAGCGCAGCCTTGATCGCGCCGGGGAACTGTTCGACGTGGTCGATCCCTTCGGGCCCCATGGCGTTTCCCTCATGAGTGACGATGAAGCGGGCGGCCTTGCCATCCGGCGACATCATCAGCTCCATGCCGGTCTTGACGTCCTCGTTGTCGAAGGCCTCCCTGGGGATGTAGAAGAAGTCGTCACTGCGGGATTGGTCGAAGTCGTTGCCCACGTTGATCAGGTCGTAGTACGTCTGGTCGGTCTGGGTGGACTGTAGATGCGCCGGGCCGTAGTTGTTGGTGATGACGCCCAGCAGCGAGCGGCTGTCGGCCATCATGTGTTCCAACTGCGAGATCATCTGTGGCAGCAGCCGGTCGATGGCTTCGAACGAGGTTACGGCGTCGGCGATCTGAGCGTCGAGGCTGTCGATGCCGTCGAGCGAGTCGAACAGCGATCGCATCGCCCAGCACGCGGGGATGTCGAAACAGTGCGGTTCCCAATAGAAGTAGTTCTTCAACGGCCGCAGGAAGTCGTCGAGGTTGGAGATGCCGGCGTTCATGTCGTCGGTCACCTGTTTGAGGTTCTCCAAGGTCAGCACCGTGGAATGCAGTTCGTCGGCCATCTGCTGGGTCAGCCCGATCACCTTCTGCAGCACCTCGACCGAACGCGCCTGGATCTCGGCCTGCTTATCGGTGTTCTCGTTCTGCTGCTCGTTGAACGGCAACTGCTGGCCGCTGCCACTGCCCTGGGTGGTGAACAGGTAGGGAATCGTGGCGTGCTCAAGCGGCCGGCCCAGCGGCCTGGTGATGCTCTGCACCATGGCGACACCGGGGAGCCGGATCAGGCTCTTGGCGACACGGTCCAGCGAGATGAAGTCGGCCGAGTTGCGCATGTCGTGGTCGCTCTCGACCATCAGCATCTCGCTGAACAGTTTGCTCTGCGAGAAGTGCCGATCAGAGGCCTCGAAGCCGAGATTGGCTGCGCCATCGGCAGGTTGGTAAGCGCGATCGTCGTAGCTGACCTTGAAGGTGGGTACGAAGATCGCGCCGATCATCACGACGGCGGCACTTGCGACGAAGACAGGTTTGGGCCACCGCACCACGCTTGTCGCGATCCGGCGGTACAGATGCCCCTTGGCCATCCGCTTCGGATCGAACAGCCCGAACAGGCTGCCCAACGTGAGCAGCGCCGGCGCGAGAGTGAGGGCCGCAGCGATGGTGAACAGCATGCTGATGGCGACCGCCGGTCCCATCGTGTGGAAGTAGTCCAGCCGAGCCAGGCTCAGGCAGTAACAGGCGCCGGCGATGGTCAGTCCGGAGCCGATGATGATGGGGGCGACACTGCGATAGGCGGTGTAGAACGCGTCTTCGCGACTCTCGCCGTCCTGCCTGGCCTCCTGGTAGCGGCCCAGCAGGAAGATGCCGTAGTCGGTGCCGGCCCCGAGCGTCAATGCCACCACGATGTTCACCGCGAACGACGACAGCGGGATGACGCCCAAGTGCCCGAGGGTCGCGATAACGCCCTTGGCGACAAGCATTTCGATCAAGACGCTGACGAGAGGAACCAGCAGGTTGGCGACCGAGCGGTAGACCACCAGCAGCATGATCACGATCAGGATGATCGTCAGGATTGTGATGTTGTTGAGGCTGGAATTGGCGATCGTCAGGGTATCCGATGCCAGCGGCGCCGCGCCGCTCACGTAGACCTTGAGCCCGGGCGGCGGCGTGTCGTCGGCGATGATGTCGCGCACCGCGTTCACCGACTCGTTCGCCTGGAGTTGCCCGATGTTGCCGGCCAAACGCAACAGTACGAAAGTTGCCTTGCCGTCCACGCTTTGGGCACCAGCCGCGGTGATGGGCTTGCCCCACAGATCCATCACGTACTGCACGTGCTCGGGGTCCTGCTTGAGCCGGTTCATCAGGTCGTCGTAGTACCGGTGATCGCCATCGTCGAGGGGCCGGTCGGCCTCGAACACCAGCATGGTCAGGCTGGTCGAGGTGGATTCCTGGAACTTCTCCCCGATGCGCAGCATCGCGACCTGGGACGGGGCGTAACTCGGGATCATCGAGCCCGCCAATTGTTCGGCGACGTGCTCGACCTGTGGGACGAACGTGTTGGTGGTGACGGCCAGCAGCGCCCAGAACACGATGATCGGCACGGCGAGGACGCGCACGGATCGCGCGACGAAGGGCCGGCTCGCCCGGTGGCTGCTCACGCGGACTTCACCCGGCACGTGACGTCGGCTTCTGAGTGAGTGGATGACTGTTCGTCGCGCACAACGCCATTGACCAACATCCGGCAACCCACCTCACCGCCGTTGACCTGTGCCGACATGCTGCCGGACACGACAGTGAGCGTTGTCGTCTCGGTGTGCGTCCACGGCAGCTCGGCGAGATCCACCCGGTGCGGATGTCCGTCGATGTCGACGTAGCTCACGAGCCCACCGTTGCCGATGGTTCCGAACAGCTCATACGTGAGCTGTTTGGGAGTGAACTGTTCAGGAGCCTGCGCGGCGAGCACCGTCGGCACCGGTCCCGGCTCTGACAGCTGATGCACCTTCCAGACCCCGAGCCCGCCCACACCGACGGCGATAACCGTCACCAGCGGGAGCCATCCCTTCTCCAGGACGGTCAGGCTGCGCGGTTTGCGACCCACCCTGCGGAGTTCTCGACCACGTGCGTTCGTGGGTTGCTCCCCGATCATGACGGACATATATATCGCATATAGGAATCATTTCTCAAGGCACCCACCACCCATCCCTCACATTCACAGCAGTCTTACAGGCAGATTCCGGCGCTTCTACGAAACCTTCGGCGCGCATGATTGCTATTTTATTTCCCGTTAGTGATATAAATGGGCCGTGGCCAGCACACCCACCGACAGCAGCGTGGAAGCGGTTTCGGCGATGCTCGTGGCGAGCGCCGACCTGATGTGGCGCCATCTCGCCGACCGCAAGGGGTTGAGCGCGAGCGCCACGCTGGTTCTGGTCCGCCTCAACCGGGAGGGCCCGATGCGGGTCACCGCCCTCGCCGAGGCAGAGGGCGCCAGCCAGTCGGGCATGACGCAATTGGTGCAACGCCTGGAAAGCCAAGGGCTGCTGGAGCGTTGCAGCGATCCCGACGACGGCCGGGCATGCTTGGTGAAGGTCAGCGAGGGCGGCAGGCAACTGTGGGAGGAACGTGCGGTTGTCCGCAAGCAACGCATCGCCGAGTTGCTGGCCGGATTGCCCGAAGAGGACCAGACGACGCTGTGGCTGGCCGCGCAGGTCTCGGCCCGACTGGTCGATCAGATGCGCGAGATCGCCGACTCCCCCGACGGCACCGGCGGCTAGGGTGATGCCCGAGACCTGCACCCGTCGACAATCACACCGGCCACCATCGCTGCGAACCCCGGGAAACACGTAGTCCCGGCCCCCACCGGTGCTACGTTGACGCCGACCCAGGAGGCGCACAGATGTCCATGGAAGGCTCGGTAACCGTGCGGATGTCCGCACCGGCGGACCGCATCTGGGAACTCATCTCCGACGTACGCAACACCGGGAAGTTCTCGCCGGAGGTGATGGAGGCCGAATGGCTGGGCGGTGCGACCGGCCCTGCAACCGGCGCCCGGTTCCGCGGACACGTCAAGCGCAACGAGATCGGGCCCGTCTATTGGACGACCTGCGAGGTGACCGCCTGCGAGCCCGGGCGTGAGTTCGGCTTCGCGGTGCTCGTCGGCGACCGGTCGGTCAACAATTGGCACTACCGGCTGGAACCCGCCGGAGCCGACACCGATGTCACCGAATCCTTCCGGATGACCCCAGGAGCGTTCACCACAGTCTTCTCACTCCTTGGCGGGCAACTCCGCACCCGCCGCAATATTCGCGACATGCGCAAGACGCTGGAACGCATCAAGGCGGTCGTCGAGACCTCAGGGCAGTAGCGGTCCGCGCCCGACGTGGGCGCCGTGGCCGCACCTGTGCGCGAGCTGTGTATCGATGAGAATCCGGCCAGACGTGCCGGGCGGCTATGGTGACGCCGGCTGGAATTTAGTTATGCTTAATTTTGCTTAGGCATATATACGGGCGTCGTTCATCGACGCCCGAACATCTGGAAATCACGCGGTCGGGAGCGATGTGACCAGGTCACTGGTCGTCATCAAGGAGGTCGACATGACTGCACTCATCCCCCCACCCGTGGACCTGAGGTCCCTGCAACCCGCCGAGCCACTACCGCCGCGCCGCAGATTCGTCCCCCGGTCACGCCGAGGCAAGGCCGCCATCGCCTCCGGATTGGTCGTGCTGCTCGTCGCCGGACTGCTCGGTGCGACGTACAAGTCCTCACCGGGCGGCACCTTGTGGGGAGTGCAGAAGGCGATCTTCCCCGACCATGCGCAAGACGTTGCCCTGACCGCCGTCGTCAACGACCTGAAGAAGGCACAGGACATCCTCGGGAGCGGGCAGCAGCCCACACCGGATCAGCTGACCGACGCGCGCACCGCACTCAACCAGGCCAAGCAAGGCCTGGACCACGTGTCGCCGTCACCTGAACGAACCAGTTTGCAGAATCTCTATCTCCAACTGACACAACAACTTCTGCAGTACACGCCCGATTCGGTGCTCCGACTCGCACCGTTGCCCGCCCCGCCTCCGGCACCACCGGCCGCCGCTCCTCAGCAGCCGGACGCTGTGGCACTGACCAGCGCAGCCGCGCCCACTTGGGGATACGGCGCACCCGACGACTACATCCCGGCACCGGCCGGCATTCCGGAATCCCCGATAGCCGATTGGCCGCAGCCCATCGACCCGCCGATGACGCCCAACCTGAACAACCTGGGCTACTACGACCCGTCTTGGGGCCGGCTCTACGGCTACAACCCCGGCGGTTGGTACAACTACGACCTCGGCGGCTACAACCGGTACGGCTTCGATTTCCTCGGCTTCGACCGCTGGGGTTACGACCGCTGGGGTTACGACCGCTGGGGCTATGACCGCTGGGGGTACAACTGGGCCGGGTACAACTGGGCCGGCTACGACCGCCACGGTTGGGACCGCAATGGCTGGAACGAATGGGGCCAGCGCCGCAACCACCCAGGTGACCCACGCAGACGGGACTGGTACGACCGCCACCACCCGTACCGGCTGTACTACCAGTGGAAGTTCCACCTACACAATCCGGTATACCGCCGCGCACAGTGGGATCGGGCCCACGGGTTCAACCCGGATCGGTACCGGGACTGGAACCGGCACCGGGATTGGCACAATCCGCGCAACCGCGACTGGGCGCCGCCCGCCCCAAACCGGGGCATCAAGGTGGATATTCGCCTCTCGTCCCCAGTGGTGAACCTGAATGCCTCACTGACGCAGTTCATCTCGAACGACAAGGTGAAACGTGTCTCCGGGCCGCTGATGAAGGACCTCGCGGACAAATCCGCCCGTGACTTCACCAAAGAACTCACCCGTCCGGTCACCGTCCTCACCGGGCCGCCTCAGCTGTCGACGCTCAAGGACAAGTCCGACACACTCAAGACCAGAAACGAAACATCCATTGCACCACCGGCATTGACCGCACCGGCGCCGGCTACGCCGCCGTCGAAGGTGAAACCCGGGTTCACCGCGCCCAAACTGGACCCGGCGCCCGCCTACACACCACCCGACGCCGACAAGCCGCGGGAAAATCGGTTGCCGAAACCGGACAACGTCACCCCGGGATTGGGCCCCGACAGGTCCCCCGGGCAGATACCCGGCGACCCGAAGAAGGACGCACCTGACCGTGCCGGGGCTCCGCCGTCCGAGCTGAGACCGGATCACCCTGCGGTGACGCCACCGGCCGATCCGAAACCGGCGAGTCCGCCCAGCCCCGAGGTGGCACCGCCCCGCGAGGACTCGACACCACGCCGGGACAACCCTGTTCGTGAGGCACCGGTGCAGGAAGCACCGGCACGGGAAGCGCCCGCGCAGGAGGCGCCGGCCCGCCGGGAACCGGCGCAACAGCGCCCCGAACCGCAAGCACCGCGGCAGAAGCCCGCTCCGGAACCGCCGGCGCAAACACCTGCCCCGGCACCTGAGGCCCCGGTGCGTCAGGCTCCGGCTTGGCAACAACCCGAGCGGCAGGCACCGCCACAACGTGAGGCCCCGGTTCGCCAGAAGCCTGAGCGGCAGGCCCCGCCACAACGCGAGGCTCCGCGAGCTGATTCGGGCCCCCGTCAGGCGCCCGAACGGCCAAAGACAAAGGGACCCAAGTGTTCGTCATTCCCGATGTGCTGAACGCCCTCGTCGAGGCCACCGACGTTCACCGCGTAGCCTCGACCGCTTCCGGCAGGCCGTTTACCTCCCAGCCGGTAACACACGCCCAGGAACCTCCTCGGCGGGCGCCCCGATGCCACCAGTTGGCCCTTGGCCAACTACCATGAAGCGTCCCTATGGGTTTTTCGACACCTATCTCGATAGGTCACCGCCCCCGGGGACCTGTCGAGAACCCCCGACGATGCAGGTCGGGGCGCGCCGGATGGGGCGTTCCGGAACGCGCAGGGGCGGATTCCGGAACGCGGGGACGGCGGGACAGTTTCGGTGAGGGGAGAGCACCGTGGGCAACGAACAAGTAAAACTGAACCTCGGGTCCCTGGACCAGATGATCGCCGAGCTGGCGAGTTTCGACAGCGAAATCGAGCAGCAGATCGCCGCGCTGGAAAGCCGGGTCGCCAGTCTGCATACCCGGTGGGAAGGTGACGGCGCCGTCAAGCACGCACAAGCCCAAGCCGAGTGGGCCAAAGGCGCACAACTGCTCTCCGACGGCATCAAAGGTCTGCATCACGCCTCCGCCGCGGCCCATCGCAATTTTCAGGAGGCCATCGCAGCCAACAAGGCGAGGTTCTCATGAGCCTGAGGGTCACCGCCGACGAACTCGAGCAGCACGCGGTATTCGCCGACTCGGTAGCCAATCAGTTGATCGATCGGCACATGAAACTGGCCGGACGGATGACCGATCTGCTCAGCAGCGGGTGGACCGGCGCGGGCGCCGATGCCTGCCAAGCCGCCTGGGATGAGTGGAACGAAGGCTTCCGGTTGATGATTCAGGGCTTGACCGACGAGGCCCAAGCACTGCAGCTAGCCTCCACGGCCTACCGCAACAGCGATACCGACGCCGCCACCCGCCTCCACGACGCCGGCACGCAGCTCTAGCGGCCGGTAGGAGGTCGGGGCTGTTGGGATAGTCCGTTGAGCGCGGCCATCTCCCGGTTGAACCCGTTGGCGGTGTCAGCATCGACCTGCTGCACCGAGCGGGCCGAGGCGACGACTTGTTCGCCGTTGTGAGCCAATTCGTCGACAAACCCGTCCATTTTCGAATGCAGGGTCTGCGCGAAAGCCGTCAGCGCAGCACCCGCGGAGAATCCGGGATTGCCGGCCGCTGCCGGCCCCTGCGACGTGAAATATGTCGCGTTCTGCGTCTTGGCTGCCGTAGCCAAATCGGTCAACCGCTGGCCACTGGAGGCCACGGCACCGGGTTCGATGTTCAGGTCATCGTCACTCATGAATCGGTGTCTCCTGAAAGCAAATGAACAACCCCGTCATAGATCTCTGTGTGCACATGCTTATCCGGATGCTGGACACAGCGGCCCCCCGGCGCTGCCGCTGACGGTATATCGATCGATCTCCTGGGTGGCGTCGGTATATCCCATGGCCATCACCACCAGTGCCACCAGCAAAACGCATATCCCCGCCAGCGTCACAACAGCCTTCACCCAGATCCTGCGCTGGCCAGTGAGGAAAAGCACCAGCCCGATGATCAAGCAAAGGACGGCGGGAATCGCGAGACAGACCGCGGTCCATCCGATGCCACCAAGCTCGGGAACGCGAGGCCACGGCGGGAGGCAATCCGCAGCTTCAATTGTGCTCACCCACTGCGAGATACGCCGCGAGCCCAGATATATCGTCACCAGAGAACCGCCCAGCAACAACCCTGACGCCACAAACCACCAGCGCGGATGGCGTAGCTTGGACAGATGGCGTGTTGCTGAGGCGTTCACCAGGTCTCCTTCGGCCGAACGATCGTCACGCCTGCCCCACCCTCTTCTTGCGCCCTGACGGGCAACCGGCTCTCGTAGCCGTAATTCAGTGCACCCGGGGTGTGCTGGGTATACAGCACCTCCCCATCGGGCAAAACAGCAGTCACTACTGCTGTGTGGTGGCTGACCTCGCCGTTATGCAGCTCAGGGTCGGCCCAATTGAAGTAGATGACGTCACCGGGTCTCGCCTGGGGCAGCGAGACCTCCGACCCACCGTTGTGCAAGAAGAAGTCTCGCTGTTGGTCGGCGTTGTACCAGGACGTGGTGTAGCGCTGGCCGTCAAGGTCCTTGCCGTTCAACCCGGGGATATCGGGCACGGGGTTCAGCCAGTCCCGCTTGCTCCACTGTCCGTCTTTCTCGTCCAAGCCCCCAGCACGCAACGCCTCGGAAGCGAACAACGTGCAGTTATTGTCCAGCCTGTCCAGTCCGTCGTTGTGAGCGTTATCTATCGCCCACCTGACTGTTTCGACAGGGTTGTAGCCGCGGCCATCATTGGCCAACTGTGACTTCACTGATTCCGGGATGCCTTCCAAGTCGGACAGCTCGACCGGCACCGCACGCTGAAGGTCGAATTGCTCTTTCGGGGTCAACCCGTTCCACCATGCCGCAACCTCAGATGGAGATAGACCATCAGGCAACGTGTTGCGGATCTCCTCCAGAGCCCGCTTGACGTTTCCGCTCTGCACTTCCTGCGCCTGCTCCACAGTGGTCTCTGGATTGGCAGCGTTTTCGTTGGCTGCTCGCAACGCATCCGAGCACAGGTTGTCGGCTTGGGTGGCCGCCTCGATCGCATCGTCGATGAGCCCCTGCGCCTTACTCATGGTCATCAACATGGCCACCGGGTCTGCTTCTGCGCCCAGAGATCTCGGCAGCGACACCTTCCCGCTGACCGGATCGACCTTCAGACCATTTGACTCGGCCAGGTGAATGCCGTTCTCCAACTCGCTCTGCGCCGTGAGCACCGCGTTGGCGAGCGCATCGACAGGTTCAACGCCAGCACGGGCCAGCACCGAAGTTGTCTGGGCTTTCGTTGCATTATTCTTCAACACCTCGACCGCGAGTTGACCCACATGATCTGCCCAACTCTCCTTGAGCGGTTGGACACCGTTGTCGTAGATATCGCCGACGACCCGCTCGCACTGCTGAGCGGCCTTGCGCAGATCTTGAGCAGCGGTACTCCAGAGCTGCGGCTTGGCATCACGCAAGTCAGCGAACGTCACCACAATCGATCCCCCCAACGCGGCGAACGAAGACATCGGTACGGTACACCGCAGGACACAGACCCCTCTCGACAGCAACTGGACGCCGCGGACGCGAGATCCGCCGGGCGCCGACCTCGGCGACCAGTCCCCACGATGGCTCATCACTCGCCGGCAGAGTTGCCGGTATCGTTCGGAAGACTCCACCTTCGGACAACGCTGAATACTCGGCAACCGAGGCCCTTCGGATCGGTTCCGGCGACAAATCTCTGTCGAGAACGTCAGCACCAGTTTGCTTCAGGATACGGCGGACCAAGCCGGTGAACCTTGGGCTACGGGGCGCTGCGGCACAGATGACACCATGCGGCGTTTGGCAGCGTCGACGGGGAGACCCTCTACCCGATCAGATTTGCCTCGGAACCTGCGTGTTGTGGGACATGTTGGCACATGTCCCGGGTCACCGAGTTGCCTGCAATTTTCAGCCGACCGATGTCACCGACCCGACACCTTCCCGACGTCATAGGCGCTCTGCGAGAGCGGTACGTGTGCCCTCACAACCCCGGGCGTGCAGAACCAATGGCAAGACCGCACGAAACACGAATTCGACGCCCCGGAGATTCGGCCTCAGGGTTTTCATCCACGATTCCAACCGGTCCCGCGCGCATGCAACAACACCCTCGACCGCACGCTCTACGGCGGCCGCATCACCGCACGCTCCGCCACCCGACAACGCAGCGTCACGATCGGATTCGTCCTGTGCCGCAACGTAATCGCCAACCACATTCACCAACGACGCCAACAATCTCCAGCCGCCTGAGCCACCCCGATGGGACAGTTCAACGCTCGGCGCCGCCACACCCATCCCGCCGGGCACACCAGCCCCGTCAACCGCACCGGCACCACGCCCAGGAGACCCGATACCGCCGAATCCACGTCGTCCGACTACCATGAGTCGTCCCTATGGGTTTTTCGACACCTATCTCGATAGGTCACAGCCCCCGTAGCTCAGGGGATAGAGCACGGCTCTCCTAAAGCCGGTGTCGCAGGTTCGAATCCTGCCGGGGGCACTGAATTGCCGTATGACCTCGGTTGAGGTTCCGCGACTCCCCGATCTTGTCGGCCCGCCCCAGTAGCGTCATCAGCAGATCGACGTTCAGGGGGATGGCAGTGAACCGCACGGTGCAGTATTGGCGGCTGTTGCAGCCGGACGGTGCGGCCCTGCCCGGTGAGTTTCCAGCCGAGCAAGTGGTTCGGCGTCTCAGCTGCGCTGAGGCCGAGGACCGCAACCGCTACCGCCGCTGCCCCGACGGGATGCTGCTGATCGCCCACGGCACGCGTGACGACCGGATGCTGATCCTGGACAAGGTACGGCGGGAGAACCTGCCCAGTATCGGCAGCGCCGCCGGCGCTCGGCGCGCGATCGGGCTGACCCCGGATGAGGGCCTGCTGGAACCGACGTATTGCCTGTTCGGTGAGCGCAACATCGTTGCCATGCTGACAAGCGGTGACGGCCCACGGGCCCGGCGGTTGGCCGATTATCTCGAGCACAAGCTCGAGATCGCAGTCGGCATCGAGCCGGTGCTCACCCAGAACCTCGACCAGGCGCTCGACGAGATGAGTGTGTCGCGGGTGGACGTCGCGATCCCGGCCGATCGCATCAACCGCGAGCTGGTCGGCGGTGACTGGGTTCAGGCGCTCGACGGTGCCCGCGCGCTGGCCCACGATGGCGTCGTCCGCATCGGGATCTCGGTGGGCCGCCGAGGCACCGGAACACAGAAGGAGGCGATCCGCCGGCGGATCCGCGAACTGATCGACGCCCTGCGGGGTTCGGGAGCGCTGTCGGAGTTCGAAAGTGCACGTGTCGTCGGATCCATCAGCGGTACCCCGCAATCGGTCGACCTGCTCGAAGACAAGTTCGTCGAGAAGACCCGCGTCGATGCCGACCGCTTGAACGATCCGGAGCGATCAACCGCATATGCGCGAGAGCTGTTGCGGCAGTCGCTGACCCGCAACCGTGACTATCTGCTGTCGGCTGTGCCGGCCGTTCCGGGTGTGCCCGCGCACTATGCCGACACGCTGATCGAGGTTCCCGGTGATGAACGCGAATAAGCGCCCCGTCCTGCAGTTCAGCATCCGGGAAAGGCTGCAGCACAACTGGGTTCGTCATCAGTGGGCGGACTGGCTGCTCGCCCTGGCGGTGGTCGGCGGTTGGCTGCTGCTGGGCCGGGCCGGTTGGCTGCCATGGGCGCTCACAGAGGTTCCCCATGACGCCCGCCGTACCGCATACCAGATCCTGGCGACCGTGGCCGCCACGATGGGCGGGTTCACCCTGACCAGCATCTCCATCCTGGTGAACCTGCTTCGAGCACCGATGACCACGGTGGACAAGCTGTTGCCCGCCGACGACAAACGTCGGGTGGGTGCCGCATTCGTCACGGCGTTGCCGACCTTGTTCGCATTGTTCATCGCAGCGCTCGTCGGGCTGACGACCGACGCCAACGTCCACAACGGCTACTGGTGGCTACAGGCGATCATCATGTGGGCGGCCTTCGCCGCCGTGGCGTCGCTTGCGCGGGTCGTGTGGATCCTGCGCCGTCTGCTCACCCTGTCCTCGGACGGATAACTGCACAGACCGACTCAGTTGCCGACGAGCGGACGACCACTGGCCTGCCAGGCTTTCATTCCACCGTCGAGTTCGACGACATCGGTGTATCCCAACGACTTCAGCGTTGTCGCGGCCGTTGCGCTCATGGGTCCGGTGCGGCAGTAGATCGCAATCATGGCATCGCGATCTGTGGGCAACCGATCGGATTGCTCGACGATCCGATCGAATGGAATCGACAGATCCGTACCCGGGATGTCGCCTTGGTACGGCACGTGCACGTTGATCGTCAGTGTCTCGGATTTTCCGATGGTGGTGGCGAATTCGTCGACGCCGACCAGTCGATGATCAGCGACCTCCACCACGCCGGATCCGGCGGGAGCAGCCGCCGGCGGACCGGTCGATGCAGCGCAGGAGGCCAGGGACGTCGAGACGATTGCGGTCAATGCCGCGTCGCGCATCCGAGTGAACATGGCGCCAATCATACCCCTAGGGGGTACTTGCACACCCGAGTTCGCCGATGTTACGGTCGCTGCGTCATATACCCCCTGGGGGTATTCAACGGAAGGAGCGGGATCGATGACGACTTCGTCGACACAGGTCGATTGGCATTTGCGCGGAGAATGGTTCGACGTGTGCAGCTGCAAGTTGCCTTGCCCGTGCAGCTTCGCCCAGGAGCCCACGCACGGAGATTGCTTGTTCACCTTGGTGTGGCACGTTCGCGAAGGGCATTACGGCGACACCGATTTGGCGGGTCTCAGCGTGATCGCGCTCGGTGAGTTCGCCGGCAACATGTGGATCGGCGACCCGAACGCCACCATGAAGCTGATGTTCTACATCGATGAAAAGGGCAATGCCGCTCAGCGCGATGCACTCGAACGCATCTTCACGGGCAAGGAAGGCGGCTGGCCGGCAGAATTCGGCAGCCTGATCGAGGAGATGCGCGGCATCGAATACGCCCCGATCAGATTCGAGGCCGCCGATGACCTTGCCTACTGGCGCGCTGAGATTCCCGGCAAGGTCGACCTGTTGGTGGAGGCCCTGACCGGCCCGACGGCTGACCCGAACCGGCGGGTGACCACGATCAATGCGCCGGGCGCCGAGGTCGGGCCGGGCCAGGTCGCCACGTGGGGCGTGGTCAAGGAGGACCACGCTGTGGGCTTCGACTGGTCACATGAGCACAGTGGCGGTTCGAGCAAGCACTTCCCGTTCGACTGGCGCCCCGGGACAGAGACCGCGGATTCCGGTGACGCGAACGGGGAAGCGCAGCTTTCGTCGTCCTGCACCTGCGGCTGCTGAATCGGTCACCGAGACCGGGCGGAGGCACCTGGGACCTCCGCCCGGTCTCGATCAGTACTGTCAGTTCAAGCCGTTCGACAGGATCATCGACTCCCCGGTCTTCAGTCGGCCCCGATCCGAGACCAGGTAGAGCACGGCATCGGCGACGTCTTGCGGCTCAAGCAGACCCGGCCGCGGCCGGCCTTGGGCGAACATCTCCTCGACATCGTCGAGACCCGGATTCTCCAGGTCCGGCCGGATCACCTTGTAGGTCGCCGGGTTGTGGATCATCGGCGTGTTCACCCCGGACGGCAGCACCGCGTTGACCGTGATGCCGTACTCGGCAACCTCGTATGCCACCGACTTCACCAGCGCCACCACACCGGCCTTGGTCGCCGCGTAGTGACCAGAGTTGGTGGCTCCGGTGCCCGCCACGATCGACGACGTGGCCACGACGCGCCCGGACCGACGCTCGATCAGATGCGGCAGCACGGCGCGGAACGTGTTGAACACACCGGTGAGGTTGATGTCGATCATGGTCTGCCACCGACCCTCAGACATGGTCGCGATCGGCCCACTACTGGCGATCCCGGCGTTGGCCACCACCACATCGACGCTCCCGAACTCGGCGACCGCGCTGTCCACCAGGGACTGCATGGCAGACAGGTCGCGGACATCGGCAATCACCGCCGTGCAGCGCCGGCCGAGGGCGGACACCTCCTTTGCGGTGTGTTCCAAGTCGGCCGGCGTAGGCAGCGGATAGTCCACCGATGCGACGGGAGCCGCGATGTCGCACACGACGATGTCGGCGCCTTCGCGCGCCAATGCGTTGGCATGTGCGCGACCCTGCCCGCGCGCCCCTCCAGTTATCAGAGCCGTTTTCCCGTCCAGCGCACCCACGAGTCCCCCTTCTGTCGTGCGGTCCTTAGATGGAGACCACTGCAGCGGGCAAAACTCGTCGAGCCCCCCGGCCACACCATGCGACGCAGCTGTCACACCGGCCGGCTGGCAACACTCCGAGGAGCCCCTTGTCATCACAATTTCACTTGGCAAATAAATTCAATAGCCTGACCGGGAAGAGCTTCGTGAGAGCAAATCTGCTGTATGACGACGTCCCAGGCGATTCCCAGGAACATGATGAGTTGTACTAATGTTATCTACAGACGGGGGTCTTGAGCTCGTACACAGCTAACAAACCCGGAGGCAAGAAAGATGCGTTCGAAACTGAAGAGGGTGGCGGCAATCGGGCTGGGCACGCTGGCGGTGCCGGTCGGCGTGGCGGTCGCGGCTGCCGCTCCGGCGTCGGCGGGTCCTGAGATCTGTGCGACCGGACCGTACGGCTACGTGCAGGCGTGCGTGGAAGGTCCCGGCTGGGGCCGCTGGCATGGTTGGGACAACGGCTGGCGTGGCCGCGGGCACGGCCACGGACACGGCGGCTGGGACGACTGATCCGCCTTTAACCACGGGTAACGCCGTGGCGGGAATCCAACTCGGATTTCTGCCACGGCGTTATTTGTTTCAACCGCTCTAGTCACTCTCTTAGTTGTAGTAGCGTCGCCGGCCATGGAGGATGTCTGGATTCTGGGCGGCTACCAGAGCGACTTCGCCCGCAACCTCTCCCGCGAGCAGGTCGACTTCGCCGGGCTGACCCGCGAGGTCGTCGACCACACCTTGGACAGCGCCAGAATCGAACCCACCGGCATCGGCGTCGTCCACGTCGCAAACGCTTTCGGTGCACTGTTCACCGGTCAAGCTCACCTGGGCGCCATGCCGGCCACGGTCCATCCTGGCCTCTGGGGCATACCTGCCTCCCGCCACGAGGCCGCATGCGCGTCGGGCAGCATCGCGATCCTCGGAGCCATCGCCGACTTGCGTTCCGGCGCTTACGACAGCGCCCTCGTCATCGGACTGGAGCTGGAGAAAACGGTGCCCGGCGACACCGCTGCAGCACACCTCGGCGCCGCGGCCTGGATCGGCCATGAAGCCGAGGAGGCCAAGTTCGTCTGGCCATCGATGTTCTCCCGGGTAGCCGACGCCTACGACCAGCGCTACGGCCTGGATGCCGAGCATCTCCGGGCCATCGCCGCATTGAACTTCTGCAACGCCCGAGCCAATCCCAACGCCCAGACTCGCGACTGGACGGTACCCACTCCGATTTCCGACGACGCGGGCAATCCAGTGGTGGAAGGTCGGCTGCGCCGGTTCGACTGCAGCCAGATGACCGACGGCGGGGCCGGGCTGGTGCTGGTCAGCGACTCCTATCTCCGTGCGCACCCGACCGCGCGCCCGGTCGCTCGCGTCGGCGGTTGGGGTCACACCACAGTCGGCCTCGGACTGCGCCAAAAGCTCGACCGGAGCGCGACGGATCCGTATCTACTGCCGCACGTACGCCAAGCCGTGCTGGACGCGTTCGGCCGTGCCGGGGTGAGCCTGGAGGATCTCGACGGGTTCGAGGTCCACGACTGCTTCACTCCCAGCGAGTACCTGGCCATCGACCACATCGGGTTGACCGGTCCCGGTGAATCCTGGAAGGCCATCGAGAACGGCGAGATCGAGATCGGCGGCCGGCTGCCGATCAACCCCAGCGGCGGGCTGATCGGCGGCGGCCACCCGGTCGGTGCAACGGGTGTGCGGATGTTGCTCGATGCCGCCAAGCAGGTCAGTGCCTCCGCCGGCCCCTACCAGGTGGAGGATGCAAAGGCCTTCGGCACCTTGAACTTTGGCGGCAGCACCGCAACCACTGTCAGCTTCGTCGTGACGAGCAAGGAATAGACATGCACACCGAGATCGTGACCAAGTTCCTGTCCACGCTGCCCGAGGATGACGCCCACCCCTACCGGACCGGGGCCTGGCGGCCGCAGACCACCGAATTCGACGCCGACGATCTGGCAGTCGTCGACGGCGAAATTCCGTCCGACATCGACGGCGTGTACCTCCGCAACACCGAGAACCCGCTGCATCCGGCGTTTCAGACCTATCACCCGTTCGACGGGGACGGGATGCTGCACATCGTGGGGTTCCGGGAGGGAAAAGCCTTCTACCGCAACAGGTTCATCCGCACCGATGGGTTCCTGGCCGAAAACGAGGCCGGCGGCCCGTTGTGGCCCGGTATCGCCGAGCCCGTCGAACTGGCCAAGCGGGACCGCGGCTGGGGTGCCCGCACGCTGATGAAAGACGCCTCCAGCACGGACGTGACGGTGCACCGCGGGGTGGCGCTCACCAGCTTCTACCAGTGCGGCGACCTGTACCGCGTCGATCCCTGCACCGGCGACAACCTCGGCAAGGAGGACTGGGGCGGGGCCTTCCCTGCCGAATGGGGCGTATCGGCACATCCCAAGGCCGATCACGCCACCGGCGAACTGCTGTTCTTCAACTACGGCAAGCAAACGCCGTACATGCACTACGGCGTCGTGGACGCCGACAACCGACTGGTGCACTACGTCGACGTCGAACTGCCCGGGCCCCGGCTACCGCACGACATGGCGTTCACCGAGAACTACGTGATTCTCAACGACTTTCCGTTGTTCTGGGATGCCGAGTTCCTCAAGAAGAACGTGCACCTGCCGAAGCTGCACCGCGACATACCGTCCCGCTTCGCAGTGCTCCCCCGCCGAGGAACCGCCGGCGACGTCAAATGGTTCGAAGCCGACACCACTTACGTGCTGCACTTCACCAACGCCTACGAAGACGGCGACGAGATCGTGCTCGACGGGTTTTTCCAGGGCCATGCCGCACCGGCCTTGGCGCTGGACAAGATGCAGACCAGGCTGCACCGCTGGCGGTTCAACCTCGTCACGGGCCAGACCCGCGAAGAGCAATTATCCGACAGCATCACCGAATTCGGCATGATCAACCCCGGCTACGCCGGGCGCGACTACCGCTACGCCTATGCCGCCACCGGCAAGCCCGGCTGGTTCCTGTTCGACGGGCTGGTCCGCCACGACCTGCACACCGGATCGGAACAGCGCTACGCCTTCGATGACGGTGTGTACGGCAGCGAGACCGCGATGGCGCCTCGTGTGGGCAGCCGCAGCGAGGACGACGGCTACCTGGTCACCATCACCACAGACATGAACGACGACGCGTCCTACTGCCTGGTGTTCGAGGCCGCCAGGGTCGCCGACGGGCCGGTGTGCAAACTGGCTCTGCCGGAACGAGTTTCCAGCGGAACCCACTCCACCTGGGCGCCAGGTGACGAGCTGCGCCGATGGCTGGTGCGTGACTGACCTCCCGGCCGGAGACACCAACGCCGTCGGACAGATGCTGGGTCTCGTCGGCGACGAGTGGACGCTGCTGGTGATGCAACAGGCCTTGTTGGGCGCCACCCGCTACGGGCAGTTCACGGCGCGGCTGCCCATCTCAAACTCGGTGCTGACCCGCCGCCTGCGCTTCCTCACCAAAGAAGATCTGCTGCAACGTCACCGGTATCAGCAGCGGCCGCCCCGCGACGAATACCTCGTCACACCGCGCGGACGAGCGCTGTGGCCGGTGCTGGTGTCCATCTGGGCGTGGGAACGCCACTGGGTGCCCGAACACCGCGAGCCCTTGCCCGCGATGCACCACTTGAGCTGCGGTGCGGATTTCTCGCCAGTGCTCTGTTGCGGCGGATGCGGAGACCCGACGGCGGCCGGCGACGTGACCGCCGCCTGGGGGCCGAGCGGAGGCTGGTCACGGTCGCTGCCCGCGGTGACGACCCGGCGCCGCTCGGTCGACGATCGGCGCGACTCCCCGTCCGGCCTGTTCCCTCAGTCCATGAGCGCGCTGGGCAACCGCTGGGCATTCGCGATCCTGGTCGCTGCGTTCACCGGCACCTCCAGGTTCGCTGAGTTTCAGCGGGCGCTCGCCGCCCCGCCGGGATCGCTCGCCGACCGCCTGAAGACGTTCCGGGACAACGGGATTCTGAGCGCCGATGCCGAGGACCCGCAGTACCGGCTGACACCGAAGGGCGCGGCATTCCTACCCGTGCTGGTTACGGCGCTGGCCTGGGCACAGCGGGCGTTCCCCGCTCCCGAAGGCCCGGCGGTGCTCCTCACGCACACCGGCCACGGGCACGCTTTCTCGCCTGTTCTGAAGTGTGATCGATGCGGCGCGGAGCTCACCGGAACCACGGTGTCGGCAGCCTGACCGGCTCGGACGTCGCGGTTGCTACGCGCCCCTGTTCTGTACCGCGGCCGTCGCTACGGCAGCATCGGCGGGCCCCGCTCCACGCTCGATGGGATCCGCCGCTCGGGGCGGCGTTGAACCCTGCGCATATTTCACGGTCCGGGGTTGTGCTGTTACGAGCGCCGCCACCGTAGCCACGAGGCTGACATGCACAAACCGCCACAAAATCACTTCAAAAATTTCTGGCACTCCCCTATGTCGAGTGCTAATATCGGCGGTGCACAGTGATTGGCTGCCTGCCAGGGTGGCGGGCTCTGAGATCGTACGGGAGGTGAATTGCTGTGCTTCGTTTTGATCCGTTCAGCGACCTTGATGTTCTGACCAGGAGTTTGCTGTCAGGTGATTCCGGGTCGACACGCACACCCAGGTTCATGCCGATGGACCTCTGCAAAATCGGTGACCACTACGTCTTGACGGCCGACCTACCCGGGGTGGATCCGGGGTCGGTGGACGTCAATGTCGACAACGGAACGCTGACCATCTCAGCGCATCGAACCGCCCGTTCGGAAGAATCCGCGCAGTGGCTCACCAATGAGCGGTTCTTCGGCAATTTCCGGCGTCAGTTGTCGCTCGGCGACGGAATCGATTCGTCGGCGATCTCGGCCACGTACGAGAACGGTGTCCTCACCGTCACGATCCCGATGGCCGAACGTGCCAGGCCCCGCAAGATCGAAGTGGCGCATGGCGCCGACCGCAAGTCGATCGAAACCACCACTGTCGATGCGGACTAGGTGATCCCGCCGCGGCGGTCCAGCCTGAACTTCAGGTTGGACCGCACCGCGGGCCACTCGATGTCCAGAATCGAGTAGACGACAGTGTCACGACGTGACCCGTCGGCCAACAGTTGATGGCTGCGCAGGACACCGTCGAGCTTGGCACCGAGCCGCTCGATCGCCGTGCGGCTGGCGAAATTGAAGAAGTGCGTCCGGAATTCCACTGCAACGCAATTCAACTCATCGAAAGCGTGGCCCAGCATCAACAGCTTGGTTTCGGCATTCACGCCGGTGCGCCGGGCATCGGCGACATACCAGGTGTGCCCGATCTCCAGTCGGCGGTTGGGCGCGTCGACGTTGAGATAACTGGTGGAGCCCACCAACCTGCCGTCGAGGGTGCGCACGGCGAAGCTGACGCCGTCGTCGGCCTTGCGCAGCTCGAGCAGGTGGCGCACCCACTCGGCTGCGGCCCCGGGCCGCGGTGGCGCGGTGTACCAGAACGACGCCAACTCACCGTCGGAAGCAGCAGCGTCGATCTCCGGGACGTGTCCGGTCGTCAATGGTTCCAACCTCACCCAACGCTGCCCGGTCAGCTCCACGGGCGACACGAATGCGCTCATCTTTGCCCCAACGTCGACACCAGAGACCACACGGAGCACAGGGCGGCCAGCACCGCCATCGCGCCACCGAGATAGAGCCCGTACCCCGCGGCCACCGGTCCCTGGACGTTGAGCGTGTAGTACCACACCGTCAACGCCACCAGGGCGAGCGAAATCGTCAGTCCCGCAGCCGAAGCCCAGCGCTGCGACAGGCCACGCCCGGCCATGGCACCGGCCACGATGAGCCCGGCGCCGAGCAGGACGATCAGCTGCCCGGCACCGAATCCGTGTGGCAGCACGATGCTGCCCACCGCGCCCCCGATCGCGTTGGCCCGGCCGCCGCCATTGGCACTGGTGGTCAGCCATGGCAACCAGGCCACCACCACGAGGACAGCGGCACACAGGGCTACCAGCCACCCCGGGGCCACGCGCCAACCTGGACGCAGACGAACCATAGCGACGAGACTATCGGGTGTGACCGAATTACCCGACTGGGCCAGACAGCTCGATCTAGCGCCTCATCCCGAGGGCGGCTGGTATCGCGAGACGTGGCGGAGCGAACTGACGGTAAGCCAGACCTCGCTGCCGTCGGGCTACTCGGGGCCGCGCAGCGCCGGGACCGCGATCCTATTTCTGCTGATGCCCGGCCAACAGTCCGCCTGGCATACGGTCCGCAGCGCCGAGCTGTGGTTCCACCATCGGGGCAGCCCGCTGGTGCTGGAGATCGGTGCGGACAAAGACACCGCGACAGGCCTTCTGCTGGGTCCGGACATCGCCGCCGGGCAGCACCCGCAACTGCTGGTGCCGCCCGGCTACTGGCAACGCGCCAAGCCGCGTGACGATGAGCCCGCCCTGGTCAGCTGTGTGGTGGTGCCGGGCTTCGACTTCGCCGACTTCGCGCTCAGCCCTGCAACGACGACAGATTGAATCCGGCCCCGGTCGGGTCTGCCACCGCGGCCAGCCGTCCGTAGGGGGTGTCCTCGGCCGGCCGGACCACCGAGCCGCCATTGGCGACGATGAGCTCGATCGTCTTGTCCACGTCCTCGGCACCGAAGAAGGTGGTCCACGCCGACGGAGCCCCCTCGGGAATGAACGCCGATCCATCCATCACCCCGACGAGCGCCTCACCGTCGAAGTTGGCAGTGCTGTAGCGGAATTCATCGGAATCCGACACGACTTCGGTGTCCCAGCCGAAGACCGCCCGGTAGAAGTCCAGCGCCTTCGCGTAGTCACTGGTGGTCAGCTGGTGATACACCGGTGCGCCGGCCTCGTTGAAAACCGCGAAACCGTCATGCCCGCCCGGCTGCCAGATGCCGAAGAACCCACTTGCGGTATCGGTCATCATTGCCATCCGCCCCTTGGCCGGGATGTCCATCACGCCACCGCAGTTGCTTCCGCCGGCCGCTATGGTGGCCGCCACCGTGGCGTCGGCGTCAGCGGTGTGCAGGTAGGTGGTCCACGCATCGGGCGCGTTCCACTGCGGGTCGTTGCGCATCAGGCCGGCGACCACTTGGCCGTCGACCGAGGCGGTGACGTAACCGCCGTACTCGGGGCCGCCGGTCTCGTACGTCCAGCCGAACACGGCACCGTAGAACCGCTGGGCGCGCTCCAGGTCGGACGTGGCCAGGTCGATCCAGGTGGGGGCGCCCAGCGGGGCGCTCTGACGGGTAACCACGATTATTGCTCCTTCACCGAATGGACAGTCGCTAAGTCTGACCACCCCCGTGCGGAAAACTCATCGCACCCCGCCGAGCAGACGCAAACTCGCACTGTTTGGGCCTGAAAAGTGCGAGTTTGTGTCTGCTCGCGGGGCTAGTGGTAGCGCTGCGCGACCTCGGCGCGGTGTTCGGCGGGCGAGCCGTAGAGCGAACGGTTGAGCGCGGCCCGCTTGAGATAGACGTGCACGCCGCTCTCCCAGGTGTAGCCGATGCCGCCATGCAACTGCATGGCCTTGCCGGCCACCTCCACGGCCGCCTCGGTGACATAGGCCTTGGCCATCGAAACCGCGCGTGGTCCAGGTGTCGCGACGGCCGCGTTCACGAGCTGTCGGGCCACCGAGATCCGCACCAGCATGTCGGCGCAAGCGTGCT
Organism: Mycobacterium syngnathidarum; assembly: GCF_001942625.1. Taxonomy (GTDB): domain Bacteria; phylum Actinomycetota; class Actinomycetes; order Mycobacteriales; family Mycobacteriaceae; genus Mycobacterium; species Mycobacterium syngnathidarum. The sequence continues at coordinate 321,818 of NZ_MLCL01000062.1, forward strand.
TCACCGCCTGGAACGAGCCGATCGGACGGTCGAACTGTCGGCGAACCCCGGTGTAGGACACCGTGGTGTCGAGCATGGCCTGCGCGACGCCAAGGCTGTCACACGCGACGGCAAGCGCGCCACGCTCGGTGAGCGCACGCAGGCACGCCTCGGCGTCGCCGTCGAACCGCCACACCGCATGCTCATCGACTTCCACGCCTTCGGCCGTCACGGTGGCCAGCCTGCGGGTCTCGTCGAGCACCGGCTGGTCGGCGACCGTCAGCCCGGACGCCTGGGCAGCCACGTCGACCAGCACCGCGACCCCGTCGGCGTCACGCGCGGGGATCAGCAACCGCTCGGCGCCGGCCGCATCCGGTACAAAAGATGCCTGCCCGTGTACCCGCCAGCCAAGCCGGGTGATGGCCAGATCGAAGGGCGCCGCTTCGCCTTCCCCTGGCAGTGCCAGTGCGGCGCGGGTGTCCCCGGCAACCACGGCCCACGCGAGAGCGTCCCGGGACTCGTTGGGCTGCAATGCGTTCAACGCGCCGATCGCCAGCACCGCACCGCCCAGGTAGCCGGTAGAGGCAGCGGCTCGACCCAACTCCTCACAGATGACTGCAACCTCGGCGAACGTCGCGCCGGCGCCGCCGGTCGTCTCGGGGGCGTCCAGTCCGACCCATCCCGCCGAGACCAGCAGCGGCCAGTCGATGCTGTCTTTGGCCAGCAGATCGGCTGCCACCGAACGAAGTTCGTCGTGTAGGTCTGAAAAATCTGGGAGGTCGCTCATCACACCGCACTCGGCTCTCGGGGCAGGCCCAGACCGCGCTCACCGATGATGGTGCGCTGGATCTCGCTGGCTCCGCCGGGGATGGTCCATTCCCACGATCCGATGAAATCGAGCATCCAGGCGCCCGACTCCCAGCCGCTGGAGGCCGGTTTGGCCAGCACGGTATGGGCGGCCAGCCCTCCGAGCTCGGCACCGAATCCGGTCATCCGCTGCAACAACTCGCTGTAGTAGAGCTTCACGATCGAAGCGTCGGCGGGGCCGGCGCGCCCTGCCTCGCTGCGTTCCACCAGATCCCGGCACAGCCCGCGCAGTCCGGTCAGTTCAGTTTCGAACCGCGCCAATTGGTCTGCCACCACGGGGTCGTCGAGGGGCGCAGCTTCGAGTAGCCACCTGAAGCCCGCATTGCCCAACCGCTCCGACAATTCCAGCATGGTCATGCCACGTTCGGCACCGAGCGTCGCCTGAGCCACCTGCCAACCCTTGTTGAGCGGGCCGATCAGGTTGGCCGCGGGCACCGCGACGTCATTGAGGAAGATCTCGCAGAAATGCGAGTCCCCCACCGCGTTTCGGATCGGCCGCACATCGATGCCGGGTGTGGTCATGTCCATCAGGAAGTACGAGATCCCGTGCCGTTTGGGCGCGTCCGGATCGGTGCGGGCCAGCAACAGACACCAGTCGGCGTGCAGAGCGCCACTGGCCCACAGCTTCTGGCCGTTGACGATGAAGTTGTCCCCCTCGGCGCGGGCGGTGGTGCGCAGGGCAGCCAGATCCGATCCGGCCTCCGGCTCGGAGAATCCCTGGACCCAGATCTCTCCGTCGAGGATGGCGGGCAGGTGGCGTCTGCGTTGCTCGTCTGTGCCCGCGGCAAGCAGCGTCGAAGCCGCGTGGTGGATACCGACGAAGGCCAGCACCAGCCGCGGCGCGTCGTGCGCAGCCAACTCCTGGTACAGCACGATCTGCTGGGGCACCGACATACCGCCTCCCCATTCGGCGGGCCAGTGCGGGACCGCGTATCCGGCGGTGTGCAACTCAGCGAACCAGGATTTCTGGAACGACACGAATTCGTCGTCGCCGACGCCGGTCTGGTTGGCGCGCCAGTCTTTCGGGACGTGCGCCGCACACCAGTCCCTTACGGTGGCCCGGAATTCCTCGAGCTCGCTCACGAGAACAACCCGGTGAGTCCGCGCCGGCCCAGCCGGGCAGTCAGCGTGTCGCGCGTTGTGGACACCCCGAAGGGCAAGCGGCGCAACGGCTGGCTGTAGCGCGACAGCCAGGACAGCGTGGTTTCATCGCAGAAGCCGACGGCGCCGTGCAACTGATGGCACACCCGAAAGACCACCTCGGCGGCTTCGATCGCGGCCAGCCGCAGAGCCAGCGCATCGTTGATCGCTTCGTCGGCCGGGTGGGTACCGAGGCTCCACAGCGCGTGTTTGGCCAGCATGTCGACCCCACTGCGTTCCACCTCGGCGTCGGTCAGCTGGAACTGCACCCCCTGGAAGGACGACAGCGTCTGGCCGAACTGCTTGCGCAGGCTGACGTGCGCGACGGTCAGATCGATGGCCCGGTCCAGCATGCCGAGCAAGGTCCACGACGGCAGTGTCAGGGCCAGCGCCACGTCATCCAGGCCTGAACTGTCCGCGGCGGACAGCTCCAGTGCGGTGGCGAACGACGGACCCGGCGCACCGGTCTTGGTCACCGTGCTGCGGTTGCCACCCAATGTGACGGTGGCCCAACGGTCGTCCAGGCCCTGCAGCGCCGCTTCCGGAGCATCGGCGTCGATGACAACCAGCCCGTCGACGTCCAGATCCGCCGGGCGCGCCAATCGCTCGGCAACCGGATACGGCAGGGCCCAGTAGCCGGCACTGCGGCACACAGCCGCGGCGGCCTCCAATGAGTCCGCGTCGCTGCGTGGTTCGAGCTCGAACACGCCGAGGCCGTCCAGCACCGGCATGACCAGCCCAGTGCGGGTATCCGGTTTGGCGTCGGCCTGGGCCAACAACTGATCTCCACCGGCGGCTTCGAACGCCTTCAGGGCCTCGCGGCCATACTCTTGCGCGTCATCGCTGAGATCCAGAATCATTTGCGTCACGCCTTTCCGGCCAGCATGGTCCGAGACAGCAGGATGCGCTGCATCTCGATGCTTCCCGAGGACACCGTGGACGCCTGTGAGTACCGCCAGTGGTCCTCGACCTCGGCGCGGAAGTACTCGGCTTTCCTGCTGCCGCCCCTGGGGAGCGCCGCGGCAATCTCCATCAGCACCTCGGCGCTCTCCTGGTCCAGCCGCGTCACCGCGATCCGATATGCCGCGGAGTCACCGGGATTCACCCGCCCGGTGGCTTGCATCGAAACCACCCGGTAGGCCATCAGCCGGGCCCGGCGGCAGTGCGTGAGCATCCGCGTCCACCGGCCGCGGAGTTCAGCGGGCAGGTGCTCCCACTTGTCGCCGAGCACCTCGGGAGCCGCTTGCAGCAGCCGCTCACAGCGGGCGTAGCGGGCGATGCCGACACGCTCGAAGGACACCACGTCCTGCACGATCGACCACCCCTGATCGACCGTTCCGAGCACATCGGCCTCGGTGACCTTGAGGTCGTCGAAGAACACCTCGTTGAGATGATGCGGCCCCATCATGGTGCGGATCGGGCGCACCGTGATCCCTGGAGAATCCATCGGCACCAGGAAGATGGTCATGCCCTGCTGCTTCTTCTCCCCTTTGGAGGTGCGGGCCAGCAAGAAGATCCACTGCGCCATGGTGGCGTACGAGGTCCAGATCTTCTGACCGTTGACCCGCCAGCCGTCGTCCTCTCGACGGGCGGACGTCCGCAGTGAGGCCAGGTCCGAACCTGCCTCGGGCTCGGAAAAGCCTTGGCACCAGATCACTTCACCGTTGGCGATCGGGGGCAGGTGCTTGCGCTGCTGCTCTTCGGTGCCGTGCCGCATGATGATCGGGCCCACCCAGTTGACCCCCATGTACTGGGCGCCGCGCGGCTCGTGGTGCGCCCACATCTCCTCGCGCACCACGGTCTGCTCCCATACCGACGCGTCGCCGCCACCGAACTCCTTCGGCCACGACATGCACAGCAGGTGCCGCTGTGCCAGCGTCCGGCAGAACTGCTGGGCCACCGCCAGGTCCGCAGGGTCATCGGTGAATGCGCCGAGGAAGTCGGCGGGCACCTCGTCGGCGATCAGCGCACGCAGCTCACCGCGGAGCGTGTCGGCCGCCTCACCAAAATCGAAATCCACTCCTGGCCTTTCTATTCCGCCCTGGCGGCGTCCAGCTCGGCAAGCACCTCGGCGGTGTCCGCCCCGAGCTCCGGCGCATATCCGGCGATGTGGCCCGGGGTTCGGGAGAACCAGGTCGGCACACCCGGCATCCGCACCCGGCCGTGCGGGGTGTCGACGGTCTCGAACAACCCGACCGCGTTGAGGTGCTCGTTCTCGAACAACTCATCCGGCGTGAGCATGGGCGCCGCCGGGATCTCCAGTTCCGCGAACAGATCCAGCCACTCCGCGGTGGTGCGTTCCTTGAGGGTTTGGGCCACCAGCCCATACACGGTGTCGATCTGGTGGGCCCGCTGTTCGAGGGTCGCGTACTCGGAACTGTTCCAGGTGGGCTGCACGCGATCGATGAAAGCGTTCCAGTGCTTGTCGTTGTAGACAAGGGCGGCGATGTGGCCGTCCTTGGTCTCGTACGGCCTGCGGTTGGGCGTGACCGCCCGCGGATACACCGCCGGGCTCAGCGGTGGGTCGAACATGGCGCCATTGGCATGCTCGACGAGCATGAAGGAGGCCATGGTCTCGAACATGCTGACCTCGACCTCCTGGCCTTCACCGGTGCGTTCCCGGTGGAACAACGCCATCGTCGTGGCGTACAGCGCGGTCAGGCCGGCCACCTTGTCGGCCATGATGGTGCCGACGTAGGAGGCCTCACCGGTCAATTGCTGTTGCACGGCAGGCAATCCGCACTCTGCCTGGATGGTGTCGTCGTAGGCCGGGCGGTCGGCGTCCGGACCGCGCCGGCCGTAGCCATAGCAGTTGGTGTAGACGATGCCCGGATTGATCGCCGCCACATCGTCGTAGCCGAAGCCGAGCTTGCTGATGGCCTTCGCGCGCATCGAGTGGATGAACACGTCGGCGTCGGCGATCAGGGCCCGCAGGTCCGCCTTGCCCTGCTCGGATCGCAGGTCCAGCACCACACTGCGCTTGCCGCGGTTGACATTGACGAACACCCCGCTCATCCCGGGCGCCGGGCCCACCGAGATATAGCGGGTGTTGTCGCCTGCCGGGGTCTCGACCTTGATGACGTCGGCACCCATGTCCGCCATGATCTGAGTGCAGTACGGCCCCATCACCATCGCCGTGAGATCGACGACCCGAACTCCCTGCAGTGGACCGGCTCTCATGAACTGACCCCCTCTGCCGCGCGCGCAAAGCTATAACGGATGTGGTCAGCGTGACCGTCCGGAACCACCGGGAAGATCACCGGCTCGCTCACGTCACGGATGTGGTCCATCTGCTCCCCCACCTCTTCGACCGTCCACGACGGTTGGTACACCCCCGGTGACTCGGCAACGACGGCGCGGGCAATCCGTCCGGCGATCGCCACGAAGAATTCGCCTGTGACCGAACAGGAGTCATGCGTCAACCAGCCCACCGCCGGGGCGACCAGATCCGCGCCCATCGGCGGATAAGCCGACGTGTCCAGCCCTTCGGCCATCCGGGTCACCGCGCCCGGAACGATCGCGTTGCACAGCACACCGTCGGCGGCACCCTCCAGTGCCACGACATTGCACAGCCCGAGAATCCCGGCCTTGGCCGCAGCGTAGTTGGCCACCTCATGGTTGCCGTAGAGTCCGCCGATCGACGAGGTCAGCACCACGCGCCCGTACCCGGCCGCGCACATGTACGGAAATGCTGGGCGCACAACGTGGAACGCTCCACGCAGGTGCACGTCGAGCACCGCGTCGAAATCGTCATAGCTCATCTCCTTGAGCGATGCGCGCCTCACCGTGCCGGCGTTGTGGATCAAGATGTCGACACGGCCGAAGCGCTCGACGGCGGCGTCGATGATGGCCTGACCGCCTTCTGCCGTTGCCACCGAATCGGTGACGGCGATGGCTTCACCACCGGCTGAGACGATTTCATCCACCACCTGCTGCGCCGGGGCGGTGTCGGTGCCATCTCCCGTGAGACTGCCCCCGGGGTCGTTGACGACAACCTTCGCGCCCCTCGACGCCAGCAACAGGGCGTACTCGCGGCCCAGTCCCCGCCCGGCACCGGTGATGACGGCGACACGATCGTCGAATCTGAGAGTGCTCAAGCGAAGGGCTCCTCGCCCTCGAGCTTGGTGCGCTGCAACAGCCGGCCGGACATCGGGTCATAGGGCGTGGCCCGGTGCATGGTTCCGGTGTTGTCCCAGATCACCAGGTCACCGACTGTCCACTTGTGTCGGTAGGTGAACTCCGGCTGGGTGGCCCAATCCCGCAGCCGCACCAGCAGTTCGGCGCTCTTGCGGAAGTCGATCGGGCCGTCGGCATCGACGATGTGGCGAGCGGTGGCACCGAGCACGAGCGACTTGCGGCCGGACTGATGGGTCCACACCAACGGCAGTTCCCGATCGCCGATGGCCATCATGCGGCGCAGAGCCTTGGCGCTGGGTTCCGGGTCGTAGTAGAACATCGTGTTCCACGCCGAATGCATGGCCTGCAGGCCCTCGATCTCAGCCTTGTCCTCGTCGGACAGGTCCTCATAGGCGGCGTAGGTGTTGCAGAACTCGGTGTCACCCTCCTCCGGGTTCCCCAACGCCACGCTCTGCAGCAGTGAGGCCAGGATCGGGACCTCGTTCATCGTCCCGTCGATGTGCCAGTACAGCGAACCCTTGAGATAGTCGGCCTGCGTGTTCACCTCGGTGTCGAGGGAGACCTTGTACAGCTTCTCGCCGTGGTGCTCGGGAGCGAACGTGCCGAGGGTTTCGGTGAACGCGATCTGCTCGTCGTCGGTGAACCCGATCTGCGGGAACACCAGCACCCCCCGCTGCTCGAGCAGTTCGCGGATCCGCCCGGCATGTTCGCCGGAGAGCAGCGTGCCCTTGTCGGTCCGGATCTCGGTTCCGATGCGCGGCTTGATGTCCCGGGTGTCGAGCGCAGTTGTCGTCGTCATGTGGTGAGCTCTAATCCGTCGAGATCGCCCTTGGCCCGCCATTCCGCGATCAACTCGTCGAAGGCGTAGAACCCGGGCGAGTAGAAATCGCCGAGGAACGCCCCATTGCGTTCCTGGCCGCCGCGGCCCTCGTTGTTGTAGTAGCCGGGCGTGCACGACAGTTCGAACGCGGAGTTGTCGATCGCCAGTTCGCGAACCGTCGAGACCCAGGTGTTCTGGCCTTCTTGGCTTGGCTCGACCGTGGTGGCGCCCCGGTTCTGCGCCTCGGCGACGATGTAGGCGATGTGCTCGGCCTGTTGTTCGAACATCGCCGTGGTGTTGGCCGAGACGCCGCCCTGGATGAAGCCCATGAAGAACTGGTTGGGGAATCCACGGCTGGTCATGCCGTGCAGTGTCTTGTAGTCGTTCTGCCAGTAGTCGAACAGCGACAGCCCGTCACGGCCCACGATGCGCTCGATCGCGAACCGGCGGCTGATCTCGGTGGAGATCTCGAATCCGCTGGCGAAGATCACGCAGTCGACCTCGTATTCGACCCCGTCGGCGACGATTCCCTTCTCGGTGAGCCGTTCCACGCCCTTGGATGCCGACACGTCGACCAGGGTCACGTTGGGGCGGTTGAACGTTTCCAGATAGTGCTCACTGGACGTCGGCCGCTTGCACATGAAGCGGTAGTACGGCTTCAGCGCCTCGGCCGTCGCGGGGTCCTCGACGATCTCGTCGACGAGACGGCGCAGCCGCTCCATGATCTTGAAGTCTTCTTCTTCACGGAAGGCCATGATCTGCTCGATGGTCACCTCGGCCGGATTCTCGCTGGCCGCGATCCGGGCGGTCAGGTTGCGTCCGAGCTCGGTCCAGAAGTCGCAGACCAGGTCTGGTTCGCCGAACACCACACCGACGAAGGGCGACCAGTTGTGGAAGTTGCGCTTCCGCTCTTCCTGCCAACCGGGTTGCAGGGACGCCGCCCACACCGGATCGGTGGGCGGGTTGGTACGCGCGTCCACCGATGACGGGGTCCGCTGGAAGACGAACAACTCCTTGGCGTCGCGGCCGAGGTGCGGCACCAGCTGGATGCCGGTCGCGCCGGTGCCGACCAGCGCCACGCGTTTGTCGGCCAACTTGTCCAAGCCGCCGTCGGCGTCTCCACCCGTGTAGTCGTAATCCCAACGTGCGGAGTGGAAAACGTGCCCTTTGAAGTCCTTGATTCCGGGGATCCCGGGCAGCTTCGGACGGTTGTAGGAGCCTTGCGCCATCACCACGAACCGGGCCCGGATCTCGTCGCCGCGGTCGGTCGTGATCTGCCAACGCTGCGTCGAGTCGTCCCAGAGCAGTTCGCGCACCTGCGTGGAGAACAGGGCGCCGTCATACAGGCCGAAATGCTTGCCGATGTTGCGGCAGTGCTGGAAGATCTCGGCGCCGTCGGCGAACTTCTTGCTCGGCATGAAGTCGAGCTCTTCGAGCAGCGGGATGTAGCAGTAGGCGTCGTTGTCGCACTGGATTCCCGGGAATCGGTTCCAATACCACACCCCGCCGAAGTCACCGGCCATCTCGATGACCCGGATGCCCTCGACGCCGGCCTTCTTCAGGTACGCGCCCGCCAGCAGGCCGGCAAAGCCACCACCGAGGATGACGACGTCGGAATCCTCGCTGATCGGATCCCGTTCGGTCACCGTGGTGTACGGGTCAACCTCGTAGAAGTCGGCGAATTCGCCTTCCAGTTCCAGGTACTGGTCGGCACCCTCGGGCCGTAGCCGCTTGGCCCGCTCGGCGGCGTACTTCTCCCGGATCGCGTCGACGTCGATGTCGGTGGGAGTGTCGGTGGGCCCGCAGGTGTCCGGCTGGGTCATGCGTTGGCCTTCTCGGGCAGTGCGGCGGCGTGCAGTGGGGCGGGCATGTCGTGCACCGCGGGCAGCACCTCGGCGGCGAACAACTTGGTGGATTCCATCGCCTTCTCGTACGGCATGGTGCCGAACTGCGGGACGATGGTGACCTCGCAGAACGAGCACGCCTCTTGCGCGGCCTTGAGCTTCTCGAACACCGTCTCGGGGGTGCCGATCAGTAGGTTGGACGCGTGGTATCCGGGCGGGCCGCCCTTCTTCTGGTTGCCGACCTCCGAGGCCAGCACCGCCGTCGCGCTCGCCTCACGAGCGGCGTACGCCTCATAGCCCTTGACGCCCTTGAAGTTCGACGCGTCGGCAAAACCGTAGTGCACGTTGACGTCGCGGTTTGCGGTCCAGATCCACTCTTCAGTCTGTGCCACCTCGTCCTCGGAGCCCACGCAGTACATGAACATCACGTTCTTGGGCTGACATGGCCCCAGACCTTCTTCCGCGCGGAAGGTGTTGACCTTGCGCACCTCTTCGCCGGCATCGGTGATCGGCTTGTTGCCGACGAACAGTGGGACCATGCCGCGCCGGGACAGGATCTCCAGCGACTCCGCGGTCGAGGACGAGCTGTAGATGCGGTCGAACAGGTCGGTGCTGATCGGCTCGGGTCGCAGCGACATCTCGGGGAAGCTGAAGATCTTGCCGTCGTAGGAGAACCGCTCACCGGAGAAGGCCAGCTTGAGGATGTCCAGCGTCTCGTTGAAACGGTCGCGGCTCTCCTCGCGCGGCACACCCACCGCCGCGAACTCGCCCTTGGACACCCCGCGGCCCAGACCGATCGTGGTGTAACGCCCGTTGGAGACGATGTCGAGATAGGCGATCTGGGTGGCCAACCGAATCGGGTTCCACCACGGCACCACCGCCACGAATGTGCCCAGACTGACCCGCTCGGTGCGTCCGGCGAAGTAGGTCAGGGCCTGAATGGGGTTGGGCGTCATGCCATATGGCGTGCCATGGTGCTCGGGAAACCAGATCCCGTCGAAGCCGAGCGGCTCGGCGAGGTCGCCGAGGGCCAGCGCGTCCTGCACGCACTTGTAGTCCGGTGTAGCCGGCGGGGTGCTGAAGTCGCCGGCGAGCACACGCTCCCAGTCGTGGGAGTTCTGCGCTCCCGTACCCAGATTGACCTTCATGTTCGCTCCTTATTGGGCGATTTGTGGAGTTTCAGCCGTGTCCGGCACGGCTGAGACTCCACAAATCACTGGATGTCGGTGGGCTCTCCGGTGCCCATGTACTTGGAAAGTTGGTAGTGCAGGTTGACCGTGCTGCGTTCGCGGTAGGGGTTCGGCAGAGTTCCCGGGAAGCCTGCCGACTTCATCCCCTGCTGCACCGCCGCCATGTTCGAGAAGTCCTGTGGCAGCACCGACAGCCAGTTCGGTGAATCCTTCGGGGTGTAGGCCCACTCGGTCTGAGGCTCTTCACCTTTCGGGTACAGCTCGAAGACGGCGACCTCGAAGATGCACTTGTCCGGGTTGTAGCTCGGATCCGGGCGCGCGCTGTAGCACAGCGCGCTGGTCAGACCCTGCCCGACTTGGAAGTTCGGGAAGATCTGCCACGCCGTGCCGCTCTGCCCCAGGATGTCCGGCGGGATGGTCGGCCAGACCACGCCACGCGCCTCGTCATCGCGGCGGGCCGAGGCCAGCCAGTGCTGCAGCACCTCGTCGGCGGGGGTGCCCTCGGGCAGTTCGTCGACCAGCCGCTTGGCGGCGTTCACCAGGGTCTGCGTCGTCGTCGCGTTGGTCTCTTCCATGGTGTACACCTGCATCTCGGCGGTGGAGATGCGCGGATCACCGGTCCCCAGACGGATCTTGGACTTGGTCTCGTCCATACCTTTGGGCGCGTCGTAGCCGATGTTGCTGTGCTTGCCCTGCGCCTTCGCCCAGCCCTTGAACTCGCCGAACTGGTTGAACTCCGGGTGCGTGGTGAACACGTGGTAGGTCTCGTTGAAGGCCTCCATCGCGACCTTCCAGTTGCAGTCGAAGTACAACCACTTGCGCCACTTGTAGCGCATGTTCTCCAACCCGAACGGGTCGAGGATCTTGGCCGCCGGGTACAGGTAGTCGACCAACGGCTCGCAGTGCGGGTCCATGTTGATGAACAGCCACCCGCCCCAGGTGTCCACCTGCACGGGCGCCAGGTGCGTGTTGCGCGGAGTGAGCTTGCCCTGCCAGTCGTCCTGTTCCCGGATGTGGGTGCAGGCTCCGTCGAGGCCGTAGGTCCAGCCGTGGAATCCACACACGAAAGACTTCCGGGCCCGGCCGGTCGCGTTCTTGGCACCCTCGGGGTTGTCGATGAGCTTGCGTCCGCGGTGCATGCATACGTTGTGGTGCGCCGTGAATTCGTTGGGGCCCGTACGGACCACGATGATCGAGTCGTCGAGGATGTCGTAGGTCAGGTAACTGCCGATTTCGGGGATCTCCTCGACCCGGCCGACCTGCTGCCACACTTTGCGCCACAGCCGATCCCGTTCAGCGCGTGCGTATTCCGTGGAGATATAGGCCTCGACCGGGATGGTGGTCGGCTCAGACAGGTCCTCGGCGATGACTCCGGTCGAGTCGTCCGGTTCGGCGTCGACCTCCATCGCGGCGTCGAGATCGGTTTCGGTGTGCGCCATTAGATCCTCCTGATGGCTTCTCGGAAGTCGTCGTCCTTGAGGAACAGCGAGGTGTTGTCGGCGCCGAGGTGCGTCCAGCGCAGGTTCAGCCCGCCGTCGACCAGGATGGTCTGGCCGGTGATGTAGCTCGACAGATCCGAGAGCAGGAACAGGATGGCACCGGCCTGTTCCTCTGGGGTACCGCGCCGGCCCATGGCGATTGCCCGCTGGTCACGTTCGGGGTCGGCGTCGACATAGGTTGCCGAGGCGGCGGTTTCGGTGACACCGGGGGCAACGGCGTTGACCCGAATGCCTTCTGCGGCAAGCTCTGCGGCCATGGTTCGGGTGGCTGCCACGATCGCGGCCTTGGCGGTGCCGTAGGCGACGTGATACGGCGCGGTGTTCATCCCGCTGATCGAGGACACCGACACGATCGAACCCGAGGTCCCCTGGCTGCGGATCTCCGCGGCCACCGCCTGGCTCATGAAGAACATGGTTTCCAGGTTCGCCGTGAACAACTCGCGCCAGTCGGCCCGAGAAACCCGGGTCGCCGGCATCCAGGTCCACGGCGCCGCGCCGCCTGCGACATTCACCAGCCCGTACAACGTCCCTTCGGCGCGACGCGCCGCGTCCAGCACCGCGGCGATGCCCTCATCGGTCGAGGCGTCGGCGGCCACCGTCACCACGTTCAGTCCCTTGTCGGCCAGCGGCGCAACGTGCGTGTCGAGGTTGTCCTGCGATCGGCTCACCGCCACCACCGTGGCCCCGGCCTCGGCCGCCATCCGCGTGACCGTGGTGCCGATGCCGCCACCACCGGCGCCCGACACCACCACCACCCGGCCGTCCAAGCTCAGGGAACTGTCCATTCGCAACCCTTGCCGCTTAATTGTCCGGACAACAAATGAGGATCTTCATATTGGAGAACAATATTCCCCAGCATTTATTCAACCGTCAAGGGCCGATACGAGGTTTTCGGCGGCTATTGTCTGGACTACGACGAGTTGCTAACGTCCGAGGTCATGAGCGCCCCTCTGGTGTCTGACGCGAGATACTCCGCAAACCCGACCGTGGCTGAGGACTGGACGCTGGAGCAGGTCACCGGGCCCAGCCGGTTGTTCGGCGCGAATGGCCTGCGCACCGGCCCCGACGGCCGGATCTACGTCGCACAGGTCACCGGCAGCCAGATCAGCGCACTCAACCTGGACACCGGACAGCTGGAAACGGTCAGCGCCAAGGGCGGCGACATCATCGCTCCCGACGACGTGGCCTTCGATCCGGAGGGCAACCTCTACGCCACCGAGGTGATGGACGGCCGCGTCAGCGTGCGCTCGGCCGACGGCACCACCCGCGTTCTGCGCGACGACATCCCCTCGGCCAACGGCATCACCTTCCATCAGGGCCGGTTGTTCGTCGGAGAATGCCGCGAAGGCGGCCGCCTCATGGAGTTCGACCTGGCCGGCGGTGCCCCGCGCATCCTGCTGGAGGACGTGCCCTCGCCCAACGCGATGGAGGTCGGCCCCGACGGGCTGCTCTACTTCCCGGTGATGGGTGCCAACGAGATCTGGCGCATTGACCCCAACGGCGGCGAGCCGCAGGTGGTGGCCGGCGGGCTCGGGGTACCGGACTCGGTCAAGTTCGACGCCGACGGCTACATCGTCTCCACCCAGGTCGCCAGCGGCCAGGTGCTGCGCATCGACCCCCGCAGCGGCGAACAGACGCTACTGGCCCAGCTGACCCCCGGCCTGGACAACTGCACCTTCGTCGACGGCCGGCTGTTCGTCTCGAACTTCACCGGCGAGATCACCGAGATCCTGGCGGGCGGCAGCCAGGCGGTGCTGCCGGGCGGCTTGAACTGGCCGCTGGATCTGACCGTCGGCCCCGACGGCAACCTCTACGTCGCCGACGGCACCTACTTCTACCGGGTCGGCCCCGACGGGGACCTGCAGACCGTCGCAATGCTGTTCTCCCCCGGCTATCCGGGTTTCCTGCGCGGTGTGACCGCCTCGGGCCCGGGCGAATTCATCGTCACGACCGCCGCCGACACCGTCGCACGCTTCCACCCCGGGACAACCGACGACGAGGTGAGCCAGATCCTCGCCAGTGGCATCGACCAGCCCTACGGCGTGGCGCAGGCTCCCGACGGTTCCGTCGTAGTCGTCGAACAGGGTGCCGGACGCCTGCTTTCGGTGCGCGACGGCGCGGTGAGTGTGCTGGCGTCCGGCCTGGACACCCCGGTCGGTGTGGTGATCGGACCCGACGGCGCACCGCTGGTGTCGGTAGCCGGCGCCGTTCTCCGGGTGACCGACGGGACGGCACAGCCTCTGGTCGACGGATTGCACACGCCGCACGGCATTCTCGTGCGCGACGGCGTGCTCTACGTCGTCGACTCCGGCAGCAAGGAGCTCGTCGGCTACGACCTGAACGATGCGGGCCGCACCACGATCGCCACCGGGCTGCCGGTCGGTCCGCCGCCCGGAGTGACCCCCAAGCCGCTCAAGGGCATGCCGCCGTTCTCCGGGCCGCAGGGCCCATTCGCCGGGATCACCGCGGGAACCGATGGGACGCTCTACATCTCAGGTGACGGCGATGGCAGCGTGCTGGCGCTGCGCCGGAGCTGACACCATGACCATCACGCCGGCCGACCACCGCTACCTGCAGGTCGCGCGCACCCTGCGTAAGGAGATCGTCGACGGGGTCTATCCGGTGGGCTCGCAGTTGCCGACCGAACACGAACTGTGCGAGCGCTTCGAGGTCAGCCGCTACACCGTGCGCGAGGCCCTGCGCCGCCTGCGCGACGACAACCTCGTCACCTCACGTCCGCGGGCCGGAACCACGGTGGCCCAGCGGGCAGCGACCAATACCTATGCCCAGGACGTGGTCTCGATCAACGACCTGCTGGCCTTCGCCACCGGCGCCCAGTTCACCATCGAGTCCAATGCCATGGTCACCATCGACGGCGAATTGGCCGAACGCACCGGGCTTCCGCTCGGCGAGGAGTGGCTGGCGGTCCGCGGCTACCGGCAGGCCGATGACGATCCGGCACCGGTGTGCCGTACCGAGTACTACATCAACCGCAGCTTCGCCGCCGTCGGGCGTCTGCTGCAGCGTCATTCCGGTCCGATCTTCCCGCTGATCGAGGATCTCTTCGGAGTCAGCATTGTCGAAGTGCACCAGGAGATCTCGGCGATCGTCACTTCGCCCGAGCTCGCCGCGGGCCTCAAGGTCAGTCCCGGCTCCGCGGCCCTGCAGATGCAGCGCACCTACACCACCTCCGACGGAGAAATCGCCCAGGTCACCGTCAACACCCACCCGTCCGACCGGTTCCGTCATTCCATGACGATGCGCCGGGTCAAGGGCTGAGGAACGGTGCGAAATCTGGTGCGACGGGACGAGGCCCGTGCGGCCGACGCCTACGCCCGCGGGCTATGGGTGTCCACCACCCTGGTCGACGCCCTGGCCGATGCGGCGCGGGACACCCCCGACCGGGCATTGGTGATCGACGGCGGCATCACGCTGACGGCCGGCGAACTCCAGGACCGGGCAACGGCTCTGGCGCTGCAACTGACCGAGTGGATGCCGACGGGCAGCGTGGTGTCCTTCATGCTGCCCAACTGGCACGAGGCCGCGATCATCTACGTCGGCGCCACGCTGGCCGGTATGGCGGTCAACCCGATCCTGCCGTCACTGCGTGACCGGGAACTGTGCTTCATCCTCGACGATGCGCAGAGCCGGGCGATCTTCATCCCCGCCGAGTTCGGTGGTCACGATTACGCAGCGATGCTCACCCGGGTGGTCAGCCAACTGGCCACGCCGCCGGAAGTGGTGGTGCTGCGCGGCGATCCTGGCCCGCACCACGCCTTCGACTCCATGCCGGCCGCACCGGACCGCGAACTACCCACGCTGGACCCGGACGACGTCCGGATGATCATGTACACCTCGGGCACCACCGGCCGCCCCAAAGGGGTACTGCACAGCCACAACTCGATCAACGCGCTGATCCGCCAGCTGCGCGAGCACTGGATGATCGACCCAGGCGACACCTTCCTGGTGCCTTCGCCCATCGCGCACATCGGCGGCTCCATCTACGCCTTCGAATGCCCGCTGCTGCTGGGCAGTACCGCGGTGCTGATGCAGCGCTGGAACGCCGAGGACGGCGTGGCACTGATGACCGAGCACCGGTGCACCCACATGGCCGGGGCCACGCCCTTCCTGGAGCAGTTGCTGGGAGCCGCCGAACGATCCGGTACCCGGTTGCCCGCTCTCAAGGTGTTCATCTGCGGTGGCGCATCGGTACCGCCATCGTTGATCCGGCGGGCGTCGGGCTACTTCGACCGCGCCGTGGTCAGCCGGGTCTACGGCTCCACCGAGGTTCCGGTCACCACCGTCGGATCGCTGACTCCCGGAGGCGTCGAGCACGCCGCCGAGACCGACGGGCGCCCCGGGATCGCCGAGATCCGGCTGGTGTCCGGGGAGATCCGCGCCCAGGGTCCCCAGATGCTGCTGGGCTACCTGCATCCCGAAGACGAGATCGAATCCTTCGACGAGAGCGGCTTTTTCCGCACCGGCGACCTCGGCCGGTGGGTGGACGGCGACTACCTGCAGGTGACGGGGCGGGCCAAGGACCTCATCATCAGAAACGGCGAGAACATCTCCCCCAAGGAGGTCGAAGACCTCCTTGTCGGTCAGCTCGGCATCATCGAGGCGGCCGTGGTCGGCCTGCCCGACGAGCGCACCGGGGAACGCGCCTGCGCGGTGCTGGTCACCACCGACGGCAGGCGCCCTGGCGTCACCGACCTGGGTCGGCTCCTGGCCGAGCACCGGCTGGCCCGGTTCAAAGCCCCCGAGCGGGTGGAGATCTGGGATTCCCTGCCGAAGAACGACGCGGGCAAAGTGTTGAAGCATCAGATCCGAGCGACGCTGAAGGGGCACGACTAATGCAGGTTGCGATCGTCACCGGAGCCAGCAGCGGCATCGGATTCGGCTGTGCCACCGCACTCGCCGAGGCAGGCATGGCAGTGCTCGGCACCGGCCGTGACGAAGACCGGCTCACCGAACTCGAACAGGCCGTAGGCGACCCGGAGCGCATCGCCACCGTGGCCGTCGACCTCACCGACGATGACGCCCCACAGCGCATCGTCGAAGCCGCGTTGACCCGCTGGGGCCGCATCGACTTCCTGGTCAACAATGCCGGCATCGGCAGCCCCAAACCCCTGCACGAGACCGACGACGAAACCCTCGACCGCTTCCTGGGGATCATGCTGCGGGCACCATTCCGGTTGGCCCGAGATGTGCTGCCGCACATGTCGCCCGGATCGGCGATCATCAACGTCACCTCCACGTTCGCCGTCGTCGGCGGATTGCGCGGCGGCGCGTACTCGGCGGCCAAGGGCGGTCTGACGGCGCTGACCACCCACATCGCCTGCCAGTACGGTGCGCAGGGCATCCGGTGCAACGCGGTCGCACCCGGTGTCACCGTCACCCCTATGGTCGAGCAGCGACTGAACGATCCCGGCTTCCGCAAGATGCAGACCGAGATGACACCGCACACCCGGCTGGGCCGGATCGAGGACATCGCCGCCACCGTGGCCTTCCTGTGCTCGGAGGGCGGCAGCTTCATCAACGGGCAGACCATCGTCGTCGACGGCGGCTGGAGCTCGACGAAGTACCTGTCCGAATTCGCGCTGAAGTCGGAATGGACTGCCCCATGAATATTTTCGCGGTGCTCGATCAGGCCGCGGCCCGGTTCGGCGATCGGGGCGCGGTGTTCCTGGGCGAGCGTCAACTGCACACCTGGGCGGAGTTGCGCGACCGCGTGTTGAGGCTCGCCACCTCGTTGAAGTCGCTCGGTGATCGCGGCACGCGCGTCGCCGTCGCCAGCGAGAACCGGCCCGAGATCGTCGAGCTGATGTTCGCCATCTGGGCCGCCGAATGCGTGTTCGTGCCGATCAACTACAAATTGCATCCCCGTGAGATGGCCGACATCCTGGCCGATTCCGGTGCGGCCCAGGTCTTCGCGTCGGCCAAGATCGCCGACGACCTTGCCGCCACCACCGACGTGCCCGTCGAGACCATTGGCGGCCAGGCCTACTCCGGCAGGTTCGGCTCCGAACCGGCCGACCCGCCGACCACCGATCCAGGCGCCCTGGCCTGGCTGTTCTACACCAGCGGCACCACCGGAAAATCCAAGGGCGCCATGCTGTCCCACCGCAATCTGATGGCGATGACGGTGGCGCACCTGGCCGATTTCGATGACCCGGACGAGCACTGCAGCCTGATCCACGGCGCCCCGATGTCCCACGGCTCCGGTCTGTACATCCCGCCCTACGTGCTGCGCGGCGCCCGCCAGGTGGTGCCCGAGTCCACTGCGTTCGAACCCGACGAATTCCTGGACCTGTGCGGCCACCATCCCGGCAGCAGCGCCTTCTTGGCGCCGACCATGGTGCAGCGCCTGATCCAGACCGGCAGGCCCCGCCCCGAGAACCTGAAAACGGTGGTCTACGGCGGCGGGCCGATGTACGTCGACAGCCTCAAGAAGTCGCTGGCCGCCTACGGCCCGATCTTCGTGCAGCTCTACGGGCAGGGCGAGGCCCCGATGACGATCACCGGCCTGCGCCGCGCCGACCACGTCGGCGCTGACGACGCGACACTGGGCTCGGTCGGGTACCCCCGCTCGGGCGTCGAGGTGGCCGTGCTGAACGACAACGGCACGCAAGCCGCCGTCGGGGAGATCGGCGAGATCGTCTGCCGCGGCGACGTCGTCATGTCGGGCTACTGGAACAACCCGACCGCCACCGCCGCCACGCTTAAGGACGGCTGGCTGCACACCGGGGACATGGGCTCTTTCGACGCACGCGGCTACCTCACCCTGCGCGACCGGTCCAAGGACGTAGTGATCAGCGGGGGCAGCAACATCTACCCCCGCGAGGTGGAGGAAGCACTGCTCGAACACCCCGACGTCGTGGAGGCGGGCGTGGTGGGCGCACCCGATGCGGACTGGGGCGAGGTCGTGGTGGCGTTCGTGGTCGGCGAGGTGTCCCCCGCTGACCTCGATGCGCATCTGCTGGAACGCATCGCTCGATTCAAGCGGCCCAAACGGTACGAATTCATCGATGCGCTGCCCAAGAACAGCTACGGCAAGGTGCTCAAACGCGAACTGCGGGAGCGGTTGTCGCCTCAGAGTTGATTGCGGACCCAGGTCAGTCTGAGTGCACCCGTGATTAGCCGCCTCCATCACAGCGTTAAGCAGGTTGACGTTCCTACTGACGCCGCCACATCAACCGAGTCTGCGTCGCTGCGTCGGACCGTAGCGCCGGACGTTCAACGTGATTCACTAAAGCCGTGACTGTCTGCGCCGCGAAAGGTTGCGACAACGCGGCCGCGTTCTCGACCAGAACCCGCCCAGCGTGGTGCGATGACCACATCACGCAGATACTCGCCGACGGTGGCCTGATCCCAATGGAGCCGTTCACAAAGCGGGCAAGCTACCGCCTGACGAAGTGCCTCACGTGTGGTTGCGAAGCACACTACCGATTTGACTACGTGCTCGATAGGAACGCCGCGGGTGAGCCGGTGTGCCGTGCTTGTTTCTGGCGCAAGTGGGCGGCGAAGCAGAGGATGCTGGCGTTCATCGCTTCAACTCCCGTCGATCTGGACGACGTACGTGCACATGCCGAACGGAATGGGTTGGACTATCTCGGTCCGCTCACGGATCCGTCGCTGGCGGAGGATCCGCATCGCACCCGGTGTCGTCGCTGCGGCAAGATCAGCGCCGAGCGGGTCGGCGATATCGGTTGGGGTTGTTCATGCCGGGCGAACCCGAAGCGGCAAACGGAAGCGGCTCCGGTCGGGACGCGAAAGGCTCAGAATCTCTTGAGGGAGTCAGGCCATGCGGCGTTGGAATGGTGGGACCACAGCTTGAATCCCGCCGCGCTGTGGGACACAGCGAAGCTGCGCTCCCCGAAGCGGGCGGTCTGGCGTTGCCCGAAGTGCGGAACCCGTTTCACAGAGGTGATCCGGGAAATGACGAGCTGGTTGTCCTCGAGGTCATGCCCGACGTGTAGAGCCGCCGAGCAGGAGTCCCGCTACCGGCTCAGTCAGGAGCGAAGTCGAAAGACCGTCGCAGACGTGCCGGAGCTGGTTGCACGTTGGATTGACGCCACGCCGCCTCAGATGGTTCCGCTCCTCGATGGCGGTTACTACGAGTTCCACTGCGAGAACGGACACCGTTCAACCCGTCGACCGGAAAGCTATCTGGACAGGGGGTGCAGCTATTGCATCGCCGCCGAGACTAGGAAGGCGAACAAGGCAGCCGCACAGAAGAACCCGGGCGGATCGCGGTTGAGTCCTGAGATCAGTCTCCAGTGGCATCCCACTCGGAATGGAAAGTTGAAGCTCGCACAGATCTCGCCGGAGTCACGCCGCATGACATGGTGGCGGGATCCGCGCTGCGGCCATGAGTGGCAAGCGACACCTCGGGAACGGGACAAGTACCAGCGTCTCCGTTGTCCCGAATGCGAAACGGTCCTCGATTCTTTGGGCTACCTGTATCCGGAGCTTGCTGCGGAGTGGGCTCCAGAAAACAGCACCACGCCCTGGCATGTGCGCCCAACTGCTTCAACATGGGCAGTGCAGCCCACGTGGATATGCCCCAGAAATCCGAAGCATCGCTGGCAGGCTTCCCCTGCATCCCGCGTGCGCGGATCGACCTGTCCCGACTGCCAAGAGGTCGGCAAGTCGAAAGTCGAACTCGCTCATATGAATCAAGCGCAGAGAGTATTCGGAAATGCTCTTTCGGGCCATCGCGTGTCCTCGGAGCATTTCAGTAGGCGCGGAGCCTGGACCGTCGATATCCTTGTGGAGCGCGACTCTGGCCAACGCCTAGCGATTGAGTACGACGGAGCGTTCTGGCATGCCGACAAGGTCGACCTTGATCGGGAGAAGAGCCTCGACCTGTTGGCAGCAGGCTTTACAGTCGTTCGGCTGCGCGAAAACCCTTTGGATTCATTAGCCATTCGTCATCCGCGCTACTTCGAGGTCTTCGTTTACTCTCACGCTCCCGATGCCGAAGGTGCCATCGATAGTGTTAAGGAACTTGTCGACGGCGCTTGATCAAGGATCGGCAAGGTTGTCCACGGACGGCTCAACGATGCTGCTGCCGATAACTCCCGACTATGTCGCGAACCGCGACAGCTGTAGCTGTTGAGCCACCATCATGGTCGAAACTGAGTACTTCCGCAGTTGCGAGCAGAGCCAAACCGGCCGGGCACTACGGAACAACTCGCGCTGCTGCATCTTGAACAACGCGAAAGGTGGATCACCGGGCTACGCGGGTAAACCGTTCTGCGCACGGGCAACCGGGAGCCGACATGACGTCGCTAGTCCGCCCGGAAGTTCCCGATCATCCTCCCTCACCACATCAGCCCGCGGATCAGCGCGGTCGGCGGAATATCCTCGGCGGCAACCAATCCCGCCGGAGCATCACACACCCAGTCAATCGCGTTGACCACCCGCGCCGCGGTCGACAGACATCCGGCGTCGGTCACATCAAGTGCCGGATGCGACAATTCGGTGCTCACCTCGATGCGCGGCTCGCCCTCCACGATCACCTTGTGCACGCCGGACTGACCGTCAGGCGGATACTCCCAGTCCGGCGCCGCCGCCGGGGTGAGCCGGGTGGTGTGCTCGACAGTGATGACCGGAACGCCGCCGCGCAGGCCTTCGGCGGCGAACCGCACCCCGGCCAGTTGCCCTGGTTCGACGGTCATCATCGTGCACTCGATGCGTTCGGTGGCGTACCACGGCTCGAACCGCTGGACGACATCATCGAGTTCCACGCCAAGATGATGGGCCAGATTGCGCACCAATCCGCCGAACATCGCCGTGATCACGCCCGGCTGGAAGGCCATCGGCAGCTCGTCGTCCGGAGTGGTGCCGAAACCCATGGCGGTGCCGGTGTATTCGTAGTCGTCGTAGTTGCCGTAGTCGAAGATCTCCTTGACGGTCACCGACTCGGCGCGCGCGACCAGGCTGAGCGCTGCGTACACCGCGGTGTCCCCCGAGTATCCGGGGTCGATGCCATTGACGTATAGCGAGGAGTTCCCGGCCGAACACGCCTCCGCAAGCGGCACCCGCAACCAGTCGTCGGCCTGGCGCGGTGTCACCAGCCACACCATGGAGGTTCCGACGACATTGATCCCAGCGGCCAGGAACCGCGACATCTGCTCGATCGCCTCCATCGGCCGGGTCTCACCCAACGCCGTGTAGACCACGCAATCCGGCCCGAGGGCGATGAGCGCGTCGATGTCGTCGGTCGCGACGACACCGGTCGGCTCGCCGATTCCACACAGCTCGGCGGCGTCACGGCCGATCTTGTCCGCGCCGGAGGCATGAACACCCACCAGCTTGAGGTCCGGCCTGCCGATGATCGCCGCCAGCGAATGCCTACCAACGTTGCCGGTGGAGAATTGGACCACTCTGCGCATCGTCAACTGTTCCTGCTCAGTAGTCGGGAATCGGCAACGGCGAGTTGTTCGAGTCGATACCGCCGTCGACGTGGAAGATCGCGTTCGTTGCGTAGCAATCGCGCGTAGACAGATACACGCACAACCTTCCGAGGTCCTCCACATCGCCGAGGCGATGCAACGGCGTCGCCTCCTTCATCTTCTCCAACGACCCAGGTAACAAGTCAAGGCTTCCTTGTAAACCATCGGTCGCGAACGACCCGAGCGCGATGGCGTTCACCCGGATCTTGGGCGCCAACTCCTGCGCCATCGCGCGGGTGAGCGCCTCAAGAGCCCCCTTGGCCGTGCAGTAGGCGGTCAACGCACGGATGCCGAACCGGGCCGACCCCGAAGAGATGTTGACGATCGAGCCGTGACCGGCCGCGATCATGTGTGCTGCGACAAGTTGACTCATGATGAAAGCCGAAGTGACACACCAATCGAAGGTGTGCCTGAAGTCCTCGTCGGTGATGTCGAGAAACCCCGCGTATGTGGAGCCGCCGACGTTGTTGATCAGGATGTCGATGCGGCCGAACTGTTCCATGGCCGTACCCACCACTCGTTCTCCGTCGGGTCGGCTCATCGCGTCAGCGACCACCGCCAAACCCTTGCCACCGGCGGCTTCGATGCCGGCGATGGTCGCGACGATGTCGGATTCCGTTCTCGCCGTGCCGACTACGGTGGCACCCGCCTCCGCCAGTACTCGTGCGATGCCTTGCCCGACACCCTTTCCGGCGCCGGTCACGATCGCGACCTGACCGTCCAGGCCGAACTGCTCCATTGCCATGCGCTACCCCCTTCAGCAGCCGATTGACTGCCCAGGTTGATTGACTATAGTCAGTCTTCATGAACTTGCCAACGTTCAATCTGAAGCGTGGCGACAGCGGGGACGACGTGGCGCGCCCCTCGGCCAGCGGGCTCGACGAGCACCTGGATGCCTCGCTGCGCGCACAGCGCCAGGCCGACAAATGGCTCATCTCCGGCAGCCTGCTCATCGGCACCGCGGCCCTCGGCATCTTCGGCCTGCCCCTGTTCCTCAGGGGGGTCTGGTTACTTCGCAAGGCTCAGCGCGACGGGCTGTCCGTCCGGCCGATGCTGGTCACGCTGATCGGCTATCTGGTCATCATCGACGCCGCGATCAACACCGTCGGTTGGGCGCTCGACGTCGCCGCCAACCACACCATCCTGGCCCGAATCCTGTTGAACGGCTGGGGTGCAATGTTCGACGCCGGATACTTCTGGCACTACAACGAGCTATGGATCGGCGGGGCCGCCGGACCCGGCGAAAAGGCGATGGAAGTCGGCATGATCCTCACCGTCTTCACCATGCGGATCGCCGCGGGCATCGGCTTCCTCCAGATGAAGCGGTGGGGCCACCAATGGATGATCATCACCTGCTGGATGGGGATCGTCATCTGGTGTCTCTACGTGTTCAACATGACGATGTTCGCCGATGTCCGCTTCGCCGGCGTCGTGCTGCCGGTGGTCGGGTGGTGGCTCTACGACATCTTCTACATCACCCCCTTCCTCGCGATCCCGTACCTGCATTCGGTCAATCGTGAGATCTTTTCCGACTAGCCCAACGACTTCACTCATTGACTGCAATCAGTCAGTCAGCTAGAAATGAGCGGAACATGACGCCACAGATCAAGCAGTCGGCGCGCGAGTTGCGCCGATTGCAGACGCGGGAACGGATACTCGGCGCAGCCGTCGCCGAGTTCCAGGCGTCGGGCATGGCCGGAGCGGATGTCGGCGCGATCGTCAGCGCCGCGGGCGTCGCTCACGGGACCTTCTTCTTCCACTTCCCAAGCAAGGAACACGTGTTGCTG
Source organism: Mycobacterium syngnathidarum (assembly GCF_001942625.1). Taxonomy (GTDB): domain Bacteria; phylum Actinomycetota; class Actinomycetes; order Mycobacteriales; family Mycobacteriaceae; genus Mycobacterium; species Mycobacterium syngnathidarum. The sequence goes on from NZ_MLCL01000062.1 coordinate 345,541, forward strand.
GAACTGGAGAGCCGCGAAGAGACACGCATGGCAGCCGAATTCACCGGCTTTCTCGAGAACACACATGATCTCGCATCGGCGCTGACCGAGCTCGTCCGCCTGGTGGGAAGCCTGGAACAGCGATTCGGCCCGCTCCTGTTCAAAGAACTTCTCGCGCTGCACTTCTCGCCGACCCGCCCCACCAAGGACGAATGGAGCGACCACCCGATGATCGTTCTGCTCGTCCGTGAGATCGAGCGCGCCCGCGGCGACGGCGAGGCACATCCCGAGGTCGACGCCTTCTACAGCGCCGCATTCTTCCTCCTGGGGATCTACGGCGTCCTGACCACCACCGCCAACAGCCAGCACCGCGACGCGATGCTGGCCAACTTGGTCATCACCGCACGACGAGGACTGGAGGTCCGATGAATCACCCCTTCTGCGAGGAGAACTGACGTGGCCGGCTGGTTCTGGGAGATACTCCGCTACGTGGCCGCCTGGGGCGGCACCGGCTTGATCATCTGGTTCTGGTACTGGATGTTCTCCAACATCGGCACCTTCTGAAGGCGTGACGCAGCAGATGCCCGAGCTCGACGAAGCCCACGCCATGGCGACCGAGCGCAGTTGCGCCGTCACCGCCGTGGCGTTGAGCGGCCAGCGTCGCACCGGCGCCCGCCTGGTCAGCGGGCATCACCGCGGCTTCGGTCTGAGTTCCCTGCTCGACGTCGTGCACGTGCCCTATCCACCGCGTCGCGACTGGACCCGGCGCACGCTGACATGCGGTGTGGCACTGCAATGCTCACCCTCCAAAGAGCGCATCCTCGACTACCGGCTCAACGAGCTCTCTACCCGCGAACTGGCCGCGCTCACACTCGTCGAGGCCGGCGTCGCGCTGGGCTGGGTCGCCGAGAACTGGCCCGGACTACTGGTGGACCTGCGCTCGGCGGTTCCGCACCTGGAACCGGCGGGCGCGGACATGGACGCCAAAGAGATGCTGGACCGGGCCGTCGCCCTTGCGCGTACATCGCAGCAGTTCGCCATCGATCCACTGCTCGGCAGCCTGCCGCGGGCATACACCCTGCCGCAGGGCCTGTCCGACAAGCTGCGCCGCACGTTCGGGCGGCTGCCGTGGACCACCAACCAGAAGCGTTCGCCGGCACCACACTCCGTCCCCGCCGGCGGAGAGGGAGGGGTCCGCAACTCGAACCTGCCCCCACCCAGCCGACCTCAGGACAACGACCTCGACATCACCCCCGACCACCGGCCGGGAATCCCCTATCCGGAATGGAACGCGTGGACGCAGAGCTTCATGCCGGACCACGTTGCGGTTCTCGAGCAGACCCGCGCCAGCCGGGACCGGCATCCCGGCGCAGTCGCCGTCGACGTCCGGAAGTGGTTCGAGGAGAACACCCACCGGGCCATGAAGAACCGGCTGGAAGACGGCTCCGACCTCGACGTCGACCAGTACGTCAACCACTTCATCGACCTGACGACCGGTGAGGCGGTGGAACCGCGCCTCTTCCGTGAACTGTTGCCCGCCAGCCGCGACGTGACAACCGCGCTGCTCCTCGACGGCAGCTCCTCGCTGGGCGTACACGGGGGCAGGATCTTCAAACTGGAGCTGGCCTGCGCCGACGCCCTGTCCCGCGCGATGACCTCGGCCCGGGAACGCCACGGCATATTCACGTTCACCGGGAACACCCGTCATCGCGTGGAAGTCAGCTGCCTCAAGGACTTCGCGGACCGCCGTTTCGTCCCGCCCGGCAGCATGGGCCTGTCCACCGGCGGCTACACCAGACTCGGTGCGCCGCTGCGGCACATGACCAGCCGCCTGCTCGCACAGCCTTCGGAGCGCAGGTTGCTCATCGTCATCGGTGACGGCCTGATCTCGGACGAAGGCTACGAGGGCCGCTACGCCTGGGCTGACGCCGCCCACGCCGTGGAGGAAGCCAACGAAGCCGGCGTCTCCATGTACTACCTCGGCGTCGGCCCCGTCCGCGTCGATCCCCTTCCGGAAGTGTTCGGCCCCAAACGGTCCCAACGCATCCGCCGAATCGAAGAACTTCCCCGCGTCCTCGCACACGTCCACCGAGAGCTGGTATCTGTATGAGCGAAAACACCTACTACGCCAACGCCAACGAGGTTCAGCTGTTCGAGCAGGCCTGCCGCCAGCGCCTGCCGGTGATGCTCACCGGCCCGACAGGATGCGGCAAGACCCGCCTGGTCGAGCACATGGGACTGCTGCTCAGCCGTCCGGTCGTCACCATCAGCTGCCACGACGACCTGACCAGCTCGGACCTCGTCGGACGGTTCATGGTCACCGGGGGTGACGTGGTCTGGACCGACGGGCCCCTCACGCGGGCCGTCAAGTCCGGCGCGATCTGTTACCTCGACGAGGTTGTCGAGGCGCGTCACGATTCGTTGGCCGTCCTGCACTCGCTCACCGACCACAGGCGCACGCTCTACCTGGATCGTGCGGGTGAAGTCGTCCATGCGCCAGAGAGTTTCATGCTGGTGTGCTCCTATAACCCCGCCTACCGCAGCTCACTCAAAGAGCTCAAGCCGTCCTTCCGGCAGCGTTTCGTCACGCTGCCGATGCGGTACCTGCCGCCCGAACGCGAGGCGGAGGTGATCGTCGCCGAAGCGGGCGTCGGACTGCCCACCGCACAGCGGCTGGTCCGGTGCGCCACCGCGATCCGAACCGCGGACGAGGCCTTCCATTTCGAACCGCCCTCCACTCGGGTGCTCGTCACGGCAGCACACCTGATCGCCGCCGGTGCAACGGAACTCGAAGCCGCGGAGGCCTGTGTCCTCGCCCCGCTGTCCAGCGACGGCGCCATCACCGAAGGGCTGCGGGAGGTCGCGTCCGCGTGCCTCTCCGGAGCCGATGCCGACAGCTCAAGCGCGTAGGAAGGAATCGCCACCATGGTGGATCAGAAGGAACGCAACCGCAAGAAAGCCCTCATCGTCCTGCAGATCGTCATCTACGGATACCTGCTGGCGATGTTCGGAATCCAGCTGTACATGTCGTTCACCCGAGGCTGGTGGGACCTGTGAAGGTCACGGCATCCGTCCCGGCAGAGGGTTCTCTCAACCTTGAGGAGCACCACGAACAGTCCCGGCTGGCGCAGCGGCGGGCCGACAAGTGGATGATCGTCGGTGCGGCCCTGATGGGCATGTGGGCACCCGGGCTCATCGGCTTCCCGATCTTCATGCGCGGCGTGTGGTTACAGCGCCAGGCGTTGCGCGCGGGATATTCGGTCCGGCCGATGATCGTCACGCTCATCGGGTATCTCGTCCTGATCGACGGCATGCTCAACAGCCTCGGTTGGGCCCTCGACCTGGTCGCCAACCACACGCTGATCAACCGGGTGCTGATGGTCGGCTGGGGCGCCATGTTCGACGCCGGATACTTCTGGCACTACAACGAACTGTGGATGGGCGGCGCCGCCGGGCCGGGCGAGAAGTCCATGGTGTTCGGCATGATCCTCACCGTCTTCGCGATGCGGTGCGCCGCGGCGATCGGCTTTCTGCAGATGAAGCGCTGGGGTCACCAGTGGATGATTATCACCTGCTGGATGGGCGTGCTCATCTGGTGTCTGTACGTGTTCAACATGACGATGTATGCCGATGTCCGTTATGCCGGCGTCGTGTTCCCGGTCATCGGGTGGTGGCTCTACGACATCTTCTACATCACCCCCTTCCTCGCGATCCCGTACCTACACACGGTGAACCGCGAAATCTTCTCCGACTGAACATATTCGAGGAGCACTCATGACCACCCCCACGCAACCAACCGAAGAGAACACCGATGACCTACCTCCCGGCACCACGCCCTACTACGCGCGCATGCACAAGTGGATCAAGCGCGCGGTCCTGGTATGCCTGGTCGCCCTCGTCGTCGAGGGCGCCTTCACCCTGCCGTTCATGGCGGTCTACTACGGCTACCCCACCTTGAGCCTGACCGAGATCTGCAGTGAACTGCTCAAGGTTCGCTATTCCGACGACACCCTCGAATGCAAGGTCCCTTACCCGGCATTCGGGCCGCCCGAGGGAGCCGAAGGCAAGGACACCGCCCAGGACGAGTGGGGCATCCAGCCGGTACCCAAGTACCACCGAATCGGGTTCCGCGAACTGGTCCGGATCCATGACGAGCGTGAGGCACGCCGAGCAGCCGAACAACAACCGAGCCCGTAGGAGCCCACGTGCCGGAGTCACTCGAACGCCACGCCCAGAACTGGGATCTGCGCCACCAGGATTTCAACGACAACGACTTCCTATACGACGTCTACTCGGTGATGCGAGCGCAATCGCCGTTCGCGCGCACCGACAAGCCATTTCTCAGCGCGACGCCGGCGGGCGCGTGGGTAGCGGTGCGCTACGCGGAGTGCGTCAAGATCCTGCAGGACTGGGAACACTTCTCCAGCAACCCGACACCCGAGGGCGCCGAGCAACTCGCCGGAGATCTGGTGATCACCCTCGACCCGCCGCGACAGCAGAAGTTCCGCAAGGTCCTGAACCCGTACTTCTCCCCGGCGCGGATGAAGGCGCTCCGCCCCGAGATCGGCGCCGAGACCGACCGGCTCATCGACGAACTCATCGAGAACGGCTCCGGTGACCTGGCCCAGATCGCCTGGCGCCAGCCCGGAATCGTGTTCTTCAAGTATCTGCTCGGCATGCCGATCGAAGACGTGCCGTTGTGCGTCGAGCTGACCGACACGGCGCTCAACGGCACCACCGAGCAGGACCGGATGAGTGCCTGGGGCGGGTTGTATGAACACCTGCACGACGCCGTGACCGCACGTATGGACCAGCCGCCCCGTGACGACATGATCGACGTCCTGCTGTCCGCGGAGATCGACGGAGAGAAACTGTCCTTCGGCGACGTCGTGTCCAATGCCATGCTCCTGGTCCAGGCCGGTCTTGAGACCACTGCCAGCGCAATGTCTTTCGCCTATCACTACCTCGCCACCAACCCCGCCGAGCGTGACCGGCTGATCAGCGATCCCGACCTTCTCACCCGTGCGGTCGAGGAGTTCATCCGGTTCGCCGGGTCGATCCACGGCATCCCCCGCACCGTGGCCAAAGAGGTGGAGCTGAACGGCTGCACGTTCTCGCCGGGCGAGTCGGTCATCGTCAATTACGCCGCGGCCAACCGCGACGAACAGGAGTTCCCCGACGCGGGCCGGTGCATCCTCGACCGCCGCGAGAACCGGCACCTCGGTTTCGGCGCCGGCGTGCACCGCTGTCTCGGCTCCAATCTGGCTCGACTGGAATTCCAGGTCGGCCTGGAGCGGGTGCTGTCCCGAATGCCCGACTTCACCCTCTCAGAAGACGAAGTCGCACAATTTCATGGCAACTCCGTCACCCGCGGATTCCGCTCGGTCCCGGTCACTTTCACGCCCGGCAGCCGGTCGGACACATGACCTACCGGGTCGTGCAGTGGACGACAGGCAACGTCGGCCGCAAGTCGGTCCACGCCATCGTCGCGAACGCCGATCTCGAACTCGTCGGTTGCTACGCCTGGGCACCCGACAAGGTGGGCAAGGACGTCGGCGAACTCTGTGGCACCGAACCGCTGGTCGTGGCCGCCACCGACGACGTCGACGCACTCCTGGCTCTGCAGCCGGACTCGCCGATGTCGACCACTGGTCCGCATCCCCGACCAGTGGGCGCTATTGCGGGAGCAGCCTGGCCTGGCCATGCGAGCGGTCGAGGAAACCATGCGGCATTCGCCGTCGATGTGCAGCACCGTGCGCAGCGTTGCCGATGACGCCGAAATCGGCGAGTACAGCTTTCCCGCAGGGACATTCACTATCGTGAACACCTACGCGGCCAACCGCGATCAGACCGTCTACGACGATCCGACCCGCTTCGACGTCACCCGCGAGGACCCGCCGCCGATCCTGACCTTCGGTGGCGGCGTGCATTACTGCCTCGGTGCGAACCTGGCGCGGCTCGAGCTGTCCGAGGCACTCACGATCCTGTCTCGACGGCTTCCCAACCCTCGGGTGGCCGGACCCGTGCCCTGGAAGCCACTGCTGGGCCTCAGCGGCCCGACCAGTCTGCCCCTGGAGTTCGACCGATGACGTACAAGATCGACCCGGATGTGCTGCACACCGTGGCCAAGCAGGTCGTCGGCCTGCCGCTCGAAGACGGCGCGCTCCTCGCACAGGCAATCGAGCGACTCGCCGACATGTATCCCGGCCTGATCCACACCGGTCCGGGCCGGTGGGTGGGCAGTAAAGCCGGAGGAATTCTCGGCAAGGTCAGATTCCTGTACTTCAACCCCCGCGAGTATGTCGTGCTCTTCGCTTCTCCCACTGGGACACAGGGCTTTTCAGGTCGAGACAAGCGCGTCGACATCCACAAGTTCCTGCTCGCGGGGCAGATCGACTCCTACGACCTCGATTCCGACGACACCGTGCCATTGCCGACACTGCTCCCCGGCGAGCGCACTTGCCTGGAACGCGGGCATGCCCGCGGCGCAATCCGCTGACGAGGATCGTGCTGGCCGGCGTCTTCGTGCTGGGGTTGTTCCACTGGGCCCACCGGTTCCGCTTCATGCTCGAACACGGCCTGAAACTGGGCCGCTTCGACCGGGCGATCGCGGTGTGCAGTTACGGCACGGCGCTTCTGGGTTCGATCGCGGCGATCTGGGTGCTGCTCACCGTGTAGCGCGAGCAGACACAGACTCGCACTTTTACCACTGGTTTCGTGCGATTCTGTGTCTGCTCGCGAGAAAATGCTACGACGACGCGTAGAGCTCCTTGAACTTGTTCAAGGACTGCTGAATATCGCCCTTGAGTGCGGCCGCGACCACCATGCCGATCGGCCCGAACAGCGCAGGGCCACCGAGGTGCACGTCGAAGGACACTTTCGCGCCCTCTCCCCCGTCCACCGGCGCGGGCGTGATCTTTCCGATCAGTTTGACCTTCACCCCGCCGCGTCCATCGCCGTTGAGGGTCAGCGACTGCGGCGGCTTGTAGTTCACCAACGTCCACTTCACGCGGTTCAACATGCCCTTGACTTCGACGATCGAGTCGATCACCGTGCCCTTTTCCAGGGTTTCGGGCAGCTTGGACCGCCAGGCTCGGTGGATGCTGAGCCACTCGTCGTATCGGGACAGGTCAGAGGCGTACTCCCACGCCTTCTCCGGCGGCAACGGAACTTCGACGGAGACAGACAATTTGGCCATAGGTTACTGCTGCGGTTCGTCCTTGTTGATGGCGTTCTTCGCCGCTTCCTGCGCCTTGTCGACCGCGCCGGAGTACTTGCCCTGCGTCTTCTCGTCGACCATGTCGCCGGCCTTGTCGATGGCCTGCTCGACCTTGTCAGCATTCTGCGACAGCAGGTCCTTGGCTTTGTCCAGGAATCCCATCAGCCCACCCTATCGTTTTCGATTTCCAACTGAACGCCCGACATTCTTCCCTCTGCCAGCTATCTCCACAACCGGCGCTTCTCGCCCAGCACCCGACCCTGGACCCACCACAGCGCCTCGATCAGCGCGGCTCCAACCAGGCCAATGCCCAGCGCAACACCGGTGACCTTGAGATTCGACGGATCCAGCATGAACACGCGTTGGGCCAACGGCAAACAGAAGATCAGCACATATGCCAGCCCTGAAGCGGCCACCAGGCCCACGCGCCACCACTCATAGGGCCGGGCCACCACCGACAGCACCCACAACGAGGACACCAGCAACGTGATCAACGCCGCGGTCGAGGCCTGGGCCTGCTCGACCGAACTGGCCTCCCGACCCTGATAGGCCACCAGGTAGGAGACGAACGTGACCGTGCCCACCACCAGACCAGAGGGCAGCGCCGCGGTCATCACCCGGCGCACGAAACCCGAGTGCGCTCGTTCGTTGTTGGGGGCCAGCGACAGGATGAAGGCCGGGACGCCGATGGTGAACCAGGCCGCGATGGTGACGTGGATCGGCTGGAACGGGAACAACAGCGGGTCGGTGCCGAACCACTTGGAGGACAGCCCCGCGAGTCCCACCAAGATCGCCAGCAGCACCGAGTACACCGTCTTGGTGAGGAACAGGTTCGAAACCCGCTCGATGTTACCGATCACCCGCCGGCCCTCGGCGACCACATAGGGCAGCGTGGCGAACTTGTTGTCGAGCAACACGATCTGTGCCACCGCGCGAGAGGCCGAACTGCCCGCGCCCATCGCGACGCCGATGTCGGCATCTTTGAGGGCCAGCACATCATTGACGCCGTCGCCGGTCATGGCCACCGTATGCCCACGCGACTGCAGCGCATGCACCATGGCCCGCTTCTGATCGGGGCGGACCCGGCCGAACGTGGTGTACTCCTCCAGTTTGTCGGCCAGCTCGTCCGGTTCGTGGGGCAGCCGGCGGGCATCCATCGTCTCACCGTGCAGGCCCAGTTTGCCGGCCACCGCACCGACCGAGACCGCATTGTCTCCGGAGATCACCTTGACCGATACATGCTGGGAAGCAAAGTAATCAAGCGTTTCGCCGGCGTCGGGCCGGATCCTCTGCTCCAGCACCACCAGGGCAACCGGAGTCACCGTGCCGGGGGCCTGCGGCGCGTCGACCGCCCGATCGGAGGACCCGACCAGCAGTACCCGCAGCCCCTGCGCGCCGATCGCCTCGGCCCGCTCGGCCACCGGCGAGGCGGAATCCAGCAGCACGTCGGGGGCTCCGATCACCCAGTTGCCGTGCTCGCCGTAGGACGCGCCACTCCACTTGGTGGCCGATTTGAACGGGGCCGTCGCGGTGGCGGTCCATCCCGGCGGCGTCTGGAAGGCCTCGGCGATGGCCACCATGCTGGCGTTCGGCCGGGTGTCATCGGCGGCGAGCTGCGCCAGTGCAGAGGCGACCTCGGTCGTGGGGCTCCCGTCACACGCCGTGAGATCGCTTACCCGCATACCGTTTTCGGTGAGGGTTCCGGTCTTGTCCGCGCACACCACGTCGACCCGGGCCAGGCCCTCGATCGCGGGCAGCTCGTTGACCAGGCACTGCCGCCGGCCCAGCCGCACCACCCCCACCGCGAATGCGATCGAGGTCATCAGCACCAGACCTTCGGGCACCATCGGCACCAGTGCGCCCACCATCCGCAGCACCGGCTCGTGCCACACCGCATCGGTGGTGAAGATCTGACTCATGATTATTCTCAACGACTCTCGCCAACCGCCCTCGCTGTCGACGATGTCCTGGTAGGTTTGTTCGACCGAATCCAGCATCCGGGGGTCGGTGGTGAACAGCTGGGTGTAGATGGTGAGCAGACCGGCGGGCACCAGTAGATAGGTGATGAACTGCAGGATCTTGTTGATGCCATTGCGCAGTTCGGATTTCACCAAGGTGAACCTCGAGGCCTCTTCGGCCAGCTTGGCGGCGTAGGCCTCGCGCCCCACCTTGGTGGCCCGGTAGGCACCGGAGCCCGCTACCACGAAACTGCCCGACATCACCGGCTCGCCAACACCTTTGACTATCGGATCGGCCTCACCGGTCAGCAATGACTCGTCGACCTCAAGATTGGATTCCTCGAGCACCTCGCCGTCGACGACGATCTGATCGCCGGGCCCGAGTTCGATGATGTCGTCGAGCACCACTTCGCTGGGTAGCACTGCGCGGCTACCGGATTCGCGCCGCACGGTCGGCTTCGCCTGGCCGACGATGGCCAACTTGTCCAGGGTCCGCTTCGCCCGGATCTCCTGGATGATGCCGATCCCACTGTTTGCGATGATCAGCAAGCCGAACGCGCCGTTGATCAGCGAGCCGGTGGACAGCACGATCAGGAACAGCACACCGAGGATCGCGTTGATCCGGGTGAACACATTGGCCCGCACGATCTCGGAGACACTGCGAGCCGCGCGCGTCGGGACGTCGTTGCTCTTGCCTTCGGCGACCCGCTGGGCCACCTGGGCTTCGCTGAGACCAGCGACAGTGATCGTCGTCATGCGCGCGCAGTCCTCGTCCCGTCTTCAGTCGTGTGATCAGACGTCAGTTTGCCATTCGAGGGCTGCTAAAACTCCCACCACGGGTCGAGCGCCGCGGACTCGGCATCCACCCGTTGCCCTGGCCGTGGCACTGCGATCTGCACACCGGCCGGATCGGCCGCCGACAGCAACCGCCGCACCGGATCCGCCCACGGATGCGGGGCCAGCCGGAACGTCGCCCAGTGCACCGGTACCAGCAGCCCCGAATCGGTGACGTCGAGGTGAGCGCGCACCGCTTCTTCGGGATTCATGTGGATATCGGGCCAGCTCGGGTGATATGCCCCGATCGGCAGCAGCGTCAGGTCGAAAGGCCCGTGCTCCGAACCGATTTCGGAGAAGCTCTTGGTGTAGCCGGTGTCTCCGCCGAAGAATGCCCGGTGCTGCGGCCCGACGACGGCCCACGACGCCCACAGCGTGGTGTTGCGCTGGAACAACCGTCCCGAGAAGTGCCGGGCCGGTGTGCACACCAGGGTGAGCTCGCCGATCCGGTGACTCTCGTTCCAGTCCAACTCGACGATGCGGTCTTCGGGTATCCGCCACTTGCGCAGGTGCGCCCCGATCCCGAGCGGCACCACAAACGGCGCGCGCTGGGTGCGGGCCAGGCCCAGCACAGTCTCGATGTCGAGGTGGTCGTAGTGATCGTGGCTGATCACCACGGCGTCGACGGCAGGCAGCGCCTCCAGCGGCAGCGGCGGTTCATGCAACCGCTGTGGGCCCACCACCCGCGACGGCGAACAGCGACGGCTCCAGACCGGGTCGGTCAGCACGCGGTAGCCGTCGATCTCGATCAGTGCGGTGGAGTGCCCATACCAGGACACCGCGCACGCCTGGCCGGCACCGTCGACCGGTACGGCCGGCTCGGCCAGCGGGATCGGCCCAGGCGGCCGGCTGGCAGAACGCGGGCCGAACATCTCGGCTATCAGCATGCGCCACTCCTCGCGGCTCATGGTGATCCCGGGTGATGCCGGCTCGGCGTTGACGAACACACCGTCCGCGTACTGCGTGGACCGTGCTGCCACCGGCCGGATCGCGTTGGGGAGCGCGCCCACCGAGGCATAGGTCCCGTTCAGTGCACGCAGCAACCACCCACCGGCCAGCAACGACACCGACCTGGCACCCATTTGCAGCGCCGCGCGCAGCACGTCAGGCCCCGGTGAAGTTCGGCGGACGCTTCTCGATGCGGGCCACCTGCGCCTCGATGACGTCCTTGGAGGCCCACGCCTTGTCGAACAGCTCCTTGTGGACCGGCCAGGACTCCTCGTAGGCACCGTCGTCGTTGAGTACGCGCTTGGCGTGCTGCAACGCCAGCGGGGCGAACCCGGCGAGCTCGGCAGCCCACTTCTGTGCGTCGGCCAGGGTGCCGATCCGGTTGGCCATACCGGTCTGCAGAGCGGTTTCGGCGGTGAGCTTCTCGGCACCGAGGAGCATGCCGCGCGCCCGGCCATGGCCGACGAGCGACGTCAGCCGCCGGATGCTCCAGTTGTCCAAGGCCAGGCCGTACTTGGCGACCGGGAACTGGAAGTAGGCATCGGGGGCCACGACCCGAAGATCGCAGATCATGGACAGGATCACGCCGGCACCGATCGCCGGGCCGTTGATCGCTCCGATGACGGGCACCGGGGCCGCGTCGATCGCCAGGTTCAGCGCCAGCGCCTTGTCCGGAAGCTTCTCGGCCATACCGGCGGCATCGGTGAGGTCGGCTCCCGAACTGAAGACCCGGCCGGCGCCGGTCAGCACGATGGCCCGGACATCCTGCTCGGCGGCGTGCTCGACCGCCTCCCGTAGGGCGTCGACAAGCTCGCAGTTCAGCGCATTGCGCCGCTCTTCACGTTGCAGTTCCAGGGTCAGGACACTGCCGTCTCTGGTCACACCAATCATGCGGCCAGCCTATATACGCTGGGCGCGTGAGTCGGATCGGCGCCCGCGCGCTTCGTGATGCAGTGCTCGACGAGGGCTCGTTCCGCAGCTGGGACGCCCCGCCCCTGGACGTCGCGCGTTCCGAGGACTACCAGCGCGAACTGGCCGAGGCCTCGGCGAAGACCGGGCTCGACGAATCCGTGCTGACCGGCGAAGGCACCATATTCGGCCGCCGCGTGGCCGTCGTGGCCTGCGAGTTCGACTTCCTGGCCGGATCCATCGGAGTGGCCGCCGCCGAGCGGATCACCGCCGCGGTGACCAGAGCCACAGCTGAGGGTCTGCCGCTGCTGGCCTCGCCGAGCTCCGGCGGGACCCGGATGCAGGAAGGCACCGTGGCGTTCCTGCAGATGGTCAAGATCGCCGCGGCCGTCGAACTGCACAAGCAGGCCCACCTGCCCTACCTGGTGTACCTGCGCCACCCGACCACCGGAGGCGTTTTCGCGTCCTGGGGCTCGCTCGGTCACGTCACCGCCGCCGAGCCGGGCGCGCTGGTCGGCTTCCTCGGCCCGCGGGTGTACGAGCACCTGTACGGCGAACCGTTCCCGTCCGGCGTCCAGACCGCCGAGAACCTGCACGCCCACGGCGTCATCGACGGGGTGGTGCCGCTCGCCCTGCTGCGCGACACCCTGGACCGCACGCTGCGGGTGGTCTTGGATGCTCCAGCCCCTCTTCCTCCCGCCCCGGCACCCGAGCCATTGCCCGACGTGCCGGCCTGGGACTCGGTCCTGGCGTCGCGGCGGCCGGACCGGCCCGGGGTCGGCTACCTGCTGCGGCACGGCGCCACCGACCGGGTGCTGCTCTCCGGCACCGAACGCGGCGAGGCCGCGACCATGCTGCTGGCGCTGGCCCGCTTCGGCGGGCAACCCGCGGTGGTACTGGGCCAGCGCCGCAGCGAGGGCGGACTGGTCGGGCCAGGCGCGCTGCGTGAGGCGCGACGCGGCATGGCGTTGGCTGCCGGACTGCAGCTGCCGCTGGTCCTGATCATCGACACCCCGGGCCCGGCCCTGTCGATCGAGGCCGAGCAGGGCGGGCTGGCCGGCGAGATCGCCCGCTGTCTGGCCGAATTGGTCACGCTGAACACGCCCACGGTGTCCGTGCTGATGGGTCAGGGCAGCGGCGGGCCCGCGCTGGCGATGGTGCCCGCCGACCGCGTACTGGCCGCCGCCAACGGCTGGCTGGCTCCGCTACCGCCCGAAGGAGCCAGCGCGATCGTGTACCGCGATACCGCACATGCCGCGGAACTGGCTGCCGGACAAGGAGTTCGGTCTGTCGACCTGGTGCGCAACGGCATCGCCGACGCGATTGTGCCCGAACATCCCGATGCCGCCGACGAACCACGGGCCTTCACCGAGAGGCTCTCGACGGCCGTCGCCGACGAGCTCGCTGCGTTGCGGGCGGTGCCGAGCGAGCAGCGCTTGCGGACCCGGCTCGATCGCTACCGACGCATCGGGCTCAGCTGACCTTCAGAAGCCTCCGGCATCGCCGAGATCGACACCAAGGTCGTTCGGATGGCGGATACACGACCGTAGCGTCGATTTCGGCGCGAGGGCCGGCCTGGACGCACGCGGGCCGTCACACTTCGATCGGCGGGTGCAGCCTGTCCATGGTGTATTGCCGGTCTCTTCGCGCGGCCCAAGAGCTGGCCGCCAGCGAAACGGCCAGCACGCCGGACAGCACTGCGATGGCGATCCACAGCCGCGAATCGATGCCGCCAACGATCAACTGGCGAAGACCGTTGACCGCGTACGTCATCGGGTCGACGGGGTGCAGGATCTGGAATGGTTTGGCCGTGGTTTCCACCGGATAGATACCGCCGGCCGAGACAAGTTGCAGCATCAGGAAGGCCAACGTCACCACCCGGCCCACCGATACCCCGAACAGCGCGTTGAACGCCTGGATCAAAGCCAGGAACGTGCCCGCGACCAACAGCAGGAAAGCCACCGTGGCCAACGGGTATTTGGCCTGCAGACCCACCCCGAAATGCACCACCACATACATCACCACGACCTGGCAGACCACGATCAGCAGGGCGGGCCAGTAGGAGGCCAGCACCACGCGCAGCGCGCCCAGGCCGTTGACCACCGGCCGGGACTGCAACGGCTTCAACAACATCCAGATGATGAGTGCACCGATGAACAGCGCCAACGGCAAGAAGAACGGAGCGAAGCCGGTACCGAACGTGGCGGCCGGATTGTGGGTCTGGATGTCCAGCGCCACAGGTGCGGCCAGGGTGCGCGCCACCTCGGTGCGCTGCTGCGGAGTCCAGGACGGGACCTGGGTCGATCCCTCTTTGAGCGCGGTGGCCAATTGCTGATTGCCGGCCTGCAGCTTCTCCGTGCCGGCCGCGAGTTCTCCTGCTCCGTTGGATAATTGGCGACCTCCGTTGGCCAACTGCACCAGCCCGCTGTTCAGCCGCTGGGCACCGTCGTTGAGCTGGTGCGCGCCGTCACGCAATTTGACGACATCGGAACGCAGACCACCGGTAAGGGCCTTGTTGATGAACACCCGCAGCTTGCTGTTCGGGTCACCCAGCTCGCTCTCCAGCTGGGCAGCGTTGTCCCGCAACCGGATCAAGCCCTCGTCCGTGGTGGGGTCAAGACCGCGAGCTTGCAGCAGCCGTTGCGCTCCGGCGAGGAACTCCCCGGTGTCGCGCACGGCGGGATCAGGGTTGTTGCGCAGGAATCCGACCGCCTGGTCGACGATCGCCGCGGCTTGGGCCTGGTCGATGTTGAGCGCGGCGATCCGGTCGGTGGTCGAGCGCACCGCCCCGGACAGGCGCTGCGCGGCCCGGCCTACTTCATCGGGATCCAGCCCGAGCCCGCTGACGCGGTCCAGCACGGTCAGCAGCGGATCGGTCGCGGTGTCGACCGCCGTCGACAACTGTCTGGTGCCCGCGGCCAGTTGGGAGGACCCGTCGCGCGCGGTGACCAGGCCGGCCGTCAAGGCGTCGGCCCCGGTGGACAACCGGTGTGCGCCGTCGTTGGCCGCTGCGCTACCGGTGGCCAGCTGCTGCGCGCCGTCGGCCGCTTTGATCAGGCCTGTTCCGGCATCCGTCAGTCCGGTCAGCACGGTGCCGAGGGTGCGTTCGCCGATCTTGGCGTTGATCTGGTTGATCACTTCACGGGCGGCATTCTGACCGATGATCGAGCCCAGGTAGTTGTTGGCGTCGTTGAACGTGAAGCGCACGTTGGCCTGGTGCGGCGACCCACCCGACGGAGAAGTGATGCTGGTGCTGAAATCCTGCGGCAGCGTGATCGAGAAGTAGTACCTGCCGTCGGCCACCCCGTCGGCTGCCTCCTTCGCCGAAACCCGGTGCAGCTGAAGCTGACCCGAATCAACCAGCGCATCGGAGACCTCGTCCCCGGCCTTGACCTGCTCACCCTCCACGACAGTGCCCCGGTCCTCGTTGACCAACGCCACCGGAACTTTGTTCACCTCGCCGAACGGGTTCCAGAACGCCCACAGGTACATCGCGCCGTACAACAGTGGCAGCAGGATGACCGTCACAAGCGCGATCCGCGGCATCGTGCCGCGCGAGAAGCGTTTGAGGTCAGTGCCCAACGACATTCCGGCCAGCACGGTTACTCGCCACCTTTCTGCGAACCGGCCAGCTCGGCCAGCGTCGTGTTGGGTACTGCCACCTGCGCTCGTACGGCCGCGGCCAAGTGGCCGGGCACCCCGTTGACCGTCGCGGTGATCACGGTCTGCTTCTCTCCCAGCGCGAACAGCCGCCCCAGCAGGATGTCGCGGTTGCGGTCATCGGTGAGGTGGTCCAGGTTGCCGACCACCAACAGCGGCGGGCTCGCGGTGTTGGCCAGCGCGATGCGCAACAGGATCTGGTCGAGCTCGGTGAGGCCGTCGAAGTAGGACGTCAGCGACGGCAACGGCAGCTCCCCGAACACCGGGGCACACATGGCCGCCAGATCGTCCTCGTCGGCGCGGCCCACCAGCGTGTACCAGGGCGCGTCCCACCGACGTTGCTCTGTCACCAGATCACGCACGGTCACCGATTCGGACACCGTGTCGAGTTCATCGATCCCGGCCAGGGCCGCGCAGCGGAAGATGTCGGTGGCGCGGGTGCGCCCGAACACGGTCAGTTGGCCGCGCGCCGACTTCATCCGGCCCGCCAGTGTCATCAACAGCGCGGTGCGGCCGGTGCCCGCCGGGGCGACCAGCACGGTGACGCCGCCTTCGTCGATATCGAGATCGATGGGCCCGTACACCGGACCCCAGGGGCCGTGCATCACGATCGCCCGCGCGGTGAGGGCCGGTGGCTTTTGCTCGTCCTCGCCGGGACCACTCTCGGGACTTTGCTCAGGCATAGGCACATCACAACACATCGGGCGGGCGCGCACAGGCAACCGCAAACTCCGCCAGCCTGGCGATTCCTGAGTGAACGCTGTCCACACCCTCCGAGACTTCGGGTGACGGCGGTCACGCTTCGGACAGGCCAGCTCAGGACCGCACTGACACAACTGATTTGGAGCCATCGTCGATCCGACCGCAAACCGCGTTGACAACCTCCGCGGGTAAGGCTTCTAATGAATGTCGCGCTTCGTTAGGTGAGGCTCCTACACGAACACAGGCCACTGATCCGACGACGTCGAGAGACGCCCAGGGTTAGGACAGGTCTTCCCGGCCCAAGGGATGACCCGAAGTGGCTTCCCACCTCTGGTGGGACACGTCGTGTAGTGCCAAAGCTCCGATGAGGAAGTGCTCGCGCCCGCCACGTTGTCTGGCCATGCGCCCCACTTCCTCTTCAGGTCTACAGCTGACGAATGCGTCAAGACCAACGGCGTGCGTTCGCCTGACAGCGAGGAGGTGAAGACGAAATGACGTCAAGTGACAGTCCGTATCCCAGACCGATTCGACAACGTCTGTCCGTAAAAACCTATCCGCTGTCGAAGGCTGCGTAGATCCCCCACCTCGGACGCCCGCGGTGGCCGGCCGCCGCGTGCCTGCCGACACGGATAGCTCCGATTCTCATGGAGATGATCCAATGCAGCGCAACACTTTTCTTCGTCATGCTCACGGCTTGATCAGAGGCCCGATCGCGTGGATCCACACGCGCGCGTCACTGACCCCGCAAGAGCGGCACAACCTGAGGATGAGCAACACCCCGGTGGCGGTCTTGACCGCTTCCCTGGGCGGCGGCTCTCACCGCGCTCGATAGCCGAGCATCCCAGATCCCGTTGACCTGACGATCTTTCACGTCACGATCGACGCGAACTGATCCATCCGTACCCGAACCCCGCCTCAGGTCGCACCGAATGCGGCTTCCGTCAGCCGATTCGGTGCGACCTGTGGCGGACCGTCCGGACCACGAGCGGGACACCGTGGCGGTCAAGATACTTCAGCAGTGCGCGCGGCTGGTTGTGAGTCAGTTCGTCCCGCCGACGGGCTGATCACCGAGCGGTGCCGGGTGCGGACCGTCAGAACGGCAGCGGCGATGATCACCTCGAGCAATGCAATCAACGTCGCCGTCGTCATCACCGCCGAAGCCGGGACCGTGGCCACCGCGTCATGATGATGGGCGGGCATCGGGGTGTGCAGGGCGATCATCGCCAGGCTCATCAACGCGATCGTGCACCAGACGGCGGGAGTGCCACTGCGCCACAGGTGACCTGCGCAGTACAGGCAACCCACGATCATCGCCGCAAGCACCACGGCGGCCACCAGATTGGCGGTCATCCCGAGCATCACCACATGCAGCGTCGCCGAACAGGCAGCCAACAGTGCGCAGGAGCGTCGCCCCAGAACGCTGCAGGCTTGCGTGACCGACATGCCTCCTATCGTCGCAGCAATCACACGTCGACGCCGCCAAAAGGCGGGTGAGCTCCCGAAACGCCGGTGCGCATTCGCGTATCGCCGTAGCGTCTGCGCCATGACGAACTTTGTAGCCCGCCGCTGTCGGTCGCGACGGACGATGACCACCGTCCTTCTCGCGGTCGCGTTGACGGCCGCGTGTTCGACCAATACGACGTCGACCGACACGACGACCACCGGCGAGGCCGGCAACGGCGAACCGGCAGCGGGCCGGGTCGTGGTGATCACCACCGGAGGGACCATCGCGACGAGCACAGATGCCAACGGCGTGCGCCGCCCGACAGTCAGCGGCGCTGATCTGGCGGCCGGCCTCGATGTCCAGGTCGTGGACGTGATGAAGAAGGACAGCTCACAACTGACGCCGGCCGACTGGGATGTGATCGGCGCGGCCGCCAAGAAAGCGGTGGACGATGGGGCGTCCGGCGTGGTCATCACCCACGGCACCGACACCATGGAAGACACCGCGATGTGGCTGGATGTCACCTACAACGGGCCGGCACCGATCGTGCTGACCGGGGCCCAGCGCAGTTCCGACGCCCCGGACGCCGACGGGCCGACCAACCTGCGGAACGCGCTGACCGTGGCGTCCAGTCCCGCCGCCCGCGACCAGGGCGTGATGATCACGTTCGCAGGCGACGTCTTTCAGGCCCTGGGGACGCACAAGGTGAACACCCAGGATCTCCACGCGTTCGGCGGCACGGAACCGATCGGGTCGGTCGCCGAGGACACCTTCAAACTCGACCACCCGGCGAAGCGGCCGTTCATCGCCGACATCCCGGCGGCCGGCGTCCCGCCGGTCAACGTCGTCGCGGCCTATCCGGGCGACGGTGCCGGACCCATCGATGCCGCGGTGGCCGCGGGCGCCCGTGGAATCGTCGTGGAGGCACTGGGATCCGGCAACGCCGGTGTCGGCGTGGTCGACGCGGTGCGCCGCCACGCGCCGGCCGGTGTCGCCTTCGGAATCTCCAGCCGCGTCCCGGACGGGGAGGTCATCGCCGAGTACGGTCCGGGTGACGACATGGTCAAGGCCGGCGCGGTGATGGTGCCCCACCTTCGGCCCAGCCAGGCGCGGGTGCTGATGATGGCCGCGCTGGCCGCCAAACAGCCGGTGGGCGAGGTGATCAAGCGTTGGGGCTGACTCGGCTGAGAACTACTCAGGACCGAGCCCGAGCAGCTTGACGCTCTCGTCGCGCATGTCGACCTTGCGGATCTTGCCGGTCACCGTCATCGGGAACTCGTCCACGACAACGACATACCGCGGGATCTTGTAGTGGGCCAGCTTCCCTGAGGCGAAGGCCCGCAGCGCCTCTGCGTCCAGCGGTGCACGCCCCGGTTTCATCCGGACCCAGGCACATATCTCCTCGCCGTACTTGGCGTCGGGCACGCCGATCACCTGGGCGTCGTCGATGTCGGGATGGGTGTAGAGGAACTCCTCGACCTCCCGGGGGTAGACGTTCTCCCCGCCGCGGATCACCATGTCCTTGATCCTGCCGACCACCGCACAGTAGCCGTCCTCACGCATCACCGCCAGATCGCCGGTGTGCATCCAGCCTTCGGCGTCGATCGCCTCGGCAGTCTTGGCGTCCTGATCCCAATAGCCCAGCATCACCGAATACCCACGGGTGCAGAACTCCCCGGGTTGTCCGCGCTCGACCGTCTCACCGGTATCCGGGTCGACGATCTTGATCTCGAGGTGTGGATGGACCCGCCCGATGGTCGCGGTACGGCGCTCCAGATCGTCGTCGACCAGCGTCTGACACGACACCGGTGACGTCTCGGTCATGCCGTAACAGATCGCCACCTGGGCCATGTGCATGTCGGCCACCACCCGCTTCATCACCTCGACCGGGCAGACCGAGCCCGCCATGATGCCGGTCCGCAACGAGGACAGGTCGAACTGGGCGAAATCGGGATGCCCGAGCATCGCGATGAACATCGTCGGCACCCCGTACAGCGCGGTGCACCGCTGCGATTCGACCGTGGCCAGCGTGCTGCCGGGATCGAATCCCGGTGCGGGGATGACGATCGTCGCGCCGTGGGTCAACGCCCCGAGGTTGCCCATCACCATGCCGAAGCAGTGGTAGAACGGCACCGGGATACACAGCCGGTCGCCGCGCTCGAAATTGATCAGCCCGCCGACGAAGAACCCGTTGTTCAGGATGTTGCGATGGCTGAGCGTCGCTCCCTTGGGGAATCCTGTTGTCCCCGAGGTGTACTGGATGTTGATCGGGTCGGTGTTGGTCAGCTCATCAGTCCGCGCCCGCAATTGGTCCTCGCCGACCTGCTCTGTGTGCAGCCGATCCCAGTCCAGGGTGCCGAGGAAGATGATGTCTTTCAGCGCCGGACAGTCGGCCCGCACCTCGGCCACCATCGTCACGTAGTCGGAGGACTTGAAGGCTGTCGCCGACACCAGGGTTCGGATACCGGATTGCTTGAGTACGTATGCCAGCTCGTGCGTGCGGTACGCGGGGTTGATGTTGACCAGGATCGCGCCGATCTTCGCCGTCGCGAGCTGCAGCATCACCCACTCGGCACAGTTGGGCGCCCAGATACCGACACGGTCGCCCTTCTGCACACCCAAGGCCATGAGCCCGCGCGCCACCGAGTCGGCTTCACCGTTCAGAGCGCCGTAGGTCCAGCGCCGCCCGGTGGCCACCTCGACCAGCGCCTCGGCGTCCGGATCGGCCACCACCATGCGCTCGAAGTGCGCGCCGATCGTCTCTTCGAGCACCGGTACCTCGGCGGGGCCACGATCATAGGAACTCAGCGCCGTATTCATTCCACAAGATCCTCGTATCGGTATTCGGCGGAAATCGGTTGGCCCGCTTCATGAGCCGCTTCCTCACGTTTGCGCAACTCCACGCGGCGAATCTTGCCCGAGATCGTCTTCGGCAGGTCGAAGAACTCGACCCGGCGCACCTTTAGATAAGGCGCGAGATGGTCACGGGCATAGGCCATGACGTCTCTTGCCGTGTCCGCGTCGGCTTCCCAGCCATCGGCGAGCGCGATGTACGCCTTGGGCACCGACAACCGGGTGTCATCGGGTTGGGGCACCACCGCGGCCTCGACCACGGCCGGATGCTCGATCAGCACGCTTTCCAGCTCGAAGGGCGACACCTTGTAATCGCTGGACTTGAACACGTCGTCGGTGCGCCCGATGTAGGTGATGTAGCCATCCTCGTCACGCGCAGCGACGTCACCGGTGTGGTAAAAGCCGCCGGCCATCACGGCCTCATTGCGTTGCGGGTCACCGAGATAACCAGTCATCAGGTTGCGCGGGTGTGCCGCCAGGTCCAGGCAGATCTCCCCTTCCTCGGCAAGCGCCGAGGTGATCGGATCCACCAGCACCACCGGAACTCCCGGCATCGGACGGCCCATCGAACCGGGTTTCACCGGCTGGCCGGGGGTGTTACCGATCAGCAGCGAGGTCTCGGTCTGGCCGAACCCGTCGCGAATCGTCAGCCCCCAGGCCTTTTCCACCCGGGCGATCACATCGGGGTTCAACGGCTCACCGGCGCCCAGGATCTCTCGTAATCCGTCGGGCCGCGCCCCCAGGTCGGCCTGGATCAGCATGCGCCACACCGTGGGTGGGGCACAGAAGGTGTTGACCTTCGCCCGCCGCAACTGACCCAATAGTGCCGCCGCATCGAAACGCGCGTAGTTGTACACGAAGATCGTCGCCTCGGCGATCCACGGCGCGAAGAAACAGCTCCAGGCGTGCTTGGCCCAGCCGGGCGAGCTGATCGCCAGGTGCACGTCGCCGGGCCTGACGCCGACCCAGGCCATGGTGGTCAGATGGCCGACCGGGTAGCTCACCTGGGAATGCTCGACCAGTTTCGGCCTGCTCGTGGTGCCCGAGGTGAAGTAGATCAGCATCGGGTCGTCGACCGTCGTGCACGCCTCGAAATGTCGCGGTGCCGCGTCGTACCCGTCGGCGTACCGGCGCCAACCCGCAGGTGCCTGGCCGACCGCGATTCGCACATAGTCGCCAGGCACCTCGGCGAACTTGACCGCGTCGGCGGTGTTGACGATGACGAAACGCGCACCGCCGCGGGCGATGCGATCGGACAGGTCCGCCGGGCCCAGCGCCCCGGTGGTCGGCATGATGACCGCGCCCAGCTTGGCGATGGCCAGCATGGCCTCCCACAACTCGACCTGATTGCCGAGCATCAACAGGACGCGGTCGCCCTTGCCCACGCCGAGCCCCTGCAGCCAGGCCGCGACTCGGTCCGACCGCTGCGCCATCTCGGCAAAGGTCACCTGCCGCTCGGAACCGTCCTCCTCGACGATCCACAGCGCGGTGCGGTCATTGCCCCTGGCGATGGCGTCGAACCAGTCGACCGCCCAGTTGAAGGTGCCGCTGATCTGCGGCCAGGCGAACTCGTCGACGGCCCGGCCATAATCGGCGATGGTGGCAACCAGCTGGTCACGGGCACCGCGGTAGCGGGCCGTGTTGCTCGCGACGGCATTCATGACAGTTATGCTCTACGTCACACTTGCCGCCCGCTACCCCCGAAAGTGTGTACCCACGATGCGCCCCTGGTTGCTGCGCCCTCGCGACGCCGACGCGGTACGCGCCGAGCTGCGCCGGATGGCCACCGACACCGGGCTTCCGCTGACCTTCGGCGGGCAAGTACACGACGACACCCTGCTGTTGAGCGAGTTCTTCGGCACCCGCACCGGCGCCATGCGCGGGCTGGCGGTGTTGCCGCGCGCCGGGCTGGGCGGGGCCAGCGTGGTCTCTCGCCGTCCCATCTCGGTGACCGACTATCGACGCGCCTCGACCATCACCCATGACTACGACGAGCCGGTGCTGTCCGAGGGGATCCGTTCGATCCTGGCGGTGCCGGTGCTCGTCGACGGCACGACCCGGGCCGTGCTGTACGGAGCGCACCGCACCAGCGCGCCGATCGGCGATCGCACCGCCGCGGCGATGGTCGCCTCAGCGCAACGGTTGAGCGACGAGCTGCGGGTCCGCGACGAAGTGGACCGCCGCCTGCGGATGCGCGAGACCGCGCTGACCAACTTCACCAGCCAGCCGGCCGACACCGAGCAGATCCGCGAAGTGCACGCCGACCTGCGCCGGCTGGCCGCCGAGACTCCCGAGGTGGCCGGGCCGCTGCGCGAGCTCGCGGACCGGCTGGCGGTCGCGCTGCGCGGCGACCCGCCCGCCAGCGCCCCGCTGACCTCCCGCGAGGTCGACGTGTTGGCGCAGGTCGCCCTCGGGTGCACCAATGCCGAAGCAGCACAGCGTCTCTCGCTCAAGCCGGAAACCGTGAAGAGCTATCTGCGTAGTGCAGCAGCCAAACTCGGGGCCCGCAACCGGCACGAGGCGGTGTCCAAGGCCCGGCGGCTGCGACAGATCCCCTGACGAAGGGTCGGACACTTGCGCTGAAGATTGAGGTCACCAGGTGGCCGCGATCTTCAGCACAACGGTCGGCTCCGTACTGGGAGGATGACGGTATGCCTCAGATCACTCCCTTCCGCATCGCCATTCCCGACGCCGACCTCGACGACCTCAAGGCCAGGCTGAGCCGGACCCGGTGGCCCGAGCCCGAATGCGTCGACGACTGGTCCCAGGGCATCCCGCTGGACTACACCAAGGAACTGGCCGACTACTGGGCCAACGATTACGACTGGCGCGACCGCGAGGCCGCCCTGAACCGGTTCGACCACTTCACGACCGAAATCGACGGCCTGGACATCCATTTCATCCATCAGCGGTCCGGACGTGAGGATGCGTTCCCGCTACTGATCACTCACGGCTGGCCCGGATCGATCGTCGAATTCCACAAGGTCATCGAACCGCTCAACGAGGCCGGGTTCGACGTGGTGTGCCCCTCGCTGCCCGGCTACGGGTTCTCCGCCAAGCCGAGCACCGCTGGCTGGGGCATCGGCAAGATCGCGCAGGCCTGGGACACCCTGATGACGCGCCTGGGCTACGACCGCTACGGCGCGCAGGGTGGTGACTGGGGTGCCGCGGTGACGACGCAGATCGGCCGCAACGTGGGCTCGTGCGTCGGCATTCACGTCAACATGCCGATCGCCCAGCCGCCGGCCGAGGGCATCGGTGAGATGACCGAGGACCTGCAGAAGGCCCTGGCCCGGATCGACTACTACCGCAAATGGGACTCGGGCTACATGAAGCAACAGTCCACCCGCCCGCAGACCGTCGGATACGGCCTGGTCGACTCCCCCGTCGGCCAGCTGGCGTGGATCGTGGAGAAGTTCTGGTCGTGGATGGACTGCGACGGAGATCCCGAGAACGTGGTCTCCAAAGACGAGATGCTCGACAACGTCATGCTCTACTGGCTCACCGCATCGGCGGCCTCGTCGGCCCGGCTGTACTGGGAGAGCCACAGCACGTGGGGCGGCGGCGAATACGTCAGCCTGCCGACCGGGATCGCGTCGTTCCCACTGGAGATCCTGCGGGCTCCGCGCAGCTGGTGCGAGACCGGCTACAACGTCACCCACTACACCACGATGCCCCGCGGCGGACACTTCGCCGCCTTCGAACAACCGGAGCTCTTCGTCGAGGATGTGAAGACATTCTTCGACACCGTGCGCTGAGGTAGCATTTCGCGCCGTTTTCTACTGCAGGGCTGTGCATTTCGCCCGCGTGGCAACCGCCCAGGCGTAGAAAACGGCGCGGAGCCGCACAAGCGGCTCAGGCCAGGGAATCGACCCAGGCCCGGTGCAACGCCGCGTAGGCCCCGTCGGCCCGGCCGATGAGATCGGCCGGTGCGCCGTCCTCGATGATGCGACCGTGCTCGAGCACCAGCACCCGGTCGGCGATCTGCACCGTGGAGAGCCGGTGTGCGATCACCAGCGCTGTGCGGTCGGCCAACACAGTTTCCAACGCGCGCTGCACCATTCGTTCACTCGGGATGTCCAGTGAGGACGTCGCCTCGTCCAGGATCAGCACCGCCGGGTCAGCCAGGAACGCCCGGGCGAACGCCACCAACTGACGCTGCCCGGCCGACAACCGCCCGCCGCGTTTGGCGACATCCGTGTCATACCCGTCGGGCAACGTCTCGATGAAGCGGTCCGCACCGACCGCCGCGGCAGCCGCCCGCACCTGGGCATCGGTGGCCTCAGGCCGTCCGAACCGGATGTTGTCGGCGACCGTCCCGGAGAACATGAAATTCTCCTGGGTGACCATCACGACATGACGGCGCAGGTCGGACTGCGCCAGCTCGCGCAGGTCGACACCGTCCAGCGTCACCGATCCGGCCGTGGGGTCGTAGAACCGGGCGATCAACTTGGCGATGGTGGTCTTGCCCGCGCCGGTGGTGCCCACCAGAGCCACGGTCTGACCTGCGGGCACCGAGAGCTCCAGCCCGGGCAGCACCGGGCGGCCCGGTGTGTACTCGAACCGGACGCCGTGAAACACGATGTCGCCCTTGGGGTCCGGCAAGTCCACCGGCTGCTTCGGATCGGCGATGGCCGGCTGCTGCGCCAGCACCCCGGCCAGCTTCTCCAGAGCCGAGGACGCCGACTGGAAAGTGTTGAAGAACTGCGAGATCTCCTGCATCGGCTCGAAGAACATCCGCAGGTAGAGCAGGAACGCGGCCAGCGTGCCGATGGTCATTTCTCCGTGCAGCACCCGGTAACCGCCGTAGAGCAACACCACGCCCGTGGTGAGGTTGCCGACCAACTTGACCCCGGGCATGAAGATCGCCAGCAGCTTGAAGGTCTTCTCGTTGATCGCCCGGTATTCGTCGGCGACGTCGTCGAAGATCTCCTGGTTGCGTGGCTCGCGCCGGTACGCCTGCACGGCCTTGATGCCGGTCATGGTCTCGACGAACTGCACGATCACCAGAGCCGCGCTTTCGCGCACCAGCCGGTAGGTCTTGCCCGACTCGTTACGGAACCACCACACCAGGGCCACCAGGATCGGGAACGCCGCCAGGCACATCAGACCGAGCCGCCAGTCGAGCGCCACCAGCAGAACGGCCGTGCCGAACAGCGTCAGCACCGCGGTGATCAGGCTGTCGAAGCCCGTTTCCAGCATGTCCTGGATTGCCTCGACGTCGTTGGTGGACCGACTGACCACCCGGCCCGACGTGTAGCGATCGTGGAAGGCCACATCGAGCCGGCCGAAATGCCGGAAAACCCTACGGCGCAACTCCAGCAGCACCCGCTGACCGACCCGCCCGGACCGGCGCAGGAAGAACATCCGGCTGATCGCCTGCACGATCACCACCGCGCACAGCGTTCCGACGATGAGCATCAACTCACGCGCCGGGCCGCCCTCGAGGATCGGCGGGATACCGCGGTCGATGCCACGCTGCACCAGGATCGGAACCGACAGCCGGGCGGCGTTCTCCACGATGACCACCAGGGCCAGCGCAACGACCGTCCACCGGTAGGGGCGCAACAACGACATGAGGAGGGCCCGGGCCTCACGGCGGCGGGGCACACTCTCGTCGATCGGGAGTGCGGACGTGCCGGCGGTACCGGTGTGATCGTCACCGTCGTCGGTGACCTGGCCCCGCCACTCAGTGGTCGTCATCGGCGCTGCACCTCCGCACCCAGACGTGGGAGCCCGCCCACCTCATCGATGGCCGAGCGTTCGTCGTGTCCACGTTGCAGGCGGCCCAGCTCCTCGTCGTCCTCCCACTCGCAGGTGCGCTCGCAGGCGTCGTCGAGTTCATCGTCGGCGGCCAGCAGGTAGCGGTATTGCGGTACCTGCGCCAGCAATTGGGCGTGGGTGCCGATGTGGGTGATGGTGCCGTCCTGGAGCAGGGCGACCTTGTCGGCCAGCAGTACCGTCGACGCCCGGTGCGCGACGATGATGCCCGTCACGCCGCGCAGGACCCGGCCGAGGGCCTCGGTCACCTTGGACTCGGTATGCACGTCGAGGGCCGAGAGCGTGTCGTCGAGCACCAGAACCTTGGGCGCTGCCAGGATCGCGCGGGCCAGCGAAAGGCGTTGGCGCTGACCACCGGACAGGCTCATGCCCTGCTCGCCGATCCGGGTGTCCAGGCCGAACGGCAGGTCGTAGACGAACTGCGCGGCCGCGATCTCGATGGCCTGGGCCAACTGCTCGTCGGTGGCATCTGCTCGACCGAGCCGCAGGTTCTCCGCCACCGACATCGAGAACAACGTCGGATCCTCGAAGGCGGTGGCCACCGCCTGACGCAGGACGGGCAGGCTCAGCTCCCGGATATCGCTGCCGTCGATCAGGATCTGTCCCTCGGTGACGTCGTACAGCCGCGAGAACAACGCGGCCAGAACCGATTTTCCCGACCCGGTCGCGCCCACGAGCGCCAATGTCTGGCCTGGCTCGACGACAGCGTCGACATGGCGTAGGGCCCACTCGTCCTCGCTGTCGGGGAATCTGAACCCGACGTCACGCAGCTCCAGCCGGCCGCCGCGCGGCGGCTGGGACACCGGGCCGTCGACGATATCGATCGGGGCATCGAAGATCTCGGCGATGCGGTTGGCCGCGGTGAACGACTCCTGCGTCATCGACAGCAGAAAGCCCAGCGACGCGATCGGCCACACCAGCGACAACATCATCGTGATGAAGGCGACCAGCGTGCCCATCGTGACGTGGCCGTGGCCGGCGGCGTACGCACCGAAGCCCAGCACCACGATCAGGGTGAGGTTGGGAATGACCTCCAGCAGGGTCCAGAACTTCGCCGAGACGCTCACCCTCGCGAACTGGGTGTCATACAGCTGGGTGGCCTGCTCGTCGAAACGGTCGAAGACGTAATCCTCCCGGCCGAACGCCTTGACCACCCGCAGCCCGAGCGCGGCCTCCTCGACATGGGTTGCGACGTGGCCGGTCTGGTCCTGCGCCAGCCGCGACAACCGGGTGTACTCCCGCTCGAAGTGCAACACCGTGGCTGCGATGGGCACGATGGAGACCAGCACCACCACACCCAGCGGCCAGTACATCGCCAGCAGGATCGATGTCACCACGACGATCTGCAAGGTGTTGAGGATCAGGAACACCAAACCGAACGACAGGAACCGCCGGATCGTGGACAGGTCGTTCATCACCCGCGACAGCAGCTGCCCGGACTGCCAGCGGCCGTGAAAGCTCATCGGCAGGATCTGCAGCCGGGCATAGAGATCCTTGCGGATATCGGCCTCGACGCCCATGGTTGCGCGGGCGACCATCCAGCGCCGGATGAACCACAGCACCGCCTCGGTGATGCCGACCGCGACCGCGGCCGCACCCAGTACCCACAGCCCGTGCGGATCCTGGTGGCGTACCGGACCGTCGATCACGGCCTTCGTCATCAGCGGAATCGCCACCGTCGCGGCCAGGCTGACCACCGCAACCACGACCATCACGATCCAGCGGGCCCGGTACGGCAACAGATAAGGCAACAGCCGCCACAGATCTGAACTGGTCCGGATCCGCTTCGTAGAGGGGGCGATCGCGGGTTGACTCACTGGATCAATCTTCCCATCAGGGGCAAACGATTAACCTCATGCCGCGGGGACCTCCTCGGAGAATTGCGTGTCATACAGTTCGGCGTAGCGACCGCCGCGGGCCAGCAGCTCGCGATGTGTGCCGCGTTCGACGATGCGCCCGTCCTCGACGACCAAGATGAGATCGGCGGCGCGGACCGTGGACAACCGGTGGGCGATGACGAGCGACGTCCGCCCGCCCAGCGCCTCGGCGAGGGCCTGCTGCACAGCGGCCTCCGAGGCCGAATCCAGCGACGCCGTCGCCTCATCGAGCACCACCACCCGTGATCGTCCCAACAGCAGGCGCGCGATGGTCAACCGCTGCTGCTGCCCTCCGGACAGACGGTATCCGCGCTCACCGACAACCGTGTCCAAGCCGTCGGGCATCGCGGCGACCACATCGTCGAGCCGGGCCCGGCGCAGCGCCTCCCAGAGCTGGTCTTCTTCCGGAGCCGCCCCGGCGGCGACATCGGATCGAGCGTCGGGTGCTCCGAATAACAGGTTCGAGCGGATCGACTCGTGGAACAGGTGCCCGTCCTGGGTCACCATGCCCACGGTGTCCTTGAGCGACGCGAACGTCACGTCACGTACGTCGGCCCCGTTGAGCTTGATCGACCCGGAGTCGACGTCATAGAGCCGGGCCAGCAGCGAGGCGATGGTCGACTTGCCCGCCCCCGACGACCCGACCAGTGCCACCATCTGCCCGGGCTCGGCCGTGAACGAAATGCCGTGCAGTACCTCGTCACCACCGCGGTCGTCCAGCGTCGCCACCTCCTCCAGCGAGGCCAGCGACACCTTGTCCGCAGACGGGTACGAGAAGCGGACGTTGTCAAACTCGACAGCGACGGCGCCATCCGGCACCTCGACAGCGTCGGGCTCTTCGGTGATCAACGGCACCAGATCGAGCACCTCGAAGACCCGCTCGAAGGACACCAGCGCGCTGGCGATCTCCACCCGCGCGTTGGCCAGGGCGGTCAACGGCGCATACAGCCTGGTCAGCAGTAGCGCCAACGACACCACCGCGCCGGCCTGCAACTGTCCGCCGATCGCGAACAGCCCGCCGAGCCCATACACCAGGGCCAGGGCCAGCGCCGACATCAGCGTCAGCGAGTTCATGAACGTCGACTGCAGCATGGCCGTGCGCACCCCGATGTCGCGCACCCGGTCGGCACGCACCGCGAACTCACGCGACTCATTTTCCGGGCTGCCGAACAGCTTGACCAGCGTGGCTCCCGGGGCTGAGAACCGTTCCGTCATTTGAGTGTTCATCGTGGCGTTGTGGCCGGCTGCCTCGCGTGACAGCCCGGCCATCCGGGCCCCGATGCGACGTGCCGGCAGCACGAACAACGGCAGCAGGGCCAACGACAGCAGGGTGATCTGCCACGAGATGCTCAGCATCACGATCAGCGTCAAGGTCAGGGTCACGACGTTGGCGACGATGCCCGAGAGCGTGTCGGAGAATGCCCGTTGCGCGCCGATCACGTCGTTGCCCAGCCGGCTGACCAAGGCGCCGGTCCTGGTGCGGGTGAAGAAAGCCACCGGCATGCGCTGCACGTGGTCGAACACCGCTGTGCGCAGGTCCAGGATCAAACCTTCGCCGATGTTCGACGACAACCACCTGGTCAGCAAGGCCACCGTGGCTTCAGCGACCGCAATCACCGCGATGGTGCCGGCCAGCAGAACCACCGTCGACGACGGTCCACCCTGCGTGATCGCGTCGACCACCCGGCCGGCCAGCACCGGCGTCGTCACCGTCAGCAGCGCACTGACCACGCTGATCGCGACGAACCCACCGAGAGTGCGGTGGTGGCGCGCGGAGAACCGCCAGATCCGCAACAACAGCCGCCGATCGGCCAATCCGCGCAAATCACCGTCGCGCGCATGCGCCTGCCGATACAGCGACTGCCTGGCCACCGTTTCCATACTCATGAGCATCACCGTAAAACCTGAACAATTATTGAGGTCAAAGACTTCCCGGGGACTTCCCTGGGTGCCTACGCGATACACCGCCCGCCATCGGGCAAGATGGCGGTTATGGATAGCGCAACCGGTGGCATGGCCTCGCCCCGGGTCCTCGTCGTAGACGACGACCCTGACGTGCTCGCCTCCCTGGAACGCGGGCTGCGGCTGTCCGGGTTCACCGTCTCGACGGCCGTGGACGGAGCTGAGGCGCTGCGCAGCGCCACCGAGACCCGCCCGGACGCGATCGTGCTCGACATCAACATGCCCGTACTCGACGGCGTGAGCGTGGTGACCGCGCTGCGCGCAATGGACAACGACGTACCGGTCTGTGTGCTCTCGGCCCGCAGCAGCGTCGACGACCGCGTGGCCGGACTGGAAGCCGGCGCCGACGACTACCTGGTCAAACCATTCGTGCTGCAAGAGTTGGTGGCCCGGGTCAAGGCCCTGCTGCGCCGCCGCGGCGCCTCGGCCACCTTCTCCTCCGAGACCATTCAGGTCGGCCCGCTGGAGGTCGACATTCCCGGCCGCCGCGCCCGGGTCAACGGCGTGGACGTGGACCTGACCAAACGCGAGTTCGACCTGCTCGCCGTGTTGGCCGAGCACAAGACCGCCGTGCTGTCCCGGGCACAGTTGCTGGAACTGGTCTGGGGCTACGACTTCGCCGCCGACACCAATGTGGTGGATGTGTTCATCGGCTACCTGCGCCGCAAACTCGAAGCCGGCGGCGCGCCGCGACTACTGCACACCGTCCGCGGCGTCGGATTCGTCCTCAGGACGCAGTGATGAGCGCTCGCGCGAAGAATCAACGGCCGTAGCCGACATGAGACCGCTGACCCGGATCTTCCGCCGCACACCCTCGCTGCGGACCCGGGTCGCGTTCGCCACCGCCATCGGCGCAGCGATCGTCGTCGTCATCGTCGGCACCATCGTCTGGGTCGGCATCACCAACGACCGCAAGGAACGCCTGGACCGCCGCCTCGACGAGGCGGCCGGATTCGCGATTCCGTTCCTGCCGCGCGGTCTCGGCGAGATCCCCCGCTCGCCCAGCGATCAGGACGCGGTGATCACCGTCCGGCAGGCCGGGGACGTGTCGTCGAACTCGAATGTGGTCCTGCCCGAACTGCCCGACGGCTACGCCGACACCTACATCGACGGCGTGCGCTGGCGCGTACGCACCGTGCAGATCCCCGCGCCCGGACCGATGTGGGTGGCTGTCGGTGCGACGTACGACGCCACCATCGCCGACACCAACAATCTGCATCGCCGGGTGATCATCATCTGCGTGTTCGCCGTCGGTGCGGCCACTGTGCTGGGCTGGGTGCTGGCCGCATTCGCGGTTCGCCCACTCAAACGGCTGGCCGAGCAGACCCGCGAGATCGAGGCGAGCGACGAGGCTCCCGACGTCGAAGTGCGTGGTGCCAGTGAGGCCGTCGAGATCGCCGACGCCGTCAACGGCATGCTGCAACGCATCTGGTCCGAACAGGGCCGCACCAAGGCCGCGCTGGCCTCGGCCCGTGACTTCGCCTCGGTGTCCGCCCACGAACTACGCACCCCGCTCACCGCGATGCGGACGAACCTGGAAGTGCTGTCCACCCTCGACATGCCCGACGATCAACGCAAGGAAGTCGTCGGCGACGTCATCCGCACCCAGTCACGGATCGAAGCCACCCTCGGCGCCCTGGAACGCCTCGCCCAGGGTGAGCTGTCCACCACCGACGACCACGTCACCGTCGACATCACCGAACTGCTCGACCGCGCCGCCCACGACGCCATGCGCGTCTACCCCGACCTCGAGGTGTCGCTGGCACCGTCACCGACCGTGATCATCATCGGGCTGCCGACCGGGCTGCGCCTGGCCGTCGACAACGCGATCGCCAACGCCGTGAAGCACGGCGGCGCCACGCGAGTGCAGTTGTCCGCGGTGAGCTCGCGCCAGGGCGTGGAGATCGCCGTCGACGACGACGGGGTGGGCGTGCCCGAGGAAGAACGCGAAATGGTGTTCGACCGCTTCTCCCGCGGGTCGACAGCGTCGCGATCGGGCTCCGGGCTCGGCTTGGCGTTGGTGGCTCAGCAGGCCGAATTACACGGCGGGACAGCAACTCTGGAATCGAGCCCGCTGGGCGGGGCACGCCTGCTGCTGCGACTTCCCGGCCCGCACTAGCCTGAGCACGGTACGAAAATCGCCCGCCTCCGATGGTAGAGGCGGGCGATCCGTGTGGTTTCCTACTTCTTCTCGCGCTGAGACTTGCCGCTGTCCCAACGGTTGAACCCGGCCTTCTCGGCGGATTCGACGTCGGCGAACCAGATCTCGGCAACCGTCACCGAGTAGGACGGGCTCTCCGGCGAGTGATAGAGCATCGAATCCTCGTTGCCCTTGATCAGATACCCCCTCGGCGTGCCCGCACCCGAGACCCGGACCGAGCCGGCACCGTACGGTGTCTCCTCGACGACCTCGACGTCCTCACCGGCTGCATCGTCGGCGGCCTCATGAGCACCACCGCCGGAAGCGAACTTGGCTGCCCCCGCCGCCCCCGCCGCGCCGGCGGCGGCCGCACCCGCCGCTGCGGCACCGGGACTGGCGGCCTTCGGCAGCTGAGTGGTGGGCTCATCACCCGTACCGGCCTTGGGCAGCTTGGTCGTAGCGTCATCGCCCACAGCCGTTGCGCCTGCGGCAGTCCCACCGGCCGCCGCGGCCTTGGCGCCGGCGCCGGTCGTGGTGTCCGGGCGGCGCCCCAGGGCACCGTAGACCGGCACTTCCCGCTTGACCCTGCGCAAGGTCAGCGCCAGCGTCAACACCAGCCCGAGCACGAAAGCCAGGGCCATCAACCACCAGTTCACATCACTCATCGGCCTGCTCCAATCTCACGTGAGCCGGGCAG
Organism: Mycobacterium syngnathidarum; assembly: GCF_001942625.1. Classification (GTDB taxonomy): domain Bacteria; phylum Actinomycetota; class Actinomycetes; order Mycobacteriales; family Mycobacteriaceae; genus Mycobacterium; species Mycobacterium syngnathidarum. The sequence goes on from NZ_MLCL01000062.1 coordinate 378,504, forward strand.
TTCGGCGAACGCCTGTTCTTCACTGGTGGGCTTGACGGTCACCACGGTGATCAGCCAGGCAACCAGTGACCCCACCACGAACGCGAGCAGATACCACAACCATTGGATTACGAAGTCCATGTCGATTCTCCCTAGTTGACCGTGATCTCGACGCGGCGGTTCTGCGCCTTGCCTTCGGGGGTGTCGTTGCTGGCGATCGGATTCGCCGAGCCGGCACCGGACGACGTCACATGGTCGGCCGGCAACCCCTGCGAAACCAGATAATCTGCAACGGCTTTGGCGCGGTTGCCGCTGAGCGGAACGTTGATCGCGTCATTGCCCGAACTGTCGGTGTAACCGGTGACGGTCACCCGCGCGCCCTCACACGACTTGATCTTGTCGGCGACCTGCGTCAACAACTGCTGCGATGCCGGCGCCACCGCGAACCCGTCGGTGCTGAAGTTGATCGGAGTACGAAGCAGCGCACTCACATCGTCCTGCAGCGCCGCGCAGGGTCCGGGGGTACCGCCGGGCGCACCCGGTGCACCGGCCTCGGGCGCCGGAGGTGCGGGGGCCGGAGGTGCGGCAGCAACCTGAATGTTGTTGACGACCTTGATGTTCGGCCACGCCTCTTTGGCGGCCGCCTCGACCGCGTCGCGCACCTCCGCCGACGGCGCGGTACCGGTGAGCGTCAACCTGTCCCCGTCGATGCTGAAATTGAAGTCCGGAATACCCTCGGCCGCAGCGTCGAAAACCTTGCCCAGTGCCGACACATCGGGGGTGTTCACACCCGGACGCAGATTGAGATTGTCGACCAGATTGACGTCCGCGCCGAACTTTCCGCGCAACCAGTCCAGCAGTGAGGCCTTGGCCGCCGCGTCCGGAAGATCACCGGTGAGATTGAAGTCATTGCCGTTACGGGAGATCGACAACGGTGCGAACGACAGATTCGGCAAATTCACGTTGGGTGCGTTGACGTCCGGGGCATTCACGCCCGGAGCGGTCAAAGTCGCCGTGGGATTCACATCGGGAAGCGTCAGATCGGTGTCCTTGTCCGAGCGGTCGAGCCCGCCCCATCCGATCAGCCCCAGCAACAACGGAACTGCCGCCAGCGCCAACAACCAGCCCACACCCGGTGGTCGTCGATATAGCTTGGAGGCTGTTTGCCAGCCGGTGATTGTCCGAGATTCGTCCGAACTCGACATTTTTGGGCACTCCCTGAAGTCGACGAACAGTTATCTACAGCAGCGAAACAGGTTGACGGTAGCAGTAAATGGAAATCAACGGTTAGGTTCGGCCAATACTTTCCGAACCTACGGAAACGTCAACGGACGCCGAGTAGATCGATGACGAAGATCAACGTCTTTCCCGAAAGTCGATGTCCTGAACCCGCAGGCCCATAGGCCTGGGCAGGCGGAATGACGAGCTGGCGACGACCGCCGACTCGCATGCCGGGAATTCCGTCCTGCCAGCCCTGGATTAGGCCACGCAATGGAAATTCAATGGACTCTCCGCGATTCCATGAGCTGTCGAACTCCTCGCCGGAGTCGTATTCGACACCCACGTAGTGCACCTCGACAGTGGCGCCGGGCACAGCCTCGGGGCCGTCACCGACCACGAGGTCTGTGATGACCAATTCAGTAGGGGCAGGGCCATCGGGAAACTCGATGTCAGGTTTTGTACTCACCTGATCAACGGTAGTCCGGCAGACTGGTTGTGTGGCCAAAGATCAGGACATCCTCGCCGAAGTTCACCGGCTCGTTGCCGAAGAGCAGGAGCTCCGGACCAAACTGCAGCGGCGGGAAATCGACGAAACCGAAGAACAGCAACGTTTGCGATCACTGGAAGTCGCCCTCGACCAGTGCTGGGACCTGTTGCGGCAGCGCCGCGCGCTGCGCGAGACAGGTCAGGACCCCGGCCTGGCCCAGACACGCGGGGCCGACGAAGTCGAAGACTACCGAGGCTGACCGGCCGGGCGTGACGTGACGGAGAAAGCGTTGGACGCCGTCATCATCGGTGGCGGGCACAACGGTTTGGTGGCCGCTGCCTACCTGGCCCGGGCCGGACGTCGAGTTCAGGTGCTCGAACGCCTCGACCACGTCGGCGGCGCAGCGGTTTCGGCGCATGCCTTCGACGGCATCGATGCCCGGTTGTCGCGATACTCGTACCTGGTCAGCCTGCTGCCCTCACGCGTCATCACCGATCTGGGTGCCCGCATCCGGCTGTCGCGCCGGCGGATCTCGTCCTACACCCCGGATCCGGCGTCCGGGGGCACCACCGGCCTACTGATCGGGCCGCAGCCGACATTCGACGCGATCGGCGCCGGCACCGACGCGCCCGGGTTCAGCGACTTCTACCGACGGTGCCAACTGATCACGTCGCGCATCTGGCCGACGTTGCTGCACCCGCTGTGCCACCGGAGCGAGATGCGCCGAAACGTGCTCGACGGACACGACGCCGAGACCGGCGCGGCCTGGGAGGCGCTGATCGAACGTCCGATCGGCGAGGCGATCACCGCTGCGGTGTCGAGCGATCTGGTACGCGGCGTGATGGCCACCGACGCTCTGATCGGCACGTTCGCCGCTCTGGATGACCCCAGCCTGATCCAGAACGTGTGCTTTCTCTACCACCTGATCGGCGGCGGTACCGGCGACTGGGACGTCCCCGTCGGCGGAATGGGCGCGGTGAGCGGAGCACTGGCCGCCGCCGCGACCGGCTTCGGCGCCGAGATCATCACCGGGGCAGATGTTTACGCGGTCACCCCGGACGGCGAGGTCCGCTACCGGCACGGCGGATCGGCGCGGCAGGTCTGCGCCGAACGTGTGCTGGCCAACGTCACCCCGGCCGTACTCGCCGACCTGCTCGGTGAACCGGCGCCCGAGAGCGCGCCCGGCGCGCAGGTGAAGGTCAACCTGATGCTGCGTCGGCTCCCCCGCCTCCGAGACCAGCAGGTCACGCCCGAGCAGGCATTCGGCGGTACGTTCCACATCAACGAGACGTTCAGCCAGCTGGCGAGGGCCTACGGCGACGCAACTGCCGGGCGGGTCCCGGACCCGCTGCCGTGCGAGATCTATTGTCATTCCCTGACCGACCCCAGCATCCTGTCCGAGGATCTGCGCGCCTCGGGGGCACAGACGCTGACCGTCTTCGGGTTGCACACTCCGCACTCACTGTCTGCGGGCGATCCCGACCGGACTCGCGACCGGTTGACCTCGGCGGTGTTGACTTCGCTGAATTCGGTTCTGGCCGAACCGATCCAAGATGTCCTCATGGAGGATGGCGCAGGCCGGCTGTGCATCGAGACCAAGACCACCGCCGATCTCGAGCAAGCGCTGGGGATGACCGCAGGCAACATCTTCCACGGCGCGCTGCGCTGGCCGTTCGCCGAGGACGACGCTCCGCTGGAGACGCCGGCCCAGCGCTGGGGTGTGGCCACCGCCCACGACCGGATCCTGTTGTGCGGCTCGGGATCGGTACGCGGCGGAGCGGTCTCCGGTGTCGGCGGACACAATGCCGCGATGGCGGTGCTGGAAGGCTAACGAACCCGCGACAGAATGGCGCGCAACGCTTCCAGGTCCTCGGTGTCGAGTGAGGCGAGCGCCTGCGGCGCCGGATCTTCGACCTCGTCGATGCGCGCCAGCAGCGCGCGGCCGTCATCGGTGAGCGAGACCAGCTTGCTGCGCCGGTTGGCGGGGTCGACCTCACGCACCACCAGCCCCCGCTCCTCAAGGTCGTTGACGGCGACCGTGGCGGCGGGGGCGTCAACCGTCGCCGCGTAGGCCAGCTGCTTGACTGTCAGCGGCTCACGCGCAAGCCGTTTCAATACGCGGATTCGACTGAAGGGCAATCCCGTTCGCTCGATCACGGCCCGCCGCCAGCGGTCGCGGTGGTCGAACACCAACGTCGTCAAGGCAGCCCACACCTCATCTGCCAACCGGGTCGGCCCGTCACCGGACATGGGTCACCTCCGGGACATGGTGCTCACCGATCAGTGGCGCCAGGCTCTGGGCAGAACGCAATGCCCGCGGTGTGGTGGAGACGACGCCGAGCGCGAAGATCACCAAGCCCAGTGCGGCACAGACAAACCAGAGTGGACGGGCCGCCAAGGCGAAATCCACACCGGTGCCGGCGAGCGCGGCACCTGCCACCGAACCACACAGTGCCACACCGACACTCACACCGACCTGACGACTTGTCGACGCGACCGCCGAGGCCGCACCGGCACGATCGAGCGGCATACCACTGACGGCCGTGGTGGTGATCGGTGCATTGACCATCGAGAAGCCGATGCCGAACACCGCGAATATCACCAGCAGCTGCCACACCGGGGTATCACCGCTCAACCGGGTCAGCAGCACCGTGGCCACGGTGATCGTCGCCCCCGAAACCAACAGCGACGGACGGCTGCCGTACCGCCCGACCAGTCGGCCCGAGAGCGGCGAGAAGATCAGCGCGCCCGCGGCGACCGGCAGGTAGATCAGGCCGGTGTGCATCGCCGAGTAACCGCGTTGAGTCTGCAGGTACAGCGACATCATGAACAGGAACGCCCCGTAGGCGGCGAAGGCACAGACCGCGATCACGGTGGCCGAGGCGAACGGCACGCTGCGGAAGAAGCGCAGATCGATGAACGGGTCCGTGCGGCGCGATTCGTACCGCAGGAAGGCCACCAGGGCCACCAGCGCGACGGCGGCGACAGCCAGGGTGCGCGCATCCGTCCAGCCCAATCCTGGTCCCTCGATGAGCACGAACACCACGCCGAACAGGAACGCCACGCCCAGCACCTGGCCGACCGGGTCGAGATCCCGCATCGTCGACGACTTGGATTCGGGCACGAAAATCGCGGTGAGCACAACGGCCAGGGCGCAGATCGGCAGGTTGATCCAGAACACCGCACGCCAATCGACGTACTCGATCAGTGCCCCGCCCACGATCGGACCGAGTGCCATCGAGATACCGACCACGCCGCCCCAGACACCGATCGCGCGGGCCCGCTCAACCCGGCCGGTGAACACCTGGGTGATGATCGACATGGCTACCGGATTGAGCATCGAACCGCCGATGGCCTGCAGAAATCGCGCTGCGATGAGGGTTTCGACGTTGGGCGCCAGGCTGCACAGCAGGGATGCCACCGCGAAGATCGTCAGGCCGAGCTGGAATGTCCGCCTGCGGCCGAACCGGTCGCCGGTGGCGCCGGCCAGCAACAGCAGCGAGGCCAGCACCAGCGTGTAGACATCGACGATCCACTGCAGCTGCGACGGTGACGCGGCCAGATCGTCACGGATGCTCGGGATCGCGACGTTGACGATGGTGGCGTCCATCGACACGATCAGCAGGCTCAAACAGCACGAGACGAGGATGATCGCCTTGCGACGTGCGTTGAGCGAGCCGATAGTTGTATTCACACAACTATTGTGAAACTACAACTATCAATGAGGCAAGTCGACGCCAGGGTGCCGGTGCTCTAGCGAGGATTGCCGAGCGGAGGGAAGCTCAGCGCTTGTTGATGTCGACGTACCCGCGCTCGGTGTAGCCGGTGTAGATCTGGCGGGGACGGCCGATCTTGTTGGGCTCGGAGTGCATCTCCCGCCAGTGCGCGATCCAGCCCGGCAACCGGCCCAGTGCGAACAGCACGGTGAACATGCGGGTCGGGAAGCCCATCGCCCGGTAGATCACGCCGGTGTAGTAGTCGACGTTCGGGTACAGCTTGCGCTCGACGAAGAAGTCGTCGGTCAACGCGATCTCTTCGAGCTGCTTGGCGATGTCGAGCAACTCGTCGTCGCCACCCAGCTTGCCCAGGATCTTGTCGGCCTGCTCCTTGACGATGCGCGCCCGCGGATCGTAGTTCTTGTACACGCGGTGACCGAAGCCCATCAGCTTCACGCCATCCTCGCGGTTCTTGACCTTCTTGACGAAGGTCTGCACATCGTCGTCGCCGGTGCGGATCTTCTCCAGCATCTCCAGCACCGCCTGGTTTGCGCCACCGTGCAGCGGGCCCCACAGCGCGTTGATGCCACCGGAGATCGACGTGAACAGGTTGGCCTGTGACGAACCCACCAGCCGCACCGTCGAAGTCGAACAGTTCTGCTCGTGATCGGCGTGCAGGATCAACAGCATGTCCAGCGCGCGGACGATCTCGGGATCCACCTCGTACGGCTCGGCCGGGAAACCGAACGTCATCCGCAGGAAGTTCTCCACCAGCGTCAACGAGTTGTCCGGGTACAGGAACGGCTGCCCCTCGGACTTCTTGTAGGCATATGCCGCGATCGTCGGCAGCTTGGCCAGCAAACGAATCGTCGACAGCTCGACCTGCTTGTTGTCCAGCGGATCCAACGAATCCTGGTAGTAGGCGCTCAACGCGTTGACCGCACTCGACAGCACCGGCATCGGATGCGCGTTGCGCGGGAAGCCGTCGAAGAACCGCTTGAGATCCTCGTGCAGCAGGGTGTGCCGCTGAATCTGAGTGGTGAACGTCTCCAACTGCTCGGCCGTCGGCAGCTCACCATAGATCAGCAGGTAGCTGACCTCGATGAACGTGGAGTTCTCGGCCAGCTGCTCGATCGGGATGCCCCGGTACCGCAGGATGCCGGCATCACCGTCGATATAGGTGATCGCCGACTTGGTGGAAGCGGTGTTGACGAAGCCACCATCGAACGTGGTGTAGCCGGTCTTGGCCAGCAACGGACCAAGTGCGATGCCGTCACTGCCCTCGGTCGCATGGACGATATCGAGATCAATCTCGCCACCGGGGTACTTCAGAGTGGCAAGCTCCTGCCCACTCGACGGGTTTTCGGCCACGGGAATCCCTTCATCGCGTCCTGGGAACCGACAACTGCTCTACAAAAGGTAGTCGCAATCGATCGACGCTGCCCGCGGGGGGTTACCAACGGGTCAGGAAAGCTGGCTGAGCGCCGATTCGGGCGCCTCCTGAACGCCCGCCGCGACGGCCCGGAAATCGGTATACGTCGCCTCGATCCGCGCGACGACATCGTCGACGGTCAGGGAGTCCCACCCTGCCTGAGATCCCAGGTCAGCGATGGCAGTCATGAGGATCGAACCCCACACCACGGCCGTCAGCTTGAGCCGGCGGTCGTCGCCGGACACCCCCATCCGCTCTGCCAGCGCCACGTTGACCGCATCCGCCCGGAACTCCGACGCGGACTGCATCAGCGCCGGAGACGACGTGACGATGCGCGCCGAAGCCAACAGCCGATCCGACGTGAGCTGAGTGGGTGGCGCAGTCTTGGTGTTGAGGAACGCCTCCACGTGCGCCCGGTAGAGCGCCTCCATATGGGGGATGTCGGCCGGTTGCGCGGCGAGCGCGATCGCGACGATCTCGATCACCTCATCGACGAATGCCAACACGACGGCATCCTTGGTGGCGAAGTAGCGGCTGAACGTGCGCGGGGACACATCGGCCACCGCGGCGATCTGTTCAACCGTGGTTTGCTCGAAACCCTGGCGGTCACACAGATCGATGGCAGCCTCGATCAATGTCGCCCGGGTACGTTGCTTCTTGCGCTCACGCAAGCCCATCGCCGCCTGCCGCACAACGTCAACCACGAAACGGATGCTAGCGGCCAAAGGACTGCTTTTCGGTCCATTTCGGCAACTATCTGACGCTGGACGCCATTCGCCGATGGTCAGACTTTGTCCGGCTCGGACTGATCCTGCCGCGCATCCGTGCTCGCTCCGCTCACTTCCACCCGGTACCGCACGAACGCAGGCACCGCCAGTGCCGCGATCACCACTCCCACGACCACCAGGGCGCCGCCACCGGCCGCGGCGACCGTCGTCCCCGCCGCCGCTGCCGCCGCCCCGTGCAATGTGTCGGCCAGCCTCGGACCCCCGGCAACCACGACCGTGAACACGCCCTGTAGCCGGCCCCGCAGCTCATCGGAGGCCGCCTGTTGCAGGATCGTCGACCGGAATGCGGCCGACACCATATCGGCGGCACCACCAATCGCCAGGAACGCCAACGCAATCCACAACAACAGCCCGGCCCTCGCGTGCGCCGACCCCCCCGCGATACCGAACCCGACCATGGCCAGGCCCCACACCACGATCGCGAGCACCACGGCCAGCCCCTGCCTGCGGATCCTCGGCAGCCAGCCCGAGAACACACCGCCGGCCACCGCGCCGGCCGACATCGCCGCGGCCAGCAATGCCATCGCGGTGCCGCCCTCGACCGGCCCGCCGAAACTCTCGTGCGCCATCTGCGGGAACAGCGCGCGCGGCATCCCGAAGATCATGGCCACCAGATCGACGACGAACGACATCAGCACCACCCGGTTGCCGGCCAGATAGCGGAAGCCGTCCAGCACCGCCGTCAGGCCCCAACGCGAGGCACCCTGCTCCGTACTCGCCGGGGGCATCGGCGCCAACCGGAAAGTCGCCCAGATCGGTGCCAGACAGGTCACGGCATCGATCAGATACAGCGTGGACAGGTCCACCCAGTTCAACAGGAGCCCGGCCATCAGCGGCCCGACGATCGCGCCGAACTGCATGACCGTCATGTTCAGCGAGTTCGCCGCGGGCAGCTGCTCGGCCGGCAGCATCCGCGGAATCGCCGCCGAACGCGTCGGGCTGTTCACCGCGTAGAACGCCTGCTGCACGCCCAGCAGGCACAGCACCACCCACACGTTGTTCATCGCCAGCGCGGCCTGCAGCCACAACAGCACCGAGGCCCCGGCCAACCCGATCGAGGCGATGATCAGCAGCAGCCTGCGGTCCATCGCGTCGGCCCAGGCACCGCCCCACAGCCCGAAGACCACCAGGGGCACCAGTGCGAACAGACCGGACAACCCCACGTACGCCGAGTTCTCGGTCAGCACATACAGCTGCACCGGCACCGCGAAGATGGTCAGATTGGCGCCGATGACCGTCGGGATTCCGGCCAACCACAGCCGCCGAAAATCCGGTGTGCGCAGCGGTGTGGTGTCGGCGAAGTACCTACCCACTAGGGCTGCAGGCGTTCCACTCGATTCCCGATCACGCGAATTCGGTTGTGTACCCGGTCCTCCCGCCCCTGCCAGAACTCGACGCTGTCCGGGGCGATCCGATAACCGCCCCAGTTCGGCGGCACCGGAACGGCTTGGAGGCCGGCGAACCGCTCCGTCACCTCGGCAAGCCGGCCCAGCAGTTCCTGACGCGATGCGATGGGAGCGGACTGCTGCGACGCCCAGGCACCGAGCTGTGAACCTCGCGGGCGTTTGGACCAATACGCCTCAGTGTCCTCACGGCTCACCATGGTCACCGGACCGCGCACGTGCACCTGGCGCCCCAGGCCGTACCACGGGAACGTCGCCGACGCGTAGGGATTCACAGCCAGCTGGGTGCCCTTGGCGGAGTCATAGTTCGTGTAGAACGTGATGCCGGTCTCGTCCATGCTCTTGCACAACACCGTTCGGGTGACCGGTCTTCCCTCGTCGTCGGTGGTGGCCACCACCATGGCATTGGGCTCGGCCACCCCGGCGCGGTACGCATCGGTCAGCCACGCGCGCAGCAGCGTCAGCCACCCGGTCGCCGGGTCCTCGCCGAGCCAATCGACATCCAGATCGCCGCAGCCGTCCTTCTCGACGTAGTCCACCCGCATGCCGGCCAAGTCATGCTCGTGGTGGTCAGGGGTCTGTCCGGGAGGTCTTGCCACCGCGATAACGCTACGCCTGAGCTTGGTGCAAGAATCTGGACATGCCCGCTGTACCGGATGGCTTCGTTGCCGGCCTCGAAGGCGTCGTCGCCTTCACCACCGAGATCGCTGAACCCGACAAGGACGGTGGTGCACTGCGCTACCGGGGTGTGGACATCGAAGACCTCGTGGCCCACCGCGTCACGTTCGGAGACGTGTGGGGGCTGCTGGTCGACGGCAGCTTCGGCACGGGACTACCCCCGGCCGAGCCGTTCCCGCTGCCCATCCACAGTGGCGACGTGCGCGTCGACGTCCAGGCCGGGCTGGCCATGCTGGCACCGATCTGGGGTTACGCACCGCTGTTGGACATCGACGACGACACCGCTCGCGACCAGCTGGCCCGAGCCTCGGTGATGGCGCTGTCCTACGTCGCACAGTCAGCCCGCGGCATCTACCAGCCCGCCGTGCCCCAGCGCACGATCGACGAATGCGACACTGTCACAGCGCGTTTCATGACCCGCTGGCAGGGAGACCCCGACCCGAAGCACGTCGAGGCAATCGACGCCTACTGGGTGACCGCGGCCGAACACGGGATGAACGCCTCCACGTTCACCGCCCGGGTGATCGCCTCCACCGGCGCCGACGTCGCGGCATCGCTGTCGGGCGCGGTGGGCGCGATGAGCGGTCCCCTGCACGGCGGCGCCCCGGCCCGGGTGCTGCCGATGATCGAAGAAGTCGAAAAGACCGGGGACGCCCGAGCGGTGGTCAAGGGCATCATGGATCGCGGTGACAAGCTGATGGGCTTCGGGCACCGCGTGTACCGCGCCGAGGATCCTCGGGCGCGGGTGCTGCGGGCCACCGCCAAACGCCTTGCGGCACCCCGCTACGAGGTGGCCGCAGCCTTGGAACAGGCTGCGCTGTCCGAGCTGCGTGAGCGCCGCCCCGACCGGGCCATCGAGACCAACGTCGAGTTCTGGGCCGCGGTGATCCTGGACTTCGCCCAGGTGCCTGCCTCGATGATGCCGGCGATGTTCACCTGCGGGCGGACCGCGGGCTGGTGCGCGCACATCCTGGAACAGAAGCGGCTCGGCAAACTCGTGCGCCCGGCCGCCGTCTATGTCGGCCCCGAACCGCGCAGCGTGGAGTCGGTCGCCGGATGGGACAAGATCGCCACCTCGTGACCGGCGGTCACGACATATTCGCCTCTGCGGCAGATGTTTTCGGCGGATTTCCGTGCCGATACCGCGGTTGCCGACGAGATCAGGGGCCGTCTCCGTCACGCGGCGTCGTTTCGGCGTCAGTGCACATGTCAGACCCGGGTGGTTGCATGGGACGTGTCTGGCGATGAGATCCGCCCGCCGCGCGGGTCTGCATTGAGTCCACTCACCTACCCAGGAGAAGATCATGGCGATCGAAGTAACACCCGCAGTCTTGCCGCATCTGGTTGTCGACGACGCCGCCGCAGCAATCGACTTCTACGTCAAGGCATTCGGCGCCACCGAGCTGGGCCGGGTGCCCGGGCCCGAAGGCAAGCTGGTCCACGCAGCGCTCACCATCAACGGGTCCACGGTCATGCTCAACGACGACTTTCCCGAGTACAACGACGGCAAGCCGTCCACACCCAAGGCCCTGGGCGGCACCCCGGTGACAATCCACCTCACCGTGACCGATGTCGAGGCCAAGTTCGCCCAGGCGGTCGACGCCGGCGCAGAGGTCGTCATGCCGCTGGAAGACCAGTTCTGGGGCGACCGCTACGGCATGGTGCGCGATCCTTTCGGCCACCAGTGGTCACTGGGGCAGCCGGTCCGCGAGGTCAGTCCCGAGGAGATCGCCCAGGCCATGCAGTCGGGGCAGTAACCCGCCCGCCACGCGTTCATACTGGTCTCCTCGCGATATGCCACGAAGGAGACCGATGAGCACTCAGCCCGCCGACACCACGCCGGCTGCCCGCGCGCTGAACTGGCGAGTCGTCGACATCGTCGTCGCCAGCGTCCTCGCAACGGCAGCCGGGCTGGTGTTCGTGGTGTGGAACATCGCCTCCAACCCGATCAGCGCACCGCTGACAGCAGCGCTTCCGGGCCTGCAGGCGCTGCTGGCCGGAGGCTGGTTGTTCGCCGGGGTGCTCACCGCGCTCGTGATCCGCAAGCCGGGAGCTGCCCTGTACGGCGAGCTCGTCGCCGCCACGGTGTCGGCACTGGTCGGCAACCAGTGGGGCGTGCTCACCCTTGAATCGGGACTGGTGCAGGGCATCGGCGCGGAACTGGTCTTCGCGGCGTTCCTGTACCGCCGTTGGGGGCTGCCCGTCGCACTGCTCGCCGGGGCTGTCGCCGGATTGGCGCTGGCCGTCAACGACCTCATCCTGTGGTATCCCGGCTCGGCGAACGCCTTCGCCGCGATCTACACCGTCTCGGCCATCGTCTCCGGCGCCCTCGTCGCCGGCCTGCTCTCGTGGTTGGGGGTCAGAGGTCTGGCGAAGACCGGAGCGCTGGGCCGGTTCGCGTCGGGCCGGATCGGCCCCGCCGCTCGATGAGCTCACCGCACGGCTCCGGTGCCACCGTCACGGCGCACAGTTGGGGTTGGAGCCACGCCGGACGCACCGCATGGGCCGTGCGCGACCTCGAGCTCGCGATCGAACCCGGCGAACGTGTGCTGCTGCTCGGACCGTCCGGAGCGGGGAAATCGACTCTGCTGCACGGCATCGCCGGGCTGCTCGGCGGGGCCGACGAAGGCCGGCAGGCCGGTAGCCTCTTCGTCGACGGTCGGCCGCCGAGCGAGCAACGCCACCGGATCGGAATGGTGTTGCAGGATCCCGACTCCCAGGTGATCCTGTCCCGCGTCGGTGACGACGTCGCCTTCGGCATGGAGAACTTCGGTGTTCAACGCGAGCAGATCTGGCCCCGGGTGCACGCTGCGCTGGACGCGGTCGGGCTGAATCTCGGCTTGTCCCAATCCACTTCAGCGCTGTCCGGCGGACAGAAACAGCGCCTCGCCCTGGCCGGGGTGATCGCCATGGATCCCGGCCTGATCCTGCTCGACGAACCGACGGCCAACCTCGACCCCGCGGGTGTCATCGAGGTACGGGACGCCGTCGCGGAATGCGCAGCCCGCACCGGCGCGACACTGATCGTCATCGAGCACCGCACCGAGATGTGGCTGCCGGTGATCGACCGGGTGATCGTGCTCGGCACCGACGGCGAGGTGATCGCCGACGGCACCCCGGAACAGACCATCCGGCGCAACCACCACTACCTGGTTCGATCCGGTGTCTGGGTACCCGACACCCCGCTGCCCGAGATCGACCGCCACCGGTTTCCTGCATCCGAATCATTGCTGCAGGCAGCGGGTCTGGCGTTGGCCCACCCCGGTGATCCGCCCATGCACGTCGACCTGGACTTCGAGATCTCGACCGGGCAGATCACGGTGATCACCGGCCCGAACGGCGCAGGCAAGTCGACGCTGGCGCTGACCATCGGCGGGCTCTTGCCGGTGCCGGCCGGCCGGCTCGAGGCGCACGCCGGCTTCGCACCGTCCCCCTCGCGCCGCCAACCCATCAAGTGGAGGTCCAAGGAACTGCTCACCCGGATCGGCAGCGTGTTCCAAGACCCCGAGCACCAGTTCCTCACCGGCACGGTGCGCGATGAACTCACGTTGGGCCCCAAAGCGATCAAGCTGGGCCACACCGAAACCACCGCGCGCACCGACGAACTCCTGGAGCGCCTGCGCCTCGGCCACCTCGCCGAGGTGAACCCCTACACGTTGTCCGGCGGAGAGAAGCGCCGCCTGTCGGTCGCCACGATGCTGGCCACCGCACCCAAGGTGATCATCCTCGACGAACCCACCTTCGGGCAGGACCGGCGCACCTGGGAAGAACTGACCCGCCTACTGGCCGAGATCGCCGATGCCGGAACGGCCGTCGTCGCGGCCACCCACGATCTCGACTTCGCCACCCTACTCGCCGACGCCCGGATCGAGCTGCCGGAGTGGGACCCCACCGCGGGGACGACGCTGTGATCATCAACCCCGTCGCCCGACTGCTCACCGCCCTGATCATCGCGGGGGCCCTGGTGTTTTCGGTGGACTGGCTTTCGGCGCTGACCGCGCTGATCGGTGAGCTCGTGCTGTTCGCCGTCATCGGCGTCAAGCTGCGCGCGGCGCTGACCCGTGCCGCCGTGGTCCTCATCGCAGCCGCGCTCACCGCCGTCACCATCCTGCTCTACGGGCAGACCAGCGGCACGGTGTACTGGCACTTCTTCCTCGTCACGATCAGCGACGGGTCCATCACGCTCGCCCTGGCCACGTTTCTCCGCGTCCTGGCGATCGCCCTGCCCTCGGTCATCCTGTTCATCGACGTCGAATCGACCGAGTTGGCAGACGGTTTAGGGCAGGTGCTGCATCTGCCTGCCCGATTCGTTGTCGGTGCGCTGGCCGGCCTGCGAATGGTGGGCCTGCTCGGACAGGACTGGCGGTACCTCGGTTACGCGCGCCGAGCCCGCGGCGTGGCCGACCACGCCAGGGTGCAGCGGATCGCGGGACAGGCGTTCGCCCTGCTGGTGTTCGCCGTGCGCCGCGGATCGAAGCTGGCCACCGCGATGGAAGCCCGCGGGTTCGGCGCCTACCCGGACCGGACGTGGGCCCGCCCATCTCCCTTCGGAGCACGCGAGTTCGCTTTGATCGCTGCGGGATTCGTCATCGCCGCCGCCGCGATCACGGTGTCGGTGGTGTGCGGGACATGGAACTTCATTGGCTCTCGATGACATCCTGCGCCGCCTCGACGCGGCCGCGACAACGGTACTGATCGACGGCCGTTCCGGGTCCGGCAAGTCGACGCTGGCCGCCGAGCTGCACGACATCTGGGCCGGCAGTGTCGTCGTTCGGCTCGACGACATCTACCCGGGCTGGGACGGACTGCTCTGGGCCGCAGACCATTTGCAGCGATCACTGCTCGAGCCGCGGGCGGCCGGGCACACCGGACGCTGGCGGCAATGGGACTGGACTACGGCTGCACCCAGCGGCTGGCACCGGGTCGAGCCTGGGCAACGCTTGATCGTCGAGGGCATCGGCGCGCTCACCCCGGCTGCCCGGGCGTGTGCGGACCTGGGCATCTGGGTCGACGCCGACGATGCCGAGCGCAAGCGTCGGGCATTGGAACGCGACGGAGACACCTACCGGCCGCACTGGGACCGGTGGGCAGCCCAGGAGGACGAGTTCATCGCCAGGTTTCAGCCGAGGGCGTGTGCCGACCTGATCGCTGTACCGGCCGCGGACGGATTCGAGTTCACCGCGCCCGGCCGGCGCCGCTAGCGCAGTCCTGCCAGAACCCGTTGCCGCATCGTCGGTTTCGGGGCCGTTGCGGCGGCCGCGATCATCTCGTCGACCGAGGTGAACTTGTCACGCGGCCGATCCTCGCCACCGCGGGCGATCTCGGCGGCATCGATCGCCTGCCACCCGGCCGCGTCGACCATGGCGGGCTGGCGCGTCCGCACCAGCTTCTCCAACGCGGACTGCTTGTGCACCGGGTCGGTCAGCACGCCGGCGTTGAAATCGTCGACCAACTGACGCACCGTCTGCGCCGCACACGACTTGTTGGTGCCGATGAAGCCGGTGGGACCGCGCTTGATCCAGCCGGCCACGTAGGCGCCTGCCGCGTCACGAACACGTCCGGCGTCGTTGGGCACCACGGCGGCATCGTCGTCGAACGGAAGGTCGGCAATGGCCTTGCCGCGGTAGCCGATCGAGGTCAGTACCAGCCCTGCGTCGAGCGTGCGCACATCATCGGTTCCGGTCACACCGAATTCGATTCCGGTCACCCGGTCCTCGCCGAGCACGCGCTGCGGGGTGAGCCGGTAGGCCAGCCGGATCCTCGGCTTGGTCAACGGCGCGGACGCATGACCCAGCTTGGCCAGAATCTCCAGCTTGTTGCGGGTCAGCGGGTCGGTGGTGCGAGCCAGATCTGCCACCACCAACTGATGGTCGGCCTCATCGAGCACGACGTCGCAGCTGGCGGTCAAGCCGATCAGTTCCGGCAAGGTGAAAGCCGACTCCGCGGGGCCGCGGCGGGCCGCGATCACCACCTCGGAGACCTTCGAAGTGCGCAGGGCCGCCAGGGCATGGTCGGAAATGTCGGTGCGGGCCAACGTATCCGGATCGGTGGTGAGGATCCGGGCCACGTCGAAGGCGACATTGCCGTTGCCCACGATGACCACCCGCTCATGGCTCAGATCCACGGGCAGGTCGGTGAACTCGGGATGTCCGTTGATCCAGGCCACCATCTCGGTGGCCGTTCCGGTACCCGGCAGGTCCATACCGTCGATGGCGAGCCGGCGATCGTTGGGTGCACCCACCGCGTACAGCACGGCGTGATGGTGTTCCAACAGGTCGGCGTGTGACAGGTGCTTGCCCACCTCGACGTTGAGGAAGAACTTGAACCCGGCATGTTTGGCGATCACGTCGAACAGCCGGGTCACCCGCTTGGTGCTCTGGTGGTCCGGAGCGACACCCGCCCGCACCAGCCCGTAGGGCGTCGGCAGCTTCTCGAAGACATTGACCCGCACGCCCCGCTGCGTCAGCAGCTCGTCGGCCGCGTACATGGCGGCCGGACCGGAGCCCACGATCGCCACGGTCAGCGGCGCGCCCCCACGAGCATCCACCTTCGGCGCCGCGATCACCGGCGCCAGCTTGGACGTCGGCGGCAACTTACCTTCCCGCTTCGGGTAGAAGGCCGCGTTGAGCTCGATGAACGGCAGTTGCTTGTCGGTCAGCCGGGTATCGGCCGCGATCGCACCGACCGGGCACGCGCTCACGCACGCGCCACAGTCCACGCAGGCATCGGGATCGATGTAGAGCATCTCTGCCGTCGCGAAGCCCGGCTCATCCGGCGACGGATGAATGCAGTTCACCGGACACGCGTAGACGCAGGACCCGTCGCTACAACACGACTGGGTGATCACATGGGGCATAACAAACCTTCGAACCCTCCGGGACGAGCTTTAGGCGACTGAGACCAGGTGCTCGCGCTGTGGCTCGCTACGGTAGCGGCTCGGCGCCCCGTCGATCTTGCAGATCCGCCACATGAGCTTGGCGATCGGGTTCATCAGGCCGGTGTCGTGGCAGAGCATCCGGACATCGCCGAACATATCCCGCAGCATCTTGCGAGACTCGGGCGAACGGAAGAACAGCTCCTTGCGCACCGAGCGCGGGATGTCGAATTCCTTCCAGAACGCGCGCGGCGGCACGATGATCGCCGAGCACAGGATGCGCATGGTCAGCGGCACGAACAGCGACAGGATCCAGCGCTGCCGGCGGCGCAGGTTCGGCACCCGCTTGTGCAGGTACTGGTGCGCGAACGAGATGTGGCGGGCCTCCTCGGCGACGTGGATCGCCATCACCCGTTCCATGATCGGGTGCAGGGCCTTGCCCTCACGCAGCACGTTCTTCTGCGTGTGATCGATGGGTTCCTCGCCGGCGAGAACACCGAAGAAGAACGGGATCGGCAGCGGGCCGGCGGCCAGCGGGATCAGCGGCTGCAGCCACTTGAGCAGCCTCGGCATGCCCGGCACGTCCATGCCGATCCGGTTCACCATCTCCTGGAACATCAGGGTGTGGTTGCACTCCTCGACGGATTCGTGCAGGCAGTACCGGTACTCCGGCGAGCCGTTGGGCACCCAGAACGAGTACTCCATCAGGCCGCGGATCAGGATGTTCTCGAAGTGCAGGCCGACCTTGGCGACATTGGCCTGACGCCACATGCCGATCTCGATCTGCCGATCAACGGGCTGCGCCTGGTACCAGCGGTGGCCACCCATCGGGTCGGTCGCCGGCAGGATCCAGCGCGGATCGTTCGGGATCACCGCGAACTCCGGCGAATCCCAGTCGATGTCCTTGTACGGGTTGAAGTTGCGCCGCACCGAGCCCTCGGACAGCGTAGAGAGCATGTCGACGTACTGGGTGTCGTCGCTGACGTCCATGTTCTTGCGCCAACGCCTGACCATCTTGGTCCGAGCCATGTTGCAGACCTCTCTCTAATCGTCTGAGGTTTACATCTACCCACTTGTTGTACAACGGTACCGCAGGTATCGAGTAGATGTCCATGCCTGATTCGACGAGTTTGCCGACATGCAGCATGGGGTGGTCAACCCGAAGGTAAAAGGCCAGGTAGCTGTAGTGCTCACAGGCCGGGCTGTGGTGACCGACACACTGCAAAAGATTGCCACTGAGGCCTTTGCGGGCCACACCGCCGCCGATCGGCACCGGATCGCCGCCGAAAACCGAGCGGCCCCGGCCACCACCGACCGCCCGGCCACGCCCGAATTTTGACGCGGTAACCGCCGACTTTAGGCTGGTCCCATGGCTGAACTGATCATCCCTGCCGACCTTCTGCCCCGCGACGGCCGTTTCGGATGTGGCCCCTCCAAGGTCCGCCCCGAGCAACTGACCGCGCTGGCCGCAGCCGGGGACCTGTTCGGCACCTCCCATCGGCAGGCACCGATCAAGAACCTGGTGGGCCGCGTCCGCGACGGTCTGCGTGAGCTGTTCTCGGTTCCCGACGGCTACGAGGTGATCCTCGGCAACGGCGGCTCGACCGCATTCTGGGATGCCGCGGCCTTCGGCCTGATCGACAAGCGTTCGCTGCACCTGACCTACGGCGAGTTCAGCTCCAAGTTCGCCTCGTGCGTGGCGAAGAATCCGTTCATCGGCGACCCGATCATCGTCAAGACCGACCCGGGCACCGCACCTCAGCCGCAGTCCGACCCGTCCGTCGACGCCGTCGCGTGGGCCCACAACGAGACCTCGACCGGCGTCTCGGTGCCGGTGCAGCGGCCCGATGGCGATGCGCTCGTGCTGATCGACGCCACCTCGGCCGCCGGTGGCCTGCCCGTCAACATCACCGATGCCGACGCGTATTACTTTGCGCCGCAGAAGAACTTCGCCGGCGACGGCGGCCTGTGGCTGGCCATCCTCAGCCCCGCAGCCCTGGCCCGCATCGAGTCGATCGCCGCAACGGACCGCTGGGTGCCCGACTTCCTGTCGTTGCCGATCGCGGTGGAGAACAGCCTCAAGAACCAGACCTACAACACCCCGGCCATCGCGACGCTGATCCTGCTGGCCGAGCAGCTCGACTGGCTCAACGGCAACGGCGGCCTGGACTGGGCCATCAAGCGCACGGCAGATTCGTCCGAGCGGCTCTACTCGTGGGCCGAGGGCACGTCGTTCGCCACCCCGTTCGTCACCGATCCCGCATTGCGCTCGCAGGTGGTCGGCACCATCGACTTCGACGATTCGGTGGACGCCGCCGCGGTCGCCAAGGTGCTGCGGGCCAACGGCGTCGTCGACACCGAGCCCTACCGCAAGCTGGGCCGTAACCAGCTGCGAATCGGCATGTTCCCGGCCGTGGACCCCGATGACGTGAGCGCGCTGACCAGCTGCGTCGACTGGGTCGTCGGAAAGCTCTGAGTCCGTCGCACTCCCGCCAGCGTGTCAGCCCGGTCACGGGCTGATAACGCAGTAGGGTTCGCGCAGGAGGTTTGGTCGGTATGCGAGAACTCAGAGTCGTTGGTTTGAACGTAGACGGCAGACGCATCATCTGTGAATCCGACGACACCGCCAAGGACATGTTCAGCTTGCGTGTCGATGACCGGCTGCGTGCCGCCATGCGCGGTGACAAGGTCGCCTCGAATCAGACCGATATCGATGCAGAGGTGCAGAACGTGCTGCGACCCAAGGAGATTCAGGCCAGGATTCGCGCCGGGGCATCGGTGGAGCAGTTGGCCGAAGCAGCCGGGGTGCCTGTCGAACGGGTCGAGCGGTTCGCTCATCCGGTCTTGCTGGAACGCGCCCGGGCAGCCGAGCTGGCCACCGCGGCACATCCGGTACTGGCCGACGGACCTGCAGTACTGACGCTGCTGGAGACCGTCACCACTGCCCTGGTGGGTCGCGGACTCGACCCGGACTCCATTGCCTGGGACGCCTGGCGCAACGAGGACAGCCGCTGGACCGTGCAGCTGGCCTGGAAGGCCGGACGGTCCGACAACGTTGCGCATTTCCGGTACTCCCCCGGAGCTCACGGCGGCACCGTCACCGCGTCAGACGATGCCGCCCGCCAGTTGATCAACCCCGATTTCGGTCGGCCGTTGCGCCCCGTCGCGGCGGTACCGCACCTCTTCGACCATCACGAAACCCCCGAAGTTCAGGAGAGCCCGGCCGCGGCCGTGCCCGACGAGTTCAGCCGGCCGGCCGAACCGGAGCCCGCCCCTGCCCCGCAGGCGCCCAAGCGCGGCCGCAAGGCGCGGCCGGCGGTTCCCGCGTGGGAGGACGTGCTGCTGGGCGTGCGGTCGTCCGGCACTCAGCCCTGATCGTCTTCGAGGAGCCTGTGCTGAAGTTTGCGGCCATCAGGTAGCCGCAATCTTCAGCGTTGACAGCCCTCCACGTCAGGCCGCCAGCTCAACGCCGGTGAACTCGCAGCCCGGACCGCAGGCGTGGCCACTCACCCTGATCCCGTGGCGCCGCATCACCTGGGCGATCTTCGCGGCGGTCCGGCACGGTCGGTCGAAAACCTGACGGTAGGACAGTCGGACGGTTGAGCGGCCGTCGACCGCGGCGTCGAGATCACGCTCGACATCCTCGTTTCGTGCCGATGCCGTGTTGTGGAACAAGAGGCCATCGAGTTCGACCACGAGCCGTTGGTCGTACTCAGCATCGCGGTAGCTCACCCCCACCGATGAGGTCGAACGCTTCTGACGAGCGGCCCGTGGCAATCCGTGCGCCCGTTCCACGCGATTGAGATATCCGTGCTCCAGAACCGAGCAGGTGCCCTCGGCAATGTCGACCATCACCGCCCGCAGCCAGCGTCTTCTGCGAACCCGTAAACGAGCGTCGAGGGCTCGCAGTAGATGTCGTGCGGTGGTTCGCCGCGATTGGCAGGCGTTGGCCAGCACCGCGATGGCATCGAACTCGGATTTGGCCTGGCATGCGACGTCAAGGGCGGCTTCCTCGAAACGCAGCCGTGGCGGACCGACGTGCCAGAGCACCCGTTCCTGCAGGTGGGCCTGATGGTGGATGCGCACTCCGTGGGGTTCGGCGAGCACGCCCCGGTCGCGGGAGACTGCGATATGGATCACCGCACCCTCGTCGGTCAACGCCGATTCCAGGCACAGCGCCGCCGGAGCCGCGTAAAGCACTGCGGCCCAGGCCCGTTGCAGCCACGTCAACGGTCCGGTGTGATCGATGTACACGCCGTCGTGGACCCGCGCCCACTCATTACGCCGGAGCAACCGTCGAATGTCGTGCTGCTGCATCCCCGCGTCCAGGGCTTGCCGACGCGAAACAACTCCCGACTGCTGCCCAAGCACGTCCCCGATGTCCACGCCGTCGATGCTCGTCGACCGGCGACTCCCCGACCAGACCCGTTCCGCGCACTTGTGGATAACTACGTGCGCTGAAGATCGCGGCTACCTGGTGGCCGCAATCCTCAGCACTCACAGGCCCGCAGTGTGGTGCACCGACCACCAACGTGAGCAGGGTCTGGAGACCGAACTGGTGGCCTGAGCGGTCAGCCCTGGGTCAGCCCGATCGCCAGCAGCGCCAACCAGCCACCCGCCACCCCGACGCCCGAACCCAGGACGAACCAGCGCCACACCGGCCGGTGCCGCCAACCCCACACCGTCGGGGCCAGACCTCCGACGGCCACCATGTTCAGCCCGATCGCTAGAAGCGGGTGAACACGCAGCAACCCGACCCCGAGCACCACGATCGCCGCACCGAGCACCACGGCCACGAAGGCGGCCACCGTCAGGCCGGTACCCCACGGCGTGGAATCGTCGGTCACGGAGTCAATCTAGCGCGATCTCAGCTTCCGAGCCTGGCGCGTTCGTAGAACGCGAGCGCCGCCGCGGTGGCGACGTTGAGCGAATCGGTGCCGCGCGACATCGGAATGCGCACCCGCACATCGCTGGCCCGCATCGTGTGCTCGGTCAGACCGGGACCTTCCGCGCCGACCAGGATCGCCACCCGGTCCCCTTCGAGCTGCGACATCGCCTCCGACAATGTCGCGGCAGCCGGATCGGGCGTCATCGCCATGACCCGAAACCCTTTGTCGCGCAACAATGTCAAATCGCCGGGCCAGGATGCAGCCCGGGCGAACGGCACCAGCAGGGCGTGCCCCATCGACACCCGCACCGCGCGCCGGTACAGCGGATCGGCGCAGCCCGCGCCGAACACCACCGCATCGACTGCGAGCCCGGCGGCATTACGGAAGATCGACCCCAGATTCTCGTGGTCGTTGACTCCTTCGAGCACCGCCACGGTGCGTGCACCGGAAATCACCTCGGCCACCGACAACTCGGGTGCCCGGGAGGCCGACGCCAGCACGCCACGGTTGAGGTGGAAGCCGACCGCGGCGGCCATCACCTCAGCACTCGTCCGGTAGAAAGGCACATCCACACCGTCGAGATCAGCCGCGAGCTCGGTCAGGCGCCGATCGGTGCCCAGCAGGGCGCGCGGGACGAACCGGGAGGCCAGCAAACGCTGTACGACCAGCACCCCCTCGGCGATCACCAGCCCCTTGCCGCTGGGCAGATCGGGCCGGCGGTCCACGCTGTTGAGATCACGGAAGTCGTCCAACCGGGAATCGGCCGGGTCCTCGATATCGATTACCTGCAGCAGACTCACGCGCCTTCGAGAACCATTGCCGACATCAGATCGGTCGCGGTGACCAGAGTCTGCCGTTCAGCCGGGTCCAACCGCGACAGCTGCGCCATCAGCCACTCCTGGCTGGCCTTGCGCTCGGCCTCGACCAGGGTCACGCCGGCCGGTGAAGCCGACACCACGATCTGGCGCCCGTCGACCGGATGGGCGGATCGCGCCACGAGCCCCTGCTCGGCCAGTGAAGCGATCACCCGGGTCATCGACGGAGGGCGCACCCGCTCACGCAACGCCAAGGCACCCGGCGTCATCGCGCCCTCCTTGGCCAAGGTGGCCAGCGCCGAGAACTGGGTCAGCGAAACCGGGGATTCCGCACGCCGCGTACGCAATTGACGCGCAAGACGGACTACCGCCAGAGCCAGATCATTCGCCAGGAGCGCCTCCGGATCCTTCACATCGGAAATAGTACTGAGGCTGACGCAGTAAAGGGCTAAAACCAGGACCAATGAATCGCCCTGCCATCGGATACGTTGGTCACCGATGACCGACGACACCGACGACGCGCAGGAGCCCCAGCCACCGGCCCTACCGCGTGCACTGCTGGAACCGTGGCCGGTGATCGCGGTGATCGCCACCGGCTGGTTGATCGCCACCGTCGTGGCGTTCACCGTCAGCGGTCTGCAACACTGGCGGCCGTTCACGCTCGCCGGGCTGGCGATCGGCGTTCTCGGCACGACCATCTTTCTGATCCAGCGCCGTGCCGTGCGTCGCGGATCCCGCGGCGCACAAAGCGGATTGACCTGAGGAGACACCATGGCCGCACCACTTCTGCAAGCCACCATCGACATCGAGGCACCGGTCGACAAAGTGTGGGGGCTGGTCTCGGACTTGAGCCGGATGCCGCAGTGGAGCCCGCAGTGCCGGTACATGGGGCCCCTCGGCCCGCTGCGGCCGGGAACCCGCACCTTCAATCTCAACCGGCGCAAGTTCATGTTCTGGCCCACCACCTCACGCATCACCGAGGTCGTCGACAACAAGAAGCTCGCATTTCTGGTGGAGGGTAACAACACCATCTGGAGCTACGAACTGGAGCCGACTGCCACCGGTACCAGGGTGACCGAATCCCGCCACGCCGAGAACGGCACCACGGCCGTGTCCAACGCTCTGGTCGGCGCGTTGTTCGGCGGAGTCCCCAGCTTCGAGGATGAGCTGGTCGACGGGATGAATGCGTCACTGGCGCGGATCAAGGCCGCCGCCGAGAACTGAGCCCTATTCGGCGGTGTCGAGGACACCGTCGTCGTAGGGCTCGTACATCGGTGACCCGGTGCCGGGCGGTTGCGGGGTGTCCGAATGGGCCCCGCAGCCGTATTCGGCCTCCACCACATGCCCGTCAGCAGACAGATCGTTGGCACACACGCCGAACATCACGCCCAGCGCACCGCCGAGCGGCAGATAGAACCCGCAGTCGCGGCAGACCCGGCGCGTCGAGCGGGCCATCGCCGAACCCGGCCCGTGATCACCGTCGTGCCACCGCTGCGCCGCCTGCGCCCGGCCCCACGCACTGAGCACCTGGCGCCGGCCGAGGCCGAGCTCGAGCGGAGCGTCGTCGATCAGCGGATCCCCGGTGGCCACGTATCCGGGAACCAAACGGGGATCGTTCGGTGGCGGAGCCAGCAGGTCGCCGGGCCCCAGATCGCCGGGACGGACCCGGTCCTGCCACGGCACCCACTGCGGTGCCAGCAGCGCCGTCGGGCCCGGAATCAGCACCAACTCGCTGATCGTCGCGTGATCGGCGCCCGGATAGGCCGCCACCACGACAGCCCACTGCCACCCGCGGTAACCAGGCAGGTCAGCCAGGAATCGGTGCGTGGCCGAGGCGGCATCTTCGATGCTCACACCGAGGTACTCACCGACGGCGCCCTCGCCGCTGAACTCGATCAGCGCCGCGCGCGCCTGCTCGGCGGCACCCGAGAGCAACGCCTCCTGTTCCGGCGACGGTGCCGCAGGGCCGGTTTCCCGGTCGGATTCGTAGGCCTGCTCGGCTGGTTCGGTCACGCTTTCCATCGCCTCCATAGTGCCTGATCGGGGCGACCGCGGGCCACACCGGTCGCCTGTCGGCCGCCTGGACGCCGGATAAGAGAGAATCGAGGGGTGACCTACTACCCGCCGCGGCCCCCAGCCGATCACGGTGCGGAACATCCCGGAATGGCGAACTACCCCAGCGATGAGACGCCGCGCCGGCCACGCAGGCAATCAGTGCCCAGCTCCAACCGCTGGCTGCCGCCACTCGATGAGCAACACACCGCCGCGCATTCCGCGCCCGACGACACACCGCCGCGCCGGGGTGTCGGGTCAGCGGCCGGCGAGAGGGTCACAGTCACCCGGGCAGCAGCGGCGCGCAGTCGCGAAATGGGTTCGCGCATGTACGGTTTCGTACACCGTGCGGCAACCGCCGACGGCGCCGACAAGTCGGGGCTGACGGCACTGACCTGGCCGGTCGTGGCGAACTTCGCCGTCGACGCGGCCATGGCCGTGGCCCTGGCCAACACGCTGTTCTTCGCCGCGGCCAGCGGCGAGTCCAAGGGCAAGGTGGCGCTGTACCTGCTGATCACCATCGCACCGTTCGCGGTGATCGCCCCACTGATCGGGCCCGCACTCGACCGCCTGCAGCACGGCCGCCGAGTGGCGCTGGCCGCGTCCTTCGCGCTGCGCACCGTGCTGATCGTGGTGCTGATCGCCAACTACGACGGCGCCACCGGAAGCTATCCGTCCTGGGTGCTCTATCCATGCGCGCTCGGAATGATGGTGCTGTCCAAATCCTTCTCCGTGCTGCGCAGCGCGGTCACCCCGCGCGTGTTGCCCCCGTCGATCGACCTGGTCCGGGTGAACTCCCGGTTGACCACCTTCGGACTACTCGGTGGCACCGTCGTGGGCGGCGCGATCGCCGCCGGCGCCGAGTACCTGTTCAACATGGCGGAACTGCCCGGGGCGCTGTACATGGTGGTCGCGGTCAGCGTCGCCGGCGCCGTGCTGTCCATGCGGATCCCGAAATGGGTCGAGGTGACCGAAGGTGAGGTGCCCACCACGCTCAGCTACCACGGTCAATCGGCGGGCCGGGCCGACGAGCTGCGTCGGCACCCCGACAAGCCCAAGGCCGAACGTCAGCCGTTGGGCCGCAACACCATCACCGCGTTGTGGGGCAACTGCACCATCAAGGTGATGGTCGGGTTCCTGTTCCTCTACCCCGCATTCGTCGCCAAGTCCCACGATGCCAGCGGTTGGGAACAGCTGCTGATCCTCGGGCTGATCGGCGCCGCGGCCGGCATCGGAAACTTCGGCGGCAACATCACCGCGGCCCGGCTCAAACTCGGCCACCCCGCCCAGCTGGTGGTACGGGCGGCCGGGGCGGTCACCGTCGTCGCCCTGGCCACCGCACTGACCGGAAATCTTCTGGTGGCTGCCGGGGCCACGCTCGTCACCTCGGCCGCCAGCGCCATCGCCAAGGCCTCGCTGGACGCGTCCCTGCAGGACGATCTGCCCGAGGCCTCACGGGCCTCGGCGTTCGGCCGGTCCGAATCGGTGCTGCAGCTGGCCTGGGTGGCCGGCGGCGCCACCGGGGTGCTGATCTACACAGACCTCACAGTCGGGTTCACTACGATCACGGCCGTGCTGATATTGGGCCTGGCGCAGACGATCGTGAGCTACCGCGGCGAATCACTGATTCCCGGCCTGGGCGGCAACCGCCCGGTCCATGCCGCACGAGAAGGCGGCAGCCGCCGCTCCGCCGCCCCGAGGACAGCACAGTGGGAGTCCCGATGAAACGTGCTCTGGCGGTCCTGGCGGCCGTGGTCGTGCTGGCGATCGCCGGCACCGCGGTCGGGGTCTGGCGCCTGCACAGTTCGCACGGCGACCGACTGCCGCAGATCAGTGCGTACTCGCACGGGCACTCGGTGCGGGTCGAACCGTTCCAGTACTGCGAGGTGCTCAACCTCGATGACTGCCAGGAACCGCGCGACACGGGTGAGCTTCGGGTCACCGAGGACAGCCCGGTGCAGCTCTCCGTGCCCAGCGCGGTCGCCCGGGCGCCGTGGCGCCTGCTGCGGGTCTACGAGAATCCGATCGACACAACCGTCACGTACTACGCACCCAAGACCACGCTGGCCGTCACCATCCCCACGGTCGACCCCAACCGGGGCCGGCTGACCGGGCTGGCGGTCCAGCTGCTGACCCTGGTCCAGGATCAAGACGGCGAGGAGTTCGCGCTGCCGCACGCCGAGTGGTCGGTCAGCACGATATGGCCGGACCGCGAGCACGCGGACCCGCGCTAGCCGGCTGAGTGTCCGGACGGTACGCGCTCGCCCTCGGGCGTCGGCCCCGGCGGGGTGCCGTCGCCGAAAGGCCTGCCGCCCAATGATTCCCGACCATGCGGCGTGAGCCAGTTGGCCAGATCCGGACCCTTGGGCACGATCTGCGTCGGATTGATGTCCGAATGCACGAGGTAGTAGTGCTGTTTGATCTGGACGAAATCGATGGTGTCACCGAATCCCGGCGTCTGGAACAGATCCCGCGCGTACGCCCACAGCACGTCCATCTCGGCGAGCTTGGACCGGTTGCACTTGAAATGCCCGTGATAGACCGGGTCGAACCGGGCCAGTGTGGTGAACAGCCGCACGTCGGCCTCGGTGATGGTGTCGCCCACCAGAAATCGCTGAGTGCTCAGCCGGTCGGTCAGCCAGTCCAACGCGGCGAACAACCGGTCGTAGGCCGCATCGTAGGCCTGCTGTGAGCCGGCGAAACCACACCGGTACACCCCGTTGTTGATCTCGGTGTAGATACGCTTGGCCACCTCGTCGATCTCGGCACGCAGCGGCTCGGGATACAGCTGCGGGGCACCCTCGCGGTGATAGGCCGTCCACTCGGTGGAAAAGTCCAGCGTCATCTGGGCGAAATCGTTGGTGACCACCGCACCCGTGTCGATCTCGACGATCGCGGGCACGGTGATGCCCTTCGGATACTCGGGGTCACGCTTGAAGTACGCGTCCTGCAACCGCGGGATCTTGAGCACCGGATCGAGACCGCCGGGGTCGAGGTCGAAGGTCCAACTGCGCGCATCGTGCGTAGGCCCGCAAAAGCCAATGGACAGAACATCTTCCAGACCCAGCAGGCGCCGGACGATGATCGTGCGGTTGGCCCAGGGGCAGGCCCGCGCGACGATCAGCCGGTACCGGCCCGGTTCGACGGGAAAGCCGTCACGGCCATCGGCCGTGATCCTGGTGGTGATGTAGTTGGTATCGCGGTTGAACTCACCGCTGCCGGTTGCGACGTACGAGCCCTGGGCCATATCCCCAGCATGCCCGCAGACAGCGTCAGGCGTCGAGCTCCTGCGCCACAGCCTTGACCACCTCGGACACCCGGCGCGCGACCTTGCGGTCGGGGTAGCGGCCCTTGCGCAGCTCGGGCTGGACGATGTCCTCGAGCAGCGTGATCATGTCCGAAACCATGCCGTGCAACTCGTCGGGCGTGTGCTTGTGCTCGGGACGCTCGGCCTCGCGGCGGGCCCGGCTCAAGCTCGGGGGCGGGTCGATGAGCTTGAGGCTCAACGCCTGCGGGCCACGACGACCGGCAGCCACGCCGAATTCCACGCGTTGACCGGCCTTGAGGCCTTCGACACCCGCGGGCAACGCCGAGGACCGCACATAGACGTCCTCACCGTCCTCTTGGGACACAAAGCCGAAGCCCTTTTCGGCGTCGTACCACTTCACCTTGCCGGTCGGCACTGCACTCACCCGCTCGTCTTGTCAGAACTGCCTACACACATAAAGCTCGCGTCCCGTCAGCGCCGGGACGCGATGGAGCGATCTTACTCGGCCCTCCCTCGG
The DNA here is from genome assembly GCF_001942625.1 of Mycobacterium syngnathidarum. Lineage (GTDB taxonomy): Bacteria > Actinomycetota > Actinomycetes > Mycobacteriales > Mycobacteriaceae > Mycobacterium > Mycobacterium syngnathidarum. The sequence goes on from NZ_MLCL01000062.1 coordinate 406,623, forward strand.
TGCTTCACCCCTATTACTCGGTAGGCTGGAAACCACCTCTGGAAGAGAGATACGCCGGTAATGCGAGTGATTCTGAACATCATCTGGTTGGTCTTCGGCGGCCTGTGGCTGGCGTTGGGATACCTGCTGGCCGCGCTCATCTGCTTCGTCCTGATCATCACGATCCCGTTCGGGTTCGCCTCGCTGCGCATCGCCTCCTACGCCCTGTGGCCCTTTGGCCGCACGATCGTGGAGAAGCCCGGCGCCAGGCCCGGCGCCCTGATCGGCAACGTCATCTGGGTGCTGTTGTTCGGCATCTGGTTGGCCATCGGCCACCTGGTCAGCGCGGCGGCCATGGCCGTCACCATCATCGGAATCCCATTGGCGCTCGCCGACCTCAAGATGATCCCGGTCTCGCTGGTGCCGCTGGGCAAGGAGATCGTCCCGGTCGACTCACTCAAGGCCGCGGTATGACGCTGACCTCGCTCGGGCTGCCCGCCGTCAACAGGTCGGGTGGCGCGCCGCATGCTCCGGCCCCCACCACCGGCCCGCTGGTGGACACCTACGGCCGGATCGCCACCGACCTGCGGGTCTCCCTGACCGACAAGTGCAATCTGCGGTGCACGTACTGCATGCCCGCTGAAGGCCTGGACTGGCTGCCCGGCGAGGCGCTGCTCAGCGCCGAGGAACTGAGCCGGTTGTTGGGCATCGCCGTCACCCGGCTCGGCATCACCAGCGTGCGGTTCACCGGCGGCGAACCGTTGGTCACCCGCCATCTGGAGGATGTGGTGTCCGCCGCTGCAGCATTGCAGCCGCGGCCGGAGATCACCCTGACCACCAACGGCATCGGTTTGGCGCGGCGCGCGGCAGGGCTCAAACAAGCCGGGCTGAACCGGATCAACGTGTCACTGGACAGCGTCGACGCCGCCCATTTCGCCCGGATCACCCGCCGAGACCGGCTGGTCGACGTGCTCGACGGTCTGGCGGCCGCCAAAGCGGCCGGCCTGGAGCCGGTGAAGGTCAACGCGGTACTCGACCCGGTTTCGGGCCTCGACGACGCGGTGGGCCTACTGGCCTACTGCCTGGATCACGGATACCAGCTGCGGATCATCGAGCAGATGCCGCTCGACGCCGGGCACACCTGGCAGCGCGGCACCGTGATCGACGCCGAGGCCATCCTGACCACGTTGCGTCGCCACTTCGACCTGCAGCCCGATCCGTCGCCGCGCGGTTCCGCGCCGGCCGAGCTGTGGCAGGTCGCCGAGAGCGCCGATCACCCCGCAGGCGCTGTCGGCGTGATCGCCTCGGTGTCGCACGCATTCTGTGGGGCCTGTGACCGCACCAGGCTGACCGCCGACGGCCAGATCCGCAGTTGCCTGTTCTCCACGGAGGAGAGCGACCTGCGCGCGCTGTTGCGCGGGGACGCCGATGACGACGCCATCGAGGCGGCCTGGCGTACGGCGATGTGGGCCAAGCCCGCGGGGCACGGCATCAATGACCCCGATTTCGTGCAGCCGGTCCGGCCGATGAGTGCGATCGGCGGGTAGATGACAGAGCCCACCACGGCCGTAACGGTCCGTTATTTCGCCGCTGCGGCAGCCGCAGCCGGAGTTGATACGGAAACGTTAGATTTGGCAAAGGATTCCACCGTCGCGACGCTCGTGGATCAGCTCAGCGGTCGCGACGCGGAACTCGCCCGGGTACTAAAGCGCTGCTCATACCTGTTGGACGGGGTGGCGGTCCGCGATATGGACAAGCCGCTTTCAACGTCGGAGACCATCGATGTGTTACCGCCCTTCGCCGGCGGCTAACGTGATTTGCATCACATAACGAAATGGTCACGAGCTGGCTACAGCGCGGTGGAGCCCTTCGCCCACCTGCGAGAACGCCGAAATAACCTGCACCTTTAAACAACTTTTAGAGTTTGCTCAGAGCCAAAACGCCCGAGGCCGCCAAAAGTGACGGGATAGCGGGAAGCCGTTACCGTTCATTCCCAAGTCAACCGACCCTAATCAGTTGACCTACCCCAACCGGTAGCGCCGAGCTCCATCCATCGGGCAGGGGTTAACGACGAACAACAAGGATGGAGGCGGGGGACCCAACCGGTCCACCGATTTATCTCAGGACCAGGAGCCGCTTGCGGCCCCTTGGGGTGAAGCCGTCGCCGTTTCGACGACGCCGGCCGGGTGACCTCTCCCACCCGAACCCGACAGCTGACCTCGTGGGCGCATACGAGAGGACCTTCACGCTTATGAGTGGACGGCATCGCAAGCCTGCTTCCTCGTCTTCAGCAAAGAATGTCGCCAAGATCGCCTTTACCGGCGCTGTGCTCGGTGGAAGCGGCCTCGCCATGGCCGGTCAGGCCATGGCTGCCACTGACGGCGAGTGGGACCAGGTAGCCCGCTGCGAGTCCGGTGGCAACTGGGCGATCAACACAGGCAACGGCTACCACGGCGGTCTGCAGTTCTCCCCGAGCACGTGGGCCTCCCACGGCGGCGGCGAGTACGCGCCCACCGCCTTCATGGCCACCAAGGAAGAGCAGATCGCCGTCGCCGAGCGCGTTCTGGCCAGCCAGGGCAAGGGCGCTTGGCCCACCTGCGGTCGCGGCCTCTCGGGCGCCAGCCCGCGCAACGTCGTCGCCGAGCCCGCTCCTGCTCCGCTGGACGCGCCTGCGGTCAACGGTGAACTGCCGCCGCCCCCCGACGCCGCGCCGCTCGACGCACCGCTGCCGGCCGACGCCCCGCCGGCTCCAGAAAACTTGCCGCCGGCCCCCGAGAACCTGCCGCCGGCCCCTGAGGCCCCCGCACCGGCCCCCGAGGCCGTCCCGGTGGATGCCGCGCTGGCGCCGGCCCCCGAGGCCGCCCCGATCGCCGACGCCGCACTGCAGGTGCCCGCTCCCGAGGCGCCGCCGGCGCCTGAGGCACCCGCTCCCGTGGATGCCCCGCTGCCCGAGGCCCCGGCTCCCGAAGCGGCCCCGGCACCCGTACAGCCGGTGAGCTACACCGAGAAGATCCAGCAGGCCATCGAGCAGCAAGGTCTCGACGGCAACGTCATCATCAACGGCTGAGTTTCAGGCCGAGCCGACCCACTCGTCGGTGCCGTCGGAGAAGTACTGGTGCTTCCACACCGGTAGCCGCTCTTTGACGGTGTCGACGAGCCGGGCGCAGGTTTCGAACGCCGCCGCGCGATGGTCTGCGGCCACCGCAGCCACCAAGGCGGCGTCTCCGATTTGCAGGGTCCCGATACGGTGGCTGACTGCGATCGCACGCACGCCGGTGGCTTCCGCGGCCACCTCGGCGGCCACCTCTTGCAAGGTTTGAAGGGCATTGGGGTGCGCGGAATAGTCGAGCCGAGTGACCGAACGGCCCCCGTCGTGATCACGGACCACCCCGGAGAACCCGACTACCGCCCCGGCCGCCTCATGGGCCACCAGAGCCTCGTACTCGGTCAGCGAGATGGGCGTCTCGGCCAGTTCGACACGGACGACGGTTGCGCTCATCTGGTGGGGTGGTCCTTTCCGCTGAGCTGGTCCAAAGCATGCTCGAGCACACCGGCCAACACGCCAAGGCCGTCTTTCACCCCGCCAGGTGACCCGGGCAGGTTGACGATCAACGTGCGTCCGGCGACACCACACACGCCTCGGGACAACACGGCGGTGGGCACCTTGTGCACGCCGGCCCGGCGAATGGCATCGGCCAACCCGGGAATCTGGTAGTCGAGTACCGACGCGGTGGTTTCCGGCGTCGCATCGGTCGGGGAGATACCGGTTCCGCCGGAGGTGATGATCAGGTCGACGCGCTCAGCCAGGGCGGCGCGCAGCGCATCGGCGACGGCGTGCCCATCGGCGACGACCATCTGCTCGGTGACGTCGTAGCCGCGATCGGACAGCCAGCCGACGATGAGGGGGCCGGTTCGGTCGTCGTACACCCCCGCCGCGGCGCGGGTGGAGGCGATGATGACCCGCGCCGAACGCGTCACTGCTGAGTTTTTTCCGACGGGCTTTCCCATACTCCCGTTTTACCGCCTTCTTTCCGCAGCACTTTGATGTCGTCGATGCGTGCGGCGGGGTCGACGGCCTTGATCATGTCGTACAGCGTCAGCGCGGCGACGCTCACCGCGGTCAGGGCTTCCATCTCGACCCCGGTGCGATCAGTGCTGCGCACGGTGGCGGTGATGGCCACTGCGGCATCGCGGACGCCGAAATCCACATCGACGCCGGTCAGCGCCAATTGATGGCACAGCGGGATCAGCTCGGGCGTCCGCTTGGCGGCCATGATTCCGGCCACCCGCGCGGTGGCCAGGGCGTCACCCTTCGGCAGACCCCCCGAGGCGATCAGGGCCACCACATCGGGCCGCGTGTGCAGGGTGCCCACGGCCACCGCGGTGCGCTTGGTGACGTCCTTGGCCGAGACGTCGACCATGTGTGCCGCGCCGGACTCGTCGAGGTGCGACAGTCCCACTGTTACCTGTTGACGACGGTGGCCGACTGGATGAAGGGCAGTTCGTCGGCCGGCAATGGAAAGGTCACATCGCCGAACGGGGACAGTGCGCCGGTGCGGTCGGTGGCGAGCTCACTTACGGCGTGATCATCGCCGTCGGAGAGCACGGGCCAGCCGTTGTCGACGTAATGGTTCTTCTTGTTGTCAGCCACGCCCCACATTGTGGCAGGCTCCTCGTCTGGTGGCGAGACCGGCGGGCTGCTCTACGCTGGTCAGGAAATGACCGCCGCACAGACTCCCGGATACCCGCTGGGCGCCTGGCTGTCCGACCTCGACGACAAGGGCCTCATCCGCCTGCTGGAACTGCGGCCCGACCTGAGCCAGCCCCCACCGGGAACGATCGCTGCGCTTGCCGCGCGCGCCACCTCACGGCAGTCGGTCAAGGCTGCCACCGATTCCCTGGACTTCCTGCGGCTGGCTGTCCTGGACGCATTGCTCGTCCTGCATGCCGACGCACATGCCGTGGCGGTGTCCGAAGTGAACGAACTGCTCGGCGAGCGCGTCGGCGCCGATGACATCACCGCCGCCCTGGAAGATCTGCGCGAGCGGGCTCTCGTCTGGGGCGAGGCCACCCTGCGGGTAGCGCCCGAAGTCGCCTCCGGACTGCCCTGGTTCGTCGGCCAGGCCGCCGTCGAAGTGTCCGAGCGCAGCGCCGACGAGATCGCCGGCCTACTGGCAGGCCTCGACGAAGCCCAGAGCGATCTGCTGGCCCGTCTGCTGGAAGGGTCGCCCATGGGCCGCACGCGTGACGCGGCCCCCGGCACCCCGCCCGACCGGCCGGTGCCACGGCTGGTGGAGGCCGGGCTGCTACGCCGGATCGACGACGAGACGGTGATCCTGCCGCGGGTGGTCGGCCAGGTGATGCGCGGTGAGGCCCCCGGCCCGGTGGAACTGACCGCACCGGTCCTCGAGACGACCGTGACAACGCCCGCCGATGTGGACGCCGTGGCCGCCGGTGCGGCAATCGACCTCCTACGTGAGATCGACCTGATCATCGAAACCCTGGGCAGCGCACCGGTTCCCGAGTTACGCAACGGCGGGCTCGGAGTGCGTGACGTCAAACGCTTGGCCAAGACCACCGGCATCGACGAACCGCGGCTGGGACTGCTGCTGGAACTGTCCGCGGGCTCGGGGCTGATCGCGGCCGGCATGCCCGAACCGGATCCGGGTGACGGGACCGGGCCTTACTGGGCGCCGACGGTGGCAGCCGACCGGTTCGTCGAATCCCCCACCGCCGTGCGCTGGCACCTGCTGGCCGCGACCTGGCTGGACCTGCCGGCCCGGCCCGCCCTGATCGGCAGTCGCGGGCCGGACAACAAACCCTTTGCCGCCCTCTCGGATTCGCTGTATTCGACGGCCGCTCCGCTGGACCGCCGGCTGATGCTGAGGGTGCTGGCCGAGCTGGCCCCGGGCACCGGGGTCGACGGCACTGAGGCATCGCGCGCGATGGTCTGGCGACGGCCCCGGTGGGCGGCGCGGCTGCAACCGGCGACCGTCAGCGGACTCCTCGCCGAAGCTCATGCGCTGGGCATGGTGGGCCGCGGCGCGATCAGCACGCCGGCCCGCGGTCTGCTGACCGGCGACCCCGACGAGGACGTGCTGGCGGCGATGGAGAAAGCGCTGCCCAAGCCGCTCGACCACTTTCTGCTGCAGGCTGACCTCACGGTGATCGTGCCGGGCCCTCTGGAGCGTGATCTGGCCGAGCATCTGGCCGGGGTGGCCACCGTGGAATCGGCGGGCGCGGCGATGGTCTACCGGATCAGCGAAGCGTCCATCCGGCGCGCGCTCGATGCCGGCCGGACCGCCAGCGAGTTGCACAAACTTTTCGAAAAACACTCGAAAACACCCGTGCCACAGGGGTTGACGTATCTCATCGACGACGTCGCGCGCCGCCACGGCCAGCTGCGCGTCGGCATGGCGTCGTCGTTCTTGCGGTGTGAGGACCCCGCTCTCTTGGCGCAGGCCGTCGCCTCACCAGGTGCCGACCGCCTGGAGCTACGGCTGCTCGCTCCGACCGTTGCGGTGTCTCAGGCCCCGATCGCCGACGTGCTCACGGTGCTGCGCGAAGCCGGATTCGCACCGGCCGCCGAGGACTCCACCGGCACCGTCGTCGACATCAGGGCCCGGGGCGCGCGCGTCGTGGCACCGACCCGCCGCCGCGTCTACCGACCCCCCACCCCACCGACCGCGCAGACCCTGGGCGCGATCGTCGCGGTCCTGCGCAAGGTGGCCTCGGGCCCGTTCGCCAGCGTGCGCCTGGACCCGGCGATGGCCATCACCCAACTGCAGGACGCGGCGATCAACCAGACGTCGGTGGTGATCGGCTACGTCGACCCCGCGGGGGTGGCCACGCAGCGCGTCGTCTCCCCCATCAACGTGCGCGGCGGCCAGCTGACCGCGTTCGATCCGGCGGCCGGGCGGGTCCGCGAGTTCGCCATCCACCGGGTCACGTCCGTGGTCTCGGCCGACACCGACTGACGACCGGGGATCGAGGGTACTTTCGCTGAAGATTGCCGTCACCAGGTGGCCGCAATCTTCCGCATAGTGCTCGGTTCGTAATAATGGACAGAATGACCGACGGCCCACTGATCGTGCAGTCCGACAAGACGGTGCTGCTCGAGGTCGACCACGAACAGGCCGGTGCGGCGCGCGCCGCCATCGCGCCGTTCGCCGAGCTCGAACGCGCCCCCGAGCACGTGCACACCTACCGCATCACCCCGCTGGCGCTGTGGAACGCCCGGGCGGCCGGCCACGACGCCGAGCAGGTGGTCGACGCGCTGGTCAGCTTCTCCCGATACCCGGTACCGCAGCCGCTGCTGGTCGACATCGTCGACACCATGGCCCGCTACGGACGGCTGCAGCTGATCAAGCACCCGGCGCACGGGTTGACGCTGGTCAGCCTGGACCGCGCGGTGCTGGAGGAGGTGCTGCGCAACAAGAAAATCGCCCCGATGCTGGGCGCGCGCATCGACGACGACACCGTGATGGTGCACAACAGCGAGCGTGGCCGCGTCAAGCAGATGCTGCTCAAGATCGGCTGGCCGGCCGAGGACCTGGCCGGCTATGTCGACGGGGAGGCCCATCCGATCGAACTGGCTCAAGACGGCTGGCACCTGCGCGACTACCAGGAGATGGCCGCCGACTCGTTCTGGGCGGGCGGCTCCGGTGTGGTGGTGTTGCCGTGCGGCGCCGGCAAGACGCTGGTCGGGGCGGCCGCGATGGCCAAGGCCGGGGCGACGACGCTGATTCTGGTCACCAACACCGTGGCCGGGCGGCAGTGGAAGCGTGAACTGGTGGCCCGCACCTCGCTGACCGAGGACGAGATCGGCGAATACTCCGGTGAGAAGAAGGAGATCCGCCCGGTCACCATCGCGACGTATCAGGTGATCACGCGCCGCACCAAGGGCGAGTACAAGCATCTCGAACTGTTCGACAGCCGCGACTGGGGGCTGATCATCTACGACGAGGTGCACCTGCTGCCGGCACCGGTGTTCCGGATGACCGCCGATCTGCAGTCCCGGCGCCGATTGGGCCTGACGGCGACGCTGATCCGCGAGGACGGGCGCGAAGGTGACGTGTTCTCGCTGATCGGCCCGAAGCGCTATGACGCACCGTGGAAGGACATCGAGGCCCAGGGCTGGATCGCCCCCGCCGAGTGCATCGAGGTGCGGGTGACGATGACCGACAACGAGCGGATGCTCTACGCCACCGCAGAACCCGAAGAGCGCTACAAGCTGTGCTCGACGGTGCACACCAAGATCGCGGTGGTCCGCTCGATCCTGGAACGCCATCCGGGCGAGCCGACGCTGGTGATCGGAGCCTACCTGGATCAGCTGGAAGAACTGGGTGAGGAACTGAACGCCCCGGTGATCCAGGGGTCGACCAAGAACTCCGAGCGCGAGGCGCTGTTCGACGCGTTCCGCCGCGGCGAGATCTCCACGCTGGTGGTCTCCAAGGTGGCGAACTTCTCCATCGACCTTCCGGAAGCCTCTGTCGCCGTTCAGGTTTCGGGCACCTTCGGCTCCCGCCAAGAAGAGGCCCAGCGGCTGGGCCGGCTGTTGCGCCCCAAGGCCAACGGCGGTGGGGCGGTGTTCTACTCGGTGGTCTCGCGCGATTCATTGGATGCCGAGTACGCCGCGCACCGGCAGCGCTTCCTGGCCGAACAGGGATACGGCTACGTCATCAAGGACGCCGACGACCTGTTGGGCCCGGCGATATGACAGTCCGCCGAGTGATGCCGGTGCTCACGGTGTCCGATTTGGCTGTCGCCGAGGCATACACCCAGACCCTCGGCCTGACCGAGGTGATGAACCACGGCTGGATCGTCACCCTGGCCGATGCCGAGCTGCGCCATCAGGTGAGTCTGATGACGAAGGACGCCACCGCACCGGTGAATCCGTCGGTATCGATCGAAGTCGACGACGTCGACGCCGCCTATGCGGCCGCGGTCGAGGCGGGGTTGGAGATCGTGCATCCACTCAGCAACGAGGAGTGGGGTGTACGGCGGTTCTTCTTCGCCGACGCGGCGGGCAACGTGGTCAATGTGCTCAGTCACCGCCGATAGCCCGCTTGCGCACCGTCATCAGCAATTCACCGTCCGGCCCGCCGGTAAAGGTGAGCTCACGACGTAGCCGTTGCCCCGCAACGAGATCGAGCTCGAAACGCTGGGCGAGGGTGGCGATCACGAGTGCGGCCTCGAAGTTCGCGAAACCCGACGCGACGCACATCCGCCGGCCCGCACCGAACGGCATGTGGGCGCGGCGCTGCGCCGGCTCGAGGTTCTCCTTGAGGAACCGTGCCGGATCGTAGTCGCGCGCGTCAGGCCACACCCGATCGTGGTGGTGCATGCTGTGGGTCAGAATGGCGACGCTGGTGCCGGCCTTGATCGGGTAATCACCCAGCACGTCATCGGATTTCGCCACCCGGGCCACACCCATGATGGGCGGGCAGACGCGCATCGCCTCGGCCACCACAGCCTGTGTCCACGGCAGATTGTCGACGTCGTCCGCGGTGGGTTCGCGACCGCCGAGCACCTCGTCGAGTTCACGTCCGAGCCGGTCGCGGGCATCCGGGTTCTGCGACAGCAGATACCAGGTCCACGCCAGCGCCGCCGCGGTGGTTTCGAAGCCGGCACCGAGGAACGTCATCACCTCGTCGCGGATCTCCAGATCGCTGTAGCGGTAACCGGTTTCGGGATCTTCGGCGGCGATCAACAAGGCCAGCAGATTGTCGGTGCGCTCCATCTTGCCGCTGCGATGGTCGGCGATGAGCTGGTCGATGAACCGCTCGATGCGCCGCAATCCGCGCCGGGTCCGGGGTGCTACCAGCCACGCACCGCGCCGCAACGCGTTGATCGACAGCCGCGGCGACGAGACCCGCTCGGCGATCCGGCGCAGTGGCCGGGCTGCCCCGAGCAGGAAGCCGTACCCGAAAAGCGTCAGCAGACGGGCGAAGTCGGTGCGCATCTGCTCGGCGAGCCGGCCGTTGAGCTCGATGCCGAACATGGTACGGGCGATAATGTCGAGCGTCAGATAGTTCATCTCCGCGGCGACGTCCACCGGTTGGCCTGCGGCCGCGCTGTCCTCCCAACGCCGGGCTGCGGCTACACTGGCCTCGGTCATCTGTGGCGCGAAGGCATCCACCTGCCGCTTGGCGAAGATCGGCTGGACCAGACGCCGGTTACGTTGCCACAGTTCATCATTGAGATCAGTGACCAGACCCCGGCCGAATGCCACGGCCAGCAGGTCGTACTCGGCGTTCTTGGCGTAGTTGTCCTGGTTGGAAACCAGCACGTGCCTGGCGATGTCGGGGTTGCGCACCACCACGAACTTGGCGAGCGGCGTACGGGCGACGACGATGTCGTCCTGGCCCGGCAGTTCGGTGGCGTACTCGTAGATGGTGTGCCGGTAGCCGGCCCGGATCGCCTTGAGGGCCAGCCACCACGATCTGAGGTACCCGACCTCGGTATGTTGCCAGCGCACCGGCGTCGGCGCCCAGCGCGGTGGGTGCAGCGTCCCGACCCCGCGGGCTGGACACGTGCTGTTTGCGGTGTGCGCGCTGGGCACAGTCATCGGCCACCTCCCCGGTGAAGCACCGGGAAGCCAACCCCGGACTCGGGGTATACAGTACCGACGGTATCGGGATAAGGCCAGGCTCAATCTCAGGTGTGCGGACCCATGGCCTTGACCACGGTGAGCAGCACCACCGAATCCTCGAGCGCGTGCAGGCTGTGGCGGGTACGCGGGATCACGATGTGATCGCCGGGAGAGCCTTCCCAACTGGCTTCGGCGTTGGCCAGCTTCACCCGGCCCTCGATCACCTGCAGCGTGGCCTCCCCCGGACTCTCGTGTTCGTCGAGGCCGCTTCCCTCGGTCAGCGCGATCAGGGTCTGGCGCAACTGATGCTCGTGGCCTCCGTAGACCGTGTGGGCACTGCGTCCGCTGCTGGCTGTGCGGGCTGAGGCCAACTGCTGACGGGCAATCGCGGTGAGCGAGATCTTTTCCATACCCACAGATCGTGCCACCTCCCGGCGACGGACCGTGAGCGATAGCGGCAGAACCGCGCTCGCGATCCCCGACCGGTGGGAGACACCGCCTTTCAGCTGTGAGCCTTTCGGTCGTGGCGCTGCGAGATCCGCACGTCACACGATGGGCCGATGCGCACACACGGACACGTGGCCCGAACCGCGGCGGCACTGGCATCGGCGATGGGTATCGGCCGCTTCGTCTATACCCCGATCCTTCCGCTGATGTCGGCGCAGGCCAGTCTCACCGCCCACGATGCCGCCGTCCTCGCCACCGCGAACTATGTGGGTTATCTCGCCGGGGCGCTGGCGGGTTCGATCTGGCCGCGGCTGGCCCGCTCGTTCACGGTGTGCCGCGTGTCTCTTCCCGTGATGGCGGCCAGCTTGGCTGCGATGCCGTTGGCTACGAACACATTCGAATGGGCGGTACTGCGTGGCGTGGCCGGATTCACCAGTGCCTTGGTGTTCGTGATCGCCGTCAACACCATGCTGGAGCACCTGCACGGACATCCCGCACACCTGGCCGGATGGGGATTCGGCGGGGTCGGCGCCGGAATCGCGCTGTCGGCACTGCTGGTGCTGGCCACCGGAGACTGGAAAATGGCCTGGTGGGCGGCGGCCGCGGTGGCTGCCGTGCTGGGTCTGGCCGCCTGGTCGATGCCTGCCGTCCCGCACAGCACCGCAACCGCACCGGCCGGTGACGCCCGGCCGCCCCACGGCCCGTTCACTCTGCTGCTGACCAGCTACACGCTGGAAGGGATCGGCTACATCATCGCCGGAACTTTCCTGGTGGCGGCCGTCGCCCAGGGTGCACCGGAGTGGCTGGGTGGGAGCACATGGCTGGTCGTCGGCCTCGCCACGGTGCCGTCGGCAGCGCTGTGGGCGGCGCTGAGCAGCCGATGGTCACATCCGGCACTGTTGGTGGCGGCGCTGGCGCTGCAGGCGGTCGGGATCGCCGTGGCCGGCATGGTCGGCGGGGTCACCGCTGCGCTGGTGGGCGCGGTGCTGTTCGGCGGCACCTTCATCGGTGTCAGCACGCTGGCTCTGGCCGCAGGCAGGCTGCTGCGGTACCCGCGCGCCGTCGCGCTGCTCACCACCGGCTACTCGGTCGGCCAGATCCTCGGCCCGCTCGTGGTCGCGCCGCTGCTGCACCGAGGTTTCGCGCCAGCACTGCTGGTCGGCGCCCTGGTGGTGTCAGCTGCCGCCGTGGTGTCGGCGGTGATGCGGATCGTCGTCGGGCACCCAGGCGCCGGGGTCGTCCAGACCGAGATCGCCGATGCCGCGGGTGAACTCGTCGACGACGGCGAGAACCGCCGGGCTGTCCTCGGCCCGACGCCACACCAACGACCACGTCCATAACGGGGTGGGCGCCACCACGGGGCGACGCACCAGGCCCGCGGGCAACGACACATCCTGCCCCTTTGGATTGTTGAGGACGGGCCGGCGCAGCCGTCGCACATGCTCGAAGAACGTGGGGCCGGTGACGCCCCCGTCATCGGTGCGCATCACGGGCGCCCCGACCGCCGCGGCGAACAGCTCGCCGTAGCGATTCCACGACGACCAGCTTGCCGCGTCCGTATCGACCAGCACCGTGGTGTCGCGGGCGGCGACCGGGGATTCGTCGGTACCGGCGCACAGCGCGTACAACCGATCCACCCCAATCAGCCTGGCCTGCAACGACAGCGCCTCCAGGTCGGTGTTCTGCACCCAGCAGATCGCCAGATCGAGGTTTCCTTCGGCGACCCGGGCGGCCTGCGTGTGCGACGGCATCACCCAGGTGTCCACCCGCACCTGGGCCACCCCCGAGGCCCGCTCGGCCCAATCCGTCGGGCACCAGTTCACATATCCGATCCGAACCGGCTCTGATGCCGCCAGACCTTGTGCGCGCCTGCGCAATTCATCGGCTTGCTGGACCAGCGCCCGCGCCTCGGGCAGTAGTGCGGTGCCTGCTTGAGTCAGCGCCACCGAGCGCCGGTCGCGGTCGAACAGGGTGACTTTGAGGTCGCGTTCCAACGCCTTGATCTGCTGGGACAGTGACGGCCCGGCGATACGCAGGCGCTCGGCGGCCCGGCCGAAGTTCAACTCTTCGGCGACGGTGACGAAATAGCGCAGCTGGCGTAGCTCCACCGTTGCAGCGTAGTAGGCGCAGCCTCCCAGCAAGGAGCCAACAGGTCGCGCAGGGCGGACATGACATGGGCGGCGGGCACGTTGAGCAGTGCATCAGTCCAGACGTTTTCAAACAAGGAGTTCCCATGAGCACCACACCACACGTCGTGGTCATCACCGGCGCCTCCCAGGGCATCGGCGAGGCCCTGGTAGCGGGCTACCGCAAGCTGGGCTACGCCGTCGTCGCCAATTCCCGGACCATCGATGCGAGCGACGATCCGATGGTGTTGACCGTCCCCGGCGATATCGGGCAACCCGGAGTGGGTAGAAAACTGATCGACGCCGCCGTCGAGCGATTCGGCCGTGTCGACACCATCGTGAACAACGCCGGCATCTTCGTCGCCAAGCCCTTCACCGAGTACACCGACGACGACTACGACGCCGTCACCGGAGTCAACCAACGTGGATTCTTCGAACTGACCCGCGCCGGGATCGCAGCGATCGAATTGCACGGCGGAGGCGGACACGTGGTCACCATCTCCACGAGCCTCGTCGATCACGCCAACTCCCAGGTGCCCTCGGTACTGGCGTCGCTGACCAAGGGCGGTCTGAACGCCGCAACCAAGGCACTGGCCATCGAGTACGCGTCGCGTGGCATCCGAGCCAACGCCGTCGCGCTGGGCACCATCCGGACCCCGATGCACACGCTCGAAACCCACGACTTCCTGGCGGCGCTGCATCCGCTCGGACGCATGGGCGATATCGACGAGGTAGTCGACGCAGTGCTCTACTTGGAGCAGGCCGGATTCGTGACCGGCGAGATCCTGCATGTGGACGGGGGCCAAAGTGCCGGACACTGAGCAGGTTCTGCGCGGGGTGCTCGACGAGTGGCGGGCCGGCATCGCCCACTATCGGGTCGTCGCCGTACCCGACTGAACAACTCTGGCAGCAGCCGAACCGGCCCCCGCTGTTCAAATCACCCGGAGTGAATCTCCGTCGTAGCCAAATCGGGACCGCAACTGGACCAGCAGACGCTCGGCCTCGGCGATCCGTGCGTGCAGCCGAACGAGCCCTTCCGGCATGGGCGCGTCGGCCACTCGGCGGCGTTCCCGAACGCGTCGCCACCGCAGCTCGGTGGCCGCGAGAAGGTCCCGCAGCTCGGCGATCTCGCCGACCAGAATGTCCTCGAACAGCCGCGATTGAGCGATGTCAGCGCTGTGCACGGGCCTGGAACAGTCGATCGCGGCGGCCGCGCGAGAAGCCATGCGCGGCAGGGGGTTGAGCACCGTGGCCACGTCGGCCCCGATTGTCGGGGCAGAAACAGATCTGCCCGTGACTTCCCGCATTTTCAGCGTCACGTGGGGATCATGGGGCACCCACCCGACTCACAGCGACAACACAGGCATGACCCGAGATATCGCCTCTGGTCATCTCCCGGTCGCGCGATGTACGTTTGACGGCCTTCCGCGCCGGCTAGCTCAGCGCGGGGATGACCTTCTGCTCGAACAGTTCAATGCCCGACCGGTCGTAGGCGGCCTCAGGGAAGTACAGAATCGCGTACTCGCACCCCAGATCGCGCATCCGCTTCAGTTTGTCGATGACCTGTTCGGGTGTACCGCTGGCCGACTCGGGTGCGAGGGTATTGGCGAGCATGGCATCGACAGCGGCTTCTCCGGCCACCGGCACCTGCCGGGCCCGCAACCGCGCGACGCGGTCGGCGACATCGGCCTCGGAATCCCCGATGACGGCGTTGAAATTGGCCGATCGGACGATCGAGTCGTAGTCGGTGCCGACATCTTGGCAATGGCCGGCCAGCACTTGGGACTTGTGCGCAAACCCGTCGGGCTCGGAGGTGAAGTTGGTGTACTGCGCGTACTTGGCCGCGATGCGCAGCGTCACCTTCTCCCCACCGCCGGCGATCCACAACGGGATACCGGTGTCCTGCAACGGCTTAGGGGCGACGATCGCGCCGTCGACCTGGTAGTGCTTGCCGTCGAAGCTGACCCGCCCGTCGCGCCAGGCGTCCCGCATGATCTGGACGCCCTCGTCGAGCCGGCCCAGGCGCACCCCGGCTGAAGGAAAGCCGTAGCCGTAGGCCCGCCATTCATGCTCGTACCAGCCGCCGCCGATGCCCATCTGCACGCGGCCACCGGAGATGATGTCGGTGGTGGCCGCGATTTTGGCGAGGTAAACCGGATTGCGGTAGCTCATCGCGGTGCACATCTGGCCCAGCTTGATCCGTGACGTTGTCGCGGCATAGGCCGACATCAGCGACCAGGCCTCGTGGGTGGCCTCATCGGTCGGCACCGGAACGGTGTGGAAGTGGTCGTAGACCCACAGCGAATCCCAGTCGCCTGCGTCGGCGTAGGCCGCGAGGTCACGCATCACCGGCCAGTGGCTTTCGGTGGGAATATCGACGAGATCAAGGCGCCAGCCCTGCGGGATGAAGAGTCCGAAGCGCATGGACCCCGACTCTACGACGCCGACGCGTGTCATGGCATCGGACTAGCCTGACTTTCATGGCCCTATCCAAGGAAGAACGCGAACAGTTTCTGGCCGAACCTCACATCGCCGCCCTCTCGGTATACGCAGGGGACAAGCGCGGTCCGCTGACCGTCCCGATCTGGTACCAATACAGCCCCGGCGGGGAGCCGTGGGTGTTGACCGGCGTGGGATCACGCAAGCATCGACTGATCGAGGCAGCCGGGCATGTGACCCTGATGGTCGAGCGGCTCGAGCCGACGGTGCGCTATGTCGCCGTCGACGGTGCGGTCACCCGCATCGAACCGGGCACCGACGAGCAGCTCCTCGAGATGACCAAGCGCTACCTGGCTCCTGAGAAGGTCGAGCCGTATCTGGAGTTCGCCCGCCGTGAGCACGGTGAGAGTGTCGCGGTGTTCTTCAAGCCCGAGCACTGGCTGTCCTCGGACCTGGGGTCGCTGTGACGCCATGAGCTCGCGCCAACGGCTGTTCCGGTGGCTCTACCGGCTCGGGTTCACGCCCTGGGACGGCCACCCGTTGGCGCATAGCCTGACCAAGCTCGTCGAGAGTACCCACCCCACGTCGCCGCCCGGTACCGCACTCGACCTGGGCTGCGGTACCGGCGACAACGCGGTGTATCTGGCCCGGCACGGTTGGCGGGTCACCGGGGTGGACTACGTGGCCAAACCGCTGAAGAAGGCTCGCGCCAAAGGCGCCGGGCTGCCCGTGAACTTCGTCAAAGCCGATGTGACGCAACTGAGTTCATCAGGTATCGGCGCGGGCTTCCAGCTGATCGTCGACAGTGGCTGCCTACACGGGATGAGCCCCGCCGACCGCGACGCCTACGTACGGGAAGTCGGTGCGGTGGCCGCCCCCGGCGCACAACTGCTGATCGTGGCCTTCATCCCTGGTGCGGCGGTGGGTGTGCCCGGCATCGGATTCGACGAAGTGCAACGCCGCTTCAAGGACGGCTGGACGTTGCTGTCGAGCGGGGATGAGCCTGCGCTGGACCAGAACGGCACCAACCGGGCGCGACATTACCTCTTCACCCATTCAATCTGACACGCGATCCCTGCAGAAAATCTGCGGATACGTCAGCGCTTCTGTTGCAAACGAATTCGCGCTCCGGCAGGCCATGGTCGCAACTACAGGCCCAGCGCAGCCATCGCTCCGTCCACGGTGGCAGTACGCAGCTGCTCGTAGGGCGTGTCGGGGAACTGCAGGCAGCAATCCTGTAGACCGCCGAATGCGATGACCGCGCGGGTGGATTGTTCGAGTGTCGGGCGCCGCCCGAACACCAGCACGCCAAGCCGAGCCCGCCAGGCCAGCAGTTGGTCGATCAACCCCAGATCGACCAACGTGGTCAGCTCGGAAACGATCAGGACGAGATCGGCGCGGTGCCGGAAATGGAAGTCGAAGTAACCCTCCAGGAGTTCCCGCGCCGAGGCGCGGGATGCGCCGCGTTTGCGTTCCTGCTCGGCGATGAAGGCCTCCCCCTCGTCGATGAGGGGCTGCAGGATGCTGCGGACCAGGTCTTCCCGGGACCGGAAGTGGTAGTACAGAGCGGGCTTGGTGATGCCGAGGCGGTCGGCGATGTCCTGCAGGCTGGTGCGCACCACGCCCTTCTCGGCGAACAGTTCGCGCGCCACATCGAGGATGCGTTGCCGGGTATCCAATGCAGGCTTGGCCACGTAGCCACCCTAACTTACTTAACGATAGGTAAGCTCACGGAAGGAGCACTTACCGACCGTTAAGTAAGGAGCCATCGTGAAGGTTCTCATCTCCGGCGCCAGCATTGCCGGACCTGTACTCGCCTACTGGCTGTCGCGGCACGGGGTCGACGTCACCGTCGTCGAACACTCCCCCGCATTGCGCAAGACGGGCGGCCACGCCGTCGACCTGTTCCGACCCGCCATGGAGATCTCCGAGCGCATGGGCGTGCTGTCCGACATCGAGGCACACGCCACCGGCACCACAGCGCTGATCGTTCACCGACCCGGCACGGCGCGCCCGGCCCGCCTGGACTACCTCAAGATCATCGGGGCAATGTCCGACCGGCACGTCGAGATCATGCGAGACGACCTCAGCGAGATCTATTACCGCGCCGGTCGTGACGACGTCGAGTATCTCTTCGGCGACACCATCACCTCGATCTCGCCCGACGGGGACGTGACGTTCGAGCACAACGGCCCACGCCGCTTCGACGTGGTTGTGGGAGCCGACGGCCTGCACTCCGGCGTGCGTCGACTGACGTTCGGCGACAACGTTTCCGAGAGCTTTCTCGGCGGATACCTCTCTGTCGTCTCGGTCCCCAAGGGCATGGCCCGCGACGGCGAGATGACCGGCCACTTCAAGCCCGGCCACATGGCGGGGATCTACACCGCCGACCATCTCGACGATGCGCGCGCGGTGTTCATCTTCCGCCCCAGCCGGCCGCTGGACTACGACTACCGCGACGCGGACCGCCAGAAATCACAACTGCGCGCCGCCTTCGAGCACATGGGACCCGAGGTTGACCGCTGGCTCGGCGAGGTGCCCACGACGCCGACGTTCTACTTCGACGCCATCACACAGCTGGAGATGGCGACGTGGTCACGCGGACGGGTGACCCTCGTCGGCGACGCGGGCTATTGCCCCGGGCCCGCGGTCGGTGGCAGCACCAGCCTTGCGGTGTACGGCGCCTACGTCTTGGCCGCCGAGATGGCCAGGGCCGGTGACGATTACGCTGCGGCCTTCGCCGCCTACGAACGCACGATGCTCGCGCCGGTCGTCGGCAGCCGGAAGCTGGCCCGCGTCAACGCGAAAACCGTTGTTCCGAACAGCAATTGGGGCATTCGCGCACTGGTCGGCGCGGGCCGGCTGATCTCGGTGCTGCCATTGGGCGTGACACAGTCGCTCGCCCGGCTCAACACAAAGGGCGTGCGGCTCTACGACACCATGCCGTTGCCGGACTGGCCCGCCCCGTTCAACGGAACCGGCTGATCGTCGATGAACGTGACCGTTTCGGTCAGCGGGGCCCGGCCGGTACGGATGTAGCTGACCGACGGATCCTCGTACCCGACCGACATGCCACAGAAGAGCATGAGCTCATCCGGGGGTGAGACGAACTGCGCGACGGTCTTGCGGACCTTCGCCCACGACATCTGCGGACAGCTGTGCAGACCTTCGGCACGCAACAGCAACATGACCGTCTGAAGGAACATCCCCAGGTCTGACCACTGGGGCCGGCCCAGGTCACAGTCGATGTAGCAGAACAGGGCTGCGGGCGCGCCGAAGGCTTCCCAGTTCGCGATGGCCGCCCGCTGACGCGCCTCCCAGTCCTCGCGCGCGATGCCGAGTGCGCTGTACCGCTCCTTCCCGAATTGGGATCGCCGGTCGCCATATGGTGATTTCAGTTCGGGCGGGTACATCACGTACTCGGGCTCGTCCCACTCATCGCCGGTGGCCACCCGCTCGACGGCGAGCTTCTTGAGCCGGGCGAGCGGCTCTCCGGCGACCACGAAGATGCGCCAGGGCTGCAGGTTCGACCCGGACGGCGCCCACGCCGCAGCCGAAAGCACACGCTGCAGCACCTCCCTGGGGACGGGCCGATCGGTGAAGCCGCGGACCGCGCGACGGGTGGCTACTGCCTCGTAGACGTCCACGATCGTCCGCCTTTCTCGCCAATCGGCTTGACTCGTTGTACTCAGCCTGCCGGTCAGCGACGGCCAACGGACCCTTGTAAGTCCGTAGTCTGCGGGACCGTGCCGACCGACCATGCCGTTCGGGCGCCTCACGGGTCCCCGCCCCGGGCGTAGCGTGGCTACATGGGCGAACTCACCGACGACGTGATCACGTTCTTGTCCGAAGGCACCCGCACCGCGGTGCTGAGCTGGGTGGCCGCCGACGGCAGACCATTGTCGGCACCGGTCTGGTTCGTGGTCGACGACGGCGAACTGGTCTTCAACACCGGCAAGGACACCGCCAAGGGCCGGGCGCTGGCCCGCGACCCGCGGGTGGTGCTGTGTATCCATGACGACACCCCGCCGTTCGCGTTCGTCCAAGTCCAGGGCGTCGCCGCGGTCAGCGAGGATCCCGCCGAGCTACTCGACATCGCCACCCGCACCGGCGGCCGTTACATGGGTGCCGAGCGGGCCGAGGAATTCGGCCGCCGCAACGGGGTGCCAGGCGAACTCGTGGTGCGGGTCAAGCCCACGAAAGTCCACGCCGCGTTCGACGTGGCGGATTGAGGTACGGCCATGACCGACATATCGCAGTTCGCCGACATGCTGTCCCGCGATCACGGGCTCTGCGTGCTGAGCACGCTGCGCGGCGACGGCAGCATCCAGTCCTCGGTGGTCAATGCCGGGGTGATGGCACATCCCCGGACCGCTGAGCCCGTCGTCGCCCTCGTCGCAATCGGCGGAGCACGAAAACTCGCGCACCTGCGCGCCGATCCCCGGGCCACCGTCGTCGCCCGCGCCGGCTGGCAATGGGTGACGGTCGAGGGCACCGTCGACATCGTCGGGCCCGACGATCCTGATCCCGGCACCGACGCCGAGAAGCTGCGGCTGCTCTTGCGCGGCGTCTTCGAAGCCGCCGGCGGTACCCACGACGACTGGGACACCTACGACCGCGTCATGCGCGACGAACGCCGCGCCGCAGTGCTGATCACGCCCACCCGGGTGTACTCGAACCCGAGCTGAGATGCCCAGGCACGCAAAAGCCCCCGACTCGCGCCGGGGGCTTTTGACGTTGTTGCTCAGGACTCCAGCGAAGCCGGGGGCAGGAAGCGGTCGCCGTAGCGGGCGGCCAGCTCCTTGGCACGGGCCACGAAGGCCTCCTTGCCGACACCGAGCTCACCCTGGTAGCCGACGATGAACTGGGCCGAACCACCGGTGTAGGGCGGGAAGCCGATACCCATGATCGAGCCGATGTTCGCATCAGCGGTAGAGGTGAGCACACCCTCGTCGATGCACTTCTGAGTCTCCAGCGCCTCGGCGAAGAGCATGCGGTCGATCATGTCCTGCAGCGGGATCGAGGAGGTTCCGGAGTTGAAGGTCTCCTTCAGACCCGGCCACAGCTGCGTCCGCTTGCCGTCGACGTACTCGTAGAAACCGGCACCCTTCAGACGCGACGGGCGGCCGATCTCGATCATCTTCTCCACGACGGCCTCAGCCGGGTGCGGCACGTGGGTGCCGCCGGCAGCCTCGATACCTTCCTTGGTGGCCACGGCGATCTTGTGCATGAGCTCCAGGTTGAGCTCATCGCTCAGCTGCAGCGGCGCCGCCGGGTAACCGGCCTGCGCACCCGCCTGCTCGATCGATGCGGGCTCCACGCCCTCGCCGAGCATGGCCAGCGCCTCGTTGACGAAGGTGCCGATCACGCGCGAGGTGAAGAAGCCGCGGCTGTCGTTGACGACGATCGGGGTCTTCTTGATGGCCAGCGTGTAGTCGAACACCCGGGCCAGCGCCTCGTCAGAGGTCTTCTCGCCCTTGATGATCTCCACCAGCGGCATCTTGTCGACCGGCGAGAAGAAGTGGATGCCGATGAAGTCCTCCTGGCGCTTCACGCCGGTCGCCAGACCGGTGATCGGCAGCGTGGAGGTGTTCGAGCCGAGCAGTGCGTTGGGCTCGACGATGTCCTCGATCTCCTGGAACACCTTGTGCTTGAGTTCCTGGTTCTCGAACACGGCCTCGATCACGAAGTCGACGCCCTTGAGATCCTGCGGATCGGCGGTCGGGGTGATCCGAGCCAGCAGCGCCGCGGACTTCTCCTCGGTGGTCTTGCCACGCTTGAGCGCCTTGGCCTCCAAGCCCTCCGAGTACGCCTTGCCCTTCTGGGCGGCCTCGACGGTGACGTCCTTCAGGACGACGTCGTAGCCGGCCTTGGCCGAAACATAGGCGATACCGGCGCCCATCATGCCTGCGCCCAGCACACCGATCTTCTTGATGTCCTGCTTGGCGATGCCGTCGGGACGCGATGCGCCACCGTTGATGGCCTGCAGGTCCAGGAAGAACGCCTGAATCATGTTCTTGGCGGTCTGTCCGGTGACCAGCGAGACGAAGTAGCGGCTCTCGATGCGGCTGGCGGTGTCGAAGTCGACCTGGGCACCCTCGACAGCAGCGTCCAGGATGGCCCGCGGTGCGGGCATCGGGGCACCCTTGAGTTGCTTCTTCAACAGGGCCGGGAAGGACGGCAGGATCGCGGCCAGCGCCGGGCTGGACGGGGTGCCGCCGGGGATCTTGTAGCCCTTGACGTCCCACGGCTGCGTGTGGGCCTCGGGGTTGGCCTTGATCCAGGCCTTGGCAGCAGGGACCAGCTCGTCGACCGAACCGACGAGCTCGTCGACCAGGCCCGTCTCCTTGGCCTTGGTGGGGTTGAAGCGGGTGCCCTGCGAGAGGACCTCCATGAAGGCCTTCTGGATACCGAACATGCGCACGGTGCGGGCCACGCCGCCACCGCCGGGCAGCAGGCCCAGGGTGACCTCGGGCAGCCCGATCTGGCTGCCCTTGACGTCGGCGGCGATGCGGTGGTTGGTGGCCAGCGCGATCTCCAAGCCGCCGCCGAGCGCGGCGCCGTTGATGGCGGCCACGACGGGCTTGGGCAGGGTCTCCAGCTTGCGCAGGTCGGCCTTGATGGTCTCGACCATCTCGAACGCCTGGGCGGCGTCGTCGGGGCCGATGTTCATCATGCCCTTGAGGTCACCACCGGCGAAGAAGGTCTTCTTGGCGCTGGTGATCACCACGCCGGTGATCGAATCAGGGTCTTCTGCCACAAGCCGTGCTAACTCTTCTACAGCGTTATGCATCGATACCTTGTAGTGATCGTTCATCACGTTGGCCGAACCGGTCGGGTCGTCCAACGTCAGGGTGACGATGCCGTCGGCATCCTTGTCCCACTGAATGGTGTTCTCAGCCATCTGTATTCAGTCCTTTGTGTTCGGCCGCGCTCAGACGCGCTCGATGATGGTGGCCACGCCCATGCCGCCGCCGATGCACAGCGTGACCAGGGCACGCTTGGCGCCGCGGCGCTCGAGCTCGTCGACCATGGTTCCGGTGATCATGGCGCCGGTGGCACCCAGCGGGTGGCCCATCGCGATGGCGCCGCCGTTGACGTTGAGCTTCTCGTCGGGGATGTTGAGGTCCTTCTGGAACTTCAGGACCACGGAGGCGAAGGCCTCGTTGAGCTCGAACAGGTCGATGTCATCGACGGTCAGGCCGGCACGGTCCAGCACCTTCTTGGTGGCCGGGGTGGGGCCGGTGAGCATGATGACCGGGTCGGCGCCGCTGGTGGCGGTGGCCACGATGCGGGCGCGCGGGGTCAGATTCTGAGCTTTCCCCGCACTTTCGCTACCGATCAGCAGCAGGCCTGCGCCGTCCACGATGCCCGAGCTGTTGCCGCCGGTGTGGACGTGGTTGATCTTCTCGACGTAGTGGTACTTCTGCAGCGCCACATCGTCGAAGCCGCCCATCGCGCCGACGCCGTCGAAGGCGGTCTTGAGCTTGCCCAGGCTCTCCACGGTGGAACCGGGACGCATGTGCTCGTCATGATCGAGGACCACGAGGCCGTTCTGGTCGCGGACCGGGATCACGGACTTGGCGAAGTAGCCGCCGGACCAGGCCGCCGCGGCACGCTCCTGCGACCGCGCGGCGTAGGCGTCGACGTCCTCGCGGGAGAAGCCCTCGATGGTGGCGATCAGGTCGGCGCCGATGCCCTGCGGGACGAAGCCGATGCGGTAGTTGGTCTCCGGGTCAGAAGCCCAGGCGCCGCCGTCGGAGCCCATCGGAACGCGGCTCATCGACTCGACACCACCGGCGAGCACCAGGTCATCCCAGCCGGAGCGGACCTTCTGAGCGGCCAGGTTGACGGCCTCAAGGCCCGAGGCGCAGAAGCGGTTGAGCTGGAAACCACCGGTGGTCTCGGGCAGCTTGGCCACCAGACCGGCGGTACGGGCGATATCGCCGCCCTGGTCGCCGACCGGGGAGACGACACCCAGGATGACATCGCTGATCAGCGTCTCATCCAGATCGGGGTAACGGCTGCGGATCTCCTCGATCAGGCCGACAACCAGGTTGACCGGCTTGATCTCGTTGAGTGCGCCACCGCGCTGCTTGCCACGCGGCGTGCGGATCGCCTCGTAGATGAAGGCTTCTTCGGACATGTCTGCTCCCCTGCCGTATCGGCGTTGGTTCAGGTTGGGTTGTGGAACCGCCCGACGAATGTGGGCGGTCCTCTGAACGGCAGCGTAGCAGCCTCGCCCAACCCGTTGGTTGGGCCTGTGCTCAGCATCTCCTTGCACACAGATCGACTCTGCGGCAAGGGCCTACTTCACCCGCACTTTTCCAACCCTCACCGCAGCATCAAACTCGCTTCAGCACCCGGTCGAGCGCCGCGCGGCCGTGCCCGCGGTGCGGCAGGTGCCATCCATCGCCGCGCATGAAGCGCCATGGCGGGAAACCAAGGCCCGAAATTCACCACAGCGCTTCATACGCGGGGGCCGTCAGGCGGAGCGCGGCTCTTCGATCGCCATCAACGTCGGATAGTCGGTGTAGCCGACCGGGCCGGGCGCATAGAAGGTCGCCATGTCGGGTTCGTTGAGCTCAGCACCCAGGATCAGCCGGTCGATGAGGTCAGGGTTGGCCAGGAACGCCCGCCCCACCGCGGCCGCGCTGATCGCCCCCCACTCGGCGTAGCTCTCCAACTGCGAGAAGTCGGTGCCGCAGTTGCGGCCGGTGTTGAGGACGAACGTGCCCGACCACAGCGCGCGGATGACGCCGAACGTGTGCTCGGCCGGGTCGATCAGCACGTGCAGGTAGGCCAGCCCGAGCCCAGCGATGCGCTCCAACAACGCCTCGTAGGCACTGACCGTGTCGTTCTCCTGCATACCGCCGGCGGTGTTCCCGGGTGAGATACGCAGCCCGACCCGGGCCGCACCGATCTCGTCGACGACGGCCTCGACCACCTCGGCTGTCAGCCGGGCCCGATTCTCCGGCGAACCGCCGTAGGCGTCGGTGCGCTGGTTGACCACATCGGAGGCGAACTGGTGCAGCAGGTAGCCGTTGGCACCGTGGATCTCCACGCCGTCCATGCCCGCATCGATCGCGCGGCGGGCGGCAGCCCGGAACTGCTCGACGATCACCGGGATCTCGGCGGTCTCGAGCGCGCGCGGCGTCTGCAGCGGCTTCTTACCCGTGGGCGTGTGGGTGAGCACATCGGCCGCGATCGCCGACGGCGCGACGGGTTCGAACCCGCTGATGTCAGGGTGCGCCATCCGGCCGACATGCCACAGCTGAACGAACATCTTGCCGCCCGCCGCATGGACCGAGTCGGCGATCTCGGCCCAGCCGTGCTGATGGCGGTCGGTGTAGATGCCGGGGGTGTTCATGTAGGCGCCGTTGGCGGTCTCGGCGACAGCGGTGGCCTCGCTGATGATCAGGCCCGCTCCGGCGCGTTGCGTGTAGTACTGCGCGGCCAGCGGTGAAGGAGTGCCGTCGGCGTCGGCACGTGAACGCGTCAGCGGTGCCATGAACAGACGGTTGGTAGCGGCGGTCTCGCCAACCTGGATCGGCTGCAGCAGTGCGGCGTCGGCGTTCAGTTTGTAGGTCACGCCGTATCAGAGCGCCGAGAGTGCGGCAATCATTCCCGCACTAGCCTGATGCACCATGACCGTGCAGAGACTGCAACCCTTTGCCGTCACCATCTTCGCGGAGATGTCGGCGCTGGCCAGCCGCCTGGGCGCGGTCAACCTCGGCCAGGGCTTTCCCGATGAGGACGGCCCGGCCGAAATGCTCAAAATCGCCATCGACTCGATCTCCAGCGGCCACAACCAGTACCCGCCCGGACTCGGAATCGCCGAGTTGCGTCACGCCATCGCCGGGCAGCGCAAACGCCACTACGGCATCGACTACGACCCCGACACCGAGGTGCTGGTGACCGTCGGCGCCACCGAGGCCATCGCCGCGTCGGTGCTCGGCCTGGTCGAGCCCGGCTCGGAGGTACTGGTGATCGAGCCGTTCTACGACTCGTACTCCCCCGTGATCGCCATGGCCGGCTGCGTACGTACCGCCGTGCCGCTGGTCGCCGACGGCGCCGGATTCGGGATCGACGTCGAAGGCTTGCGCCGGGCGGTCACCCCGAAGACCCGCGCGCTGATGCTCAACTCCCCGCACAATCCGACGGGTGCGGTGGCCTCCGATGCAGAGTTGCGCGCCATCGCGGCACTGGCCATCGAGCACGATCTGCTGGTGATCACCGACGAGGTGTACGAGCAGCTGGTGTTCGACGTCGAGCACCTGCCGCTGGCCGGATACCCCGGCATGGCCGAACGCACCGTGACCATCTCGAGCGCAGCCAAGATGTTCAACGTCACCGGCTGGAAGATCGGCTGGGCCTGTGGCCCTGCCGATCTGATCGCAGGGGTGCGTGCCGCCAAGCAATACCTGACTTACGTGGGCGGCAGCCCGTTCCAACCCGCGGTTGCCCATGCGCTCGATCACGAGGACGGCTGGGTGGCGCAACTGCGCCAGTCTTTCCAGGCCAGGCGCGATCGTTTGGGCAACGCTTTGGCCGACATCGGGTTCGAGGTGCATGACAGCCGCGGCACGTACTTCCTGTGCGCCGACCCACGGCCGCTGGGCTATTCGGACAGCACGCAGTTCTGCGCCGAGCTGCCGCAGAAGGCCGGGGTGGCCGCGATCCCGATGTCAGCGTTCTGCGATCCGGAGGCCCCGCACGCCGATCTGTGGAACCACTTGGTGCGCTTCGCTTTCTGTAAGCGAGACGACACCATGGAGGAGGCGATCCGCCGCCTCGGTGCGCTGCGAATCTAGCTTTCGTCGCTCATCGCGATGGCGCGCTCCCTGGCCGTCATCGCTCCCCAGATGCCGTAGGGCTCGGGAGCGGAGAGGGCATGCGCGCGACACCGGTCCAGCACCGGGCATGCCAGGCAGATGGCTTTGGCCGCGTTCTCCCGGCTGCGCAGCGGCCGGCCCCGAACCTCCTCCGGGAAGAACACCTCTGCCGGATGGTCCCGACACAGCCCGCGCAGCTGCCAACTCCACTCATCGAGGGCCGGGGGCGGCAGGTTGCGCGGGGAGCGGTAGACCGGGATGGCCGGGCGGGCGGCGATATTGCGTATCGCCTGTGGTTCAACGACTTCCAGCGGCGGGTGGTTGTCGAAAAGCGTGCGGGACAAAGGCATTCACCCCTTTGGCGGAAGTGGCGTGTGGCCTGCCATGCTGCCAGCCAAGCCTGCGTGCCCACGTTGTCATCATGTAAAGGATCGGCGGCAGATCGCGACACTTTGCTGCCCCGTTCCGGCACACCGCGGGCGATCAAGTGGTATGCCCCGCCCCTGCCATAGCCGGCCCCAATTCGAGTAGTCCGATACTCGCGCGGAACCCCACCAAATTTGCCACCATCGTAAAGATACTGGTGGGAGGGGTAAATGAACCTCGGAGTTAGAACGCTTGGGCGCGCTGGGGGACTCACGGCGGTCGTCACGTCTGCGGTGCTGGTGGTGGCGTGCAGTGCGGAGACCCACAATGATCCGCCGCCACCGCCGCCGCCGTCGAGTGGGACCTTGACCCTGCCGTCCACCACGACAACCTCAGGACCGCTGACCACGTACAAGGCCCCGACGACCACCCGGAACTCAGGCGGCTACACCAGCACGACGCTTCCGTTGCCCACAACAACGCTTCCGTTGCCGACCACGACGCTTCCGTTGCCCACCACGACGTTGCCCACCACGACGACGGATAACGTTCCGGTGACATCGGATCCGCCTACCACGCAGGCACCCCCGGCGTGACCGACGAGACGAAGTCACTCACCCAATCGGCCGAGCGGTGGCTGAGCCTGGCGGCCCTGGTGGTCGCACCGACATCGCTGATCACCGGCCTGTGCTACTTCTTCGGCCTCCTCGCGATCCGTAACCGGTTGCACTATTTCGGCGTCGATCCGGCGACCGTGGGCTACACGTCGGCCGACTATGTCGTCACCACCATCGGAACGTTCTTCTTCGCGTCGTTGCGGGTGCTGATCGTTCTCGCCATCCTGGTGGTGTTGGCCGTGGCTTTTCGACACGCGGCCACCACCGGCCGACGAATCACATTGCTGCGCAGCGTCGCATGGGCGGTGGTCGGCCTGGGCGCGGTGGGTTTGACCGTCGCCGTGGTGTGGCTGGTATCCGATCACAGCCTGATTCAATCGGTAATCCACAATCCCACCGACATGTACATGGCGGTGACGGTCGCCGCCGGAATCGCCCTGCTGGCCGTCGGCTACTGGGCGCTGACTGTCACCGGCGTGGGCCGGTTACCGAAGGCGGCCGAGCGGGTCCTGCTCGCACTGGCGGCTGCGGGCCTGGTGGTGGCGTTGTTCTGGGTCACCGATCTGTACGCCGTCGCCCAAGGCAAGCGCAGCGGGCAGGATGCCGCAAGCAAGCTTTGGCCTGCCGACGGTGAGTACACGGCGGTGCAACTCGATACCACTGAGGCGCTGAACATTCCAGACAATCTGGTGAAGATGACAGTGCTGCCCAGCCAGGGGCCGCCGGCCGCACCCGTTTACCGTTACCAATGCCTTCGCGTCCTGGAGGCGCACGCAGGCCGCTACGTGCTGGTGCCAGCCAGGTGGTCACGAGAGCAGGGATACGCCATCACCGTGACTCCCGATTCGACACACCGCGTCACCGCGGTGGTGGATTCGACGCCCGTGGCGCCGGGGACCACAGTCGATGACTTCTGGCAATGCCCCGAGGTGGTGCGCACCTACCAGAAGCCTGACCTCGAACCGATCCTCATCGGTCCCGAGACGGCCCAGTCCCTGGTGGGCGTGGGCCAGCTCAGCACCACCGGACCCGACACCACCAGCGACACCGCACCCGCCGACGACAACCCCGCTTCATCGAAAGGTTGTGTATCCGAAGCAGATCCATCCGCCCCTCCGTCGGCGCTGCCGCCCTACCCCACAGGTGTCGCGGCAACCCGGGAACGCGAGATCACCGGCGACGGGGCGTCCGGCCGGGTGCGGTTGGCGCAGCGGGCGATGATCTTCCCCGACCCCGCAGCGGCCCAGAACTTCATGGCCGCGGTACAGGAGCACTGGGGTTACTGCACGGATAGGACAGCCGCGGTAAACCGCGACGGGGAGGCTCAACTGCGCACCCTCGGCGCACGGACAGTGCAGGAAGGCATTGTGTCGGTGACTGATTCCGCGCTGTCGAGCTCAGTGCCGGACTGCGCCCAGGCCCTGACCGCCAAGGCCAATATCGTCGTCACAGTCGACTTGTGCGGGGTAAGGGATCCAGCTCAGGCCGCCGCAGTCGCCCACGACGTGCGCAACCGGATTCCCACGGACTACTAGCGCACTGTGGCCGTCGAATTGCTGGACAGCCACCGGCTACGTCCTGGCAACGCTCACCGGCGTCGTGAATGACTCATGACACGCCGCCGCAAGCGATCGATGGCGACGTCGAGGACCAGCGCCCTCGCGCGCCGGATCAGGAACTCCGGGATCGGCATCGCGAGGTCGACGATGACGTCGAACCGCACGCGCGTCTTGTCCACCTCAGGTGTCAGGTTGTATTCAACGTGCTGACCGCGCTGCTGCAGGTTGGGCTCGGCGTCCCAGACCATCCAATGGTCGCCCCAGTGGAATTCGAGTATTTCCTTGTCCGTGATTCCGAGCAGGCGCATCGTCGCCTTGACGTGGTGGGGCTTGCCGTCGGGATAGCGGTCGATGACCTTGACCCGCCGATGCAACGCCGACCAGGACGGCAGCGCGTCGACGTCGGCGAGCACCTCCATGATCGCCTCCGGTGTGGCGTCGAAAACCGCCTCACGTGATGCCTGCACGGCCACACCTCCGAATCTAGCGAAGCGCGCCGCCCGCGGCGGTGATTCTGCGATGCGAGCCGGTCCGGCAGCAACCAGACCCCGATGATCAGCTGGTTTGCCTGGCCACGATCACCGGTGCGGTGGACGAATTGACCACTGCCGAGCTGACCGATCCGAGCAGCAACCCGGTGAACCCCCCGCGTCCGCGATTGCCGACCACCACCAGCTGCGCGGTCTCAGCCTGCGCCAGCAGCTGCCGTGCGGGCTTGTCAGGCATGACCACGCGGCGGACCGCAACGTCGGGATACCGCTCACACCAGCCGGCCAACTGCTCGGCAAGCGCGCGCTCGGCCTCAGCGCTCAGGTCCTCCCACCGCACGTCGGGGAATTCGAAGTTCAGATCTGTCCAGGTGTGCACCACCACGAGTTCCACTCCGCGACGCGACGCCTCGTCGAAGGCGATCTCCGTGGCGAGTTCGGAGGCACGCGACCCATCGACCCCGACCACCACGGGCCCGTTCGGCGGTTCGGTTTCGGGGATCACCGCGACAGGGCCGTGGGCATGAGCGGCCAGGCTCGAGCTCACCGATCCGAGCAGCCGGCGACTCCACTTGCTCAGGCCGCGAGAGCCGACGACGACCAGGTCGGCCTGCCTGGAGTACTCGATCAGGGTGCCCACCGCGTGCCCGGGTACTGCTTTCGCGATGATCCGTGGTTCCTGCTGGCCGGCAATGGCCTTGACCGCGACACCGCGCGCGGCATCGAGAATCTCCTGACCGTGCTGTTCCTGATAATCCCAATAGTCTTGGGGCAGTGCGACATCCAACCAGACCGGTGATGCGGCGCCCGGCAGTGCATACACCAGCGTGAGCCCGACACCCCGCAATACCGCGGTGTGAGCCGCCCAGGCCACCGCGGCGTCCGACGAGGGTGACCCGTCAACGCCGACCACGATGCCGTGCCGGACGTCATGCTCACTCATGCGATTCTCCTTCTCGCGCGGCCCGGCAGATCATCACCGGCACCGGACTGTGGTGCAGCAGGTTCAGGCTGGTCGAACCCAGCAGGACGCCGGCCAACGCGTTGCGGCCCCTGGATCCGACCACCACGAGCCCCGAGCCGGCGACATGCTTCAGCAGCGCCTTGCCGGGCGAGTCCGGCTCGACGAAACATTTGGCGTCGACGCCCGGGTGCCGTTTGTGGTGGACGTCGACGGTCTCGGTGAGGCCGGCCAGCTCCGCGGACTCGACGCCGTCCCAATCGATAAGCAGTGGGATGGTGACACCGGTCTCGGCTGGTGCGGCCAGCGACAATGAGCGCACGGCGTTGACGGCGAGCCCGAACTGACCGGCGTATTCGAATGCCGACTCCAATGCGGCCTGCGCGGCCGGACTGTCGTCCACCCCGACGACGACACTGCCGTCGCCCGGCGCCACCTTGTCTCCGCGGAAGGCAACCACCGGGCACGCCGCCCGGGTGGCCACCGACAGCGCCGTCGACCCGAGCAGCAATGCCGCGGCCGGGCTGACCTTCTTTCCCCCGAGGACGACCAGACGCGCGTCGGCGCCGGCGTCGATCAACACCTGGTCGGCCGGCTCGTTGAACGAGACGGTGGACACCGAGAGCTCGGGATTCTCGGCACGCACAGCCTCGTCCGCGGCCTTGAGGAACGCCTCGGCCATATCGCGCTGATAGGACATCATCGCTGCGGTGAATGCGGCCGCCGTCTGAGTCAGATTGCGACCGACGGCGGGCAGTGCGTGCACGATGCGCAGCGGTGCGCCGAAGCGCGCCGCGACCGCGCCGGCCCACCGAGCCGCGTCCAGCGCGCCGTCACTGCCGTCGATCCCGACTACTACGGGTGCGTTCGAAGAAGTCACACCTTCATCGTGGCCGCTGCGCGCCCCGATGGCCAGGGACCAAAGTCTCTAAGTGCCTGGCCACTCAGTATTCGAACCTGAGCTTGTGTGCGAAGAATGTCGAAAATCTCGCACACGAGCTCAGGCTCGGCGAGTATCACTCCCAGCCGACGTCGGCGATATCGGTGCTCGACTGCGGGGGCTGGCCCGGCATGCCTGGCGAGGTTCGGGAGAACCGCGGCGCCGGGGCGGCCTGTGCGACACCGTCGACGGTGATCAGCGTCGACCGGTCCAGCAGATGCTCGCTCTCGGCGGCCTCACCCCAGGTGAGCACCGGTGTCACGCAGGCGTCGGTGCCCGCGAAAATCGCGGTCCACTCGTCGCGGGTCTTGGTGGCGAACCGCTCGGTGAAGATGGCCCGCATCTCGTCGTACCGGGTCAGCTCGAACTGGCCGGGGATCTCGTCGGCATCCAGGCCCAGACCGGCCACCAACTGCGCGAAGAACTGCGGCTCGATCGACCCGACCGCCATATGGCCGCCGTCGGCAGTCTCATACGTCCGGTAATAGGGGGCGCCCCCGTCGAGCAAGAATGATTCACGTTCGTCACGCAACGAACCGGTGGCCCGCATGGTCCACATCATCTGCGACAGCATGCTGACCCCGTCGACCATCGCGGCATCGACGACCTGGCCCTTGCCGGAGCGCTCCCGCTCGTAGAGCGCAGTGACAATGCCCATGACGACGAGCATCGACCCACCGCCGAAATCGGCGACCAGGTTCAGCGGGGCCACCGGCGGGCGGTCACGGTAACCGATCGCCGAGAGTGCACCGGTCTGTGACAGATAGTTGATGTCGTGGCCGGCGGTGCTCGCCAGCGGTCCGTCCTGCCCCCAGCCGGTGATCCGGGCAAAGATCAGCCGCGGGTTGACGGCCTCGCAGTCCGCCGGACCGATGCCGAGTCGCTCACAGGTTCCCGGCCGGAAACAGTCCAGCAGCACATCGGCTTTGGCGACCAGGTCCAGCAGCTTGCCCGGTTCGCTCTTCACATCGAGGTCGACGATGCGCTTGCCGCGGTGCAGCAGGTCGACATTCTCGGCGGGCATGGTCAGGCCACCCGGCCGGCGCACCCGCACCACGTCGGCGCCCAGGTCCGACAGCATCATCGCGGCGTGTGGCCCGGGGCCGATGCCGCCGAGTTCGATAACTCGCACTCCGGCGAGCGGTCCGGTGTTGGTCATGCGAGGCACACTAAGGGATGGCTGAAAACCTCTACACCGTCGGTGACTATCTGCTGGACCGCCTCGCCGAACTCGGCGTGACCGAGGTCTTCGGCGTGCCCGGCGATTATCAGCTGGAATTCCTCGACCACATCCTGGCTCACCCGACGCTTCGCTGGGTGGGCGGCGCCAACGAACTCAACGCCGGCTATGCGGCCGACGGCTACGGCCGGCTGCGAGGTATGGCCGCGTTGGTCACCACGTTCGGGGTCGGCGAGTTGTCGGCGGCGAACGCAGTCGCGGGCAGCTACGCCGAGCACGTGCCGGTGGTCCACATCGTCGGCGCGCCGTCCAAGGATTCCCAGGGCGCTCGGCGCATCGTGCACCACACGCTCGGCGACGGCGACTTCGAGCACTTCCTGCGGATCAGCCGGGAAATCACCTGTGCCCAAGCCAATCTGGCGCCCGCCACGGCGACCCGGGAGATCGACCGCGTGCTCTCGGAAGTGCGTGAGCAGAAGCGTCCCGGCTATCTGTTGATCGCCACCGACGTAGCCCGCTTCCCCACCGAACCTCCCGCCGCACCGCTGCCCCGCTACACCGGCGGGACGAGTCCGCGCGCCCTGTCGATGTTCACCGCGGCTGCCGCCGAACTGATCGGTGATCACCGACTGACGGTGCTCGCCGATTTCCTGGTGCACCGGATGGGCTGCGTCGACGAACTCGGTGCACTGCTGGGGGCCGACACCGTA
Organism: Mycobacterium syngnathidarum; assembly: GCF_001942625.1. Taxonomy (GTDB): domain Bacteria; phylum Actinomycetota; class Actinomycetes; order Mycobacteriales; family Mycobacteriaceae; genus Mycobacterium; species Mycobacterium syngnathidarum. The sequence continues at coordinate 439,864 of NZ_MLCL01000062.1, forward strand.
GGGCACGCCACCTTGATGTGGGGCAAGAGCCTGGTCGATGAGAGCTCGCCCAACTATCTGGGCATCTATGCCGGTGCGGCCAGCGAGGTTTCGGTGCGCAAGGCGATCGAGGAAGCCCCGGTCCTGGTCACCGCGGGTGTGCTGTTCACCGACATGGTCAGCGGATTCTTCAGCCAACGCATCGACCCGGCGCGCACCATCGACATCGGCGTGAACCAGAGTGTGGTGGCCGGGCAGGTCTATGCCCCACTGGACATGTCGGCCGCGCTCGAGGCCATCACCACGATCCTCACCGGACGCGGCATAACCTCACCGGCGTTGCCGCCCTTGCCAGCCCGGACCACGACCGAGCCACCCGCACCTGACGTGGCGCTGACTCAGGAAACCCTGTGGGACAGGCTCGCTGAGGCATTGACCCCGGGCAACGTGGTACTCGCCGATCAGGGCACGTCGTTCTACGGAATGGCCGGACACCGACTGGCCTCCGGGGTGACGTTCATCGGCCAACCGCTGTGGGGTTCGATCGGCTACACGCTGCCCGCGGCGCTCGGGGCCGGGCTGGCCGACCGGGGCCGACGCACGGTGCTGCTGATCGGTGACGGCGCCGCCCAGTTGACCATCCAGGAGTTGGGCACGTTCGGCCGCGAGGGGCTGGCCCCCGTCGTGGTGGTGGTCAACAACGACGGCTACACCGTCGAACGCGCGATCCACGGCGTCACAGCCGAATACAACGACATCACCGGCTGGCGCTGGACCGAGCTGCCCGCCGCACTCGGCGTACCCGATGCGCTGACCTTCCGGGCCAGCACCTACGGCGAACTCGATGACGCGCTCACCATCGCGGCGGCCACGCCCGATCGCATGGTGCTCGTCGAGGTGATGCTGGGCCGCATGGACATCCCGCCGTTGCTGACCGAGTTGGCGCAATCCGCCTCTGACGCGAACTCAAGCTAGTCCGGGCCGGAATCGAGTAGGCCACTACTCTATTCGCGGTCGCCCCACCTGGATGGAATGGAAGGTGAAAACGCCGGCCGCACAGGGAGACATCAGATGTCCACAGAAATCTTCGCGAAAATCGGTGACATCAAAGGTGAATCTGTCGATGCCAGGCATCCCGACGAGATCGACGTGGTGTCGTTCTCCTGGGCTGTCACCCAGGCCGAGTCGGTGGTGGCAGGCGGCGGCGGGGGCGCGGGCAAGCCCACGTTCCAGGATCTGCTGTTCGTCCACACCATCGACAGCGCAACACCCGCCTTGCTCCTGGCCTGCGCTACCGGACGGCATCTGCCGCAGGCGACGATCAGCCACCGCAGGGCCGGCGAGAACCAGGACTACCTGACGGTCAAGCTCTCCGACGTGACCATCACGGCCGTCAGCCAGAACGGTTTGGAGGTCCAGCCGTACACCGAAACGGTGAGCGTGCGGTTCGGCAAGGTCGACCTGCTGTATCGGCGCAGGCGACTGGACGGGACCCTCGACGAGGGTCAGCATTTCGTCTTCGACGTGCAGAGCAACCAACCCGGCTGACCCGATCGCGGACGCGCCGCGGGCGCTCAGCCCTTCTTGACCTTGAGAACCTGCTTGCGCAGGCCTTCCGTCGCGGTTTCCACACCGCCCTTCATGGTTCGCTTCAGGATGAAACCGGGCAGCGGTACCGACAGGTCGATCGTGATGTCGAACCGGACCTTGGTCTTGTCGCCGTCGGGAGTCAAGGTGTAGCTGGCGTCCTGGGCCTTGAGCTGACCGGCGCTCACCAGCGTCCAGCTGACCTTGTTCTCGCCCCAGGTGTATTCGATCACCTGCTCGTCGGTCAGCCCGGCAGCCTTGACGGTCATCTTGACCTGCTTCGGCCGGCCGTCGTCGTAACTCTCCAGGATCTCGGCGCGCTGGTACTGCGGCGACCAGCTGGGCGTCGCCTCCACATCGGCCACAACGTCGAGGATCTCCTGCGGGGTCGCCTCGATGACTACTTCACGGGAATCGCTGGTTGCCATGCGGCGAGATTACTCGGGATGGGCCCGCTGTCAGCTGACCGGCGTCAGCATGGCGGTGCACGCCAGTACCGCGTCCTCGGTGATCTCGCCTACCTGACCACCGCTTTCCACGGTCATCGCAGTCAGCTCACGCAACCCACCGATCATCATGATGATGCGGCGCCGCGAGATCGATATTCCGGCCGAGCGGAACGCTTCGGTATTGGCCATGGTCTGGACCATGGCGATGAACTTCTCCATCGATTCGCGCTGCAGCGCACGCGCCGCATTACCCAGCGTCGGCAGATCGCGAATCCAGGCCAGCATCAATGCCGGGTGGGCCTCATAGGAGGCGATCCACGCTTCGACCGCCTGGCGCACCTGCGTCTGCCAAGGCACCTCCTGGTCTACAGCTACCGCGATCGACCGCACATGTTTGGCGTTGATGCTGGTGAGCAGAGCGACGAAGCACTCTTCACGGCTGGCGAAGTGCTCGTAGAAGGTGCGGCGCGATGTCTTGGCCCGACGCACGATGTCGGCAACAGTGGTGTTCTGATAGCCGTCCTCGACGATCGATTCGATCATGGCGGCGAGCAGACGCGAGCGGAACGTGCTCTTGTCGGCCTCAACCGACGTCGTGGGACTGTTCATCTCGGGCAGTCATGGTAATGCCGATCAACGCCGCACGGTGGGGCTGTGTCCGACGACCGATCGAGCGCCCGGACTGGCCGCCGGCGGCCGGTTCTGCTTGAAGCTCAGGCAGACACCCAGGTTGCCACCCACACACGGAACCCCGTTCACAGTGGGCACCGGCCCTCCGGAACGGTTCCCGGTCGGATCCAGGGCCGCCGGCTCAGCACTGGCCGACGGCGCGAACACCACCGCCAATGCGCAGAGACCGAGGACCATCCGGTGCATATGTCCAGCGTAGCGCCGGCAATCAGCCGATCGGCGTCAGCGGGCTCAGCACATCACGTACGAACTGGGCGGTGTTCACCGACGGATTGCCGTCAGGGAAGCTCACCGTGGCCAGCACGGTGCCACCGGCGTCGGCGAAGTTCTTGTCGGCGCGGCCCTGATGCGTCGAGGAAGTCACCACGATGATGCCGGTGGCGCCCGCCTTCTTCGCCAGCGGCACCGAGAACTGCGCGTTCTGCACCGTGCTGTTGGCCCGGTCCTCGACGATGATCCGGCTGGGCGGAAGGCCAAGCATGACAAGAAGATTGCGCATCTGTGCGGCCTCGGTCTGACCGTTTCGCGGGTTTCCACCGGTGACGATGACCGGAGCCTGCGGGAACGCCTGCGCGATCGCGAGGCCGGTGAGGGTGCGGTGATACAGGATGGCGCGCATCGAGCCGTCGGGCTTCAGGCCGTAGCCGAGGATGACGATGGCGGGCTTGGTGAAATCCTTGCCGGCCACGGGCGGGACGGCGTGTGCGGTGACCGGACTGACGGTCAGGGTGAGCACACACGCCAGGACCAACACGAGAACCCTCAGCCAGTTACGCATCTCACCCCCCAACAGCTGCGACACCTGTGAATGTCGTTACCAGTGGGGTCGATGTTACCGATCTGGCGAATGTGGCGACGGGCCAGCGGTTCGACACCCCCCCGGGCCTAGGCACGAATTTTCCTCAGACAACCGCCACCAACTCCTCACCGCCTTCTGCCCCCCCGGCGTGCACGCTTGCTGGTTCAGCGGGGCCGCGCGACAACGCTGTCGCCTGAAAGTTGGGACCGGTAAGGGGCTTTGACACGAGCAAGGTGATGCACAACCGAACACCAGGAGGTGATGTGATGTCGATCGAGAACCTGCTTGACCGGTACGCCGAGGCGATAACCGCAATGGGCTACGGATATCTGGCCGCATTGGCGACGACGATCGTCTTCGCGGTGGTCTGGCGGATCGCCACGACTCCGCGGCGTCCGGCGATCACCGAACCGATCAGCATGACCGAGCTGGCGTTCCTGCGATCGGACATCGCCTCCGTAGTGACCTCGCTGGCCAGCCTGCGGGCCAGTGGACGGGTCACCGCGAACGGGCGGGTGGACCGGGAGGTAAGCGGCCCGGAGACCGACCCCTTCATCGGGCGGGTACTCGAACGCGTCGCGGCCGACCCGGAGCACACCGTGCCGGGCCTGTACGCTGAATCCGGTGACGAGCTCGCGGCGCTCGAAGAGGAGCTGAGCCGGCGCGGCCTGGTGCGAACCGGTGCCGAACGCGCCCGCATGCGCTGGGGCAGCGCACCCTCGATCGTGGTGATGGCGTTCGGTGTCGGCTACGGCATCTATCTGGTGACAACGCTGTCCGACCATCCGATCCACGCGGTGACGTTCGTCTCGGTGGCAGTCGCCACGGTGCTGTACGGAACGCTGGTGCTTCCGCACCTACTCGGGGTGAATCGCCTGACCCGCGCCGGCCGTCGTCTGCTCGCCTCCCGGCAGCGGGAAATGGCATATCTGGAGCCGGCCAAGAAACCCGCCTTCGACACCTATGGTCCCGCGGCGGTGGCACTGTCGGTGGCCCTGTTCGGTACCGGCGCACTGTGGGCCATCGACGCCGACTACTCGACGTCGGTGCAGCTGGCCGGATCCTCCTCGGGCGGTGCTGACGGCGGCTGCGGCGCCTCCTGCGGGGGCGACGGTGGCGGCGGGTGCGGGGGCTGCGGAGGCTGTGGCGGGTGCGGAGGATGCGGCGGATGAACACGACAGCCCGTACCGTGCCGGCCCTCGGCGATGTGGGTATCGGCTGGCGACGTGAGATCACCGGGGTGATCGCCGATCTGCGACCCGGGTTCTGCGAGGTGATCGCCGAGTCGATCCCGATCCGCCGCCGTCGAGCCCGGCCAGAGCCGGCTCTGGCCGACCTCGTCGCGCGCGGTATCCCGGTGATACCGCACGGCGTTGCGCTCTCGCTGGGCGGCACAGAACCCGTGCAGCCCAGGCGAGTACGCCGCCTGACTGCCTGCGCACAGGCTCTGTGCGCTCCGGTGGTCAGTGAGCACATCGCCTTCGTCCGGGCCGGCGGCATCGAGGCCGGACACCTGCTTCCGGTGCCGCGCACCCGCGAGGCCCTCGACGTGCTCACCGCCAACATCAACCGCACCCGACAGGAACTCCCGGTGCCGCTGGCCCTGGAGAACATCGCCTCCTTCGTCGAGTGGCCGGAATCAGATCTCACCGAGTCGGAGTTCCTCACCGAGTTGGTGGAACGCACCGGGGTGTTACTGGTTCTCGACGTGGCCAACGTCTACGCCAATGCGCGTAACCGCGGACGGGATCCGCTGCGGGAGTTGGCGCGTCTGCCGGTGGGGCAGGTGGCCTACAGCCACGTCGCGGGTGGGCGAGAGGGGGCGGATTTCTATCACGACACCCACACCGATCGGACACCGCCGGAGGTGCTCGACCTGGTCACCGCGCTGCGCGAGCGGGTGGACACCCCGTTCATGTTGGAGCGCGACGGCCGGTTCCCGCCTGCCGCAGAGCTTTTCGACGAGTTGGACGCGGTCGCCGCCGCCGCGGGAGCCGCGCCGATCACCACCGGAGCACGAGAGGTGTGGGTATGACCGAAACCTTGGCGCAACGGCAGCAAGCTTTGGTGCGGGCATTGGTGGCGGGTGGACCGGTACCGCCTGGCTTCGACCCGGCGGCAGTCGCCGCCGCCGGCGAGGTGTGCCGTCACAAACGGGATGCGCACTCGGGGACGGCTACTCGGCGACGCCGGTGGTGGCCGGATTACCGGAGATGGCTGAGCCGCATGACACGATGGTGGGATGAGTGACTGGACGACGGGCAGGCTTTTCGGCGCATTGCGGGCAGCTGCAGCCGCTTCGATGGTGGGCTGTGCGTTCGTGTTGGGTGCCGGTGCCGCGCAGGCAGATCCGGCGCCGTTCGAGCCGCCCAGGCTGGTCCCCGGCGACGGCGCGACCGTCGGTGTGGCCCAACCGATCATCGTCAACTTCCCCGGCCCGGTCGACGATGCCGGTGCCACCGAGAACTCGATTCACATCTCGTCGGTCCCGGAAGTTCCCGGCAAGTTCTACTGGATCACCCCGACGCAACTGCGTTGGCGTCCGTTGAGCTTCTGGCCGGCACACACCACGGTCACCGTCGATGCCGGCGGCACGATGTCCAACTTCAACATCGGGGACGAGCTGGTGGCCACCGCCAACGACACCACCCACCAGATGACCGTGACCCGCAACGGCACTGTGGTGAAAACCATCCCGATGTCGATGGGTATGGCATCGGGCGGTCACCAGACTCCGAACGGCACGTTCTACGTGCAAGAGAAGATGCCCTCGGTGGTGATGGATTCGTCGACCTACGGTGTTCCGGTCAATTCGCCGAACGGATACAAGCTGACCGTCGATCTGGCCGTCCGGTTCGATGACAGCGGCGACTTCGTGCACAGCGCACCGTGGTCGGTCGCTGATCAGGGCAAGCGCAATGTCAGTCACGGCTGCATCAACATCAGCCCGGCAAACGCCCGATGGTTCTTCGACAACTTCAACGCCGGCGATCCCATCATCGTTCAGAACTCGACCGGCACATACTCCCGGTACGACGGCTCCAACGATTGGCAGATCTAGGCTTTGTCCGGACATCCGCCGCGCACTGGAGTTCGGGCCAAGTTTGTTTAACCCTCGTCGGTGAAGTCGGTGTTCCCAGGCTCCGGAGGCCCGGTGTCATCACCAGCACCGTGATTCGGGTTCGTGCAGATGCTCCCCTCGCACGGCGTATCGCCGTCATCGCCGGCACCGTTGTTGGGGTTCGTGCAAATGCTCCCCTCACACGGCGTATCGCCGTCATCACCAGCACCATGATTCGGGTTCGTACAGATGCTCCCCTCACACGGCGTATCGCCGTCATCACCGGCACCATGATTCGGGTTCGTACAGATGCTGCCCTCGCACGGCACGTAGGTGCCGTCGCCGTTGGGGTTGGGAATCCAGTAGCCGCCGTCATCGCCGGCACCGTTGTTGGGGTTCGTACAGATGCTGCCCTCACACGGCACCCAGGTCCCGTCGCCATTGGGGTTGGGGATCATAGGCGTGGTAGGCCTGGGGGTGCCCGATGGAATCGCCGGGATGTACACAGTCTTGCCGGTGCTCGGCTTGATCGTCGTACTTGCCCGGTGGGAAGTCGTCGAGGAGGCTCCGGAAGGAGTGTTCGAGCTGGCACACGCCGTGGTGCCGAACCCGAACAGCATCAGGGCGGCAAGGGCCGCAAATAACCGTGAGCACGTCGAAGCAGTCATGGTCGCGGCAGTTTATCCGGACTATCCCCCAACGGCTTTCGAATTAGCGGTCGGCACTTTTCAAAATCCGAATTCGTGGCCACAGTGGTGCGTCCACTTTTGCGAAAGTCGCGGTCTTTCAGAAAGCGAACCCGACGTTCGCTGTATACGGTCCGCTTTGGTGCGCCGGGATGCCCGCCCCGGCCGCGACTCTAGGAGATTCCCGTGCTGAAGAGGATTGTTGTCGCCGGTGCACTGGCGCTGGGCGGGGGGCTGGCCAACGTGACCGGCGTCGCGCATGCCGACGACATCCTCGTGGTTGGCTACGACGGCGTCGAGGAGTACTACAACACCGAAGCCGAGTGCCGCGAGGACGGGCCGAACGTGCACCTGCAGATCAACGACACCGTCTACCCGTATTGGTACTGCCGGATCGGTGATGACCGCGGCGACACGGTGCACTGGTACCTCTGGAACTCCGACGTACCGAACTAGTCGATGCATGCGCCGGCAGCGCTCGGGTGCGACAGCTCCGGTCGGGGGGTACGGAGCTGTCGAACCCGCTCCGAGCGCCACCGGCTCTTGCCCACCGGCGGTAGTCGAGTCGGATCATTCGCAGCCAAGAACGAAGGAGTGCGATGAAGTTTGGCGGACGGGTCTGGGCCGGCATCCTGATCACCATCGGTGTCATGCTCGGTTCTCCGAACGTTGCTGCGGCTGAGGAGATCCTGCCTGTCGGCTCGAACGGCGTCACGTATATCCGGACCGAGTCGGGACGAACGATGTGTGGCGTCCACGGAGACGCGGTGAACTGCACTGTGCAGTTCGTGAATCCGCCCCAGACTGCCGACGGTGCGCCCGCGAACTCGGTGACCCTGGTCCAGGACGGAACCTTCACCTACCTGGCCGCCGATCTCGGTGTCGCCGATCCGATGCACGCCATCGCCTACAACCAGACCTACATCACCAACGGCTGGGCGGTCGAGGCATTCAGCGACGGCACCCGATTCACCAACAACCGGACCAACGAGGGCTTTTGGGTGAGTGTCACCGAGGTCAATGCCCTCGGTCAGATGTGACGGCGCATCGGGCCGCGATCAAGCGGCTGGGCGCGCGCGGTGCCCTCGTCGGCGGAATCGCCCTACTGCTGTCGATCACCGGCAGTCTGAGCGTCTACCTGGTGCATCGAAATGCGAACTACTCCACGGAATCCGGTGCCGTGGATGCCGCCGATCGCGTCAACGTCCAGGTCTGGATCAATCAGATCGACACCACCCGCCAGACCATGTCGGTCGAGATTGTCGACATCGAACCAATCGGGGCACTGGCCGACTCCGACGGGAGCTTTGCCCGCGACATCGTGCTCACCACCTCCGCCCTGGGAGATCCAATCACCGTGCGAGAGGGGCAGACAGGAACCGACACCCCGCGCACGTTCGCGGTGAACGGAACCGTCACCGACTACCCGTTCGACCGGTACCACTCGCTGATGACGTTCGGGGCGACCGCCGACGGGGCATCTATACCCGTCGCGGTGACAATCTCGAGCGCCGATCCGTTCTTCCGTAACACGCCCGCTGTCGCACCATCGGTAGCGGATCAATCCGACGAGGTGAGCATCGACCTGACGTCGACCCGCTCCACGCCGACCCTGGTGTTCGCCGTGTTTGTCATGGTGCTGATGCTGGGCCTGGCGGCCGCGACGGTCACCGCGAGCTACTACATTCTGCGCTGGCGCAGGGGCCTGATCTTTCCTGGCTGCTCGATGATGGCAGCCATCCTCTTCGCGCTGATCCCGCTGCGCAACGCGGTCCCCGGCAACCCACCGATCGGCTCAGTGATCGACTTCGTGTCGTTCTTCATCGCCGAGACCGTGATCGCGGCGGCGCTGATCGCGTCGGTGATCGTGGGGTACCGGGTGGAGATCGCCAACGAGCTCGCCGAAACCGATTGAGATTCACAACGTCACAAGGAGCTTCATCATGAGGAGTCGCCAGCCGATGCGGACCGGTGCCGCCGCAGTGCTGCTGCTGTTGGGCACGGCGGTCGCCGGCTGCGGCACAGAGGACGCCACCAGCGACAGAGCCCAAACCCAGGCGGTGTCAGCACAGGCGCCTGCTGGCCTGCCCACGCCACGTGCGGCCGGTCCGGTGTACGGCGACCCGGACGACGCATCGAGATACTGGGTGGAGCAGTCCTACAGCGACTGCGGTCTGCTGGCCGTGGCCACCGTCGTAGGCATGGTCAGCGGAGATGCCCCGACCGAACAGAACATGATCGAGCTGGCCGGCCAAGAACGGCGCGGGCCCATCTACCTACCACCCCAACCAGGGGACGACACCACCGACAACGCCACCGCCCCCGAAGATCAGCTTCGCCTGCTCAAACACTTCGACATCGCAGCCACCGTCACCAACGACGACATCGCCGCCGCCGGCGGAATCCCCACCGGCCTCGACGCGCTACAGCAATACCTCGGCGTAGGCCGCAAAACGATCGCCGCGGTGAACGCGGAAACCATCTGGGGCCAGGACGGCGACCACACCGAGGAAGACCACGCCGTCGTCGTCGCCGCGATCGACAGCGACCAACAGATCGCCTACCTGTCCGACAGCGGCACCGAAGCCGGTGCAGGAGAACAAGTCCCGCTCGACACCTTCGAAGCCGGATGGCGGGCCAGCGGGCACGCGCTGCTGGTCACCGACCAACCGGCCTGACGAGAGGCACAACCATGACAGAGCACTCCACTGCACCACCGCCGCGAACCCCGACACAATTGCCACGGCCGACTACGGGCTGGGCGATCGCCGCACTGATCTTCGGCATCATCGGCGGCGCGGTGATCGGCATCATCTGCGGGCTCGTGGCGCTCAGCAAAACCAGAACCGGCCGGTTCGGTGGTCGTGGCCTCGCCATCGTCGGCTTGATCCTGTCGGGGCTGTGGATCGTCGTCGGCATCATCGCCGTTGTGGCGCTGACCTTGCTGCCGAGCGATGCCGACCATTTCGTTCCCGCCGCCGGGACATGTTTCGCCGCAGAGCCCGACGGAAGCTTCTACGAGAGCGACGTCCTCTCGTGCGACCAGCCGCACAAAGTCGAGGTGTTCGCGGTGTTCACCGTCCCCGGCGACCAGTATCCCGGCGACGCTGCCGCTGAGAAGTTCGTCGAACGCTGCAACAGCGAGTACGCGGCATACGCCGCGGAAGACGCCCCAAACGTCGACATCGAAGCTCTCCGCCCCACCGCGCAAACCTGGGGTGAGGGTGTCCGCACCGTCAAATGTCTTGCGGTCTCAGAAGAACCCCTCACCGGATCCGCCAAAGGTTGAGGCCCAACATCCGGCGGCGCAAACACGTCAGTTGTCGAACCTCTCCGCCTTCGGCCACATGGCTGCGCGGTAGGCGGTCGGAGTCACACCGACTCGGTTCTTGAAGGTTGTCGCGAAGTGACTCGGTGTGGAAAAGCCGACGAGACTTCCGATCTCGGTGATCGATATGGGCGCAGACTCCAGCAGCATCTTGGCCTCGGCGATCCGCTGATCCAACACGAACTGGTACGGCGTCATGTGAAACGCCTTGCCGAACGCCTGACGAAACACGTCGAGCTTCATCCCGACGAGTCCGGCCAGCGTGGGCAGGTCGATCTCGGAACCGAGGCCGTCGCGGATGAACTCCACCAGTTGCCGCTGCTCGGACCGGCTCAGTTCCCGACCCATCCTGGGCCTCTGCGGAGCACCACTGCCGTAACGGTCGCGCACATGCAGACGCAATCCCTCGGCAAGTGTCTCCTGCAGCAGCCGCGCCGCGACATCGCCTCGGCCGTCCACGCTGACGATCCGTTCGATCATGTAGTGCAGCAAGGGATCCTGACCGCCCACCGCGGGTTTCAACGTGTCGCGCCCGATGATTCCTATCGGCAAAGTCAACTGGGCAAAACTGCACTCTGCGTGTGTTGCCAACGCCGCTGACCGTTGTTCAGCCGGAATCACCCAGACATTGCTCACTCGCGGAATTACACGGCCGGCCCGTCCACCCTCGAACTCCACTTCCTTGGAGTTCGCGCGCCCGGTCCGCCAGACCAGCACCTTGTGCTCCGACGCCGAGAACGACCAATCGATCGAGTCCGCGAACTGTTGAGTAACCAATTCCACGCCGATTCCCAACACCGTGAAGTCGAGCGACGTCCCGCCGGCTTCGGCGTCACGCTGCGCGTCACCGTCGCGGCCGGCCTGTCGTTCTGCCGTCACGGCAAGGGAGATGATGTCGGTTCAGCTAACACATGGTGATGCTAATGCCTATTGGTTGCTGCATTCGCGGCAAAACTTCGCGCGCCGTTGATGGCGATAGAAAATCCGGTCGCCGCTAACAAGCAGCGGCGACCGGATCGCACGCCCACGACGCCTATTCGTATGACGCACCGCGACAGTAAATGACCGATGCTCCATCGCGCTTTCGGAATCCACCGGCGACTTTCCAGAAACTGATCACAAGGATGAGTGAGATGTTCATCCGCGGCAACGACCGCCTGGCCAAGGCGCTCAGCGACCCGCCCGCCGCGCGCGGGTCGTCCGGGGAACATACTGCCCGTGATCGGCAGGACGCGTGCGTCCCCTCTTCCTGTCCACACTGTCCCATGACGGGCGGTACCGATCACAGAGGCGACATTCTGAGCAACGTGCAGCAGCATGCGCACGGTGCCAGTGCCTGACGACCTGATCGCGGCGTGTCACTCCGGGTCACATCGACAGCACCAGGAGGAGTGCCAGAAACGAGAAAAGCCACCCGTCACCAGGTGGTTCTCTAAGTGGCCAGGGCCGGGATCGAACCGGCGACCTTCCGCTTTTCAGTAGTGCGCTTGAGCATCGCCCCAGGTCGCGGGCCCGCATCCTGGAGCCTTGACCTGGGCTTTCCCCGCTCCGATCACGCCGGCCGGTGCGGCTTGTGTGTCACATCTGTGTCAGATCGCCCGCTCGGCCCACTCCCGCTCGCTCTGAACCACCCCGGGTTTGATGCACACCTTCTTTCGAGGGAAGGTTGTTCGCATCATGCCGAAGAAGTACGACGAGGAGTTCAAGGCCCGGGCGGTGCGGTTGGTCACCGACCATCTCGAGGAGTAC
>NZ_MLCL01000027.1 GCF_001942625.1 Mycobacterium syngnathidarum
GCTGCTTCGCCACCGTCGCGATAACGGTCGGCCCATTTCTTGGCTGTGGCCACCGAACATTGGAACCGCTCAGCCGCGCGCCGCAAACTCCAGCCCTGATCAACAACCGCCTGCGCAAGCCGCAACCCGTGCTGGCCGGTGCGATGGCGGCGGCGACGTCGTCGGCACCGAGGTGGAGGCGGCGGCCCATATGGTGGACGAGCAGGGCGACCAGGTCATTCGAACTCCACACCGACGCCTTGGGGATACCGGTCGTTCCCGACGAGGACATCACGTGTGCGGGCGCATCGGCGCTCGGCCGATGCTCGTCGAGCTCGCCGGCGGTCAGAGGCGCCGAGTTGGCTGCCAGCGATTCCAGCGAACCGCTTCGGGCGGTCAACACGTGTTTGAGGTCGGGCAGCCCGTCACGCAGCGTTTCCGCCAGGCCGACGTAGTCGAAGCCGCCGTTATCGTTGAGGACGATCAGCATCGAAGCCCGTACCGTGCCCAGCAGAGACCGCAGCTCGGCGCCGCGCCAGCCGGTGCTCACCGGCAGGAACAGCGCGCCGATCCTGTTGCACGCCAGGTGCAGTGCCGGCAGCAAAACGCAGCCGGGCAGGTGGATGGCGACCGGGTCGCCGGGCTCGACACCGTGATCGAGCAGGACCCGCGCAAGGCGCAGCGACAGGTCCCTGAGTTGGGCGTATGTCAGCTTTTCGCGGGAATCGATGACCGCAGTCTTTTCGGGATGCCGTTGTGCGTGGTCGTCGACGACGTCCGCGATCGTCTGGTCGCCCCACACGCCGATCTCACGGAAGCGGCCCGGGGCCGAGGCGGGCTGCATCCAAGGAATGTGGCGGTCGATCATATCGTGGCTCCTTCGCAGAGACTGTGTTGTGGACCTGAGTTGGGATGTCGACTGTGCGTGCCGGTGTCGGCGGGCTCCCGGGCGCACCACTCGATACGTGCGGGTCATCCTGGTGTTCGCCCGGCCGGGCTCGGGGTGCCGGCCGCGGCGTCCGTCGGGGCGTCGTGTGCCAGGGGGTGGGCGTGATCGAGCATGGCGGCCAGATCCGGGGTTTTGACCCGGGGGCTTCCTCGGCGCCGACCTGCTTGGATTTCGTGGGAGTCCAGCCGTAGCCATCCCGCCCAGTCCACGACGTTGACTGCGCGGTGCTCGAGCAGTTCGATGACCGTCCGGCGGTGGTCGTGTCTCGGCGGTGCGAGGCCGGGCAGGTCGGCCAGCAGGTTCTTGACGGTCTCGGCGGCGTCGGCTCGATTGGTGCCGATCACGCCACTGGGGCCGCGCTTGGCCCAACCGGTCACGTACTCGCCCGGCAGGAAATGGCCCTGTCCGTCCACTAGGCGGCCCCCTTGGTTGCGGATGGTTTGCGTACCGCTGTCGTAGGGCAAGTCGGCTACCGGACGCACCTGGTAGCCGACGGAATGCAGCACCAGGTTCACGTCGAGCACCTCGTACTGGCCTGAACCGCGCGCCTGGCCGTCGTCGGTCAGTTCGTTGCGTTCGACAACCAGGGCATTGACGTGGTCGTCGCCGAGGATAGCGACAGGGCTCCGGAGGAATCTCAGGTGCAGTCTCCTCGGTTTGCCCTGCAGCGGCCGATCCGCCCACTGCCGCAGCGTTGAGACCATGCGTTCGAGCTGGGGCCTTCCCAACAGCTCGGCTCGCTCGCTTTCGCTCAACGCCAATTCGGTCGGATCGATGATGAGATCGGCGTTGGACAGCTCGCCGAGTTCGCGAAGTTCGACCGGTGTGAATTTCATCTGCGCGGGGCCGCGTCGGCACAGCAGATAGATGTCGGTGATGGCGCTGGAGCCAAGTGCGGTGACGACCCGGTCGGGCACGTCGGTGGCGGCGATCTCCTCGGCGCTGCGCGCGAGCACTCGCGCGACATCGAGGGCGACGTTGCCGGCCCCCACCACGGCCACGCCCCGACCGTGCAGTGGGAAGTTGCGGTCGGCGGCGTCGGGATGTCCGGAATACCAGCCGACGAATTCTTTGGCCGCAAAGCTGCCCGGCAGGCGGCTACCGGGTACGTCCAGCACTCGGGCGTCTTCCGCGCCAAAAGCGTAGATGACGGCGTCGTAAAATCCTCGCAACTCGTGTCGGCTGATATCACGGCCGACAGAGACGTTCCCCAGAAAACGGACCGTGGCTGAATGGGCGGTGAAGGGTGCGCCCAGAACGCGGGCGACCGACTTGATCTTCTGGTTATCCGGCGCGACTCCGTACCGGACGAGCCCGAACGGCGAGGGCAGCCGTTCGAACACGTCTATCTTCACCGGGTGACCCGACTCCACAAGTTCGGTCACCGCGTACAGGCCGGCCGGCCCCGCACCCACCACAGCGATGCGTGCCGGTCCGCGGGCCTCGCCGCCGGGGGCGACGGTGTGCGTCACGCCGACCTCGGAGCGTGCTGACCGGTCTGGCTGCGCGTCAGAGCCGTACATCGATGTGGGGAACCGCATCGGAGGCTAATTGTCATCACGTTATTGAGGTACCTCTTCCCGTTCTCTTCTTCCCGTCCGGCGTACAAAACTCCTGGTCCGTGGCCAGTGAACTGGCAAGACTGCTTGCCGATGATCGGCGGTGCGACAGAATCCAGGAATCGTTTTCCTTGCCAGCGGTGTGGGTATGACCTATGATCATAGTGCTTAATGACATGAGTCACATCAACGATGACTTGTGTCAACACCGACAACGGCGACGGGGCCCTTCGATCGACACAACAGTCTGGGCAGCCGGCGTCGACGCGCGGATCAAGATCGATGTGATTAGGTCGACGAAGGGAGTTTCGTGAAGACTCGGGCAGCCGTGCTCCATGGGCAGAACGAGCAGTTCAAGGTGCAGGAGGTGGATCTCGACCCGCCGGGCCCGCACGAGGTGCGGGTGCGCCTGGCGGCGACCGGCCTCTGCCACAGCGACTACCACCTGGTGACAGGCGATCTTCCGATGCCGTATCCGGTGATCGGCGGCCACGAAGGGGCCGGGGTCATCGAAGAGGTCGGCGCCGAGGTCACGGCGGTCGAACCGGGCGATCATGTGGTGTTGTCGTTCATCCCCGCGTGTGGGCACTGCCGCTCGTGTGCGGTCGGACACTCCAACCTTTGCGACCTGGGTGCCAACATCCTGGCCGGTCCGCAGCTCGACGGGACCTACCGATTCCACGTGGGAGCGCAAGGCGCTGGCCAGATGTGCTTGCTGGGAACGTTTGCCGAGCACACCGTGGTGCCTGATGTTTCCGTCGTCAAGATCGATCGGAGCGTTCCGCTGCGCACCGCAGCCCTGATCGGGTGCGGCGTGCCCACCGGCTACGGGGCGGCAGTCAACAAGGCCAAGGTGCGGCCCGGTGAATCCGTGGTCGTCTGGGGCGCCGGGGGAATCGGCATGAACGCGATCCAGGGGGCCGCTACGTCGGGCGCCCGCGTCGTCGTGGCCGTCGAACCGGACGAGGCCAAGCGCAAACTCGCCTACGAAGTGTTCGGCGCGACACACGTCGTCGATCCGACCGCCGTCGACCCGGTCGACGCGGTGTTGGAGGCCACCTGGAACAGGGGGGCCGACGTGTCCATCGCCACGCCCGGCGTTCTGACCCAGGCGATCCTCGCACAAGCGCTGCAGGCGCTGGGGAAAGGCGGGCGGGCCGTCCTGGTCGCCGTGCCGCCCGCCGGCGCCGACCACCTACCCATCGCTCCCTTCGACGTTGTGATGTTCGAACGCCAGATCCTGGGCACCGTGTATGGCAGCAGCAACCCGTTCTCCGACATTCCCCAGCTGATCGACCTCTATCAATCCGGCAAATTGAAACTCGATGAGCTGGTGACCAACACCTACTCGCTTGATCAAATCAACGAGGGGTACGAGGCCATGCTCGCGGGTCGCAACATCCGCGGGTTGGTCATTCTGTCGGACGACTAGCAGCCCAAGTGGAGAGCTGATTCCGCCCTGCAGTGCAAAGTTGTCTCGGCCACGGCCGCGACGCAAAACCGATAGCCGTTCGTGAAGATTGGAGCGAATTCAACAATGACGACACAACAGCGCAACACCGATATCGATGACGAACGACCCACGCGGCTCAACGCCGAAGCGGCCGACAAGTTCATCGAGCATCTGAGCATGCACGACCGGGAGGTTCAACGCCACCGACTGGCGATCTACGACCGGATGCGTGAAGCATGCCCGGTCGGGCACTCCGTCGAACACGGCGGCCACACCCGAATACCGGCTGGATCCCGACAAGCCACCGGTGTGGCACACCGGTGACACCTGGGGTGTGAAGTCTTTGCCGGTGATCTTCGAGGCCAGGTCGTGACGAGTCCCGTGACCAGCAAATCCGCAGAGGTCACCGTCGATCTCAACCGGTGCATGGGCCATGCCCGCTGCCACTCACTGGCACCTGCGGTTTATGGCCTGGACGACGAAGGAAAGTCCGTCGTGATCGTCAATCCCGTTCCGCCAGAGTTGGTCAACGAAGCAGAGGAAGGCGCGCAGGCGTGCCCCGAACACGCGATCACAGTTCGCTACCACGATTGACAGCTCGTCACCAGCTGACCAAAACCGTCTTACAACCAGCAAAGCGAGACCCAAGATGACAATGACGGCACCGCTGAAATCCGATGTGCGATGGCGCTTCGAGCAATACATCGGCGGGACATGGCGTCCCTCCGTCAGTGGCAAACGCAGGCAGGTCATCGACCCGGCCACCGCGACCGTCGTCGGCGATGTCGCCGACGGAGGGATCGCCGACGTCGAGGCGGCGGTCGCGTGTGCCCGCACGGCCTTCGACGAGGGCCCCTGGGCCGGCCTGGACGTGCGAAGCAGGGTCCGAGCGCTGCAGCCAGCCATCGACTACCTGGTCGAAAACCAGGACGCCCTCCTGGAAGCGGAAATCGCCGAATGCGGATCTCCGATCAAGACGGCGAGCGCTCTGCACGTCGGATTCGCCTTGGCCCACAGCCAGTACTTCCTCGATATGGCCCCAAGCGTGCGTCTGGAGCAGCCATTGGGGTTCCATTCGCCGCCGTTTAGCGTCAGTCACGTCGTACGGGAACCCGAGGGCGTCGTCGCGGCCATCACCCCGTTCAACTTCCCGCTCTTGTTGGCCGTGTGGAAAGTCATTCCCGCACTGCTGATGGGCAACAGCGTCGTGCTCAAGCCCAACCCACGCACGCCGCTGTCGGCGATGCTACTGGCTGAAGCATTGTCGCGCACAGATCTTCCCCCCGGGCAATTCAACGTCGTCACCGGGGACGTCGAAGTGGGCCAATACCTCGTCGAAAGCGCTCTGGTGGACCATGTCACGTTCACCGGCAGCACCGGGGTCGGGCGGAGCGTCGCCGCCGGGGCTGCGCAAACGTTGAAGAACGTCACCCTAGAGCTCGGCGGAAAGTCGCCGTCAGTCATCCTGCCCGACGCTGACTTCGATCTCGTCGTCGACGGCGTGCTGTTCGGCGTCAACTTCTACGCCGGGCAGTGCTGTGAAGCGGGCAGCCGGGTCTTCGTGCCACGCGGGCGCGAAGAGGAACTCATCGACCGGCTGGTGCGGCGGGCCGCCACGATCAGACTCGGAGACACGCGCAACCCGCAGACCGACCTCGGCCCGGTGATCTCGGCCGAGAAAGCCGCCGAGCTGGAGCGCGTCGTCAATGACGCCGCGGCCGCCGGCGCCACAGTGGCGTGTGGTGGTCGTCGTGCCGACATCGGCGACGGCTACTTCTTCCAGCCGACAGTGATCCACAACGTCAACAACGACATGCCGATCGCCCGTCAGGAGCTTTTCGGCCCCGTGCTGTCGGTCATCGGGTACGACTCCGTCGACGACGCGGTGCGCCTGGCCAACGACACGATATACGGCTTGGCAGCGACGGTGTGGTCCACCAACATGGTCAACGCCTACGAAATCAGCCGCCGGTTACGCGCCGGCACGGTCTGGATCAATGACCACCACCAGTTGCGCCCCGACGCACCGTTCGGCGGATACCGGCAAAGCGGCATCGGCCGCGAACTCGGAGACGACGGATTCCTCGATTTCACCGAAGCCAAACACATCTACATGAGCCTGACGAATGATCGCCAGTCGCGCTTCTGGTCCCTAATCCTGCCCGCTGAGGAATAGGAGCGGGGGCCGCCCACCGCCTAGCGTCGCCGACCGCGGTGCAGGTGTCGCTTCCCGCTGGCCCGGTCGACCAACACCTCGTCGGCCAATCATCGTCAGCAACCGCTTCGCCTCGTCCGCGCCAATTCGCTACCCGGCCCTGCAGCGTGTTAACCGCTGTTAGCATTGCTGTTGGCCGCGGTGGGACCACGCGAGTTCAGGGCACAAGCAGGCGACGCCGGCCCATGTGGTTTCACCCAAGAGGAAGGGGCACGGTGAGCGGAGCGATCGTTACTCAACGGACTCGGGGAAGCGAACGTCGTGAGCGGATTCTGGCCGCGGCCGCCGAGCTCATCGCCGAGCGGGGATATCACGCCGTGTCGATGACGGATCTCGGTGTGGCGGCTGGAATCGTGGGACCGGGAATCTACCGGCATTTCGACAGCAAGGCCGCCGTGCTCGCGTCGCTGTTCGAGCGGGTGATCGACGCGCTGCTGGAGCGGGCCTCGACCATCGTGGACCAGGCTCGTGATGAGCGTGAGGCGTTGACTGGGCTGGTCGCCGACCATGTCTCGCTGGTGATCAACGATCGGGAGCTGGCGATTGTCTATTACCGCGAGTTGCATAACTTGTCCGATGAGCAGCGGCGCCGCCTGCGACGTAAGCAGCGACTGTATCTCGAGGAATGGGTGCACGTGGTCGCGGAGTTGCGGCCGGAGCTTGATGAGGCCGACGTCCGCGCGGTCGTACATGGTGCGATCGGCGCGATCCAGTCGATCCTTCACTACCGCGACACCGGCCTGCCCCCCGAGCGGGTCGCTGCCCGTCTGGCCGCCATGGGTTACGCGGTGCTCGGCATAGCAGCCAGCGACGACCTGCCCAGGATTGTGAACGATGACTAACATTTGTGCGTGTGACGGTGTGCGTCGGGACCGCGACAGGAGGAACACAGCCATGGCCGAGGCGCCGGGGGCCGTTCAGCGGCAGGCCTGGGTCGACGGCGTGTTGCCGCCGGTCGAGCAGGTGCGACCGGGATTGTGGTCGATCCCGGTGCCAATCCCGGACAATCCGTTGCGATACGTGCTGGTGTATGCGTTCGAGCTGCCTGACGGGGTCGCCATCGTCGACGCCGGCTGGGACACCGAGGAAGCGTGGACGGCCCTCGTCGAGGGACTGTCCAAGGCCGGATGCGACATCACCGACGTCTCTGCGGTGCTGATCACGCACGTCCACCCCGACCACTACGGATTGGCTGGGCGGGTGCGCGAGCATTCCGGAGCATGGGTCGGGGTGCACCCGGCCGATGCCGCGGTGTTGCCCACCCGCTACGGCGAGGTAGAACCTCTCGTGGCGAGTATGCGGGACCTCTTGGTGGACTGCGGGGTGCCCGAGGTCGAGTTGGACGAACTGAGCTCGGCGTCGCTTGGAATCCGGCAGTTCGTCCGGCAGGCCGAACCGGACCGGTTCATCGACGATGGCGATCGTCTCCCGTTGCCGGGCTGGAACCTGCGCGCGATCTGGACGCCCGGCCATTCGCCCGGGCATCTCTGCTTCGCCGAGCCCGACCGCAGGCTGATGCTGACCGGCGATTGTGTGTTGCCGCGGATCACCCCGAACATCTCCGTGCATCCCCAGCAAGCCGCCAATCCCCTCGCCGACTTCCTCGCCTCGCTGGCCAAACTGCGTGGATATCAACCCGACGAGGTGCTTCCCGCCCACGAATACCGCTTCGACGCGTTCACAACCAGGCTGGACGAACTTTTCGCCCATCACCGCACGCGCCTTGGTGAGATCGAACGCGCGGTGGCCGACTGCCCTGGGGCAACCTGCTGGCAGATCACCACCCGCCTGGGGTGGTCGCGGCCCTGGGCTCAGGTACCCAACTTCATGCGCCGGGCCGCCAACGGTGAAACACTGGCCCATCTGGCGCTCTTGGCGGCAGAGCACCGCGTAGAACCGATGCGTGACACCGTCACCACATGGTGGCCGAAGCAGTGACCCGCGATCCTGTATCCGACGGCCTCGACATTGCGCCTTCAGGCACCGCCCATGTCCGTGGCTGTGCCGTCAGCTCCGACAACACCACAGGCGTGAGGCCGACGGCCGATGTACCGTGTCGCTTCGATGTGCGGGATCTGGCCCGCTCTGGCTACCCGTAGTCGGCGACCACGACGGTGCGGTCGAAACTGTTCTCCGACCACACGCCGATGTGAGTGTGGGCGCAATCGGACATGATGGCGAGATATGCCGCGTTGTCATACCACCGGCTAATCAACTCCACACCGCTGATCGCTAGGGCCGGATTGATCGCCACCGTTTCGGCCACCCGACCCTGGAAACCGGCTGCGTCGGCGCGGTCTTGCGGCGTCGAACCGTCAGACCCGATATCACCGTTGAGGTCGCGATTGTTCAGCACATCCCGGGCGTGCCATTCGGCGGCACGTTGCAGTTGCGGGATGATCGTGACGTCGTTGGTGCAGCCTGCCTGGTGCTGAATGGTGTACACGTTGGCGACCACCGCGTCGTTGAGTCGTTTGTTGTCGCCGTGTGCGATCGGCATGCCAACCACAGCACCGACGGCGACGACCACCACGGCCGGCACGGTCAACAGCAAATGCCGCATGTTCATCTCCTCGACGTCAGCCGTCATCTCTAGGCGGCGGCCAGTCGTGTGCAGCCGAGTTCCTCAGGCGCCAGATCAACGCCGGGCAGAGTTCGTTGACCGACTGGGTGATCAGATAGGAGGCCTGATAGTCGTCGGCGGTGTGGAAATCAGCCTGCAGATCGCCGATAAGCTGCCCGTAGCCTTCGCCGCCGGACAGCTTGTCGCAAATGCCGTAACCGTAGCCTAAGGCCGCGTCGGCGTTCGGAAAGCCGTAGCCGGGCCGCACGGTCACGTTGACCAGATAGGCCACCGGGTCGGCATGAGCGTGAGGTGCCTGCGCAGTTGCCACACCGAGCCCTGCCGCCCAGCACATCGCCATGCATACGGTCTGAATGTTGCGCGGCGCTGTGAATCGAACCCCGATCATGTTGTCAAATCGGCTCGAATTGGGAAATGAGCCATCGGCCATCGTGTTTGTCCAGCGTCACTCGCACGCATGAGGTGGTGCTGGTGGGTGCGTCCGTGCCGACGATGACGGTCTGGTTGACAAAAACAAGGACGACCGCGTGGTTCGCGGTGGCCGACACCGACGCCGCGGCCGGAACGTTGGCGACCGCGGAGATCTGTTTTTGCTTCGCCCCGGGGATCACCACGTCATGTGTTAGCGAGGCATAGGAATCCTTGAATTGTCCTGTCAGTCGGTTTTGGGCGGCGGTCAGATCCTTCTCGGCGGTGTCGGGCTTGTAGGACAGCATCGTGATTGTTCCGTCGGTGGCGGCCCGCACGGACTCGACGCTGGCAAGCTGGGCCTCACGCAGGGAACCGACCTGCCATTTCAGCCCGCCGGCGGCCGCGGCCAGCAGCAGCGCGAGGCCGGGCAGCATCCCGTAGGCGAGCACACGTGACCAGCGGATGCTTCGTTTCATCGTAGCCGGCGTGTGCTCGCAGTCGTCCTCGGTCGCGGTGGGTGTTTCCTGGGCCGAGTCGGTGTCGGTGGGATCGCCGGTACGACGCGATTTCGGCCACCTCACGGCACGAACTCCACGTTAGACACCTTGGGCTGATCGCCGACTTGCTGCACGAAGATGCGCATCCGCCAGGCCCGTGGCCGTTGGTCGGGCACAGCGGCATTCGTCGTCTTGACGGTCACGGCGACGAGCACCTGGGCGGTGCCCGCGGTCTTCGACTCCAGCGCGGCCTCGGTGACCGTGCCGATGGTGGTCGATTTGGTCTGTTTGACCACGGCGATGAACGGCTGTGATCGCTTCGTGAAGTCGTCGTAGAACTGCCCGGTTGCCCCGTCGATGATGCGGCGCACATCGGCGTCGGCGTTCTGCCAATCGATCGTCGTCAGGTTCAGCGCCGCCTGCCTGCCCACCTGCACATACGCATTTCGCTCGGTCTGCGCCTCGTGCAGGTGGTGGAGACGAAATCCCAGCCATCCCGCCAGCGTCGCCAGCGCGATGACGACGGCCACCCCTACCAGCATCGCGGCCCGCAGCGGCGAGCGGGTCGTCCTCGGCTCGCCCGGGGGTGCGGTGTGTGTGTCCTTGCCGTCGGGTCCGCTGCTGGCGTCTTCGGCGGTGCCGGCATCGCCGCCATGCGTCGGTTCAGCACCGATCGGCGCGGACGCGGCGCGTTCATCCGGCATGAGCGTCGAGGTGCGGCCGGCGGTTCTCAGCTGCCCGGTGGTGTCAGCATCGTCTGCCACGTCTTCTCCTTCGGGCCGGTCTGCGCGAGGTCGGATTGGGTGTATTGCTGGCCATCGGGTCCGATGTAGGTGCCCGTGGCGGGGTCGTACTGGGCGGCCGCTACCGGTGGTGGGGGTGGGCTCACGGCAGCGGGAGGCGGCGCTCCGGTCGGCGGTGATCCGGGAGCTCCCTGGGGGATGTCCTGCCCGGACAGGGTGGCGTTGGGGTCGCCCTTCCAGTTGAAGCCGTCGTTGAGCGGCACATACTGCTCGTCGCTTTCGCACATTCGCACCGTGGGTGCGCGTTTGCCGGGGACGGTCTCGCAGGGGATGTTGCGCGCTCCGCGGACGTTGAACGGTGAATCTTGGGGCACCCGGCAGTACACGTCGCCGGCGGGACGCTCCGGGCTGTCCTCGAAGGACGGTGGACGCCGTTGCTGGGTGGGTAGGAATCCGGTGGTGCAGGCCGGTGGGAGGTTGATGTTGAGGTTGAAGCTGATCCACTCGCCACGGTAGTCCTGCTTGGTGTTGGCGTTGGCGACGACACTTCCGCCGCGGATCGCTGCGGCTTGCGGCAGCAGCACGAGGAGTTGTTCGAGGTCGTTTCGGTAGGTGAGGGCGACCTGGCCGACGCTGACCAGGTTGGCCAGCAGGATCGGCAAGGTCGGCTGGAACCGCTCGAAGAGTTGTCGCACCTCGCCGGCGGCGGGGCCGCCGTGGTCGATGATTCCGGCCACCGCGTTGTCATGGGTTTGCAGTTCGGCGGTGACCGTGGCCAGGTTGGCCGCCCATGCCTGGATCGCATCGGAGGTATCGGTCTGCGAGTCGAGCACCGGCTGGGACTGGTCGATCAGCGACGTCAGTGAGTCGAGGTTGGCGCGGGCGTCGATCGACAGCCGGGTGGAGGCCCTGACCAGCCGGGCCAGTTCTGGGCCCAGCCCGCCGACGGCGGTGTATGCCTCGTCTACGGCGGTGTTGAGGTTATCCCGCGGTATCGCCCGCAAGCCGGTGTTGACGGCGGTGAGCAGCTTGTTGATGTCAGGTGGCACGGAGGCGTCCCGCAGCGGGATGACGTCGCCGTTCTTTAGCGGCGGTGCGGTGTCACTGCGGGGCAGCAGGTCGACATATTGTTCACCGATCGCCGACTGGCTGTGTACCTCAGCTTTGACGTCGGAGGGGATGTCGATGCCGGATTTGAGCGACAGCACCGCGGCCACACCGGTGTCGGTGAGGTGCACCGACTGCACCCGCCCCACTTCGGTGCCGCGGTAGGTGACGTTGCCGGTCGCATACAGCCCGCCGGTCTGCGGCAATTCCATCGTCACCGTGTACCGGCCGACACCGAAGAGCTTGGCCGGCAGCTTCATGACGTGCAGCGTCATCAACGAGATCACGACGACGGCAAGCACCGTCAAGATGGCCAGCTGAACCTTCACGCGTTTGTGCAAATACATTTAGCGTCCCTGGTCCCAGCGGTACGGAATGATCAGCGGGTTGGATTGGGTGTAGGGGCTCGGGAGTTGCCCGATGGTGCGGCCCCATTGCAGCTCCAGCTCGGTGAGGTTGCCCTCCCAGCGCGTACCGGTGAAGAGCGCAGAGTCGATGCGGCTGAGCGTGAGGTCAACGATCAGGCTGAGGTTGCCGTAGTCGCCGCGCATCCACTTCTCGACGGTTTCGTTGGGGAACGGATAGGTCGTGTAGAGGCTGAGCGCACGTGTCAGGCTGGGGCCGGCGTTGGCCAGCGCTTCCAACACCGGCCCGATGTCCTTGAGTTCCTTGACCAGATTTTCTTTGGTCTGGTTGACCGTGTCGACGGTCAGTGCGCTGAACTTGCCGAGCTGATCGGCGGCCTCGATGAGGTTGTCCCGCTCGCTGTTGAGCTCGGCCAGCGCATCGGGGATTTTGCGCAGCGCGGTGTCGAGAACGGGTTTGTTGTCGGCGAACTTGCCGACCAGGGTGTTGAGGCTGTCCGTGGCCGCGATGATGTCACCGGTCTGGTCATTGGTGAGGGTGGCGAATTTGTCGAGTTGCTCGATCATGCTGCGCAGGTCGTGTTCACGCCCCCGGAACGCGGTGGAAAACGCCCGGGTGATGTCCTGGACTTGGCCCAGTCCGCCGCCGTTGAGCAGCATGGAGATCGCGGCCAGGGTCTGTTCGGTGGTCGGGTAGGCTCCCCCGCGCGCCAACGGGATCAGCGATCCGTCACGCAGTTTGCCGTCCGGTGGCGCGTCCGCTGGCGGGGCGAGCTCGACGTGCAGCGAACCCAGCAGGCTGGTTTGGCCGAGCTTGGCGGTCGCGTTGGCGGGCAGGTCGACGTCGCCGTTGAGCCGCATGCTCACCAGGGCATGCCAGCCTTGACGCTCGATTCTCGTCACGGTGCCGACGGTCACGTCACCGACCTGCACGCGGGAGTTCGGTTGGATATTGCTGACCTCGGGCATCTGCGCCTGCACGACGAAGGAACCCGGCCCGGCGCCCTCGGTGCCGGGCAGTGCAAGCGAGTTCAGCCCGCGCCAGCCGCAGCCGGGCAGCCCGGCCAGCGTGAGGATGATGAGCAGTTTCACCGCGACGCGGGAGGATTGTCGCGCTGTCATGAGCCGCCTCCGGGGGGGACCATGAGGCCGGGGAGGCCATCGGATGGGTTGGTGGTGACCGGCGTGGGCGGCGCGGCGGCATCCGGCGCAGCAGCCTCGGCGGCCAGCGGCGCAGGCTCGGGCGGGTGGGGCGCGGCCGCCTCGACGGGGGGCGGCACGTAGTCGGGTCGCATCCAGTCCTCGCTGTAGGTGACCTCGTTGGGCCGTGCCGATGCCCCGACGATGAGGTTTTCGCCCAGTGGCGGGAAGTTGTACTGGCGGTTCTTCACGATCGGTGCGAGGTACTGCACGCACAGTTTCGCCGCCTGTTCGGCGCCGAGACGGGAGGCCGCTTGGATCGCGCCGCACAGGAAACTGATCGGGTCGGCGAAGTTGTTGACCGCGATGGCGCCGGTCATCGTACCGCCGGCCGGTTCGTAGATGAAGATGAAGTTCTGCAGCGTCGAGGGCAGGATGTGCAGGGTTTGTTTGATGTCGTCGAGGCTGTCGACCATCGCCGTGGTGACCGAGGCCAACTTGTCCGAGGTGGTGCCCAGCGCATCGCGATTCTCCGCAACGAAACTCTGCACATCGGCGACCACGTCGTTGAGCATCCCGGCCGCCCGACCGACCTTGTCCGGATCGTCGGCCAACAACCCTGTGACGGCGGCCAGGTTCTCATTGAGCTGTCCGAGCAGGCCACTGCTGTCGTGCAACGCCGACACCAGCGTCGCCAGGTTTTTCAGGGTGGAGAAGATGTCGTCGCTGTGGTCGCCGAGGGCCGACAACGCCTGCGACAGTTTGACGACGGTGTCGCGGATGTTCGCACCTTGGCCGCGCAGGTTGGCGGCCGCGGTGTTGATGAACGCGCCCAGCGTGCTGACGCCTCCGGGCTGGGTGGGCCGCAGCAGTTCGGTCAGCCGCTCAACCTGCGCCCGGAAGTCGTCCCACTCGACCGGGACCGCGGTGCGGTCCTGCGGGATCACCGCGCCGTCGCGCATCACGGGTCCGCCGGTGTAGGCGGGGGTCAGCTGGATGGCGCGCCCGGTCACCAGTTGAGGCGACAGGATGACCGCCTTGGCGTCGGCGGGAACCGAATATTTGCGGTCGATCCAGAAGGTGACCTTGACCCGCTGCGGCTGCGGTTCGATCGTGGCGACGCGCCCGACGGGCACACCCAGGATCCGCACATCGTCGCCGGCGAACAGGCCGTTGCTGTTCTGGAAGAAGGCGACCACCGTGGTCTTGGCCGCCGCGCCGGTGCGGCCGAGGGCGACGAATAGCCCGCTGACGAGCACCGCCACGAGGACGGTCGCGGCGGCTGCGCGGATGAGACGCGCCCTGGTCATGGCTGTCCTCCGGGTTGTGCGGGCACCTCACCCGGTGCTGGCACGTAGACCGGGGAGGGTGTCGGCTCGGGTGTGTTTTGCACGCCGGGCGGCGGCGGTGCGGGCGGTCCGGGCGGGGGTCCACCTGGCGGCGGGGCCGGCGGGGGCTCCCGGTACGGATAGCGCGGATCACCCGGCTTGCCCGTGATCGCGTCGGGCAGCGTCAATCTGGGTTCGCCGCCCTGCCCGGTCCGCGGGTAGGGCACCGGCAGCGCCGGGGTTGCGGGCTGGCCGGTGGGGGGGTCGATACGCTCGGAGGGCAGCACGGTGGCCGGGTCGAGCCCGAGATCGGAGAACGCAGCGTCGACGAAGGGCTGCACGAACTGGCCCGGGAGCAGGTTCGCCAGGTATGCCTTGAAGAACGGCCCCGATGAGACGGCTTCGCCCAGCGAAAGCGCGTAGGCGTTGAGCCGCTTGATCGCATCCTGGATGCGCTCTTTGCGGTTATCCACGATGGCCAGCACCCCGTTGAGCTTCTCCAGCGCCGGCCGCAGTTGCTGCCGGTTCTCGGCGATGAACCCCTTCAGTTGCTGGGCGACCGCCGAGATGTTGTTCCAGATCTGATCGATTGCGCTGCTTTGGGTTCGGAGCTCAACCAACAGGGCATTGGTGCTCTTGACCAGGGTGACGATCTGATCGGTGCGCTGGGCCAGTACCGTTGTGGCTTTTCTGGCGTTGGCGAGCAGGTTGCGCAGTTGCGCGTCGCGTTCGTTGAGTGTCTGGGAGAACCGGGCAACCCCTTGCACCGCGTTCCTCAGCTCTGGTGCGGTGCCGGAAAAAGTCTGCGCCAGGGTGGCCAGCGAGTCCGACAGCTGGTCGGTGTTCAGCCCGCTGATCGTGGTGGCCAGGTCGCCGAGGGCGTCGGGCAGCTGGTAGGGCGACACCGTCCGCTCGATCGGGATGGTGGTGGTGAGCTCGCCGTCCCCGCGGGATATGACGTCGAGCACCTTGCTGCCCAGCAGGCTCTTGGTCTTTATCGCCGCCTCGGTGCGATCGCCCAGAAAGATCTTCCTGTCGACGCTGAACGTGACGAGCACGCGTGCCCCGTCGAGTTCCATGCTGGACACTTTTCCCGCGGGAAAACCGGAGACATCGACCGAGGCACCGGTGTGCAGCCCGCCGGCGTCGGCGAAATAGGCCGAATACTCGTTGGCCTGGTTCAGGAAGGGGAGTTTCTGGAAGTTGAGCGCGGCAAGGACGATGGCCGCGACGGCTGCGACGCCGATGGCCCCGATCAGCGGGGTATTGCGTTCGGAGAAGGATTTCATTTCGGCGCACACCGCCCCGTGCTTTGTCCGGCCACCTTGACATACACCGGCTGCCCGCCCTTTCCGTTGAGCTTCAGGATCAAGTCGCACAGGTAGAAGCTGAAGAAGTCGCCGTAAATCCCTTGCCGCGCCAGCGCCTTGTACTTGTCTGGCAGCGTATTTAGGAGGTTGTCGAAGTAGTCGTGATCGGCGACCACGATCCCAGCGGCGCGGTCGGTCTCGTGCACAACTTTCTGGAACGGCTCCCTGACCTGCGTGAGCAGATCGGCCACCGAACCGGCGGCCGCGTTGGTGTGGGCCACTGCGTTAGCGATGTCCTTCTTGCGGCCGGCCAGCCCGTCGATCAGGCCCGACAGCGAGGTGACCGCCTTGTCGAGCTGGTCTGACTGGTCACCCAGTGACCCCAGCACCACGTTGAGGTTGGTGATGACCTGCCCGAACAGCTGATCGCGGTCCGCCAGTGTGTTGGTCAATACCGCGGCCTGGTTCAGAAATGATCCGATCGCGGAGCCTTCGCCCTGAAACGCTTGGATCAGCTGGCCGGTGAGGGCGTTGACCTGATCTGGGTCCAGCGCGCGAAACAGCGGCCGGAAGCCGCCGATCACCGCATCGAGGTCCAGCGCGGGTTCGGTGCGGGCCAGCGGAATCATGTCACCGGGCTGCAATGTCTTGACCCCCCCGGCGCCTTCCTCAAGTGCTAGGTAGCGGTCGCCGAACAGGTTGTCGTACCTGATCACCGCGCGGCTTCCCTCGGTCAGGACGACCGAGTTCTCGGCGGAGAATTCGACTCGTACGGTGGAGTCCCGGTTCACCGAGATGCTGCGCACCTTGCCGACCTCCACCCCGGCGATGCGGACGAGGCTGCCCTTTCTCATATTGGACACGTTGCTGAACTGGGCGAAGTAGGTCTTGCCCACGTCGAACCGGAATTCCGCGAAGACCGCCAGCAGGGCGAACGTGCCGAGGGCACAAACCGACAGGAAGACGGCCAGGCGCCAAATGGTGCCCTTCAGCTGTTTGCTCACACTCTCTCCTGTTCCCTGTCGTTCACGGTCGGGTCACCCGGGCGGCGGCACGGGAGCCGGTATGGCCGCGGTCGGGGCCGTGCCTGGTGTCGGTGGTGGCGGCGGCGGGGGTGGCACCCCGGGCCACAGGGGTGTTCCGCCCGGTCCGTACAGCGGCGCCCCGTAGGGCGGCGCCCCCGGGTAGGGAACCGGGCCGGGCGCCGGCCCGGGCAGGCAGGGCCGGATGCTCGGGGGTTCCGGGACGGCGCGGGTGACCGGGAAGAAGTCGACCCAGCAGGGGTGTCCGATGCCGGGGTTGGGCCGCCAGTCCAGGCCTGTCCCCCAGCCGACGTTGGTGATCAACTGTCGCACCGGCCAGTTCTTGGTCGGGTCGGGCATCGAGCCGCATCCCGGCTTTCCGCCGGGGCCGCCCTTGGCGGCGACGATGGGCAGATTGTCCGGATAGAGAAACGGGTCGTTACCGAACATGAGCGCCGCATCGAACTGGGCCGACCGCCCGTCGGCACCCGCCCACGCCGTGTAGCCGCCGTTGTTGAGGTACCACGTCGCGCCCTGCAGCGCACAGGCGTAACTGGGACTGTACTGCAGCAGCAGGTCCGTCGTCGGCTGGAGAACCTCCACCGACCGGACGAGATTGTCTTTGCTCGCACCGAGCAGGTTGATCCCGGCGGTGGACATGCCGGTGACGTTGAGCAGCAACGCGTCCAGCGCTTCTGCGTGATCCACGATGGTCGTGCTGGTGGTGCTGGCCGCATTCAGAACCGCCACGATGTCCTCTGCGGCACTGCTGTAGGTGTCGTTGAAGCTCTTGAACGAGCGCCAGTCTTGGCGGAGGGTGTCGCTGCGGGCGTTGAGCGCCAGCAACACCTGGTTGAGGTCGGTGGTGGCCTCACCGATGCGTTCGCCTTGTCCGCGCACGGCCTCTGCCACCGCGGTCAGCACGGCGTTCAACTTGGCCGGGTCGATAACCCCGATCAAATCGACGATGTTCTCGAACACGGTGTTGATCTCCGTGGCGACGTTGATCGAGCGCAGCACCGCGCCGGCGGCAAGCCGCTGGACACTCGGGTGCTCCGGCGGGATCAGCTCGACGAACTTGGCGCCGAACGCCGTGGTGGCGTTGATCTGCGCCTCGACGTTGGCGGGGATGTACCGGATTTGATCCGGCTCAATCTCCAACGTGAGGCTCACGGAGTTCTTGCCAGCGGTGATCTGGGCGACGCGGCCGACCTGAACACCGCGCATCTTCACTTTCGCGCCGGTCTCCATCACCACACCCGCGCGATCAGACGTCAGCGTCACCGGCACAAAGGACCTGAAGGTGCCGGCAAAGGTGCTCGAAGTCACGAAGACAAACGCGGCGATCGCCACAAACAGAATCAGCGTCCACCACGCGGAGTGGAACCGGTTCTCACCCGGCCTGGGATTCATCCCCGGTCACCCCGCCAGGTTGAAATTGCCGGACTGGCCGTAGATAGCCAGCGAGACGAATACGATTTCCACCGCCGCGACCACCATGGAGGTGCGCACCGCACGCCCCACGGCCTCCCCGACACCGGCGGGACCGCCGGTTGCGGTGTACCCGTAGTAGGTGTGCACCAGAAGGATCACCACCGTCATCGCGACCGCTTGAAAGAACGACCAGATCAGGTCGGTGGGATTGAGGAATGTGTTGAAGTAGTGGTCGTACACGCCCGAGCCCTGCCCATAAATCGCCGTGGTGCCGGTGCGCGCGGCGAGAAACGCCATCATCACCGCCACGCAGTACAGCGGAATCACCACGATGACACCGGCCAATACCCGGGTGGAGGCCAGATAGGCGACGGTGCGAACACCGAGCACCTCGAGCGCGTCGATCTCCTCGTTGATGCGCATCGCTCCGATCTGAGCGGTGGCGCCGGCGCCAATGGTGGCCGAAAGCGCCACCGCGGTGGTGCCCGGCACGATGAGCCGGACGTTGAAGAAGGCCGAGGCAAACCCCGTCAACGCCTCCACCCCGACGGACGCAAACTGGTTGTAGCCCTGCACCGCGACCAACGCGCCAGTGGTCATCGTCAAGAAGCCAACGATCGCGACCGTGCCCCCCACCACGGCCAATGCCCCAGAGCCCAAACCCATCTGGGCGATGAGCCGCAGCAGTTCGGTCCTGCAGTGGACAACGGCGTCCGGGATGGAACTCAGGGTCGTGACGTAGAACCGTGTCTGTGCGCCGATGCTGTTCCACCCGGCGATCAGCGACTCGAGGGCGCGCCGAAGCCCCGGGTGCAAACTCGAGACGACACTGCTGCTCATGGATCGCCCTTACTGCACCGTGAACTGGATGCCGACGGCAGTGACGATGACGTTGATGGCGAACAGCACCATAAAGGTGAACACCACGGTTTCGTTCACCGCATTGCCCACACCGGCCGGGCCGCCGCCCACCGAAATGCCCTTGTAGCACGCGATAAGCCCGGCCGCCAGCCCGAACAGCATCGCCTTGGTCAACGAGACGACAACATCGGCGGCGCCGGTGAGCACCGTTAGCCCCGCGACGAACGCACCCGGTGAGACGTGCTGGATGCTGACGACGAAGAAAAACGCCCCAGTCAGGCCCACCAAGATCACCGTGGAGGCCAGGGCCAACGACACCGTGGTGGCGGCGAGCACCCGAGGAACCACCAGCGCTTGGATCGGGTTGATGCCCATCACCCGCAGCGCGTCGACCTCCTCGCGAATCGTCCGCGCACCCAGATCCGCACACATCGCGGTGGCGCCCGCGCCGGACACCACCAGAACCGTCACGATCGGGCCGATCTGGTTCACTGTCCCGATCGCGGCGCCGGTGCCGGAGAAATCCGCCGCTCCGAACTCGGTCAGCAGAATGCTGAAGATGAACACCAACAGCACCGAGTACGGCAGCGTCAACATCAGTGCCGGCAGCATCGACACCCGCGCCACAAACCAGGTTTGACTCAGGTACTCACGCCACGCGAACGGCGGGCGGAACATCTGCACAAACGTGTCTAGCGACATCGCAAAGAAGTCGCCGACACCGCGCATCGGGGTCAATAGAACGCGCGACGCCATCACGACGGGTTCCCGCTGACCACGCCCTCCGACCGCCGCTGACGGCCGGCTGGGCCGCTGAGCGTTGCGTGAATGACCAGTAGCTCAGGTGTGCGCGTCACAGCCAGCACCGTCATCAGACCACCTCCGTTCTTTCGCACGTCCCCGGCACACCGATTTCTGGTAAGCATTGGCGATACTATAGAGGACGTTGTGATTGCCGTCACCCCCCTTTGCATCGTTGCCAGAGATTGCCCGCCCATGCTGTGTTGCATGAGATACCGCTGGCCAGCCTTTCGGCTTGCGCGCACCTGCCCGCCACCGGCGCCTTCCACCGGTTCGGTCCCGGCGAACTAGACCGGAGCCGAGTTGCGCAGCCCGCGCCAACCGGACTCAGGAGAAGCAACAGCGTGTCCGTGGTGCAGAGACGGATTAGGAGGAGGGCAGCACATACGACGTGACGACATCCGCAATTCCGCTCGGTGGGCGAGCCGAAAACCATGAAGCCGCCGATACCACTGCATCGCCTATGGGTCGCTTCTAGGTGGCGCGCCTGAGCGGCGAGCGCCGCGGTCTTCCCAGGAAACTGGCGGCCAGGGATCCTGTTGAGTTTGCTGCGAGTAAGCTGCGGGAGAATGGGGGCCGAGCTATACATATGGATCATCATGAGGATAGAATGGGGAGGGCGGCCTGGCTGCGATCCTGTCGCAACGCCACTTCCCGGTCCGTACGGTTGGTGTACGCGTGCGAGCCGGCGAGACCGGACAGTCGCCACCGGATAGTGAAAGGTTAGTAACATCATCGGGTCGATTTGCGACTGGAGGAGCGGATGACAGGGCGGAGCTTTGTGGTCGGGGTGGGAATGGTGCCGTTCGCCACCCCGAGCAACAGTGATCCCTACGACGTGATGGCAGAAGGCGCTGTCAAAGCCGCGCTGGCCGATGCCGGTGTGGATCTCGCCGACGTGCAGCAGGCCTATGCCGGTTATGTCTACGGCGATTCGACGTGTGGACAGAATGCGCTGTATCGAGTCGGGATGACGGGCGTGCCGGTGGTCAACGTGAACAACAACTGCGCCACGGGCTCCTCGGCGTTGTGGCTAGCTCGCCAGGCGGTGGCCGGTGGTGCTGCAGACTGCGTCCTCGCGTTCGGGTTCGAGCAGATGCAACGTGGCGCGCTGAAGTCGCACTGGGATGATCGGCCGACACCCTTCGCGCGGTTCGCCGAGGCCGCCAGCGGAGCGCAAGACTGCCCCGACGGGGTACCCATGCCGGCACTGTGGTTCGGCGGCGCGGGCGCCCAGTACGCCGACCGGTTCGGAATCCGTCCGGAGACCTTCGCCAAGATCGCGGTGAAGGCGCGCCGACACGCGGCCAATAACCCCTACGCGGTGTTCCGTGATCCCCTGACAGTGGAAGAGGTGCTGGCCTCCCCGCATATCTATGGCCCATTGACCCGGTTGCAGTGTTGCCCGCCCACCTGCGGAGCGGCGGCCGCGGTGCTGTGCAGCGAGGAGTTCGCCCGCCGCCGCGGCCTCGACACCACGGTCGCTATCGCCGCGCAGGCGTTGACCACCGACACCGACACCAGCTTCGCCGACGCCGACATGGCCAAGCTGGTGGGCTATGACATGGCGCAGTCGGCGGCACGGCAGGTCTACGAACAAGCCGGGGTCGACCCCATCGACATCCGGGTCGTCGAATTGCACGACTGCTTCACCACCAATGAACTGCTGACCTATGAGGCGCTCGGGCTCACCCCAGAGGGCACCGCGGAAAGATTCATCACCGACGACGACAACACCTACGGCGGCCAGGTCGTGACCAACCCCTCCGGCGGGCTGCTCTCCAAAGGGCATCCTCTGGGGGCAACGGGCCTCGCCCAGTGTGCCGAGCTGGTGTGGCAGCTCCGAGGCCAGGCCGCAGAGCGGCAGGTGGAGGACGTCAACCTCGCGCTGCAACACAACATCGGTCTCGGCGGGGCCGCGGTCGTCACGCTCTACGAGAAAACACGTTGACATGCCCCGGTAGTGAGGCGGTATTACGAAAGAAGCGTTGCCCGAGATGACCATGACGATCGACGCCGGCAGGCTCCGCTTTCTGCGCCAAAGTTACCGGACAGGCCGATCCCGTCTACTTCGACCACGGCGCCGCCCGCGCCCTCCGACTGAGGGTTCAGCCGCCTTTTCTGGTGGCAATCAATCTCGAACAGCCGGTTAGTGATCATCGCAGGCGACATGCCCCATATCAGCATGCGTTGACCTGGGACCGCATTGAAGTCACACATCGATTGCTGTTCGCGCACCGTTCAGGGACCGCAGTTCATGCCCGAGCGCAGCAGACATTTCGCTACCGTTTTTTTCAGCGCTCGGCCCTAGCCCTCGTCACGTTCGTGGTTAGCTGCGGAAGGAAACCGCGGAGGGCGGCGATCTTTGATGGCGGACGCGCCCTCAATCACATCTACGTCGAAGAAATTCAGCATCTCAAGCGCCAGTGAAGCCTCGAAAATCGGACCCGCGTTTCGCACCCAGTGGTTCAACGCCCGTTTGGTCCACCTAACGGCGTGCTGCGGGCCACCAGCCAGCTTTTGAGCCACTTCAAGGGCGGTGGGCAGGACTTCCTCGGGCGGACGGCACAGGCTGACCAAGCCGATTCGCTCGGCCTCTTTCCCGTCAATGAAATCTGCGGTCAGCAAATAATACTTGGCCTTGGCAAGGCCACACAGAATGGGCCAGACGATTGCGGCATGGTCGCCGGCGCCAACCCCGAGTCGTAGATGGCCGTCAGTCAGCTGCGCGTCCTCGGCTATCACCGAAACGTCAGCCATCAAAGCTACCGCCAGTCCCGCACCGACGGCCACCCCATTGATCGCCGAGATGATTGGTTTGTCGCAATTCGCGATGTTGTAGACGATGTCGCGTGCCTCGGCCATTGTCTCGACGATCTGCGAGAAGTCGTTTGCCTGATCGAGCACCATGTCGAGGTCACCCCCCGCGCAAAAAGCCTTGCCAGCGCCCGTGACAACGGCGACCCGAGTTTGCGAGTCAGTGCCGACGTCGAGCCACACCTTGCCCAACTCCCAGTGCAACCGCTTGTTGGCGGCATTGAGCCGGTCGGGCCGATTGATGGTGACTTGCAGAACGCCCTCGCTGGGGCGGTCGAACGTGAGGTGCTGGTACTGGTCATAGCTGCTCATCGAGTCTCTCCTTGATCAGACAGTAGGCGCCGCGCACGGAGACCGTCGAGGTTGAAAGTGAGTAGGGACCGCGCGGAAAGTCCGTGTTCGGTGTGACAGTCGACGGCGACGGTGGCTGTCCGCGCGGTGTCGCGTTGGTTCACTGCCAGCACCCGCCCGTCGGTCCGCAGCGTATCGCCAGCGCACACCGGGGCCATCATCTGCAACTGCCGACGAGCAAGCCATGCCTGCGGGCCGGCCCACGCCTTGCCGATCCGGTCCACCAACCCGTGGAAGAACATCGTGTTCAGGTAGACATCGCGGGCACCCTGCTCTTTGGCGTAGGCCTGGTCGTGGTGACCACGGAAGAAGTCGCGGGTGGCGGCCGCGTTTAGTACGCACCGCGTGACGGTGACCGGCATCGTCACCTCAGGCAACACCTCGACGGGCTCAGCGCGGGGTTGTTCGGCCGGGCCCGGTCGTCGTTGAGGGGTTCCGCCCGCCCCAACAACGTAGCGGAACAGCACGTTGTCGTTGGTCGCCACCAGGGTGCCATTCTGGTTGCGGCATTCACTGCGCGTGGTCACGAAGTGCCCGACACCCAGTGCGGTTCGTTTCTCTGCCGAGATCGATTCCACCCGCTCGGTGGAGATGAGCCGGTCCCCGACCCGCATCGGGGCGAAAAACCGGCTGTCTGTCGAGACGTTGATCAGCGTGGTACCCGGCAGCGGCACCTCCAGCGCGAGCACCGGCGCGTGTTCGGGCTTGCGCCGCGGGTTCCACGGCAGCGGGAACGCCCACACCATGAGCATGCCCGGCGGCGAGATCCGAGCCCCGTATCTCGTCGTCGCGGCCTCAGTATCCCAGTAATTCTCGTCAGCATCCTCTATCAGGGCACAGAAGTAGGCGATTTGGGCTTCGTTGACCGCGAACGGCGACCGACTGGTTACTTCGCGGCCCACCCAGACGGCCGCTTCTTCGGCCGGCCCGGTGACCACGTAGCTGAGCGCGTCGGCGTAATTAACGCCCATCAGCGTGCGGACCCGATCGGGCGGAACTGCGGAATCGCGAGTTCGCCCCGCGGTTCGAACGTGACCTCGACCGGTGTGCCGACCTCAACGTCCTCCGGCGAACAGTCGACCACGTTGGCCATCATTCGCGGGCCTTCCGACAATTCGATGACGGCCAGCACGTAGGGCACCGCGAAGGCCGGCGACGGGGGCTGGTAGACCACGGTGTAGGTGAGCACCGTCCCTCGCCCCGAGGGTTGTTCCCACGTCAGATCGGTTCCCCAGCAATACGGACACCATCGGCGAGGATGGTGGTGAAACCGGCCGCAGGCGCGGCATCGTGGCAGCACGAACCGGCCCGCGGCCGCTTCCTGCCAGTAGACCGCCGTGCTCGCGGTCAGCGCGGGAACCGGTGGGGTTGTCATGGTGTCCTTCCCAGCAGGACCGTCGAGTGGTCGGCCATCACGCCGCCGTAGGTGTGAACCAGCGCGATCTCGGCGTCCACTTGGCGGCCTTCGGCTTGGCCCATCACTTGACGTGCCCCCTCGACGAGCATCGACATGCCCGAAGCGTCGCCGGTGTGCCCGAACGACAGCAACCCACCGTAGGTGTTGATCGGCAGATCGCCGCCCGGGGCGCCGCGACCGTCCAGGAAGAAGTGGCCTCCTTTGCCCGGCTCGACCAGGCCGGTCTCCTCCACCAGCAAGATCGGGTTGATGGTGAACGCGTCGTAGAGTTCGGCGAGGTCCACATCGGACGGAGACACGCCCGCCATGTCGAATGCGGCGCGCGCCGAAACGCCGGCGCCCATCGTGGCGAAGTCGCTTGCGTGGCTGATGTTGCCGTGGTCGTGGAACTCCCCAAAGCCGAGCAGATATGCGGGCTGTTCGGTGAGTTCGCGAGCCCGCTCACCGCTCGTGACCAGGAACGCCGCGCCTCCCTCGCAGGGCACCGAGCAGTCCAGCAGGTTGAACGGCCACGCGATCGGGCGTGAATCCAGCACCATCTCGATGGTGAGCGGGCCGGCGTCACGCATCAGGGCGTCGGGGTGTCGCAGCGCCCAGTCGCGGCTGCAAACCGCAACCGCCGCCAGGGCGTCCCGCGATGTACCACGTTCGGCCATGTGCCGGGTGGCCGCCAGCGCGTAAAGCGCCGGAATGAAGCTGCCATAGGGATACTCGAAGTCGGGGTGGCTGATCATGCGTGCCATGGCGTCTGCGCCGCCCGCGCCCACCTTGGGAAACTTGCCCGCCCCGACGCACAGCACCGAGTCCGCAAGGCCCGCGCCGATCGCCAGCGCTGCACGCGAGAGCATGATCGTGTAGGTCGCGCCGCCCGCGTTGATCGTCTCGCAGAACCGTGGACGAATCCCCAGGGCGTCGTTGAGCCGCTCATGGACGAAGATATCAGCGCCATGCCCCGCGGCCATGCCCGCCGGGCACACCAGCAGACCATCGACGTCGTCGGGCCCAACCTGAGCGCCTTCCAAGAACCGGCGCAGCACCAATTCCGGCATGCCCGCCCCGTCCTCGTCGGGATATCGCCCTGGGCGCAGTTCCTCGACCGCCGCGATGGCGGGACGGCCGGCAAGGGCACGCGAACTCATGACAACCTCGCAATCGTTCAGATACCAATACGTCGCCAGCCCGTACAAGAACCCGTCGAACGTCATCAAAGCGGCCGTCGCCGATGCGCTCACCAGGAATCGCCCCCGACGTCAGTAGGACTTGGGTAGGCCCAGGCTGTGCTGGGCGACGAAATTGAGGATCATCTCCCGGCTGATCGGCGCGGTGCGCATCAGCCGCGCCGGCCCCCACAGCGTTGCCAACCCGTATTCGGTGGCCATCCCATTGCCCCCGTGTGTCTGGATCGCCTGATCCAACGCCAGGATCCCCGCCTCCGCCGCGGCGTACTTCGCCATGTTGGCGGCCTCTCCCGCACCAGAATTCCCGGCGTCATGCAACTCGGCCGCCCGCTGGGTCATCAGCCGCGCCAGTTCGACCTGAATCTTGGCATGCGCCAGCGGATGCGCCACGCCCTGATGCGCGCCGATCGGGGTATTCCAGACCTGGCGTTCCCTGGCGTAAGCGCACGCCTTGTCCAGCGCGTAGCGGCCGATCCCGGTGCTCAACGCCGCGCCCATGATCCGCTCCGGGTTCAGCCCCATAAACACCTGTCGCAGCCCCTCGTCCTGCTCCCCGACCAGGTTTTCGGCGGGCACCCGCACGTCGTCGAAAAACAGCGTGAATTGCTTCTCGGGGGTGACTGCCTGCACCGGGATGAGTGTCTTCTGGAGCCCGGCAGCGTCGGTGGGCACCACCACCAGCGACAGCTGCCCCCGACCCCGCTCGTCGGTGCCGGTCCGGGTCACCACCAGGACCGCCTGGGCCTCATCGACCCCGGAAATGTAGTACTTGGTGCCGCGCAGCACCCACTCGTCGCCGTCACGCGTCGCGGTCGTGGCGATGTTGTGCGAATTAGAACCCGCATCCGGTTCGGTGATCGCAAACGCCATGATCATGTCACCACTGGCGATCCCGGGCAGCCACCGCTGCTTTTGTTCCTCGCTGCCAAACGCCTGAATTATCGTGCCGCAGATCGCCGGTGATACCACCGTCATCAACAGCGGACAACCCGCCGCGGCCAACTCCTCACCCACCGCGTGCAGCTCGTAGATACCCCCACCCCCACCGCCGTACTCCTCGGCAATGTTCACTCCCAAAAACCCCTGCTTGCCGATCTCCCGCCACAGCTCTGTGGACTTCTCCCCCGCCAACGACTTGCTCAGGTAGTACTCATGGCCATACGAACGCGCAATCGCCGCCACCGCCGCCCGCAAATCCCGTCGCTCGTCACTTTCGCAAAGCTCCATCCCAACACACCTTTCCTGTCAACTGAGCATTACCGGCGGTCCAACGACCCGGTGAACGACGTTGCAGCCGCAACCCGTCGGCGTCGACTGCACAGTCTGCCGACCGACCGACCGACCGATCGGCCCGGCGATGCGGCGCGGAGCATTCAGCCCACGATCACACGTTATCGGCCATTAACATCCGGGCGCAAGCCACCATATGGGAGCGTCCGCCGCCAGCGTTGTCTCCGACGCGTCCCAAGGCAAGCGATTGACGGTTAGGTCTGGAAATATCCTTGGTGCTGGTCGCGTAGCACATTCTTTTGCACTTTGCCCGTCGCGGTGCGGGGCATCTTGTCGGTGAAGATCACCGCCTTCGGGACCTTGAACCCCGACAACCGGCGGCGCGCCGCAGCCAGCACGTCATCCTCGGTGAGCTCGGCACCCGGTTTGGGGGTGACGATCGCCACGATCGCCTCGGTCCATCGCTGGTGCGGCAATCCGACCACGACCACCTCCTGGATTCGGGGCTCCCCGTCGTAGAGCGCCTTTTCGACCTCGATGGAGGCCACGTTCTCACCGCCGGTCTTGATCACGTCCTTCTTGCGGTCGGCGAACCACAGCAGTCCGTCGGCATCGAAGCGTCCGATGTCGCCGGAATGAAACCAACCGTGCGCGAACGCCTCGGCGGTGGCCTCTGGGTTGCGCAGGTAACCCTCCATTGCGTGCGGGCCGCGATAGACGATCTCGCCAGCCTCACCAGGAGGGAGCAGATTGCCGGCGTCGTCCATGATCCCCACCTGAACATTGGGAACCGGCAGGCCGACGGAGCCCGCATGCGAGAGCTGATACTCAGGCGGAAAGACGGTCGTCAGCGGGTTCATCTCGGTCTGGCCAAAACCGAGCGCGAACTGACAGCCGAATACCTCCATGGCGATGCGTAGGTCGGTGTCGGGCATCGGCGCCATCGCATACAACGCCAGACGCAGGCTCGACAAGTCACGCTTGGCGATGTCGGGGTGGTCCATCATCGCCCGGTACATCATCGGCAGCCCGAAGATCTGGGTAACCCGTTCCGCCTCGATGGTCGCCATCAGCGCGCCAGGGTCGAACGCACGCATCAACACCGCGGTGCCGCCGACGTACATCAGCCCCGTGGTGAACCCGTTGAGCTGGGCGGTATGAAACAGCGGCATCATCACCGCTGACCGGTCCTGCTCGCTGAACCGCAACACCAGGGGGGCCGTGAGTGACTCGATGTAGACCGCGAGATGACTGCTCACCACCCCCTTTGGCGCCGACGTCGTTCCGCTGGTGTAGAGGTAGCTGATCGCGTCGCGGTCATCGACGAAGCATTCCGGTTCGGCGTCGGAGGCGTCGCCGACGAACTCGCTCATCGCCCGCCACCAATGCGAACCGGCGGATTCCCATTGTGTGCCGGTGCCAGGTGCGACGATCACATCGGTCACCTTGCGTTGTTCGAGGCGGTCTAACGCCGCCCCGACGAGTTCGGCCAGTTGGCTCTCCACAACCACCCCTTTGGTGTGGGAATGCTCAAGCACGTAGGCCGTCTCAGACGCGCCCCAAGCGAGGTTGATCGGGACACACACCACTCCGGTCTTGGCGCACGCGTAATAGGTGAGAAGGAACTCGATGCTGTTGCCGCAGGCCAGAGCGAGCGCGTCACCCCGCTGGTAGCCCGCGGTCGCCAGCGCGTTGGCCAGCCGATTCACCGCGGCGTTCAACGCACGATAGGTGAGCCGGCGCTCGCCGTCGACCACGGCTTCGTGCTCGGGGCGCCGCCACGCGGTGCGGGTGAGCATGTCCCCGACGTTGACGCGTGTCACAAGATTCTTCTGCAGATCCACCGCGGTCATCGGCGCTCTCCTTCCGCCATGGAAAGCAGCTAACGGGCGGTGCAGTCCCGATGAACTGGCGTCCGGCAGCTTGCGTGCAATCCGTGTACATAGTGTAATGATTATCCATAGTTATTTCGTTGAGTCTTGCGAATCCGGCCCGCGACGTAGCAATCGCTGGGTAGTGGCTGGGGGTCGAGTGGGCCGCGAAGCGGAACGCACCTCAAGACACGGATCAAGGGCGAAGGGCGGGGCTCATGCCAGGAGTAGACGGACGGGTGGCGATCGTCACTGGGGCGGGCCGCGGCCTCGGTCGCAGCCATGCTCTACGCCTGGCGGCGGGGGGCGCGCTGGTCGTCGCGAATGACCTTGGGGTGAGAAAAGAGGGGGGTGGCGCGAACGCTGCGGCGGCGCAGGACGTCGTGGCGGAGATCCGGGCCGCCGGCGGTGTCGCCGTGCCCGATGACCACGACATCGCTTCCGAGACCGGCGCGAAGGAGGCGGTCAAATCCGCGCTCGAGGCCTTCGGCCGGCTAGACATCGTAGTCAACAACGCGGGCATCCTGCGAGACGCGACGTTTCACAAGATGACTGTGCAGCAGTGGGAGGCCGTCCGCCAGGTGCACCTGGATGGAACCGCGTTTGTGACCCGCGCGGCTTGGCCCCATTTGCGCGAGCAACGCTACGGCAGGGTCGTCGTAACCTCTTCCGGCGCCGGCCTGTTCGGCAACTTCGGACAAGCCAACTACGCGGCCGCAAAGCTTGGTGTGGTCGGACTGATGCATACACTCGCACTGGAGGGTGCCCGCCATGGCATTCGGGTCAATGCCGTCGCCCCGGTCGCGCTGACCCGGATGACCGTCGGCCTGCTCGACGATGCCAGCGACCTCGACCCAGCCTGGGTATCGGCCGCCGTCGGTTGGTTATGCGCCGAGGAATGCGATCTGACGGCCGAGATCGTGCGGGTTCACGGTCGCCATTTCAGCCGCGTACGGATCGTCGAATCGCGCGGCGTGGACTTCCCGTCCCCACCGTCCGATGATCACCTCGCAGCCAGATGGGCGGAGATCGCCGACCTGTCTGGCGCACAGGAGGGTCAGGCGGCGGTCGCCACCGCACGCCATGCGGGCTCGGGATGAGTCGGCCAACGGCAATTGATACGCCGACACCGATTGTCAGCTGACAGGTTGTCAGCTGGCAGGTGAAACCCTGCGCGGCTGTCGCTTGATCGGCCTCGCCGTGTGAGGCAGTCGCTGCCCGGACGACGGTGACGGAGTTATCGCCGCAGCGCAAGGATTTCGGCGCGAACGATGCTTGTTCCAGGGCGAACAGACACCGGCATCGCCGAATCCGGTGCGGTTCACAGCCCTACTGCAGATCCGGTTCGACTGTCTTGCCGCCGACCGG
Source organism: Mycobacterium syngnathidarum (assembly GCF_001942625.1). GTDB lineage: Bacteria > Actinomycetota > Actinomycetes > Mycobacteriales > Mycobacteriaceae > Mycobacterium > Mycobacterium syngnathidarum. The sequence goes on from NZ_MLCL01000027.1 coordinate 29,991, forward strand.
GCTGGATGCCATTCGGCGATCGTGTCGTAGTCAGTTCACGACAGCAACTGACCCGGGACCAGCGGCCAGCTCGCGGGCGATGGCAACACCAGCAGTCAACAGGTGCTGCTTATGGCCGAAACCTTGGCACCGCCCGATCTCGCCCCTCAGCGCCGGCTGGGTCAACGCGGTCACGCAGACAGCTCGGTCGACCGCGTCGGCGACTCCGCGTCACGTTGGGTAGAGCCGCGCCAGCCGTAGCGTTCGCGGGCTCCGCGGCACGGGCGCTACTTCAAAATGTTGTGTTTATCTGATAATAGTTATACTTTATGATGGTCGATGGCGGTTCGTAGCTGGGAAATCGCGCTCATCTGGCGCCCCAACGCTGACGCCGCGGCTCCCGCGAACGAAAGGACGTGCCAATGACCACCCCGGCGCTCGACCAGCTCACCGACGCGCAACAGGAACTCGTCGAACGCGCCCACCTCATCGCCGGCACTGAGCTTCGCCCGCACGCCGCTGAGTGGGACCGCCGCCAGGAATTCCCGGAGCGCTCCTACCAGATCCTGCGCGAGAACGGCTTCACCGGGCTCACCGTGCCGACCGAGTACGGCGGTCGCGGCCTCGGGGTGTTCGAGGCCTGTCTAGTCCTCGAGGAGCTGGCGGTGGGCTGCATGGCCAGCGCGCTGACCATCCAGATGCAGCTCAACGGACCCCCGCGGGTGATCGCCCGGATGGGTAGCGAACAGCAGCGCCAGCAGTACCTGCCCGAGGTGGTCGACGGCACTCGGCGGTTCGCCGTCGCGATGACCGAGCCGCAGGCCGGATCGGACGGCACCGCGCTGGCCACGACACTAGCCCCCGATGGCGACGACTTTCGGCTCACCGGCGCCAAGTGCCACATCACCGGCGCGCTGCAGGCGCACACCTTTCTGGTGTTCTGTCGCGCGCCCGAGACCAACGGTCCCGACGGGATAGGCGCGGTGCTGGTGGACGCCGACGTCGAAGGCCTGGCGCCGATCGAAACCGAGGAGAAGATGGGCGGTCGCGGCGTGGCCGAGGGGGTGCTGCGGTTCACCGACGCCCCCGTGCGCCGCGATCAGGTGATCCTCGAACCGCGTCCCGGTTCCAAAGAGGGCGCCTCGTTTTTGATTCGCCAGTTCAATCCCGAGCGGTGCGGCAACGCCGCGATGTCGATCGGGGTCGCGCGCGCCGCCCTGGAGGACGCCGTCGAATACGCCAAGGAGCGTGAGCAGTTCGGCCGCCCGATCCTGGAGTTCCAGGGCATCCAGTGGAAGATCGCCGACATGGCAACCGAGCTGGATGCCGCGCGGTTGCTGCTATGGCGCGCCGCGCGCACCGATGTCGCCGGTTTCCCGGGTATCCGCGAGACCGCGATGGCCAAGCTGTACGCCAACGAGGCCGCGGTGCGGGTGTGCAACGAGGCGATCCAGCTGCTGGGGCACAAGGGATATCTCACCCGCTACCCGATGGAACGGTACTTCCGCGACGTGCGCGGAATGGGCATCGGCGGGGGCACCACCGAGATCCTGCGCAACATGATCGCCGCAGAGGTCACCGGCGTGCGCACCAGCCAGCGGCGGTGCTGAGTCGTGAATTTGGGGCTGAGCGCAAGCGCCGAGCACTACCGAGCCGGGCTCAAAGACTGGGTTGAAGCGAACCTGCCGCCACGGTGGCGTGACATCCCGGTCGGAACGGGCGACGACGAGTCCTACGTCGCGATGCGCCGGGAGTGGGGCCGGCGCCTGTTCGAGGCGGGATGGCTTGCCCCACATTGGCCCACGGAGTACGGCGGCCAAGGACTAGGGGTAGACGCACAGCTCGCGTTCGTCGAAACGCTGGTCGAAACCGGCGCGCCGGAGCCGATGAACACCAACGGCATGGGCATCTTCGCCCCCGCGCTGATGCGATTCGGCACCGACGAGCAGCGAAGACGGTATCTGCGCCCGATGCTGTGCCACGACGACATCTGGTGTCAGGGGTTCTCCGAACCCCAGGCCGGCAGCGACCTGGCGGCGGTGTCCACCCGGGCGGTTGCCAAGGCAGACCACTTGCTCGTATCAGGCCAGAAGGTGTGGACATCCTACGCACTGTTCGCGCAGCGGTGCTACCTACTGGTCAAGGTTGCCGACTCGCCCGGCCCGACGTTGGTCGTGGTGCACATGGACCGCCCCGGCATCACCGTCAGGCCGCTGCGCAATCTAACGGGCACCAGCGAGTTCTGCGAGGTGTTCTTCGATGACGTGGTCGTCGATGCGGCCGACGTGGTCGGCGGGATCGGCGACGGGTGGCCGGTCGCCACCTACGCCTTGGCTCGGGAACGCTCCAGCGCCTTGGCCCAGCGGTCACTGCAACTGTCGCGTGAACTGACGCGGATGCTGAGCGCGCTGGACGATGTCCATCGCGACGCGTGCGCCGAGAACGCCCTGGTCGACGCGTTCGTGCGCACCCGCGTGGTGGACAGCACAGTACGCCGGGTATTCGCGCTCGATGCTGATGCAGCCGAGCCAGGGATGCTCGCACCGATCGCGAAGGTTCTGTGGAGCGAAAGCCACCAGAAGCAACTGGCCACCCTGCTGGAGGCGGCCGGACCAGAAGTGGCTGCGGCCGGTGCCGGGTGGTCGGAATGGACCCGCTCGTTGTTGTTTGCCCGCGCCGAAACGATCTATGGCGGCACAAGCGAGATCCAGCGCAACCTGATCGCGAAGGCGCTCGGCCTGCCGAGCGACCGCCGGTGAAAGAGGGTGGAATGGACTACCGGATCGATGACGAACTGGCAATGCTGCGGGCCGCGCTGCGGGAGTTTCTCGAGGCGCGGATGCCCGACTTGATCCGGGAGCCCGCCCGGGACAACCGGGCAACGGCGTGGCGGGAGCTGGTGTCGGCCGGATGGTTGGAGCACTTCGGCGCGGCAACCGGAGAAACCGGGGCGCCGGCGGACTGGGTCGGCGGCGTGCACGTGGCCGAAGCGTTCGGCGCGGTCCCCGTGCCCGGACCGGTGGACGTGGTTGCCGGCTACCTGATGCCGCTGGCGAAGGCCGCCGGCATGAGCGGGCTGCTCGAACGACTGCACACCGGCAGCGTCATCACCGCGGCGCCCCCGGTTCCGGACATATCCGGGCGCGACGGGGTGCCGCAGTGGCGGCACCGGCGTCTGTGCGCCGTGCGTGAAGCGAACCGGATTCGGGTCAGCGGAGTGCTGGCGCGGGTTCCCGCCGCCGGCGACGCTCAGGCGGTGGTGGTGCCGGTCGACCTGGACGGCGTACCAGGGCTCGCGCTCGTGGGCTGTGACCAGGCGGGAGTCGAAGTCGGCGTGTCAGCCGGCGTGGACTTGCGTCGGCCCGTCGCAGATGTCCGCCTGCGCCGGACCCGCCTGGAGGCCGAAGCGCTGTACACCGACCCTGGCCTGTCGGCGCTTGAGGAGCGCTGCGCGACGCTGTACAGCCTGTTTCTCGATGCGGAGGCGGTCGGTGGCGGCGCCGAGGTGATCGCGCGCAGTGTGGACTACTGCACTACGAGAACGCAGTTCGGGCGGCCGATCGGGGCGTTCCAGGCGATCCGGCATCGGCTCGCCGACGCCGCCAGCGGCGTGGAGGGAGCCCGTTCACTCGTCTACCAGGCGGCCTGGAACGTCGCCGCGGGCGCGCCCGGCGCGATGTGCGACGTTCGGGCCAGCCGCCTGTGGGCCTCGGCGGCCTACCTCGCGGCCGCCGAGGCCGCCATCCAGTGTCATGGGGGTATGGGGTTCACCTGGGATCAGCGGCTGCACCTCTGGTATCGCGCCGCGGTTGCCGGTCGGGGCGCCGATACTGTGGTCGGGGCACGTTCAGCGCTCGCCGCACTGCTACGCGGCGACGAACGTCTTGTGCCATCCGCACCACACGGCAGGCTGGCCGCGGCGGGGAGGACGAGCAAGTGAGTGAACCCGAGGTGCTGTTCGACCGGCCGCGACCCGGTGTCGCGGTTCTCACCCTCAACCGGCCGGGTGCGCGCAACTCCCTCGGTTGGCAAACCTGGCACCAGCTGGGTGAGGCAATCGATGAGGTGGCCGCCGACGACAACTGTCGCGCGGTGGTACTCACCGGCGCCGGCGGGACATTCTCCGCCGGCGGCGACGTCAAGACCTCCCCGGCCCGCGGAGCGGGGCTCGGCGCGCCCGCGGCGCGGTTGCTGGTCGGACAGCGCGTGCTCGACACGCTGCTCAAGTTGCCCAAACCAGTGCTTGCCGCTGTCGAGGGGCCCGCGGTGGGTGCTGGCTGGAGCCTCGCATTAGCCTGCGACCTGGTTGTAGCGGCCCGCGACGCCGTGTTCGCGGCCCCGTTCGTGGCGCGCGGCCTAGTGCCCGACTGCGGAGCCGCCTGGTTCTTAACCCGTGCGCTGGGCCGGCACCGGGCCGCGGCGCTGCTGTTGAGCGGCGAACGGCTCACCGCGCCGCAGGCCGCGGGCGCGGGTCTGGTCAGTCAACTCGCCGAGCCTGGCGCAGCGCTGACCGTCGCCACCGACCTCGCCGCAACCCTCGCCCGCGGCCCTGCAGAGGCACTGCGCTTGACCAAAGGCATGATCCGCGGCGCGCTCGATGTACCGCTGGAAAGATTCCTCGAACTCGAATGGCTGTCGGCCACCCTCGATCTGACCGGGCCCGACGCTGCCGAAGGCCGCGCAGCCTTTGTCGAGAAGCGCGATCCTGATTTCTCCAAGATCCGCCGATCCGCCGATGAAGCTAGCTGAGCGGTGACCCTGAGCCGCTAAGGCCAGCAGGCCGTTGTCGCGGGCAGTGCTCAACTACGTCAGCCGCGCGGCCGGGCTGCCAGAGTCCCACTGACGACGTTGCCGACGCTACGATATCTCCGCGCTCGCGGCCGTCAGCTGTAGAAGCACGTTCCGTGCTTGGACAACGTCACTCGCAGCACGGCGACCGAGACGGCGCTCTAGCGGCCTCTACCCCGGCGCCAACCTTCGTGATGAAGGGCAAGAGTCTTATCTGTAACGGTTGAGGGGTGTGTAGGACTGTTCCCCACGTGGTTCTCAGCGCGGTTTGACGTCGTAGGTGACAGTGTTATCTGTAACGGTGTCACCCACGTTGGGGTGGTACGTCTCTGTGTTGTCGGCTGGAGGGCTTGGCCAGCCCGGTGAGTCGGGTCAGTGCGGTGAATCCGTCGTCGGTTCCGGGCCAGTGTGCGCGAACGGTGTCGAGGCCGGCGCGGCGGACGACGCTGCGCAGGACGGCGGCGACGATGATGGCGTCGTCGGCGTATCCGAGCACCGGGATGAAGTCGGGGATCAGGTCGATCGGGATCGCGAGGTAGGCCAGCAGCAACCCGAGGCGGACGCGGATCCCGCGCGGCAGGGTGCTGTCGCCGGCGAGGCGACGCACCAGCCGCAGCACGTCGGGCAGGATGCGCACCGCCTCGCGCAGTAGCCCTCCCCGCGGCCGGAGAATTGCCAGTGCGACCAGCAATGCCAGCCAGGCGAATAGGAGTGCGCCGCCAACGCCGATGAGGAGATCCCACCCGAATGAGCCCGTCACGATTCGTGCGCCACGTGCAGCCGCTGCGAGGTGCGCGCATCGGTTTGCGCGGATGTTTCGGCCTGCAGGGCAGCGTCCTCAAACGCTGCCAGCTCAGCAGCCGCGGCGTCGACGGCTGCGCGGGCAGCGTGCCCACCGGGGGCCGTGAAGTAGTCACGGGCGGCGATCTTGGCCAGCCAGCTGCGGAACCGGTCCAGGTCGGCTTCGGACTCCTCGACCTCGGCGTAGGTGAGCCGTCCGCGAGCGCGTTCATCGGCCAGCTCCTGGCGCAGCGCCGGGAGCCGCTCCAGGACTTCGGCGTACTCGCCGTCGCGGGCGGCGTTAAGCTCGTCGATCACGGCCTGTTCGTCGGCGGGATCGACGAAGCTCATCGGTAGGACGCGGGCGGTGCCGCCGTGGTGATGGATCCGATCGGCCAGCCGCCGCACTTCGCGGACCACATGTGCGTGGGCGGGCAGCAGACACACCGATTGCTGCAGATATAAGGCACCGAGCGAGCGCAGTTTGCGCCACACCTGCACCCGCAGCGTGCCCGCCGCGCCAGCAGTCGACACGCTGATCACCAGCCAATCGAGTTCGTCGCCCCTAGCCACAATGAGATGTTACACCCGTAACATCATGCTGATACAGCAGCTACGCGGGCTGAGGTATCTGGTGGCCAGCAGCTGCACCCAACCTCGCTGCGGCAGCCGTGAGATTGATCCCGTTGACGCGGTCAGCGTGTATGCCCCAAGCTGTCGACGTGGCCCAGATCAGCGAAACGCTGTTGATCGACCAGGTCGTGGCGCGGCTCACCGCCAGCTACGCCGACCTGCCGCCGGACCATGTGGCCGGCGCCGTGCGCAGCGCGCACGCCCGGTTCGAGCAGAGCCCGATACGGGAGTTCGTGCCGCTGCTCGTCGAGCGGCATGCCCGCGCCGAGTTGTCCCGCAGCGCCGGTCTGCTTACCTGGTCGTCCTAGGCGTCAGCGCAGGCCCGCCCCGCTTTGCACCGCTCAGCGGCACCAGATCGAGATCGCGACCACCCAAACCGATCAGCTCCGTGGTTGGGTAGCGGTCAGAGGTGTGCCGGCCCGGGCCCTGCCGCAGCGGGGAATCGCTCCTCGATCGCATCAAGCAGGCGTTGCAGCGCGTACTGTTCCTGCTCGCGATGCCGGATCTCCCGTCTGATGCGGTGGACCTGGTTCATCTCGCCGCGCAGTTGATACTTGGCCAGCGCGGCCTCGTGGGCCGCCATCCGGTCAATGAGCAGCTCACGCTGGCGCGAAAGCTCACCCCGGTAGTAGTCGGCCTGGCGAACATCCGCGGCTCGCGCGGCTGCGATGTCGTGGTCTGAGACGGTGGACGTGCTCATCTGGCACACCGTAACCGAGCACCAGACCATGCGCGCGGGCAACAACGAGCCAAAAAGCTCCACCGCCACCCGTTGCACCGCGGGCCAGGAACTGCGGCGTTCAGCTCGTCGACGCGTTCACCAACGCCAACCGCGCCGGCATGACATCGCCCCACAGACGCAGCGCCACCGCGCGATGCTCCCGATTCCCACCCCGGATTCTCGGACCGCACAGGCGATCTCGTCGAACGCGTCCCGCTCAGAACACCCACGCCATCCGATCAAAACGCCGATCGCTACATCGATCACTCGGCGTGACGACGGGTCCGCACCCCGGCCCAACTGGCTCACCTCGTCCACCCTTTCCGCGCCGGAATCATCTCGATCAACCCTGTGTACCCCCGGGCTATGAACAACAGCCACCTCGCAGAAGAACAAACTCGCGACGCCGAACCCGGCGATCGCGGTGCTCAGTCATCTCTTCCTCCGACGCCCCCGGGAGGTCCAGGCAGGTACGACGCCGACCACTTATGCCAACCGTTGGCCTGGTCGACGCCATCACCGATTCTGATCCGACAGACGAACTCGCCTGCTTCGTGGGCGATCACATTGATCTGCTCCCGGAGGTAATTTAGAACCTCGCTTGCTGTCCGATCCGAAGGGACGAACAGGTGGACCGTTTTCCACATTTCCTCCACCAGGCTCCCTTCGCCCCCTCCACCGCACCGATCGCCGCGGTCGGCCCAGCGCAACGCCCGTCGTCACAGTGCACACCATGCACGCTGACTGCACCCGCAACCGTGAAAAGGCGACCTGATCATCGGTGACATAGACGACGGCCGGGCCAGCGTCCAATGCCCACGTTGCGGCGCCCCAAGTCGCCGACCCTGTGAAACGGTGCGCCCGGGCGCCAGTCTCGTCGGCTACCACCGCGAGCGCGGCTACCGCCACGATGAGCTCCTCGACCTGGGCTACATCAAGTACACGCTCGTCAACGAATCCACCCAGCACCCACTTTTCCTGTGGCGCCGCCGGACACAACGCCCGATCATCCGCGACGGCTACCGCCAGTCCGACTAAGGCCGGGCACTACGGCTCAACTAGTTCGAGAAGTCGTCGGCAACATGTGTCGCACGTGTCGCTGAAAGAGCAGACGTTCTACACATGTAATCTACGTTGCTACCAGCAAGAACACGCCAATTGTTCATCTCATTACAGATAAGCGGTCGCGGTGAGGCGGTCAACAATCGCGGCTAGCACGGTTTTCGATGTCCCCTCGCGCGACACCATCTAATCATGCCGAATCAACCAGCGGCGTTGGTGAATGCTACAGCCAGATCGGCGTGCCACGGCACCGACACCTCGTCGCTATCCGGAGCCTGGACCGTTTGTCTTCCCGAACCAGGAGTCTGCGACCGCAACGCAAGGCCATACGCAAGTCGGTGAAGGCGATTACTCAGCCTGCCGGGCGCGCTGGACCCTGAAGAGCTTTACTTTGCCGCTCACGCCTTTGAGCCGGCGTGCGCCCATCGACGACCAGGTGAAGTCCGCAGCGTTGCCGACGGCCTCGCGCGTGGAGTCGGCGACCGCCACCGTCCCCGGCCGCGCCGCTGCCGTTACTCGACTGGCCACGTTGACAGGACTGCCGAACCAGTCGCCCCCGCGTGTGATCGCCAGTCCGGAAGCCACGCCGATCCGCAAGCGCGGCAAGCCATTTGCTGCCGCGTCGTCAGCCAAGTCGAGGATTGCCCGCAGCAATGGCGCCGGATCGAAGCACATGAGCATCACGGCGTCACCCACCGACTTCACCAGCCGCACCGGGGTGACCGCTACGTGCTGGGCCGATTCGGCGAGCCGACTGGCAACGCGTTCAAGCTCCAGAGGTGGCAGCACCTCCCCCAATTTGGTGAAGCCGGCAACATCAGCGAACGCCACCGTTACCTGGTGGGCCCCGGGTAATCTTCCGGCAGCCCGCTCAGCGGCGCTCACGGCCTCAACCTGGAACGAAGTGCGAAGTTGCATAAACAATAGGTCTTCGATCAGCGGTCCGAGGTGAGGCGCGGATCGACGCGCCAGCTGCTCGACCGCCTGCGCCAGCTCGATTTCACTTGTCCCCGGCCGCAGGAGGGTGTTGAGGGCCGCATCGCGCATCGTCGCGGCGGCACCCCAGTCCCGCGATCAGCATGCGCATCACGGCAACCGTTTCGTCCGGCTCGACGCCCATGTCGAGGAAGAATTTCGCGTGCGCGATCGCTTTTCCGTCGGCGCGCAGCAGTACGGCTGCGTCGGGGTCGTCGATCCTCGGCCTTCCGACCGCGCCGTAGAGGCGCTGCAGGAGGTCCAATTCGATCCCTGTGGATTCGCTGATCTCACGCGCGGACACATAGGTCCCGTCGTCGCCGAAGATCGTGTTCGCGGGCAGCAGTAGAGGCGTAGCGAGCGATCTACGTATCTCGTCGAGGGGGTAGCCTTTTCCGATCAGCCATGTGACGAGGTCGGCACGCTCTTCGCGGGCTTGGCCCTCAAGGCCGTCGAGCATACCAAACTCCTCGATGTCGTGGTTAGCTGCCATACCGCAAACGTACTGCTCGATGCATCGCCTACCGCATCGATTCGCAGCGCCACAAGTCGACGGGTGCGTTCGGACAACTTCGCGAAACTTCGCGCTCGGTCCATGCGGAACCGGGCTTCCGAATCAGTGAGGTATTTGCACGCCAAATATCGCCACGGCCCCACGAGCAACTTGGGCATAGCCCGATATCCAACGGTGACTCGCAAGAATTCCCGGGCGTCGGCCACGACCGGCCACCCCGTCTGGCGCTTGGGATGATCTCCACACTTTTCGGGCGTCGCGATCACATCGCCTCCACGGCCGACCCGGGTTGCCGCTACACGGGATCCTGAACCGTGACTCGGTCCCGTTGCTTGTCGACATCGCTAACAGGTGCAGAGGTTGACCGCGGGCCCGCCATGCCAAGATCCCGCCGAGCGGGATACCCATTGACCTGCTATAGAGTTGGCTTACGTCCCTCGTCCGCCGGTGACTGACCATAGCCGATCGCGCGAATGACCACAGAACCGACAACGCCGGGCTATCCGTGACGCCGCCCCACACTCCCTTGAGTTGACCACGAGACTACGCGAGGCAATGACTTGCGAGTCACGTCAGCGAATTCTCGTGCAATTCAGTATGATTTATATCAGAGGGCTGCAGGCTGGAGCTGAAGCTCCGCCCCACGTCACGCCAAGCAGGGCATAGGAGCGGGAGTGGACAGCGATATCGACCAGGCGGCAAACACATCTGAGATACCGCATGCAGCGCGCCGCTATACAAGAGTACCCAAGGCGTCAGATATTCTGGCCGACCGGCTCCGCGCAAAAATCCTCGGCCGCGCGATGCGGCCCGGCGACCAACTGGCTTCGGAAGCGGAGTTGATCTCCGGAGAGGGCTTTAGCAGAGGCACCGTGCGAGAGGCGCTGCGCCTGCTCGAATCCGATGGTTTGATCGAAATCCGCCGAGGCCCACGCGGTGGCATTCGGGTAACTCGTCCCGACCTGCGGCAGATCAGCAGATCCGTTGCGCTCCTACTGACCCTCGCTGAAACCTCAACCAGAAAGTTCTACGAGTTCCGCAAACTCCTCGAACCCGCTATTGCCGCTATGGCAGCCCGGTCGGCCACCGACGAGCAGCGCGGCTGGCTACTCGCGATCGCTGACGCCACATCTCGAAACGGCTCATGGGAACCATCGGTGGAGTTCCACGAGGCTCTCGCGGTTTGCAGCAACAACGAGGTCTTGCGGCTCGTCATATCGATGTTCGAGCAAGAGTTGTCGTGGCACGTCCCAGGTGAGTCGCTCACCGAGCTAGACATGGAGGATACCCGCCGGGCGCACCAGAGCATCGCGCGTGCGGTGGCTGCCGGCGACGCCGACCGCGCGTCGAGCGCAATGCAACGTCACCTGAACCAGTTCGAGCGAATGCTCGACACAAACGGCCGCCTCGACGAGCCGCTGCTCCCCCGAGAGCGTTGGCTCCAGTGACGCCGACCCCCTCGCTCGTCACCGTTTTCACAACGCGCTTACGGGGCATCAGGCAGCGAAGCCATCCACCGATGCATGCCCAACACGCAGCCCGCGTCGCGTCCCTGGCTTGGCAGGGTTGATGCAGACAACAATGATCTTTATTGACTGGGCTCGTCATCGAGGAGATGGACGGCTTGGGCGGTGTAGGTTAGACAGCCCGGCGCGGTGGCGCATCATGTCGCGAATTGTGATGGCTGACTTGCCGTTCGCGCCGAACTCGGGCCAGTATTCGGCGACCGGCACGTCGTAGGAAGCAATCCCCGGTCGACAAGCCGACGGATGACCGTGGAAGCCAATCCCTCTGTCGCTGAAAACGCCATCGCGCCGGTGTTGGCCGCCGACGGTACGCTGCCATGACGATCGGCCCCACCCGATCCACACATCAACAACCGGTCTGCCATCGAGGTATACCGGCAGCGCGCCCGAGACTGTCAAGTTAACGGTGTAACTCGTTGTTGTAGTGTTACTTTCGTTCTGGGGTTAAACGTCCGGGGAAGGCGATCTCGAACGCGTTGAGGGGTGCCTTCCAGCGGTTGATCCAGCGTTGTCGGCCTTTGCCGGTCGGGTCGAGGCTCATGATCGCCAGGTAGACGCACTTCAGGGCGGGCCTGCTCGGTCGGGAAGTGCCCTCGGGCGTTGACGGCCCTGCGGATGCGCGAGTTCAGGCTTTCGATGCTGTTGGTCGTGCAGATCACGCCGCGGATTTCCTTGTCGAAGGCCAGGAATGGCACGAACTCGGCCCACGCGTTGTCCCACAGCTTGACGATCGCCGGGTAGCGCTGGCCCCAGGTCTCGCTGAACGCGACGAATGCATCCAACGCCGCCGACTCGCTTGCCGCGGTGTAGACCAATTTGAGATCCTTGGCGATCGCCGCCCAGTCCTTCTTGGGGGTCGGGGAGCAGATTCTCGAAATCCGGCGCTAAGGATTTACGGCAGATAGTAGCGTACTATCTGCCGTAACTCGTGAGTCGTCCTGCCGCGATGGTCGTTCCGGAGATGGGCGACTCCGGAAACTATCTGCCGTAGTGCTGAAGGGCGGTCGGGGTGGGATCGGTGAGCTCGCTACCGGCGCGGGCCGCCGGGATCCGGCTGGCGGACGCGACGCGGACCTTTCTGGGCACGATCGCGGCGGTGAACACCCGCCGCGCCTACGCCTCGGCGTTGGATCGGATGGTGCGCGACTTCGGCGCGGACGGCGATGTCGGGTTGTTGAACCCGGATCGGGTGTCGGGGTGGTTCGACTACGTGTGGGGCGACAAGGCCCCCAAGACCTACAACCTCCGGCTGACCGCGGTGTCGGCGGCGTGCGCCTACTGACGCGATCAACAGTGGCTGACCGGCGATCCGGTGTCGCGCCTGCGGGCGCGGCCGAGTGCGCCGGACAACAGCAAGGCGATGACCGCCGCCGAGGTTGCGGAGCTGCTGGGCATGGACGCGGCCCTGCGCGAGCGGGTGTTCTGGTCGATGCTGTATGAGTCCGCCGCGCGGGCGGAGGAGATCCTGAATCTCGACATCGAGGACCTGGACACCGTGAACCGATGCGCCACGGTCACCCGCAAGGGCGGCGCCCGCGAGGTGATCTATTGGCAGACCGGCACCGCACGGCCGCTGCCCCGGCTGATCGCCGGACGGAAGTCCGGGCCGCTGTTCCTGACCGACCGCAAAGCCAAGCCGTCGGTCGCCAAGACCGACACCGACAACTCGACCGGCCGCGCCCGACTTTCCTACCGCCGCGCCGCGACGCTCCTCGAGGAGCACACCGAAGGGATGCGACGCGGACCGTTCACGCTGCACCAGCTGCGGCACTCGCGACTGACCCACGCCGCAGAGAAGGGCGCTTCCACGCCGATGCTGATGGCGTTGAGCGGACACACCTCGGTGCGCAGCCTGGTCAAATACGCGAAGGTCTCCGCCGAGGCGCTGGGGCGCTGGCAGGCCGAGACCGATCCCGCTGCGCGGCGGCGCTCCCGCTGAATCTCTCAGTAGCTGACGGTGACGAGTTCCGGCGCGTGTCTGCGTATCTTGTTCAGCACCTTGACTGTTCGGCCCGAGCGCATCTGCTCGAGGGGGGCCGAAAGAGACCAATCAAGTGCGGCACCGTCGATGGGTGTGGTCTTCCGCGTCCGGGAACTCATAGCCGCTGCCGGGCGTGCGTGGTCGTGGTGTTTGTCGGATCCGGCGGGGGCACGGCCGAGAGTAGGGCCGTGAGGTCGCGCGAGACCTCGCCGGGGTTGGAACAGCCGTGGGAGATGAGCGCGCGGGAGCGCGGCTTCGGTCAGGCCGTATCGGATATGGACGGCGTCGTGGTGTTGCAGGATCGCCAACGTGTGGATTCCACTGGCGATCAGGCCACCGAACTGGCCGTCCTGCGCCGCCGCCCGGTCGATGTGAAACCACTGGGGATCCCAGTGGGTGGCGAAGTCGACGAGTTCGGCCTCGGTCACCGTGTGTGAGCCCAAGTCGAAACGCTGGCCGATGCCCAGGTCCTCGGCGTATACAAGGCGTGTGTGCTCATGGTGCGATCCCACCTGCACGCCGACGGGTTTCACCGCGGCGCCATGCGGATCGCGCCGTCGAGGCGGATGGTTTCGCCGTTGAGCATCGGGTTGGTCACGATCGCCTCGACCAGCTGCGCGTACTCGGCGGGGTCGCCGAGCCGGTTCGGGTGCGGCACCTGCTGTCCCAGCGAAATCTGAGCCGCCTCGGGCAGCGTGCCCAGCAGCGGGGTCTTGAACAGGCCGGGCGCGATGGTGTTCACCCGGATCAGCAGCGACGCCAGGTCGCGGGCGATCGGCAGGGTGGCGCCGACGATCCCGCCCTTCGATGCCGAGTACGCGGCCTGTCCGATCTGCCCGTCGAAGGCCGCGACCGAGGCGGTGTTGACGATCACGCCGCGCTCGCCGTCGACGGGCTCGTTCTGCGACATCGCGTGCGCGGCGAGGCGGATGACGTTGAAGGTTCCGGTCAGGTTGACCTTGACGATCTTCTCGAATTCGGCCAGCGGGAACGGTCCGTTCTTACCGACGGTCTTGACGGCGTTGCCGATGCCGGCGCAGTTCACGGTGATTCGCAGTGAGGACTCCGCGTTGGCGCGCTCGACCGCCTCGGTGACCGCGGCCTCGTCGGTGACATCCGCCGGAGCGAATTCCACGGTGTCGCCGAGAGCAGCCAGCGCATCCGTGTTCGCGGTGGGCAGGTCGACGGCGATTACCCGGGCGCCCGACTTGGCGAGGGCGGTGACGGTGGCCAGTCCGAGGCCCGAGGCTCCGCCGGTGACGAGTGCGTTGGTTCCGGTGATATGCATGAATACTCCTGACGAAATAGGTTGAGAACATCGGGTTTTTGACAAAGTGAGGTGTGACTGACGCAGTGGTGTCACTGCGCGAAGGTCAACCTCATAAGGCGCGGCCGATGAGTTCCTTCATGATCTCGTTGGTGCCGCCGTAGATCTTCTGCACGCGGGAAGCGGCGTACATCTGCGCGATCGGGTACTCCATCATGTAGCCGTAGCCACCGAAGACCTGCAGGCAGCGGTCGACGATCTCGCACTGCTTGTCGCTGCCCCACAGCTTGGCCATCGACGCGGTCGCCGCGTCGAGGGTGCCGTCGAGGTGACGCTGGATGCAGTGGTCCATCAGGGTCTTGCCGGCCAGCACGTCGGTCTTGCACTCGGCGAGTACGAACTTCGTGTTCTGGAAGTTCAGGATCGGCTTGCCGAAGGCGTGACGTTCCTTGGCGTACCTGATGCTCTCCGCCACCGCGGCCTCGGCCACCGCGACACCGCCGACACCGAGGATCAGCCGCTCACGCTGCAGCTGACCCATCAGCTGGTAGAAGCCCTGCCCCTCGACGCCGCCGAGCAGATTCGCTGCCGGCACCCGCATGTCGGTGAACGACAACTCGCGGGTGTCCTGGCCGTGCTGGCCGATCTTGTCCAGCACCCGCCCACGCTCGAACCCCGGAAGATTCTCCGTCTCCGCGACGAGCAGCGAGATACCCTTGGAACCTTGGCTCGGGTCCGTTTTGGCGACGATGACGAGCAGGTCGCAGTGCGACGCGTTCGAGATGAACGTCTTCGAGCCGTTGATCACGTAGTGGCCGCCGTCGCGAACCGCGGTGGTCCGTACGGCCTGCAGGTCCGAGCCGGTGCCGGGTTCGGTCATCGCAATGGCGAGGACGCTCTCACCGCTCGCACATTTCGATAGCCAGCGCTTCTTCTGGTCCTCGGTGGCATAGGCGGCGATGTAGTGCGCGACGATCGTCGAGTGCACGGCGAAGCCGAACGCGGTGTCGTGGGCGTAGGCGATCTCCTGCTGCACGATCGCCTCGTGGCCGAAGTTGCCGCCCCCGCCGCCGTATTCTTCGGCGATGTCGAGGCACAGCAGTCCCGCGGCGCCGGCCTTGGTCCAGAACTCGCGGTCGACCTGGTGCTGCGCGGCCCAACGGTCCTGGTTCGGGGTGGCTTCCTTGCGGAAGAACTCGGCGGCGTGCTTACGCAGCAGCGCCTGATCGTCGGTCTCCCACGGGGAGCGGTAATCGGGGAACAGCTCGCTCATGATCGGTCCTACTTTCCGGTGAATTCGGGGGCGCGCTTGGCGAGGAACGCGGCCTGGCCCTCGCGGCTGTCGGCGGAATGGATGGCAACGTGAAAGTTGCGCTTCTCGTGCTCGAGTCCTTGCGCCAGAGAGGTTTCCAGGGCCTGGAGGGCGGCATCCTTGGCCAGCGCCACCGCGAGCGGTGAGTTGGCGGCGATCCGCTGCGCCATGGCGACCGCCGCTTCGAGGGCGGTGCCGTCCGGGACGGTCTCGGCGACGATGCCGGCCGCGCACGCCCGCTGTGCGGACAGGAAGTCGCCGGTGAGCAGTAGGGCCATCGCCTTGGACTTGCCGACGGCCTGAATCAGGCGCTGGGTTCCGCCGCCGCCCGGGATCACGCCGAGCTTCACCTCCGGGACACCGAACTTGGCGGATTCGCCGGCGATGACGATGTCGCAGGCAAGCGCCAACTCGCAGCCGCCGCCGAGTGCGAGGCCCTCGACCGCAGCGAGGACCGGCTTCGGGAATCGGCCCAGGTCGGCCCAGATGGTGCCGCCCAGCGCGGCTCGATCGCCGAGCAGCGACTGGTCGCGAATGGCGTCGAAATTGGTGATGTCGGCTCCGGCGCAGAAGATCCCGCCGGCGCCGGTGAGCACGATGGCACGGATCTCGTCGTCGTGCCGAGCCGCGACGAGCTCGGTGTTCAAGGCGGTGAGCACCGCCTCGTTCAGACTGTTGCGAGCCTTGGGCCGGTTGATCTCCAGGATCAGGAGGTGGCTGTCGCGGGCCGTGCGTAGCGGGGCGTTGTCGGGGTTCATCGGACGTCCTCGTAGACGTTGGTGTGCGCGGCGCGCATGGCCTTCTTGTCGAGCTTGCCGACGCTGGTGCGGGGCAGCTGGTCCAGATACAGGACGGTCTCGGGCAATTGCCATTTGGCGAATGCATCGGCGAGCAATTCGTGGATCTCCGACAGTGGAAGTTCCTGCCCGTCGGTCGTCACGACGAGTGCTACTGGACGCTCCTGCCACTTCGGGTGCGGGACGCCGATGACGGCCGCCTCGGCGATCTTCGGATGGGCAACGAGTGCGTTCTCCATGTCGATGGAGGAAATCCATTCGCCACCCGACTTGACCACGTCCTTGATCCGGTCGGTGATCTTCAAGTAACCATTCGGGTCGATGGTCCCGACATCGCCGCTACGCCAATACCCGTCGAGGAACTTGTCGGCGTCGTCGTCGAGCTTGTGATAGCGCTCGATGATCCACGGTCCGCGCAGCAGCACTTCACCCTGACTCGTGCCGTCGTGCGGGAGATCGTTGCCTTCCGCGTCGACGATCCGGATGTCGATGCCGTTGACCGGCAAACCCTGCTTACGCTTGAGATCCCACTTCTCCTCGTCCGAGATCACACCGCGCAGCGAGGGCTTCAGTCCCCGGTTCACCGCGACCAGAGGGGTGGTCTCGGTGGCGCCGTAGGCGTGGATGACGTCGGCTCCAGTGATGTCGTGGAAGTCGCGCATCAGCGACAGCGGCGGCTCGGTGGCACCGGACAGCAGCCGCGCGCGGGAGAAGTCCGGTGCGACCGCAAGCGTCTTGATGTAGTTCATCATGGGCTGGAAGATCGCCGGCGCACCGTTTGCGACGGTGACTTGCTCCGCGATCATCGCGTCCACGAGGACGGATGTGTCCTCGGCGATGTAGCGACCGGGCAGCACGATTTTTGCGGCACTGTAGGCGGCCGCCTGGGGTAGGCCCCAGCCCTGGCCGTGGAACATCGGCGTGATGAGCATGACGGCATCGTCGCTGCTCATCCCGAGTCCGGCGACCTCGGCGAGGGTGTGCAGGTAGATGCCGCGATGCGAGTAGTAGATGCCCTTGGGCCTGCCGGTGGTGCCGGTGGTGTAACACGCGCTGTAGGAGGAGGTTTCGTCGATGACCGGCCAGTCGATCTCCGGGCCGGCGTCCGCGAGCAGGTCCTCCCAGTGCACCGCGTGCGGGAGCGTGGTGGTGATGTCGGCCAGCGGCTTATCGGTCATCACCACCCACGTCTTCACGTTCGGCGTATGCGGTGCCAGCGCCTCGGCAACCGGAAGCAGCGACTCGTCGATGAGGACCACCGATGCATCACTGTGTCCGGTGACGTAAGCGAGATCCTCTGGCGCCAAACGCAGGTTCATCTGCAACATCACGGCAGCGAGGCCGGGAATCGCCCAGTACAGCTCGTAGTGCCGCTTGCTGTTCCAGTCGAGGATCCCGACCACATCGCCCGGCCCGACGCCGATCGAGCGAAGTGCATTGGCACTTCGTTGGATTCGCGCGTAGGCATCGGCGTAGGTGTACCGGTCCCAGCCGCCGTCCGCGGTGCGGTACACGATCTCCTGCTCGGGATAGGTGCGCGCGGCGTGCCGGATGATGGTGGTGGTGTTGAGTTGATAGTGGTCGCCGTGGGTGGAGGGCAGGCCCCTCACGATCTCGTGGCTCATGACGTCCTCAGATGCGTTCGATGATGGTGGCGTTCGCGGTGCCGGTGGCCTCGCAGACGGTCTGCAAGCCGAACCTCTTGCCGGAGCGTTCGAGTTCGCAGAGCAGGTCGGTGAGCATCCGGGCTCCGGTCGAGCCCAGCGGGTGGCCGAGGGCGACGGAGCCGCCGTTGACGTTCAGCTTGTCGTCCGGGACGCCGAATTCCCGTTGGAAGATCAGCGGCACACCGGCGAAGGCCTCGTTGACCTCGAACAGGTCGATCTCCTCGACGGCCAACCCGCTTCGGCCGAGCGCCTTGTGGGCGGCGTCGAGGATCGCGGTGAACTGGATGATCGGGTCGGCGGCGGCGACCGACAGCGCGCGGAACCGGGCGCGTGGGATGAGGCCGTTGCGCTCGGCGTACTCGCGGTCGGCGATCAGCAGCGCGGCCGCGCCGTCGCTGATCTGCGAGGAGTTGGCCGCCGTGGTCCGCCCGTCGGCGCCGAACACGGCTTTCAGGCTCGCCATCTTGGCGGGGTCGATGTGCTCGCGGATGCCCTCGTCCGAGTCGATGACCGGACCGGTCGGGTCGTCGGGGTCGGCGGTGATCGGCACCATCTGGTCGCGGAACTTCCCGGCCCGCGTCGCGGCGTGCGCCCGCTCGTGGCTGCGAGCGCTGAACGCGTCCAACGCCGCTCGGCTCAGGTCGAACCTCTCGTTCATCAGCTCCGACGACGGGCCCTGCGCCATCAGCCCACCGTCGTAGCGGTCGAGTTCGCGCGGGCTGTACTGCGGGCCGAGCGGCGCGCCGGGCAGGAACGCCGGAGGCATCGGCACCCGTGACATCGACTCGACGCCGCAGGCGATCACCAGGTCGTGGGAACCCGCCATCACCGCCTGGGCGGCGAAGCTGACCGCCTGCTGCCCTGAACCGCACTGGCGGTCGATCGTCACCGCGGGGACCGACTCGGGCAGCCCGGCGGCGAGCACCGCGTGGCGGCCGAGATTGCCCGACTGGACATCGTGCTGGATGACGCAGCCGGTGATGACGTCCTCGATCGCGGCGGGGTCGACGCCGGCGCGGGCCACAAGCTCCCGCAGCGTCTGCCCGAGCAGGTCCACCGGATGCCATGCGCTGAGGATCCCTCCGCGACGGCCGACCGGGGTCCGGACCGCGCCGACGATAACGGCCTCGCGAACACTCATGACAAAGCTCCTTGTGCTGAATTACGGGGTGCCGAATCGCGGATTCCGATCAGGGGAATGTCGAGGCGCTTCGCGACCTCCTCCCATTCGCGCGTCGGCTTGGAAAGAAACGTCTGCTCGAGCTCCTCCTGGGTGCCCTCGACACCGAGACCGGCGCGGGCGCGCTCCCAGAAGTGCGGCTCGAGCGCGGCCAGCGCGACGTGGCCGTCGGAGCTGGAGTAGATCCGGTAACCGGGATGCGCCCCGCCGAGCGGCGCGCCCGCTCCCATCAGACCGTGCCGAACTGCGGCGCCGGCGTCGGCGGCCGCCTGTTCGAGGACGACCCGCTCGCGGTGTCCCACGCCGGACTCCGCGGCCACGCGCAGGGCGAGCAGGGCCGCGGACACGGCGCGCTCGGCGCCGAGCAGGTCGGCCACCGGGACGGTCGGCATCGTCGGCGGCTGGAGAGTGCCGTGCAGGGCCTGGTACGTCAGGTCATGGCCGGGCTGCTCCGCCGCGATCCCGTCGTGCCCGACGATCTCGATATGCGACAGGTGCGGATTCGCCGCGGTCAACTCGTCCAGGCCGAGCTTGACCAGCGCCGAGGGGCGCATGGCGGTGAGCATCAGGTCGGCACGCGACAGCTCGCGCGCCGCCACCGCCCGATCAGCGGGGTCCTTGAGGTCGAGGGTCACGACCCGCTGGCCCACAGTGAGCTCGTCGTACCACGTCGGCGCCACGGCCCGCAGCGGGTCGCCGGCCGGCGGTTCGATCTTGGTGACGGTGGCGCCCAGCGCCCGTAGCCGCGCGGCGGCGAGCGGGCCCGGCAGATTGATCGCGAGCGACACCACCTGCACGCCCTGCAGCGAACTCGACTGCGACATCATCAACCCCTTTTTGACTATACTGATGTATAGCCATTAATGCGCATGTACTGTCTAATGTCAAGGGTGTATGCTTTTTTCCCTGATAGGAGGCAATTTCTGTGACCGACCCCCGCGCCAGTGACGAGGACCTCACCGCGAAGGCCCGCATTCGCAACGCCGCGCTCGACCTCTACGCCGAGCGCGGCGAGGATCGCGTCTCGATGCGCGCCGTCGCCGCCGCCGCCGGGGTCGCCGTGGGATTGGTGCAGCACCACTTCAAGACCAAGGACGGGCTACGCGTCGCCGTCGAGCAACTGGTCGTCGACTATTACGCTCTGGCGATCGCCTCTGTGCCGGACGAGGGCGCCCCAGCGCAGGTCGCCGCCGCTCGAGACGAGGCGGTGCGGCACATGCTCGCGACGCATCCGACGGTGGTGAACTACATCCGGCGCGCTGTGCTCGATCCGCAGGGAAAGAGCGAGTTACTCGAGCGGCTGACCGACCTGAGTCGCAGAGAGATCTCCAAACTCCGCTATTCGGGCAAGACCTCGACACGGCGATCCGAGTCCTCACAGGTCATCGGGCTGATGGTTCGTCAGCTGGGGCAGCTGCTCATGCAGCCGATGATCGATGACATGTGTGACTTCCTCGACCGGACGGGCGTGCCGCACAGCGACAAACTGACGCTCTCCGTGACCGTAATCTAGCGGTAGTTTGTTGGGTCAGGTCGGAGGTAGAGGTGCAGGCCGTGGCCTGTTTCGCGGCTCAGGAGAGACTTCCGCCGACATGCGTCGTCAGGTCCTGAGCGGTCATCCGCCACCCTTCGACTCGCGCTACTCGTCGTCGTCGGCGTCCGGGTCGCGCAGCGGTCGGTGAACTCCGCTGGGGTCGGGCAGGTGGAAGCTGTAGTGCCCGTCGATGCCGATGTGGGCGCGCACGAACGCCGACAATCGCTCGACATCGGTGTCGAGCACCGGGTATCCGCCGGCTCGCAGCGCGGCGAGGGCGCGGTTCTCGTAGACGGTGTTCCACACGACGACGCAATTGAGCACCAATCCCAGCGCCGAGAGCTGGTCTTCCATGCCCTCGTAGTAGGCGCGGGTCATCTCGCCCTTGCGGCCGTGATAGATCGTGCGCGCCAGGTCGTGACGACCCTCGACGAGATTGGACTGGGCCTTGCCCTCGCGCCGGTAAGGTTCGTCGTCGGCCAGGCGCAGGATGTGCAGGGTCTTGAAGATCCGCCCGAAATGGGCGATGGCCTGGCCCAACGCGGTCGGCTGCCCGTCGCGGGAGATCATCCTGGTGACCTCGTGCGCCGACACCTCACCGGAGTGGATCGACACCGCGATCCGGCACATGTCCTCCCAGTGCGCGGCGATCTTGGCGGTGTCGATCACCCCGCGCGCCGCCTTGTCCAGCGGCCCGTAGTCGGCTCGGGCGTCGATGCGCCACAACCGCTGATCGGGCAGGTTCGCCAGCTGCGGCCGGTACTGGCGGCCGATCAGATGCAGCAGTCCGAACACGATGTCGGAATACGACCCGGTGTCGGTGATGATGACCTCCGGAATCCGCCCGCCGTGCTGGGACACGATCACGTCGATGGTGTGCAGCGAATCGCGAGGTGTTCCGCGCAGCACCTTGCCTGCCAGCCCGGCGGACTGGTCGTTGAGCATGTTCAACCAGGTGATGCCCAGTTTCCGGCCGAAGTACTTCGGGTTCGGGCGGGCGTTATGGGTGCGCACGGGCACCACGAACCGCATCCCGTCCACCGAGGCGACCAGCCCGCCGCCCCACGCTTGGGCCAGGGGGATGTCGGCCTGGGCGTCGACCAGCACGGCGTTGGCCGCCTCGATGGTCTCGGCCCGCACGTAGCACTGGTCGACGTGCAGCAGCCGATCCCTGGTCAGGGCGTCGACACCAGGCGTTGTCACCGGTTTGAACCCGACGTTCATCGCATAGGAACAGAGCACGGCCGCCACCGACAAGCCGAGGTCGGCGACGCGGGCCTCGTTGCCCGAGGTGTGGGTGAACGCCTCGGTGAAACCGGGATGCCAGCTCATCACCTCCGTGACCAGTTCCGGCAGGTCCACACGCGGGATCATCGCCTCCACCCGGCGGCGCAGGTCGACCAGCGACGCGGGCTCGGCCTTGGCGTCCAGCGCGGCGACGTGCAGTTTGCCGTCGGCGTCGATGCTGGCTGGGGTGTCCTCGCCCAGCCGTGCGGCCAACTCCCGATAAGCGGTCTCCAACGCCGTCGCGTGATCGGTCAGCAGCTGCGTCGGCGCGGCGGGCAGGCCCAGCGCGTTCATGCCGGCGTCACGCGCAGCCTCCCAGGCTTCGCCTGCCAGCAGGTGCGCCCGCGGGTCGCGCCACCGCGACGAACGCACCGCGAAGATGCTGCGGTGCTTGAGGTGTCGGTGGAACTGTTCCAACACGCAGATCGTGTAGGAGTTCCGGTCGACGGTGCCCTCCGGTCGGCCCGGCGTGTAGATCAAGCGCTTCCACGCGCCGACGATCAAGTCGTGGTCGACCTTGCGGGCGTCCAGCAGGTTTGCCGGGATCTTGCCCGACGACCTGGATGTCAGCAGCTCGGCGAGGGTCTTCATTGCCGCCAGGACGGCGGCGCCGTCACTGGTCGCGCCGAACTCGATCGTGTCCATCAGCATCGACAGGAACGGGCGGACCGTGGCGAACTTGCCGGCCAACTCGATCAACCGCTGCCCATCCAGCTCCGCGTCGTCGGCGGGCACCAGCTCGTCGACCGCCTGGACCGCGTGCCGCAACTCGGCCCGGGTGACGGTCTTCTCGATCATGTCCAACACCACGCCCAGCCCGACGTCCTGGTTGACCTCGACCATCTCCAGCAGCACCTTCACCGCTGCCGCGAGCTTGCCTGCGTTGCGTGACACCCTCGGATAGCGACGCAGCTTCTCCTCGCGAGACTCCCGCTCGGCCTTGGACAGAAGCTTCGTCGTCATCAACATGTCGAAGGTCTCCAACACGTCGTCGACCGCCCGCGCGCTCAACACAACGACCGTCGCGGCCAGCACCGCCAAGCGCTGCTCACGCGTGGGCAGCCGCCGCAGCGCGGCGGCCTTGCTCGCCAACCCGTAGGTCGCCAACCCCGTCAACCGACGCGGCGGGATCGCCCTCACGTCGATGCTGTCCACCCCGACCGCTTGCAGGTCGACAACCCTGCGCAGCGCCGCGAGCATCCCCTTCGACGACGCCTTGAACACGCCCTTGCGCAGCCGCTCCAGCTCGCTGACCTTCTGCCCGCCCTCCGCAGGAACCTCCAGCAGCCGCAACAAGGCAGACGCGGACTCCGAGGTCAGCTGCTCGCCGAGCTGGCGCCACAACCGGGCGTCCGCCGCGTTGCGGCCGTCGCCGATCAGCCGCTCCAACGTGGTGATCCCCGGCAGCAGCGCCTGACGCTTCCGCAGCCATGTCACTGCGTCGCCGAAGATCGCCTTCGGTCCGTCGCCGGTCATCCACGCCTGGTCGACGATCCACGACGTGAGCTCCGACTCCATCTCGCCGAACGGCTTGAGTCCGTACACCTGCTGGATTTCCCAGGCGTGTTCGAGCTTGGTCTTCTCCCGATCGGTGTACCGCTTCACCATCGACGGATCGGAGATCTCCAACTGCTCGGCCAGATACTCGATCAACGCGGGCGGGACATCCAGCGGATCAGCCAGGAACATTCCCAGGTGACGCACCGTCACCACCTGCACCGCGAACCCCAGACGGTTGTAGTCGCGCCGCCGCGCAGCGATCAGCCGCCGGTCCTCGTCATCCAAGTAGCAGTAACGCTCCAGCTCCTGCCGAGACAACGCACCGAACCGGCCATAGCCGCCCTCATCAGTCACGACGACATGAAATCACCTACAGCGCAAGGTCGCTCGGCGATTGCCCCTTAGCGCCGGATTTCGTCAATCTGCTCCCCGACCCCCTAGAACACCGCATTGAGCACGCCTTGGCGCAACTGAGCGCGGTCGCCAGGATTGCGGCAAGGCGGACCCTCCCCCGGCCACAGTTCCAAGCATTTCCCGCAGTCGATGCCCCCGGCGCCGCCTATACCCTCGACGCGGAGAACTCTCTCCACTATCGGTGCATGGATGTACTGACCGGTCAGCCAGGCACGCGTCAAACTGTCGACGCCGACGAGCTGGTGTACTGGATCGTCGACGACGCGGCTCGCGCGGTCGCCTGGAGTTTTGCCTACCGCTCCCCCGCCGCGCGCGGCACCGGCGCCGACACGCTCAAAGCGACCGTGGCCCTGCCATTGTGGGCCGCCTTCGTCAGTGCGCTCGACCCGCGATGGGGCTCGAAGACGCAGGCCACGATTGACGCTCTCCTGCACAACTCCAAACCCACCCGACGCGCGAGCTAACCACTAAATGCGCAGGTGAGGGCCGCGACGACTCAATCGCTGCACTGTCGTTTTCTAGGGTTCCCTCAGCACGAAAGTCGTGCATCAGAGGGAAGGAAACCCGACGTGACCATGAAGATTCGCAGCCCGAAGATTCTCGTTTTTGATGTCGCCCCCAGCCGCTTGATGGAGATGAGCGTCGACTACTACCGCGAGTGCCAGATCGCGGGAGCCGGCAGTGTCGAGGTCGACGTGGCCGACGATGACACCACCATCGTCTCAGCGACCCGCTACCTGCCCGCCGACGCCGACGTCGCCGCGGTCGTCCGCGACGGGGTTCTCCAAGTGCTCTGCACGCGCGCCGGCCGCGACCCGATCATCATGTGCGAGTTCCCTGCGTGGACGAACTACACCGTGCACCGCTCGCGCCGGTGAGCCGTGCACGCTGACTCGTTGTGGCGGCGCCCGGTCCTGTTCAGCGCTTCGGAACTTCGCGGCCATCCATAGCGATGAAGGCACACTCCGAGGTGGCCGGCGGGTCGTAGACCGTCCTGTCGCAAGTTCCTACACGTATACGAGCGGTGCGGGCCCATCCCCCGGTTGGCGCACGTTGAGCACTGCTGCGTCCCTACAAGCACCAGCTGCGGCCCACGGAGCGGATGCCCCCCAGGACAATGCTGCGGCGGGCCGGGTTCCGCATACCCGCGCCGGGTCCGCCGTAGCCTCGTCACAGCTCCACATTCTAGGTGCGTGCTCGAACATATGTGCGCATGCTTGGGTCTGCATCACGTGGTTCGCCGGCCCCTTCGGAGCCCCCCGGCCTCGGGCGGTGGGGGTTGAAGATCACCTGGGAAAACGCCGCGTAGGGCCCGCTGACGCGCTTTCGACACGTCCGCCATATGCCTGGCGCTGCGAGCGGCTACCGTTGGTCAGCAGCGACTACAGGCCGCAGTTTGTAATGTTGCACCTCCGAGCAGGGCTAATGTCACCTGCAACATTGCGCACAACACTGCCGACAACATCACGTCCAATATCAAGGATTACATTGCACGCGGCACGGTCTTGCGCTATTGGCTGTGATAGTGGCTCTGGTACATGCTGACACGCAGGCAGGTAATAGTCAGGGTGCTATCGGCTGTGCGGCGCGCCGCGATACAAGTTGTGCACGCACACACAGCGTGGTCGACTAATATCGAACGCAGCACATATGCACCTTGTCAGCGGTGCACACACGCACAGAAGGGGTGCGCGATATGCCAGACAGCACTGCAGGTGTTGCGACACGCAATGTCAGCGGCAAGCGGCGGGCAGGCGGCGCTGAGGCGCAGCAGCCCGGCATCGCGCTAGAGCGGCTCGGTGTCGCCTCGTCGCCGGCGCTGATGGAACTCCTGCCCCGCCTAATCGTCACGGTTGCGGCGTGGAAGGGGGGAGTGGGCAAGACCGAACTCGCCAAGGAGTTGGCGTTCCTGCTCGGCGGAGTCCTCGTCGACTTGGACTGGGACGAGGGAGGGGCCACCCGCGCGTGGGGGTACCGCCATGAGACAAGAACCACCGCACCTCTTCTTGACGCGCTGGAGGCTGGCCGCGTGCCACGCCCTCTCTCGGGCGGGGGAGTGCGCGCTGACCTCATTCCGTCGCATCCCGACTTCGCCATCCACCAGCCACCGGCTGACCAGATGGCCTCGACACTGGAGAAGTGGTCGCAGTCGCTAGGCCGACCGCTGGTGGTCGACACACACCCGGGCGGAGTGAGCTCCACGATGGGGGCGGTCGCGGCCGCACACGTCATCGTGGTCCCGGTCAACCTTGAGACCCGGGCGCTGAAGGCGACCGAGAGCATGGCCAAGGAATTGCAGGGAGGCTATCCACTGCTGTTTGTCATCAACCGCGTGGAAGCAGCCCCAGAAGCCGAACTTCGCCAGCTGGAGAAGCTGAGCGACACCTTCGACATCCCGGTTGGCCCCGTGGTTTCCAGCCACACCTTCCTCAAGCGGCGCAAGCTCACGATGGCGGTATGCGCCCCTGGTCGTTCCGGCGAAATACCCGCTCGGGCAGCTGGTTTCGTTGAAGAAATGCACGAGGTGGCGCGCAGCGTCCTTGACCTCGCGCTCAAGGCTCAACAGTAACGGGGGAGAGGAACACCCATGTCCGACGGAATCGCATCCCTGCGCAACCGCAAAGCAGAGCGGGCAGGGCGCCAAGCGCCCCCTCCCCGTCACCCGAAGCCGGCCGCCCCGGTCAGTGCTGATGCGGGCCCAGCAGATGACAGGCTCCCCAGCTCGTCGACCGCTGCTCCGGCCCCCGCCGAGGAGCCGGCAGTAACTGTCAGCGCGACGCCGCCGCGGGCTGCGCCGGCGCCTGCGCCCGCCGTCACCGAGACCGAGACCGAGGTGACAGCCGACGTGGATCACTCGCCCTCCCGGCGGGATCTGCCCGCGCTGGAGATTGATTGGACCGACCCGCTAATGCATGTCGCCTCACCGACGCGGGTCAGCGTCGCCAACTCCGTGGCAGCGCGATTCAAGGCCGTCGCCGACCAGCCAGGGTCGGCACCACAGACCGAGCTCATCATGGAAGCAGTGAGCAGCCACCTCGCGGATCTCCCCGAACTCGTGCTTGCCCGCCGACCCGAAGAGAACGCCACGCAGCCCCCTGGCTTTTTCGTCAGGCGCGCACCTGTCCAGAAGGCGGAACCTGTTGTGCCGGTGTACATGCGGCCCATTGCGGGTGAGGTTGAAGCGCTGCGCCGCATTGTGGACTGGGTGAACAGCATCATCTTGGCGGGCCACCCCGGGCGGCCAAAGTCGACGCGTTCGGAAATCGTCACTGCCGCCCTAGACGCCAGCTATCCGAGCACGCGCAGCCGCTAGCGCAACCCCACGCGCAACATCACCCCTGACAGAGGTAGTGATATTACCTATGACACCACCCCAGTGGCCACCCTACTATCCGACTGCCAAGCCGTCGCGGCGCTGGCTTCCGGTCGCCATCATCGTCGCGGCCATCATCATCGCCACCTCGGTAATCGCAGCTGTCCTACTGAGCCGCGGCTCCGACACCGCAGCACCCGCTAGCCCCGCTCCGACAGCTGCCCAGAATGCCCCAGCACAGGGCAACGCCACCGAGACCAGCTCGACGTGCGAGGCGTGGCCTTCCACTAAGGCCGCCCTGACGGCTATCCCTCAGCTGCCTCCGGGCTGGGATTGGTCGACGCCGAATATCGACACCTACATCGGGAATCGGACCGCTGCGATCGCCAAGGCCTTGACCTGTTTGAGCCGCAGATTTCAGCCGAGCCAGCCACTACTGCATCCGTCGCGCGGCAGTATGTCGCGGAGCGGCGTACTGAAATCGAGTTGCTGCGCAATCGCACGTACACGCAGGCCGATGGTGTGGCAGCTACGGCCGCGTCCGCACGGCTCGATGAGCTGTGTGGTGCCAGCTAAGCGATAAATTGTGCACGAGGCGCATCGGCGGCGCCCATAGGCTCGATGCATGAGTCTCCAGGACCAATACGCGCCTGAGCGGCCTCCGGTTGGCGGTGCCCCAGCAGAAGGCGACCGTCGCCGCGCCGGCACCTTCTTCATGGGGTGGTTGATTCTTGCGGCCTCGATGTCGTTGGCCGGCAATGTTGGACACGCGCTGCTCATCGCCCCGTCCGAAACACGATGGCTGGCCGCACTTGCAGCTTTGGTACCGCCGATAGTTCTTCTGGCAGCGACTCATTCGGCAACTTGGCTGGTGCGAGCCCGTTCCGTCGGCTGGGTGTATTGGGTAGCGCTCGCGCTCACGGCAGCATTGGCACTGGGCTCGTTTGCGCTCTCGTTCGACGCTTTGCGCTCTCGTTCGACGCTTTGCGCTCCTTCGCAGTGATGCTGGGTATTCGCGAGTCCATGTCGTGGATCTGGCCGGCGGTGATCGACGTCGCTATCGCGCACGCGACTCTGTGCCTGCTGTCACTCACTAGACCCAAGCGGCCCAACGCATTTGCCCACGGCCGCGAGCAATTGGCTACGGCGTCGGCCACGACGACGACCGCGGCCGTGAAGGCCGGCCCCCGGCAGGCCCAGCCGGTTACGGCGGGCGAGGACCGGGCGCAGCAGGTGCCGCCACGGCCTTCGGTGCCATCGCCCAGTTCGGTGCCACAGCCCATTGAGAGCCTCACCGAGCACGCATCCGACAGCCCTGCGCGCGTCAGGAATGCGGTCCCGGACACATCGCATTTAGCCTCGATCCACCGATGAATTGCCTGTGTAGGTGGGTGTCGATATAAGGAAAGTGCCCCTTGAGCTGGGAGGATTGGTGTTCTCTACGCATCAATCAGGCCAGTTAAGAAAGGCACTTCCAGTGCA
>NZ_MLCL01000075.1 GCF_001942625.1 Mycobacterium syngnathidarum
CGTCTTCGTCGGTGGTGAACGGGATCATGGTGAGTTCGACGTCCATGCCGAATTGCAGTTTCGTCGGATCGTTTTCGGTGAGTCGGCCTTCGACGCGGATGACGGGGCCGGTGTCGTCGGTGAGTTCGACCAGGCCGACGCCGAAGGGCACGAAGTTCTTTCCGGTGGGGCCTTTGTAGGGGGCGCCGGGTGGGAAGCCCTGGGTGGTCCAGGCGATGACGGTGCCGCGGCGGGGGAGCTGTATTTCTGAGGTCTTGGCGCTGCTGCATCGAGGGCAGCGAGCCTGGGCCGGGAAGGCGGTGGCCGCGCAGTCGGTGCAGCGGCTGCCGATCAGTTGCGGTTCGGTGTCGGGCCAGGTCGAGATCTCTGGCGCAAGGGCCTTCTGCATGCGTCCGATTCCTCCGTGTTCGGCCGAAAATGTCCAGCAACTGTAACTCTTACAGTAACGTAGTCCAAGTGAGCGAGCGTGGGGCCGAGTCCAAGGTGACGTTCTGCCGGATCTGCGAGCCGCTGTGCGGCATGATCGCCACGGTCGAGGGCGGCAAGCTCACGGCACTGCGGCCGGACAAAGACCACCCGCTGTCGGCCGGATTCGCCTGCCAGAAAGGCATCGCGTTCACCGAGGTCGTCAACGACCCGGACCGGGTCACCACACCGTTGAAGCGCACAGCGGACGGTTTCGAACCCGTGAGCTGGGACGCGGCGCTCGACGACATCGCCGCCCGGCTCACCGAAATCCACGGCCGCCACGGATCGGGTGCGCTGGCGTGGTACATGGGCAACCCCGCGGCCTTCAGCTATTCGCACCTGTTCGCCGCGATGGCGTTCGCCAAGGGCATCGGCGGCGACAGTCATTTCTTCAGTTCGTCTACCCAGGACACCAGCAGCCGACTACTGGCCAACCAGTTTCTCTACGGCGCTCCGTTCCCGGTACCCATCCCAGATTTGATGCGTACCGATCTGCTCGTCGTGTTCGGCGCGAATCCCGTGGTGTCCCACGGCAGCTTCCTGACCGCCCCTCGGATCAAGGACCGCATGCACGACATCGTCAAGCGCGGTGGGCGGGTCGTGGTGGTGGATCCGCGGCGCAGCGAGACGGCCGCCCAGTTCGAGTGGCTGGGCATCACCCCGGATGCCGATGCGTACCTGCTCCTGTCGATCCTGCAGGTGCTGTTCGCCGAGGGGCTCGTCAGCGCCAGGGCCGAGGTGCAGGCTGACGGATTGGGTTGGTTGCGAGCACAATCCGCGAGTTTCAGCCCGGAGGCCACCCACCGGCATACGGGAATCGAGCCGGACACGGTCCGGACGTTGGCCCGCGATCTGGCCGCCACCGAACGAGCCGCGGTCTACGGTCGGCTGGGTACGTGCGTCGGCCGCAACGGTACCTTGACCACCTACCTGCTGGACGCGGTCAACCTCGTCGCGGGCAATCTGGATACCCCGGGCGGCAGTGTGTTCAGCACCCTGGGCATCCCCGGCCAGAAGTGGGGTTCGCTGGCGATGGGCGCTTCCCTGCGTCGCAGTTATCGGACCAAGCGAACGCGGGTCGGAGACCTCCCGTTGGTCATCGGGGCCGAACCTGCCGCATTCATGGCCAAGGAGATCACCACGCCGGGCCTGCGGCAGGTCAAGGCGATGTTCGTCGGTGCGGGCAATCCGGTGCTGTCGGTCCCCAACGGTGCCGAGTTGGAACAAGCGCTGGATGCGACCGATCTGTCGGTGGGTCTGGACCTCTACGTCAACGAGACCACCGCGCACTGCGATTATGTGTTGCCCGTGACGACGATGTACGAACGGGATGACTTCGCCGTCACGTTCCAGATGTTTCAAGCGACGCCGTTCCGTCAGGCCACCGACGCCCTGGTGGCGCCGCGCGGCCAGGCTCGCACCGAATGGGACATCATCGTCGATCTGATCAGCCGGACGCAGGTGCGGACACCGGTATTCGTCGCGCTCCGGCTGGCGGCCAAGCGGGCGGCGCGACGGGGAAAGCGGCTGAGCCCACGGCCGATGATCGACATGATGATCCGGATGGCCGACGGCGGTGACCGTTTCGGGCTGCGCCGTGGCGGGTTGACGTTCCGTCGCCTGGCCGAACAGCATCCGCACGGTGTCGTGGTGGCGCCGAACATTCGCACCGGGGTGCTGGGCGAGGTCGTGGTGTATCCGAAGGGCCGGATACGGCTCGAGCATGAGGACATCGCGTCAGAAATCGGCGCGTTGTCGGGACGGGCCGAGCCGGACGGCTATCCGCTGCGCATGATCGGCATGCGGGAACCGCGCTCGGAGAACTCCTGGCTGCACAATTCACCGTTGCTCATGCGTGGCAACAGGATTCAACGTGCGTTGATGCATACCGAGGATGCTGCGATGCGTCACCTCGCAGAGGGTGACGCCGTGCGCGTGCGGTCGCCGTACGGCCAGATCGAGATTTCGCTGTCGCTCACCGACGACATCGTGCGGGGAACGGTCGCGATACCTCACGGGTGGGGGCACAAGGGGAGTGGGCGCTGGCGGATCGCCAACCAGGCGGGCGGGGCCAACGTCAACCAGTTGATGTCGAGTGATCCCGCCGACGTGGAAGCGCTGGCCGGCATGTCTTGGCTCACCGGCGTGCCCGTGCAGGTGGAACCCCGCTGATCAATATACTGTAAGTGTTACAGTTGGTCGCGTGAGTGAAGTCGCGGACCAGGCCGTCACCAGTGTGGACATCGGGCGCCGTGCCGCGGCCCGAGCCGAGAAGCGCATGCTCATCGACGGCAAGTTGGTGGCCGCGGCGTCCGGCGCCGAATTCGACAACGTCAGCCCGGCCACGGGCCTGATTCTCGGGTCGGCCGCAGCAGCGGGTGTACACGACATGGATGCCGCGATCGCCGCGGCTCGGCATGCGTTCGACGACTCGGACTGGAGCACCAACCGCACCTTACGCAAGCGCGTGCTGGCCCAGCTGCAGGACGCCGCCGAGGCCGAAAAAGACGATCTGCGTGAGGAACTGATTGCCGAGGTGGGCTGTCCGGCGATGACGACCGAGAATGCCCAGCTGGACTGGCCACTGGTCGAGGCGTTGCGCTATCCGGCCCGCTTGATCGACGAATTCGAATGGGAACGCACCCTCGACGGCGGCGGCCTGTTCGGCGAACGCAACGCCCGTACCGTCGTCAAGGAAGCAGTCGGTGTGGTCGCGGCGATCACCCCGTCGAACTTCCCGATCGAGGTAATCCTCAACAAACTCGGGCCGGCGTTGGCCGCCGGCAATACCGTTGTCCTCAAACCGGATCCGAACACACCGTGGAATGCCACCCGGCTGGGCAGGCTGATCGCCGAACGCACCGACATGCCGCCGGGCGTCGTCAACGTGGTGCCGACTCCGTCCAACGAGGTGGCCGGGCAGTTGGGCACCGACCCTCGGGTCGACATGGTGTCGTTCACCGGGTCGACGGCCGTCGGCCGGCATCTGATGCGGGTCGGCGCCGACACCATGAAGCGCACGTTCCTCGAACTCGGCGGCAAGTCGGCGATGATCGTGCTCGACGACGCCAAACCCGGCCACATCATCCCCGGTGCGATCGGGGCGTGCGTGCACGCCGGGCAGGCCTGTGCGGCCAACACCCGGATGCTGGTGCACCGCAGCCTGTTCGACGAGGCGGTCGCCAATGTGACGATGGCGTTCGGTGCGGTGCCGGTGGGCGATCCGGCATTGCCGACCACCCTGGTCGGGCCACTGATCAGTGCGGCGCAGAAGCACCGTGTGCTCGAGGCGATCGAGGGTGCCCGCCGAGACGGCGCCGACATCGCGGTGGGCGGCGGCGCGCCCGACGGGCTGCCTGCGCACCTGGCCGACGGACACTTCGTCGCACCCACCGTCATCGTCGGGGCAGATCCCGGATCGGCGATCGCCCAGGACGAGGTGTTCGGACCGGTGCTGGTGATGCTGCCGTTCGACGATGACGACGAGGCGGTGCGAATCGCCAACGACAGTGCGTTTGGGTTGGCCGGGGCGGTGATGTCGGCATCATCCGAGCGGGCGATGGCGATCGCGCGGCGCATTCGCACCGGAGCCATCGGCGTCAACGGCGGTATGTACTACGGGGCCGATGCCCCGTTCGGCGGGTACAAGAACAGCGGTCTCGGAAGACAGTGCGGGATCGAAGGGTTCGCGCAGTACACCGAGACCAAGACCATCGGCTGGCGGAGGCCGCGGCAGTAGCTTTCCCCTTGCGTCTGCTCGGCGGAGGGAAGTTACCCCTGGATGGCGGCGTGACTCAACGCCTCGGCGCGGTCGAGGATGCTGGCGAGGATGTGGTCGAAGTTGCCGTCATCGGCCATGCCGATGCGATAGCCGCGCCCGGGGATCGAGGCGATCAGCGGCATCGCCTCGGCGTCGATCACCTGTTCCCAGTACTCGCGGGGGAACTGTCGTTCGGCGGTGCGGTTCTGTAAGCGTTGCAGCACAGCGGAACTGCGCACGAGCACCGAGATGGCCGTATAGGTGTCGAAGGCCTGCTTGGGGGTGAGCCCGGCCGCCACCAGTGCGGCGACTGGTTGCTCGATCTTCTCCAGCGCGGTGCGTGACGCCGGTACGCCTCGGGTGCCGCGGATGAGGATGAGATCGCACATGATCGGGTTCGAGTTGAACATCTCACGCATGCGATGGGCGTGTGCGTGCAGAGACTCTCGCCAGGTACCGGCCGCGATAGACGACACGCTGAGGTCGTAATCGAGCAGGACACGATCGGTCATCGCATCGAGCAAGTCGTCCTTGCGACGGAAATACCAGTAGATGCTCGTCACGCCGACATCGAGATGACGGGCCAACTGCGGCATGCTCAGGTTGTCGACCGATACCTGGCCAGCGAGTTCGAATGCACCGCGCAGGATTTCGTCGATGCTGATCGACCCGCGTTCGCGACGTTGGCGACCGTTGGTGTTCGCGGGCCTGGCCATTGCTTCGTCCTTCAGCGGCTCGGGTCGAACGTGACGGGAATGGCGGTGGGGGAGCGGAACGGCTGGCCGAAGATGTGCGGGTCCTCGTCGGTGATCAGGTGGAGGTTGCGCACCCGGGACAACAAACTCTCCACGGCCACCCGGGTTTCCATGCGCGCCAGGTGTAACCCCATGCAGGTGTGCTCACCGGCGGCAAAGGTGATGTGCGGCACTCGCTTCCGAAAGATGTCGAACTCTTCGGCCCGTTCCCAGCGGGCCTCGTCCCGGTTGGCCGAGCCCATGCAGACATCGATCACCGCGCCTGCGGGCAGCGTGACGCCGCCGAGTTCGGTGTCCTGGGTGGTCGAGCGCTGCACGGTGGTGAGTGGTGTTTCGTAACGCAGCCCTTCTTCGATGGCTGGGCCGATCAACTCATGGTCTTCTTGTACCGCAGCGAGTTGCTCGGGGTGAGTGAGCAGTAGGTACAGCAGATTTCCCGAAGACCGGTAGGTGGTCTCCAGCCCCGCCGGCAAGAGCAATCGAAGGAACGAATAGATCGCCTCGTCCGTGAGCTTCTCACCGTCGATCTCCGCGGTGACGAGGTCGCCGATGATGTCCTCGGTCGGCTTGCACCGGCGCAGCTCGATCTGTCCGAGGAAGTAGTCCTTGAGGGCGGCGGAAGCTTCGAAGGCGCGTTTGTACTTGACGGTGTAGCTGATCAGCTCGACCGCGCGCTGCCGAAACCAGGGCAGGTCTTCTTCGGGAAGTCCGAGCAGCTTCGAGATCACTCGGGTGGGGAACTCGAACGTGAAGTCGCGTACCAGATCAGCGGTGCCGGTGTCGATGAACTCGTCGACGAGCGCCTCACAGATCGGCCGGACGATCTCGGGTTCCCAGCGCTGGAGCGAGCGTGACTTGAACGCGGCCGAGACCAGGTTCCGGTGGTCGCGGTGGGTCTTGCCCTCCATGGCCAGGATGCTGGGACCGATGAACAGCCCGATCGTGTTGTCATAGATTCTCGAATTGAACGACTTGCTATCCCGGAACACGGTGTTGACAGCGTCGAAGGACACCGCGGCGTATTGGTGTTCGGGCAGTAGCGATTCCGGTGTCTTGGACCAATCCATCACCGAGCCGCGGAAGACGCCATGCTTGGACCGGTGCCGCGCGAAGATCGGGTACGGATCGCGCAGCAGGGTGGCCCTGTCGACAACAGCTTCGTCGACGACCAGTCCCTGAACGTCACTCTCCATTACTCACCCCATGGTCGGAACGCTGCCAGCTTGCCGATGCATATTACGGTAAACCATACAGTAATGAAGTCGGCGCGGTTCAGAGCGAGATCGGGGCCCCGTTGCTCATCGATGCGATGAAGCCGGCATCGACCTGGATGTCCTGGCCGTTGATCCAGCGCGCCGCGGGGGAGGCCAGGAAGGCGATCAGCGGGACCACGTCGTCGACGGTGGCATGCCGGCCGACAGTGGCCCGCACCATGTCCAGGACGTCCTTGCCCATCGTTTGTTCGAAGTCGGTGAGGATCGGAGTCTCGACCGGGCCCGGGCTGACGGTGTTGACCCGCACCCCGTACTTGCTCCAGGCCGGCCCAGCGATCCGCTTGACGTACAGGATCGCGGCCTGCTTGGAGGTGGTGTAAACGGGGAAATCCGGGTCCTGCCCCGCCTGCCACCGTTCCACCGCGGCTCCGTCGGCGAGTTCGAGGAGTCCGTCGAGGATGTCGATGCGCTGTTGCCAGCCGAGGGCCGCGGTAGAGGCCACCGTGACGATCGAACCGCCGTGCCGTAGCAGTGGCAGCATGCCTTCGGTCATCAGTCGCATGCCGAGGTAGTTGACCTTGAGGACGTCGGCAGCCGGCGCGGTGCCCGGGACCCCGGCCACATGGGCGAGCATGTCCCAGCCGTCGCCGATTTCCCCGAGGAGCCGGGTGATGTCGGTGGCGTCCCGCAGATCGCAGGTGGCGTGCTCCGACGCAGGGGTGTCACCGGGCCGCACGTCGACCGCGAGCACGTGGTCGCCACGCTCGAAGAAGTGCGCTGCGGTGGCGGCTCCGATCCCGGAGCCGGCCCCGACGACGACGATCCTGCGTGCGCTTTCCGACATGCGGCGACCTTTCACTGAATGAACGACAGTAAGGATGACTGTAAACAATTCGACTCAGCCGGACAATCGGCTCCCGCCTGCTGGGCGAGTGCTACCGTTAGCCTTACCGGAGGGCCTTCAAATAGTGCGATGCATGCTGGTGAGGAGACGGATTCGATGAGCGCGGTCGAGGAGTGTGCGGCGATACAGCTGCGCGGGGGCTTGGGTGAGTCGCTGGCCGCTCAGCGCCGGTCGTTCATCGCCGACGGCCCACCGGAGGCCGCCTTGCGCCGCAACCGCATCGACCGCCTACTCGCGATGGTGTTGGACAACTCGGAGGATTTCGTGTCCGCCACCGCGGCCGACTACGGATCCCGGTCGCGCTCGGCAGCCTTTTTCGCTGAAATCCTCGGCATGCTCTCGGTCATCGAGCACACCAGAGCCAATGTGCCGCAATGGATGCGGGCGACCAAGCTGATGCGCGCCGCTCGCTTCGCCGGATTGCGTGCCGAGGTGTTGCCCAGCCCTCTCGGCGTGGTCGGCGTGATCGGCCCGTGGAACTTTCCCGTCCAGTTGACGGTGCTGCCCGCGGCAGCAGCGTTCGCCGCGGGCAATCGGGTGATGATCAAGATGTCGGAGGTCACCCCACGCACTGCCGAGCTGATGGCGGCGATCGCGCCGAAGTACTTCGACGCGACAGAGTTGCAGGTGGTGACCGGTGGGCGGGACGTGGCCGCCGCGTTCGCGGGCCTCCCGTTCGATCACCTGTTTTTCACCGGATCTCCCTCGATCGGAGCGCTGGTGGCGCGGGCGGCCTCGGACAATCTGGTCCCGGTCACGCTGGAGTTGGGTGGCAAAAACCCGGTAGTCGTGGCCCCCGGTGCCGACATCGAACGCGCAGCGAGCCGAATTACCCAGGGCCGCATGGTCAATGGCGGCCAGGTGTGCGTGTGCCCCGACTATGTCTTCGTACCGGATGCGCAAGTGGACCGGTTCGTCGCGGTGGCGCGCCAGACTCTCAGCTCGTTGTTTCCCAGCATCGTCGGAAACCCCGATTACTGCTCTTCGGTGAACCAGGCCAATTTCGATCGGGTGGTCGGCCTCATCGCCGATGCGCGGGCACAGGGTGCCCGCATCGATTCGGTTGTACCGGCGGGGGAGGTGCTGCCGGATCCGGCGAGCCGCAAGATCGCGCCGACCATCGTGCGCGACGTCGACGACCGGATGCGGATCGCGACGGAAGAGGTCTTCGGACCAGTGTTGGTGGTCCGTGGCTATTCGCGCCTCACCGAGGCAATCGACCACATCAACGCCCACCCCTCACCGCTGGTGGCGTACTGGTTCGGCCCCGACAACGCTGACTTCCGGCACTTCGTCAGCCACACGCGCAGTGGTGGGGTGGCCCGCAATGACTTTGCCGCGCACATGATCCCCTCGAGCGCGCCGTTCGGCGGAGTGGGCCGCAGTGGGATGGGCGCTTATCACGGCAAAGCCGGCTTCGATGCGTTCAGCCACTACCGAACCGTGGTCGGCAGCGACCTGCCCTTCACGGTCACCGGGCAGGCGGCCCGCCCGTTCTCCGGTTCGATGCGGGTCAGCGCCGGCCTCAGCTTGCGACGAGCTCGCAAGCGGACCACCGCACGGCTCAAGAAGTTTCGCTGACCGCCTGCTCGCGAGCCCAGCGGTAATCGGCCTTGCCGGCCGGGCTGCGCTCGATGGCACGGCGGAACACCACGTCCTTGGGCAGCTTGTACCGGGCGATCGAGGATTCGGCGTGCCGGATCAGCTCGTCGGCGCCCGCTGTCGCGTCCTGGGCCAACGCGACAATGGCGACCACCTCCTGTCCCCAGCGTTCACTGGGGCGGCCGGTGACCACCACGTCGCGGACTGCGGGATGCGAGGCGATCGCGGATTCGACCTCCTCGGCGAAGATCTTCTCGCCACCGGAGTTGATCGTCACCGAGTCGCGGCCGAGCAGTTCGATCGCGCCGCTGTCCAGATGGCGGGCACGGTCACCCGGAGTGGCATAACGCACGCCGTCGATCACCGGGAAGGTAGCCGCGGTCTTGGCGGCGTCGCCCTTGTAGCCCAGCGGCACGAATCCGCGTTGCGCCAGCCAGCCCAGCCCGTCGTGTCCGGCGGGCAGGACCGCGGTGAAATCCTCGGTCACCACACAGGTGTCGGGCCCGGCGTTGAAGGTTCCGGTCGACACCGCGCCCGGGGCCGACATGTGGCTCATCTGGGCGCCGGTTTCCGATGATCCCACCCCGTCGACAACGATGAGGTTCTCCTTTGCGTCGATGAGTTGCTGCTTGACGTAGGGGGTCAACTGCGCGCCGCCGTTGGCCACCACCGACAGTGAGGACACGTCCGCGGCCCCTGTCCTGATCGCCTCCAGCAGGGGTCGTGCCATCGCGTCGCCCACCACGGTGGCCACGAGTACCTGCTCGCGTTCGATGGTGCGCACCACGTCGTCGGCGTCGAAACGGTCGACCACGCTGGGGAATACGACCGTCTGCCCGGTAGTGACCGCTGTCATCGCACCCCATTGGGCCGCGCCGTGAATCAGCGGCGGCAGGATGAGCAGCTTGGTGCCCGGGTTGTCGACCGCACGCTCGACGATGTCCTCGATGGATTGCGCCTTCTCGCCGGTCATCATGTTGCGTCCGCCGAATGCGGTCATGAAGATGTCGTGCTGGCGCCACAAGACGCCCTTGGGCATGCCGGTTGTGCCGCCGGTGTAGAGGACATAGAGGTCGTCCGGGCTGGGCTCGACAGGAGGTGCTGTCAGGGCTGCGGAGCCGACGATCGCCTCGTAATCGACCGCGCCGTCGAGCAGTTCGTTGCCGGAGTCGTCCGCGATCTGGATCAGAACCCGCAGCGCCGGCAGATCGGGGAGGATCTCGGCCACGTGCGGTGCGAACACAGCGTGGTACACGAGGGCGGTCGCTCCGGAATCGGCCAGGAGATACTGCAATTCGTTCTTGACGTAGCGGTAGTTGACGTTGAATGGGGCGACGCGGGCACGGAAGGACCCGAGCAGGGATTCGACGAACTCGGGACCGTTGTGGGCATAGACACCCAGCAGGTCCTGACCGACTTCGTGGCCGGCCAGCACATCTCGTTCGGTGTGCACCCCCAGTCCGCGCGAATGCAGGTACGCCGCCAGCCGATTCGACCGGTCCACCACCTGGCGATAGGTGAATCGGCGGTCACCTTGAACGATCAGGGGGCGGTCTGAAAGGGCGGCGGCGACAGCTTCGGCGACAACCGGAACGGTGAACTGCACGGGGTGCTCCTCTTGTACGGTCAGCGCTGCCAGGCGTGCAGCAGTTGTTCGGTGGTGGTGACGGTGGCCAGTAGGGACAGGGTGTTGTCGATGACCGCGTCGGCGTAGGCCGTCGGGATTCCGGCCACCGCATCCCGCGGCAGGACTACCCGGTACCCGGCGTTGACCGCGTCCATCACCAGGTTGGTGATGGCGATGTTCACCGACACTCCGACGGCCACGATGGTGCTCACGCCGAGGTTGCGCAGGATCGGGTCGAGATCGGTGCCGCCCATCGGGCCCAGGCCATGCCAGCGCGAGAGCACGAGATCGTCTGGTTCCGGGCCGAATTCGGGGAGCAAGGTGGCGCCTGGGCTACCGGGCAGGATACCGACGTCGTTGCGGCCGATGGCGAAGATCTTGGCGTTGTGATTGGAGCCCAACCCGTCGGGGCGTCGCTGCACCAGGCAGTGCACCACCCGGGCCGAGACGCCTCGCGCCGCCGGCAGCAGCCGGGCGATGTTGGGTAGTGCCTCCCGTCGGGCCTCGTCGGCCAGGGCGGCGAGGCCGGCATCGGGACCGACCACCGCGCCTTGGCATTCCTGGGTGACGATCGCGGTGTGCTCGGGCGCGGCGAGTTCTCTCAGATCGGGTCTCATACGCCGGCGACAGCACTCTCGACCGGCGGGACCTCGTAGAACTGGGTGGCCCACTTACGCATGGCCATATAGGGTTTGGCATCGATCTTGGCCAGCGG
Source organism: Mycobacterium syngnathidarum (assembly GCF_001942625.1). Taxonomy (GTDB): domain Bacteria; phylum Actinomycetota; class Actinomycetes; order Mycobacteriales; family Mycobacteriaceae; genus Mycobacterium; species Mycobacterium syngnathidarum. The sequence goes on from NZ_MLCL01000075.1 coordinate 11,046, forward strand.
CGGGTGTTCGACGTACTTCTGGTAGCGCCAGATGTCGCAGTCTTCCCACACGGTCTTGAGGAACTGTTTCTCGACCTGCTTGCGAACCTGCTCGGGTGGGACGTCGGAGGTCTCACCTGCAAGCTTGGGCCACCAGATGGAATAGAACATGTCCGACACCTTGTCGTCGACCGGGGTGCAGGCGAAGATCAGTCGGTGGTTCGACGAGCCTTCGAAGGCGCTCATGGCGAACCCGAGGCCGGAGAAGTGGCTGTGAATCCGCAGCGCCATCTTGTTGGGATCGTCGCTGCGCGTGTCGGGCCAGCCGGTGAGGAACCGCCATTCCTCGTCGACGTGTTCCCAATGCAGGCAGACCGGTGTCACGGTGGCTCCGTGGACGTAGCGGAAATGTGAACTGTCCGGACCGTTCTCGGCCACGATCTGCGGATGCACCGGTATCGCATCGGCCCGGCTGGAGAACTCGGGGTAGGGCCGGTAGTAGGCATTCGGATCGGTTTCGAACTGAGGGAACTTGTGGAAGATGTCGGGCAATTCCCACTGCGGCGGCCTGGCTTCGGGCTGGTACCACATGAAGATGCAGCCGTACTGCTCTTTGACCGGGTAGGACCGCAGCCGCAGCCCACGATTGGGCTTGTCGGGTTGGTAGGGGATGTAGGTGTTGTTGCCTTCCGGTCCCCACCGCCAGCCGTGGAACGGGCATTCCACGCAATCGCCGACCACCTTGCCGCCGTGGCCGATATGCGCGCCCAGATGCTTGCAGTGGGCCTCCAACACGTGCAGCTGCCCGGATTCGTCGCGGTAGGCGGCCAGGTCCTCGCCGAAGTACTTCAGCGCCTTCACATCGCCGACCTCGTACTCGGCCGACCAGCCGATCATGAACCAGCCGGTGACCTTCCAGGTGAACGGCACTTTCATGACCAGTTTCCTCCTGCTGTCGGTGCACTCGCGATCGATCTCTCCCGATAGGTACGGAAGAGATTACAGTAGTGCTTTCGGCATCGAAAGAGGAGAACGTGTCCGGGCGCCCGGTGGTGCGTTGATTGTATCGAATGGCTTACGGTAGCGTTTACAAAAAAGCGGCCCAGCCGAGCGCGGTGGGTGAACTGTCAGGGGTTATGGCACGGATCGTGACTCGCTCACGGATGCGGAGAAGGATTATCGATGACTGCGGCCACGGTGGTGTTCGACCCGTTTTCTCAGGACTTCTTCAACAGTCCTTATGAGACGTACCGGCAGATGCGCATGCATGCGCCCGTGTACTACAGCGAGCGGTACGACTTCTACGCGCTGACCCGTCATGAGGATGTCGCCGCGGCGTTCAAGGACTACGAAACTTTCTCATCGGCCTACGGCGTCGACCTCGCGCAGGTTCGCAAAGCCGATGTCACCGAACATGGTTCGATCATCGCGATGGACCCGCCGGCCCATCGGCGGATGCGCAGTCTGCTCAACAAGGTCTTCACGCCGCGGGCGATCCAATCCAAGCGGGAACTGGTGACCGAGCTGGTCGACAAGCATCTGTCGGCGGTGAACCCGGCCGGTTTCGACTTCGTCCAGGATTTCTCCGCGCGCTTTCCGGTCGACGTGATGACCTCGTTGCAGGGTGTTCCAGAGCAGGACCGACAGCAGATCCGGCTGTGGATCGACGATCTCCTGCACCGGGAACCGGGCGAGATCGAGATGGGCGAAGTCGGCGTCAAGTCCGCCGTCGACATGGCCATCTACTACTTTCGGCTGACCAAGAAGCGCCGCGCGCAGCTCGGTGACGACCTGATCAGCCAACTGATCGAGGCCGAGATCGAACGGGACAACGGCGAGATGGAACCGTTGACCAACATCGAGATCACCGAATTTGCCACGCTTCTCGGTGGTGCCGGCGCGGAGACAGTGACCAAGCTGCTCGGCAACGCGGCGGTGGTCTTCGCCCAGAATCCAGAGCAGTGGCAGAAGCTGCTCGACGACCGCAGCAAGGTACCGCTGGCCGTGGAGGAACTGCTGCGCTACGAGGCGCCGGCGCAGTACAACGTGCGGCGCTCGATGCGTGAGATCGAACTGCACGGCGTGACGATCCCGGCCGGTAAGCCGGTGTTCCTGGTGGGTGGTTCGGCCAACCGAGATCCCGAGGCGTGGACCGAACCGGACCGGTTGGACATCGATCGCGACCGCTCCCAAGCGCAGAATCTCGGGCTGGGCTACGGGATTCACAGCTGCCTCGGTGCCGCGTTGGCTCGCCTGGAGAGCGCCATCGCGCTGGACAAGATGCTGGACTTCATGCCGCGCTATGAAGTGGACTGGGACGGCTGCAAACGGGTGAACATGCAGAACGTCGCGGGCTGGAGCAACGTGCCGGTTCGTGTGCTGGACTGACCACGGGTGCCCCAGACGGAGATATAGTGCACCGCAGTCGATCAGGAGGTGGCCCGTTGTCCGACGACATCGAAGCGATCAAGCAGCTCAAAGCCCGCTATTGCCGGTTCCTGGACACCAAGGACATCGATGCCTGGCGGGGATTGTTCGTCGACGACGTCGTGGTGAAACTCGACATGGCCGTGTCGACCGGCGGGGCCGATCCACAGACCGCGCCTCCTTTGAAGAGCTTCGACGAGTTCTTCCCGGTGGTCTGGGGCGGCGTGGAGAATGCGGCGACGGTCCACCACTGCCACACGCCTGAGATCATGCTGACCTCCGACACCACGGCGACTGGTATCTGGGCCATGGAAGACATGCTCTTCTTCTCCGACGGCAGCGAGTTGCACGGGGCCGGCCACTATCACGAGACCTACGAAAAGCGGGACGGCACATGGCAGATCACCAGTCTGCACCTGACCCGGACGCTGTTGAAGTTCAAGGGCGCATAGCCCCTGCGCGGCCCGCGTTTGTAGCGCTGTGGCGGGAATTTGCGCGGTTCGCCGCCGTGGCGTTACAAGCGTGACTCCGAGATGCTCTGATCTGCAACAAGATCCATCTCCTCGCCGAACGCCTTGATGTAGTCGAGTGCGGCCTGCGGGCTGCTGCCGTCCACGTGGATGACGGCCCAGGTGGCGCCGTGACCCCTTAGTTCGGCCAGCACCTCGCGCGCACGCCCAATTGACGTATCGTCGTCGAGATCGACCGGTGGACACACCACCTGGATGTCGACGGACGACGGGTCGCGGCCGGCATCGGCGAGGCGGCGGCGCAGTCGGCCAACGGCTGACCCGAACTGCTCGATGGTCTCGATCGCCGCGGTCCGCATCGATGAAGCCATGCCCGCCGCGGCGATGATCGGCATCCACCCGTCACCGTGTTCGACCACGCGCCGGATTGCGGCGGCGCCGTTGCCGCCGATCCAGATCGGCGGGTGCGGTCGCTGAGTGGGGGATTGCAGCCAGACCGGGCCGACGGCGGCGAAACCGGCTCCGGAAACCGGTGTTTGAGGTTCATTCCAGATAGCGCACAATGCCGTCAGCGCTTCGTCGAGCAACTCGGCGCGACGGTTGATATCCACTCCCACTGCCGAGAACTCGGATCGCAGATAGCCCGCCCCGACGCCCGCGATGAGCCGGCCGCCGGATACCAGATCGAGGCTGCCGAGAGCCTTGGCGGACAGGTACGGGTTGCGGAATGGGAGCACGTACAGATTGGTCATCAGGCGAAGGTGCGTGGTGACTGCTGCCATGAAGCTCAGTGCGGAGATCGGGTCCAGCGTGTTGTGGCCGCCGTTGTTCCGCCACTTGACCGAGGGGGCGGGATGTTCGCTCAGTGCGACAGCCGAGAACCCCGCCGCTTCGGCCTGGGTGGCTACCGCACGGATCACCTCGGGGTGCAGGAAATCGTCAGGTGCGGTGGGCAGTTCGCTGGGATATTCCAGGGTGTACTTCATCGGTCTCCCCGTTTTGGCACCATACTGAAAGCATTACCGTAACATCCACCCATAATTGTCAGACGGGATGGAGTGATGATGGCCGGCCGGCGCAAAGTACTCGTCATGGGCGCAAGCGGAAACGTGGGCGCCTGCGTCACCCGCCAGCTCGTCGAGCGCGGCGATGACGTGCGGGTGCTGCTTCGTCGGAGCAGTTCGACCAAGGGCATCGACGACGTCGACGTCGAGCGCTGTTACGGCGACATCTTCGACACCGAGGCGGTGGCAACGGCCATGGCCGATCGCGACGTGGTGTTCTACTGCGTCGTCGACACCCGCGCGCACCTCGCGAACCCGGCGCCACTGTTCTCGACCAATGTCGAGGGCCTGCGCAATGTCCTCGACGTCGCGGTAAATGCCAACCTGCAGCGCTTCGTCTTTCTCAGCACCATCGGAACGATTGCCGTCGGCGACGACGGGGCAGCCGTCGATGAGGACACCCCGTTCAACTGGGCCGGCAAAGGCGGCCCGTACATCGAATCCCGGCGGCAGGCCGAAGATCTGGTGCTCTCTTACGCGCGGGACCGGGGGCTCCCAGCGGTCGCGATGTGTGTCTCGAACCCCTATGGTCCGCCGGACTGGCAACCGAGACAAGGTGCGCTCGTGGCCATGGCGGCGTTCGGCAAGTTGCCGGTGTACGTGCGGGGCGTCGGCTCGGAAGTGGTGGGGATAGACGACGCGGCGCAGGCTCTGGTCCTGGCCGCCGAGCACGGCCGGATCGGCGAACGGTACATCGTGTCCGAACGCTACATGTCCCAGAAGGAGATGCTCACCACTGCCGCAGCAGCAGTCGGCGCGCGAGGACCGCGATTCGGCATCCCGATGGCCCCGTTGTATGTCTTCGGATGGTTGGCCGGCATGTCGAACCGGTTGTTCGGCACCGACTTTCCGATGAACTTCACCGCGGCCCGGCTGATGTGGCTGACCTCGCCCGCTGCCCACAGCAAGGCGACGCGAGACCTGGGCTGGAAGCCCGCACCGACCACCGATTCGATCGCCCGGGCCGCTCAGTTCTACGTCGACCGCAAGAACCGCAACGAGAAGGTCATCGATCTGTGAGCGCCGTAGATTTCGACGCGATCGTCGTCGGCGCCGGGTTCTCCGGCTTGTACGCGCTGCACCGGCTACGGGAACACGGACTGCGCGTGTGCGTCCTGGAGAAAGCCGATGACGTCGGCGGCACCTGGCTGGTCAACCGTTACCCGGGCGCGCGCTGCGACATCGAGAGCATTGAGTACTCCTACAGCTTCAGCGACGAGATCCAGCAGGAGTGGGTATGGACCGAGACGATGCCGGCTCAGCGGGAGATCGAGGCGTACCTCAACTTCGTTGCCGATCGGCTGGACCTGCGCCGCGACATCATCTTCGGCGCCGAGGTGGTGTCGATGACGTTCGACGAGGGCGCTTCTCAGTGGGCGGTGACCACCGCCGACGGTCAGACACTGCGCACACCTTTCGTGGTGGCCGCCACCGGAATCCTGTCGGTGCCACTGGAGCCTGATATTCCCGGTATGGACCGTTTTACCGGCAGGTCGGTGTTCACCAGTCGGTGGCCGCGCGAGGGCGTCGAGCTCGCCGGCAAGCGGGTCGGGGTGATCGGCACCGGCTCCACCGGCGTGCAATTGATCCCGGTGGTTGCCGCACAGGCGGCGCAGTTGACGGTGTTCCAGCGCTCGCCGGCTTTCACACTGCCGTGGCAGGTGCGTCCATTCGAACCTGGCGAGCTCGACGCGCTCAAGGCCGACTACGCATCGATCCGCGCGGCGCAGCGCGAACATCCGGTCGGTGCGGCGCGACTCAGCGCGTTCTCGGTGCTGCTCGAGATGCTTGTCCGGCCGCCGGTGAAATCAGCTTCGCCCGAGGAGAAACGGCACGCCGTCGAGGAGCACGGTGTCATGGGTGCGCTGAACTGGGGCGATGTCTTCTTCGACATCGATGCGAACCGGATGGCCACCGAGCTGTACGGACAAGCCGTGGCTCGAATCGTCGATGACCCCGAAACGGCTGCGTCGCTGACGCCCAGCCACCCGTTCGCCTGCAAGCGGCCGATCATCGACCAGGGTTACTACGAGACCTACAACCGGGACAACGTCACACTCGTCGACCTGCGCAAGGGCGCCATCCGCGAGGTGACCACCACCGGAATTTCCACCGAACAAGGGGATTTCGACCTCGACGTGATCGTGTATGCCACCGGGTTCGACGCCATGACCGGCGCCCTGAGCCGGATCGACGTGCGAGGCCGTGACGGCCTGGTCTTGGGGGAGTACTGGTCCAAGGAAGGCGCGCTGTCCTACCTCGGGCTGGCGGTGGCCGGATTCCCGAACCTGTTCACCATTCAGGGTCCGGGAAGTCCCTCGGCTGCAACAAACTTCGTGGCCGCCCTGGAGCAGCACGTGGAGTGGATCGCGGACTGCATCGCATACCTGAGGGTCGGCGGGTACTCAAGTATCGAGGCGACACCGCAGGCGCAGGAAGAATGGGTGGAACACACCACGGCACTGGTGGCACCCACCGTGTTGGTGCACCCTAGCTGCAACTCCTGGTACAACGGCGGCAATGTCCCCGGGAAGAAGAGGATGTACCTCGGATACACCGCGGGCATCCCCGAGTACCGTCGCCGGTGTGACGAGATCGCCGCTGCCGGATACACGGGATTCACTGTTGCTTAGAGCTATCCGAATAGCGTGGGAGCTCGGCGGCGTGGTGCCGCGTTCGGTGTGCGCATTGACCGGTGCGGGGAACTGGCATCCGCTGTCCACGACCGGTCTGCGCCAACTCGGGGAGGTTGCTCTCGACGAACTCGTGGTCACGGGAATGACGCTGACCGGACCACCGCCGCAGCTGCCCAGGCCATTGGGCGAGTATCAGTGGGCCGCAGATGAACTCGGCGCACTCGGTATCGACGGGGCGCACGCGGAGCCGGATGCTCTGCAGGTCAAGCGTATTCGGCCGCGGCGATTCGGTGCGATGACGTTCGAGGAGCTGGTATTCGACCACGAAGCCGCGATGCCCACATCGGTGCTGGCCGACGGTCACGGCGGAGTTGCCTTGGCCCGGGTGCGGTTGTATCGCTGCGGCGACGACAAACGGCCGTGGCTGATCTGGGTGCACGGTGCGGGTCAGGGTGACTCGATGGATCTGCTGGTCGCCCGGGTTCGCCGCCTGCGGGAACTCGGAATCAACGTGGCGCTGCCCGTGCAGCCGGGCCACGGCCCGCGGCGCGGGTGCTGGCCTGAGTATCCCGCCCGCGATCCACTGGCCAACATCGCCGGCACCATGCGTGCGGTGTCTGAGGTGCGGGCACTGATCGGCTGGCTCGAACCGCAGGCATCCTCGATTGCGGTAGCTGGTCTGTCGCTGGGAAGTGCGGTGGCGGCGCTCGTGTCGCATTTGGATGCCCGGGTCGATGCGGTGGCCCTGTACACGCCAATCCTGGGTCTTAACAACATGATCGGGCTGCACTTGGGCCGCTGGGGATCAGCGGGACGGCAGTCGGCCCGCGCGTTGCAGTCGACCACGGTGGCGGCGATGACTTCGGTGATCGACCCGCTGCACACCCAACCGCGCACAGATCGGCGCCTCATCGTGGGTGCGTGGCACGACCGGATGGCAATGCGCAGTTCGGCCCTGTCCATGCACGAGCAGTGGGGCGGCGACCTCTACTGGCACAACGGTAGCCACGTCGGACACCTGTTTTCCGGGGCGGTGCAGGATGCGACCGAGCGATTCTTAACGACCGTAGGTTGACGTGATCCGGGTCCGCACACAATTGATCTCGTGGTCGAGATCGTGTTCTTCGGGCAGGACCACCCACTGGAACGCGATTCCGAAAATCGATCCGGTGATATCGCGTAGGGCCATGTCGGCGTCGATGTCCGGCCGCAGCGAGCCGTCTGCGATACCTGTGTGCAAACCGGCCTCGATCTTGACGGCCGCCTCGGCCAGTTGGGTTCGCACGCCGTCGCGCAGTGGTGACGTGGTTTTCGCGGCCTCGAAGGCCGAGACGAACATGGCTCTGGTCACCGCGACATCCTCGGCATGCATCTCCTGTACGCGGTCGAAGTGCGCGAGTATCTGCTGCAGGCCGGTTGCGCCCGGTGCGGGATCGGGGTTCAGGCGGGCCACGTACACATCCTGGAAGGTCTCGAGGATGGCGTCCTTGCTGCCGAACCGCGCATGCACCATCGCCCGGCTGTACCCGGCCCGTCGGCCGATCTCAGCGGCTGTCGTTGCATCCCAACCTTTTTCCACGATCAGTTCAGCGGCAGCCTGCAACAGCCGGCGCGAGGACTGCTCGACGCGCTCCGGTTGGGTCAGGCCCCGGGCTGGAGAAGGCACCCTTGCATATTAGACGGCCGACAACTAACTTAGTTGCGCAGCGTCAAATTTCTGCGTGGAGGTCGAGAATGGCGGCAGTCACGGCATCGGTGCCTTCCGGCATCGACGAGGTCACCGCTGCCTGGCTGACGGAGGCGCTGGGCGTCGAGGTGACGGCGGTGCGAGCCGAACGGATTGCCGAGGACACCGGATTTTCCGCGAACCTGTATCGCCTGCATCTCAGTGGATCAACTTCTGCCCCAGCTACTTTGATCGCAAAACTGCCCGCTGACTCACTCGCACGTGGCGGGATGGAGATGCTCGGCGGCTACCAACGCGAGTTGTGCTTCTACCGCAATGTCGCGCCGCATGCGCCGATCGCCACGCCACGTTGTCATGTCGCGCGGATGTCAGGTCCGGACTTCGTGCTCGTGCTCGAAGATCTGCAGGACTGGGAGAACGCCGACCATCTGGCCGGGCTGTCACTTCCGCGCGCCCGGCTCTGCATCCAACAGTTGGCCGGTCTGCACACGTGGTCGGCACGCGTCGACGACGCAGCACTGCAGGATTTCCCGAGCGTCGACAACCCGTTGACCCGAGACCTGTTCCTGCCCGCGTTCGCGCCCGGTTGGCAGCTCTACCGTGAGCACACCCGTCAGCCGATACCCGCGGCTATAGCCACGTTTGCCGAACGGTTCGCCGATCTTTCGCCTATCGCGCTCACCGCGCTCTCGGATCGGAACATGTTGCTGCACGGAGATATTCGAGCCGACAACATGTTCTTCCACGACGATGCGCTGAAGCTGGTGGATTTTCAGTTGACGGTCCGCGGTGCGGGTGCGGCCGATATTGCCTATCTGGTCAGTCAGGGTCTGCCCACCGAGGTACGCCGTGGCTACGACGAGCTACTGCTGCGTGAGTACGTCGACCAGGTCGAAGGATATCCGCTCGACGAGGCCTGGCGGCATTACCGTTTCGCGACTGCACTGCTGCTCTACATGCCGGTGGTCGCCCTGCTCACCTGGGATGTCGCCCCCGAACGGTCTCGGCAACTCTGTCTGACGCTCATCGACCGAGCCGTGGCTGCCATCGAAGATGTCAATGCCTTGGAGGTGTTCGGGTGACCGTTCGTACCGCTCGTGAGGTGGTCGAGCTGTACAACCTGGTGGTGTGGAACAAACGAGACTTCGCCCTTGCCGAAGAGCTGATGGGCGACAGTGTGATCCGTCACGACGTGGGGGAGACGCAGACTCTGACCCACCGGCAGGCCGTCCAGCGCATCATCGACCATTGGGCGATGTTCGAGACGATCCGGTTCGACCTGAACCTGGTTGTCGCGGGCGATGACGGCGAGCACGTCGCGATCGCGTACGAATCCCCGATGACACTGACCGACGGCAAAGCCATGACGATCAGCAGCATGGAGATATTCCGGGTCGTCGGCGGCCGCATCGTCGAAGTGTGGAATTGTGGTTACAAACAAGGAGTTTGGGCATGAACGAAGCGGTACTCGACGAGCTTGGCTACTACCTGCTGGCCGGCGCGGGCGGTGAGGGACCGGCCACGCTGATGGACGAGGCGCGCCGCGGGGAGGAACTCGGGTTCGGCACCGCGTTCATCTCCGAACGGTGGAACGTCAAAGAAGCGTCCTCACTCGTCGGCGCCGCCTGCGCGGTGACCGACCGCATGCAGATCGCCACGGCGGCAACCAATCACAACACCCGGCATCCGTTGATCACCGGTTCCTGGGCCACCACCATGCATCGGCTTTCTCGGGGCCGGTTCACCCTCGGTATCGGCCGCGGCATCGCGGCGATGTACAACGCGTTCGGGGTACCTGCGGTGACCACCGCGCAGATGGAGGACTTCGCGCAGGTCATGCGCAAGCTGTGGCACGGTGAGGTGATCTTCAACCACGACGGACCGATCGGGAAATATCAAGTCCTCTTCCTGGACCCCGATTTCAACGAGGACATCCGGCTGGCGATCGTGGCCTTCGGACCGCAGACCCTCGCCCTGGGCGGCCGCGAGTTCGACGACGTCATCTTGCACACCTACTTCACCCCGGAAACGCTGCAGCGCGCGGTGAAGACGGTCAAAGAGGCAGCCGAGCAGGCCGGCCGGGACCCGGCCAGCGTCCGCGTGTGGTCGTGCTTCGCCACTGTCGGCGATCACTTGCCGGAGGAGTTGCGACTCAAGAAGACCGTTGCCCGGCTTGCCACGTACCTACAGGGATACGGCGATCTGATGGTGAGCACCAACGACTGGGATCCGGCTGTGCTGCAACGCTTCCGGGAGGATCCCGTCGTCACGTCGATTCCGGGCGGAATCGACCACAAGGCCAGTGCCGAGCAGATCGAGCACATTGCCACGCTCATCCCGGACGAATGGCTGGAACCGTCGGCCACCGGATCGGCACGCCAATGTGTCGACCGCATCCGCAAGGAGTTCGACTACGGCGCCGACGCGGTGATCATGCACGGGGCCACCCCCGATGAGTTGGAGCCGATCGTTACCGAGTACCGGGCCACGAAAGCGTCGGCGGCATCCGGGAAATAGAAGAGCAGGGGCGTCATCCGCTCCCTGCCACTTTCAACATATAGCGCAACCGGGGTCTTGCGGCAAGGCCCCGGGTGTGGTGCAAAATCTCCTCCCGCAGTTCTGAGCTGCGCAAACGGGCTGGATAGGGGGATTCATGTTCGACGTGATCATCGCTGGTGCAGGGCCGACCGGCGCCATGCTGGCCGCCGAACTGCGACTGCGCGGGGTGGGTGTGCTCGTACTGGAGAAAGAGGCCGAGCCATCCAAAGTGGTCCGCGGGCTTGGGCTGCATGCCCGCAGCATCGAGATAATGGACCAGCGCGGTCTGCTGCCGCGGTTTCTCGAGCACGGCCAGAAGTACCCGGTCGGTGGATTCTTCGCCGGCATCGCCAAACCGCAGCCCGAAGGGCTCGATACCGCGCATGCCTACGTCCTGGGCATCCCACAGACCACCACCGAACGTCTGCTGACCGAGCACGCCGAGGAGCTCGGCGCCGAGATCCGCCGCGGATGTGAAGTGATCGGGCTGAGCCAGGATGACGACGGGGTGACAGTCGAGCTGGCAGACCGATCGCGGTTGCGCTCGCGGTATCTCGTCGGCTGCGACGGTGGCCGCAGCGCGGTCCGCAAGCTCCTGGGCATCGGCTTCCCCGGGGAACCGGCGAAGGTGGAGACGCTGTTGGGTGAAGTCGAGCTTGGCGTGCCGCAGGACACGCTGGCCGCGGTGACGGCCGAGGTTCGCAAGACCCAGCTGCGGTTCGGGGCCATGCCCGTTGGTGACGGCGTGTACCGCGTCATCGTTCCGGCCGACCGCGTGGCCGAGGACCGAGCGGCGGCACCGACGCTGGACGAATTCAAGCGACAGCTGATTGTCACCGCGGGCACCGACCTCGGTGTGCATTCCCCACGTTGGCTGTCGCGTTTCGGTGACGGTACGCGGTTGGCCGAGCGCTACCGAAGCGGGCGAGTGCTGCTGGCCGGCGACGCAGCCCACGTACATCCTCCAACCGGAGGGCAGGGCCTCAACCTCGGAGTCCAGGACGCGTTCAACCTCGGCTGGAAACTGGCAGCCGAGGTGGCCGGATGGGCTCCGGCGGAACTGCTGGACAGCTATGACACCGAACGCCGCCCCGTGGCCGCCGATGTGTTGGACAACTCCCGCGCGCAGATGGAGCTGATGTCGCTGGAGCCCGGGGCCCAGGCGGTGCGCCGCCTGGTGACAGACCTGATGGACTTCCCGGGCGTGAGCCGTCACCTGACCGAGAAGATCATCGCGATCGCCATCCGCTACGACTTCGGCGCGGAACATGACCTGGTCGGACGCCGGTTGCGTGACGTTGCGCTCAAGGGTGGGCGCCTCTACGACCTGATGCACGCCGGCCGCGGGCTGCTGCTGGACCAGACCGGCGGACTTTCGGTGGACGGCTGGGCGGACCGCGTCGACCACGCCATAGATGCGAGTGAGGAGTTGGCGGTACCCGCGGCGCTGTTGCGGCCCGATGGGCATGTGGCGTGGGTTGGTTCGGAGCAAGCGGACCTGATGGCCCACCTGTCGAGGTGGTTCGGTTCCTGCCGCGAGCAGACATAGAACAGCCCATTTGCCCCGAAAAGGGCAGGTATGCGTCCGCTCGGCGGAAAGGCTCAGGGCATGATCAGGGTGCGGGAAACCGGCTCGGCCACCGCCTGCCTGCTGAATATGCCGTGCTGCAAGGTCACCAAGAGTGCGTTGCGCGTCTCCTCTGGGGAAATGAGCTCATCGAAACCGAGGTGGCCCGCCGATCGGAACGACGCCTCGAGCTCCATGCGCTTGAGTACCTCGGTGTAATCCTCGCCGGCATGGGTGGCGGCACTCAGCGCGGCCGCGCCCATCGCGCCCATGGTGGCGCCGGGATAGGCAAACGTGGCCACCTGATCGTCGAAACCCAGCAGGGACATGACCATCGAGCCGAAGCCGAAGGCCTTTCGTAGCGTCACATGCAGCTTCAGAGTCGTCGCCGCGGTCTGGGCCGCGAACATCCTTGCGCCACTGCGTAGTACGCCGCTGCGTTCAGACTTGCTGCCCGGCAGCATGCCCGGATTGTCGGCCAAGAAGATGATGGGCAGGTGGAATGAGTCGGCCACGGCGATGAAGTGCGCGGCCTTGTCGGCGGCATCGGCGTCGATCGAACCGGCCATCACCTGTGGTTGATTGGCCACCACCGCGACCGGATAGCCACCGAGATGAGCGAGCGCACAAATGATCGCCCGGCCGAACTTCGGTTGCACCTCGAGCCAGTCGGGCCGGTCGAAGATCTCATCGAGCACCGCGCGCATGTCGTAGATCCGGCGGTTGTCGCGCGAGACGATGTCGAGGAGTTCGGGGGTCGGCCGGGGGCCGGCGGTATCGTCGGCGAGGCGGGTCGGCGGATAGGACCACGCGCTTGACGGGAAATACGACAGGTAACGGCGGATGTCGTCGATGACTGCCTCATCGTCCTCGCCGTAGTTGTGAATCACGCCGCTCGACAAGGCCACATTGGGACCGCCGAGGTCCTCTTTCGAGATGTCTTCTCCGGTGGACTCTTTCACCACTGGTGGACCGGCGGTGAAGATGGCTCCCTGTTGACTCATGATCGTGAAGTCGCACACGGGCGCCACCAAGGCGCCGTGCCCGGCCGACGGGCCGAGGATCGCCGACACGGTGGGTACCTTTCCTGAGCACTTCGCCTGCGCGATGAGGTCGGTGGGGGTGCGACCGTAGTGCTCCCCGCTGGGGCGAAAACCGGCCCCCTCCAACAGCATTACCAGTGGAATCTTGTTGCGCAGGGCCAACTCCGCGAGCCGATACCGTTTGGCGTTGCCGCCCGGGCCGATGCTGCCCGCCAGGGTGGTGAAATCCTCCGCACCCACCATCACCGGTGTGCCCTCGATACGTCCAGAACCCGCGACCAGCCCGTCGGAGGCGATGTCGCCGCCGACGAGGGTGCCGAATTCCTGAAAGGTGTCCGGGTCGAGCAGTCGTGCGATCCGGGCGCGCGCGTCGAGCTTGCCCTTACCGTGGTGCTTTGCCAGCCGGTCGGGTCCACCCATGCCGTATGCGTGTTCGCGCCGACCGGCAAGGTCCTCGAGCGTTTCCTTCCACTCGGGGGCGTTGGTCATCGTGTCTCCACTCCTCGAACCGGCGGTTGGCTGTAGCCTAACCTCGTTGACCATACTGAATTGCTTACTGTAGCGTCGTTCAGGTGGTCGGATTTTGTGCCGTGGAGCAAGCTGGCAAACGAATGCGCCGCCGATGAGTGAACCAGTTCCCCGCGCCGTCAAGGTTGACCGCGGTATCCCGAGTCGGCTTGCCGAGGTCCCGGAGATCGCCCGTGATCTGGAAGCTCACGGCTACGACGGCTGCTGGACCGGCGAGATCAACCACGACCCGTTCCTCCCGCTGGCCCTCGCCGCCGAGCACACCGAGCGGATGCAGATCGGTACCAGCATCGCAGTCGCCTTCGCGCGCAACCCGATGACCATCGCCCAGTTGGGCTGGGACCTGCAGACCTACTCCGGTGGGCGTTTCATTCTCGGCTTGGGCACCCAGATCCAGCCGCACATCGAGAAGCGGTTCAGCATGCCGTGGAGTCACCCGGCGCGCCGCATGCGCGAATACATCGAAGCGCTGCATGCGATTTGGGGCTGCTGGCGGGACGGGGCCAAGCTTCGGTTCGAAGGGGAGTTCTACACCCACAAGATCATGACGCCGATGTTCACCCCGGAGCCGTCCACGCTGCCGTTTCCCAAGGTGTTCCTTGCGGCCGTGGGCGAACTGATGACCGAGGTGTGCGGCGCGATGGCCGACGGCCTGTTGGCGCACGCATTCACCACCCGACGCTATCTCGACGAGGTGACGACGGTCGCGTTGCAGCGCGGGATGGACCGCAGCGGACGAGACCGTGCCGATTTCGAGTTGTCCTGTCCCGTCTTTGTGGTTACCGGCGCCGACGAACAGGAGATGGCCGCGGCGTCGGTCGCGACCCGAAAACAGCTCGCTTTCTACGGCTCGACGCCGGCCTACCGCAAAGTTCTCGAATTGCACGGGTGGGGCGATCTGCATACCGAACTGCACCGCCTGTCATTGGCCGGCGAGTGGGACGCGATGGGCGACCTCATCGACGACGAAGTGCTCGGGACTTTCGCGGTGGTCGCCCCCATTCCTGAGTTGGCCGCGGCCTTGCGGCGGCGCTGCGACGGCGTCATCGACCGCGTGCTGCCCGGCTTCCCCGCCGCGGTGTCCACGGAAACCGTGAACGCGGTGCTGCAGGAGTTTCGTGAGTGCCCGCCAGTGAGGAGCAACGTATGACCGTCCGCACCATCGACGATGCCGCCAAGATGTTGGCCGACCCATCGGCCTACGCAGACGAGGCGGGCGTCCATGCGAGCCTGGCCCATCTGCGGGCGAACGCTCCGGTGTCATGGGTCGAGGTGCCTGACTACAAGCCGTTCTGGGCGATCACCAAGCACGCCGACATCATGGCCATCGAAAGAGCCAACGACGTTTTCACCAACTCACCGCGCCCCGTGCTGATGACGAGTGAGAACGACGACAACCAGGCGGCGGTCGGCGTGCGCACGCTGATCCACATGGACGACCCGGAGCACCGCGTCATGCGGGCCATCGGGGCCGATTGGTTCCGGCCGAAAGCCATGCGGGCGTTGAAGGTACGCGTCGATGAGCTGGCCAAGATCCACGTGGACAAGATGCTCGCTGCCGGAGGCGAGTGTGACTTCGTCCAAGAAGTCGCGGTCAATTACCCGCTGTATGTGATCATGTCGCTGCTCGGCGTGCCCGAGGCGGACTTCCCGTTGATGCTCAAGCTGACGCAGGAACTTTTCGGCAGTGACGACGACGAATACCAGCGCGATTCGGGCGACTCCATGTCCGCGTTGCTGGAGATGTTCCAGTACTTCACCGCGCTGACCGCGTCGCGGCGGGAAAACCCGACCGACGACCTCGCGTCGGCAATCGCCAATGCCCGCGTCGACGGCGAGCCGCTCAACGACATCGAGACGGTGTCCTACTACGCGATCGTGGCGGCCGCCGGGCATGACACCACGAGCGCCACGATCTCGGGAGGCATGCTCGCCCTGGTCGAAAACCCGGACCAGCTCAGCCGATTGCAGGCGGACCCGGCGCTGATGGGTACGGCCACCGAGGAGATGATCCGTTGGGTGACGCCGGTGAAGGCGTTCATGCGCACCGCCGCGATCGACACCACCGTGCGCGATACCGCCATCGCCGCGGGGGAGTCGGTGCTGCTGGCATATCCGTCCGGCAACCGGGACGAGGAGGTGTTCGACGACCCGTTCCGGTTCGACGTGGGCCGCGACCCCAACAAGCATGTGGCGTTCGGTTACGGTGTGCACTTCTGTCTGGGGGCGGCGCTGGCGCGGATGGAGATCAACAGTTTCTTCAGTGAGCTAGTGCCGCGGCTGGATTCGATGGAGCTGGCCGGTACACCCGCGCACACCGCGACCACGTTCGTCGGCGGACTCAAGCACCTACCGGTGCGGTACTCGCTGCGCTAGGTACGCCGAGCCGTCCCCCCGCAAGCGGGAGGGCCCAGCAAACGTCCCCGACACGACCGGCGTGTCGGGGACGTTCACGTCTGCTCGCGGGAGAACGGGCTTACTCGGAACCGGAGTTGCCCCGGGCCGCCGCATGCAGTGCATCGCCGCGGGTGCCCTGCTCGTGGTGGCTCAGGGCCTGGATCGAAACATCATGGCCCTCAGCGGCTTTGCGCAGCGCGCCGACGGTGGCCTGCTCGCGCGCGATATGGGTGAACGGATCGAACGAATACCAGCGCATGGCGTTCTCGTACGTCATCTTGTTGATCTCGTCGTCGGGAACATTGTTCTCGGTCAGCACATCCCACAGTTCCTCGGGAGCGCCGGGCCACATCGAGTCACTGTGCGGGTAGTCGGCTTCCCAGCTGATGTTGTCGATGCCGATCTTGTCGCGCAGCGCCACCCCCACCGGGTCGGAGATGAAGCAGGTCAGGAAGTGCTCACGAAACACCTCGCTGGGCAGCTTGCCGCCGAAGTTCTGATGCGTCCACGTCGAGTGCATCTCGTAGGTCCGGTCGACGCGCTCGAGGAAGTACGGGATCCACCCCGTGCCACCTTCGGACAAGCCGATCTTCAGATCCGGATAATCCTTGATGGGCTTGGACCACAACAGGTCCGCGGCGGCCTGCACGATGTTCATCGGCTGCAGCGTGATCATCACGTCCAGCGGTGCGTCGGGCGCGGTGATGGCCAGCTTGCCCGAAGATCCGATGTGGACGTTGAGCACGGTGTTGGTGTCGCACAATGCCTTCCACAGTGGCTTCCAGTAGTCGTCGTGGAAGCTGGGGTAGCCCATCGCAGCCGGGTTCTCGGTGAAGGTCAGGGCGTGCACGCCCTTCTTCGAAACCCGGCGCACCTCTTGTGCGCATGCCTCGGCATCCCAGATCACCGGTAGCGCCATCGGGATGAAGCGGGCCGGATAGGCGCCGCACCATTCATCGATGTGCCAGTCGTTGTAGGCCTGAACCAGCGCCAGCGAGAACTCCGGGTCCTCGGTGGCGAACAGGCGACCGGCGAAACCGGGGAACGACGGGAAGCAGATCGAACCGAGGATGCCGCCGGCGTTCATGTCCTTGACCCGCTCGTCGACGTTGTAGCACCCCTTGCGAATCTCATCGAGACCCTGGGGTTCCAGACCGTACTCCTCCTTGGGGCGGCCGGCTACCGCATTCAGCGCCACGTTGGGAATCACGATGTCGCGGAACTGCCAGGTGTCGCTGCCGTCGGGGTTGTGCACCAGCCGCGGGGCCTCATCGGCGTACTTCTTCGGGAGATGGTTCTTGAACATGTCAGGTGGTTCGACGATGTGATCGTCCACGCTGATCAGGATCATGTCGTCTTTGTTCACGGGCGCGCTCCATTCACGACTGCCTTACCGTAATGGCAACAGTTTAGACCGTGCGTCATCGCCGAGGCCAGACGACGGGCAGATTCGTCGGTTAGCAGCAACGCGCGCCGGGATTGGCCTCCATATGGCGGTGCCGCATCTTCCAGTAATCCCGCTCGGAAAGCACCGGCTCACCCGGATGCGTCCGCGAGCGGCGCTCCACGTAGCGGGCGTAGTGGTTATCGCCCATCAATGACGCCCAGTACCAACCGATCTGGCGTGCGATGGTGGCAACGCGTCCCATTGTTTCTGCACCTCCCGCTCGATTTTCGTCGGAATCAACCCGGATGGAGCGAAGATCCGTGAGGGCACTGGTTCGTCCTCGCTCAGTGGTTGGGCGGCGCCTCGAACCGCCCGGACGGCCACGATCACGCCGGCCACGAAAACGACGATCACCACCAGGGCGAAGACGACCGACAACGTGCCCTGGATGAACGTATTGCGGACCACGTCGGCGATCTGATCAGGATTCTTGGCCGCGCCGTAGGCCGTGGCACCCGCATCCTGCGCGTCGCGGTAGCGGAGGTGCTGCGTCCAGTACCCGACCCTGGGATCGCCCGAGAAGATCTTCTGCCACGATGCGGTCAGGGTGACGACCAGATCCCAGATCAACGGCACCGCGGGTATCCACGCCCATTTCAGCAGGCCCTTCTTGATGACGACCACGGTGACCACGGTCAGCGCGATCGCGGCGAGCAGCTGATTGGCGATGCCGAACAGCGGGAACAGCGTGTTGATTCCGCCTAGCGGATCGGTCACGCCCATCAACAGGATGCTGCCCCAGCCGGCGACCACGAGCACGCTGCAGACCCACGCCCCGGCCCGCCAACTCGGATCCTTCAGCTTGCGCAGCGGCCCGCCCAGGTTGCTCAACCCATCCGAGAGCATGAACCGAGCGACCCGGGTGCCGGCGTCGACGGTGGTGAGGATGAACAGCGCCTCGAACATGATCGCGAAGTGATACCAGAAGGCCTTGAGGCCCGCGCCTCCGAACACCTGGTGCAGTACTTCGGATATACCGATCGCCAGAGTGGGCGCACCGCCCGTTCTGGAGACGATCGACTCTTCACCGACATCCTCTGCCGCTTGGGTGATCTGTTCGGGCGTGATGTCCGCCCCGGACAGCCCGAGCCCGTTGACATAGGCTGCGGCGGTCTCCGCGGTGCCGCCGGTCTGGGCGGTGGGTGCGTTGAGCGTGAAGTACAGGTGTTGGTTGAGGATGGCCGCGGTGATCAGCGCCATGATCGCGACAAACGACTCGGTGAGCATGCCGCCGTAGCCGATCAACCGCATCTGACTTTCCTTCTCCACCAGCTTCGGTGTGGTCCCCGAGGAGATCAGTGCGTGGAAACCCGACAGCGCGCCGCAGGCAATCGTGATGAACAGGAACGGGAACAGTGAACCGGCGAACACCGGCCCGTCGCCGCGGGTGGCGAACTCCGAGATGGCGGGGGCCTGCATCACCGGCTGGGCGATCAGGATTCCGACGGCCAGTAGCGCGATGGTGCCGACTTTCATGAAGGTCGACAGGTAGTCGCGAGGAGCCAGCAGCAACCACACCGGCAGCACCGAAGCGGCGAACCCGTAGATGATCAGGCACCAGGACAGCGTCACCTTGGACAACGTGAACCAGTCGGCGCCCCAGGAGGTTTCGGCGACCCAGCCACCGGACACCACGGCAAGCAACAGCAGCGCGACACCGATCAAGGACACCTCCGACACCCGGCCGGGGCGCAGGAATCGCAGGTACACGCCCATGAACAGGGCGATCGGAATGGTCATGGCGATGGAGAACACGCCCCACGGGCTTTCGGCCAGGGCACCCACGACCACCAGCGCCAGCACCGCCAACAGGATCACCATGATGGTCAGCACCCCGATGATCGCGGCCGCACCGCCGATGGAGCCCAACTCGTCGCGGGCCATCTGGCCCAGCGAGCGCCCCCGGCGGCGCGTCGAGATCGACAGCACCAGGTAGTCCTGCACACAACCGGCCACCACCGCGCCGATGATGATCCAGATGGTGCCGGGCAGATAGCCCATCTGCATGGCCAACACCGGGCCGACCAGCGGACCGGCGCCGGCGATGGCGGCGAAGTGGTGACCGAACAGCACCCGCCGGTCGGTCGGCATGTAGTCGGTGTCGTTCTCGAAAAGCTCGGCCGGAGTGGCATTGTCGTCGCGGGGCCGGACGATCTTCATCTCGATCAGCCGGGCGTAGAACCGGAAGCCGATGACATAGGTGCAGATTGCGGCGATGACGAACCAGACCGCGTTGACGGTCTCCCCGCGGAAGAAGGCGATAACCGCCCAAGCGACCGCTCCCAGCACCGCGATGGTAGCGAAGAGCGCCTTGTGCTTGCCGGTGATCGGAGAACGGTCGATGATCGCCACCGGCGGCAGATCTTTGTCGGTGCGGATATAGGTGACGTCGCCGTCGTGCTCCTCGATGCGGTCCGCCGGTGGGGCGTCCGGTGTTGCCACGGTCTCTCCTCGCTCGCCCAATGTCGTACGCGTCGTCTGATCCTTCCATCGAGCCAAACCGCGTGCCATCGAATCCCGGTTTCCGAACCGTTGCGGCGAACCACGGACAAATCAGCGCAGGAACGCGCGCACGGTATCGATCGCGTCAGCCTCTTCCGGAGCCTTGTCGTCGCGGTAGCGCAGCACCCGAGCGAAGCGCAGCGCGACCCCGCCTGGGTAACGGCTGGACCGTTGGACTCCGTCGAACGCGATCTCGACGACCTGCTCGGGCCGGACCGTGACCACCCAGCCGTCGTCGCTCACCTCCAGTTCCCGGAAATGCTCGGTCTGCCAGGCGAGCATCGCGTCGGTCATGCCCTTGAACGTTTTGCCCAGCATCACCAATCCGCCGGTGTCCGGATCCCGGGCGCCCAGATGGATGTTGGAGAGCTTGCCGGTGCGTCGCCCGGACCCGCGTTCGACGGCCAGCACCACGAGGTCGAGGGTGTGTACCGGCTTGACCTTGAGCCAGCCGGCGCCGCGGCGGCCGGCCTCATATGGCGCCGTCGGCGACTTCGCCATCACGCCCTCATGTCCCGCGGACAGGGTGCGGTCCAGGAACTCTTGCGCGACCGCGGTGTCGGTGGTCGCGACACGGTCAACACGCCGGTCTTGAGGTACGAGGACATCGAGCGACGCCAGTCGGTGCTCGGTCGGCAGATCGAGCAGATCCTGGCCGTCGAGGTGCAGCAGATCAAAGAAGAAGACCGACAACGGTTCGAGGTGGTTCGGGGTCTTGCGGCCGAACCGCGCGGCGGTCACCTGAAACGGGTGGGGGCGCCCGTCGGGGCGCAGGGCGATGGCCTCAGCGTCGGCGATCAGATCGGTGGCCGGCAGGGCCAGCGTCGCCTCGACCACCTCGGGTAGTCGGTGGGTGACGTCGTCGAGGCTGCGCGTGAACACCGACACGGCCGAGCCTCTGCGGTGGATCTGTACGCGGGCGCCGTCCAGCTTCGCTTCCAGAATGGCTGCACCACCGAGGCGTTCGAGCGCATCGGCGACATCGGTCGCGGTCTGCGCGAGCATCGGCCCGACGGGGCGACCGACCTGCAACCGGAACTCGGCCAGGGCGGTGCGCCCACCGGTCAGCGCCGCTGCGGCGACGGATGGCAGGTCGCCGGCGAGCATCGCCGCGCGCCGCACCTCGGCCGCCGGAATGTCGGATGCCCGGGCTACCGCGTCGGCCATCACCCCGGTCAGGGCGCCCTGGCGTAATTCGCCACCCAGGAGCCGTCGCAGGAAAGTCTGCTCGGCCTCGGTCGCTGTCTGGAACAACTCACGGACCAATTCGGCGCGTAGCGCCTGAGAGCCCTTGCCGGAGACCGCACCGATCCGGGTGAACCGCTCATCGACCCCGCCGACCGTCAGGGTCGGGTTCTGCGCAGACACCGGCAAGGAGCGCAGAGCCGCCCAGCCGACCCCGATCTGACGTTGCGGCAATTCCCCGGACAGCCAGGACACCGTCACCGCCACCGACCGGGCGTCGCCCTCGGCCGCGGTCAACGCCAGCAGAGCCGCGATGCGGTCGACCTTCGCCAGCCGCGCCGACGCTGCTGCGATGTCGGCGGATGCGGCGGCGACGTCGGCGAGCAACACGTCATCAGGGTGCCACGGGGCTCAGACAACCTCCGGCGTTTGGTCGAGTACCTGCCTGAGGACCGTCGCCTGCGATCGCAGGTCTGCTGCGCGCTCCCGGTGCCCGTGCGCGAGGTATTGGTCTGCCGCGGTGAGCCGTTCGTCGACCTCGGCCCGGATGAGGGCACGAATCTCGGTATCGCCGAGTGCGCGGCGGGCGACCTCGGTCGAGCCCACGCCGGACACCGCGCCGGCGATCGGTCCACCGATGCGGGTGTCGGTCTGGTCGGCCCGCGGTGTCTCGGCATTGTCGATAGCACTCAGCGCCGACCGGATCGCGGCGGTGCGGTTGGTGTCGCGGGCCTTGCGTGCCGACAGCAGGGATTCGCGGAGACGGTCGCGCCAAAGCTCTGCCGGGGTCATGGCAGGCGAACCTATGCGGTCTCGGAGGCGGCGTCGAGGGATTTACGCACGGTCAACGACGGCGAACGTGCGGCGCGCGTCGACGAAATGCGGCCTGTCGGGGGACAAACCCGCACGCTCGCGGTGCAAAGGGTGGCCCAGGGGACCAGCACATCGAACCCGAAAGGCTTACGGGAAGGGTTGATGGGATAGGTTGCTTTACGATTTCGGTCATTTTTGGAAAGGAAGCTAGATGGAGATCGAAGGCAAGAAGGCTATCGTCGTCGGCGGCGCGTCGGGCTTCGGCCGCGCGACCGCTGAGGCACTGGCCAAGCGCGGCGCCAGCGTGGCTGTGCTGGACCGGCCGCAGTCCAAAGGCCAGGAAGTGGCCGACGAGATCGGCGGCTCGTTCTTCCCCGTCGACGTCACCGACTTCGACGGCACCGAAAAGGTGCTGGAAGAGGCCGTGGCCGCCCTGGGTGGCCTGCACATCATCGTGACCACCGCAGGCGGCGGCATCGGCGAGCGCACCATCAAGAAGGACGGTCCGCACAGCCTGGATTCGTTCCGCTCCACCATCGACCTCAACCTGATCGGCACGTTCAACATCAGCCGGCTCGCCGCTTGGCACATGAGCAAGAACGAGCCCGTCGACGAAGAGGCCGAAGAGCGCGGCGTCATCATCAACACCGCCTCCATCGCGGCGTTCGAGGGTCAGATCGGCCAGGTCGCCTACACCGCGTCCAAGGCTGCCATCGCCGGCATGTGCCTGACCATGGCGCGCGACCTGGGCAGCCTGGGGATCCGGGTGCTGGCCATCGCGCCGAGCCTGTTCGCCACCGGCCTGACCGAGGGCATCCCCGACGAGTTCGCCGCGGTGCTCACCAAGGACGCCGCGTTCCCGAAGCGTCTGGGCAAGCCCGAGGAGTACGCCAAGCTCGCCGTGGCGATCGCCGAGAACCCCATGCTCAACGGTCAGTGCCTGCGTCTGGACGCCGGCCAGCGCTTCGCCCCCAAGTAGAGTGAATTCCGGCGTGATCGAGGGCGCGCCCCGCGTCAGCGATCACGCCGGAACCCACACCGGGAGGCGTCATGGCGACCATTGCAGACCAAGTCATCTCCGCACTCACACTGAGTGGGGTAAGGCGGGTCTACGGCCTTCCCGGTGACAGCCTCAACGGATTCACCGACGCGATCCGGCGCAGCGGCGAAATCACCTGGCAGCACGTCCGTCACGAGGAGACCGCAGCATTCGCCGCGGCCGCCGACGCCGCACTGACCGGTCAACTGGCGGTGTGTGCGGGCAGCTGCGGCCCGGGCAATCTGCACTTGATCAACGGACTGTTCGACGCGCAGCGCAGCCGCGTTCCGGTGCTGGCGATCGCCGCGCACATCCCGCGCACCGAGATCGGGTCGGAATACTTCCAAGAGACCCATCCGCAGGACCTCTTCCGCGAGTGCAGCGTGTACTGCGAACTGGTCAGCACCCCCGAGATGGCGCCGCGCATCCTGCAGATGGCGATGCGCGCGGCCGTCGAGGAGGGTGGTGTCGCCGTCGTCGTCATCCCGGGCGAGATCTTCCTGCAACGCGCGGGGGAGACCGGCTGGGCGACTTGCCCGGTGCGCCCGACGCGATCGATCGTGCGTCCGGACGACGAGTCGGTACGCCGGGCCGCCGGCATCCTGAATTCGGCCGAGCGCGTCACCATCCTCGGCGGCGCGGGCGTGGCCGGTTCCCACGACGCACTCATCGAACTGGCGTCGACCCTGCAGGCCCCCGTCGTTCACGCGTTGCGTGGCAAGGAATTCATCGAGTACGACAACCCGTTCGACGTCGGGATGACGGGGCTGCTCGGCTTCGCCTCGGGTTACAAGGCCATCAAAGAGGCGGACACGCTGCTGATGCTGGGGACCGACTTCCCGTATCAGCAGTTCTATCCCGAGGGTGCCACCGTGGTCCAGGTCGATATCCGGGGCCGCAATCTCGGTCGTCGCACCCCGGTCGATCTCGGTCTGCGCGGCAGCGTCGCCGACACCCTGGCCGCACTGCAGCCGCTGCTGCGACGCAAAACCAACCGGGACCACCTGGACCGGTCGCTACGCCACTACCGCAAGACCCGTGCCACACTCGATTCACTGGCCGTCAACGACCGGGACAAGACCCCCATCCGCCCGGAATACGTTGCCGCGCTTGCCAATCAACTCGCCTCGGACGACGCGGTGTTCACCTGTGATGTCGGGTCTCCGGTGGTGTGGGCGGCCCGGTACCTGACCATGAACGGCAGGCGCAGGCTGATCGGGTCCTTCAACCACGGCACCATGGCCAACGCGCTGCCGCACGCGATCGGCGCGCAGACCGCGTTCGGAGACCGGCAGGTGATCGCCTTGGCCGGGGACGGCGGCCTGACCATGCTCTTCGGTGAGCTGGTGACGCTGATCCAGAACCGGTTGCCGGTCAAGGTCATCGTGTTCAACAACTCGTCACTGAACTTCGTCGAGTTGGAGATGAAGGCCGCGGGCATCGTCACGTTCGGCACCGACCTGGTCAACCCCGATTTCGCCGCGGTGGCCCAGGCCATGGGCATGTTCGGCCGCCGGGTCACCGAACCGGGTGAGCTGCAACGGGCCATCGCCGATGCCCTCAGCCACGACGGCCCCGCAGTGGTCGACGTGCACACAGCGCGCCAAGAACTCTCGATTCCGCCGGCGATCACCGTCGAACAAGCAAAAGGTTTCTCGCTCTACGCGATTCGCACCATCCTGGCCGGGCGAGCCGACGAACTCCTGGATCTGGTCACCACCAACGTGGCGCGCCGCATCCTGGACTGAGGGCTCTCAGGCCGGGCGCGGAATGGCCGCGGCCGTGCTCTGGCCCAACCACTTCGGAATGGCTCGGCGAACGTCAGCAGGACCTGACAGTGCGACACTGCCGTCGAGCACCGCTCGTGCCCAGCCGATATCTCCGCGCCAGATCTCGGTCAACGTGCGCAGACGGGTCTGCACGGTGCCTGCCACCTCGTAGCCCGGATCGAAATCGCAGACATCGGCCTGCCCGTCGCTCACCGTGAGCCACCACCGCGAGGCCTTGGCCGCCACCTCGTCGAAGACGAACGCGACCGTCGTTCGTGACCGCGGCCAGTCAGCGACGGGGATGGTGCGGCGTATATCCCACATCAGCAGGTGCGGGTCGAGATCCTCTTCACCGAGTTCACCGATCCACCGCACCCCCCACGAGCCGAGCGCGTCGACCACGGCGGCGAGCTCCTGGCCGCACGGAGTGAGGGAATAGCTGGTTCGTCCGTCCACCTCGGAGCGCTCGATGACTCCGGCGCGAGCCAGTGACTTGAGCCGTTTGGACAGCAGCGCCGGTGACATCTTCGGGACCCCGCGGCGCAGATCGTTGAAATGGGCACTGCCCCGGAGCAGTTCCCGGACCACGAGCAAGGTCCAACGTTCGTCGAGCAGCTCCATGGCCTTGGCCACGGGACAGAACTGGCCATATGTGGACATCGGCGGTCTACCTCCCCGGAGCGTGCGCGGTGTCCTAAGTACACCGCTGTCGGGGCCCAGAAGCCAGTACAGATCCAGAACCAGGTCCGCTACAGATCTGGTACTGGAATGACCGCGCGGCGAGGGCCGACGATGAAGCCCACCCGCAAGAAGGAGTGCTGCCATGAACCTCATGACCACAGACAGTGAGCTGGAGGCCAAACATCGGGCGCTGTGGGCGCTGGGTGACTATGCGGCGATCGCCGCGAATATCGTGCGTCCACTGGGGCCCGTGCTGGTCGGGGCCAGTGGGGTCGGGCCGGGTGACCGTGTGCTGGACGTGGCCGCCGGGACCGGCAACGTGGCCATTCCCGCCGCCGCGGCCGGTGCCCGGGTTACCGCCAGCGATCTGTGTCCCGAACTGGTCGAACAGGGACGGCGGCTGGGAGCGGACGCAGGGGTGACCATCGACTGGGCCGAGGCCAATGCCGAGGCATTGCCGTATGACGACGGTTCCTTCGACACCGTGCTGTCCTGCATCGGGGTGATGTTCGCGCCGCACCACCAGCAAGCCGCCGAGGAACTGCTGCGGGTGACGCGGCCGGGCGGACGGATCGGGTTGATCGCATGGACACCAGAAGGATTCATCGGGCAGCTGTTCGCCACGATGAAGCCGTATGTGCCCGCACCGCCGCCCGGAGTGTCACCTCCGCCGCTGTGGGGTGACGAAGAATACGTGCGCACCTTGCTGGGCGACCGGGTCGGCGAGTTGACCTGTGAGCGCAGGGAACTGGACGTCACCGTGTACCCCGACGGCGCCGCGTTCCGTGACCACTTCAAGGCCAACTACGGCCCGACAATCTCGGCGTACCGGGCCATCGCCGCCGATGCCGAGCGGGTTGCGGCACTCGACGCCGAGATCGCCGCGCTCGGCGATCGATTCCTCACCGGCGCGACGATGCCCTGGGAATACCTACTGACAGTGACGAACCGGCACTGATCGCCGGGGGCAGCTGGCACCATGACTGCATGCCCGACGACGTACAGGAATTGCCGACGCTCAGTGCCACCGATCAAGACGCCATTGCGCGCTGGCTGCGAGACCAGCGGATCGGCACGACCCTGACCGATGTGGCACCGCTGACCGGCGGCACCCAGAACATCGTGGTGGGCATGAACGTCGACGGCCGTCGAATGGTGTTGCGGCGACCGCCCTTACATCCTCGGCCGACCAGCGACAAGACCATGCTGCGGGAGATCGCGGTGCTGCGCACACTCGCGGGCTCGGCCGTGCCGCATCCGGGTTTCATCGCAGCTTGCACCGATCTCGATGTGATCGGCGTGGTGTTCTACCTGATGGAGGAGGTCGACGGGTTCAACCCGGGCACCGAGGTCGCGCCGGCCTATCAGAACGCTGACCTGCGATACCGCGTCGGGTTGTCCTACGCCGCGAGCCTGGCCGAACTGGGCAACGTCGGGTGGGAGAACAGCGAACTCGCCGCGATCCGACGGCCGGGTTCCTTTCTGGCGCGGCAGGTTCCGCAGTTCCTCGGGCTGCTCGACAGCTACCGCCACGAGCGCTACTCACCCGAGTCGCTGGCGGGAGTGGCAGAGCTCTCGCAATGGCTGGAGGACAACCGCCCGCCCGATGCCGAACCCGGCATCATGCACGGCGACGCGCACCTCAACAACGTGCTCTTGCGCTGGGACAAGCCCGAACTGGCCGCGTTCATCGACTGGGAGATGTGCACCATCGGCGATCCGCTGCTCGATCTCGGGTGGATGT
Source organism: Mycobacterium syngnathidarum (assembly GCF_001942625.1). Classification (GTDB taxonomy): domain Bacteria; phylum Actinomycetota; class Actinomycetes; order Mycobacteriales; family Mycobacteriaceae; genus Mycobacterium; species Mycobacterium syngnathidarum. The sequence goes on from NZ_MLCL01000075.1 coordinate 38,562, forward strand.
TGGTGTGCTGGCCCGATGAGCCCAATCCGATCAACGCGGGGTCGGCGCTGGCAGCGCTCGGTGGTCTGGCCCACCGCAGCGAGCTCATCGAGGCCTACCGCGCGGCGGGGGGTCGCCAAACCGACCGGCTGGATTGGTACGTGGCGTTGGCCTGCTTCAAGTTGGGCATCGTCATCGAGGGCACCTGGTCGCGCTACCTGGCCGGGCGGGCCAGCCGCGATGCCGGCGAGCAACTGCACGCGTCGGCGGAGAACCTGCTCACGCTCGGGACCCGGGTCGCCAAGGGAGACAACCCGTTCGGTTGAGTTCCTATGGCGAGCAGACACATATGTACCCGACACGCCGGAGTTTTGGGTACATATGTGTCTGCTCGCGCGGAGAAATCAGTACGTGTCGAGCGCGAGTTTTACGGCGAGGGCCACGCCCGCCGCGCCGATCAGGAATCGCAGCGGGGTGGCCGGTACATGCCGCACGATCACCGGGCCCAGCCGTGAGCCGATCAGACAACCGGCGCCCAACGGGATGACAGCGGGCCAGTACACCGGGGCCACCACGATGAACGCCACCGCGGCGACCAAGTTGGCGATACCGAGGATCGCGTTCTTGGCGGCGTTGGCGTGCGCGAGCGTCGCGCCCCCGGTCCGCAGTAGCAGCGCCAGCAGCAGCACGCCCGCAGCGGCACCGAAATAGCCGCCGTAGATGGTGATCAGGAAGATCGCTGCGGCCTCCATGGCCACCTTGATCCGATGCTCCCGATGATCGGCCACGCGGGTCGGACGCCGGCGGCCCCGTGGCAGCAGGATCGCCACCGACGCAAATGCCAACAGCAGCGGGACAACCTTCTCGAAGCCCTCGGCTGGCGTGCAGAGCAACAGAGCCGCGCCGACCGCCCCACCGACTACCGCGACCGGGATGATCCGCTTGATCCACGCGCGTTGCCCAGCCAGTTCGGGCCGCGACCCCCACACCGAACCGATGCCGTTGAACACCAACGCCACGGTGTTGGTGACATTCGCCGTGACCGGAGGCAAACCGACAAGCAGCAGGGCGGGATAGGTGGCCACCGAGGCCAGGCCGGCGATACTGCCGGTGAGTCCGCCGCCGATGCCGGCGACGACCAGCAGGATGACCTCACCGGCACTCATGTGGTTCCCACCCGGCCGAGACTACGGAGCCAAAGTGTTTGCATCGCCGGCCGGGCTACGTCTAGCATCGCCAACGTGCCAAGGCGACTCGTAGTAGCAACCCGCAGCGGGGTCTGATCAAGACCGACCCCTCGCTGTGGGTCGTTCGCTACTTCGTCGGTCAAATCCTCTGAGCAAGAGAAGACCGGCACATGCACATCAGCACCCCCACACCGCAGTCCAGCGCAATAGCGTCGTTCGCCGCGCATTTCACCAACCCGCTGCCGCGCGGGCTGCGCGAAGCCGGTGAGTCAGCGTCCTGGGACCAGTTCCTCGATGAATACGCCGCGAGTCCGGGCGCATTGAAACTGGGGCAGTGGACCTGCACCGACACCGAACGCGCGGCCAGCAGGCTGGGGCCGCAGGCTCGCCACTACCGGGCCACTCTGGCAGTGGGCGACACCATCAGCACGTCGAGCGCAGCCGCGACTGGACCCGTCGCCGCGCTGACCGAGATGCTCTACGAGCGTGGGATCACCGTCGAGACCAAGTCGTTTCATCAACTGCCCACCGGTGGTCAGACCGCAACTTTCATCGAAGGCTGCGACGGCCTGCACAGCGAGTGGGCGATGGGACTGGCCGACGATCCCGAACACTCGGCGCTGTACGCCGTGATCGCCTGCGCCAACCGGCTGATGAAGTCGGTCTGACCACGCGGGCTCGACGCCGAATGCGTCAGTGCAGCGGGCGTAGCACGATCGGCATGCCGTCGATCGGCACCGGCATGCCGCCGTAGTCGTAGTGCGGCTGGTAACCGGGGCTGGCGAGCTCGAGCTTGTAGCGACGCAGAAGGCGGTGCATGACGGTCTTGATCTCCAGCTGGCCGAAGACCATGCCGATGCACTTGTGCGCGCCTCCGCCGAACGGGGCGAACGCGTAGCGGTGTTTCTTGTGCTCGCTGCGCGGCTCGGCGAAACGATCCGGGTCGAACTTCTCGGGATCGGTCCACAGCTCGGGCAGTCGGTGGTTCATCGACGGCCAGGTCACGACGCTGGTGCCGGCCGGGATGAAGTAACCCAGCAGGTCGGTGTCGCGTACCGCCTCGCGGAAATTGAACGGCAGCGGAGTCATCATCCGCAGCGACTCGTTGATCACCAGGTCGTAGGTCTCCAGCTTATCCAGTGCCTCGAAGTCCAACGGCCCGTCGCCGATTCGCGCGGAGTCGTCCCGCAGGCGCTCCTGCCACTCCGGGTTGGCCGCCAGGTGGTAGGCCATCGTCGTCATCGTCGAGGTCGAGGTGTCGTGGGCGGCCATCATCAAAAAGATCATGTGGCTGATGATCTGGTCATCAGTGAAGGACTGCCCGTCCTCGTCGGCCGAGTGACACAGCACGCTGAACATGTCGGTACTTTCCGACCGCCGCTTCTCAGTGATGCGGCTGGCGAAGTACTCCTCGAGGGTCTTGCGGGCCTGGATGCCTCGCCACCACTTCAAGGGCGGCACAGGTGTGCGGACGATGGCGTTGCCGGCTCGGGTAGTGGTGGTGAACGCATTGTTGACCGTGGTGACCAGGGCTCGGTCGGTCCCTGCCGGCACACCCATGAACACCTCTGAGGCGATGTCGAGCGTGAGCTCCTTCATCGCCGGGTGGATGAGGAACCGCGGGTCGTCGGCCACCCAGTCGTTGGCCAGCACAGCCGAAGCCACCGAGTCGATATGGGAGATGTAGCCGCTCAGCCGGGTGCGGGTGAAGGCCTCCTGCATGATCCGGCGGTGGAACATGTGCTCGTCGAAGTCGAGCATCATCAGCCCGCCGTCGAAGAACGGCCCGATGATCGGATGCCAGGCACGCTGCGAGAAATCCTTGTTGCGGTTGGAGAACACGGCCTGGGTGGCGTCAGGGCCCAGCGCCATCACCGACGACAGGGCCGGCGACTGGGAGTAGTAGATCGGGCCGTTCTTGCGGTACTGCTCGAGAATGTAGTCCGGGCCGCCGCGGAACGTCTCGATCATGTGGCCGATGACCGGCAGACCCGAGTCGCCCATGATCGGCTTGAGGCCGCTGCCCGCCGGCGGTTCTGCGAACACGAACTTGTCCCAGTTCTTGGCCTTGAGCTTCTTCTCCAGTGCGCCCATGCCGGGCATGGTGCTGGGCGTCGGGGTGAATCGACGCTTGGCCTGATCGAGCAGGTAGCGCGGGGTGCTGATGGTTGCCATGGGCTGCTCCTGACCATAAAAGCCTGACGAAGTGTGGTCGAACTCACCACTTGTGGCCATCCTGACTGTCAGACTTGACGCATGTCAAGTTTTGAACTGGCGCGTCGCGAGTGCGAAGGTCTAATGCCATGACAGCCGAATCGATACCCGCGAGCGGCGATGACTCCACCGGGCGCCCGCAGGCCCGTCGGAGCCGCGGCGACCGGCAACGCGAAGCTATCGTGACGGCTGTTCGGGAGCTCCTCGAAGAGCACTCCTTCGCCGACCTGTCGGTGAGCACCATCAGCGAACGCGCCGGGGTGGCCCGGTCGGGCTTCTACTTCTACTTCGATTCGAAGTACGCGGTGCTGGCCGTGATTTTGGCCGACGCCATGGAAGAACTCGCCGCACTGACGCACGACTACGCGCCCCGCGAGGCCGGCGAGACGCCGGCGGCGTTCGCCGAGCGGATGGTGGGCAGTGCCGCGGCGGTCTTCGCCACCAACGACCCGATCATGGCGGCCTGCACCGTCGCCCAGAACACCGATGCGCAGATCCGCGATCTGATGAACGATTTCGAGGACGCCGTCATCGACAGGATCGTGGGCCTCGTCGAACAAGACGAGGGCGCCCGCCCTATTTCCGATGACCTGCCCGCCCTGGTGCGGACCCTGGTGGCGACCACGGCGATGACGTTGTCGCACGACTCGGCATTCGTCGGCCGCAGCGCCGATCCGGCCCGCGCGCTCGACGTGGTGGAGCGGCTGTGGCTCAACGCACTGTGGGGTGGCCAAGAGGGGTAGCGCCACAGGTAAGGTCACCGCTATGGGGAGTGATACCGCGGGTAACGGTCGGGCGGACTTTCGCAACAAGAAGTGCTTGATCACCGGCGCTGCCAGCGGCATCGGCCGGGCCACCGCGCTGGCGCTGGCCGCCCGAGGGGCCGAGCTGTACCTGACCGACCGGGACGAAGTCGGTCTGGCCCAGACTGTGGCCGACGCCAGAGCGCTCGGTGCCCAGGTACCCGCACACCGGGCCCTGGACATCTCCGACTACGACCAGGTGGCGGCGTTCGCCGCCGACGTCCACGCGGCGCACTCGTCGATGGACGTGGTGATGAACATCGCCGGGGTTTCGGCCTGGGGGACCGTCGACAAACTGACCCATCAGCACTGGCGCTCGATGATCGACATCAACCTGATGGGCCCGATCCACGTCATCGAGACGTTCCTGCCGCCGATGGTGCAGGCCCGCCGGGGCGGGCACCTGGTGAACGTGTCCTCGGCCGCAGGCATCGTCGCGCTACCGTGGCACAGCGCCTACAGCGCCAGCAAGTACGGGCTGCGGGGGCTGAGTGAAGTACTGCGTTTCGACCTGGCCCGGCACCGCATCGGGGTATCCGTCGTGGTACCCGGCGCGGTGAAAACCGGCCTGGTACAGACGGTTCAGATCGCCGGGGTGGATCGGGAGGATCCGAACGTGCAGAAATGGGTGGACCGGTTCGCCGGCCACGCCATCTCTCCGGAGAAGGCCGCCGACAAGATCTTGGCCGGTATGGCTCGCAACCGCTTCCTGATCTACACCTCGGCCGACATCCGTGCCCTGTACGCGTTCAAGCGCGTGGCGTGGTGGCCGTACAGCGTGGCCATGCGGCAGGTCAACGTGCTTTTCAGCCGGGCGCTGCGGCCGAAAACCGTCCAGCGCTAGCGTTTTCCCCAATGCCAGGACGGTGTGTTGAGCATGCCGAATCCGGTCACTTTCGTCTCGCCCCACTCCTTGTAGAGCTCCACCTCGATAGCGTTGCCCCGGTCCTCGTCGGCGGCCGGGGTGGTGTCGAGGAAATCCAGCAGGGCGTGCGAATGTGTCACGACCACCACTTGGGACTGTTTCGTGGCGGATCTGATCAGAGATGCCAGAGGACGGACCAGATCGGGATGCAACGAGGTCTCCGGCTCGTTGAGCACCATCAGCGACGGTGGCCGCGGGCTGGCCAGTGCCGTTGCCCACAGCAGGAAACGCAGTGTGCCATCGGACAATTCGGCTGCCCGGAGCGGGCGCAGCATGCCGCGTTGGCGTAGTTGGAGGTCGAACAGCCCGTCGTTGACCGCGACTGCGATGGTGGCGCCATCGAACGCCTCGGCCACCGCCCGTTCCAGGTCGTCGAAGCCGGCCTCGATGATCGTCTGCACCGCCGCAGCAAGGTCGGCGCCGTCGTCGGAGAGCACCGGGGTGCGGGTACCGACGTGGGGTTGGCGGGCCGGGGCCGCGGCGTCCACCCGGAACCCGTCGTAGAACCGCCAATCGCGCAACCGGTCGGAGACCGCCGAGAGCTCCGGCAGGGCATGCGGGTGGGCGTATTCGGCCAGCACGCTGTGATAGCTGGGCAGGGAGCGGGTCAACTCATCGAAGCCTCGTCCCGATTGCGCGGCCACCTCGGCGTAGTCGCGGGTGCGGCTCACCAGTGTCGAGGCGGGTCGCAACACATGCCCGGCGAACACCACCTCGCGCTTGATCTCCGGGTCCTGCGCGAACGCCGTCGGGCCGGTGCCGGCCATCTGCGGCAGCCCCAGGTCGACGAGGTAGCCGAAATCATCTGCGGCGAAGCCGAGTTCGAGGGACACCGGTCGGGTTCGGACGGTGCCCTGCGTCTGCGCATTGGGCTGTTCGGGACCGGCCCACAGCACCGACTGCAGGCCGCCCTCTCGGGCCAGTGAGCCGATCACCTGGCCTCGGCCGCAATCCGCCAGCAGTCGCAGTGCCCGATAGATGGAGGACTTGCCGGTGCCGTTGGCACCGGTGACCACCGTGAGTTCGGCCAGCGGCAGGATCACTTCCCGCAGGGAGCGGTAGCCGCGAATCGCGATGGTCTGCAACATGGCGTCGAGGCTATTGGTCGGCCCCGACAATCGGGGCGCTCGGGCGCTCCGGTGTGCTGTCATCCATCGACAGTTCCAGGCGCACGCCGAGCAGTCGGACCGGCCGGTCCAGCTCGAACTGATCGAAGACCGCCAGCGCGGTCTCGGTGACAACAGCGGCGTCCGTGCTCGGCGAACCGAGCTTGCGGATCTTGGTGCGGGTGTAGAAGGTGCTGGTGCGCACCGTGACCGCGACCCGGGTGACGATGCGTCCCTGCGCCACCACCTCATCGAGGGTGCGGCGGGTCAGCTCGCGGATCGCGTCGTCCATGGCGGCGCGCTCGGTGAGGTCGTGCGCGAATGTGATGACGTGGCTGCGTGAGCGCGGAATCCAGGGCTCCGAGCTCACCTCCGTATCACCGCCGCCTTTGGCCAGCAACAGAATCCACAGCCCGGTGCTGGGACCGAATGCCGAGGTGAGCACGGTGGCATCGGTGGCGGCCAGATCGGCCACCGTGGTGATGCCCAGCGTGGCAAGCTTTTTGGTGGTCTTGGGGCCGACGCCCCACAGCGCATCGGGTGGGCGATCACCCATCACCGACATCCAGTTGGCCTCGGTGAGCACGTAGACACCTGCGGGTTTGGCCAGCCCGGTCGCCACCTTGGCGCGCTGCTTGTTGTCGCTGATGCCCACCGAACAGGACAGCCCGGTCTCGGCGGCGATCACCGTGCGGATGCGCTCGGCCAACTCGACCGGATCGCTGACCTCGGCGCCCAGATACGCCTCGTCCCAGCCCCAGACCTCCAGCGGGTGGCCGAGATCGCGCAGCAGGCCCATCACTTGTTCGGAGGCCTCGTCGTAGGCGTCCGGGTCTGATGGCAAGAACGTGGCGTCGGGGCACTTGCGCGCCGCGGTGCGCAGAGGCATGCCGGCGTGCACCCCGAATTCGCGCGCTTCGTATGACGCGCAGGTGACCACCTTGCGGGGCTCGGCGGGATCACCGCTGCCACCGACGATGACCGGCAGCCCCTGAAGTTCGGGGTGGCGGCGCAACTCGACCGAGGCCAGGAACTGGTCCAGGTCGACATGCAGCACCCAGCCGGTCATGGCGCTAGTGGCCGCACAACTTGCGGGCGGTGTCCTGCCACGCCGCGGTGAGTTCGTCGAGGCTGCGGCCGAGGGCCAGCTGGTGAGCCAGATAGTCGGGGTCGAGCAGCGCGATCAGGGCGTCGGCCTGTGTGTCGAGATCGCCTGTGGTACCCGCCGTTTCGAGCAGCATCCGGACATGCGTGCGGTGCAGGGTGAACGGGCCGGTGTAGCGCAGCGCGGGATCGCGGATCGCGTCGGACAACAACGCCTGGTGGCAGTGCACGAACCGGAGTCGGTCCGCACCGTAGGCCAGTAGCCGTTCCAGTGGCGGCGCGCCGGGCCCGAGCGGGGGCGGACCGAACATGAAGGCATCCTGTTCGGCGGTTTCGTCCTCGTCGAGCAACACCATCATCAGACCGGCACGGCTGCCGAACCTGCGGAACACCGTGCCCTTCCCGACACCGGCCTCGATCGCGATATCGTCGGTGCTGACCGCGTCGGGGCCGCGTTCGGCGATGAGCCGGCGTGCAGCGCCGAGGATCAAGGCGCGGTTGCGGGCGGCATCTCCGCGTTCGGATGGCGCCGCGTCGATGCCCGCGAGCTGGGTCGGGCGGTCAGAGGCTGCCACAACTGCACTTTAACCCAGCTGGAATTAATCGGACCACAGTCCGGTTGATCGTTGCGAGGATCGATCGAGTCGAACAAGGGAGCGTGCAAATGGCCGATAAGAAGGTGCTGGTTCTGGTCGGGAGCCTACGGGCCGCGTCGGTGAATCGACAGATCGCCGAGCTGGCGGTGGAACAGGCGCCCGAAGGCGTGAGCCTGGAGATCTTCGACCGACTGGGGGAGTTGCCCTTCTATAACGAGGACATCGACACCGCGGACGTGGCCGAACCCGTGGTCGCGTTGCGCGCGGCAGCGGCCGAGGCCGGCGCTGCGCTTGTCGTGACCCCCGAATACAACGGAAGCATCCCGGGGGTGTTGAAGAACGCCATCGATTGGCTGTCGCGGCCGTTCGGTAACGGAGCACTCAACGACAAGCCGCTGGCGGTGGTCGGGGCGGCGCTCGGACAGTACGGCGGCGTGTGGGCGCATGACGAAACTCGGAAGTCTTTCGGCATCGCCGGGCCGCGCGTGGTCGAGGATCTCAAGCTCTCGGTGCCGTCCAAGACCCTCGACGGCAAGCACCCCAGGGAGAACGCCGAGGTGGCCGAGGCGCTTCGCGATATTGTGGGCAAGCTCACACTTGAGGTCGGTTGAGGGTTCGTCTTCGCGTTTTGCCGTTCGCGCCACTTTCCGGCAAAATCTTGCCGCCGGCTGGGTCGTCCCGACCCGGCCGGCGGCTTTGCTATCGGGGGTCTTGCGCTTTGCGGCGGGCCGGACTTGTCGGTGCCTGGTGCTACATCTAGTGGTGCGGCGCGACACGGTCTGTCAAGTCGAGCGCGACACGCCGTGGGTGTGGTTGCTGGCAAGCTTACGACCTGGGAATTTCAAAAATGTTATTCAGAACATGTTGTATGGCTTCGAACTGTCGGCCACTAGGTGTAGTGTCTGTGAGACCGACAGGCCACCACAGTTCGGGAGCCGGCCGGAGCGTAGCGAATCCGGCCGAGTCGGTTTCAAGACCAGCCGGGGAGCGGCTTCGACCGGCAGGAATTTTGGCGGCCCGAAGGTCGCTGAACTTAAGCGAAACGTAAGACCCGATCAGTTGCCAGTCACTTGTCTAGTTTGTTCACTTTCCGCAAGAGGAGCCGTACCGAAGATGACCGTCACCGTGTACACCAAGCCCGCATGCGTGCAGTGCAACGCCACCTACAAGGCGTTGGAAAAGCAGGGCATCGAGTTCGAGAAGGTTGACATCACCCTCGACAGCGAGGCCCGTGACTACGTCATGGCGCTCGGCTACCTGCAGGCCCCGGTGGTGGTGGCCGGCAACGAGCACTGGTCGGGCTTCCGCCCGGATCGGATCAAGGCTCTCAGCAAAGATGCGACATTTGCATCAAATGCATCATAGGTAGATCTTGACCAATGACTGTTCTAGCAGGTCAACAGCGGTTGCACCGCCAGGAGGGGGGTGTCTCCGCTGGTGAGACCCCCCGTCGGGCATGGTGCAACAATGTTGCATCTGTTACAACAGGTGTTGTGACTGTTGATGATCATGGCGCGGCGCGTGTTCTATCGGCGCCCAATGTCGTTCAGCTGGACCCCGAACAAGCAGTATTCGATGCGATGGTCGAGGGTTGGGAACGGCAGCAGCGCGCGCGGTTCCTTAAAGAGTCGACGATCTCGGCGCGCAGCCGCCTGATCCGTAGATTCGCCGAGTTCAGTGGCCAGTATCCGTGGCAGTGGACGCCGACCGAGGGCGAAGCATGGATCAGCACTCTCCGCTCGGGGTCTTCACCGCTACGGCTATCTACGTTGCGGAGTTACGAGATCGAGGTACGCATGTTTTGCGAGTACCTCCGCGACGCTCGCTACGGCTGGGCGAACCAGTGCAGCGATCGATTCGGGCGTGTGCCCGAGATTGTGTTTCACGACGACAACTCGATCGTGCATGTCAGTGAGTACGAAGGTGATTCGTCTCGCCGGCCGCTGACCTACGACGAGGTCCAGGCGTTGTTCGACGCCGCCGATTCGCGCGTTGACAAGATCCGCGCGAATCGTCGCAAAGGCGCCTTGCCCGCGTTGCGAGACGCGGCCCTGTTGAAGTTCGTCTATGCCTTCGGTTTGCGTCGTCGAGAAGCGGCGATGGCTGACCTTGTTGATCTGCGTAGCAATCCGAAGTTCCCCGACTTCGGTCGCTACGGCGCGGTCTCGGTTCGACACGGCAAGGCCTCCCCTGGAGGACCGGCCAAGCGACGCACTATCCTTACAGTGCCCGAAATGAGTTGGGTTGTTGAGGTTCTCCACCACTACGTGGACGAGATTCGGCCGGCCCTGATTCGGAGCTCCCGCAGTTCGGCGTTGTGGCTGACTGAGCGTGGTGGCCGCATCAGCACTCGGGTGGCTAACGATGCGTTCATTGCGGCCCGTACCGCGGCTGGACTCGACGATTCGCTCGATCTGCACTGCTTGCGGCACTCGTACGTGACCCACCTCGTCGAGTTCGACTATCCGGAACGCTTCATCCAGGAGCAGGTCGGTCACGCGTTTTCATCGACGACAGCGATCTACGTCGGTGTCAGCAACGAGTACCGCAACCGTCTTCTCACCCGGTCGATGCATTCCCGCTACGGCGAGCAGTTCGGGCGGAGGCCATCGAAATGAAGCAGATGGACTACGCCTGGCACCTGCGAACGAAGATGGCCGAACGCGGGATGTTCTCGACTACTGATTTGCAGCCGCATCTGGCTGATCGTGGTGTGTCCCTGTCGCGAGAGCAGACGTATCGACTGGTCACCGGCCAGCCGCAACGGTTGAGCATGGACTTTCTTGTCGCGCTGTGCGACATCTTGGACTGCACACCGAACGATCTGATCGAGCCGAAGATTACCGAGGTCACGGCGCGTAAAGCCGTCGGACAGCAGGACGCAAGCGTCACTGCGATCAAACCGCGTCGCACGACGATTCGCCGACCAGGAGGTGCGTCATGAGTGTCGCCGCGCCTCCTAAGCACACCTGCGTTCGCTGCGGTCGCCTCGCTGAGCGCGCTGCACGCACTGCTGATGGTGGAATCTGCCGCCGCTGCTACCGCAACGATCCTGCCCGCATGGAACAGTGCTCGACATGTGGCCGCTCGAAAGTGCCGTCGGCGCGAACAAGTGACGGAAAAGCGTTGTGCAGCAACTGCGCCCGGCCTAAGCATGTCTGCTCGGGATGCGGCCGGCTTGAGCACGCCAAGTCAATGACAACTGCCGGTCCGCTATGCCAGCGTTGCTACAAAGCGCCGCTGCGAGCTTGCGGTAAATGCGGCGAGATTCGGCCAGTCGCAGTGCGCGTTCAGCAAGGCGTCTCCGATCTCTGCCATCGCTGCGCGCACACTCCTGAAGCCCAGTGCGGAATCTGCGCAAAAACACGTCCAGTGCATACGCATTGGCCACTCGGCGCCGTCTGCGTTTCTTGCTACAAGCGATCAACGAAACAGCCGGCCTCTTGCTCGAGCTGCGGAGCGGTGAAGGTTCTCATCGGCCGCACAACAGCTGGTGAGCTCGCATGCGGTCCATGCGTCGGAAGTTCCACCGACTACGTGTGCTCGACCTGCGGTCACGCAGGCCCCCAGCATTTCGAGGCCACCTGCCTGGGCTGCTCGATTCGGCGACTGACCAGTGAGCTGCTGACCTCAGATAACGGCGTAATTGCCGATGGTCTCGACCGGTTGCCCGACGTCCTCGTACAGCGTGGCCGCCCTGAGTCCACGATGCGCTGGCTGATCAAGCCCCGCACACAATCCGCGCTGCGTATCCTCGCCGAGGCAGAAGGGTCGATCACCCACGAAACAGTCGACGCTTGCCCGACCGGTCAAGCTCGTCACTTCCTGCGCGCAATGCTGGTCGATGCACAGGTTCTGCCGCGCCGCGACGAACCTATCGACCGGCTCGAAACGTGGATCGAAGAATTCACTGCGGATCTGCCAGCGCGGCACGCTGCACTGCTCGAACCGTACGCACGGTGGGGCATCCTGCGCATTGCCCGCCGTCGCGCTGCACGTCGTGGATTTAGCTCCGCTGCCGCCGACTCAGGACGTGAACGAATCCGCCTGGCACTCAGATTCATCGAGCACGTCGAATCAACTGGACGTCAGATCAACGACCTCACCCAGTCGATCCTCGACGATTGGACGGCCGGCAACCGCGATCGCAGCCGCCGGATCGCTGGGTTTGTCACCTGGCTCAACAAGCGAGGCATCGTCAGCGACGTTGCGGTCCCACGCTTCCGTAGCTCGCAACCGTGCGAAATCAGCGATGAAAACGACCACATTCGACGACTCAACAACTTGCTTGACGAGAACAGCCGGATCGATCTGCCAATCCGGGTAGCCGGCCTGCTGGTGCTGCTCTACGGAGCTCGCATCTCGCAAATACGATCGCTCACCACCGCGGACGTTGCGGTCACGCCGCAACGAACAAGCATCGCGCTGGCCGAGCATCCAATCGATTTGCCCGAACCTGTTGCAACGCTTGTCGAGCGGCTCGCACAGCAAGCGGCTGATAACCCCCGCGCGCAAACCCCGGACAGCGACGCTCATTTCTTGTTCCCCGGTGCCCGGCCACACGAGCCGATTCATCCGAGAACGCTCGGATTGAAACTCGCCGAAGTCGAGGTTCCGCCTCGACTCAGCCGCAACTACGCCATGGTCGCCCTCACCAACGACCTGCCCGCCGCCGTCGTCGCTGCTCAACTCGGCCTTGACGCCTCGACCACGAATCTATGGGCCAAGTTCGGTCAGCGCGACAGAGCCGAGTACTTGCTCGCGCGACGCGAAACGCGAACTACAGCCGAACATTCGAGTCGTAAAGACGAAGTTGCGGTACGCAATCAAACGCAAGCGAAAGTGGGTGCTGCTCGATGAGTGCGGATCAGTACCGTCGCGAGGTTGAAGCAAAAGGCAGGAAACGGCGTGAAGCCGAGGCCAAGGCCGGCGAATACCGGATCAAGGAATCGAAGAAGCGAACCGAGGCCGCCAAGGCCCGCCAGGCAGCCGCGAAGACATCCAACGAGGGTTCCATTCGTAGTCGACTGCGCGAGGCGGAACGACGCGAGCAAGAAGCGGCCACGGCTGGAAATGAAGCCAACCGATGGCAAGTGAAGGCAGCCGGATACGCACGCGATGAGGCCTCGGCAGCCGAGAAACTCTCGAAAGCGTTAGTCGCCGACGAGAAAAAGCGCGAGCGGGATGCACAACGTGCCGCGCGTGACGAGAAAGCGAAGCTCTCACAGCTAGAGACCCGCGTCGCAGACGTGAGCGCCGCCGTCGACCGCGTAGTGCGAGATCCAGCACACGCTGTTGAGGTTCGTGTTCCGATCGAGCCAGCAGACGATGTCTTGGGCGGCCAAACATGGGATGTGTTCCTATCGCATGCCAGCGAAGACAAAGCTGACGTAGCAATTCCATTGCGAGATGCGCTGGTGGCACTCGGCGTTGCGGTTTGGCTCGACAAAACCGAAATGCGGATCGGGCACAGCCTGCGTCGGAAAATCGACGACGGAATCCGTTCGAGCCGGTTCGCCATTGTCGTGCTTTCGCAAGCCTTCTTCAAGAAGGGCTGGACGAACCACGAGCTCGACGGTCTTGTGACAAAAAGTGTGACCGGAGACCGTCAGTCAATACTGCCGATCTGGCATGGCGTTAGTCACGCTGACGTCCGCCAGTTCAGCCCTACGCTTGCCGACAAAGTGGCGCTGAGCACCATAGATCACGAGATCCAAGCGATCGCCGAACAGATAGCAGACGTCGTTCTGTCGGCTAAAACAAGCCAGCAGCGAGCGAGCTAGGACTGCCATGAACAGCAACGAATCGCTCGCGCGACACGAATCGCGAACAACGACAACCTCTTCCCTTATGGAGGTCCACCGAGATGGCTAACCCGGCACAGCTGCTACACACCCGATTCATGTCGTGGCGCGGTCCTTCAAACACTAACGCTGCCTCCGCTCGCGGACTCAACGGAGACAACTGGGAACACCACACGCAGGCAATACGCCATCTCCAAGAGATTGAAGAGCTGGTTAGCCTGCTCGAAAACCGCGGCCGCAATATGCGCGTCGTTCGGGAGACAATTCCGTCCTGGTATCAGATCGTATTTGCTTTCAAGTCGGGCTGGGAAGGCCAGAGCACTGCGCGGATTGACCAGCAGAGTCTGAACACGTTAGAAATGCTCGCTGAGCGCTTGGAAGACGTTGTTCCCCCGGTTGAAGACGGTGGCCTCGCTGCAATCACCGAATACCTTGACGGTGTCTGCACCATTCTGGAAGACGACGCGTCGATCCCGCTTGACCTACGCGCCCATATCAACGAGGTGATTGGCCACGTTCGCTCGTGCGTTGACCACTACTCAGAAGTTGGCGACTTCAGCCTCCAAGATGCACTCGAACGCCTTGCCGGAGCCGTCGTTCGCGGCGCGGCCAACAGCGCCAACCCGAGTAGATGGAAGACGTTCGTGACGAACTTCGTCTGGCCGTTCGGCGTCAACATGGTGGCCGCCCTGCCGCAAGCAGGACTAGTGGCACTCGTCGCAAGCTGATTTAGAAGATGTCCACAACCAAAGGAGAGATGAGATCAATGAATACCGCATCACTCAATATCAACCGTCCACCAGTCACCGTCGCGGCCAGCGCGTAACGAAAGGTCAATCAACCCGGGGGAAGGACGGAGAACACGATGAGCCATCTCGTCTACTTCTCCAGTGTCTCGGAGAACACCCACCGCTTCGTCGAGAAGCTGCAGTGGCCTGAAGACCGCGTCACCCGGATCCCGCTGCACGGCCGCATCGAGGTGAACGAGCCCTACGTTCTGATCCTTCCCACCTACGGCGGCGGCCGTGCCACCCCCGACATCAACAACGGTGGCTATGTGCCCAAGCAGGTCATCGCCTTTTTGAACAATGAACACAATCGGTCGTTGATCCGCGGCGTCATCGCCGCGGGCAACAACAACTTCGGTGCGGAGTTCGCGTACGCGGGCAATGTGGTCTCGCGCAAATGCGGCGTGCCGTACCTGTACCGCTTCGAACTCATGGGAACCCCGGACGACGTCGAAGCTGTTCGTGCGGGGTTGAAAGACTTTTGGAAGGACCAGACGTGCCACCAACCGTCACAGCTGCAGAGCCTGTAACCACTCCTGGGCACACCCTGCCCGGAGAGACCGATTACCACGCGCTCAACGCGATGCTGAATCTGTACGACGCCGACGGCAAGATTCAGTTCGACAAGGATGTGCGGGCCGCGCGGGAGTACTTCCTGCAGCACGTCAACCAGAACACGGTGTTCTTCCACAGTCAGGACGAGAAGCTCGATTATCTGATCGAGAAGGAGTACTACGAGCGCGAGGTGCTCGACCAGTACAGCCGCAACTTCGTCAAGAGCCTGCTGGACCGGGCATACGCCAAGAAGTTCCGGTTCCCGACCTTCCTGGGCGCGTTCAAGTACTACACCTCTTACACGCTCAAGACTTTCGACGGAAAGCGCTACCTGGAGCGCTTCGAGGATCGCGTCGTGATGGTGGCGCTCACCCTGGCCGCCGGTGACACCGTGCTGGCCGAGCAACTCGTCGACGAGATCATCGACGGCCGGTTCCAGCCGGCCACCCCGACCTTCCTCAACTCGGGTAAGAAGCAGCGCGGCGAGCCGGTGTCCTGCTTCCTGCTGCGCATCGAGGACAACATGGAGTCCATCGGGCGCTCGATCAACTCGGCCCTGCAGCTGTCCAAGCGCGGTGGTGGAGTCGCCTTGCTGCTGACCAACATTCGTGAGCACGGCGCGCCGATCAAGAACATCGAGAACCAGAGCTCCGGAGTCATCCCGATCATGAAGCTGCTGGAGGATTCGTTCTCCTACGCCAACCAGCTCGGGGCGCGCCAGGGAGCCGGCGCGGTGTACCTGCACGCGCACCACCCCGACATCTACCGGTTCCTCGACACCAAACGCGAGAACGCCGACGAGAAGATCCGGATCAAGACGCTCTCACTGGGTGTCGTCATCCCCGACATCACCTTCGAGCTGGCCAAGAAGAACGAGGACATGTACCTGTTCTCGCCGTACGACGTCGAGAAGGTCTACGGCATCCCGTTCGCCGACATCTCGGTGACCGAGAAGTACTACGAGATGGTCGACGACGCGCGGATCCGCAAGACCAAGATCAAGGCCCGCGAGTTCTTCCAGACGCTGGCCGAGCTGCAGTTCGAGTCGGGCTACCCGTACATCATGTACGAGGACACCGTGAACCGGGCGAACCCCATCGCCGGCAAGATCACCCACTCCAACCTGTGCTCGGAGATCCTCCAGGTCTCCACCGCCTCGGAGTTCAACGACGATCTGTCCTACTCCAAGGTGGGCAAGGACATCTCGTGCAACCTGGGGTCGATGAACGTTGCGAAGACGATGGATTCGCCGGACTTCGCGCAGTCCATCGAGGTGGCCATCCGGGCGCTGACCGCGGTGAGCGATCAGACCCACATCTGGTCGGTTCCGTCGATCGAGCAGGGCAACAACAGCTCCCACGCGATCGGTCTGGGGCAGATGAACCTGCACGGGTACCTGGCCCGCGAGCGGATCCACTATGGCTCCGAAGAGGGCATCGACTTCACCAACATCTACTTCTACACCGTGCTGTTCCACGCCCTGCGGGCCTCGAATCTCATTGCGATCGAACGGGGTATGAGCTTCGGCGGATTCGAGGAATCGAAGTATGCGTCGGGGGAGTTCTTCGACAAATACACCGAGCAGGCGTGGGAGCCGGTGACCGACAAGGTCCGGCAGATCTTCGCCGACGCCGAGATTCACATCCCGACCCAGGACGACTGGAAGCAGTTGAAGGAGTCGGTGCAGAAGCACGGCATCTACAACCAGAACCTGCAGGCCGTCCCGCCGACGGGCTCGATCTCCTACATCAACCATTCGACGTCGTCGATCCACCCGGTGGCGAGCAAGATCGAGATCCGCAAGGAAGGCAAGATCGGCCGCGTTTACTACCCGGCGCCGTACCTGACCAACGACAACCTGGAGTACTACCAGGACGCGTATGAGATCGGATACGAGAAGATCATCGACACCTACGCCGCGGCGACCCAGCACGTGGATCAGGGGCTGAGCCTGACGCTGTTCTTCAAGGACACCGCCAACACCCGCGACGTCAACAAGGCGCAGATCTACGCCTGGCGCAAGGGGATCAAGACGCTGTACTACATCCGGTTGCGGCAGATGGCCCTGGAAGGCACGGCCGTGGAGGGTTGCGTCAGTTGCGCGCTGTGATGATTGTTCGCTGACAACGGGTTTCATGACTGGTAGAACTCCGACCGGAGGCCTGATCTATGGGGTCAGGCTCCGGTCGGAGTCCGTCTATCGCTATGTCGGCCTCACGACGAAAACCGCGCAGTTGCGGCTTCGGCAGCATCTTCAAGTCGCTGCAGCCGGGAGAAAAACGCCGTTCTATGACTGGTTGCGAAAGCAGCAGCGCGAAGATCTGATCGTGGACCCGCTGGACTGGACAGATGGACTCGACGAGCTTGGCGAGGCCGAGATTGCGTGGATATCCCTTCTTCGGCAGGAGGGGCATCCACTGCTGAACCTCGCGGACGGCGGACTCGGACCGACGGGCGTTGTGTGGACCGCGGAGATGCGGGAGGCCGCGAGGATTCGATCGACCGGTCGTAAGATGCCCAGCCGATTCGGTGAGGAGGCCCCGTTCTATCAGCGGGAGCACTCTGCCGAGCAACGAGCGAAGTGGTCGGCCGCGCGCAAAGGCACGAATGTCGGCGCTGACAATCCGAACTACGGGAAGTTCGGAGCTGACCATCCCAGTTTCGGTCACGTGATGTCGGAAGAGGCTAAGTCCAGGCTTTCCGAAATGCGCATGGGCGCCGGAAATCCGAACTTTGGGCATAGTGCAAGCGAAGAAACACGTGCCAAGATGTCAGCGGTTCGAAAAGGCCGCCCTATGCCCTCGAGTCGCCGCAGTGCTCATACGCGCTATCACACCAATCGGGGAATCAAGAAAGACACCTGCCAGTACTGCATTGAAGACTCGGGTCAAGCCTAAGCCTCGATCCACTGATGAATTGGGGTAGGTGTGCCTCGCTGGGCTGTTGAGGGCTGGTCCTGGTCGCGGGCAGGGGGTATCTGCTGGTCTGTCCAGCTGTTCCTGTGCGCTCCGGTCGGGCCTTTC
>NZ_MLCL01000021.1 GCF_001942625.1 Mycobacterium syngnathidarum
CTGGAAGTGCCTTTCTTGTGCTGGTCGGATTGTTGCGTAGAGAACACCAATCTTTCCAGCTCAGAGGGCACTTTCCTCATTCCGACACCCCAACAACCAGCCCATTCATCGGTGGATCAAGGCTAAGACCGGCGATAAAAGCAAGGTCGACATGACATCACCTGTGGCGCTGTAAGCGTTCCGAGGAAGGTAGCCCGTCGGGTGCCGGCACGATCGGCGCGGCCACCATCCTCGTCGCGCTGTACTACCGGGCGGGGTTCAGCTAAACCCAACCCTGGTGTTCGTGCTGGTGCTGCTCGGCGTCGCCGGCGGGAGCTGTGGAGCCGCAAGTTCGCCGCGCGGCTGCTGTGAGAAGGATGACGCGGCAAGGGCGGCACGAGCCAGATCTGAGCGGGATCCACGCTGGTGAGGGTAGACGCGACCAACTCCGCGGTATGACCAACATGATCACTCCTCCGGACTGGCTTGGCCTCCGCCTGGTACAGGCTGCGCTCGTACCCCGAGACGGACCCCGGCGGGCAGGGCCGCGCGCGGGGCGGTTGTGCCATCGGCTGCGGGAGAGGTGAGATTTCCACCACTGAACGAGCAAAGACGTTGAGATTCGATGTGGAGTCCGCCACGCCCGAACCGGCAATCTGAACTGCATCACGACGCGCTCGGCGCAGGGAGGAATCAACAGATGAGCAACACAGCAGCCCGCCCGGAGTACTTCGACGTGGTCATCATCGGCGGAGGCATCTCGGGTATCGGCGCCGCGGCGTACATCACCAAGGAGTTCCCGAACAAGACGGTGGCCCTGCTGGAGGGACGCGACTCCGTCGGCGGTACCTGGGACCTGTTCAAATACCCCGGCATCCGCTCCGACTCCGACCTGCACACCTTCGCGTACGAGTTCAAGAGCTGGAAGGACGAGAACGCGATCGCCGACGCTCCACTGATCCTGGACTACCTCAAGGAGACCGTTGACGAGTACGGGCTCGGCGACAAGATCCGCTACCGGCACAAGGTTGTCTCCGCGGCGTGGTCGAGCGACGACGCCGAGTGGCTGCTCGACGTCGACGCGATGGAGGCCGACGGGACGGTGCGGCGTGAGGTGATCAAGGCCGGTTGGGTCTTCGGCGCCACCGGCTACTACAACTACGAGGAGGGCTTCACCCCGGAGTTCGCAGGCCGAGAGGACTTCACCGGCGACATCATCCACCCGCAGCACTGGCCCGAGGGGTACGACTACTCCGGCAAGAAGGTCGTGGTGATCGGCAGTGGCGCCACGGCGATCACGCTGATCCCGTCGATGCTCAAGGGCGACGGCGCGGCCGCGCACGTGACGATGCTGCAGCGGACGCCGACTTACATCTTGACCCTGCCCCGCGTGGATGCGCTGAGCCTCAAGCTCACCCGCCTGCTGGGCGAGCGTGGCGGCTACCTGGCGACGCGGTGGAAGAACATCCTCATCGACTGGACGATCGTCGAGTTGCTGACCCGGTTCCCCAACGCCTCCCGCCGCTACATCCGCAGCGTCAACGTCAAGGAGCTGCCCGCCGGTTTCGATGTCGACAAGCACTTCAACCCGCCCTACAACCCGTGGGAGCAGCGCCTCTGCCTCGCGCCCGACGGGGACTTCTTCAAGTCCATCCGCGACGGCCGGGCCTCGGTGGTGACCGACCGGATCCGGCGGTTCACCCCCACCGGTATCGAACTCCAGTCCGGCGAGCACCTGGACGCCGACGTCATCGTCACCGCGACCGGGCTGAACCTACGCATCTTCGGCGGCATCGACCTGACGGTGGACGGGCGTCCTATCGACCTGCCCAGCTCCGTGGTGTACCGCGGCATGATGCTCTCCGGAGTGCCGAACTGGATGAACGCGATCGGCTACACCAAGTCGTCCTGGACGCTGAAGATCGGGCTGCTCGGCAAGAGCATCATCGAGCTGTTGCGCCACATGGACACCCACGGCTACGACACCGTCGTCCCGCATGCGCCTGTCGGCGTCGGCACCCGCTCCATGCTCGACCTCAACTCGGGCTACATGCAGCGGTCCAAGGACGATCTGCCGCGCCAGGGCGACGCCATGCCCTGGAAGATGGAAAACGTCTTCCTCGACGACCGGAAGATGTACCGGGGTTCGGTGATCGACGAGAACCTCCGGTTCAGCTCGCGCCTCGAGCGCGAATTCGGCGGCCGTGCCGTTGTGGAAGAGGCACGGTCATGACCGTGACCGCCCAGGCGCCCGCGTCCGCCGCTGCACCGGCTGCGCTGACCATTCCCGAGCGGCTCCAGCGCGGCGCGTTCACCGCCCTCGGGCGCGTCCCCGGCGGCGTGCTTCGCCGGCTGGCGCCGCGAGTGGTCAACGCCGACGGCGACGTGATGGCGCCCGAGATCGCCCTGATGCTCAAGGCCTCCGCAGGTGCGCCGGACTTCAGCGACGGCACCGCGGAGGAGGCACGCGCGATCGTCGCGCACGACTACCGGGTGTTCGCCGACAAGGCGCCCTCGGGCGTCGCGTCGAGCCGGAGATTGTGATGTCAGGCGGACTGCGCGCCACCCTGTACCGGCCCGCCGCACCGTCGAAGGCCCTGGTCCTGTTCCTGCACGGCGGAGGCTTCGTCCTCAGCAGCCGGCAGGACTACGACGTCCCCGTCCGCCTGATCGCGGACGGCGCCGGGGTCAACGTGCTCTCGGTCGAGTACGGCCTGGCGCCGGAGTCGCCGTTCCCCGGGCCCGTCGACGACGCGGTCACAGCCTGGCGGTTCGCTGTCGAGCACTGCGCCGAGTGGGGGATCGACCCCACGCGGATCGTGTTGCTCGGCGACAGCGCCGGCGGAAATCTCTGTGCCGTGCTCGCGAACGACCTCGCGGGCCAGACGATTCGGCCCTACCTCCAGGTGCTGATGTACCCCTTCGTGGACGCGGCGGGGGTCTACCCTTCGCGGCAGGAGTTCGCGGGCAACTCCGCACTGTCGGCGAAGCAGATCGACTGGCTGGCGAACCTGTACGTGCCCAGCCGCGAAGACCGTTTCGACCCGCGGATCTCGCCCATGCTCGCCGAGGACCTGTCCGGCGCGCCGCCGACCCTGCTCACGGTGGCCGGATTCGACCCGCTCCGCGACGAGGCGCTCGCCTACGCCGAGCGGCTCACCGAATCCGGTGTCCCGGTGCGCGTGTTCCGCGAGGGCGGCCTCGTGCACGGCTACATCTCGATGACACGGATCAGCCCCACTGCCCGCGCCGCCGTCGACCGCGTCGCCGGCGCCATCCGCACCTCCCTCAAGGAGAGCCGATGAGCACCACCCGCATGGTCCTGATCCTCCTCGCGGACCTCGCGATGGTCATCGCCGGCTTCTACTACGGCTACAAGCTGCTCCGCGGGTTCCGCAACTTCCTGCTCGGCCTCGAGTGGGTCGTCATGGCGGTCTCCGGCGTCAACGTCCTCTACCTCGCTGCGATCTATGCCGACCAGGCAAGCTCCAGCTACCGCGTGATGCTGTTCTTCGACGCCTTCTCCAGGTCTTTCGGCATGACGGTGATCCTCGTCGTCGGCATAGCGGCGGTGACCCACAGGTACCGCCCGACCTGGATGGTGGAGGCTGTCGCCATCGTGGCCGGCATCGCGGTGGGCCTCAACCGCGCCCTCGATCCGCGGCCGGTGGAACTGGGGTGGTCGATCTTCTACCTCGTGATGAATCTCGGTGCGGCACTGTTCATCTTCGTATTCATGGTGCCGAAACTGTGGCGCGCGGGCGATCGCACCAACGCAACGTGGGTCGCAATTGGGAACAGTCTCGGGGCGTTCGTGGCGATCATCTACGACTTCGTCCATCTTCCGGGCGACGACGCGGATCACACGGTGTTCTACATCATCTCGCTCTCGATCTGGGCGCTCATGATCGTGACCTTCTCCCGCGGCTACCTCGCGCTCGAACGGCACAACGCGGCGGCGGACGCGGGTCCGCCCGCGGCGGGCAAGGTCAGTCCACGGGCTTCAATCGCCTGACCAGCGTTGCAGAAGTTCCCCAAAACAACGGGCTTAGCCTTGTCGAACCGCGCTGCTGACCCGGCTGCCGGCCGCCGGGGTGGCGCTCGAGACCGTCCGTCTGAATCGCGTGCCGACCGTATGAACTTGCGCGAAAAAGCGTGCAATGACTGACCATTCGGTGTTTTCGCACTAGGCTGCTGAGAAAGCCAAGGCCGGGAGATCCGCACCATGACGACGTATCGCCGGATCGCTGCACTGGGCAGCTCCTATGCTGCCGGACCAGGCGTCCAACCCGTCGTCAACCGTGCCGCGATGCGTTCGGGCAACAACTACGCACACGTATTGGCGCGCGCTCTCGGTGCCGAACTCACCGATTTGACGGTCTCGGGAGCAACGACGTCGACCGTCCTGGATGTCCCGCAGCGTGTGGGGTTCGTCACGTTCGCACCACAGATTCGCTCACTGCCCGCCGACGCCGACCTGGTCCTCATCACGGCGGCAGGCAACGATCTGGAGTACCTGGGCTCTGCGGTCAAGCTCGGCGTCCGCTTCACCCTCGACCGGTACACGCACGGGCTGCTGCAGCGCTGGATACCTGCCGGCATTCCGGTGGCGACTCGGCAGCAGCGGGACAAGGCTGCCGCTGGGCTCGCGCGCATCGTGACCGAAACACGTTCCCGCGCACCGAAAGCACGTGTCATTCTCGTCGATTACCTACCCATGGTCGGTGACGCGACCGTCCCTTTCACCGATGTCCCGTTCGACAGGACCGTCATCGACGCTCTCGCGGTTATCCACGATCAGCTGTCGTCGGTATTCACCGATGTCGCCGGGCAAACTGGCGCCGATCTCGCACAAGCATCCCGGCTCGGCCGTGGGCATGAACTCGGTAGCCCGTTCCCGTGGATCCAGCCGTTGCAACCTGTCCACCGAATTGCGAGTTCGTTTCACCCGACCGCCGACGGGATGAAAGCTGTTGCCAGGGAACTACTGAAAATCGTCGGTGCACCCCTCGGGGGGTGAGCAGCGGCCAACGCTCGCGGGCCGGCCTGTCCGCTCGCACCCGAGGGGCACGCGAAGCTTACGCGGAGGCTTCTTCCTTGACGCCGAGTCGCTGCGCGATCTGCTCGGCGGTGTGCAGACCAGTCAGGATGGCGCCGTTCATGGTGCCGGCCCACTCGCCCGCGGTTTCGGTGCCCGCCCAGTGGATGCGCCCGTGCGGTGTGGTGAGGGCCTCGCCGTAGTTCACCGATGCAAAAGGCGGCGCGGCCGGATGCGGGCCGCCCGGGGCGAAAGGTTCTGTGCCCCAACAGTGATCGATGTAATCGATGGGGCTGCCAGCCTGCTCGCCGTACAGGTCGACCAATTGATCGAGAACCAGTTTCCGCCGAACGTCCGGACCGAAGCCGTCGTACACCCGCGCGGTGCAGAAGACCATCAGGATCCCCGGCCCGTCATCGCTGGGTGACACGTCGAAGGTGATGAACACCGGCGCGGTATCGGCCAACGCCTCACCCGAAAGTCCCTCAGCACGCCAGAAGGGCTTGTCGTAGGCAACGAACGCCTTGCTCAGCGCGCCCATCGGGAAGCTCGTCGTGAGCCCCTCGATCTTGTCCGGCAGGGCCGGGCGGTACTCGATGTACGCCCGATGCTCGGGGGCTGCGGTCACGATGGCGTACTTGGCATTGATCAGTCCCGAGTCGGTGGAGACCGTGACGCCGTTGTCGTCTTGCGAAATCTCGCAAACCCGGGTGTCCAAGACAATCCGGTCGCCGATCTGCGCAGCGAGCCGCTTGGCGATCTCCTGAGTGGTTTCGGTGACGCGATACTCCTGCTGTCCGCCTTCGACGGCAAGCATGTGATCGAGCCCGCCCACGGCCTGGATGTAGCGCAACACGTGCAGCAGTGACACATCGAGCGGGCTGCAGCCCCACTGCACCCTGGTGACGATGAACATCAGGGCACGAGTGCTGGTCGCGGCCTGCTGCTGGTCGAGCCATTCGCCGAACGAGATCGAGTCGAGCTGGCCGGCGTTGGGGGATCTCCAGGCAGCATTGACATCGATGGTCTCCAGCAATGTGTTCAGCGCCATTTGGATGCGGCCCAGATCCTCCACGTCCACCGGCCCGGTCGTCGGCAGGGTGCCCGTGTAGGTCTGGCGTTGCCCGGCCATCCAGAGAACGTTGACGCCTTCGTCGAACTGAGGGGTCAGTGAACACCCCAATCGCTCCATCAGGTCACGGATTGCGGTGTGGCGCTGGGCAACCCACGTCGCACCCAGGTCGACCTTGACCCCGGCCACCTCGCCCGTGTACGACCGGCCGCCGACCCTGTCGCGACCTTCTACGACGAGAACGGACGCGCCCATGTTGACGAGCCTGTCTGCAGCGCTCAAGCCGGCGAAGCCCGCCCCGACAATCGCGACATCAACCGATGCGGACCCGTCGCCGCCTTCGGGTGATGTCAACACGGTGTGTTTTTCCACTGTTTCCTCCATCGCTCCTAATTGATGATGCGAGATGCAGCGGGCGGCAGCGTAGGACAGAGCATGCGCAGCATGAGCTACTGCACGCGACGGATCGCCCTGGCAATCGACGCATCTCGCAACTGACAAGTTCACTGTCGCGGCTATAGGCGCAGGGCCGCTACAACGGTGCTCACCGACTGCTGAGGCGAACATGTGCAAGGTGCACCCCTGATCACCTGCCGTCCGTGCTGCCGCGCACCGACGTCGAGTCCTGCGTCAGCACCGTCGCGGCGGCGGTCAATGCCGTGACAGCGGTGATCGACGCGCCCAGCGGATTCCTGTCGATGGGTGATCTTCCCCCCGTCCTGGCAACGAAAGATGCGCGGTGGGGTGCTGAAGGGGTGCAACATGCACCGCTGCCTCGCTCAATTGGTTGAGAGGTGCCGTGGCACGTGACCAGTCTCAGCGGCCATAGTGAGATGAACGCCATGCCAACAGCTCGACGCTATCCCCAAACCTCAACTCGCAGAAAGAGATAACGCGATGACAACCGCAGTTTCGAATCTCAGGAAGCTTCCCTCCACCGCGGATGTCGCGGACATCCTCGCCGTCGTCGCCGAGGACGGCGGGGTGATCATCGAGGGCCTGCTCAGCCCCGAGCAGGTCACCCGCTTCAACGCCGAGATCGAAGCCCCCCTCACCGCGCTGACCGCCGGCGGCAAGCACGAACTCGAGATCGTCAACGAGTTCCACGGCGCCAACACCAAGCGCCTCACCAACCTGGTCACCCACAGCCCGGTCTTCCGCAACGAGATCATCGACCACGACCTGGTCCACGCCCTGTGTGATGCGACCTTCCTCGAGGAGTCCGGCACCTACTGGATGACCACCGCCCAGGTCATCGAGATCGGACCCGGCAACCGCGCGCAGTTCCTGCACCGCGACCTCGAGAACTGGTTTCCCTTCGTCGGCATGGGCCCCGCCGGGCCGGAGATCACCCTCAACTTCCTCATCGCCCTCACGGACTTCACCGAGGAGAACGGCGCGACCCGCGTCATCCCGGGTAGCCACCAGTGGCCCGACTTCCAGGACCGCGGCACCCCTGAGCAGACGGTTCCCGCGATCATGAACGCCGGCGACGCCCTCTTCTTCAGCGGCAAAACCGCCCACGGCGGCGGTGCCAACGCCACCACCGATCAGTACCGCCGCGCGGTGTCCTTCGCGTTCAACCCGGGCTTCCTGGTCGGGGAGGAGGCGTACCCGTTCCTCGTGGACCATGACGTGGTGAAAACCCTGCCGGAGCGCGTCCAGCGCATCCTTGGCTTCCGCTCTCAGTACCCCACCGGCTCGCCCGGACTCTGGATGGTCGACTACCGCGAACTCGCCGACCACCTCGGCCTGTAGCGGCAGACTGTTGCCATGACACCGGATCAGCTATGGCCCGATGCATCCGATCCGGTCCGTCGGCTGATCCGCGGACTTGCCGAGACGGCGCTGGCGAGGTCCGGGGACGTCATCGACGAGCTGACGGCGGCGTCGCTGCAGGACCCGCGGTACCGGGCGATCGCCGAGGACCCGGTGCTCGCGGAGGTCGACGCCCGCGTGGTGGCCACCCACCTCAAGCACTGGCTGACGTCCAACATCGCCGAACCTGGTCGCCGGGTCGCCCCGGCCGCGGGAAGCGCGATGCGCACCTACGCACGTGATGTGGTGCTGCGCGGCCTGACCACCGACGATGTCCTGTCGTGGCGATCGGCTCAACGTGTCGCCTGGAAGTGGTGGCTGGCCACGTGTTTCCAGGCGACGGACGACGCAGAACAGCTTCGCGAACTGATCGAGGTCTCCGGGAATTCGCTCACGGCGTTCGTCGATGACTCCATCGCCGAACTTGCCGAGCACATCCGCAAGGTCCGCGAGGAGTTCGCCGGTGGCTCGCAGCTGCAGCGCTACGCCACCGTCGAACTCCTGCTGCAGGGCGCGGACATCGCACCGTCGCGCGCCGAAGCGCAGCTGGGCTATGCACTGACGGGTTCGCACGTCGGCGTCGTCGTCTGGGTCGACTCCGAGAAAGACGTCGCCGAACTCGAACGCGCCAGTGAGCAGGTGACGCGGGCGTGCGGCGCGGACCGACGGCTGACGGTGGTTGCCGGTACCGCTGCGGTGTGGCTGTGGATACCGGCTAAGACCACGCCGACGGTCACGGACCTCGCCGAACGTCTGGGGCGACGGTGCGGTGCGCGCGTGGCACTCGGCCGCGCGGCCCCAGGGGTGAGCGGCTTTCGGCGAACGCACATGGATGCCGCTGCAGCGCAACGGCTTCTGGCGCGCCTGGACTCCGGGCTGTCCATCGTGCGCTATGAGGACGTCCACCTGGTGGACCTGTTGTCGAGGGATCTGCCGTCGGCCGACCAGTTCGTCGCCGACGTGCTCGGTGAATTGAAGGACGCCAGCCCGGTGCTGCACCAGACGGTACTGACCTACGTGGACGAGGGACTCAACCGCACGAGCACCGCAGAACGGCTGTACACCCACCGCAACACCATCGATCGGCGTCTTGCCCGGATCGACGAACTCCTGCCGAAACCGTTTGCGCGCAACCCGATCGAGGTGGCTGCGGCCCTCACACTGCTCAGTGTGCGCGGGGGCCACTAAGGCCGGCGCCCGGAAGCAGGTGCCGTCACAGGGGTAGACAGCCGGCCCGCGCGTAACTCATCGCATGCGTGAACCGGGGTTCAACGGAACGCGTACCGCACGACCACGGGCGCGTGGTCAGACAGCCGCGCGCCGGGTTCGGGTTCCTTGTCGACGGTCACCGACATGGCGGTCCGCGCGAGCCGCGGCGTGGCCAGGTGGTGATCGATGCGCCAGCCCACGTCCTTGACGAACGACTCGCCGGCCCAACTCCACCAGGAAAGCGGCCCGGGGCGGTCGCCGTGCAGCGTCCGGACCACGTCGACAAGCGTGCGCGGCCCGATCTGGGTGTCCAGCCAGGCGCGTTCCTCGGGGAGAAAGCCCTCCATCTTCTGTGCGGGCCGCCAATTGGTCACGTCGTGCGGAAGATGAGCGAGGTTCAGGTCTCCGACCAGCAGGAATTCGCGACCCGCATCGAGCGCAGCCCGGCGGTTCCGGCTCAGCTCGCGCGCGAACGCCCCGAGGAAGCGCATCTTCCGGTCGTACTTGGCGCCGCCGTCAGGCGTATCGCGCATGGTTCCGGGCCGCTGCAAGTGCGCGGGTAGGCCGCCCTTCGGCAGGTAGAGGCACGCCACGGTGAGGGGAACGTCCGCGAGGTCGACCTCGAGGTACCGGCCCTCGCCCGCATGGGCCCCGAGGCCCCGGCTGCGCGGCGGATGCGAGACCCAGGTCCGCGCGTCCGATGGTGCCTCGCGCGTCAGGATCGCGACGCCGTTGCGGCCCGGGATCGAGCCGCAGTCGATCGCCGCGTGATAGCCGTCGAACGCGCCGACCTCCTCGCGTGGGCAGCGCAACTCCTGCAGGGCCACCACGTCGAGCCCCCGCCCGGCGAGCCAGGCGTCGAAGCCGCGACGGCGTGCCGCCCGGATCCCGTTGACGTTGAACGTGGCAATGCCCAGCGGAGGGTTTGGAGTGTCAGGCATCTGGTGCTGGTGCTTCCGTTCGGGGTGCATCATGTGCGCCATCTGCGGCGGTGGTGGCACGTGGCCAGCGCCGTCAGCTGTCGCGAGCCTGCTCCGCCCGTACCGCCTTCAGCCGTCGCTGCTCGGCCAGAACATTCTGGTAGCTCTCGCGTTCGGCGATCAGCCACTCGGGCTTCTCCTGGAGTAGCTGATCGATCTGCTCGGTGGTGAGCGCATCTCCGACGCCACCACGCGCGAGACCGGCGATCGAGATGCCCAGCTTGGCTGCCACGAGATTCTTCGGGTGCGGCCCGTTCTTGCGGAGATCCTTGAGCCACTGCGGTGGGTTCTCTTGGAGGGCGGCGAGCTCGCCGCGGGTGATCGCGTTCTCCTGGAACTCGGCAGGTGTCGCGGGCAAGTACACGTCCAGTTTCTTCGCCGCTGTGGCGGGTTTCATGGACTGCGCGTTTGGCCTGCTCATGGGAATCAGCGTATCGGTAACCTGAGGCGGTGACCCCGCAGTCCCTCACCCTCGGGTATGTACCTGGCGGGACGCCCGCCAAGTGGGCGCGGATCTGGGCACAGCGTCACCCAGAGGTGCCGCTGCAGTTGCATTCCGTCGCTGCCGCGGACGCCGCCGACGCCGTGCGGGACGGCACCGTCGACGTGGCGTTGGTCCGGCTGCCGGCCGATACATCCGGACTCGCGGTCATCCCGCTCTACGAGGAGACCACGGTGGCGGTGGTGCCGATCGATCACCTGCTCACCGCCGTCGATGAGATCACCGCGGCCGACCTCGACGACGAACCTGTCCTGGTGCCGCTCGATCACGTCGTCGACTGGGCGAATGCTCCCGGCGCTGTCGTCGACCATCGACCCGAGACCACCGGGGACGCAATCGAACTCGTCGCCGCCGGAATGGGCGCGCTCGTCGTCCCACAGTCACTGGCGCGGCTGCATCACCGCAAAGACCTCACCTACCGCCCGATCGCCGACGCGCCCACCTGTCCTGTGGCGCTGGCGTTCCCGGAAGGGTCGCAATCCGAACCGGTCGACGAGTTCATCGGCATTGTGCGGGGCCGCAAAGCCAGTTCGTCGCGGGGGCAGGCCACGCCGGCGCCGAAACGCACGGCACGCGAAAAGACGCTGGCGAAACAGGCGGCCCGCGCCGCCGCGGGCAAGGTTGCGCGCAAGCCGGGCCCGGCCAAGCGCGGTCGGCGCTGAGGCGCCGGGAATTGTGAGCCGGTGTGCGCGGTTCGTGCACACATGACCACTAACGGCGACGCGGCGTCTTTCGGTCCCAACGCGCCTGGATACGAGTGGAAATCGACTTCCGAGGTCGACCCGATCGAAGTCTCTCCCGGAATCACCGTCCAACCACTCTGGCGGGGTGCCAACGGAGCCAAGGCGGCGATCACCACCATCGCTGCGGGTGCGGTCTGGGCCGGTGAAGACCTGCATGACCCAGGACCCGAAGAGGTCTATGTCGTCTCCGGTGTCTTCAATGACGGCGTGAACGACTATGCCGCAGGAACCTTCCTGCACGCCCCGGCCGGGTCGTGGCACGTACCGCAATCCGCGGAAGGCTGTGTGCTGTTCCTCTTCTATCCGGAAGGCTAGGCCGGAAGAGCGTCCAGGATCTCGTCCGCGGCCCGTGTCCATGCGGCAACGTCGGGTGGGCGGGGGATGTTGCCGACCACGAGCACGACGTTGGCCAGATACTTGTCGGTGGCTACCCGCATGGCCGGGAAAGCGCCTGGGCGAGTGAGCGGTTCGATGAGCATGCGTCGTCCGATGTCCGGAACTTCCGTTGCGCCCGGCTCCCCGATTTCCGCCAGGAGATCCTCGGTGATGACCCCGTTGGCGGGGGACTGGACCTTGATCGTCGCCGTGAACGACAGAACGCCGCCCGCGGTGGCGTAGTAATTGCAGCTGTGCCCGACGGATCCGTTGGCGTTCTGGATATCCGCGTCGAGGCCATTGTCGATCTCGACCCCTGCCAGAGCCGACATCTGTGCCCCGGTGAGCAGGCAATCCGAGGGCAGGACACGGTCACGCCATGTCACGTCGGGTGCATTTCGGGCGGGGGGACTTCCGGCGACCGGTTGCCCGGTCACCACCTGCGAACACGCAGTGGCACAAAGGACCAATCCGAGGGTCGCGGTGGATCCGCATTTCCTGCCCACCCGACCTGGCAATCGCACGTTGTCACGCTATCCGATGTGCAGACGGGGACGAAGCGGACAAATGGATTTGATCCCTGACCCTTGACCAAAAACGTTTTTTGGTCAAGTCTGGTACCGACGGGTCAACAGGAGGTGCGATGTCGGATGCGCGACGGGAACGAGCGGACCGGATCCTCGATACGGTGTCGGACCTGCTGCTGCGCTGGGGCTATCGGCGGATAAGGATCGACGAGGTCGCCAAACGGTCGGGCATCGGCAAGGGAACGGTCTATCTGCATTGGCGTACCCGCGAGCAGATGCTCGCCGCAGTCGGATCGCGGGAAACCGCCCGGATGGTGGACGCGGTCATCGAGTCGATGCGGGCCGATCCGGAGACGGTGTCGCCGCACCTGCTGATGCGACGAATCTTCATGGAGGCGATGGGCCGACCGGTGCTACGCGCAATTTATACGCAGGACATCGAAACGGTGGACGCGTTGGCAACCGACCGCTCCCAAAAGGGGATGGGCGCCGCGAATTTTGCCGGCTGGCGGGAGTATCTGGAAATTGTCCACGGGCACGGCTTGCTGCGGGAGGGGCTGAGCCCGGCCGATGTGCACTACCCGCTCACAGCGACCGTCTACGGATTCTTCGCAGCTGAGCCGCTGCTGCCCGACGAACTCACCCTGAGCCTGGACGACAAGGCCGATCAGTTGGCTGCCACATTGCGTCGGGCTTTCGAGCCACCTCGACCACCGGGCCGAAAGCACGTGGATGCCGCAGCGAGCGAGGTCGTCGCTCTCTATGAACGGATCGCCGAGCAGTTCCGGACACTCACCTACGCGCAAGGAGGCCGTGATGAGCCGAAGTGACAACGACAGCTGGGATCTGGCATCGAGCGTTGGTGCGACCGCCACCGTGGTGGCCGCGCAGCGCGCGATCGCATCACGAGGACCGGATCCACTGATCGACGACCCCTATGCGGAGCCCCTGGTGCGTGCGGTGGGGGGCGATGTCGTGCGGACCATGCTCGACGGCGGGGATGTGCCGGACGGCGCCGCTGCCCTCGATCGGCAACAGCTCGCCGAGGCCATGGCGGTGCGGACCCGGTTCTTCGACAGCCTGTTCATCGACGCAGCCGCCGCGGGCGTACGTCAGGCAGTGATCCTGGCCTCGGGCCTGGATACGCGCGCCTACCGCTTGCCGTGGCCTGCCGGGTCGGTCGTGTACGAAGTCGATCAGCCGGCGGTGATCGACTTCAAGACCTCGACTCTGGCCGGCCTGGGTGTCGAGCCCGCCGCAATACACCGTGCGATCGCCATCGATCTACGCGGTGACTGGCCAAAAGCGTTGGTGGACAACGGGTTAGACGCCGATAGTCCGACGGCGTGGATTGCCGAAGGGTTGCTGATCTACCTGCCGCCCGCCGCCCAGGATCAGTTGTTCGACGACATCACGCGACTGAGCGCTCCCGGTAGTTGTCTCGCCACCGAGTACATTCCCGACGCGTCGGCTTTCTCCGAAGATCGGTCACCGGGCGTCGCGGAGGGCTTTCGCCGGTTCGGCTTCGACGGCGAGTTGTCTCACCTCGTCTACCACGGTCGACGCAGCTCCGTCATCGAGTACCTGACGGCATGTGGTTGGGAGGTGTCGGCCCAGTCGCTGGAAGAGGCCTACACCGCCAACGGGTTTGAGCTCCCTGGCGATGACATGTTCGCCGCATTCTCCGATGCCCGCATTGTCAGCGGAGTGCTGGCCGGCGGGTCGTCGCCGGCTTGAGCCGAATGGCCAGTTGCTGCACGCCGGTCGCGAAAGAGCGTGTCATAACTGGTCATTCGGCACAGCCACGCCTACGTGTGCTGCGGACTCTGCGCCTTCTTGTACAGCGACTTGAGCAGCAGGTCGCGGAACGTGTGGTTGTCCAACGCCTTCAGTCCGGCACCCGCGACGGCGGGCATACCCGCGAGCTTGTTGAAAAAACGGCCGCGCCGGTATTCCCGACCCCACGCCGCACGCATCCGCTGCTCATAGTTGGTGAAATCGTCGGGACCGCCGTTGGTCAGCGCGGCAATCGCGCATTCGCCTGCGGTCAAACCGGATTCGAGCGCCTTCGAGATGCCGGCACCGGACACCGGCTTGCCCGCACCCAGCGAGTCGCCGACGAACAGCACGCCCGGCCGCCACGGCGGCCAGGCCGTGAAGCCCATCGGCAACCGCCAGGCCCGCACGCTCTTGTTCTTCTTGAGCTCCTCGATCGGCGGCAGTTCCCATTCGGCGGGCAGGGTCCGCAGGAAATCGCCCAGGAACTGGGTGGCGTTGATCGACTGCCAGTTCTTGTAGCTGTTGACGTAGCCCAGGCCGATGTTGAACCGGCCCCCGCCCATCGGGAAGATCCAGCCGTAGCCGGGCAGCTGATCGCCCTGGAACAGCAGCTTGAGGTAGATCTCGAAGGCATCGCTGTCGGGACGGTTGGCGTGCATCTCGGACCGGATGGCGATTGCCGAGTAGCCGTTGTACTCCGAGTCGATCTTCAGTGCCCGCTTGATCGGGGAGTAGGCGCCGTCGGCCGCGATGACCGCGTCGCCGAAAACCTTCTCACCGCTCTTGAGTACGACGCCGACCACGCGGCCCTTGGCGTCGAACTCGGGTCCGGCGACTTCGGCGCCCTGACGCACCTCGGCACCCGCCGACTCGGCGTGCTTGAGCAACAGGGTGTCCAGTTCGGTGCGGCTCACGGTGTGGCCGTGGCCGGGCATACCGGGACGCCGCGGGAAGGAGAGCTCCCACTCGCTGGGGCTGTACACCGTCACCTTGTTGACCCGATGGAACTTGGCAACCTCGTCGGCCAGCCCCATCTTCTGCAGATAACTGACCGCGCGGGCGGTGAGCCCGTCACCGCATGGCTTGTCGCGGGGGAACTCCGCCTTGTCCAGGACCAACACCTTGGCGCCGGTCTGAGCGGCCTGCCACGCTGCGGCTGACCCAGATGGGCCGCCACCTGCAATGACCAGGTCGTATCGCTGCGTCATGAGCCTCGTCTCATTGGTTGACTGTGGCTGCGATAGTACCCAAGCGGGGTGTCGGCGGCTCGACAGGCGAACGCCCGGGTCAAACGGCAAAACCGCGTGTTGTGGGGCGGTCTGGGCAGGTCAGCGCCATCGGGCGGTACAGTGATCGCGTGCGGCGAACGTCGAGATCACATTCCAGCGCTGGCGCGGGTGTCAAGGTTGATGCCCGCAGCGAGCGCTGGCGTGAGCACCGCAAGAAGGTGCGTTCAGAAATCGTCGACGCCTCGTTCCGGGCGATCGACAGGTTGGGCCCCGAGGTCAGCCTCCGGGAGATCGCCGAAGAGGCGGGCACTGCCAAGCCCAAGATCTACCGCCACTTCGCCGACAAATCCGATCTGTTCCAGGCCATCGGCGAGCGTCTGCGCGACATGCTGTGGTCGGCGATCTACCCGGCCATCAACCTGGGCGCCGACCCGGCCCGGGAAGTCATTCGCCGCAGCGTCGAACAGTACGTGCTGCTGGTCGACGAACACCCGAACGTGTTGCGGTTCCTGATCCAGGGCCGGTTTGCCGAGCAGAGCGAATCGACCATGCGGGCGCTGAACGAAGGCCGCGGGATCACCCTGGCGATGGCCGACATGTTCTCCAACGAACTGCGCGAGATGGAACTCGACGGTGCCGCGATCGAGTTGGCCGCGTTCGCCACTTTCGGTGCGTGCGCTTCGGCCACGGACTGGTGGCTGGGCACCGACGAGGACAGCCCGCGCCGGATGCCTGCCGCGGAGTTCGTCAATCACCTGACCACGATCATGGTCGGTTCCATCAACGGCACCTGCGAACTGCTCGGCATCTGGATCGACCCGGACCTGCCGTTGCACGAGGGAGTCCAGCGGCGCCAGCACGCCAGCTAACCGACTCGTTGACAGTCCGGTCCCAGGTCCGGAGACTGGGGAGTATCCGGTACCGCCGTTCCCAGAAAAGGACCTGAGCTATGACGGCTGCCCAACCCACACCGCAGGGTCAGCAACCAATCCACACCCGCGCCTTGATCATCGGCAGCGGGTTCTCGGGGATGGGGATGGCGATCGAGCTGCAACGACGTGGCGTCGATTTCCTGATCCTCGAGAAGGCCGACGAATTCGGCGGCACTTGGCGCGACAACACCTACCCGGGTTGCGCCTGCGACATCCCGTCGCACATGTACTCGTTCTCTTTCGAACCGAAGGCGGACTGGAGCCACATGTGGTCCTTCCAGCCCGAGATCCAGGACTACCTGCTGGGCGTGGCGTCCAAGTACGGGCTGCGCCGCAACACCCGCTTCAACACCCACGTCGACCGCGCGCACTGGGACGACCAGGAGCTGCGCTGGCACGTGTTCAGCGACACGGGCCAAGAATTCATCGCCCAGTTCCTGGTCTCGGGCGCAGGCGGTCTGCACATCCCGCAGATCCCCGACGTCGAAGGGCGTGACGAATTTACCGGCGCGGCTTTCCATTCCGCGGAGTGGGACCACAGCGTCGACCTCACCGGCAAGCGAGTCGCGGTGATCGGCACCGGTGCCAGCGCGATCCAGATCGTTCCCGAGATCGTCAAGGACGTCGCCGAGCTGCATCTGTACCAGCGCACCCCGCCGTGGGTCATGCCGCGGGTGAACAACAAGTTCCCGCAGTGGATTCGGCGCATCTTCAGCTATGTGCCCGGCACCCGCGCGGCGATGCGGGCCGCCATCTACTGGATCCACGAAGGCGTCGGCTTCGCGATGACCCAGCAGCCGTGGCTGCTCAAGATCGGCGAGGCGATGGGCCGCTACAACATCAACCGCAGCATCAAGGACCCCGAGCTGCGTCGCAAACTCACCCCGAGCTACCGCGCCGGGTGCAAGCGAATCCTCAACTCCGACACCTACTATCGCGGGATCGCCAACCCCAAGACCCAGGTGATCACCGAGTCCATCAGTCGGATGACCCCGACCGGCATCGTCACCGCCGACGGTGTCGAGCATCCGGTCGACGTCGTGGTGTTCGCCACCGGGTTCCACGTCACCGACTCCTACACCTACGTCGACATCAAGGGCGCCGGCGGCGAGGACCTGATCGACCGCTGGAACCGCGAGGGGATGGCCGCGCACCGCGGCATCGCGGTGTCCGGTATGCCGAACCTGTTCTTCCTGCTCGGACCCAACACGGCGCTGGGGCACAACTCGGTGGTGTTCATGATCGAACAGCAGATCCGCTACGTCGGCCAGGCCATCGCCGCCGTCGACAAGGCCGGGGCCCAGGCCCTCTCGCCCAGCCCTCGTGCCCAGGCGGAATTCAACACCGAGCTGCAGCAGGATCTGGCCAATACGGTGTTCAACACCGGAGGTTGCCGGAGCTGGTACATGGACGCCCACGGCGTCAACCGGACCCTGTGGAGCGGCATGACCTGGCAGTACTGGCTGGCAACGCGCAAGCTGGACCCGGCGGAGTTCGATTTCATCCATGAGGCGAGCGACACGAAAACACAAGGTGTTGCGGTCCCCGCGGGTCAGTGACCCCAGGGGTAGTGTCGTGGTTACTGTCCGGCAAACACAACGACCTGGTGAAATGGGGTTCTGGTGAGCGAAGGCATGAAGCTGATCGACCGTGTCTCAGCGATCAACTGGAACCGTCTCCAGGATGAGAAGGACGCGGAGGTCTGGGACCGGCTCACCGGCAACTTCTGGTTGCCGGAGAAGGTGCCGGTGTCCAACGACATCCCGTCGTGGGGCACGCTGACTGCACACGAGAAGCAGCTCACCATGCGGGTGTTCACCGGCCTGACGCTGCTGGACACCATCCAGGGCACCGTCGGTGCGGTCAGCTTGATCCCCGATGCGCTGACCCCGCACGAGGAAGCGGTCTACACCAACATCGCCTTCATGGAGTCGGTGCACGCCCGTAGCTACAGCAACATCTTCTCCACGTTGTGCTCGACGGCCGAGATCGACGATGCGTTCCGCTGGTCGGAGGAGAATCCGAACCTGCAGCGCAAGGCCGAGATCGTCATGCAGTACTACAAGGGT
The DNA here is from genome assembly GCF_001942625.1 of Mycobacterium syngnathidarum. GTDB lineage: Bacteria > Actinomycetota > Actinomycetes > Mycobacteriales > Mycobacteriaceae > Mycobacterium > Mycobacterium syngnathidarum. The sequence continues at coordinate 18,253 of NZ_MLCL01000021.1, forward strand.
GACGAGCCGCTCAAGCGCAAGGTGGCCTCCACGCTGCTGGAGAGCTTCCTGTTCTACTCGGGCTTCTACCTGCCGATGTACTGGAGCAGCCGGGCCAAGCTGACCAACACCGCCGACATGATCCGGCTGATCATCCGCGACGAGGCCGTGCACGGCTACTACATCGGCTACAAGTACCAGCGCGGGTTGTCCCTGGTCGACGAGCAAAAGCGTACGGAGCTCAAGGATTACACCTATGAGCTGCTTTTCGAGCTGTACGACAACGAGGTCGAATACACCCAGGATCTCTACGACGAGGTCGGTCTGACCGAGGACGTCAAGAAGTTCCTGCGCTACAACGCCAACAAGGCGCTGATGAACCTCGGCTATGAGGCGTTGTTCCCCAAGGACGAGACCGACGTGAACCCGGCGATCCTGTCCGCACTGTCACCGAACGCCGACGAGAACCACGACTTCTTCTCCGGGTCGGGTTCGAGCTACGTGATCGGCAAGGCCGTCAACACCGAAGACGAGGACTGGGACTTCTAGTCACCGCGGCCGCGGGTGCGCCGCAGCAGGCGTCCCCGCAGTAGACCGCGCCGCCGCTTTTTGGCGCTCTTGTCGATGACGCTGGTGTCGCGCAGCGGCAACTGCAGAATTTACTCGGCGGGGATACCTGCCTGCAGCTGTCGGCCGCGTTCGAGCTCGGCATCGAACAGCAGGGCCACGTTGGTGATCTCAGTCGGGGAATCGGGCTTGGTCGATGCGTCCGGTGCTGGGCGCGAACGGTTTTCGTCCTCGTCAACGTGCACAGGGGTAGCTTCGTCGCGCACTGTGCCGTCGCTCCCGCTGATTGGACAGGCCCAGTGCCACACCGAGCACCGACAAGGCGACGATGGCCGCCACCACGCCCGGCCCCGGCAGGCCGAGGCTCAGCGCCACGATGCAGACGAGCGCCGCCGCGACGATCAGAAAGGCGAAGACCGGTCCGGCGAACTGTCCGTTGGTGGTCGACTTGCGTTCCATGGGTTCGGATTACCCGCCCGGGGCCTGCACCACACAGCTTCTTTTGTCGACTCGAAAGTGTTCGGTCGCGTGGAGCAACCACTCAGTGAGCTGACAGCCGGCCCTGATAGGAAATGAGCCGATGCACCAGCTCATTGCGCAGATCTCGCTGATCCACGGCTGGTTCCCGGTGGTCGTTCAGCTGATCGCTGCCCTGCTGCTGGGCGCCGCGGTGGGCTGGCGCACGCAACGCTGGCGGCGCCGGTTCCTGCCCGCGCTCGTGATCACGGCGACCGTGCTGGCGGCCGCGACGTATTGGTACATCGACTCGATCGGCGTGGCCGGTAACGCCGGGCCACCCGAGTTGTGGTTCTGGATTGCGTTGAGTGTGCTGTCGGTCGGCATCGCATTGCTGGGCTGGGCGAGTGCGCGGTGGTGGCGGCGCACCGTCTCGGTGGCCGCGGTCGGGGTATGCGGGCTGGCTTGCGCGCTGACCCTCAACATGTGGGTCGGATACTTCCCGACGGTGGGCGGCCTGTGGAAGCAGCTCACGTCAAGCCCACTTCCGGGGCAGACAGACCGGCTGACCGTGACCAAGATGCAGCTGGCCCACTTTCAGCCGCCCAGCGGTGTCCTGGTCCCGGTGACCATCGATTCGACGGCTTCGGGTTTCACGCACCGTGGTGAACTCGTCTACCTCCCGCCGGCCTGGTTTGCGGGCAATCCGCCGCCGCAGCTTCCGGTCGTGATGATGATCGGCTCACAACTGAACACCCCGGCCGACTGGCTGCGCGCGGGCAATGTGCTGGGCATCCTCGACGGCTTCGCGGCCGCCCATGGCGGCAATGCGCCGGTGTTCGTATTCGTCGACGCCACCGGCTCGTTCACCAACGACACCGAGTGCGTCAACGGAGTCCGCGGGAAGGCGGCCGACCATCTGACCAAAGACGTTGTCCCATATCTGATCTCGAACTTCGGGGTGCGTTCAGATCGTGATGGGTGGGGGATCGCAGGCTGGTCGATGGGCGGCACCTGCGCAGTGGACCTGACCCTGATGCATCCGGACATGTTCCGGTCATTCATCGACATCGCCGGGGATTTGCGACCCAACACCGGAACCAAGACTCAGACGATCAACCGGCTGTTCGGCGGGGACGCCGACGCCTGGGCGGCTTACGATCCGGCCACCGTCATGCGTCGGCACGGCCCGTACGCGGATGTCACGGCGTGGTTCGAGGTGCCGCACCACGACGGCGTGACGCATGACCCCACGGCCAATCCCGAGGCTCAGGACATCGCCGCGAGCACGCTGTGTGAAGCGGCCCGGGCCGAGGCGATCAGGTGCTCGGTGCAGACTGCGCCCGGCCGGCACGATTGGGCATTCGCCGCCAACGCTTTTGGCGCCGCGTTACCGTGGCTGGCCGGCCAGCTCGACACGCCCGGTGTGGAACGGACCGAACTGCCGCCTTCGACGTTGGGGCCCGGACCCACCAACGTCCAGGCCGCCCCGGGCTAGGGATTTTCCCGCGCGGGATGCATTTTGGCGATGAATCACCAATGAATGACCGACCAACTGTCGGCCCTTCCAGTGGTGGGCCGGGCGAGAAACGGCGAAACTTACCGGGTGTCAACAAAGTCGCTGCTGATTTCGGTCCTGAACTGGCTGCGTGCCGGGTACCCGGAAGGCGTCCCGGGAACCGATCGGGTGCCGCTGCTCGCGCTGTTGCGGGCCACGCCGCTGACCGAGGAGCAGGTGGCCGAGGTGGTACGCAACATCGCCGAGGTCTCAGCGCCTGCCGACGTTGACGACCCGATCAAGCGCGACGACATCGCCGAGTTCATCGCCGATGTCACCGACCACGACGCCGGCCCGGAGAATGTTCAGCGGGTGGCGGCCAAACTGGCCGCCGCGGGCTGGCCGTTGGCCGGGGTGGACTTGGGAACCGACGCAGACACTCAATAACGAGCAACGCCGAGGATTGCAGTCACCGGGTGACTGCAATCCTCGGCGTTGACGGGTCGGCTAGCCGCGCAGCGAGGCGGTGTCGATCACGAAGCGGTACCGCACATCACTGGCCAGCACGCGCTCGTAGGCCTCGTTGATGTAGTCGGGCTGGATGACCTCGATCTCCGGGGTGACGTCGTGCTCGGCGCAGAAGTCCAGCATTTCCTGGGTCTCCGGGATGCCGCCGATCATCGAACCGGACAGGCTGCGCCGCATGCCCGCCAGCGGGAAAGGCGGAACCTCCATCGCATGTTCGGGCATGCCCAGCTCCACCAGGGTGCCGTCCACGGCCAGCAGGCCGAGGTACGCGCCGAGGTCGAGGTTGGCCGAAACGGTGTTGAGGATCAGATCGAAGCGGCCGCGAAGCTTGCGGAAGGTGTCCGGATCGCCGGTGGCGTAGTACTCGTCGGCGCCGAGCCGAAGGCCGTCTTCCATCTTCTTCAGCGACTGCGACAGCACGGTGACATGCGCGCCCATTGCCTTGGCGAGCTTGACACCGACATGGCCCAGACCGCCGAGACCGATGACGGCGACCTTCTTGCCCGGGCCGGCGTTCCAGTGCCGCAGCGGCGAGTAGGTGGTGATGCCGGCGCACAGCAGGGGAGCGGCCTTGTCCAAGGGGATGCTGTCGGGGATACGCAGCACGTAGTTCTCGTCGGCGACGATCGCACCGCTGTAGCCGCCGTAGGTCGGGGTGCCGTCGCGCTCGGTCGAGTTGTAGGTGGCGATCATGCCGCCGCCGGTGCAGTACTGCTGCAGCCCGGCCTTGCAGTTGTCGCACTCACGACAGGAGTCGACGAAACATCCGACGCCGACATGGTCGCCGACCTTGTACTTGGTGACCTCCGAGCCGACCTCGGTGACCACGCCGGCGATCTCGTGACCGGCCACCACCGGGTAATTCGGAGTGCCCCATTCGGCCCTGACGGTGTGGATGTCGGAGTGGCAGATGCCGGCGAAGTGGATGTCGAAGGCCACGTCATGCGGCCCTACCTCGCGGCGGGTTATCGTGGTCTTGGCCAGCGGTTCGGTCGCCGAGTTGGCGGCATAGGCGTAAACAGTGCTCATCAAAGCCCTCTTTGCTCGTCGTCTTGTGCGTGTCCCGGAAAAGATTAGTCCGGTTAACTGACTACTGCCTGAAAGGCAGTCCACGGCGTGCAACGACACCGGCCGCGGCGGTAATCCCGCTACTGGTTGTGACTTATCTCCCGGATCGGGGTTGGGTCACAGCCCGGGGGCGCGGAACGCCCCGTTGAAGGACGTGCGCTCGCAGCGGATGAGCCCGGCCGAGGTGTAGGGGTCCCGGGCGATGAGATCGGTGACCTCCTCTTCGCTCAGGTCGCCGGTGATGAGCACGGCGCCGGTCGCCGACTCCAGGCGGCCGGCCAGGATGATGCGGCCCGCCGCCACTTCTTCCTCGAGCCAGGCGATGTGGGCGGGGCGGGTCTGATCGACGACGTCGATGGGCTGGGTGTACGTGGTGGTGAGGACGTGGAACACGGGGCCGAGATTAGTTGATGGGGGCGTTCACCCAGCGCAGGTCGTCGAGGATGCCGCGGGCGGCCACGATGTTCTGCCCGGTCTGCCAGACCTCGTTGTTCACCACGAACACCCGGTTGTCCTTGGCGGCCGACAAGTCCCGCCATGCGGTGCTGTGCAGGATCTTGGGCGCGTGGTCCCTGGCTGCCGAGGATGCGAACGAGACGTAGACGATGTCCGCGTCGGCGATGCGGTAATCCGCGTCGGTGGTGCCCAACTCTACGTATGGCTTGTCGGTAAAGCGTTGTGCGGCAGGGCGATCCAACCCCACGGCGGCCAGCACGCTGCCGGCGAAGGTGTCGGCGCCGTAGACCCGCACGCTGTTCTCGGTCAGCTGCACCACCGATGCCTGGAAATGGGCCGCGTCGTTCTGTGCACCGGTATCGCGGGCGGCGTCGTCGAATTTCGCGATCAGGTCGGCCGCGGCTTCTGCGCGCCCGGTCGCCTCACCCACCGTGCGCAAGGTGTCGCGCCAGGCGGCCCCGGGCGCACCGGTGAACACGGTCGGGGCGATCGCCGACAGCGCGTCGAACGACGCCGGAGCCAGGCTTGCCGATCCCAGGATCAGCTCAGGATTCGCCGCTTTGATCGCGTCGAGGTCTGGTGCGTTCCGCGAACCGGCGGGGGCAACCCCGTGCACCACGGCCCCCAGATACGAGGGCTGCTCCGACGAACCGTCCGGAAGCGCGGCCGCGACGATGCGCGACTGCAGGCCCAGCGCGCACAACGCGTCCAGCTGGTCACCGGACAGCGCGACGATGCGTTGCGGGTCGCCGCGCACCTCGGTGGACTCCGAGATAGCCGAACCTTCGGCTCTGTCTCCTCTGGCGTTGCGGACCTCGCGCGCCGACTGGTCGGCGGCGGCCGGCTCGGCTGCGCACGATTCGTCGGGGCGACGCTGATTACCCAGCACGCCGGCATCGGCGATCTTGGTGACGCTGGTGGACATCGACGTCTGCGCCTGCTGTGTCTGCTCGGCAGAGCCGCACCCACTGGCGAGGGTTGCGGCCGCAGCGATCACCGCGAGCGCGGCGCGGGGTCGGTTGGTCAGCACCGGGCGACCGTAACATTCACAGCCTTACCGCTGGTCAAGCCCTCGCGGCCGAAAGATTCGACGCCGCGCCGCCGCGCAGTACGACAGTTTGTAGGACCCAGGGACGCGAAGACCGCCGGGAGCGTTAGGATTCAGTTCGATAAGCGGGATTTCCCGACGAATCTTTGGAGGATCTCTTGGTAGCCGAAGCGCCCCCAATCGGAGAACTCGAGGCACGTCGTCCTTTTCCGGAACGGATGGGCCCCAAGGGCAACCTGATCTACAAGCTCATCACCACGACCGATCACAAGCTGATCGGCATCATGTACTGCGTCGTCTGCTTCGCCTTCTTCTTCATCGGCGGTCTGATGGCGCTGTTCATGCGTACCGAACTGGCGATGCCCGGCCTGCAGTTCCTGAGCAACGAGCAGTTCAACCAGCTGTTCACCATGCACGGCACGGTGATGCTGCTGTTCTACGCCACCCCGATCGTGTTCGGGTTCGCCAACCTGGTGTTGCCGCTGCAGATCGGCGCGCCCGACGTGGCATTCCCGCGGCTGAACGCGCTGTCGTTCTGGCTGTTCCTGTTCGGCGCGCTGATCGCGCTCGGCGGCTTCATCACGCCCGGCGGTGCCGCGGACTTCGGTTGGACGGCCTACTCGCCGCTGACCGACGCGATCCACTCGCCGGGTGCCGGCGGTGACCTGTGGATCCTGGGTCTGGCCGTCGGTGGTCTGGGCACCATTCTCGGTGGCGTCAACATGGTCACCACCGTGGTCTGCATGCGTGCGCCCGGTATGACGATGTTCCGCATGCCGGTGTTCACCTGGAACATCTTGGTGACCTCGATCCTGGTGCTGATCGCGTTCCCCATCCTGACCGCCGCACTGTTCGGCCTGGCCGCCGATCGCCACCTGGGCGCCCACATCTACGATCCCGCCAACGGCGGTGTCCTGTTGTGGCAGCACCTGTTCTGGTTCTTCGGTCACCCCGAGGTGTACATCATCGCGCTGCCGTTCTTCGGCATCGTGTCCGAGATCTTCCCGGTGTTCAGCCGCAAGCCGATCTTCGGCTACACCACGCTGATCTACGCGACCATCAGCATCGCGGCCCTGTCGGTCGCGGTGTGGGCGCACCACATGTACGCCACCGGCGCGGTCCTGCTGCCGTTCTTCTCGTTCATGACGTTCCTGATCGCGGTCCCGACCGGGATCAAGTTCTTCAACTGGATCGGCACGATGTGGAAGGGTCAGCTGACATTCGAGACGCCCATGCTGTTCTCGGTCGGCTTCCTGATCACCTTCCTGTTGGGTGGCCTGTCCGGCGTGCTGCTGGCCAGCCCGCCGATCGACTTCCACGTCACCGACAGCTACTTCGTCATCGCGCACTTCCACTACGTGCTCTTCGGCACCATCGTGTTCGCCACCTACGCGGGCATCTACTTCTGGTTCCCGAAGATGACCGGACGTCTGCTCGACGAGCGCCTGGGCAAGCTGCACTTCTGGCTGACCTTCATCGGCTTCCACACCACCTTCCTGGTGCAGCACTGGGTCGGTGACGAGGGCATGCCGCGTCGCTACGCCGACTACCTGCCCACCGACGGCTTCACCACGCTCAACGTGATCTCCACGATCGGTGCCTTCATCCTGGGCATCTCGACGCTGCCGTTCGTGTGGAACGTGTTCAAGAGCTGGCGTTACGGCGAGCCGGTGACGGTCGACGACCCCTGGGGCTACGGCAACTCGCTGGAGTGGGCGACCTCCTGCCCGCCGCCGCGGCACAACTTCACCGAGCTGCCCCGGATCCGTTCGGAGCGCCCCGCGTTCGAGCTGCACTATCCGCACATGGTCGAGCGCATGCGCGCCGAGGCCCACGTGGGCCGCACGCATCACGCGGAGCTCGAGACCGCGGACCGCTCCAGCTGACGGGTGGCAGCATCCGGGGGTGAGCACGTCGAGGAAGTTTCGATGATCGGTGCTCCGCGAGAGCGCTCGTCGGTACTGATCACCGTCACGGGGGTCGATCAGCCCGGTGTGACTTCGGCGCTGTTCGAGGTGCTTGCCCGCCATCAGGTCGAGCTGCGCAACGTTGAACAGGTCGTGGTCCGCGGCCGGCTCACCTTGGGTGTGCTGGTCGCGGCCCCGGCCGAGACGGTCGACGGCGACGCGCTGCGAAGCGATGTCGAGACGGCGATTCACCAGCTCGGCCTGGACGTCACGGTCGAGCGCAGCGACGACATGCCGGTCATGCGCGAACCGTCGACCCACACGATCGTGGTGCTCGGCCGCCCGATCACCGCTGAGTCGTTCAGCGTGGTCGCCCGTGCGGTCGCGAGTCTGGGCGTCAACATCGACACCATCCGCGGGGTGTCCGACTATCCGGTGACCGGCCTGGAACTCCGGGTGTCGGTACCGGCCGGTGCCGCATACAGCCAACTCCAGTCGGCCCTGGCCCAGGTGGCCGTCGACGAGGGTGTCGACATCGCCCTCGAGGATTACAGCCTCGCCCGACGGGCCAAGCGGCTCATCGTCTTCGACGTCGACTCCACCCTGATCCAGGGCGAGGTCATCGAAATGTTGGCCGCCCGGGCCGGCATGGAAGCCCAGGTCGCCGCGGTCACCGAAGCCGCGATGCGCGGTGAATTGGATTTCGCCGAATCACTGCACCGCCGGGTGGCGACCCTGGCCGGCCTGCCCGCCTCGGTGCTCGACGATGTCGCCGAGCAGGTCGAACTGACCCCTGGCGCCCGGACCACCATCCGCACCCTGCGGCGGCTCGGTTTTCACTGCGGCGTGGTGTCGGGCGGTTTCCGTCAGGTCATCGAACCGCTGGCGCACGAACTCATGCTGGACTACGTGGCCGCCAACGAACTTGAAGTCGTCGACGGCAAGCTGACCGGGCGGGTGATCGGTCAGGTCATCGACCGGCCGGGTAAGGCCAAGGCGCTGCGCGATTTTGCCCAGCAGGTCGGCGTGCCCATGGAACAGACCGTGGCCGTCGGCGACGGCGCCAACGACATCGACATGCTGGCCGTGGCGGGCCTCGGCGTCGCCTTCAACGCCAAACCCGCGTTGCGTGAGGTGGCCGACGCGTCGCTCAGCCACCCCTACCTGGACACCGTGCTGTTCATCCTCGGTGTCACCCGCGGTGAGATCGAGGCCGCCGATGCCCTCGACGGAGTGCTGCGCCGCGTCGAGATCCCCGAGGACTGACAGCGCATCGACTCACCCCTGAAGTAGGGTGGGGCCATGGCGAACTTGAAGCACACGGTCGTGGTTGGCGCGTTCGCTGTTGCGGCGGTCTTGGGACAGCTGGCGGTCGCGGCCCCGGCCGAGGCCAAGCGATGCCCCTCGGGCACGGTGCAGACAAAGTTCGAGGGCGTGTGTGTGGCCGGTTCGTCCGGCGGCGGGATGGGTGCGGTGGCCCCGCCGGTGATGGCGCCGGGCACCGGAGACGCCAACATCCAGAGCCGGCCCGGCCAACTGCCCACGGTCAACGGGATTCCGTGCACCATCGAGCATTACAGCACCTGCTACGCCATGTCGCAGCAGCCGTAGCATCTGCGTCTACACCACCAGCGTCTGAGGTTGCTGCGCGCTGAGCGTGCCCGTGATGCTGTGCCAGGCCCGCGCCAGCAGGCGCACCGCATCTTCGAGTTCGGGTTCGGGCAGTGCATAAGGCAGCCGGATGAACCGCTCCAGCGTGCCGTCCACCCCGAACCGGGGGCCCGCGGGCACATCCAGGCCCAGGCGCATCGCCGCGGCCGACAATGCCGTGCTCATCGGCGCGGGCAGCTTCACCCACAGCGACATGCCCCCTCGGCCGTGGCCCGGCTGCCAGTCCGGAAGTTCACGCGCCAGCAGGGCGGTCAGGAATTGCCTTCGGGTGCACAAGATCTCGCGCCGTTCCGGTAGCACCTCGGCGTGCATGGCAAGCAGCTTCGCCGCGGCGAGTTGTTCGAGGATCGGGGTGCCGAGATCCACCGACGGCCGGATCGCGGCGATGGTGGCCAGCGTGCCGCGCTCGGCGCGAATCCAGCCGACCCGCAGGCCGCCCCAGAACGATTTCGACATCGAGCCGATGGTCAGCACCAGGTCGTTGCGGGGCACCGACGCCGCCAGCGGCTCGGGCGGGGCCTCGTCGATCCACATGTCGACGATCGACTCATCGACGATGGTGCGGGTTCGGGTGTCGGAAATGATCTGCCCCAAGCGCTTTCGCTCCATGGCGGTCATGGTGAACCCGGTGGGGTTGTGGCTGTCGGGAACGAGGTAGGCCAGGCTCGGCGCGAGTTGTCGCAGCGCGGCCTGCACGGCGTCCAGTTCCCAGCCGTCGTCGGTGAGTGCGACCGGGACGGCCCGTGCTCCCGCGGTCGAGATCGCCGACAGCGCACCGTGATAGGTCGGTTGCTCGACGAGTACCCGGTCGCCGGGCTGGGTGTGGCTGGCCAGGATCAGCCCGATCGCGTGCTGGGCGCCGCTGGTCACCATGATCTGGCTCGGATCGGTGGGTAGCCCTCTGGCGCAATATCTTTCGGCGATAGCGGTTCGCAGTGGGCCGACGCCCATCAGCTCGTGTCCGGGCTCGCGCAGGTACGGCGCGATATCGCGAGCGGCATCGGCGAACGCTTCCAGTACGGCGGTGCCGGGAGCGGACAAGGCGGCCGCAGCCAGGCTGACCGTCGGGGTGGTGACATCGGGTTCGATGTGACCGGCAGCCGGCAGGGCCGTGATGCTGCGGGCCCCGCGGCGGGCGTGCAGGTACCCGTCCTCGCGCAGCTGCGCGAAGGCCGCGGTGACAGTGGTGCGCGACACCCGCAGCGCCTCGGCCAGCGCCCGTTCGCTGGGAATGCGTGACCCGACCGGAACGCGGCCGTCCACGATGAGCAGCCGGATGGCGTCGGCCAGGCCGAGGTAGGCAGGGCCACTTTGGCTGGCAGTGCGCCAGTTGCCCAGTTCACGGGCCAGCAGGTCCACATCGAGGGTGCGTGCGGCCATATCGAAAGACATAATAAGGCCAGTATGTGCCAACTGGATATTGATGAGCAAGCCAGCTGGCCGAGATCATGGCTGCATGGCACGGAACTGGATTTCCCGATTGGCGGAGAATCTCCGCCGTCTGCACGATCCCGGCAACTACACCGAGGACCGCGATGTGGACGCCCGCCGGGTGCGTAGCGAGCTCGACGCGATTCGCGTCCGATTCCCCGACCACGCATGAGGACGGCATTCACCCGCGGTGGCCTGCTCCTGATCGGCCTGTGCGGCTACGGCGCGTCGATGGCGATGATGGTGCGCGCCGGGCTCGGACTCGATCCATGGGACGTGTTCCACCAGGGCCTCACCCGGCACAGCCCGCTGTCGCTCGGCATGGCTTCGGCCGTCGTCGGCGCCGTCGTCCTACTGGCCTGGATCCCGCTGCGGAACCGGCCCGGAATCGGGACCGTTGCCAATGTCATCGTCATCGCCGTCACCGTCGACGCCACCCTCGCGGTGCTTCCCGCGCCGGCGGCGATGCCGGTTCGCATCGCAATGATGATCGGCGCCGTCGTGCTCAACGCCGTCAGCACCGTGCTCTACATCGGTGCCGGGCTCGGTCCCGGGCCCCGTGACGGGCTGATGACCGGACTGGTCGCCCGTACCGGATTGTCGGTGCGGCTGGTGCGCACCGCAATTGAGGCCACCGTGCTGGCCGTCGGCGCGCTGTTGGGCGGCACCGTCGGGATCGGCACGGTTGTCTATGCATTCGGAATCGGGCCGCTCGTGCAGCTGTTCCTGCGGCTGACCCCGCGGTCGCTGTTGTTCCACGATTTCAGTGGCGGGCATGCCCGAGCGGATCGGGAACCGGTCACTACGATGAGCGAGTGGCCTCAGGGGAACGCACCGACTCGACAATCAGCGCTGACGACGGAACCGACCCCGACCTGTTGATCGACTTCGCGCAGGTAATCCTGCAGCGCGGCGGCAACACCCTCGTCGGGCCGATCACCTGGGCCGTCGAACTCGACGAGCGTTGGGTGGTGATCGGTCCGAACGGGGCGGGCAAGACCTCCCTGCTGCGGATCGCCGCTGCCACCGAGCATCCGTCCTCGGGCACCGCCTACGTGCTCGGTGAACGACTCGGTCGCACCGACATGTCCGAGCTGCGAGCCCGTGTCGGTCTGAGCAGCTCGGCGCTGTCACAGCGGATCCCCGACCACGAGGTGGTGCGAGACCTGGTGGTGTCGGCCGGCTACGCCGTACTGGGCCGGTGGCGCGAGGACTACGAGGACGTGGACTACGCCCAGGCCATCGACATGCTGGAAAGCGTCGGTGCCGAACATCTTGCCGAGCGCACCTACGGGACGCTCTCAGAAGGCGAACGCAAACGGGTCCTGATCGCTCGGTCGCTGATGACCGACCCCGAACTCCTGCTGCTCGACGAGCCCGCGGCCGGCCTCGACCTCGGCGGCCGCGAAGAGCTGGTGGCGCGGTTGACCGATCTGGCAGCCGACCCCGATGCGCCTGCCATGGTGCTGGTCACCCATCATGTCGAGGAGATTCCGGTCGGATTCAGCCACGCGCTGATCCTGTCGGAAGGCAAGGCGGTTGCCTCGGGTCTGCTGACGGAGGTGTTGACTGCTGAGAACCTGTCCAAGGCGTTCGGTCAGTCGATCGCCCTTGACGTGATCGACGGGCGGTACTTCGCCCGGCGGACCAGGAGCCGTGCGGCCCATAGGAGGCGACAATGACCGACCCCGATCCACTGGTGCCACGACCGGCGGCCACGGTGATGCTGGTCCGCGACGCCGCTGAATCCATCGAAGTCTTCATGATGCGCAGGCACGCGGCCATGGAGTTCGTGGCCGGGGTGATGGTTTTTCCGGGCGGGGGAGTCGACGACCGCGATCGCAACGCCGACATCGCCTGGTTCGGACCCGAACCGGCCTGGTGGGCACAACGGCTCGGGGTGGACACCGGGCTGGCCGAGGCGCTGGTGTGCGCTGCGGCCCGCGAGACCTTCGAGGAGTCCGGGGTCCTGTTCGCCGGCCCCTCCAACGACCCGGACGGGATCGTCAGCGATGCCTCCGTCTACGGCGATGCACGTGCCGCCCTGGCCAACCACTCGCTGTCCTTCGCCGACTTCCTGCGGGACGAGAAACTCGTGCTGCGCGCTGACCTGCTGCGGCCGTGGGACAACTGGATCACGCCCAAAGAAGAACGAACCCGCCGCTACGACACCTTCTTCTTCGTCGGCGCCCTGCCTCAGGGGCAGCGGGCCGACGGCGAGAACACTGAAACCGACCGGGCCTTCTGGAGCACCCCGCAGGCCGGCCTCGACGACTTCGAGCAGGGCAACTCGTTCCTACTGCCGCCGACCTGGACGCAGCTGAACAGCCTCGCCGGCCGCTCGGTCGCCGACGTGCTGGCCAGCGAACGCAAGATCGTCCCCATCGAACCCAACCTCTCACTCGGCGAGGGAAGCTGGCGGATCGAGTTCTTCGACAGCGGACGCTACAACGCGGCCAGGAACCAGCGGGCGCCTCTGGGCCGGGGGCCGGCCGCGGAGGAATCGGTTCAGTGAACGAGTTCGTCAGCGCGATCAGCGGGGTGACGCCGGAACAGGACCGTGTCGGCACCCTGATGTTGTCGCGGCCACCGACCAACGCCCTGACCCGGCAGATGTACCGCGAGATCATCGCGGCGGCCCACGACCTGGGCGAGCGCACCGACATCTCGGCCGTCATCCTGTTCGGCGGGCATGAGATCTTCTGCGCCGGCGACGACGTTCCCGAGTTGCGCACGCTGAACGCGGGCGAGGCCGCCGCTGCGGATGAGGCGCTACGCCAGTGCATCCAAGCCGTGTCCGCCATTCCCAAGCCCACCGTGGCCGCGATCACCGGCTACGCGCTGGGCAGCGGACTGGGCCTGGCGATGGCCGCCGATTGGCGAGTCAGCGGCGACAACGTCAAGTTCGGGGCGACCGAGATCCTGGCCGGACTGGCGCCACGCGCCGGCGGAGGTGCGCGGCTGGCCGAGGTCATCGGGGCCAGCAAGGCCAAGGAGCTGGTGTTCAGCGGCCGGTTCGTCGGCGCCGAGGAGGCGTTGGAACTCGGCCTGATCGACCAGATGGTGGCGCCCGACCACGTCTACGACGAGGCACTGGCTTGGGCCCGGAGGTTCGTCGAACATCCCGTGGACGTTCTGGCGGCGGCCAAGGCCGCCGTCGACGGACTGGTGGACCGGCCCTGACGCTTGCCCCACCCCGGCCGTTAGGCTGCCCTTCATGACTGACATCAAGGATTCCGGCACGGAAGCCGATATTGCCGGCATGCCGACTCCTAACCCGCACGCCACGGCCGAGCAGGTCGAAGCCGCGATGCATGACAGCAAGCTCGCGCAGGTGCTCTACCACGACTGGGAAGCCGAGACCTACGACGAAAAGTGGTCGATCTCCTACGACCAGCGGTGTATCGACTACGCCCGCGGCCGTTTCGACGCGATCGTGCCCGAATCCGAGCAGCGTGAGCTGCCGTACGACCGGGCCCTCGAGCTGGGTTGCGGCACCGGATTCTTCTTGCTCAACCTGGTCCAATCCGGGGTGGCGCGGCGCGGCTCGGTGACCGACCTGTCCCCGGGCATGGTCAAGGTGGCCACCCGGAACGGGCAGTCACTCGGCCTGGACATCGACGGGCGGGTCGCCGACGCCGAAGGCATCCCGTACGAGGACAACACCTTCGATCTGGTGGTCGGGCACGCGGTGCTCCACCACATCCCCGACGTCGAGCTCTCCCTGCGTGAGGTGGTCCGGGTGCTCAAACCCGGCGGTCGTTTCGTCTTCGCCGGTGAACCCACCACGGTCGGCAACAAGTACGCCCGCGAGCTGTCCACCCTGACCTGGCACGCCACCACCAACCTGACCAAGCTGCCCTGGCTCAGCGGCTGGCGCCGGCCCCAGGCCGAACTGGACGAATCCTCCCGGGCCGCGGCGCTGGAAGCCGTCGTCGACCTGCACACCTTCGACCCGGCAGACCTGGAGCGGATGGCGAGCAACGCCGGTGCCGTCGAAGTACGCACCGCCAGCGAGGAGTTCAGCGCGGCGATGCTCGGCTGGCCGGTGCGCACCTTCGAGGCCGCGGTGCCCCCGGAGCGTCTGGGTTGGGGCTGGGCCAAGTTCGCGTTCAACAGCTGGACCACGCTGAGCTGGGTCGACGCCAACGTGTGGCGCCGGGTGGTGCCGAAGGGCTGGTTCTACAACGTGATGGTCACGGGGGTCAAGCCCTCCTGAGCGGTGGAGTAGCGTTCGACCTCTCACACGTCGCATATCTGCGATCGGAGGCGGGAGAGCGGGCCCTGGCCCAGGTGGCCGAGCGCCGCCTCACCGGAGCCAGCCTGGTCAGCGACATCGCCGCCGTACGATCGCAATTCGGCGACCATGCCGGGATTCTGGTGGAGACCGTGCAGCTGAGGCGTCGAGCCGCGGCCAAGTTCGACGACCCGCGGCGGTGGCTGTTCACCGACGAGGCGCTGCAACAGGCCACGGCCGCACCGGTGGCCGCCCATCGGGCCCGGAGACTCGCCGGTGCCCGGGTGCACGACGCGACCTGTTCGATCGGCAGTGAGCTTGTGGCACTGCGTGATTGCACAGCCCAACTGCTCGGCAGCGACCTCGATCCGGTGCGGCTGGCAATGGCCGCGCACAACCTCGAAGAGGGCGGTACCGAGGTTCCGCTGTGCCGCGCCGACGCACTCGCGCCCGTCACCCGCGACACGGTGGTGATCATCGACCCGGCCCGGCGGTCCGGTGGTCGGCGTCGCTTCGACCCGCGTGCCTACACACCGGCGCTCGATGCCGTACTGGAGCTCTACCGCGACCGGGACCTCGTGGTGAAGTGCGCTCCCGGAATCGATTTCGACGAGCTCACCAAGATGGGCTTTGCCGGAGAGATCGAGGTGACGTCGGTCGCCGGCGGCGTGCGCGAAGCGTGCCTTTGGTCACCCGGTCTGACCGAGCCCGGTGTGCGTCGGCGAGCCAGCCTGCTCGACACCGCCGAAGAGATCACCGACGCCGAACCCGACGACTGCCCCGTGGCGCCGGCCGGACGCTGGATCATCGACCCCGACGGCGCGGTGGTGCGAGCCGGACTGGTGCGTCACTATGCGGCGCGGCACGGACTGTGGCAACTCGACCCCGACATCGCCTACCTCTCCGGTGACGACTTGCCCGCCGGGGTGCGTGGTTTCGAGGTACTCGAAGAGCTGCAATTCCAGGAGCGGCGATTGCGGGCCGCGTTGGCCGCCCGATCGGTGGGGGCGTTGGAGATCCTGGTTCGTGGCCTGGACGTGGACCCCGACGCGTTGCGGGCGCGGATGCGGCTGCGCGGGACCGAGCATCTCGCGGTGGTGATCGCACGGCTAGGCTCCGGGTCGGCCAGCCGGGCGACGGCATTCATTTGTCGCCCATCGCGATAGCGGCCACGTACCCTGAACGAAACACGCCGGTGGACCACCGGTGTGAGTTGATCGCCTGCGAGGACGACTGACGATGCGAATTTCCCCTGTGACAGCGATGCTGGCAGCCGGTGCGCTGCTGGGCTGGCTCGGCATGCCGGTGGCAGCCGGGCAGTCGGCCTGCGCCGACCTCGGCGGCACCGTCGACGGTGACCAGATCTGTCAGGTGCACACCGCCAATGCCGCCTACACACTCGACTACACGTTCCCGGTCGACTATCCCGACCAACAGGCTGTCGCCGGATACCTGATCCAGACACGCGACGGATTCGTCAACGTCTCCAGCATGCCCGGCCTGCGCGATCAGCCCTACGTCCTGGACGCCAAGGGCACCGCCTACAGCTCCGGGACCCCGGCGCGCACCCAGAGCCTGGTGTTCGAGGTCTATCAGAATGTGGGCGGTGCCCACCCGCAGACCTGGTACAAGACGTTCAACTACAACGTTGCCACGCGGGCCCCGATCACGTTCGACACCTTGTTCAAACCGGGCTCCAGGCCGTTGGACGTGGTCTTCCCGATCGTCCAGCGCGAACTCCAGAAACAGTCGGGCGTCGAGCAGGCCATCCCGCCGACCATCGGCCTCGATCCCGCCCACTACCAGAATTTCGCGATCACCGACGACGCGGTGATCTTCTTCTTCGGACAGGGCGAACTGCTGCCCGAGGCGGCCGGAGCCAGCCAGGCCAATGTTCCCCGGTCCGCCGTGGCGGCCCTGCTGGCCTGACGCGGGATCAGGCCGGCGCGAACCCGTACACCTGACCGTCGCTGGTCGCGGTGACGATCCGATGGTCCTGTCCGATCGACACCCCAACCGGCCAGCCGGTGGCCTCCGGAACGGGATATGCGTTGAGGGTGTGCCCGTCGGCGGTGTCGAACACCAACAGCGTCTGGCCGTGCCCGCCCTCGCGGGCCACCGTGTAACCGACACCGCCCGCCCGGCTCGACGTGGTCAGCGGGACCACATCGTCACGGGTCCAGGCCACCTCACCGTGGTCACCGGCGTCGCGCACCGCGGTCAGCTTGGACTCCGGCCCGCCTCCGGCCACGATCAGCCCGTCCGGGGACACCGAGGGTGGCGTCTGGGCCAGATAGTTCAGCGGCACGGACCACTTGGGTGACCCGTCGGCAGCATTGAGTGCCCACAGCTTCTGGTCGCGGCCGTTGACGTACACCGTCGAGCCGTCGGCGGACAACACCGGGCTGGCCAGCGGCCCGCGGCCCACGGCGTCGCTGGTCCACTCCTGCGTCAGCGGCGTGTCCTCGCCGGGGTGGTAACGCAAACCCGTCAGCACCGGTGCCTCGGCTCCTGGCTGCCACACACTGACCACGACGATGCGGGCCTGATGCGAGAATGCGGGCGCAGCTGCCACCGGGCACCGCGACCGGGCAGGCCGGCAGTCGTCCAGACCGCGCTGCGAATCGGTCGGATCCACGCCGGAAACCAGATCCAGCGGGGTGCCGTCGACCGTGCCGCGGTGCCCGTCGAACACCAGGACCTGGCCGAGATGGGTGACCACCAGCAGCTGGCCGTCATCGAGAATCCGGGGTGTGGTCGGCATGCCGATCACCGGCTGACGCCAACGGACCCACTGCGTGGGCGGGAAGGACAGGATCGTGCCGGGCTGCCCGACGTAGACGTTGTCGAACCCGTCGAACAAGGGACCCGACCAGCCGCCGCCCAGCACCAGGCGGGTGCACCAGCGTTGGCGGGCGTTGTTGTCGGCTTCCCACACCATCAGCGAACAGCCCCCGGCGGTCTGTGCGTTGACCGCAAGCCGGTTGTCCGCGCTCAGCGCCACCTGGGCACCCAGCTCACCCTTGACCGACCGGCTCCACTCCAGCCGCAGCGCCTCAGGGCCGTGGATTCGGCTGTAGCTGCTGTTGGCGGCGTCTCCGTACTGTGCCGACCAGCCTTGTGCAGCGTGCGCGTCCACCCACGAATCGGTGTTCTCGCATCCGGCGAGCAGGCCTGTGAACAGCACCGCGACCGCCAGTGCAAGGTATCGCCGGAACACGATGTCCTTTCGTCGCCGAACACGCGGGGCGCTCGTATTTGTGACCCAGGTGAGGGTAACCGTTCCGGCTGGGGAACCGGCGCACAGTGACCCGCCACAGGTGCGGCGTAACGGAGCACAGCGACCCGAATACCCGTCGAACGCCCTCGCGTAGGCTGTCCGGCCATGACGACGATGTGGGGCGCTCCGATTCACAAGCGCTGGCGTGGCTCCCGGCTGCGTGATCCGCGCCAGGCCGACTTCTTGACGAGAGCGTCGCTGAAATGGGTCATCGACAATCGCGCCTACACCCCGTGGTACCTGGTGCGTTATTGGCGGCTGCTGAAGTTCAAACTGGCGAACCCGCACATCATCACCCGCGGCATGGTCTTCCTCGGTAAGGGCGTGGAGATCCAGTGCACCCCCGAACTGGCGCAGATGGAGATCGGCCGCTGGGTGCACATCGGCGACAAGAACACCATCCGCTGCCACGAGGGTTCGCTGCGCATCGGTGACAAGGTGGTGCTGGGCCGCGACAACGTGATCAACACCTACCTCGACATCGAGCTCGGCGACTCCGCGCTGATGGCCGACTGGTGCTACGTGTGCGATTTCGACCACAAGATGGACAACATCGAATTGCCGATCAAGGACCAGGGCATCGTCAAGGGCCCGGTGCGCATCGGCCCCGACACCTGGATCGCCGCCAAGGTCACCATCCTGCGCAACACCTCGATCGGCCGTGGCTGCGTGCTGGGGGCCCACGCCGTGGTCAAGGGGGAGATCCCCGATTTCTCGATCGCCGTCGGGGCGCCGGCCAAGGTGGTCAAGAATCGCAAGCTGGATTGGGAGACCTCGGCAACCGAGCGCGCCGAACTCGCCGCCGCGCTGGCCGACATCGAGCGCAAGAAGGCGGCGAACAGCAACTGACGGGCGGCTCAGGCCCCGTTGCACACCCCGGAGTCGCGGATCGTGTTCCCGTAGACATTGGCGGTGGCGACGTTGGCGTTGATGACCCCCGCCGGCTGCTGCTTGGCGATCTTGTCGCTGATCTGGGTCAGCTGATACCACAGGTGATAGATCGAATCGCCGTTGTACAGCGGTGAATACTGGCTCTGATCCGGGTAATTCGTGATGTACAGGGTGTGGGCGCGAGGATCCAGGAACGCCGCCGACTGATCGACGTTGGCCCGCACGGCGTCGCCGGCGGCCTGCACGCCGGGCGCGGTCCAATAGTCATGCTGCTCACCCAGGAAATGCTGGAAGCCCACGATCTGACTGATCAACGTCCCGTACTGCGCGTTGAACCACTGGCAGGACTCGCGCTGAGCGTCGATCTGCTCGGGCGTGACGCGCACCTGCCACAGGTTGTAGGGGAACACCGTGTAGTTCGGCGACCAGTCCGACGGATGGGGCACGAAAGCGGGCAGCGTGGGGGCGGTGCCGTTGGGTTCGGCGACCGACGGGGCCGCCAGGCCGAGTGCGAGCGTTGCGCCGACGAATGCGGCGCAGGCCGTCCGCACTCCGAGTCTCCAAGTTCGAGTCACGACTCGATTGTGCTTGCCGGCCACCGTGGGCGACAGCGGATCGGTCATTCTCGCCACGCGTTCGGCTGGATCAGCGGTCGGGCAGGGCATGCTCGACGATCGGCCGGCGCGGGTGTGGTTCGCGTTCGGCACGTTTGGCAGCCAGATAGACCTGACTGGTCTCGGCGGCCACGGTGTGCCAGTCGAAATCGGCGCTGAGCCGCTCGCGGGCCGCGACCGCCCGGCGCTGGGCCGCCTCGGGGTCGTCCAGCACGGCCCGCACCGCCGCCGCCAGTCCCACCACATCTCGCGGCGCGAACGACATCCCGGTCTGGCCGTCGATCACCGCCTCACCCAGGCCGCCCACGTTGGACGTCACCAGTGGCGTACCGGTGGCCGCGGCCTCCAGCGCCACGATGCCGAAGGGCTCGTAGTGGCTGGGCAGCACCGCGGCGTCCGCAGCCTGCAGGGCACCCAGCAGCTCCTCGTGCCCCAGCCGTCCGACGAACCGGGTTGCCTTGAACACCTTGTGCTTTCGGGCCTGGTCGACAAGCCACTGCTGCTGGGTTCCGTCGCCGGCGATCGTCAGGGTGGTGCCGGGATGTGCGCGGCGGATACGAGGCAGGGCCGCGATCGCGTCGTGCACGCCTTTCTCGTATTCCAACCGGCCGACGTAGAGCAACTCGGGCGGGCCCTGGCGTACCTGCCGTGGGGCGAACGGCCAGAGATCGGCGTCGATCCCGTTGCGGATCACCCTGATCTCGGACAGATCGGGGCCGAACAGCTCGGTGATCTCGTCGTTCATCGAAGCCGAACATGTGATCAGCGAATCGGACTCGCGCACCAGCCACGACTCCACGGCATGGACCTGGCGGCTGATCGGACCGGAAACCCAGCCCGAATGCCGACCCGCTTCGGTCGCATGGATCGTGGAAACCAGTGGTACATCGAAGTATTCGGCCAGTGCGATGGCAGGGTGGGCAACCAGCCAGTCGTGGGCGTGGACGAGGTCGGGCACCCAGCGGTCGCCCGAATTGTCTTTGACGGCAAGGCCGGTGCGCACCATGGCGTGCCCCATGGCCAGGGTCCAGGCCATCATGTCGGTGCCGAACTCGAACTCGTGCGGATCCTGCGCCGCGGCCACCACCCGGACGCCCTCGCTCACCTCGTCGGTGGACGGGTGGGTGCTCGGGTCGGTGTCGGTGGGCCTGCGGCTGAGGACCACGATCTCGTGGCCTGCTTCGGCGAGCGCGGTGGCCAGGTGGTGCACGTGTCTGCCCAGACCGCCGACGACGACGGGTGGGTACTCCCATGACACCATCAGGATCTTCATGACTGCGTGCTTTCATGCCGGTGCGAGTGTGCGGACAAAGCTGAGGCTTGGCGGGGTCTGGAGCGGCAGATACGCACGCTCGTGCTGATGGTCATTTTGGCAGACGCCGGGCGTCGAGGGCACCGAACAGTCCGTCGGCCTTGTTCCAGCCGTCGGCGAGCCGTTCGGCATGGTCGCGCCGGCCGGCGGCCAGCGCGTCGGATATCTCGCGGGTGGCGTGGGCGTGCAGGTGAGCGCGGTAGCGCGCGTAGTCGGCGGCCGAATCCTTGCTCACCATGAACGGCCAATCGCTGGACACGGTCAACAGCGTCTCCCGCAGGATCTGATCGGCCACTCGGTCGCGCGGGGTCGGTGCACCCACCGCAGCGTGCTGGGTGAGCGCCTTGTCCACGGTGCTCAGGGCGCCGTCGACCACTTCGCTGTTCAACTGGACCAGATCGGCGACCTTCTCGCCGTTCCAGACCTGCCAGTTCTTGCCCGAACCCCATGAGCTGGGCGGCAATTCGACCGGGTCGCCGATGAATCCGCCGGCCTTGGCATCTGCCAGCGTGCCCACCCGTACGCCGGCTGCCGGCAAGGCCCGCAGGACCCGGCCGAGCCATTCCGGGCCCTCGTACCACCAGTGCCCGAACAGTTCGGTGTCGAATGCGGCCACCACGTGTGCCGGGCGGCCGATCCGCTCGCTCTCACTGATCAGCCGGCGCCGGACCACCTCGACGAAGTCGGCGACATGCTCGTCGATCGCCCGGTCGGCGCGCTGCGGATCGTAAGGCGCCTTCTCCTCGGACGGGACATTGCGGCCGGTGACCCGGGCCGGCTTGAGGCCCGTGGTGTGGTCATAGGTGTGGAAATCCCGGTAGGCGGCATGGCCGGGGTAGCCGGACTTGGGCGACCAGACGCGGTAGCTGACCTGCAGATCACGTCCGAACGTCACCACATCGGACTGACCGACCGGCCGGCCGAGCGCGGTGTCGCCGTGCAGCGAGGGGCCGTCCACCATGAAGTGCCCGACACCGGCCGCGGCGTAACCGGTCTCCATACCCGGCCCATACGCACATTCGGGTGCCCAGATGCCGACGGGTGTGTGCGCGAACCGTTGCTGTGCGTCGGCCAGGCCTTCGCGCAACGCGAATTCACGCAGTCGCGGGTTCAGCAGCGGCTGGAACGGGTGGGACAGCGGGCCGCCCAGTAGTTCGATGGTCTCGGCGTCGATCAGCTGGCGCAACAGTCCGCTGCCACCGTGCCGCCAATGTGTGGTGAACTCCTCGATGGCCTGGCCGGCCTCGGCATATTCGCGAATGCCGAACTGCCGCAACCCTTCCGGCTCGCGCAGCGTCGTCGCCTCCTGGGCGCGCAGCTGCCAGTTGGCCAACCAGTGGTGCATGCCCGTCAGGCAGTAGGGGTCATCGAGCTGTGCGGTGACCACCGGAGTCATCCCGAGGGTGATCAGGTGGCGGCGATCCTCGGCCGCCAGGCCGCGCAGCACCCGCATCAACGGCAGGTAGGCCGCGGCCCAGGACTGGTAGAGCCACTCCTCGCCGACCGGCCAGCGGCCGTGATGGGCCAGCCAGGGCAGGTGGGTGTGCAGGACGAGCGTGAACAACCCGGGAGCCGGATCGCCGGCGACATCGAGCCGGGTTACCGGTTCGGGCTCGGGATTCGAGGTCACGGCCGCACCGCGATCGCGACCAGATCGAGGCTGTCATCAATGTTCCGGTTGTTGGGCCCGCCGGCTTCTTCGAGGTCGAAGTCGTCGACGCTCACCGCGGCCACATCGGCGAGCAGCTGCTCGGGCCATGCCGCACCGGCCACGGCGCGCTGTACCTGCGCCTCGATGATCGAACCGCCGTGCCGGGCGTCGAGCTTGGCGAGTCCGTCGCCGTGAAACACCCCGAGCATCGACTCGACGGTGAATCCGGCGTCGTTCAGCAGCTCGGTCAGCTCGGCGGCGTTGAGCTCGCGGGTGTGGAACGGGTTGAGCGGGGTGTCGCGACCGGGGGAGAAGGTGATCCGGTTGGGCGTGGATACCAGGAACACGCCGCCGGGACGCAGCACACGGAAGCATTCGGAGACGAATTGACCCTGATCCCACAGGTGTTCGATGACCTGGAAGTTGACCACGACGTCGACCGACTCGTCCTCCAGTGGCAGCTCGGCGAGGTTGCCGTGCCGGATGTCCACCCTCGGGTAGCGGGCCCGCACGTGCGCGACAGTGGCCTCGTCGTAGTCCAGTGCGATCACCTTGCGGGCCACGTCGGCGATCAAATCGGCGCCGTAGCCTTCGCCGCAGCCGGCCTCCAGGACGTCTCGGTCGACGCACCGGCCGGTCAACCGCTGGTACACCACCTCATGCCGGCGGAACCAGTAATTCTCCTCGGCCAGGCCTGGGATGGTCCGCTCGCCGGTCAGGGGTAGGGCGTGATCCGGGTCGCCAACGAATGCGCTCATTGGAAGGCAGGCTAACCCAGCCTTGCCCAGGTTGAAGGGGTCGGTGGCCAATCAACCAACGGCTCCCATAC
The DNA here is from genome assembly GCF_001942625.1 of Mycobacterium syngnathidarum. Classification (GTDB taxonomy): domain Bacteria; phylum Actinomycetota; class Actinomycetes; order Mycobacteriales; family Mycobacteriaceae; genus Mycobacterium; species Mycobacterium syngnathidarum. The sequence continues at coordinate 41,676 of NZ_MLCL01000021.1, forward strand.
CTCAGGGGTGTGGTAGGGGAGGCCGGAATACAAACTCCGACCAGCTATGGTGTTCCTGCGAACCATCAAAAGTTACCGACCGGTAACATGATGCTAGTTGCCTAGAACGTGATATGAGCCCGGGCCACCGGTCTCATCGAGGAGGACGAACCAGAGTCATGACGAACATCGTGGTCCTGATCAAACAGGTCCCAGACACTTGGTCGGAGCGCAAGCTGTCCGACGGCGATTTCACCCTCGACCGTGAGGCTGCCGACGCCGTGCTCGACGAGATCAACGAACGCGCCGTGGAAGAGGCGCTGTTGATCAAGGAGCGTGAGGGCGGAGACAGCACCGTCACCGTGCTGACCGCCGGCCCGGAGCGCGCCACCGAGGCGATCCGCAAGGCGCTGTCCATGGGTGCCGACAAGGCTGTGCACCTCAAGGACGACGGCATGCACGGCTCCGACGTGGTCCAGACGGGCTGGGCGCTGGCCCGCGCGCTGGGCACCATCGAGGGCACCGAGCTGGTAATCGCCGGTAACGAGGCCACCGACGGCGTCGGCGGCGCAGTCCCGGCCGTGATCGCCGAGTACCTGGGCCTGCCGCAGCTCACCCATGTGCGCAAGCTGACCGTCGACGGCGGCAAGGTCACCGCCGAGCGTGAGACCGACGAGGGTGTGTTCACCCTCGAGGCAACGCTTCCGGCCGTGGTCAGCGTCAACGAGAAGATCAACGAGCCCCGCTTCCCCTCCTTCAAGGGCATCATGGCCGCCAAGAAGAAGGAAGTCACCGTGCTCACCCTCGCCGAGATCGGCGTGGAAGCCGATGAGGTCGGCGTTGCCAATGCCGGTTCCAAGGTGCTGTCTTCGACCCCGAAGCCGCCGAAGACCGCCGGTGAGAAGGTGACCGACGAAGGCGAAGGCGGTACCAAGATCGCCGAGTACCTGGTCGCCCAAAAGTTGATCTAGCAGCTCATTCCGAACTTCCACTTCCGAAAGACGTAACGAGAACTCATGGCTGAAGTACTTGTGCTCGTTGAGCACTCCGAAGGCGCGTTGAAGAAAGTCAGCGCCGAGCTCATTACCGCCGCCCGCGCCCTGGGTGAGCCTTCCGCAGTTGTGGTGGGCAAGCCGGGCACCGCGGCTGCGCTGACCGACGGCCTGAAGGCCGCCGGTGCGGCCAAGATCTACGTCGCCGAGTCCGACGACGCAGAGAACTACCTGCTCACCCCCGTCGTCGACGTGCTGGCCGGGCTGGCCGAGTCGGCTGCCCCCGCTGGCGTCGTCCTCGCCGCCACCGCTGACGGCAAGGAAATCGCCGCCCGCCTGGCTGCGCGCATCGGCTCGGGTCTGCTGGTCGACGTGGTCGAGGTCCGCGAAGGCGCCGTGGGTGTCCACAGCATCTTCGGTGGTGCCTTCACCGTCGAGGCCCAGGTCACCAGTGACACCCCGGTGATCACGGTGCGTCCGGGCTCCATCGAGGCCACCCCGGCCGACGGTGCCGGCGAGGTCGTCAACGTCGAGGTCCCGGCTCAGGCCGAGAACGCGACCAAGATCACCAAGCGCGAGCCCGCCGTCGCCGGTGACCGCCCCGAGCTCACCGAGGCCAGCGTCGTGGTCGCCGGTGGCCGTGGTGTCGGCAGCGCCGAGAGCTTCTCGGTGGTCGAGGAGCTGGCCGACTCGCTGGGCGGCGCCGTCGGTGCTTCCCGCGCCGCGGTCGACTCGGGTTACTACCCGGGCCAGTTCCAGGTCGGTCAGACCGGTAAGACCGTGTCGCCGCAGCTGTACATCGCCCTGGGCATCTCCGGCGCGATCCAGCACCGTGCCGGCATGCAGACGTCCAAGACGATCATCGCGGTGAACAAGGACGAGGAAGCTCCGATCTTCGAGATCGCCGACCTCGGCATCGTCGGTGACCTGTTCAAGGTCAGCCCGCAGCTGACCGAGGCGGTCAAGGCCCGCAAGGGATAGATCGCCCACGGCGTCAACAACGCGTCAACACAAACCCCGGTGCCCGGTGCACCGGGGTTTGTGCTGTGTGGGGCGGGATGCGGCGAAACCGGGCCCACGACATGCGCCGAGTGTCACGCTGGAGTGGCACTCGGGCCCGAGAGCCACTCCAGCGTTGACAAGCCGGCCGGTGCGGCCCGAGGACCGGGCAGGCCGGCCGCACCGACTACGGACTTTCCAGGGTTTGCACCCGTGCGTGCGGTGCCAGTGTGGATCTTGTCAGCACGCCAGAGAATAAGGATTCGCACAATGAAAATCACAGTCATAGGTGCCAGTGGCCAGATCGGTTCGCGGGTGGTGCGGTTGCTCACCGAGGCCGGGCATGACGTGGTGGCTGCCTCCCTGTCGTCGGGCGCGAATGTCCTCACCGGGGAGGGCCTGGCGGATGCGCTCAGCGGTGCCGACGCCCTCGTCGACGTCGTCAACTCGCCTTCGTTCGAGGACGGCCCCGTGATGGACTTCTTCACCAAGTCGTCGCGCAACCTGGCGGCGGCCGCGAAGGAGACCGGAGTCGGACATTACGTCGCGTTGTCGATCGTGGGCGCCGACGGACTGCCCGACAGCGGCTACATGCGGGCCAAGGTGGCTCAGGAGAAGAACATCACCGACTCCGGGCTGCCGTACACCGTCGTGCGGGCCACGCAGTTCCAGGAATTTGCCGAGGCCATCACCGCGTCACTGGTGGTCGGTGACGAGGTGCGGGTTCCCGACGCCCGGATCCAGCTGATCTCCGTCGACGACGTCGCGGCCGAGGTGGCCAAGGTGGCGCAGGCCGCGCCAATCAACGGCATCGTCAACATCGGTGGGCCGGAAAAGTTTTCGTTCGCCGACATGGCGCGCGCGGTGCTGGCCGCCCAAGGCGACGAGAAGCCGGTCGTGGTCGATGCGCAGGCGACGTATTTCGGTACCGCGGTCGACGACAACAGCCTGGTCACCGGTGACGACGGGATTCTGGGCGAAACCCGCTGGGCCGCACGGTCCGGGGCCCGCTGACATGCCCGTCTCAGCTGAGCGCGAGCAGGCGCTCCACGATGCGATGACCGTGATCGCCAGTGTCACACCGCCGTTCATCCCGCCGAACGCCGAGGTGATGACGACGATCATCGAATGGCCCGCCGGATCACCGGGCGCGCCGCCCCACCGGCATCCCGCCGGGCCCGCATTCGGCTATGTGTTGGAGGGCGAGATGCTCTTCGAGTTGGAGGGCGAGGCTCCGCGGGTGGTCAAAGCGGGGGAGGCCTTCTGGGAGCCCGGCGGTGATGTCATCCACTACTCGGACGCCAACCACCGCGACGATATTCCGCTGAAGTTCCTTGTCAACATGCTGTGCGTCCCCGGGGAACCGATGCTCGTCATCGTCGAGGACGATGAACTCGAAGCCCGTAAGGACCGGCGAGTGCGCTGATGGCCGAGTTCGAAGACGTGGTCCGCTCACGCAGGTCGTCACGAATGTTCTTGACGGACAAGCCTGTTCCGCGACGACTTCTGGACGAGGCACTGGCGTTGGCGGTGCGGGCACCGTCGAACTCGAACACACAACCCTGGCGCGTCTTCTTCGCCACCGGTCAGCGGCGCGTCCGATTGGTGGATGCGCTGCTGACCGCAGTCGCGGCCGCACCCCCCGCGATCGGCTCGGCCGGCCTGCCACCGAAGTTCGCCCACCTGCGCAGGGAAAGCGGCGCTCTGGTCTACGGAGCCATGGGGATTGCCCGCGACGATGCCGAGGGCCGCTGGGCCGCCCAGCTCCGCAACTGGCAGTTCTTCGGCGCCCCCGTCGCCGCAGTGGTCTGCATGCACCGCGATTTCACGAACGTGGACGCGCTGGGCGTCGGGATGTTCCTGCAGACCCTGCTGCTGGCGTTGAACGAACGGGGTATCGGCAGTTGCGTGCAGGTGTCGATCTCGTTCTATCCAGATGTGTTGCGGGAACAACTCGACATCCCCGACGACCTGACCGTCCTGTGCGGGCTGTCGATCGGGTACGCCGACCCCGAGTTTCCGGCGAATCACCTGGACACACCGCGGAACCCGATCGGTGAGAACGTGGTGTTCCTCGACGACTGACGCCGGACCAAAAAAGTCACCTGGCGCTCACGGACATGTCACACGGGCGATGCCGTACGGAGACCCCACTGGGCGACCGTGCTGGTTATGAGCACTGCATCTGTACTCATCGCCGCTGATCGCACCGACAGCGCGGCGCCCGGTGCGCCCCGCTACACCCTGCTGTTGTCCGCCGACTCCGAGCTCATCGAAGCCGCCCAGCGGCTCCGGCACGACGTGTTCACCTCCGAACCCGGATTCGCACTTGCCGGCACCACCGATGGACGTGACGCCGACCGATTCGACGAACACTGCGACCACCTGCTGGTACGCGAGGACCACACTGGTGAATTGGTGGGTTGTTACCGGATGCTGCCGCCGCCGGGCGCCATCGCCGCAGGCGGTCTCTACACCGCCACCGAGTTCGACGTCCGTGGCCTCGATGCACTGCGGCCGTCTCTGGTCGAGATGGGCCGGGCGGTTGTGCGCGCCGACCATCGCAACGGCGCCGTCGTCCTGCTCATGTGGGCAGGAATCCTGGCTTACCTCGACCGCTCCGGCTACGACTATGTGACGGGCTGTGTGTCGGTGCCCGTCGCGGGGAACGCCGACGGCCCGCCGGGGACCCAGATCCGCGGCGTCCGTGACTTCGTGCGCCGCCGCCACGCCGCGCCCGCAGAACACACGGTGTACCCCTACCGTCCCGTCGTCCTCGACGGCAGAGGACTCGACGACATCGAGCCCCCGGCGCGGACCACGGTGCCGCCGCTGATGCGCGGCTACTTGCGGCTGGGCGCGCAGATCTGCGGGGAACCGGCCCACGACCCCGACTTCGGGGTGGGCGACTTCCCGGCCCTGCTGGACAAGCGTCGGGCCGACGTGCGCTATCTCACCCGCCTGCGCTCGGTCTCGGCGGCAGCCGACATGGCCGACGGGATGGGCGGGGGCGCGTCATGACAAGCGCGGCCTGCGAGCACCCCTGGCTGCCCAAGGCATCGTGCGACGGCAGCTGCGTGCACGCCGGCGGCGCGGACACCGGCCGTCGGTACGTGGTGTGGATCCGCACCACGGCGCGGGTGGTCATGGCCGTGCTCCTGGCGCCCGGGGTGCCCTTGCTGGCGGTGCCGGTGCCGGGCCGCTCACACGTGCAGCGCTTCTACTGCCGGTTGATGCTGCGTTGCTTCGGCGTCCGAATCAGCTTGTCCGGCGGACCTATTCGCAATCTGAAGGGCGTGCTCGTGGTCAGTGGCCACGTGTCATGGCTGGACATTTTCACGATCGGTGCGGTCCTGCCCGGCTCGTTCGTGGCGCGTGCCGATCTGGTGGAATGGCCCGCGGTGGGCCGGCTGGCCCGGGTGATGAAGGTGATCCCGATCGACCGGGGGAGCCTGCGCCGGCTGCCCGCGGTGGTGCACACCGTCGCCGAGCGGCTGCGTGCCGGGCACACCGTGGTGGCCTTCCCGGAGGGCACCACCTGGTGCGGTCTGGCCTACGGACCGTTCCGGCCGGCGATGTTCCAGGCCGCGATCGACGCGGCCCGGCCGGTGCAGCCGCTGCGGCTGGTGTACCGCCATCGGGACGGCCGGCCGTCGACGATTCCGGCCTTTGTGGGGGAGGACACCCTGCTGCGCTCGGTGCGCCGGGTCATCACCGCACGTCGCACGGTGTGTCACGTGCACGTGGGATCACTGCAGCTGCCCGGAGACGACCGGCGGGCCCTGGCCGGGCGCTGCGAAGCGGTGGTCCGTTCCGACGGGGCCGCGCACCAGGCGCTTGCCGGCGGACCCGCGCACGTTCTGGCGGCCTGAGGCGGCTGGAAGGGCAGTTGCCCGCCAGCGGCTATCCTAGGAGGGTTATGGCCTCCATCCTGACCTCCTCCTCAGGCGGGCCGGTCTACCTCGATCACGCCGCCACCACCCCGATGCACGCTGCTGCCATCGAGGCGATGACCGCCGCGCTGGCCACCATCGGCAACGCGTCCTCGCTGCACGGTTCCGGCCGGATGGCGCGTCGTCGCATGGAGGAGGCCCGCGAGACGCTGGCCCGCCTGCTGGGCTGCCGCCCCTCGGAGGTGATCTTCACGGCCGGGGGCACCGAGAGCGACAACCTGGCCGTCAAGGGCATCTACTGGGCCCGCCGCGATGCCGAGCCGGCGCGACGGCGGATCATCACCACCGCGGTCGAGCACCACGCCGTCCTGGACGCGGTGCAGTGGCTGGTGGACCACGAGGGCGCCGAGGTGACCTGGCTGCCCGTCGACGCCGAAGGCGTCGTCGCACCCGAGTCGCTGCGCGCGGCCCTGCAAGCCGGTGACGGACCCGCGGACGTGGCCCTGGTCAGCATCATGTGGGCCAACAACGAAGTCGGCACCATCATGCCGATCGCCGACCTGGCGTCCATCGCCGCCGAGTTCGATGTCCCGATGCACAGCGACGCCATCCAGGCCGTCGGCCAGATCCCGGTCGACTTCGCCGCTACCGGGCTGGCGGCGATGAGCGTTGCGGCGCACAAGTTCGGCGGCCCGATGGGCGCCGGCGCGCTGGTGCTGCGCCGTGACACCGCCTGCGTGCCCCTGCTGCACGGCGGCGGGCAGGAGCGCGACGTCCGTTCCGGGACGCCCGACGTGGCCGGCGCCGTGGCGATGGCCGCGGCTGCCGAGGTGGCCATCGGAGGGCTCGCCGACTACAGCGCCCGGGTGCAGGCATTGCGGGACCGCCTCATCGAGGGTGTGCTGTCCACGATCGAGGACACCTACCTCAACGGGCCCCGCGGAACCGACCGGCTTCCCGCCAACACCCACTTCACTTTCCGTGGCTGCGAAGGCGATTCGCTGCTGATGTTGCTCGACGCCAAGGGCATCGAATGTTCCACCGGCTCGGCGTGCACCGCCGGCGTGGCGCAGCCGTCGCATGTCCTGATCGCCATGGGCGCCGACCCGGCCACCGCACGGGGATCGCTGAGATTCTCGTTGGGGCACACCAGCACCGACGCCGACGTCGACGTCGTCCTGCAGGTGCTGCCCACGGCCGTCGACCGCGCCCGGCAGGCGGCGTTGGCCAGCGCGGGGAGGACGTTCTCATGAGAGTGCTGGTCGCGATGAGCGGCGGCGTGGATTCCTCGGTGGCCGCCGCACGGATGGTCGACGCCGGCCACGACGTCGTCGGAGTGCACATGGCACTGTCGTCGGCACCGGGGACACTGCGCACCGGATCGAGGGGCTGCTGCTCCAAGGAGGACGCCGGCGATGCCCGCCGGGTGGCCGACATTCTCGACATCCCGTTCTATGTATGGGATTTCGCCGACCGGTTCAAGGACGACGTGATCGATGACTTCGTCGAGTCCTACGCCCGCGGCGAGACCCCGAATCCCTGTGTGCGGTGCAATGAGCGGATCAAGTTCTCCGCGCTCGCCGCGCGCGCGTTGGCGCTCGGTTTCGATGCGGTGGCCACCGGTCACTACGCCCGGTTGGTCGATGGCCGGTTGCGGCGCGCGGTCGACGCGGACAAGGACCAGTCCTACGTGTTGGGTGTGCTGACCGCCCAACAGCTGGCGCATGCGATCTTCCCGATCGGTGACACCCCCAAGCCACAGATCCGGGCCGAGGCCGCCGAGCGTGGCTTGGCCGTCGCGAAAAAGCCTGACAGCCATGACATCTGCTTCATCCCGTCCGGGGACACCCAGGCCTTCCTGGGCGCTCGGATCGGGGTGCGCCGCGGCTCGGTGATCGACAACGAGGGCACAGTGCTGGCCGAACACGAAGGCGTGCACGGCTTCACGATCGGGCAGCGCAAGGGCCTGGGTATCGCGGGACCGGGTGCCGACGGCCGACCGCGCTATGTCACCGCGATCGATGCCGAGACGGGCACGGTGCGGGTCGGACCTGTCGAGGACCTTCAGATCTGGGAGCTGGTCGGCGACAAGCCCGTATTCACCAGTGGCACCCCGCTGCAGGGTCCGGTGGAATGCCAGGTCCAGGTGCGCGCGCACGGCGGAATCACCGATGCGGTGGTCGAGGTACGTGACGGCCGGCTGGCGGTCTCGCTGCGCGCGCCGCTGCGCGGCGTGGCACCTGGCCAGACGATGGTGCTGTACCGGCCCGACGCCGAGGGCGACGAGGTCATCGCCAGCGCGACCATCGCACGCGCGTGAGCGTCTTCGCAGCAGCGACCGGCATCGGATCCTGGCCGGGCACCCAGCCTCGGGCTGCCGCAGACGTCGTCGTCGGCGAACTGCACACCCTGTCGCACCTCGTGGAACTGCCGGCGCGGGGGATCGGTGCCGACCTGATCGGGCGTGCCGGGGCGCTGCTGGTCGACATCGGCATCGACACCGTGCCGCGCGGATACCGGATCGCGTCGCGCCGCAGTGCCGTGCTGCGCAGGGCGGTCAGCCTGCTGGGCGAGGACATCGACGCCCTGGAAGAGGCGTGGGAACGCGCTGGGCTACGGGGTAGTGGGCGTGCGGTCAAGGTCCAAGCGCCCGGCCCGATCACGGTGGCCGCCCAGCTGGAACTGCCCAACGGGCATCGCGCGATCACCGATCACGGTGCCTTGCGGGACCTTTCGGCCTCACTCGCAGAGGGGCTGGCGGTCCATCGGGCAGAGGTGGCCCGGCGGTTGGAGACCCCGGTGGTGGTCCAGCTCGACGAGCCGTCGCTGCCCGCCGCATTGGCGGGGAGGCTGTCCGGGGTCACCAGTTTCACCCCGGTGCATCCGGTGGACGAGGCGCTGGCGGTCGATCTGATCAACGCCTGCGTCGCCGCGGTCGGTTCGGACGTCGCGCTGCACAGTTGCGCTCCGGAACTTCCGTGGAAGGCGTTGCTGCGCAGCGCTGTTCACGCGGTGTCGGTCGATGTCTCGACGCTGACGCCGACAGATCTGGATGGCATCGGAGAATTCGTCGACTCGGGCCGCACCGTGCTTCTCGGCGTGGTGGCTGCGACATCGCCCGAGGGTGGCAGGCCGTCGGTCGAAGAGGTCGCCAAGGCAGCGGTGGCGCTGACCGACCGGCTCGGATTCAACCGCGCCGTACTGCGCGACCGCATCGGCATCACCCCGTCCTGTGGGCTGGCCGGCGCAACGGCGCAATGGGCGCGCACCGCGGTGGAACTCGCCCAGAAGGCCGCCGACGCCTTCGCCGAAGATCCGGAAGGGATCTAGTAAAGGCAACCACAAGGTTGCGCTTGGTTGGGTGCGTGCCTAAGCTGAAGGGCAACTGAAAGGTTGCGTATGAGTACTGATCGGATCGAAAAGGAAATTCTGCTCAACGCGCCCCTGGACCGGGTATGGCGGGCCATCAGCGATTCCGGGGAATTCGGCCGGTGGTTCGGAGTCCGGTTCGACGGACCATTCGTGGCCGGGCAATCGGTCAACGGGGTGATCACCCCGACCGAGGTGGACGACGAGGTCGCTGCCATGCAGGAGCCCTACGCCGGCGAGGCCGACGCCTGGCACATCGTGGCGGTCGAGGCACCCCATCGGCTGGCCTTCCGCTGGCATCCGTATGCCGTCGAACCTGGCGCCGACTACGCGGCCGAGCCCACCACGTTGGTCGAATTCACCTTGGCCGAGGCCGAGGGCGGGGTGCTGTTGCGCATCGTCGAATCGGGGTTCGATGCGATTCCCGCGGCGCGAAGGAAGTCGGCGTTCGAGGCCAACAGCGAGGGCTGGGCCCACCAGACCGAGATGGTGCGCAAGTACCTGGCACTCGGTGAGCCGGTATGACGGCCGCCGTCGCTGAGCACGCACCCTTTTTCGACGCACTCGGCGATCCCAACCGACTACGCATCGTCACCCGGCTCTGTGAGGGCGGTCCGTGTTCGACGGTGCAACTGACACAGGTGATTCCGGTAACGCGGCAGGCCGCGACAAAGCACCTGCTGCTGTTGGAGGCGGTGGGCCTGGTGACCAGTGATCGGATAGGTCGCGAACGCATCTGGCGGATCCAGCCCGAGCCGCTGGTGCAGGCAAGCGACTACCTGACCGCACTGTCGCGACGCTGGGACAGTGCGATCGACCGACTGCGGGCCTACGTCGAGGACTGACTTCCCCGCAGCTCACGGCGCAGGATCTTGCCTGCCGACGACTTGGGGATGGCGTCGATGAACTCGACCTGACGCACCTTCTTGTAGGGCGCAACCAGGCCGGCAACGAAGGCCATCACCTCGTCGGCACTAACCTCCGACGAAGGCTGTTTGACCACAAAGGCTTTCGGTACTTCCTCGCCGGACTCGCTGTCCTGCACACCGATCACCGCGGCATCGGCGATGCCGGGATGGCCCAGCAGGACGGCTTCCAGCTCGGCGGGCGGCACCTGGTAGCCCTTGTACTTGATGAGTTCCTTCAATCGATCGACGACGTAGACGCAGCCGTTGGAATCAACCTGGGCCAGATCTCCGGTGTGCAGGAACCCGTCGGCGTCGATGGTCTCCTTCGTGGCCGCCTCGTTGCCCAGGTAGCCGGCCATCACATTGGGCCCCTTGAACCACAGTTCGCCGGTCGCGCTCAAACCCTCTGCCGGGATCTCGATTTCATTCCCGGTGTCGGGGTCGACCAACTTGCTCACGCTGTTGGGGACAGTCCAGCCGCACGAGTCCAATGGCGCGACGGTGCCGACCGTCGCCAGTCCGCCGTCATGCGGGGTGATGTGGCTGACCGGGCTCAGCTCGCTCATCCCGTAGCCCTGAGACACCGTGCAGCCCAACCGCTCTGCCACCGCACGACCGAGGTCGGCGTCCAGCGATGCCGCACCGGACAACACAGCCCGCAGCGAGGACAGATCATAGGAATCGACGAGCGGGTGCTTGGCCAGGGCCACGGCCACCGGCGGGGCGATGTAGACGAACGTGCACCGGTGGTCGGCGATGTTGCCCAGGAACTCGCCGAGATCGAACGACGGCATGATGACCAGCCGTGCGCGGGCGTGCAGGGCGGCGTTGAGCAGGACCGTCATGCCGTAGATGTGGAAGAACGGCAGCACGGCCAGCAACCGGTCATCAGCGGTCAGGCCCTGCAGTGGGCGGATCTGAGCGACGTTGGCCGTCAGGTTGGCGTGGGTGAGCATGACGCCCTTGGGGTTGGCCGTGGTGCCCGAGCTGTACGGCAGCGCCGCCAGGTGTGTGGCCGGATCGAAGCTCACCTGAGGTGCCGGACCCTCGGCACCGAGACCGTCACCGTCGAGCACCACAACCTGGTCCTCGGTCAGGCCGGCCCCCAGCGCCCCCTCGAGAGCTTGCGGCAGCAGCGCGTGCACCGTGACCAGCAGGCTCGCGTTCGAATCCTTGAGCTGCTTGGCGATGTCACGCGCGGTGAACAGGGCGTTGACGGTGGTGGCGGTGGCGCCCGCACGCAGGATCCCATGAAACGCGATCGCGAAACCGGAACTGTTGGGGGACAACAGCGCCACCACGTCGCCGACCCCGATGCCGCGCGCGGCCAGCCCGCCGGCGAACGCGTCGATGCGGCGCACCAGGTCGCCGTAGCTTGTCTGTGCACCGGACTTCGCGTCGACCAACGCGATCCGGTTCGCGTCGGCGTCGGACATGTCGGCGAACAGATAGTCGTAGACACTGACGGTGGGCAGGTCGACATCGGGGAATGGGCTGGCGAAACTCATGGCTGCTTCCGTTCAGTTCTCGTCGAGTTGTTTGATCAGACGCCGCGAAGCCACCAGTCGGAACGAGGCGTCGATGAGTTCGCGAACCTCGTCCCAGTCGACCTTCGCGGCGGTGAAGTCCAGGCCCAGCCAGCCGAACGGACCCATGTAGGCCGGGAAGAAGAAGCGGCTGTCCTGTTCGAGTGCCCGCCGGTCGCTCTCGTCGACCTTGATCAGCAGCGAGTGCGGATAGGGCACCATCTCGCCGCCTCTTTCGGGCTTCACATTGCCGCCGTACATCGCGAACATCTTCGGCGCGCAGAACACCGGGCGGCCCCAGGAGACCTTCTCGAAGGCCTCGGGAAAACCGAGGGCCACGGCGCGTAGTTCGGCCAGGCCCGGGTCGTCGTCGCTGAACATGATCGGGTGCGGCATGCTCCTTAGGTTAGTGGGACGCCCGGTACCGGCTGTGAGCGCAGCGGCTGATCGGCCTGTCGGCATATTCGACTAGCCTGCGGTGGTGACCTCGAACGAGACTGGAGACGCTGACCTGCGACGACGTTGGCAGGACCTCGCAGAGGAAGTGCGCGGGCATCAGTTCCGGTACTACGTGAAAGACGCGCCGATCATCTCCGATGCCGAATTCGACTTGCTCTTGCGTCAGTTGCAGGGGCTCGAGGACGAGCATCCCGAGCTGCGGACTCCGGACTCACCCACCCAGCTGGTCGGCGGTGCCGGGTTCGCCACCGAATTCGCCCCGGCCGAGCATCTGGAACGGATGCTGTCCTTGGACAACGTTTTCGATACCGATGAGCTCTCGGCCTGGGCGGCGCGGATCAGAGGGGAGATCGGCGACGCCGCGCACTACCTGTGCGAGCTGAAGATCGACGGAGTGGCGCTGGCGCTGGTCTACCGGCAGGGGCGGCTGGTCCGAGCCGCTACCCGCGGCGACGGGCGAGCCGGCGAAGACGTCACGCTCAACGCCCGCACCATCGACGACATCCCGGAGCAACTCACGCATTCCGACGAGTTTCCGGTGCCCGAGGTACTCGAGGTGCGCGGCGAGGTGTTCTTCCGGGTTGCCGACTTCGAGGACCTCAACGCCGGTTTGGTCGCCGAGGGCAAGCCTCCATTCGCCAACCCCCGAAACAGTGCGGCCGGCTCGCTGCGGCAGAAGAACCCGGCGGTCACCGCGCGGCGCAAGCTTCGGATGATCTGCCACGGGCTCGGGCACATCGAAAGTGCCGGGGGCTTACCGTTCGCGTCGCTGCACGACGCCTACCGGGCGCTGGGGCAGTGGGGCCTGCCGGTATCAGCTCATACCGCAAAGGTTTCCGGCGTCGCCGCCGTTGCCGAGCGGATCGCCTACTGGGGTGAGCACCGCCACGACGTCGACCACGAGATCGACGGCCTGGTGGTCAAAGTCGACGAAGTGGCGCTGCAGCGTCGGCTCGGCTCGACCTCGCGGGCGCCGCGCTGGGCCGTGGCCTACAAATACCCACCGGAAGAGGCCACCACGAAACTGCTGGACATCCGCGTGAGTGTGGGGCGGACCGGGCGGGTCACCCCGTTCGCCTACATGGAGCCGGTCAAGGTGGCCGGATCGACCGTCGGCCTGGCCACGTTGCACAACGCGACAGAGGTTCAGCGCAAAGGGGTGCTGATCGGCGACACCGTGGTGATCCGCAAGGCCGGCGACGTCATTCCCGAGGTGCTCGGCCCCGTGGTCGACCTGCGGGACGGATCCGAGCATGCGTTCGTCATGCCGACCAACTGCCCCGAATGCGGCACCGTGCTGGCCCCCGCCAAGGAGGGGGACGCCGACATTCGCTGTCCGAACACCCGAAGTTGCCCAGCACAGTTGCGGGAGAGGGTGTTTCACGTCGCGGGCCGCGGCGCATTCGACATCGAAGGGCTCGGCTACGAGGCAGCCACCGCGCTGCTGCAGGCCGGGGTGATCGCCGACGAGGGCGATCTGTTCACCCTGACCGCTGAGCAGTTGCTGCGCACCGAACTGTTCACCACCAAGGCCGGGGAGCTCTCGGCCAACGGCAAGCGGCTGCTGGCCAACCTGGACAAGGCCAAGGCCCAGCCGCTGTGGCGGGTACTGGTCGCGTTGTCGATCCGCCACGTCGGGCCCACCGCGGCCCGTGCACTGGCCACCGAGTTCGCCAGCCTGGACGCCATCATCGCCGCAGGCGAAGAGCGGTTGGCCGCGGTGGAAGGGGTCGGCCCGACGATCGCGGCCGCCGTCGTCGACTGGTTCACCGTCGACTGGCACCGCGCCATCGTCGACAAGTGGCGCGCTGCCGGGGTCCGGATGGCCGACGAGCGTGACGCCAGCATCGAACGCACCTTGGAAGGCCTGTCGATCGTGGTGACCGGGTCCCTGCCCGGGTTCTCCCGCGACGAGGCCAAGGAAGCCATCATCAGCCGCGGCGGAAAGGCCGCCGGCTCGGTCTCGAAGAAGACCGCCTACGTGGTCGCCGGGGATGCGCCCGGGTCCAAGTACGACAAGGCCGTGGAACTCGGGGTCCCGATCCTCGACGAGGACGGCTTCCGGGCGTTGCTGGCCGAAGGCCCGTCGAACAGCGGCTGAGGTGACCGTCCGGCGCGGTGGTCGGTGTGCCGATGACCGGATTCTTGGGCGCAAGCCTCGGACTTCAGTCCGGGGTGAGCCCATCCCGTTTGTCGGCGGGCGTAGCCCGGCGTTCAAGGTGGTCGGGCTTGTCCGTCGATGTATTGCTTGATGATCGACA
>NZ_MLCL01000063.1 GCF_001942625.1 Mycobacterium syngnathidarum
GGCCCGTGCAGCGACCTACCCGGACTGGCTGCATCACTACAATCACCACCGACCCCACACCGGCATCGGCGGCAAGACACCCATCGAACGCCTACGCGTTCACAACCTGTGTGGGAATTACACCTAGGCCGCTGGCCTGCACCAGGTTTCGCGCACAACCACCGGACGGCCAGATGTCTGGACCGCGGGGGTCGGCCGTGCGGTAGCGTTTGGGGCGTCCGAAGGGGGGACGCGTGTCAACAGCCAAGCCGACACTGGTACCGGTCCGCCAGATCGCGGCGCATGAGCTGGTGGTCGACCAAATGCGGCGGGCACTTGAACTCGGTCAGTTCCGGCCCGGTGACCGGCTGCCCACCGAACGCGAATTGTCCGACATGCTCGACGTTTCCCGGACCACGGTGCGCGCTGCCGTGGGAGTTCTGGAAGGCGAGGGGCTGATCACGGTGCGACGCGGCCGTGGCGGTGGATTCACCGTGCAGGCGCCTCAGTACGACCCGGCCGAGATGCGCCGCGAGTTGCGCCGCAACAAACGGGCGATCCGCGATGCCTTCGACTACCGCGTCATCGTCGAAACCGGAGCTACCCGGCTGGCCGCGGAGCGACGCCGTGCCGGCGATGTGACCGAACTGCGCAGGCTGCTCAGAGGCATGGACGCGGCGCTGCAGGTCGGGATGGATGAGCCCTCGGCTCGGCATACCACGGATTTCCAGACCCTGGACTCGGCGTTTCACCTGGGCATCGCCCAGGCCGCGCAGAACGACCGGTTACTGGAGGCAGTGGCTGACGCCCGACGGCGGATGTGGTTACCGGTGGGCGCGATCTTCGGACATCTGGAGCCCAACGCCAATGACTATCACGAGGCGATCCTCGAAGCGATCGAGAGTCGTGATCCCGAGTTGGCCGCCGCGCAGATGGCTGCGCACATCGACGACACCCGGCACACGGTCGAGTCCTGGATGAAGCGCTGACGCTAGGTTGCCGGAGGCTCGGGTTCCGCGGGCGCCGCGGGATCGGCGACCGACGGAACGGCGTCGGTGATGGTGCCCGGCACCGGATTGTTCAGCGTCGCCCCGCAGGGCAGGCTTCCGTAGTTCGGATCATCCTTGGGCCGGGTCAGCCGAGGACCGACGAAGGTGTCGGCCTGGGCGACGATCTGGTCGTCCACGAGGATCTCGCAGTGCAGGTTGGCCGAGTACGGCCAGTCGATGCGAACCGTCATCCCGGCCGCCTCGGGATTCGACACCACGCCGGTGGCTTCGAACACCCGTCCGGGCAGCATGGAGGGGTCGGCGGTGTTGATGTTGTCGTCGTCGATCTTGTAGGCGATCGTTGCATTGCGTGATACGCCGTCGATCCTCGCGCGGTAGGTGACGTTGTGTAGTTTCTGGTCGGGTAACGGCTCGACCTGAGGCGGCGCCTCCGGGTCAGCCTGTGCCGTGGCGGGTAGCAACAGTGCGCCGGTGAGCAATCCTGCCAGCGCGGGGAGGGCTCCCCAGGCGTACTTAGCTGAGCTCATGAATCCTGACCTTACGCGTCACGCCACGTGAGGGCCATTCCGTTGTCGGACATCCACTGGTCCAGCCGATAGCCGCAGCCGGCCAGACCCTCGATCGCGCCGGCGGCGGTCTGCACCGCCTGCTCGCCGACCTCTGGGCTCAGCAGACCGTGCCGCACCGCGGTCAGCAGTTCGTCGACATCGCACAACTCGACGCCGCGACCGGTGCGGATCACCAGGTCCAGGTAGTGATCTTCGGAATGCCAGGTGGTCGGGCCCGCGCTGTAGCGGCCGATGTCGAGGTAGAAGTCCTGATCACGCTCGTGGCCGGGGTTGAAATGGAACACACTGGCCCGCAGCCCGAGCGAAGGCAGGAGCCAGGATTCCAGGTAGTGGAACTGGGCCCGGCCCGGCGTCGGCCGGGCCATGTAGAGGCCCCAGGGCTCGACGGTATAGACGTCGACCGCCCGCACGATGCCTTTGGGATCGGTGTTCGTGCGGGCGAGCAGGTCGAATGTCTCGTGTTTGGGCGGGTGGATGGGCCAAGCCTACGCGTGCAGCGAACGCGGGCGGAAGTTGTCGGTATGCAGTTCTACGCTGGTGAGCATGGCCTTCGCGACCGAACACCCCGTGCTGGCGCATTCGGAGTACCGGGCTGTCGATGAGATCGTCCGTACCGGTGCCCGGTTCGAGGTGGTCAGTGAGTATGACCCTGCCGGTGACCAGCCGGCCGCCATCGACGAACTGGAGCGCCGGATCAAAGCCGGCGAGCGCGACGTCGTGCTGTTGGGTGCCACCGGTACCGGCAAGTCGGCCACCACGGCGTGGCTGATCGAGCGGTTGCAGCGGCCCACCCTGGTCATGGCGCCGAACAAGACCCTGGCCGCACAGCTTGCCAACGAGTTGCGGGAGATGTTGCCGCACAACGCCGTCGAGTATTTCGTCTCGTACTACGACTATTACCAGCCCGAGGCGTACATCGCCCAGACTGACACCTACATCGAGAAGGACAGCTCGATCAACGACGATGTCGAGCGGTTGCGGCACTCGGCGACCTCGAGCCTGCTGTCGCGGCGTGACGTGGTCGTGGTGGCCTCGGTGTCGTGCATCTACGGTCTGGGCACGCCGCAGTCCTATCTCGATCGCTCGGTGGAGCTGGCCGTCGGCCAGGAGGTGCCGCGCGACGGCCTGCTGCGGTTGTTGGTGGATGTCCAGTACAACCGCAACGACATGGCGTTCACCCGGGGCACGTTCCGGGTGCGCGGTGACACCGTCGAGATCATCCCGTCCTACGAGGAGCTCGCGGTGCGGATCGAGTTCTTCGGCGACGAGATCGAGGCGTTGTACTACCTGCACCCGCTGACCGGTGACATCGTGCGGCAGGTCGACTCGCTGCGGATCTTCCCGGCCACCCACTATGTGGCAGGCCCGGAGCGGATGGCGCACGCCATTTCGACCATCGAGCAGGAACTCGAAGCGCGGCTGACCGAGCTGGAGGGGCAGGGCAAGCTGCTGGAGGCTCAGCGGCTGAGGATGCGCACCAACTACGACGTCGAGATGATGAAGCAGGTCGGGTTCTGCTCGGGCATCGAGAACTACTCGCGCCACATCGACGGCCGGCCTGCGGGTTCGGCACCGGCGACACTGCTGGACTACTTCCCCGAGGACTTCCTGCTCGTCATCGACGAGTCCCACGTCACGGTGCCGCAGATCGGCGGCATGTACGAGGGGGACATGTCCCGCAAGCGCAATCTGGTGGATTTCGGCTTCCGGCTGCCCTCGGCCGTGGACAACCGGCCGCTGACGTGGGAGGAATTCGCCGACCGCATCGGGCAGACGGTGTACCTCTCGGCCACCCCGGGGGCCTACGAGATCAGCCAGGCCGGTGGCGAGTTCGTCGAGCAGGTCATCCGCCCGACCGGTCTGATCGACCCGAAGGTGGTGGTGAAGCCGACGAAGGGTCAGATCGACGATCTGATCGGCGAGATCCGCTCCCGCACCGAGCGCGACGAGCGAGTCCTGGTCACCACGCTGACCAAGAAGATGGCCGAGGATCTCACCGACTACCTGCTGGAACTCGGCATCAAGGTCCGGTACCTGCACTCCGAGGTCGATACGTTGCGCCGCGTCGAGCTTCTGCGACAGCTGCGCCTCGGCGAGTACGACGTGCTGGTCGGTATCAACCTGCTGCGGGAGGGGCTGGACCTTCCCGAGGTGTCGCTGGTCGCGATTCTCGACGCCGACAAGGAGGGCTTCCTGCGCTCCACCCGCAGCCTCATCCAGACCATCGGTCGCGCGGCCCGCAACGTGTCCGGCGAAGTACACATGTACGCCGACAAGATCACCGACTCGATGCGGGAGGCAATCGACGAGACCGAGCGTCGCCGGGCCAAGCAGATCGCCTTCAACGAGGCCAACGGGATCGATCCCAAGCCGCTGCGGAAGAAGATCGCCGACATTCTCGACCAGGTGTACCGCGAGGCCGACGACTCGGAGTCGGTCGAGGTGGGTGGCTCGGGACGCAACGCCTCCCGCGGCCGGCGGGCCCAGGGCGAGCCGGGCCGGGCGGTCAGCGCCGGGGTCCGGGCCCCCGGTACAGACCCCACGAACATGCCGCGCGCCGAATTGGCCGATCTCATCAAGGATCTGACCGAGCAGATGATGACGGCCGCCCGCGATCTGCAGTTCGAATTGGCGGCCCGGATCCGCGACGAGATCCAGGACCTCAAGAAGGAGTTGCGGGGGATGGACGCGGCCGGTCTGAAGTAAGCCGGTCGTTGACCTCAACAGCGGTTCAGCTTCTAGCGTCGTCGGTGTGACCGACACCGTGACGCCCGATACCGGGACCTGGCGGCAATTGTTGGGTGCCCGGTATCTGGGTGCGTCCACTGTCCTGGCCGGTGGCGTGCTGCTGTATGCCACCAACGAATTCCTCACCATCAGCCTGTTGCCTGACGCGGTGTCCGACATCGGCGGCCGGCGGTTCTACGCCTGGGTGACGACGGTGTACCTGGTTGCCTCGGTGATCGCGGCCACCACAGTCCATGCGTTGCTGATGCGGTTGGGGCCGCGGCGGGCGTATCTGTTGGGGCTCACGGTATTCGGTGCCGGAAGCCTGGGTTGTGCGCTTGCCCCGAGCATGGAGGTGCTGCTCGCCGGCCGGACCGTGCAGGGTTTCGCCGGGGGGATACTCGCCGGCCTGGGATACGCCGTGATCAACACCGCGTTGCCGAATGCGTTGTGGACCAAGGCTTCTGCGCTGGTATCGGCGATGTGGGGGGTCGGCACGGTGATCGGCCCGGCCTCGGGCGGCCTGTTCGCACAGTTCGGGCACTGGCGGTGGGCCTTTGGCGTGCTGGTGGTACTGACGGGTGCGATGGCCGCGCTGGTTCCGGTCGCGCTGCCGGCTCGCGGGAGGGCATCGGCACCGGCCCCCGGCATTCCGGTGCGGTCGCTGGCCGTGCTCGGCGCGGCGGCCATGGCGGTCAGTGTGGCCGGTATCCCGCGCGACTGGCGGGCCACGGCCGCCCTCCTCGTCCTCGGGGTGGCGCTGGTGGTCGCGTTCCTGATCCTCGACCGCCGCGCCGGCGCATCGGTGTTGCCGCCCAGCACATTCGGACCCGGGCCCCTCAAATGGATCTACCTGAGTTTGGGCGTGCTGATGGCCGCCACCATGGTCGACATGTACGTGCCGCTGTTCGGCCAACGGCTGGCACACCTGCCACCGGTGATGGCCGGGTTCTTCGCGGCCGTGTTGTCGGTCGGCTGGACCGCGGGGGAGATCGTCAGCGCATCCCTGCGGAACCGGCGCGTGGTCGTGCGCACGGTCGCGTGCGCGCCGATTGTCATGGCGGCCGGGCTCGCGGCCGGTGCGGTGCTGATTCGGGACGGGATAGCGCCGTGGCTGGTGGTGCTGTGGGGGCTCGCGCTCGCGGTCACCGGGGCCGGTATCGGTATCGCCTGGCCGCATTTGTCCGCATGGGCGATGCGAAGCGTGGACGATCCAGTCGAGGGGCCGGCCGCCGCGGCGGCGATCAACACCGTGCAACTGATCTGCGGCGCGTTCGGAGCGGGTTTGGCCGGCGTCGTGGTCAACCTTCGCGACACCGGGGATGCGGGTGCGGCACGCTGGCTGTTCGGGGTTTTCGCGGTGCTCGCAGTGCTCGGAGCCTTCGCCTCGTTCCGGTCCGGCCGGCGGGCCGGGTAGCCCGGTCACCTGTGCGCACGATTGCGCACGATGAGTTTCGCCGACGGCGTGAGTCTCACCCGTATAAGACCACTACGAGGAGTGATTCGATGCCCCTGACACTGAATGCCTACCCAGATGTCGTCGATCGGGACGAGTGGCTGGAGGCGCGCAAGAAACTGCTGGCCGCCGAACGTGAGGTGACGCACCTGCGCGACGAGGTCAACGCCCAACGACGGCGGCTACCCATGGTGAGAGTGGAGAAGGACTACACGTTCGAAGGGCCCGATGGTGAAGTGCGACTCGCCGACCTGTTCGAGGGCCGTAGCCAGCTCTACATCCATCACTTCATGTGGATCGACGCGATCGATCGGGGTTGCCCCAGCTGCACCGCCGCAGCCGACCTGACCTTCACCGCGCAGGACCGAGAGTTGTTGCACTGCAAGGACGTCACGTTCGCCTGCGTGTCCCGGGCGCCGTACGCCAGCATCGCCGCGTACCGGGACGAGCACGGTTGGACGTTCCCGTGGTACTCGTCGCGCGACAGCGACTTCACCTACGACTATCACGTGACGCTCGACCCGGCCCGCGCGCCGATCGAATACAACTACAAGTCCGCCGATGAACTGCGTGCCGACGGGTTCAGCGACGACGATCTACGAGGAGACTGGCCAGGGGCAAGCGTCTTCCTGCGCCGCCGTGACGAGGTTTTCCACACCTACTCGACCTTCGCGCGCGGGCTCGACCACTCCGCAGTCGGGTATCCGTTCCTCGATCTCACCCCGTACGGACGTCAGGAGCCGTGGGAGAACTCGCCGGCCGGCTGGCCCCAGGGCGGGGCAGCGGCCGGCAGGCCGGTGGGGGACGACGAGGGCTAGCGATCGTCGCGATCGAAACCATGGGCGGGCACCTGCGCGGCTGGCACAGTAGCCAGTCGATGCGGGTGTGGCTGAGTGGTTAGGCACCGGCCTGCAAAGCCGTTTACACGGGTTCGAATCCCGTCACTCGCTCGATGGTGAGCCCCCGCCCGGTTGCGGGCGGGGGCCACGGATAATGCTGCGGTGCCCATGTTGCCCCTCGCCGAAGTCCTGTCCACGCTCGAACTGACGGAGTCGGGTGACGGCACGTTCGTCGCCGAACAGCGGGACAACGCCAGCCATCACATCGTGGGTGGCCATATCGCCGCGCAGGCCCTGATGGCCGCCAGCCGCACCGTTCCGGGCCGGCTGCCGCACAGCCTGCACGTCTACCTGCTGCGGGCCGGTGACGCCCGGTACCCGGTGCAGATGGAGGTGACCAACCTGCGCGACGGCGGGTCGCTGTCCACCCGCCGGGTGATCGGGCGCCAGGGCGGTGAAGTGTTGCTGGAAGCCCTCGTCTCATTCAGCGTCGCGATGGAGGCCGCGGATTATCAGCAACCCCGCCCCGAGGTGCCTGACCCCGAAACGCTGCCGCCGGTCGAGGAACAGCTGCAGGCGTTCGCCGACGAGGCCCACGGGTACTGGGTGCGCCCGCAGTGGATCGAGCGGCGTTACATCGATCCGCCGCCACGGCTGGCGATCGATCTGCCCGAACCGCCGGCGCGTACCCGGATGTGGTGGCGCCCTGCCGAACCTGTCACCGACGATCCCGTCGTCAACAGCGCTCTGCTGACGTACTTTTCCGGAACCTCGTCGCTGGACTCCACGGTGTCGATGCGGCGAACCACCCAGGTCACTGTGTTCTCCGCGTTGATCGACCTCGCGGTCTGGTTCCACCGGCCCGCGGATCTGACGGATTGGGTGTTGTCCGACCAGGTTTCACCCAGCGGTATCAACGGTCGCGGACTGGCCAACGCCACCGTCTACAACCGGGCCGGACAGCTTGTGTGCTCGACGACTCAGGAGATGTACTTCGGCCGGGCGCGGCGCGACTGATTCACCGATTCGACTTCACCACCTGGGCGAAGTTGAACTGCCAGCGTTCGACGATACGGAAGCCCATGCTCTCGGGCACCTGGTAGGCCGGCGCACGGTCGAGTCGCGGCCCTGGCGGAAGCCCTGAACCGCTCTGCCGGCTGGGCACCTTGGCGTCGCGTTCGGAGACGGTCCACAACACGGTGCACTTCCGTATCTCGTCGGCGACACCCCAGATCCCCAGGTGTGCATCCCACAACCGATTCCGCTGCCAGGCCGGCCTGCCCCGGCCGGGGTCGATGAGGTGCGCGTACGCGGCGGGACGGGCGGCGGTGATGGGGCGGATCGGGCCCGGCTTCCATGACGTGGTGTTGTCGAAGACGATGCAGTCACCGGGGGACGAGTGCGCCGTGATGACGTCTGCGACCTGGCTGAAGTCCATGCCCTCTTTGGCGTACGGGCCGCGCTGCCCTGTGATGTAGTTCGGTGTCGCGGCCAGGGCGAGCACCGCCAGGGCCGCGGTGATCCGTTCCCGGCTCCGGGCCAGGGCCACCACACACACGGCGAGCAGCAGCGCCATCGCCGGCGTGGTGAAGCAGAGGTAGCGCGGGTAGTAAAGCGGTTGGGCGACAGCTGAATACACCACCAGCACTGCGGTGGGGCCCAGAACCCATACCCCGGCTATGGCCACGAGGCGCCGGGTGCTGTCATCGGTGGGCCGTAACCGGCGAACCAGCAACGGAGCACTCAGTGCCGCGCCTGCCAGTACCGCGAAGGCCACGCTGTGGTCGAAGTACTGCTCCAGCAGGATTTCCACGACCGTGTGCAGACCCGGCGGCGAGATCCAGCCGACCTGAAAGCTCTGCGAACGACACCACAAGACGAACGGAACCACGATCAACACGGCAGCCGCGGTGGCTGCGGCCCATCTGGTTCGAGTACTCCGGCGGTCGCTGAGCAGCGCCACGGCAACGGCGTGCGGAACCACCATCAGTACCACGAAGACGTTCAGCACCGTCGAAAACATCAGCAGCGCACCGTATGCGGCCCACTGCGCGGCGCGGCCGCGCCGGATCGCCACCACGAGCAGAACCGTCAGCCACACCGCCGCCAGCGTCGACCACGCATAGGAACGGGCTTCGATGCCGGCCCAGGTGATCCTGGGTAGCATGGCGAAAATAATTGCGGCACAGACCGATAGCGTCCGGTTGCCGAACTGTCGGCCGAGTATCGCGACTCCACCGGCGGCGCCACCGACTGCCAGGCAGCTGGAGAAGCGGGACCAGAACTCGGTTGCCGGTAACACAGCGAACCAGCCGTGCATGCCGAAGTAGTAAAGCCCGTGTACGGCGTCGATATGACCGATCAGGTCCCACAGCTGAGGAACCGTGCGGGTCGCCGCCGATATGGTGGCCGCCTCGTCGAACCACAGCGACGGCCGGGCCGCCCCCAAGGCACACAGCACCATGGCGAATGCGGCCACCGCCAAGGCGTCGAATCGGGTTTCTCGATCGACCCGGCGGTCCGTGCCATCGGCACGGTCATTCAGCGATAGATCCACGTCAGCGACCGTGTCACCCCCCTCAACCGAGGCAAAGGTTAGCCTGGGGCGCTCGACTCGCTCTCTCCGACAGTGTGATTGCCGACCGTGGCAGATAGATGAGCTGGATCACTACCGGTGGCGAATCGTCCTGACGGCAACCCTGATTCGGTGGACGTCGACTACGTCACGCTCGGCACCGATTTTGCGGTGCCGAGGGTTAATATCAGTGCCGAATCGCCGTTTCGGGACGCCAGTATCGGGTCCAGTTGTCGGTTGTCCGTGTGGGTGTGGTGATTTGCGCCCCTGGCCAGCGGCGACGGGTTACTGTCTCGGGTGGCGTTGCAACTGACAGTGGGAGGGTATTGATGAGCGCGTATCGAACCGTGGTGGTCGGCACGGACGGATCTGATTCGTCGTTGCGTGCAGTCGACCGCGCCGGTCAGATTGCCGCCGGCTCGAATGCCAAACTGATCGTGGCAACCGCGTACTTCCCCCAGAGCGAAGACCAGCGTGCCGCCGATGTGCTCAAGGACGAGGGCTACAAGATGGCAGGCAATGCGCCGATCTACGCCATCCTGCGTGAGGCGACCGACCGGGCCAAGGCCGCCGGGGCCACCGACATCGAGGAGCGGCCGGTTGTCGGCGCCCCGGTCGATGCGCTGGTCGAGCTGGCAGAGGACGTCTCGGCAGACCTGCTGGTGGTCGGCAACGTCGGCCTGAGCACGATCGCCGGCCGGCTGCTGGGCTCGGTGCCCGCGAACGTGGCACGCCGGTCCAAGACCGACGTGCTCATCGTCCATACCAGCTGAACCCGTACGGGCTGACCGACTACCAACCGCGCTCGCGCCACTCCCCGAGGTGGGGACGTTCGGCGCCGAGCGTGGTGTCGTCTCCATGCCCGGGGTACACAACCGTGCGGTCGTCGTAGACATCGAACACCTTGGTGCTCACATCGCCCAGGAGTCGCTCGAAGTCACCGGGTTGCCAGGTCTTGCCGACCCCGCCGGGAAACAGACAGTCACCGGTGAACAGGTGTGTGACGCCGTCGGGTGACTTGAGCGCCAGCGCTACGGAACCCTCGGTGTGACCCTGCAGGTGGATCACGTCGAACGTCAGGTCGCCGACCGTGATGGTGTCGCCGTCGGCCAGGATCCGGTCGGGCGTCACCGGCAAAGGATCGGCGTCCAGGGCGTGCGCGGCCGTCGGAGCCCCGGTGGCCTCCGCCACAGTTTTCAGTGCCTGCCAGTGGTCGAAATGCTGGTGGCTGGTGACGATCAGCGACAGTTTGGGTGTCTGCTGTCTGATGACGTCCAGGAGGACTTCGGCGTCGTTGGCGGCGTCGATGAGCAGCGTTTCACCGGTGGAATTGCAGGTCACCAGGTAGGCGTTGTTGTCCATGGGGCCGACCGAGATCTTGATGACCGAGGCGTTGGGCAGGGTTCGGCGGGCAGCAGTGCCCGGCTCCTGGTGCCCGGTGTAGGTGTCGGTAACCGCGATGTTGGGGCTGGTCATAGCGCCACCGTAGCGGGCTTGTCGGTGGCCGCACATAGCATGGGCGTGAAGTCTGTCGTCGGAAAGGAAACGCGTGGCTGACCGCCTGATCGTGAAGGGTGCGCGCGAGCACAATCTGCGAGGAGTCGACCTCGATCTGCCCCGTGATGCGCTGATTGTGTTCACCGGCCTGTCCGGGTCCGGCAAATCCTCGCTGGCCTTCGACACCATCTTCGCCGAGGGGCAGCGCCGCTATGTCGAGTCGCTGTCGGCATACGCGCGCCAATTCCTGGGGCAGATGGACAAGCCCGATGTCGACTTCATCGAGGGCCTGTCGCCCGCGGTGTCGATCGACCAGAAATCGACCAACCGCAACCCGCGGTCGACCGTCGGCACCATCACCGAGGTCTACGACTATCTGCGTCTGCTGTACGCCCGCGCAGGCACCCCGCACTGCCCGGTGTGTGGTGAACGCATCGCCCGGCAGACCCCGCAGCAGATCGTGGACCAGGTGCTGGCCATGGACGAGGGGCTGCGTTTCCAGGTGCTGGCCCCGGTGGTCCGCACCCGCAAGGGCGAGTTCGTCGACTTGTTCGAGAAGCTCAACACCCAGGGCTACAGCCGGGTGCGGGTGGACGGCGTGGTGCATCCGCTGACCGATCCGCCCAAGCTCAAGAAGCAGGAAAAACACGACATCGAGGTGGTTGTCGACCGGCTGACGGTCAAGGCCAGTTCCAAGCAGCGGCTCACCGACTCGATCGAGACCGCGCTGAACCTGGCCGACGGCATCGTGGTGCTGGAGTTCGTGGACCGCGAGGACGACCATCCGCACCGCGAGCAACGCTTTTCCGAGAAGCTGGCCTGCCCCAACGGCCACCCGCTGGCCGTGGATGATCTTGAACCCCGGTCGTTCTCGTTCAACTCGCCGTATGGCGCCTGTCCGGAGTGCACCGGTCTGGGCATCCGCAAAGAGGTCGACCCCGAACTGGTGGTGCCGGACCCGGAACTGACCCTGGCCGGCGGGGCGATCGCGCCGTGGGCCGTGGGGCAGAGCGCCGAGTACTTCACCCGGATGCTGTCCGGGCTGGGCGATGCACTGGGCTTCGACATCGATACCCCGTGGAAGAAGCTGCCCGCCAAGGCGCGCAAGGCGATCCTGGAAGGCTCTGATCACCAGGTCCACGTCCGGTACAAGAACCGATACGGGCGCACCCGCTCCTACTACGCCGACTTCGAGGGCGTGATGGCGTTCCTGCAGCGCCGCATGGAGCAGACCGACTCGGAGCAGATGAAAGAGCGCTACGAGGGTTTCATGCGCGACATCCCGTGCCCCGAATGCAACGGCACGCGGCTCAAGCCCGAGATCCTCGCGGTGACGATGTCCGCGGGGGAGTTCGGCGCGAAGTCCATCGCCGAGGTCGCCGAGCTGTCGATTGCCGACTGCGCGGAGTTCTTGAATGCGCTGACCCTGGGGATGCGCGAGCAGGCGATCGCCGGGCAGGTGCTCAAGGAGATCCAGTCGCGGTTGGGGTTCCTGCTCGATGTCGGGCTCGACTATCTGTCTCTGTCCCGGGCGGCCGCCACCCTGTCCGGCGGCGAGGCACAACGCATCCGGCTGGCCACCCAGATCGGCTCCGGGCTGGTCGGCGTGCTCTACGTGCTCGACGAACCGTCCATCGGTCTGCACCAGCGCGACAACCGCAGGCTGATCGACACCCTCGTGCGCCTGCGCGACCTGGGCAACACGTTGATCGTCGTCGAACACGACCTGGACACCATCGCTCACGCCGACTGGGTCGTCGACATCGGCCCGGCCGCCGGTGAGCACGGCGGCCGCATCGTGCACAGCGGCACGTACCAGGATCTGCTGACCAACCCCGAATCCATCACCGGCGCTTACCTTTCCGGCAAGGAGAGCATCGAGGTCCCGGCCATCCGGCGGCCCACCGACAAGCGCCGCCAGGTCACCGTGGTCGGCGCACGGGAGAACAATCTCAAGGAGATCGACGTCGCCTTTCCGCTCGGCGTGCTCACCTCAGTCACCGGTGTGTCCGGCTCTGGCAAATCGACTCTGGTCAACGACATCCTGGCCTCGGTGATGGCCAACAAGCTCAACGGCGCCCGTCAGGTGCCAGGCAGGCACACCCGGGTCAACGGGCTCGACCAGCTGGACAAGCTGGTGCGCGTCGACCAGTCACCCATCGGCCGCACGCCACGGTCGAACCCGGCCACCTACACCGGGGTGTTCGACAAGATCCGGTCGTTGTTCGCCGCCACCACCGAGGCCAAGGTCCGGGGCTATCAGCCCGGCCGGTTCTCCTTCAACGTCAAGGGCGGTCGGTGTGAGGCCTGCTCGGGTGACGGCACCATCAAGATCGAGATGAACTTCCTGCCCGACGTGTATGTGCCCTGTGAGGTGTGCCAGGGCGCCCGGTACAACCGGGAAACCCTTGAGGTGCACTACAAGGGCAAGACCATCGCCGAGGTGCTGGATATGTCCATCGAGGAGGCCGCCGAGTTCTTCGAGCCGATCAGCTCGATCCACCGGTACCTCAAGACCCTGGTGGATGTCGGCCTGGGCTACGTGCGCCTCGGTCAGCCGGCACCGACTCTGTCCGGCGGCGAGGCCCAGCGCGTGAAGCTGGCCGCCGAGCTGCAGAAGCGATCCACCGGGCGCACCGTCTATATCCTCGACGAGCCCACCACCGGTCTGCACTTCGAGGACATCCGCAAGCTGCTCAAGGTGATCAACGGCCTTGTCGACAAGGGCAATACGGTGATCGTCATCGAACACAACCTCGACGTGATCAAGACCTCGGACTGGATCGTGGACATGGGTCCCGAAGGGGGAGCCGGCGGCGGCACCGTTGTCGCACAGGGCACTCCCGAGAATGTGGCGGCCAACCCGGACAGCTATACCGGGCAGTTCCTGGCCGAGCTGGTGGAGGCGCCTGCACCGAAACCCAAGCGGCGCAAGGTCAGCGCCTAGGCTCAGCGCTTGGACAGCGGCGAGGGGAACCTCGGGTTGGCGCGGCCGCCGGCCAGCCAGCCGGTGAGGGCGTCCGCGCGCTGCTGCAGCGCGCGGGTGCCGTGGCGACCGATCTCTTCGAGCAGATGCAGCTGGACGCGGCCGTCGGCGTCCTGACCCCAGCCGCCCACGATTCGGCCGTTCCACCAGGCCGTCGGCCCGCCGTTGCCGTTGGTGTCGAACACCTGGGGACGATGGTCGCCGAGATACCAGTCGCGGTCGAACCACCCCATCGTGGTGACGTCCAGGCCGGGCAGGAGCGCCGCCCATGGTTCAGGTTCCGGCTCGATTTCAAGATCGTCGGCCAGCGCGTAGCCGGCCGTGCCGTGCAGATCGACCTCGACCGCACCGATGTCGCGCAATGCCTGACGTGCCCAGGTCAAGGTGTTGCCGAACCACCATTTGATGTCGGTGACCGTGGCCGGGCCGAACGTGCGCAACCAGGTGCGCACCAGCTCGGCGCGGGCATGGTCCGGTTCGGCCGTCGGCACCGGCGCCCCCAGCCAGTCGGAGGTGACCGTCCACCGCGGTCGTGAGTTGGTCCAGCCGCTGTCGTTGGGGCCGCGGATGATCTCGCCGCGCACCCCGAGCACTGTCAAAACCCTTGGGGTCAGCGGAGTCTGACCGCCCCAGGTCTTTCCGGGCGCCGGGTCGTAATTGCCGGCGAGTTCGGGCAGCGCGGTGCGCAGCTGCGCCGCAGGCGTTGGACCGTGCTCGCGCAGGTGCGCCAGCACCGCCCGGCATGCGGTCGCCAGCCACTGGGCTCCGTCCCCGGCCACACCGGCTTTCTCCACATCGCCGATGAGTTTGCGCTGCTCGGCGCCGGCCACCCGGTCACTTGCCCCGGCCTGCACCAGCGGAAGGTCTTGCGCGCGCACGATCCACAACGTGCGACGCATCGCGAGGTGTTTGAGCAGGGTGCGCCGCGCGTACAGCTCGCTGTCCAGATCGTCGACGGTGAAGCCCGGCAGGCGCGCCCACAGGGACAAGTAGGGAGTCGAGGGATCAGTGGCGTGCAGGCCCACGACGGCGCCCGTGGCGTCGGCGACAGAGGTCGCCGGTTGGCTCAGGAAGTGACGACGGGCCAGCCGAGCGCGACGCTCGGCCACGGTGAAAGAGCGCATGGATCAGGTGTCGTCCTTGTGCATGGACTCCCGGATCTGCTGCAAGCGCTCGGCAGCCGCCTGCTGGCGCTTCTCGTACTCCTCCTCGATGGATCGACCCTCGGGTGTCTCGGCGGCCAGTTCGGACGCGCCGAGCGCGGTGCCGTACCGGGTCTCGATCTTCTCCCGGACCGCGTCGAATGTCGGCACCCCGGCCGCGGTGTAGCCGGCGTCAGGCGTTTCGACCGGCCCGGGCGAGCCGGTGGCCGAAGCCGGGGGGACGATCTCGCCCTCCATAGCAGCGGGCTCCTGGGCTTCCTCGGGTTGATCCGGCTGCTCTGGGTCCTTCGTCACCAGGCCCACGTTACCTGCGGGAACCGACATTTCTTGGGATCGGTAGCGGTTGGGTCCGCCTTGACTTGGGGCACGACGGAGCCATCGGGGCAACGCGGAACGAAGGGAAGACGCAATGACCATCAATCGAGTTATCGCGGGTGCCATGGGACTGCTCGCAACCGGCGCGGTGGTGGTGGGCTGCTCGAACGACACCTCCGCTGACAAGCCGGCGGACAAGCCCGCCGCGTCGGCGGCCGATACCGCCGATGCCAGGGTCAGCTCGGGCAGCAACGCCCAGGTCAAAGTCGACGGATCCGATCTGGCCGGGCTGGACCTGAACTCGGTCACCTGCGTCAAGCAGGGCGGCAAGATCAACGTCGGCAGCGCCGCGATCGGAGGTCAGCAGGGCCTCGGCGTGGTGATGACCGACGAGGCCACCCCGAAGGTCGAGTCTCTCGGCCTGGTCTACGACGGCAGCGCTCTGGCGGTCAGCGAAGCGATGGGCGTCAAGGTCGGTTCGGCCGAGGTCAAGGTCGACGGGGACACCTACACCATCACCGGTGAAGCATCGGGCGCCGACATGAAGAACCCGATGGCCGGGATGATCAACAAGCCGTTCACCATCACGGTGTCCTGCAGCTGATCTCCCGACATGGCGGGCGTGCCTGGCAGACCCATTGCCGGGCACGCCCGCCCCTTTTATATGGTGCGAAGGTGACCATCGCCGGCGATCTCGACCGCGCTCGTCACCTGGCGCTGGCCGCCGACGAAGAGGCCGCCCATGATCTGCTGGTCTCGTTGCTACCGCGGATCGAGCAGGCCGACCGCGACGACTATGCGTTTGAGGTGTTCGCCCAGCTCGGGGAGATCTTCCTGGTTCGCACCGCGTACGACGGTGTGGTGGAGAGCATTTCCCGGACGCGTGACACCCTGGCGATCTATGCTGCGATCCGCTCGGGACAGCGGCCCGACCTCGCCGCGGAGACCACGATGCCCGACGCCGAGATCGATCACATGATCTGTCGCTACACCAGGCGAGTGGAGTTCCTCGAAGCCGGGTTGGCCGCCGCCCGTGGCGATCATGACGGCGCCGCAGCGCATCTGAAGGCCCTGATCGAAACCTCGGGCGAATTCGACGATCTGGCCGCCGAACATCGTAACCTGATCTGCCGCACCAGAATTCTGATCGCGACCGCCCTGTGCGACGACGATCTGTACGCCGCATCGGTACCGGTGTGGGCCGAGGCGCTCGACGACCTGCAGAATACGGGGCCCGGCGCTGACGCCGAGACCGATCACCTGTTCGTCACCGGGGCGCTCGGCTACGGCCGGTTCTGCGTCGAGTCCGGCCGCCTCGACGAGGCCGAACCGTGGCTCCGCCGGGCCGGTGCCCGCGCCGAGGCGCGGGGCTGGAAACTTGCCACTGCCCGCGCCCAACTGGAGCGCGCCGCGGCATCCTGGTCGGGCGCGCAGTACGCCGAGACCCAGGATTTGGTGACCGAAGCCTATCCGGTGATCGCCGAGCATGCCCGGGCCCACGACGTGTCGCGAAGCTGGCTGTATTTCGGTTTGATTCGGTTGGGGCTCGGCAGACTGCGCGAGGCCGATGAATGCTGGGCGCACGCCGAGCGGCATTGGCGTGAGATAGAGCGACCCCTGCAT
The DNA here is from genome assembly GCF_001942625.1 of Mycobacterium syngnathidarum. Lineage (GTDB taxonomy): Bacteria > Actinomycetota > Actinomycetes > Mycobacteriales > Mycobacteriaceae > Mycobacterium > Mycobacterium syngnathidarum. The sequence continues at coordinate 16,740 of NZ_MLCL01000063.1, forward strand.
GTTCACCGGATCCTTTTGCAGCGCAGTTGGATAGCTCTCTTTCGCGGCATGTTCGACGAGGCGATCGCGATGGTGGAAGAGGCCAGGGCGCTGCTGGATGCCTCGCCGCGGCACAGTTGGCTGCAGTACGCCCGCCTGGATGCCCACCTCGGCAACATCTGGCGCGCTGACGCACTTGCGGGGATGGGCTTCGACGGCCTGGGCAAACCGGGCCAGAGCTGGGAGCAGGTCGAGGCGCGGCATGCGGCCGGGACCGGTTGGTACAACTGCCGACCGGGGAGCCGCAAATACCGCCGTGGCATGGTGAAGATGCAACGGGCGGTGGATCTGAAGGTGCCCGCAGCTCTGGCCGTGGATTCGGTGCGCTACACGATCCCCGACGCCGGAGCCCGGGCCCGGTGGGCGGCTACGGTTTCCGCGCCGCTGTTGGCGGGTGCGTTTGCGGTGGCGTGGGAATCGGACAACACTGAGTTGCTCTGCGAACTCGTCGAATATCACAGTGCACGAGGAACTTTCAGCACTGATCCCATCGATGACCCCGGCTCCTTGGCGGCCGCCGACTGGGCGGAGACGGCCACAGCCGCGATGCCGATCGAAGCGGAACTCGCGCCACAACTGGCCGTCGCCGCTGCGGCCGGGCCGGTGGAGGGTCACGGCGGGCTGACCCGGCTCGGACCGCTGCCGCCGCTGCGGATGGACCCAACCGCCGGACCGATCATGAGCCGTTATCGCGAAATGGCACTTCAGCGGTACGGCCGCGACGTCACTGCGCCCGGCGGGGAATGGACGACCTGGCCGTGACCGAGACCCTGGTAATGCGATTCGCCGACGTCGGCATCGCCACCTACGCGAGCCTGCGGGTGGTCGGTGCGCCGGAGCGTTCGGTCACCTGGGTGCTGGAGGAACCGCACCTGGACGCGATCGCGTCCGCGCTCGCTCCGTCGCTGCCGGACCCCGTCGGCACCGAGTCGCCTGCGCAGGCGATCGAAAGGGCCATGACAACAGGAGGATTCGCCTCCACGAAGGCCGAGCTGGAGCTTGCCCGACTGCTGGGTTCACATCTGATCGGAATCGACGGCTGGCAGCTGCTGGCCGACTGCGTGGCGGCACCGCGACCGGTGCTGTTCATCACGCCGAGCCCCCGCCTGGGCCGGGTCCCGTGGGGACAACTGGCCATGCAGGGCCGAGACGGGTTCCGGGTGATGGAGCTGGCCGACGTGTTGATGGCGGTGCCGCCCAACATCGTTCACGCGCCACGCCGCCACAGTTCATGGCAGGACCGGGCCGATCGGCCTTCGGTGTTGCTGCTCGATCCACGTATCCCGGGACAGCGGCCCGATTCGGCCCTGGGTTCAGTGCTGGGCCGACCTTCGGCGGAGACGACGCTGTCGCGTCATTTCGGTGGTCTGGTCGCCGAAGGCGCTGTGCTTCCCACCGTCACCGAGCCCGTCGAACTGTTCCGGCGCACCGAAACCGACCGGCGCTGGCTGGCCGACGCGTGTGCGCAGGACCCGAGCCGCCTCGTTTACGTCGGGCATGCCAGCGCCGCCGACGGTGATGCCGGGTACGCCGACCGGGCTGCACTGCACCTCGCCGAGGAACGACCGCTGACCGCGGGGGAGATGATCGCGGCGCAGCTTCCGATCCCACCGCGGGTGGCGCTGCTGGCCTGCGCGTCCGGCGGTGACTACCGGTTCGACGAGGCCGCCGGTCTGGTGGCCGCGATGATTCTCGGTGGTGCGCAACTGGTCACCGCGACCTTGTGGTCACTACCGACGACCGCGGGCTTCCGGCAGTTCGGCGGTGCCCCCGCAGCCGATCCCATGGCCGACACCATCGTCGGGGTCGATCTCGCCCACCGGGAAGACGAGGCGGGCCTGGCGGTGAATCGCTGGCAGCGCGCCACGATGCGCCGCTGGCGCGACGGTGACACCACGGCCAGCCCGCTGTACTGGGCCGCGATGGCCACGTTCACCGTCGATGGCGCCCGCTGAATCAGCCCGGGGCCACACACACCGCGACGGTGCTCTCGTCACCCGGCCGGTAATAGGTGTCGATCACATTGCCCGGTGACACTTTCGCCAGTGCCGTGGCAGGGATCATCGCGCGCTGGCACACCGGGAACTGACCTCCGCCATACCGGCTGACCATCAGATCGAGTTCGACCTCGCGGTAGTCCTCGCGGATCGCCCCGGTGGCCCGCACCCCGGTGACGATCCCACGCGAGCGGGTTCCGGTACGGATCAGCGCAACCTGCGCTCCGGTCAGCAATCCCTTGCGGACCAGCATGTGATCGAACTCGGCCACCAGCTCGCGCAGCGTGACCAGCCGCTCGTCGGCCTCGTCGTTCGGGCGGGCACACCGCGCGCGACGCGCCGCGGCGAGTGCGGCGCCGGTGCCCAGCAGGCACAGGACGGTGAGGAGTGCGGCGTCGGTCATGACGCCAAGGGTCCGGCCGGGGGAGTGCTACCGAACCCAACTTCGGCTCTATCCTGGTGCCGGTGAGCATCGGGTCCGATACGGCGGGGACGCAGACCGGCCCAGCTTCGGGCACGAACTCGGCGCAGCCGCGCCGCGCCGCGATCGACCGAGCCTGGCGCGCGCTCGGCCCGGGAGTCGAGGTGTTCAGCGGCGCCGACGGCGGCCCGCTGCGGCGGACCGTCAAACGCATCATCGACCCCCTGGTCCTCAGATTGCGCAGCAACACGCAATTCTCGGCGCCGGTGCTGGCTCCCGAGGTGGCGGCCGAACTGCACGAGCAGATGGTGCGCAGCGGGCCACATCTGCGTGCCGCCGCGGCTTGGTTCGCCGAGCTCAAACAGCAGCGCCGGCGGCTGCGTATCACCACCGGCAATGCCCAGGAGCTGTACTTCCCGGCTTGTTTCGAACTGGCGGTGACCCGGGGCGCCCCGGCCTCCGACCGTGCGCAGGTGGCGACCGAGGTGCTGGCCGAGCTGCACGAGGGCCGGGATCGTACGGCGATCGAGGCGCTCAACACCTATGTGGCCGAGCCGCAGGTCGTCGACCGGTTGCATCGCCAGCTCGAACGCAGCTGGGACGACGTCGTCGCCTCCGACGCCATCACCGGTCCGTTCTTTGCCGGGCTCGCCACCGTGCTCGGCCCGGCCGACAGTCATCGGGGTGAGGCGGCTCGGCAGCGAGTCTGGTCGGCGTTGGTGGCCGATGCCACGCCCTACAACCTGGGTGCCGGGGCCCGCTGTGCCGAGGCAGAACTACCGTGGTCGATCGTCGACATCGGACTGAGTTCATCCTTGCCGCAACGGCTTCCGTCGATCGTCGAGCCGGGGGCGGGGGACCGCCCGTTGGACCGCAGCGTGGTAGACCGGGTGCGGGCGACCTTGCGCCGCGCCCTGGACCGCGACGAGTTGCCCGATCTCCCGCTGCTGTGCGCCGAGGAGGTGGACCGGGCCTGCGCGCCGTGGGGTCTGCTCGCCGAGGACAGGCAGGCCGCGCTTCTCGCCGGCATCGAGGTGGCCACCGACCTGCGCCCCCTCGATGGTCCGGCGCAGGCGCGGCACCAGCTGTCGGCCCGTATCCAGGCCCGGCTGGCCAAGGAGGCGTACGTGCTGCGGGCTCGGCGCTACCTGGCGGCCGGTACGGCGGTCCACCCGCGGCAGCGGCAGGTCATCGACGAACTCGCCGCCTTCGACCGCCCCTACCTGAGCCGGCTGTGGGCGCGTCTGCACGGCCGCGACGTGTGGCAGGAGTCCTGCGCAGATGTCGACGACCTTCGGTCCCTGCTCGAAGGGGTGGCCCGGTCGGTCAGTCTCGACCATCGGCAGCAGATCAAGGCGATGCTGGAAGTGCAGGTGGCAGAGTGAGATTGGGCGCTGACGCCGGCTTGTGGAGTACCGGCAGGCTTGACGACGCTGTGCCGCTGGTCGCGGTCCTCGAGGTCAGCGGTGCGGTGCTGTCGTGGGCCGTGGATGGAGGAGCCGGCGAACCACCTTCCATCACGTTCACCGACCCCGAGCGCGCGGATTGGCTGTGGCGCGTGCTCGGAGAGTCCGGCCACGTCGCAGTCCTGGATATGGTGCGCCACCGGGAGCCGGGGCAATCGTTCGATCTGCCCGGCGTGCAGATCCTGCCTGGCCCGGTGGACGCATTGCGGCGTTTGGCAATCGGGCACTGGTTGCGGCGGTGGTGGCCGGCCAGCGATCGCGACGGTATCGCGGCACTCGAACGTCCCGTCCTCGACGCCGAGCTCGCGCTGCTGACGGTGGCCGCCGAGGACTTCTTCACCGACGAAACCCCGGATTCCGACGTGGCGGGACTGCTCGAGCCGCACACGTCCACACTGAATTTCCTGACCGGACAAGGTGACCCGAGGATTGACGAGCTGGCCGGGAAATGTCGTGAGCTGGCCGGCGACGTCGGGCTGGATTGGTCTGACACCGTCACGGCGGCCAATTCGCGTGAGGACTACGCGCTGGCGGCAGGAGCCGGCGACGGGCCGGGACGGAGGGGCGTGATCGCGCGAGGGCTGGCGACCGTGGTCTGGTCGGTGGTGCCGCCCGGGGTGTTCGATGCCGCCGAGGACACCATCGAGTGGTCGGTGACCGCAGCTGGTGAGGGGGCCGACGCGACAGTGCAGGTAGCGGTCACGGGCCCGGACTCGGCGGCGGGCATCGGCGTGCAGCTCCGTGGTAGCGGCTGCGACGGGTCCGGTGTTCTCGACGCCGCCGGTCGTGCCGTACTGGCGCTGCGCGGCCAAGATGGTCTGCGGCTCAGCGAAACCCAGGCCTGGAACCTGGACTGGTCGCACACATCGGTCCGGGTCGGGGTTGCCGGCGTCGACGAATCACCGTCCGACCGCGAGCGCGTGCGGGCGTTCGCACGCTCCCGGCTGGCTCGGCCGGGTTCCGATGCCTTCCTGGCCGAGTTGCGCGCGGCCGAATCGGATTACTGACGCCTATTTGGCGGCGGTCTGGATGAACGCCGGTGAGGTCGAAGACTGCGGCAGCCCGATCGCGGGCACCTGAGGGGTGCCGAGGGCACCGGCAAGCCAGGGCAGGGCAGCGGTGAACGCGTGGCTGGCGAACGGCCAGTCGTGCGTGCCCTGCTGAGTCACCACCGCGCAGGCGATGCCGTGCTTGGAGCCGAGCGCGCACAGGGCGTTGGCCGCCCTGGACTGATCGTTGGCACGGCCCGCGGGCCTGCCCGCCGTGGATGCGTCGTTGACGTCGAACCAACCGGCCATCTGCTGGTACTGGCCGTGCCGGTTGATCGCCGTGCTCGGGTCGAACGTGTCCCAGGCCGCGACGTTCCCGCCGAACAGTCGGTCGATGGTCTGAGCCTTGGTGCCCGAATTCGGGCCGATGTCGCCTGCGATGTCGACGAACGCACTGAACAACTCGGGGTGCATGACGGCCAGGTCCACCGCGCAGGTGCCGCCCATCGACCAGCCGACGATACCCCAGCCGGCCGCGCCCGGATTGACCCCGTAGTGGTTGTTCATGTATGGCACAACGTCTTTGGTGAGATGGTCGGCAGAGTTACCGCGCTTGCCGTTGACACATTCGGTGTCGTTGTTGAAGGTGCCGCCCGGGTCGGCGAACACCAGCACCGGCGCGTACCCATGGTGGGCGGCGGCGAACTCGTCCATCGTCTTGATCACGTTGCCGGCCCGCATCCAGTCGGCGGGGGTGTTGAACTCGCCGCCGATCATCATCACCGTCGGCAACTGCGGTGGGGGATTGGCGGCGAACCAGGCCGGCGGAAGATACACGTATTCACCGCGGTGCCGGAAACCCGATGCGGTGTTGGGGATCTCGACCGGGATCACGCTGCCCTTCGCCGGAATCGTGCCTTGACGTTGCATCGCGGCCACTGTGACCTGATCGGTCTGATCGGGCAGCGGGCCGGCCGTCAGCTGGTTCCAGGCGGTCTGCACCCAGGGGAAGTAGCCCACCCAGAGGTTCAGCGCCAGGGCCGTGCACAGCAGGCTCATCGGCACCGCCATGACCGCGGTACCGCGTCGCCACCACCGGCTCCCGCGCCACCCGGCGAGCAGTACCACCACCGCCACGCCCGTCAGCGCGATCCACACCCACAGCGACCGAGGCGCAGGGTTGCCCGCCAGCCCCTCGGACTCGATGTACCAGCGGGTGCCGGCAACCAGGACTCCGCCCACCGCGGCCGCCAGCGGCAGCCAGATGAGCGCCCACCGACGAGTACGCCAGCCGACAGCGGCGATCAGCACCCCGGCGGTGATGACTTGGATGCTGGTCGGCACCCAGCCGTGCATCAAGGACAGGTGGTGGGTGAACGTCACGTCAGTATCGTCGCCGCCCAATCTTGGGATCGGCTGTGAGCCACCTGTTAACGGGGTTTGGCGAGGGGGAACGGCAATGTGTCGCGAATGCTGCGACCGGTGATCAGCATGACCACACGGTCCACTCCCATGCCGAGACCGCCCGTCGGCGGCATGGCGTACTCCATGGCCTGCAGGAAATCCTCGTCCAGTTCCATGGCCTCGGGGTCGCCGCCGGCGGCCAGCAACGACTGTTCCTGTAGCCGGCGCCGCTGTTCGACCGGGTCGGTGAGTTCGCTGTATGCGGTACCCAGCTCGACGCCCCAGGCCACCAGATCCCAGCGTTCGGCAACCCCGGCAATGCTGCGGTGCGGGCGGGTCAGCGGCGAAACCGAGGTCGGGAAATCCTTGTAGAACGTAGGGGCTTCGGTGCGGTCCTCGACGAGGTGCTCGTACATTTCCAGCACCACGGCCCCGGCATCCCAATGGGTCAGGTAGGGAATGTGCGCGGCGTCGCACAGCCGGCGCAGCGTGGCCAGGTCCGTCTCGACCGTGACGTGCTCGCCGAGGGCCTCCGACACCGCGTCGTGCACGGTCTTGACGGCCCACTGCCCTGAGATGTCGACCGGCACCAGGGTCCCGTCGGCGCGCGGCCGTTGGAAGACCTGGGCTCCGTTGGCGGCCTGGGCGGCATTCTGGATCAGCTCGCGGCAGCCGTCGATCCAGACGTTGTAATCGGCATGGGCCTGGTAGGCCTCCAACAGCGTGAACTCCGGGTTGTGGCTGAAGTCCACGCCTTCGTTGCGGAATGCGCGGCCCAGTTCGAACACCCGCTCCACACCGCCGACACACAACCGCTTGAGGTAGAGCTCGGGAGCGATCCGCAGGTACAGGTCCAGATCGTAGGCGTTGATGTGGGTCAGGAACGGTCGAGCGTTGGCGCCGCCGTGGATCTGTTGCAGGATCGGCGTTTCCACCTCGAGAAAACCCTTGGCGTACAGCGTTTCCCGGATGGCGTGTAGCGCGCCGCTGCGGGCCCGGATCAGGTCTCGAGCCTCGGTGTTGACGGCCAGGTCCACGTAGCGGGCCCGTACCCGGGCCTCCTGGTCGGTCAGGCCTTTCCATTTGTCGGGCAGCGGGCGCAGGCATTTGCCGATCAATCGCCAACTGTCGGCCAACAGGGACTGGGTGCCGTTGCGGCTGTGCCCCATCGAACCGGTGACCTCGATCAGATCGCCGAGGTCGATGGTCGCGGTGAAGTCGGCGGTGCGTGCCTTTGTCAGTCGGGCGTTGTCGAGCAGCAGCTGGATTTCGCCCGACCAGTCGCGAAGTTGGGCGAACAGCACCCCGCCGTAATCCCGGATCCGCAGGACCCGCCCGGCCACGCTCACGGTGTCACCGTCGGCGGATCCCAGTGCGGCCGCGACGGTATGGCTGGGTGCCTCACCCACGGGATAGGCGTCCACGCCGTCGGCCTGCAACTGGCGCAGCTTGGCCATCCGTACCCGGACCTGCTCGGGCAGCCGTTGTTGATCGTCGTCGGTCAGATCGTCGCGCAGCTCGTTGCGGTCAGGCGCGCTGCCGTCGGGGTGCAGCCGCCCCGAGTCCACCAGATCGGCCGGGGCCGCGACGTGTTCGCCGGTGTGCTGCTTGTTTCGCCGCGAGAACGGCAGCACCAGGAACCCTTCGGCGATGACCGAGGCCACTCCGACCCGCGGGATCAGGCGGGCATCCTCGTAGCAGGCGTACCGGGGGACCCACTCGGGCTGGTATTTCATGTTCGATCGGTACAGCGTCTCCAGCTGCCACCATCGGGAGAAGAACACCAGCATGGCCCGCCAGAGCCGGGCCACCGGGCCCGCGCCCAGCTGGGCACCCTGTTGAAACGCCGACCGGAACATCGCGAAGTTCAGTGAAATGCGGCTCACCCCAATGCCTTCGGACTGCATGCACAGTTCGCTGACCATCAGCTCGATGGTGCCGTTGGGGGATTGGGGGGAGCGGCGCATGACGTCGAGAGACACACCATTGGTGCCCCACGGCACCAATGACAGCAAAGCGACCACTTCGGGTTCGGACGTGCCCGGGCGCTGCTGTACCGCCTCGACGAGCAGGCAGTCCCCATCGGCGGGGTCGCCGAGCCTGCCCAGCGCCATCGAGAAGCCTCTCTCGGTCTCGGTGTCCCGCCAGGCGTCGGCACGTTTGATCACGTCGTCCATCTCGGCCGGCTCCAGCTCGCGGTGGCGCCGGATGCGCACCGAGGTCCCGGCCCGCCGGGCCCGGGTGACTGCTTGACGGACGGCGCGCATGTCGGGCCCGGACAGCCGGAAATGATCCGGATACAGGATGGCCTCATCGCCGAGTTGCAGCGCATTGAGTCCGGCGGCCCGAAACGCCTCGGCCGCCGCCGAACTGGCGCCCATGACACCCGGCGCCCAGCCGTAGGTCTGGCACAGCTGCAGCCAGGCCGCGATCGCCTGGGGCCAGGCCTTGGGATCGCCGACGGGGTCGCCACCGGCCAGGCACACACCCACCTCCACGCGGTAGGCGATCGCGGCGCGCCCGTTCGGGGCGAACACCACCGACTTGTCGCGCCGGGTGGCGAAATACCCCAGTGAATCGTTCTTGCCGTAGACATCCAGGAGCCCGCGGATCGCCGACTCGTCCTGACCGGTCAGCGCATTGGACGCGCGCTGCGACTGGAAAAGCACGATCGCGGCCACCATCAGCGCCAACGCGCCGAACAAGCCGAAGATCGCGTTGAGGAATGGATGGGAATAGCCCTCGAAGACTTCGGTCGGGACGGTGGCGAATCCGCTGACCCGGTTGACGGCGTACAGCAGCCGCCATTCCGGGTCCAGGGTGCCGGGGAACAGCTCGAGCAGTGCCCATGCGGCGAGGATGCCGAGCGCCATGCCCGCGATCAGGACGACAGCGGATTTGAGCAGCGCGCCGCGGCGCACCTTGGCCCAGAACTGGTTGCGGGCCAGCACCAGACACACGATCGACACCACATGGAACACCAGGCCGATGACCTCGCCGATGTCCTCGGCCAGCGGGTCGCCACCGGTGACGAGATCGCCGACGTTCCAGCCGATGGCGCCCACCATGTAGAGCACCAGGATCCACCAGGCGATGCGTTTACGGGCGGCCAGCGCCGCGGCCAGCAGGGCCAGTACGAACGCCCACGAGAAGCTGGTGTCGGGAAAGTTGAAGATGTAGTCGTTGACGAACTCGCGCGGCACCTGGATCAGCCAGCGCACGGTGTCGGAAATGCTGGCGATCAGCGACAGCGTGGCGATGACTCCGACGGTCCAGCCGGCTGCTGCGGGAACCCAGGAATACCTGGAGGTGGGCTGGGCCCCGGTGCGGCCGCGGCTCATGACGGTCATACGCCCGGAGAATAGGCGGTCAAACCGTCAATTTGGCCGAACCCGCGCACAGACACCACCCAGGTGATTACCAGACCGGGCCGGTGTACTTCTCGCCCGGACCTTTGCCCGGCTCGTCGGGGTGCGCACTGGCTTCCCGGAAGGCCAGTTGCAGGCTCTTGAGCCCGTCGCGTACCGGACCCGCGTGCGGTCCCAGGTATTCGGCCGATGCCGTCACGAGCCCGGCCAGCGCGGTGATGAGCCGGCGGGCTTCGTCAAGATCCCGGTGCGGGCTATCGTCGGGGTCTTCGGACGACAGCCCGATCTTCTCGGCCGCGGCGCTCATCAACATGACCGCCGCCCGGGTGATCACTTCGACCGCCGGGATGTCGGCCAGTTCTCGAACGGCGGAGCCGTCGGGATCGGCTGGGACCTGCGGCGTCGCATCGTCGGGCGTTTCGGTCGGATCGGTCATGCCTGCTAGACTGTCATGCGCGACCGTCCCGGCTCATGTCAGGGACAGCAAGTGGAGTCCCACTCCCACCGTTGGCCACAAGGTACAACGGTCCGGTCGCCGGTGTCCTCGGGCACCGGTTCTGCGCTCCAGAATTGGCGGTGCAGACGGCGTGAGCCGTGATCGGTCGGCATTGGGCCCTGCTTTGAGCAGGGCTTTTCTGTTCCTCGGGGCAGAGTTGTCAGGTGGGCGGGTCTCCTCAGCAGACCAAACTAGGAGGCCCCATCAGCACTGAGACCCGCGTCAACGAGCGCATTCGTGTACCAGAAGTCCGCCTGATCGGACCAGGTGGCGAGCAGGTAGGCATTGTGCGCATCGAAGACGCCCTCCGCGTCGCCGCGGATGCCGATCTCGACCTTGTCGAAGTAGCTCCCAACGCCAGACCTCCGGTCTGCAAGATCATGGACTACGGCAAGTTCAAGTACGAGACGGCACTCAAGGAGCGCGAGTCTCGCAAGAACCAGCAGCAGACCGTCGTCAAGGAACAGAAGCTGCGTCCCAAGATCGACGATCACGACTACGAGACGAAGAAGGGCCATGTGGTCCGCTTCCTCGAAGCCGGGTCCAAGGTCAAGGTGACCATCATGTTCCGCGGTCGTGAGCAGTCCCGGCCCGAACTCGGGTACCGGTTGTTGCAGCGGTTGGGCGCAGACGTTGCCGAGTACGGCTTCGTCGAGACGTCAGCCAAGCAGGACGGCCGAAACATGACGATGGTGCTGGCACCGCACCGCGGCGCGAAGACTCGCGCCAAGGCGGCGGAGCAGGCCGAGCGCCCCGGCGGGCAGCAGGCCGCATCAGAAGAACCAGACGTTACGCAGAACTAGTTTCAACACAGAACTGAGGATTCATGCCCAAGGCGAAGACCCACAGCGGTGCCTCCAAGCGGTTCCGCCGCACCGGTACCGGAAAGATCGTGCGGCAGAAGGCGAACCGTCGCCACTTGCTGGAGCACAAGCCCAGCAAGCGCACCCGCCGGCTTGACGGCCGCACCGTGGTTGCAGCCAACGACACCAAGCGTGTCAACAAGTTGCTCAACGGCTAGATCTGCCGCTCCCCGTACCGAACGAGAATAGGAACATCCCATGGCACGCGTGAAGCGCGCACTCAACGCCCAGAAGAAGCGGCGTACCGTACTCAAGGCCTCGAAGGGTTACCGCGGCCAGCGGTCCCGCCTGTACCGCAAGGCCAAGGAACAGCAGCTGCATTCGCTGACCTACGCCTACCGGGACCGCCGTGCCCGCAAGGGTGAGTTCCGCAAGCTGTGGATCTCGCGTATCAACGCCGCGGCCCGCGCCAACGACATCACCTACAACCGTCTGATCCAGGGCCTCAAGGCCGCTGGTGTCGAGGTTGACCGCAAGAACCTGGCCGAGATCGCCGTGAGCGACGCCGCCGCGTTCACCGCGCTGGTCGAGGTCGCCAAGGCTGCTCTGCCGGCTGATGTGAACGCTCCTTCCGGAGAAGCCGCCTGACGCTCACCGAGCGTTCTGCCCGGGTGGCCGCTGCGGTCAAACTGCAGCGCCACATCGGGCGCCGCCGCGCCGCACGCTTCCTTGCCGAGGGTCCCAACCTCGTCGAGGCCGCGTTGCGGCGCGGTCTTGTTTCCGAGGTGTTCGCGACCGAGGCCGCACTGGACCGCTTCGGCGGCATCCTGGCCGACGCTCCGGTGCAGTTGGTCACCGAGCGTGCGGCGAAAGCGTTGTCGGACACCGTGACTCCGGTCGGTTTGGTGGCGGTCTGTCGCCTGCCGGACGTATTGCTCGATGAGGTCCTGTCCGCCGCGCCCCGGCTGGTCGCGGTGGCCGTACAGATCTCGGAACCGGGCAACGCCGGCACGCTGATCCGCGCCGCCGACGCGATGGGCGCCGATGCGGTGGTGCTGGCCGGCAACAGCGTCGACCCCTACAACAGCAAGTGCCTGCGAGCGTCGGCGGGCAGCATCTTCTCGCTGCCGGTGATCAGCGAGCCCGACGAGGCCGCCACTGTGGCACGTTTGCAGGCCGCCGGCCTGCAAGTGCTGGCCACCACGATCGACGGCGAGGTCAGCCTCGACGAAGTCGATTTGACCGGGCCCACCGCCTGGCTGTTCGGCCCCGAAGCACACGGCCTGCCAACCGAATTGGCTGCCGCGGCCGACCACCGGGTGCACATTCCGATGCCCGGTCAGTCCGAGAGCCTCAACATCTCATCTGCGGCGTCGATCTGCCTGTATCAGAGCGCCCGCGCCCACCGCGGTGGCTAGCCTGTCGCCTGCGTAGCACTGTGGCGATTTTCGGCCCGGTTTTCCGCCGCAGCGCTTCACACGTGGAGTCACGCGGCCGGTCTAAGGTCGAGCCATGTGCCAGTACTGCGGATGCCGGGACATGCCTCTGCTGCGGGATTACATCGCCGAGCATGAGCGGGCCGTAGACCACGGCCGCGAAGCGGTGCGCGCCATGGACCGCGGCGAGCTCGACGAGGCCGGTCAGCGCCTGGCGGCGATGTTCGAGGAACTGCGTTCCCACTGGCAGGGTGAGGAGAACGGGCTGTTCGCGGTGATGCACCGCGACCAGCTCTACGCCGAGCACATCGACCCGTTGGTGGCCGAACACCGAGAGCTGGCCGCCTTCCTCGAGGTGGTCGACCTGAGCGATCCCGGCGATCGGCAACGGGTGCGCGACGAGATCGAGGAACTCTACGTGCACATCGCCAAGGAAGAGGACGGGCTCTTCCCGGCCTCGCTCACCGCACTCGACGGCGCCGACTGGGATGCCGCGATGACCGGGTGGCATGAGGCGCACCCGGGTCGCGACATGATCCAGGGGGAGCGCTAGCTGAGCAATCCCCGTGCCACGTGGGTGATCTGGACTTCGTTGCTGCCGGCGTAGATCATCAGCGACTTGGCATCGCGGGCCAACTGCTCCACCCGGTACTCGGTCATGTAACCGTTGCCGCCGAACAGCTGCACGGCCTCCATCGCCACGTCGGTGGCGGCCTGCGAGCAGTACCACTTGATCGCCGAGGCCTCGGCCAGCGAGATGGGCGCACCCTGCTCGGCGGACTCGATGACGCGGAACAGCATGTTGCGCACGTTCATCCGGGCCACCTCCATGTTGGCCAGCTTGAGCTGGATCAGCTGGAACTGGCTGATCTCCTGGCCCCACAGCGTGCGGTTCTTGGCGTAGTCGACGCTCAGGCGCAGGCACTCCTCGATCACGCCGAGTGCCATCGCGGCCACGCCGATGCGCTCCGCCGAGAAGTTCGACCGCGCGCTGGCCCGACCTTCGTCGGCCCCGTCGTCGGACCCTTCGGTCTCGCCCAGCAGCCGGTCGCGGCCCAGACGCACGTTGTTGAAGAACAGCTCGCCGGTGCGCGATGAGTGAATGCCCATCTTGCGGAACGGCTTCGACTGTACGAAGCCCTCCATGCCGCGGTCGAGGACGAAGGTCAGCACCTTCCGGTTGCGCGGATCTGAAGCGGAATCACCCGCCGTGTTCTCAGCGAGCTTCGCGTAGACCACCACCACGTCAGCGTCGGGTCCGTTGGTGATGAAGGTCTTCTGGCCGTTGAGGATGTAGTCGTCGCCATCCCGGGTGACATAGGACTTCATGCCGCCGAAGGCGTCCGAGCCGGAATCGGGTTCGGTGATCGCCCAGGCACCGACCTTCTCGTAGGTCACCAGGCCGGGCAGCCAGCGTTCCTGCTGGGCCAGGGTGCCGCGGCTCTGGATGGTCGAGACCGTCAGGCCCAGGCTGACGCCCAAACCGGTGACCAGACCCATCGACACCCGGCACAGTTCGCTGATCAGCACGAACCCCATACCCGGCGATCCGCTGCCGCCGAACATCCCGCCTCGGGCGCCCGAAGGCTTGGTGTCGCCGCTGCGCAGCTTCTCCAGCCGCTTGTCCAGCGACTCCTTGGCCATGGTGTCGATACCGAACGTGGCGAACAGCTTGCGCACGATCGGGTACGGCTCCATGTCGCCGCTCTCGAGTTCGTCGAGATGGGGGCGGATCTCCTTGTCCACGAACTCGCGAACTGCGTCCCGGACAGCGATGTCTACATCAGACCAATCAAGCATCTCGACAGCTTAGACACGTGTCAAAACTCAGGCGGCGGGGCGGCGGGCCGGCCGCCGCAACGCCGGCAGCGAGAACGTCGTGTGCACCAGCGCCCCGGCCCGGTCCAGCAGGGTCTTGTGGCGCGGCAAGTAGTGCATCGGCAGCCCCCGCCGGTCGCGGGGCGGGGCCATGAAGCTGGGCGCTTCCACGAGCGGCCCGTCGGCCGGTAGCTTCCCGGCCGCGCGGCGGTACGCCGACAATGCGCGTGGGTGCAGCCTGATCTCGTCGGGCACGGCGATGAATGCCAGTTCGACCGCCTTGCCGAAGATTCGCAGTAGCACCTCGTCACCGGGCGTCCATCGCATGCCGGCCTTTTCCCGGACGGCCGGGTCGAAAACGCCTGCCGCGATCCAGCGCTGTGCTCCGACAAGGGGTTTGAACAGCTGGTCCCAGACTGCCGTCGGCATCAGCACGAACCACGGCTTGGGGATCCGGATGGTGAAGATGTCGAGGGTGGCCCGGTTGATCTCGAGCTCGTCGCGGCACTTGGCGTCCCAGTACTCCTGAAATTCTTCCCAGCTGTTGGGGACCGGCCGCATGCTCATGCCGTACATGCGATACCACTGCACATGTTCGTCGAACAGTTGTTGTTTTTCGGCCTCGGTGAGGCCGCCACAGAAGTACTCGGCGGTCTTGATGATCAACATGAAGAACGTGGCGTGTGCCCAGTAGAACGTCTCCGGGTTGAGCGCGTGGTAGCGGCGCCCCTGGCCGTCGGTGCCTTTGATCGTGGTGTGGAAACCCTTGATCTGTGCGCCGGTGTCTGCCGCCCGTTCGCCGTCGTAGACCACCCCCATGATCGGGTACACCGACCGGGCCACCCGCTGGAGGGGTTCACGGAGCAGGATCGAATGCTCCTCGACGCCGGCGCCGAGTTCCGGATACATGTTCTGGATCGCGCCGATCCACACACCCAGCATTCCGGTGCGGAGGTCACCGAAGTATTTCCAGGTCAGAGAATCGGGCCCGAGCGGGTCGTGCTCGGCGGTGAAGGTGGTTCGTGTGGCCATTGCGTCCTCGTTGACTCGTCATGACATGAATCACAGCTGGAACCAACGATAGTAGTGACAACGCATGTTGTCTACGATCCCGCGGCGCGTCGGCGCGCACTGTTACGCGGGGGCTACCGTCGCGCCACAGCGCTGTGACCAGCCAGGTTCACTGCCTGCGCGGGAGTGTGGGCAAACCCGCTCCTGGCGTGATTGCCGCCCGGTCGGCGGGCCACTTACTCTTGCGCTGTGGATGGCGAGCCGTTCGATGACCCGTCCGGCCGAGTCGGGGATGTCGAGCAGGCGCCGCAACAGCGCCCAGTGCCGGCACCCGGGTTGCCGGGCCCTCTGGGATGGCTGCAGAGCGCCAACCGCAGCCCGGCCGTCGTCGATCTGGTCCGTCGGGTACGTCGGTCACTTCCCGGGGATCCGGACTTCGGTGACCGGCTTTCAGTGTCGGGCGAGGGCGGTCCGCGGGCGGCGGCGCGCGTGGCCGACCGGCTCCTGGATCGCGACGCCGCCTCGCGTGAGGTGAGTCTGGGTGCGTTGCAGGTGTGGCAGGCGTTGACCGAGCGTGTCTCGGGAAGTCCGGCCAATCCCGAGGTGACACTCGCGTTCACCGATCTCGTCGGGTTCTCGTCGTGGTCGCTGCGCTCCGGCGACGACGCCACATTGCGCTTGCTGCGCCACGTGGCACAAGTGATCGAGCCCCCGGTGCTGGAAGCCGGCGGTCACATCGTCAAACGCATGGGCGACGGCATGATGGCGGTGTTCTCCGACCCCGGTACCGCCCTGGCGGCGATGCTGGTGGCGCTGGAAGGGGTGAAGGGTATCGACATGGACGGCTACGCACCGCGTATGCGGGTCGGTATCCACACCGGACGTCCGCAGCGCATCGGGTCGGACTGGCTCGGCGTAGATGTCAACATCGCGGCCCGGGTGATGGAGCGGGCCAACAGCGGCGGCCTGGTGGTGTCGCACACCACGCTGGAGGGCATCACCGAAGACGAACTGGCCGAGCTCGGGGTCAGTGTCAAACGTCAACGCCGGCAGATGTTCTCGACCAAGCCGGAAGGCGTGCCCGACGATCTGGTGATGTACCGGGTGAAGACATCCGGCCAGTTGCCGACGTCGTGAGGGCAAAGGGCATTCGAGGTGTGACGCGCCGATCGCCTATGATCGCCGGGTGGCTGAGCAGCCCAGTGATCTCTCAGAAGAAGCCCTGACCAAAGCCGTCAGCGCGGCCCGGCATGCCTTTGAGCTGGCCGGTGATCTCGATGCGCTTGCGCGCGCCAAGACCGAACATCTCGGCGATCGTGCCGCCATCGCCCTGGCGCGCCAGGCGTTGGCGACCCTGCCGAAGACCGACCGTGCCGATGCAGGCAAACGCGTCAACGTCGCGCGCGGCGAGGCCCAGCGTGCGTATGACGAGCGGCTGGGCGCCCTTCGTGCCGAGCGCGACGCCGCGGTGCTGGTCGCCGAACGCATCGACGTGACGCTGCCCTCGACGCGGCAGCCCGTCGGCGCCCGGCACCCGATCACCATCCTGGCCGAGAACGTCGCCGACACCTTCGTGGCGATGGGGTGGGAACTGGCCGAGGGGCCCGAGGTCGAGACCGAGCAGTTCAACTTCGACGCGCTGAACTTTCCGCCCGACCATCCGGCCCGTAGCGAGCAGGACACCTTCCAGGTCGCACCCGACGGGTCGCGACAGGTGCTGCGTACCCACACTTCGCCGGTGCAGATCCGGGCGCTGCTGGAGCGCGAGCTGCCGGTCTACATCGTCTCGATCGGGCGGACCTTCCGCACCGACGAACTCGACTCCACGCACACCCCGGTGTTCCACCAGGTGGAGGGCCTGGCGGTGGACAAAGGCCTGACCATGGCGCATCTGCGCGGCACGCTGGATGCGTTCGCGCGGGCCCAGTTCGGTCCGGAGGGGCGCACCCGGTTCCGTCCGCACTTCTTCCCGTTCACCGAGCCGTCGGCCGAGGTGGACATCTGGTTTCCCGGCAAGAAGGGCGGCGCCGGCTGGGTCGAATGGGGCGGCTGCGGCATGGTCAACCCGAATGTGTTGCGCGCCTGCGGAATCGACCCCGACATCTACTCCGGCTTTGCCTTCGGTATGGGATTGGAGCGAACTCTGCAGTTCCGCAACGGAATTCCTGACATGCGCGACATGGTCGAGGGCGATGTCCGGTTCTCGCTGCCCTTCGGGGTCGGTGCCTGATGCGGATTCCCTTCAGCTGGTTGCGGGAAGCGGTCCGCGCCGGAGCCCCGGACTGGGACGTGTCGGTCGAGGAACTCGAGCAGACGTTCATCCGGATCGGACACGAGGTCGAGGAGATCATCCCGGTCGGTCCGGTGAGCGGCCCGCTGACCATCGGCCGCGTTGCCGAGATCGAGGAACTCACCGAGTTCAAAAAGCCCATCCGGGCCTGCAAGGTCGACGTCGGTGAACCAGAGTTGCGCGACATTGTCTGCGGAGCCACGAATTTCGCAGTAGGCGACCTCGTTGTCGTGGCGCTGCCGGGCACCGTGCTGCCGGGTGACTTCACCATCGCCACCCGTAAGACCTACGGCCGGGTCTCCGACGGCATGATCTGCTCGGCGTCGGAGATGAACCTGGGCGTCGAAGGTGCCGGCATCCTGGTCCTGCCGGAAGGCACTGCCGAACCGGGCACCCCGGCTGCCGATGTGCTGGGCCTGGACGACGTGGTGTTCCACCTGGCGATCACGCCGGACCGCGGCTACTGCCTGTCGGTCCGTGGCCTGGCGCGCGAAATCGCGTGCGCGCATGACCTGAACTTTGTCGATCTGGCCGACGTCGCACCGCTCCCTGCCGAGGGTGAAGCCTGGCCGCTGACAGTCGAGCCCGGAACCGGCGTGCAGCGCTTCGGGTTACGGCCCGTCACCGGCATCGATCCGGCCGCCGTTTCACCGTGGTGGCTGCAGCGCAGGCTGATGCTGAGCGGCATCCGTGCCATCTCGCCGGCCGTCGACGTGACCAACTACGTCATGCTCGAAATCGGCCACCCGATGCATGCCCACGACAGCAGCCTCATCACCGGTGGTTTCGGGGTGCGGTTCGCCCGCGACGGTGAGAAGGTCGTCACGCTCGACGATGTCGAGCGCACGCTGAACTCGGCCGACGTGCTGATCGTCGACGACGTCGCGACAGCCGCCATCGGCGGTGTGATGGGCGCGGGCACCACCGAGGTGCGCGGTACCACCACCGACGTGCTGCTGGAAGCCGCGGTGTGGGATCCGGCCGCGGTGTCACGCACCCAGCGTCGCCTGCATCTGGCCAGTGAGGCCGGCCGTCGCTACGAGCGGTCGGTGGATCCGGCCATCTCGGTTGCGGCACTTGACCGTTGCGCGTCCCTTCTGGCCGAGATCGCCGGCGGAACCGTCGAACCGAAACTCACCGACTGGCGCGCGGACGGACGCACCGACTGGTCTCATCCGGCCATCGAGATTCCGGCCGACCTGCCGGACCGCACCGCGGGAGTCGAATACGCCGTGGGCACCACGGCTCGTCGGCTCACTCAGATCGGTGCCGTCGTCGCTGAAGCCAACGGTGGCGCTTCTCTGACCGTCACCCCGCCGAGCTGGCGGCCGGACCTGCGTCAGCGTGCCGACCTCGTCGAAGAGGTGCTGCGTCTGGAGGGGCTGGAGTCCATTCCGTCGGTGCTGCCGACCGCGCCGGCCGGGCGCGGGCTGACCGCGGTGCAGAAGCGACGCCGAGCCATCGGAAAGTCGCTGGCACTGACCGGATTCGTCGAGGTCCTGCCCACTCCGTTCCTGCCTGCGGGCGTTTTCGACGCGTGGGGTCTGGCCGCCGAGGATCCGCGCCGCAACGCCACCAAGGTGCTCAATCCGCTCGAGGCCGACCGGCCGCAGCTGGCCACCACGTTGCTGCCGGGACTGCTGGAAGCCCTGGGCCGCAACGTATCCCGCGGCGCCGCTGATGTCGCCTTGTTCGCGATCCAGCAGGTGGTGCATCCCACGGACGAGACCCGGGCCGTCGAGCGGATCCCGAACGATCGCAGGCCCACCGACGATGAGATCGCCGGGCTGGACGCTTCGCTGCCGCGTCAGCCCCAGCATGTGGCCGCGGTGCTTGCCGGGCTGCGGGAACCGGCCGGCCCGTGGGGCCAGGGACGTGCGGTGGAGGCCGCCGACGCGTTCGAGGCGGTGCGGGTGATCGGCCGGGCAGCCGGGGTGGAGTTCACTTTGCGTGCCGCCCAGGAGCTTCCGTGGCATCCGGGTCGCTGTGCCGAGGTGCTCGTCGGCGACACCACCGTCGGCTATGCCGGCCAGCTGCACCCCGCAGTCATCGAACGGACGGGCCTGCCGAAGGGCGCCTGTGCCGTGGAACTCGACCTCGATGCGGTGCCGATCGTCGAGACGCTGCCGGCGCCGAGGGTGTCACCTTTCCCGGCGGTGTTCCAGGACATCAGCGTCGTGGTCGGTGACGAGGTCGCCGCGGCCGCCGTCGTGGACGCCGTCCGCGACGGGGCCGGTGAACTGCTGGAGGACGTCCGGCTGTTCGACGTCTACACCGGTCCGCAGATCGGGGAGGGCCGCAAATCGCTCACCCTGGCGCTGCGGTTCCGGGCTGCCGACCGCACCCTGACCGAGGACGAGGCCAGCGCCGCCCGCGACGCCGCCGTGGCGGTGGCCGGCGAGCGCGTCGGCGCCGTCCTGCGCGGCTGAGTTTCTCCGCGAGCAGACAGAGAATCGCATTACTGAGCACTCCTTGATGCGATTCTGTGTCTGCTCGGCAGGGAAAACGGTCGCCGAATTAATGAGTTTGCATCTGCATGCATAACAATGCAGAATTGCCGGATGACTTCGATAGCGGTGGCCGGCGCCAGCGGCTACGCCGGCGGAGAGATCCTGCGATTGCTGCTCGGGCATCCGGCCTACGCTGACGGCCGGCTGACCATCGGGGCGTTGACCGCGGCCTCCAGTGCCGGCACCACCATGGCCGAACATCACCCGCACCTGCTGCCACTGGCCGCTCGCGTTCTGGAACCCACCGATGCGGCGGTGCTGGCCGGCCATGACGTGGTGTTCCTGGGCTTGCCGCACGGTCATTCCGCGGAACTGGCCGAACAGCTGGGTCCCGACACCCTGATCATCGATTGTGGTGCCGACTTCCGGCTGACCGACGCCGCAGACTGGGAGAAGTTCTACGGTTCGGCACACGCCGGCAGCTGGCCCTACGGGCTGCCCGAACTGCCAGGCGGCCGGGACCGGCTCAAGGGCGCCAAGCGGGTCGCCGTCCCGGGCTGCTATCCGACCGCAGCCCTGCTGGCACTGCTGCCCGCGGTTGCTTCCGACCTCGTCGAGCCGGCTGTCACGGTGGTGGCGGTCAGCGGCACTTCCGGCGCAGGCAAGTCTGCCAAGGTGGACCTGCTGGGCGCGGAGGTGATCGGTTCGGCCCGCGCCTACAACATCGCCGGCAAGCACCGGCACACCCCGGAGATCGCGCAGGGGCTGCGGTCGGTGACCGACAAGGATGTCACCGTCTCGTTCACCCCCGTGTTGATCCCGACGGCTCGCGGCATCCTGGCCACCTGCACCGCACACACCGAGGCATCGGCGGCCGAGGTGCGGGCGGCCTACGAAAAGGCTTACGACACCGAGCCGTTCATTCACCTACTGCCCGAAGGGCAACTGCCCAAGACCGGTTCGGTGATCGGTAGCAATGCCGCGCAGCTTGCGGTCGCGGTGGACGAACAGGCGAAGACACTGGTGGCGATCGCCGCCATAGACAACCTCACCAAGGGCACCGGGGGAGCCGCGGTGCAGTCGATGAACCTGGCGCTGGGCTGGCCTGAAACCGAAGGACTTTCGATCGTGGGAGTGGCACCGTGACCGAAGCGGCACAGACCGCCAAGCTGGTCCGCACACAGGGCGTCACCGCCCCGGCCGGCTTCCGGGCCGCCGGAATCGCGGCCGGTATCAAGGAATCCGGCGCCCCAGACCTGGCCCTGGTGTTCAACGAGGGGCCGGATTACGCCGCCGCGGGCGTGTTCACCCGCAACAAGATCAAGGCCGCGCCCGTGCAGTGGTCGCAGCAGGTGCTGACCACGGGCCGGCTGCGCGCGGTGGTCCTGAACTCGGGCGGCGCCAATGCGTGTACCGGCCCGCTGGGCTTTCAGGACACGCATGCCACCGCCGAGGCCGTGGCCGGCGCGCTGAGCGACTGGGGCACCGAGACCGGTGCCATCGAGGTCGCGGTGTGCTCGACGGGCCTGATCGGTGACCGGCTGCCGATGGACAAGGTGCTGGCCGGGGTCACCGAGATCGTGCACGAGATCGCCGGCGGTCTGACCGGCGGCGACGACGCCGCGCGGGCCATCATGACCACCGACACCGTGCCGAAACAGGTTGCGCTGCACCATTCGGTGGAGTCCGGGGAGAACTGGACCCTGGGCGGGATGGCCAAGGGCGCGGGCATGCTGGCGCCGTCGCTGGCCACCATGCTGGTGGTGCTGACCACCGACGCCGTCGCTGACGCGGCCGCCCTGGATATCGCGCTCAAGCGGGCCGCGAAGCTGACCTTCGACCGCCTCGACGTCGACGGCAGTTGCTCGACCAACGACACCGTGCTGCTGCTCGCGTCCGGCGCCAGCGAGATCGCCCCGAGCCAGGACGATCTCAACGAGGCCGTGCTGCGGGTCTGCGACGACTTGTGTGCCCAGCTGCAGGCCGATGCCGAAGGCGTCACCAAGCGGGTGGTCATCACCGTCGCCGGCGCCGAGACCGAGGACGACGCGCTGATCGCCGCGCGGGTGATCGCCCGCGACAGCCTGGTCAAAACCGCTCTGTTCGGCTCCGACCCGAACTGGGGCCGGGTGCTGGCCGCCGTCGGCATCGCGCCGGTGAAGCTCGACCCGGAGCGGATCAGCGTGTCGTTCAACGGGTCTCCGGTCTGCATCGACGGCGCCGGTGCGCCGGGAGCACGCGACGTCGACCTGTCGGGTGAAGACATCGTCGTCGTCGTGAACTTGGGCGTGGGTCCGCACGAGGTATCGATCAGGACCACCGACCTGTCGCACGCCTACGTCGAAGAGAACTCGGCGTACAGCTCATGAGCCAAGCGATCGAGCGCGGCGTCAAGGCCCAGGTGCTCGCCTCGGCTCTGCCGTGGCTCAAGCAGCTGCACGGCAAGATCGTCGTCGTCAAGTACGGCGGCAACGCCATGACCGATGACACCCTCAAGGCCGCATTCGCCGCCGACATGGTGTTCCTGCGCAACTGCGGTATCCATCCCGTGGTGGTGCACGGTGGCGGTCCGCAGATCAGCGCGATGCTCAAGAAGCTCGGCATCGCAGGCGATTTCAAGGGTGGATTCCGGGTGACCACCCCGGAGGTCCTCGATGTGGCGCGCATGGTGCTGTTCGGTCAGGTGGGCCGCGAACTGGTCAATCTGATCAACGCCCACGGCCCGTACGCGGTCGGCCTCACCGGCGAGGACGCGCACCTGTTCACCGCGGTGCGACGCAGCGTCACCGTGGACGGGGTGGCCACCGACATCGGGCTGGTCGGCGACGTCGAGCAGGTCAACGCCGACTCATTGCTGGATCTCATTGCCGCGGGCCGTATACCGGTGGTCTCGACCATCGGACCCGATGTCGACGGCGTGGTGCACAACATCAATGCCGACACCGCCGCCGCGGCCCTGGCCGAATCCCTGGGTGCCGAGAAGCTGATCATGCTCACCGATGTGGAGGGCCTCTACACCGATTGGCCTGACCGCTCGTCGCTGGTCACCGAGATCGACACCGCGGCCCTGACCCAACTGCTCCCGTCACTCGAATCGGGCATGGTGCCCAAGATCGAGGCCTGCCTGCGGGCAGTGGAAGGCGGCGTGCCGAGCGCCCACGTGATCGACGGTCGCGTCGAACACTGCGTGCTCGTCGAACTTTTCACCGATGAGGGAACCGGAACCAAGGTGGTAAAACCGTGAGCCTGCAGGACCGCTGGGAAGCGGTGATGATGAACAACTACGGCACCCCGCCGTTGGCGCTGGCCAGCGGTGACGGCGTCGTGGTCACCGATACCGATGGCAAATCCTATCTGGACCTGCTCGGCGGTATCGCGGTCAACCTGCTCGGCCACCGCCACCCCGCGGTCATCGAAGCCGTCACCACGCAGCTCGACACACTGGGTCACACCTCCAATCTGTATGCCACCGAACCGGGCATCGCGCTGGCCGAGGCGCTGGTCGGGCATCTGGGGGCTCAGGCACGGGTGTTCTTCTGCAACTCGGGCACCGAGGCCAACGAGGTGGCCTTCAAGATCACCCGGCTCACCGGCAAGACGAACATCGTTGCCGCCCAAGGCGCTTTCCACGGCCGCACGATGGGGTCGCTGGCGCTGACCGGTCAGCCCGCCAAGCAGGCACCGTTCGAACCCTTGCCGGGCAACGTCACCCACGTGCCGTACGGCGATGTGGATGCCCTTGCCGCGGCAGTAGACGACACCACTGCGGCAGTGTTCCTGGAACCGATCATGGGGGAGGGCGGCGTCGTCGTCCCGCCTGCCGGATACCTGGCAGCTGCGCGCGACATCACCACCAAGAACGGCGCGCTGCTCGTCCTCGACGAGGTACAGACCGGCGTCGGGCGTACCGGCGCGTTCTACGCACATCAGCACGACGGCATCACCCCCGACGTGGTCACCTTGGCCAAGGGCCTGGGCGGCGGGCTGCCGATCGGTGCCTGCCTGGCCATCGGCGCGGCCGGTGACCTGCTCACCCCGGGTCTGCACGGCAGCACCTTCGGCGGCAACCCGGTATGCACCGCGGCCGCGCTGGGTGTGCTCAAAGCACTGGCCGACGGTGATCTGATCGCGCGGGCCGGCGTCCTCGGCAAGACCCTGAGCCACGGCATCGAAGAGCTCGGTCATCCGCTCGTCGGCCACGTGCGCGGCAAGGGCTTGCTGCAAGGCGTGGTGCTGACCGCCCCCAGTGCCAAGGCCGTCGAGGCAGCGGCCCGTGACGCCGGCTTCCTGGTCAACGCGGCGGCCGCCGACGTGGTCCGGCTGGCGCCGCCACTGATCATCACCGAGGGCCAGATCGAGACGTTCCTGTCCGCTCTGCCCGCCGTTCTCGACACCGCTGTGGAGGCTTCTGCATGACCATCCGGCATTTCCTGCGTGACGACGACCTGTCGCCCGATGAGCAGGCCGAGGTGCTCGCCTTGGCCGCCGAACTGAAGAAGGCACCGTTCTCCCGGCGCCCGCTGGAAGGCCCGCGCGGCGTCGCGGTGATCTTCGAGAAGAACTCGACCCGCACCCGGTTCTCGTTCGAGATGGGCATCGCCCAGCTCGGCGGCCACGCCGTGGTGGTCGACGGCCGCAGCACCCAGCTGGGGCGTGAGGAGACCCTCGAAGACACCGGTGCGGTGCTGTCCCGCTACGTCGATGCCATTGTGTGGCGGACCTTCGCCCAGGAGCGGCTCACTGCCATGGCGTCCGGTTCGAGCGTGCCGATCGTGAACGCGTTGTCCGACGAGTTCCATCCCTGCCAGGTGCTGGCCGATCTGCAGACGCTGGCCGAGCGCCGCGGAGGGGCCGAGGGCCTTAAAGGGTTGAGGATGACGTACCTGGGCGACGGTGCCAACAACATGGCGCACTCGCTGATGCTGGGCGGGGTCACCGCGGGAATCCACGTCACCATCGCCGCGCCTGCCGGTTTCGAACCGGACCCGCACTTCGTCGACGCCGCCAAACGCCGCGCCGCCGAGACCGGCGCGACCGTCACCCTCACCGATGACGCGCAGGCCGGCGCCGACGGGGCCGACGTGCTGGTCACCGACACCTGGACCTCGATGGGCCAGGAGAACGACGGGCTGGACCGGGTGCGACCGTTCCGGCCGTTCCAGGTCAACGCCGAACTGCTCAACCGGGCTGACCCGGAAGCCGTTGTGCTGCACTGCCTTCCGGCGCATCGCGGCCATGAGATCACCGACGAGGTGATCGACGGGCCCCAAAGTGCGGTGTTCGACGAGGCCGAGAACCGGCTCCACGCCCAGAAGGCCATGCTGGTGTGGCTGCTGGAGCGAGCCTGAGGTGAGCGCACCCACCCGCGCCGGCCGTCAGGCCCGCATCATCGCCCTGCTGTCGTCGCGGCAGGTGAGCAGCCAGACCGAGCTGGCCGCGCTGCTGGGCCAGGAGGGCATCGAGGTCACCCAGGCCACGCTGTCGCGGGACCTGGAGGAACTCGGCGCGGTGAAACTGCGCGGTGTTGAAGGTGGAGCCGGGGCGTACGTCATCCCCGAGGACGGGAGCCCGGTGCGGGGGGTGTCCGGTGGCACCGAACGTCTGACCCGCTTGTTGGGGGAGTTGCTGGTCTCGACCGACGCCAGCGCTAACCTTGCCGTGCTGCGCACCCCGCCCGGGGCGGCGCATTACCTGGCCAGCGCGCTCGATCGCGCCGCCCTGCCGTATGTGGTCGGCACCGTCGCCGGTGACGACACCATCCTGGTGGTGGCGCGCGACCCGATGACCGGGGCCGAACTTGTCAAAACCATCGAGAACTTGAAGTAGAGCCAAAAACAAGGAGATTGCTCATGTCCGAACGCGTCATCCTGGCGTACTCCGGAGGTCTGGACACCTCGGTCGCGATCAGCTGGATCGGCAAGGAGACCGGCAAAGAGGTCGTCGCCGTCGCCATCGATCTCGGCCAGGGCGGCGAGGACATGGACGTCGTACGCCAGCGCGCCCTGGACTGCGGTGCGGTCGAGGCGGTCGTGGTCGACGCCCGTGACGAGTTCGCCGACGAGTACTGCCTGCCGACCATCAAGGCGAATGCGCTCTACATGGACCGCTACCCGCTGGTGTCGGCCATCAGCCGGCCCCTGATCGTCAAGCATCTGGTCGACGCCGCGCGCAGCCACGGCGGCACCGTCGTCGCGCACGGCTGCACCGGCAAGGGCAATGACCAGGTGCGGTTCGAGGTCGGGTTCGCCTCCCTGGCGCCCGAACTGGACGTCATCGCGCCGGTTCGCGACTACGCCTGGACCCGCGAGAAGGCCATCGCGTTCGCCGAGGAGAACGCCATCCCGATCAACGTCACCAAGCGTTCGCCGTTCTCGATCGACCAGAACGTGTGGGGCCGCGCGGTGGAGACCGGGTTCCTCGAGGACCTGTGGAACGCCCCGACCAAGGACGTCTACGACTACACCCAGGATCCGACGGTCAACTTCAACGCTCCTGACGAGCTGATCATCAGCTTCGACAAGGGCCGCCCGGTGGCCATCGACGGTCGCCCGCTCAGCGTGCTGGAGATCATCCAGGAGCTCAACACCCGGGCCGGCGCCCAGGGCGTGGGCCGGCTCGATGTGGTCGAGGACCGGCTGGTCGGCATCAAGAGCCGGGAGATCTACGAGGCGCCGGGCGCGATGGTGCTGATCACGGCGCACACCGAGCTCGAGCACGTGACGCTGGAGCGCGAGCTGGGCCGGTACAAGCGCGGCGTGGACCAGAAGTGGGGCGAGCTGGCCTACGACGGCCTGTGGTTCAGCCCGCTGAAGCGCTCACTGGAGGCGTTCGTCGAGCACACCCAGCAGCACGTTTCCGGCGATATCCGGCTGGTCCTGCACGCCGGGGCGATCATCGTCAACGGCCGTCGTTCCGGTGAGTCGTTGTACGACTTCAACCTCGCCACCTACGACGAGGGCGACAGCTTCGACCAGAGCGCGGCCAAGGGATTCGTGCAGCTGCACGGCCTGAGCTCCAAGATCTCGGCCAAGCGCGACCTGGGCCTGTAAGTGACATGAGCACCAACGACGGAACGACCAACGAGGGCTCGCTGTGGGGCGGCCGGTTCGCCGACGGCCCCTCGGCCGCCCTTGCCGCCCTGAGCAAGTCGACGCACTTCGACTGGGTGCTGGCGCCCTATGACATCACCGCGTCCAAGGCTCACGCCCGGGTGTTGCACCGGGCCGGGCTGCTCACCGATGAACAGCGGGACGGGCTCCTGGCCGGTCTGGACAGTCTGGATTCCGACGTCGCCGACGGCAGTTTCGAGCCGCTGGTCACCGACGAGGACGTGCACGGTGCGCTGGAACGCGGCCTGATCGACCGGGTCGGACCCGACCTGGGCGGCAGGTTGCGCGCCGGTCGCTCCCGCAACGACCAGGTGGCCACGTTGTTCCGGATGTGGCTGCGCGACGCCGTCCGCCGGGTGGCCGACGGCGTGCTGGAAGTGGTCAACGCGCTGGCCACGCAGGCCGCTGCGCATCCGACGGCGATCATGCCCGGCAAGACCCACCTGCAGGCCGCCCAGCCGATCCTGCTCGCGCACCACCTGCTGGCACACGCCCATCCGCTGCTGCGCAACGTCGACCGGCTCGCCGATTTCGACGATCGCACCGCGGTCTCGCCCTACGGTTCGGGAGCGCTGGCCGGCTCATCGCTCGGCCTGGATCCCGACGCGATCGCCGAGGACCTCGGATTCGCCTCGGCGGCAGACAATTCCGTCGATGCCACCGCGGCCCGGGATTTCGCCGCCGAAGCGGCGTTCGTCTTCGCTCAGATCGGGGTGGACCTGTCTCGGCTCGCCGAAGACATCATCCTTTGGAGCACCACCGAATTCGGTTATGTCACGCTGCACGACTCCTGGTCGACCGGCAGCTCGATCATGCCTCAGAAGAAGAACCCGGACATCGCCGAGCTGGCCCGCGGTAAATCGGGACGGTTGATCGGCAACCTCACCGGTCTGCTGGCCACGCTCAAGGCACAGCCACTGGCCTACAACCGGGACCTGCAGGAAGACAAGGAACCGGTCTTCGACTCGGTGGTGCAGTTGGAGCTGCTGCTGCCGGCGATGGCCGGTCTGGTCGCCACGCTGACCTTCGACGAGGCCCGGA
Source organism: Mycobacterium syngnathidarum (assembly GCF_001942625.1). Lineage (GTDB taxonomy): Bacteria > Actinomycetota > Actinomycetes > Mycobacteriales > Mycobacteriaceae > Mycobacterium > Mycobacterium syngnathidarum. Next base: position 44,878 of record NZ_MLCL01000063.1, read on the forward strand.
TGGCCGCGCTGGCACCCGCCGGTTACACACTTGCCACCGATATTGCCGAATGGCTGGTTCGCCAAGGCGTTCCGTTCCGCGTCGCCCATGAGGCCGCCGGTGCCGCGGTGCAGGCTGCCGAGGGTCGCGGCGTGGGACTCGACGAGCTCACCGACGACGAGTTCGCCGCGATCAACCCCGCGCTGACCGCGCAGGTGCGCGAGGTGCTGACGGTCGAGGGTTCGGTGGACGCGCGCAGCGCACGTGGGGGTACCGCGCCGGTGCAGGTCGCCAAGCAACTCGGCGTGGTGCGCGAGACCGCCGACCGGTTGCGCCACCGGCTGCGGCGAGTCCTCGGATAGACCTATTCGACGTGTTCGGACAGCTCCATCCAGCGGGCTTCGAACTCGGCGACCTGCGATTCCAGCTCGCGCAGTTCGCCGGTGAGCTTCCCCAGACCCACATGGTCGGACTGGTCGTGGGCGGCGAGTTCGTCGTGCTTGGTGGAGATCCGGTCGGCCAGCTTGGCCAGCGACCGGTCGATCGAGGCCATCTCCTTTTCGACGTTGCGCAGTTCGGCGCCGGACAATCCTTGCGCGGGAGGGGCTTCGGTGCGTGACACCGGTCCACTCGGCGCGCCGGTGGCCCGCTGCTCGGACAGCTTCAGATATTCGTCGACCCCGCCGGGCAGATGACGCAGCCGGCCGTCCAGGATGGCGTACTGCTGATCGGTGACGCGCTCAAGCAGATACCGATCGTGCGACACCACGATCAGTGTGCCCGGCCAGGAATCGAGCAGATCCTCGGTGGCGGTCAGCATGTCGGTGTCCACATCGTTGGTGGGCTCGTCGAGCACCAGCACGTTCGGCTCCGAGAGCACCACCAGCATGAGCTGCAGCCGGCGGCGTTGGCCACCGGACAGTTCGCCGACGCGGGTCGACAGTTGGTCGCGCGCGAAGCCGAGCCGCTCCAGCAGTTGGGCCGGGGTCAGGTCCTTACCGTCGATCTGATAGCTGGTCTGCAGCCGCCCGACCACTTCGCGGACCATGTCCCCGGCGACCGCATCGAGCTCGCTGGATTGCTGGTCGAGGATTGAAAGGCGCACGGTCTTACCGCGTTTGACCCGGCCGGAGGTCGGCGTCACGGTCCCCGCGATCAGGCCGAGCAGGGTGGATTTGCCGGCACCGTTCGCACCGACGATGCCGGTGCGCTCGCCCGGTCCGATGCGCCATTCGATATCGCGCAACACTTCTCGCTCAGAGCCCGGGTAGGCCACCGACACGTCGAGCAGGTCGATCACGTCCTTGCCCAGCCGCGCGGTCGCCAGCCGGGACAACTCCACGGTGTTGCGCAGCGGCGGTACATCGGAGATCAGGGCATTGGCCGCGTCGATCCGGAACTTGGGTTTGGAGGTGCGGGCCGGTGCGCCCCGACGCAACCAGGCCAGCTCCTTGCGCATCAGGTTCTGCCGCTTGGCTTCGATCGAGGCGGCCTGCCGGTCGCGTTCCACGCGCTGCAGCACGTACGCCGCGTAGCCGCCCTCGAACGGCTCCACGATGCGGTCGTGCACCTCCCAGGTGGTGGTGGCGACCTCGTCGAGGAACCAGCGGTCGTGGGTGATCAGCAACAGTCCACCGGCGCCACGTGCCCACCGCTGCTTGATATGTCCCGCCAGCCACGTGATGCCCTGGATGTCGAGATGGTTGGTCGGCTCGTCGAGCGCGATCACGTCCCAGTTGTCGATCAGCAGCGCGGCCAGTTGCACGCGTCGGCGCTGGCCGCCCGACAACGTCGACACGGGAGCGTCGAACGGGATGTCGGCAACCAGACCGCCGATCACGTCACGGATCCGGGCGTCGCCCGCCCATTCGTGTTCGGGGCGGTCTCCGACCAGCGACCAGCCGACGGTGTGGTCGGGGTCGAGAGTGTCGGTCTGGTCCAGCGACCCCACTCGCAGGCCGCTGCGCCGGGTCACGCGGCCGCCGTGCGGGGCGATGCGCCCGGTGAGCATGCCCAGCAGGGTGGACTTTCCGTCGCCGTTGCGGCCGACGATGCCGATCCGGTCGCCTTCGCTGACGCCGACGGTGACCGCGTCGAACACCACCCCGGTGGGGTACTCCAGATGCAGGGTTTCGCCCCCGAGCAGGTGTGCCATCGCCGCCGACCCTATCGTTCGGCGGCCCCGGGACCGGCACCGCATCGAGCCACACTCGGCCTGTCGACGATCGAGTCGGTGATCGGTTGCTGTTGTGCCATGATGACCTCGTCAATCGGGGGTCGGGGTGATTTGCGATGTGGGGAGCAAGCTGGTGGATTTCTCGGCAGTGACCAAACCGGTCGAGCGGTTGCTGGCGACCGCGCAGAACGGTCTGGAGGTGCTGCGCTACGGGGGCCTGGAGACCGGTTCGGTCCCATCGCCCTTCCAGATCATCCAGAGCGTGCCGATGTACCGGCTGCGGCGGTATTTCCCACCCGACGCCCGCCCGGGTGCCCAGAATCCGCGCCCGCCGGTGCTGATGGTGCATCCGATGATGATGTCGGCCGACATGTGGGACGTGACGCGCGACGACGGGGCGGTCGGCATCCTGCACGCCGCGGGCATCGACCCGTGGGTCATCGACTTCGGCTCGCCCGACAAGGTCGAGGGCGGAATGCAACGAAACCTGGCCGACCACGTGGTGGCGTTGTCGGAGGCCATCGACATCGTCAAAGAGGTCACCGGGCGCGACGTGCATCTGGCCGGCTACTCGCAGGGCGGGATGTTCGCCTACCAGGCCGCGGCCTACCGGCGGTCCAAGGATCTGGCGAGCATCATCGCCTTCGGCTCACCGGTGGACACCCTGGCCGCACTGCCGATGAACCTTCCGGCCGGGGTCGCTGCGGGCGCCGCGGACTTCATGGCCGACCACGTCTTCAGCCGCATCGACATCCCGGGCTGGTTGGCGCGCACCGGATTCCAGATGCTCGACCCGATCAAGACGGCCCAGTCACGCTTCGAGTTTCTGCGTCAGCTCCACGACCGGGAGGCCTTGCTGCCACGCGAACAACAGCGCCGCTTCCTGTCATCGGAGGGGTGGATCGCCTGGTCCGGGCCGGCGATCTCCGAACTGCTCAAGCAGTTCATCGCGCACAACCGCATGATCACCGGCGGCTTCTCCATCCACGGTGACCTCGTCACGCTGTCCGACATCAATTGCCCGATTCTGGCCGTGATCGGTGAGGTCGATGACATCGGCCAACCGGCTGCCGTGCGCGGCATCAAGCGTGCCTCGCCGGACGCTGACGTCTACGAATATCTGATCAGGGCAGGACATTTCGGTCTGGTGGTGGGATCGAAGGCCTCCACCCAGACCTGGCCGACGGTGGCGCAATGGGTGAAATGGCTTGGCGGAGAACAGATGCCCGAAGGTGTCGTTCCGATGGGATCGCAGCCGGCAGATCACCCCGAAGGCGGCGTGTCGTTCTCGACCCGTGTCACCCACGGAGCCACCGCAGCCACCGAGATGGCCTTCGGGGTGGCCCGCTCGGCCGCCGATGCGCTGGTGACGGCGAACAAGAACGCCCGGACCCTGGTCATCGAGACGGCTCGCACCTTGCCGCGCCTGGCCCGGTTGGGACAGGTCAACGATCACACCCGGATCTCGCTCGGCCGGATCATGAGCGAGCAGGCGCGCAGCGCGCCCAACGGTGAGGCGTTGCTTTTCGACGGTCGCGTGCACACCTACGAGGCGGTGGACCGCCGCATCAACAATGTGGTGCACGGTCTGATCGACGTCGGGGTTCGCCAGGGTGCCCGGGTCGGTGTCCTGATGGACACCCGGCCCAGCGCGCTGGTCGCGATCGCGGCGCTGTCCCGGTTGGGTGCGGTGGCCGTGCTGCTGCCCGAAGCCGATCTGGCCGAGGCGGCCCGCCTCGGCGGGGTGGCCGAGATCATCGCCGATCCCAGCCACCTCGAGGTGGCCCGCAAGCTCGACACGCGGGTGCTGGTCCTCGGTGGTGGCGAGAGCCGTGATCTGCACCTGGACAAATACGATGCCGACGGCGCGTCGGTTGTCGACATGGAGAAGATCAACCCCGACGTCGTCGAGCTGCCGGGCTGGTATCGGCCCAACCCGGGCTTGGCCCGCGACCTGGCGTTCGTGGCGTTCAGCGAGGTCGGCGGTGAGCTGGTGGCCCGTCAGATCACGAACTTCCGGTGGGCGCTGTCGGCGTTCGGCACCGCATCGGCCGCCAATCTCGGCCGCGGTGACACGGTCTACTGCCTGACCCCGCTGCATCACCAGTCAGGCCTGCTGGTCAGCCTGGGTGGCGCGGTGGTCGGCGGCTCGCGCATCGCGTTGTCCCGTGGACTGCAACCCGACCGGTTCCTTCAGGAGATCCGGCAGTACGGCGTCACGGTCGTGTCCTACACCTGGGCCATGCTGCGCGAGGTCATCGACGATCCGTCGTTCTCGCTGACCGGCAGTCATCCGGTCCGGTTGTTCATCGGCTCCGGTATGCCGGCCGGGTTGTGGAAGCGCGTGGTCGATGTGTTCGAACCGGCCCAGGTGGTGGAGTTCTTCGCCACCACCGACGGACAGGCCGTGCTGGCCAATGTCTCGGGCGCCAAGATCGGCAGCAAGGGGCGTCCGCTGCCGGGCAGCGGCACCGTCGAACTTGCTGCCTACGACGCCGATGACGATCTGATCCTGGAGGACGAGCAAGGCTTTGTCCGCAAGGCCGAGGCCAACGAGGTCGGTGTGCTCCTGGCTCACCCGCGTGGCCCGGTGGATCCGACCGCCGTGGTCAAACGGGGTGTGTTCGCGCCTGCCGATACCTGGGTGTCCACCGAATTCCTGTTCCGTCGTGACGAGGACGGTGACTACTGGCTGGTGGACAACCGTGGTGCGGTGATCCGCACCGCGCGTGGGCCGGTGTTCGCGACGAGCGTCAACGACGCGGTCGGGCGCCTCGACGCGGTCGACATGTCGGTGACGTACGGCGTTGAGGAATCGGGCCGTCAGTTGGCGGTGACGGCCCTGGCCCTGCGGCCCGGCGGTAGCGTCCCGACGGCCGATCTCACCCACGCCCTGGACGATCTGGCCGCGGGTTGTCCGCCGGACGTGGTGCACGTGGTGGCCGACATGGAGCTCGGAGCCTCATACCGCCCGGTGATCGGTCCGCTGCGGGCCGCGGGCATCCCGAAACCGGGTCGGCGTAACTGCTGGTACTTCGATGCCGATACAGGTACGTACAAGAAATTGACTGCGGCCAGCCGGGCCGAACTCATCGCGGGTGCCGACGACGAGCCGGAGACCGACTAGGCCGGTTTGTCGGCGGCGTGCCGGGGCGGCACCGCGCTGTTACGCTCCGGCAGACGGCGAACGACTGGAGGATCGATGGCTTCGGGATCGGGTGTGCACAGCTGGCGTCGGGTGGTCAGCGTCGCGGTGACGGGTGGTGCGCTGGTCGTGGGGCTGGGTGCGCCGACGGCCGCGGCGGATCCCGCCGAGCCCACACCTCAGGCGGATGCGCCGGCGCCGCAGATGACGGCCGACGAAGCATTGTCCATCGTCGCCAAGGACTATGACACCGGTGAGGGTGGTGGACAGATCTCGACGCTGATCCACGACATCCTGAAGCTGCGTCAGCAGGGCTACAAGCCGTCGAACGCCAACCGCGAGGCCATCACCGAAGCGCTCGACAAGCGCCCCAACCAGGTGCCGCTGATCAAAGCGCTCAAGAGCACCCTGGCCTACCAGCGCAAGCTGCAGGCCCAGTCGAACGCGCAGATTTCGCGAGGCGGTGTCAATCCCGGTGTCGGGCAGTTCCCGGGTGGCATCGCGCCGATTCCGGGTGGCGCGGGGGCCCAGCCCGGACCTAGTGGCGGCATCCAGATCCCGCTGGGCTAGCTTCACGTGGTGGTCGACGACAAGCTTCTGAGCATCCTGGTCTGCCCGCAGGATCGCGGGCCACTGCTGCTCGCGGGAACGGACTGGCTCTACAACCCACGGTTGCGGCGCGCCTACCGGATCGAGGACGGTATCCCGGTGCTCTTGGTCGACGAGGCAGTGGCCATCGATGACGACACCGAGCATCAGCGCCTGCTGGAACTGGCCGGGTCAGGGGAGTCCGGGTAGGTCGCCGGTCAAGTAGCGCTGCAGGGTCGGTGCGATGGTTTCGACGATCTGCTCCACCGGCAGCGTCGCGAAAGGCTCCAGCTCCAGGATGTAGCGCGCCATCGCGACCCCGACCAGTTGCGAGGCGACGAACTGGATGCGCACGCGGGAGCTACCGGGCGGGTCGTCGACGCGTGGCCCGATTTCTCCGATGATCACCTCCTGCAGGAACGACCGCACGAGCGATACGTCGTTGCCTGCCAGGATGGAACGCAAGGTCGCCACGAACCCTTTGCCGATCTCGGAATCCCACAGCGGCAACAAGATTGACGGCAGCGTGTGGCCGATTTGTTCGACCGGAACCTCGTTGAGCCGTCCGATGACGGTCATGGGATCGATCGGAATGTGAATCGCGGCGGCGAACAGCTGGGTTTTCGTGCCGAAGTAGTGATGCACCAGGGCGGCGTCAACCCCGGCGTCGGCCGCGATGGCGCGAATCGATGTCTTGTCGATTCCGTTGCGGGCGAACAATTCCCGTGCACTGGCCAAGATGCGCTCACGTCGGTCCGACGGCCCCGAGGGACGGCCCCGGCGTTTGCGTTCCTGGCCGGAATCGATGTCGGTGCTCATGGTTTCCTAAGGTGTTCGGCGACGCAGGGTGGCCGCAGCCAGACACAATGCCACGATGGCGAACCCTACGACGATCGCGATGTCGCGGGCGGCGATCGCGGTCAGCTCAGGATGGGCGCCAACCTGCTGCAGTGCTTCGAGCGCATAGCTGGCGGGAAGCACGTTGCTGATCCACTGCAGCCAGTCCGGCAGCGCGGCGCGCGGCACGATGATGCCGCACAACAGCAGCTGCGGGGCGATCACCACGGGCATGAACTGCACTGCCTGGAACTCGGTGCGGGCGAACGCGCTGCACAGCAGGCCCAGACCCACGCCCAGCACGGCGTTGATGATCGCGATGAGGAAAACCAGGGCGGGGCTGCCGGCGGTGTCGAATCCGAGGAGCCAGAACGAGACGATGCAGGCCAGGGTGGCTTGGGCGGCGGCAGCGATCGAGAAGGCGGTGCCGTAGGCGGCCAGCAGGTCGAAGCGGCGAAGCGGCGTGGTCAGGATGCGCTCAAGGGTTCCCGACACGCGTTCGCGCTGCATGGTGATCGAGGTGATCAGGAACATCACGATCAGGGGGAAGACGCCGAGCATGATCAGGCAGGCGTTGTTGAACGGCGACGGATGTCCCGGTGCCTGCGGCGCGTTCTGGAACATGAAGTACATCAGGGTGATGATCAGGCTGGGCACCACCAGGATCATTGCCACGCTGCGGTGGTCGGCGGCCAGTTGCCGCAGGATCCGGCCGGTGGTGGCCAGGTATGCCGCCGGGCTCAGCCGGCTGGGTTGGTCGCGGCTGGGTCGCTGCGCCGGATGACGGTGAGAAACGCTTCCTCCAGAGACGTGCATGAGGTGTCCTTCCGTAGCCGGTCGGGAGTGGTGTGGGCGAGCAGTTGACCTTCACGCATGAGCAGCAGGTCGCCGCAGTGATCGGCCTCGTCCATGACATGGCTGGAGACCAGCAGCATGGTGCCGCGCCGCGACAGATCGTTGAACTGTTCCCACAGGTCCACCCGCAGCACCGGGTCCAGGCCGACGGTGGGTTCGTCCAGCACCAGCAGTTCGGGTTCGGCCACCAGCGCGCAGGCGAGAGAGGCCCGGGTCCGTTGGCCACCGGAAAGATTGCCGCAGTATGCGGTGCGGTGATCCTCGAGGCCGACCGAGCGGATGGCGGCGGCCGCCGAGGCCGCTGACGTTCCGTACAGCGCGGCGAAGTACCGCACATTGTCGATCACCCGCAGGTCGTCGTAGATGGTCGGATCCTGCGTGACGTATCCGACGCGATGGCGCAGCGGCGCCGAACCGGCCGGATGCCCGAGCACCGTGACGGTGCCGGCCGCGACGATCTGTGTCCCGACGATGCTGCGCATGAGGGTGGATTTGCCGCAGCCCGACGGGCCGAGAAGGCCGGTGATGGTGCCGCCGGCGATCTGGACGGTGAGGTCGCGGATCGCGGGCCGGCCACCCCGGCTGACCTGCAGTCCGGCGATGTCGATGGCCGGGGGAGCACCCCCGGTAGGGGAATCCACGGAGAATTCATCAACCGATGAAGTCATCATGTGATGAATAATGCGCCCGGGATCTGGCCGGTGTCAACGGTGGTTTTTGCGAAGTGCAGAATCGCTCGGGTGGGCTTGCAGATGGGCGCCGAGCTGTTGACTGGTGACCCCTTGCTCGCGGCCGGTCGTCTGTTGGGGGCCGAGCTGATCGGTCGCGGAGCCAGCGCCGTCATCGTGGAGGTCGAGGCTTACGGCGGCCCACCCGACGGACCTTGGCCCGATGCCGCATCGCATTCGTACCGGGGCGCCGGCGGTCGCAATCTCGTGATGTTCGGACCGCCCGGGCATCTGTACACCTACCGCAGCCATGGCATTCATGTCTGCGCGAACGTGGTCTGTGGATTCGACGGCGTCGCCGGTGCGGTGCTGCTGCGAGCCGCTGCGGTGTATGCGGGTGCCGACGTCGCAAGCCGTCGCCGTGGACCGGCCATCCTGCCGGCCGCGCTGGCGCGAGGCCCGGGGAACCTGTGCTCTGCCCTGGGAATCACCATGGACGACAACGGAATTGACCTTTTCGATGCCGACAGTCCGGTGCAGTTGGCGCTAACTGATCCGGTTACCGCGGTCGCCGGACCCCGGGTCGGCGTGAGCAAGGCTGCCGACCGTAGGTGGCGGTTGTGGCTGGCGGACAGGGCAGAGGTATCGGCGTATCGGCGCAGTCCACGTGCCCCGGCGCCCGGCTCCAGTGACTGATGTCGGCCATGCGGCATGATCGTCGTCATGAGCATGGGAATCCTCGATGAGCTGGACTGGCGTGGGCTGATCGCGCAGTCGACCGACCGCGACGCGCTGGCGAATGACCTGGCCAAGGGACCCATGACCGTCTACTCGGGTTTCGACCCGACGGCGCCCAGCCTGCACGCGGGGCACTTGGTCCCGCTGCTCACGCTGCGGCGGTTCCAGCGTGCCGGCCACCGGCCGATCGTGCTCGCCGGCGGCGCCACCGGGATGATCGGCGACCCTCGCGATACCGGCGAACGCACGCTGAACACCGCTGACACGGTCGCGGACTGGGCCGGCCGAATCCGCGGGCAGCTCGAACGGTTCGTCGAATTCGACGAAACCCCGACCGGCGCCATCGTGGAGAACAACCTGAACTGGACCGGCCAGCTCTCGGCCATCGAGTTCCTGCGTGACCTGGGCAAATACTTCTCGGTGAACGTGATGCTGGACCGGGAGACCGTCCGGCGCCGGCTGGAGGGCGAAGGCATCTCCTACACCGAATTCAGCTACATGCTGCTTCAGGCCAACGACTTCGTAGAACTGCATCAGCGGCATGGCTGCGCGTTGCAGATCGGTGGTTCCGATCAGTGGGGCAACATCGTGGCCGGGGCGCGCCTGGTGCGTCAGAAGCTGGGCGCCACCGTGCATGCCATGACAACTCCGCTGGTCACCGACTCCGAGGGCAAGAAGTTCGGCAAGTCGACCGGCGGCGGCAACCTCTGGCTCGACCCCGAGATGACCAGCCCGTACGCCTGGTACCAGTACTTCGTGAACACCGCCGATGCCGATGTCGTCGGGTACCTGCGGTGGTTCACCTTCCTGACCACGGATGAGATCGCCGATCTCGAGGACGCCACCCAGAATCGTGCCCATGAGCGCGCCGCGCAGAAGCGGCTGGCCAGGGAACTCACCACGTTGGTACACGGCGAAGGCGCGACGACGGCAGTCGAGCTGGCCAGCCAGGCGTTGTTCGGCCGAGCCGAGTTGACCGACCTCGACGAACCCACCCTGGGCGCCGCGTTGCGTGAAGCCAGTAGTGGACAGGTCGCCGAGCTGAAGCCGGGAGGCCCGGATTCGATCGTCGATCTGTTGGTCGGCACGGGGTTGGCGGCCAGCAAGGGCGCCGCTCGCCGCAACGTTGCCGAGGGCGGCGTCTACGTGAACAACAAGCGGATTGAAAGCGACGAGTGGATACCACAGCATTCCGATTTTCTGCATGAGCGCTGGCTCGTGTTGCGACGTGGCAAGCGGCACATTGCAGGGGTCGAGCGCGTGGGCGCCTAGGCCGATCGTCGACCCGGCTCTGACCTGGGGAAACATCGGAGCCACCAGGCGATTTGACTCGCTGTTAGCGCTCACGTAACTTATTCCAGGTCAGAGCGACACGGACAAGCGCCGGAGAGCGAAGACAAAATCCGAGAGAGACACCCATTACGGTGGGTCTTCTCACTGCCCGCAGCAAGTTGAGCGGCTTTTAGCCGCGGGATTTCTGCGCGGTAAACTCGGGCGTGTTGTTTGAGAACTCAATAGTGTGTTTGGTGGTTTTTGTTTGTTGTTTTTTGCCATTCATCTTGGGGGACTCCCCGTCTTCCGTTCTTGGTGGGTGGTTTTGTTTTTTTGATGCCAGTTTGTTTGGTGTCTTTTGTTTGTGATCGGATTTTTCTGAATCTGAATTCTGCCTGGTTTTGGGACTGGGAAGTTTTTGTTTGGAGAGTTTGATCCTGGCTCAGGACGAACGCTGGCGGCGTGCTTAACACATGCAAGTCGAACGGAAAGGCCCTTCGGGGTACTCGAGTGGCGAACGGGTGAGTAACACGTGGGTGA